>CAVYHB010000009.1:0-216023 GCA_963768205.1 uncultured Alphaproteobacteria bacterium | reverse complement strand
CTGTCTTGGCGTAGATAGAGCTCATGTGGGCGCGCACTGTCGCTTCGGAATTCGACAGTGCCTTGGATATCAGTCTTCACGCTCAATCCGTCCCGGATAAGCATGCAAATTCGGAATTCGCAGCGGCTCAGCCGCGCCGGGTTGTCAGCGCTCAGCGGGTCGACCGCGACGGTCATGGGTTCCGCCTGGTCGCTCACCAGCCTGGGACGCGCCAGGGAATGCTCTGCAGTCCCGGGCATCCGGCGGTGCCAGCAATTGGCGATCTCGGGCGCAAGCGCGACGAAGAGGTTGCGATTGTGCTCAGCAAGCGAGTGACGGAACTGCAATTCCAGAAGATCGGTTTCATCCGGGCGATGCTGCAACGCAACCACCAGAATCTCGCGAAGTCCGATTGTGGCAAAATGCCCCTCGAGCGAAGTGGCAAGCCGAAGATCGCCGGCCATCTGTGCTTCGTGCATACTCCACACGGCGCCGGGCCGCATCGCGGTGACCTCGCTGGACAAAAGTTCACTGGCATAGCTTTTCGTGCGAGGAGCTTCGACAACGGATTTCTGGTCAATCGCCGCGCATGAAATGCGCTTGGGCGCACCGCCCTTCCTTGACACACGCATCAACGCCGCCGCATCCGACCCTGTTAGCTGAAGCAGCCGGTCCAGCGCCCCGGCGAGGTCGCCCGATCCGTGTAGTGCCTCGACCCACCTGGCCATGAACGACGTAGAAGTATTGATCGGTTCATTACAAATAGAACCTGTCTGGAATCCACCCACGAACTTCCCCCCCCAGTTTACGAAAACTACGACCTGACCACCCCATGGCCGGGCCACATACCGTTGCCCCCAACGATCAACAGCCTCTTGTGGATAAGAATTGTTTGCAAGAATGTCTGATCGAGCGCGCACGAACTGAAGCACATATGTCTCCTATAAGTAATTGAAATATATTTGTTATTTTCTTAACTTCTTCGCCCGAACGCAAAGGCGTGACGAGCGGAAACGCCTCTGGCGTGAGTTGGCTTGACAAATATTCGCCTTAATTTCGACAGAATCGGCTCGGGTGGGCCCTGCGCCTACCGATTCGGCGCGCAAATATAAATCTCCAAAGATATATTGGTAATTCGCCTAACAAAAATATTGGCGCCAATATCACACAATCCCAAGATGCATTTTGCACAGAGATGACGGATGCGGGGGCTTTATTTCCGGATGTATTCTGAAATTGTTTTCGGAGGCGTTCAGCTTGCGAAGAACTGGCTTCCGTAGACACGGGGCTTTCTGCTTAATCTGAAGAGGGGACATACCAAATGGCACTGAAATTTCTGAAGCTGAAGCGCTTTTCCAAAGACGAAAGTGGCGCGGCAATCGTCGAGTACGGGCTGGCGCTGCTGGTCGTCGGCAGCATCGCGGTGGGGGCGTTCAACTTCCTCGGCACGACGACGGCCGGAAACGTGGCCGACGCCTGCGACGCGGTCTCTGGTGTCGCGAACAACGCGGCCTGCCAGTAGTCGCACGAATTCTGCGCGCTCGTTCCAATATGGGACTGGCGCGCAGTAGCCCTGACAGGGCGATTTCCGTTTGAAATGACGGACCGAAATCCAGGGGGACTCCGAATGCGCATCAAATCCGTCATCACCACTCTTGTGGGCGTCGCGCTTGCCGGGGGCTCGGTCTACATTGCGCGGGAGAGCCTGCGCGACCCCAGTGGCGCGGCCATCGCATCGCCGGACTCCGCAATTGTCGAAGTTGCCGTCGCACGGGCCGATATCGAATTCGGGCATCCGATATCCCGGCAGGCCGTTGTGCTTCAGAAATGGCCCCGAGAGGCACTGCCCGCGGGCTCCTTTACCGATCTGGATGCCTTGCTCGGCAATGGCGGCGAACTGCGCCGTGCCAAGGGCAAGATCTTCGCGGGCGAAGTTCTTCTGGCGACCAAGCTTTCGGACTTCGGCGCCAAGATGACTCTGGTCAACCGATTGGGCGAGAACACTCGCGCGATGGCGATTAAGGTCGACGCCGTGACCGCCGTCGGTGGCTTCGTCACGCCGGGGGATCACGTCGATATCGTCATGACCCAGGGCAATGGCGGCGACATGCGCGCGGTCACGATCCTGCAGAACATCCGGGTGATCGGGGTCGATCAACAGGCTGGCGAATCCATCGAACAAGCCGGCGTGGCGCGGACGATCACCGTCGAGGTGACACCGGAAGAAGGCCAACGCCTAGCCCTGGCACAGAAGGCCGGGACGCTAAACCTGACGCTGCGCACACTTGACGGGGTAGAGGACAAGCCGCTGGATATGGTCGATCTGCACGACCTACTGCGGGAAAAATCTCCGATGCCCGAGGCGGAAAACGCGCCGACGATCAAGATCCGCCGCGCAAACGTCGTTGAGGTCGTTTCCACCAACTAGTTGAAAAATATAACTTTACGTAAACCGCCCAGGAGAAGTCCGTCATGTCCATCCGCAAAAGCCTTGCCAGATTTGCGCGCGCTGAAGACGGCACGGTCGTTGTTCTTTGGGCAGCGGCGATGGTGGCGGTTCTGGGGTTTTTCGCATTGATTTTCGACGTCGGTCGAATGAACACGACGCACGGGGAGTTACAGGCGTTTGCCGACAACGTGGCCTTGGCCGCGGCCGGCGAACTGGACGGTCGCAGCACCTCGATCACGCGGGCCAATGCCGCCGCCGCGAACCTGATCTCGGACAGCCAGACCTTCGCCAATGGCGCCAACGCGCTGGCCGGCACGGTCGATTTCACCCTGACGTATCACACCGAATTGCCCGGATCCGACACAACGGCCCTAGGTGCGAACGCGACGACGGATCCCAAGAAAGCCGCCTTCGTCGAAGTCGTCGTGACCCCGCGTGCGGTTCCGATGGTGTTCGCGACGGCCTTGCGCCGAATGCTTGCCATCAACCAGGCGGACTATGCACCCAATGTCACCGCAAGCGCGGTCGCGGGATTTGCCCAGGAAGCCTGCGATATTACGCCGCTTATGTTCTGCCTGCCCAACAGCAGCTATTCGGCGGCGGCCAATCTGGGTGGCTTGATCCACCTGCGCACCGGCGGGTCGGGTGCTGCCTGGGGGCCCGGCGATTTCGGCTTTCTGGATCCGGCATCGGCCGAAGCGCTGGGGTCGACCTGCGCCGGGGTGAACGGGTTGAACAACCTGGTGACCTGCCTGGTCGGTGCGGTGCAGAACATCTCGTCCTGCTACTCGACGCGCGGGGTCGACATCCAGCCCGGACAGGCCGTCGGTGTCTGGAACGACGCGATCAACATGCGGTTCGATCGTTATCCTTCGTCGCTGAAGAAGAAGCGCAACGACCCGGACTATCCGCCGGCACCGGTCACGATCTCCGGCGAAGTCGGCGGCTGCGCGAACACTCAGGTCACGGCATCCTCCGATACCATGAGCCTGCCCATCGACACCTGCATCGGCGTCAGCTGCGATCGCTTCGGCGACGGCAACTGGGACTACGACAGCTATATCGACACTAATTATGGCGACGGCGATGGCACGCGGTTCGATGCCACCAACGGCAACGCCGAGGACGCCCACCTTACCGGCTTCGATGTCGCAGCTCCGTCGGGATCGCGTTACGAGACGTATCTGCGCGAACTTGCCTACCTCGACAGCCTGCCCGACGGATCGTCGCTGCTTGTCGACCGTGACGAGACCGGCATCCCGCAATGCTACCAGAACGCGGCCACGGCAGATGCAAGCCGGCGCGTGATGATCGCGGCGGGCATCGACTGCACCGAGAACCCGATCAATGGCGCCGAGACCGACGTCCCGGTGGCCGAGTTCTTCGAGGTGTTCCTGACCCGTCCTGTCGGTGCTGGCACTGGATCGCCGGCCAAGTTCGACCTGTTCGTCGAGGTCATCGGCTCTGCCGGATTGGCTGGCTACACCTCGGCGGGAACCGGCGGCATCTTCCGCGACGTCGTGCAGCTATACCGGTGATGGCAGCGCGTTCGAAATATCCCGCGGCTTTTGCGTGCAAGGCGATTCCGCAAGGCCGACGACGGCGCGATCCTGGTCGAGTTCGCCCTGGTCATGCCGCTCATGATGCTGCTGTTCGCGGTGATGTTCGAAAGCGGTCGCCTGATGTGGACCTACCAGATGGTCAACGCCGGGGTCCGTGACGCGGGCCGCTATCTGGCGCGCACCGCCCCGATCGACATCTGCCTAACCGGCGGCAGCGTCGCGGGCTATGCCACCAAGATGAAAGAGATCGTGGAAGAAGATATCGCCGGCACCGGCCTTTTCCCGGCCCATGTCACGATCAATTCGGTCACGCCCAGCATCTCTTGCATTGCCGGAACCTACCGCACCGACCCGGCGCCGGTCGGTATCGTCACGGCAAGCATGACCATAGAGTTTCCGTTTTCGGGGATCATGTCGCTGTTCGGGGGCACCCTGGGCACGACGACCGCGCTGGTAACGGATCAATCCAGGGTGTACGGCCAATGACCGCCCGTCTGCCACGTCTGCGCCGAAACCTGCGTGCCTGGATGCGCTGCGAGTGCGGCGCGGTGCTGGTCGAGTTCGCCGTCGTCATTTCGCTGTTCTTCTTCCTGTTCTTCGGGCTGCTGGATTTTGGCCGGCTGATCTATTCGGTCGCCCTGGCCGAGAAGGCCACGTACCTGGCCGCCCGCACCGCCGTCGTGCGCCCGCCAGCCTGTGCCGGTGTGCCCGACAGACATGCCAGTGGCACAGTTCCCGGAGGGGTGATTGCGCCGCGTTTCGGCACCTCGTGCAGCGTCGCCGCCTATGTCTGCGCGGCGCAAGCCACCGTCAGTTGCGCCGGGTCGGCGGCAAATCCGACGGCGCAGGCGATCTGGACGAATGTCGCGCCGCTTCTGCCACCCGGCAGCGCGATCTCGGTGCTTCAGTTCACCTACGAGTTCGACGCGAACCTCGGCTTTCTGGGCGGTCCCTACACACCGATGGTGACGGTTCAGATCAACCTGCCGGATTTCCAGTACATCTCGCCGCTGGGCGCAATCGCCAATGCGGCAGGCGCCAACAACAGCACCCTGGGTGGCACCAGCACCTATCCCGGCTTCAACGTCTCGCTTCCCGGCGAAGACCTGGCGCAGGGCAACGCGGGCTGAAGCGCAATGGAGACAAAGGCAAACCAGATGACAAACAAGGTCCTGATCGTCAGTCCCAACGCGGCCTTCTCGGAATGCATGCGCGAGATATTCTCTGGTACCGGCGATGCCGAGTACCAGACCGAAAGCAAGACCTTCGAGGCGATGAACGGCAAGGTCTCGGATGTGATCGCGCAACACGACGTGGTCATTTTCGATGCCGATCCCGACAAGTCCGCCGATCTGGAACTCCATTGTCAGCGTTCGGAAGGCTGAAACGGGCAGGCCGATCTTCCTAGCACTGACCGACAACAACGTGACGGTGACCAAGGCGCGCCGCCTGCGCGAGGCGGGCGTAGACGAGGTGTTGCCGGTCTCGATTACCGGGCCGGAACTGACCTGGGCGCATCGAGGATCTGAAACGCCGGCATGGCGCGATCCAGACGGACACCGGCCGGACCGGTGAGGATTGCCAGATCATTGCGGTGATGCAGGCGCGCGGCGGCATCGGGTCGACAACCATCGCCGTCAACCTGGCCTGCGAGCTGGTCGGCAGATCCTCGATGTTCCACAAGGCCAAGAAGAAACGCGTGGCGCTGCTGGATTTCGATCTTCAGTTCGGCAATGCGAACGTGTTTCTCGATCTGGAAGACAACAACGGCTTTCTGGACCTGATCGAAGCCGAGGCCACTCCGGATGCGAATTTCCTACGCGGCGTCATGCAAGGTCATGCCAGCGGACTAAGCCTTTTGTCGGCCCCCGGCCCGCTGGTGCCGTTGCAATCGCTGCGCGCCGGGCTTGTGGGCGATGTGCTGGATACGCTTCGCATGGAGTACGACTACGTCATCGTCGACCTGCCGCGGGCCCTGGTCGAATGGGTCATGCCGGTCCTGTCGCGGGCCTCGCGGCTGGTGATGGTGACCGACACCGCGGTGCCGACAGTACGCCAGGCACGCCGGATCATGGATTTCGTTCGCGAGGATCACTTCGCCCTGCCGGTCGAACTGGTCGTAAATCGCGAAAAGCGCCCGATGATCAAATCCGAACACTGCCGCGAGGCGGAAAAGGTTCTCAAGACCAAGCTCGAACACTGGGTTCCCGACAACCCCCGCGTGGCCCGTTCGGCCGCCGATCTGGGGCGTCCATTCGTGGAAATGAAGCCGGGATCGGATCTGGGCAAGGCAATCACCCGACTAGCCGGAACCGTCGCTGCGGCGCCGCAGCCAACAGCCACAAAAACAAACTGACGAGGGCAGACGCGCAATGTTCAAGGAATTCAGAACCCGAAAAGGCGATGCCGGCAACAAGGTGGTCAGCATCGAGCCGCATTTCGACGCCATGCCCAAGCGCGCGGCCAAACCGGAGATCGACACCGGTCTTCAGGCGCATCTGGAGCTCAAGAGCCGCCTGCACGAAGGATTGCTGGACCGGCTGAACCTGTCGGTGATCGACAAGGTCGAGCAATCCGAACTGCGGCGCCAGATCAGCGCCCTGGTCACGCAGCTACTGGACGAAGAAGGCGTCCCGATGCGCTCGGATGCCTTTGCCAGGCTGGTGGACGAACTGATCGTCGAGGTGATGGGCCTTGGGCCGCTGGAGCCGCTGCTGGAAGATCCGACGATCAACGACATCCTCGTCAACTCTCACGACAAGGTCTATGTCGAGCGCTTCGGCGTGCTGGAGAAATCGAGCAGTCCGGTTCCGCGACGAACGCCACCTGCTGCGGATCATCGACAAGATCGTGTCGCGCATCGGTCGCCGGATCGACGAATCCCAGCCCTGGGTCGATGCCCGGCTGGAGGACGGCAGCCGGGTCAATGCCATCATCCGGCCCTGCTCGGTCGACGGGCCGGCGCTGTCGATCCGCAAATTCTCGCGCAAGCCGCTGACGCTTGGACCGGCTGATCGAACAGGGCAGCCTTAACCAGAAGTCCGCCGGTATCCTGCAAGCCCTGGTCGAGGCGCGTCTGAACGTGCTGATCTCCGGCGGCACCGGCTCGGGCAAGACGACCATGCTGAACGCGATGTCGTCGTTCATCGACGGTCGCCAACGGATCGTGACGATCGAGGACGCGGCCGAACTGCAACTGCAGCAGGAACATGTCGTCCGGCTGGAAACCCGGCCCTCGAATTCCGAAGGCCATGGCGCGATCACCCAGCGCGACCTGGTGCGCAACGCCCTGCGGATGCGCCCCGACCGGATCATCGTCGGCGAGGTCCGCGGCGCCGAATGCTTCGACATGCTTCAGGCGATGAACACCGGGCATGACGGGTCGATGACCACGATCCACGCCAACTCCGCGCGCGACGCGCTGGGCCGGATCGAGCAGATGGTCACGATGATCGGCGCCGATCTGCCGCTCAAGACGATCCGGGCGCAGATCGCCTCTGCGATACAGATCGTCGTGCAACTCAGCCGGCTCAGCGACGGCCGCGCCGGGTCATGAGCATTTCCGAAATCACCGGGATGGAGGACGACATCATCACGATGCAGGACATCTTCGTCTTCAAACGCCGCGGCCTTGGCGACGACGGCAGGGTGCTTGGCCAGTTCATGTCCACCGGTATTCGCCCGAAATGCGCTGACCTGATTCAGTCCGCCGGCATCAAGATCGATGCGCGTGCCTTTCACCGTGACGAGTTGATGTCATGACCCCGCTCTATTCGACGCCTGCGCTGTTCCTGATCTACGTTGCCTTGTTCATCGGTGTGATCCTTGCCTTTGAAGGACTGCGGCAACTGCTGTCGCGCGGTGAAAATGCCTCCGAAGCGCGCAATCGTCGCATGCGTATAATCCAGCGCGGCACGACCACCGAGGAGATTTTCGAACTTCTGAATGGCCCGGCGACGCGCCAACGGAAGGGTTCCGGTTCGCCGCTGAATGCGCTGCGCGCCCTGCTTGCCCAGTCGGGTCTGCGGATCGGCGTCAGGGTATTCGTTCTAAGCATGGCGGTGATTGGCGCCGCGGCCTTTGTGATCTCGGCCCGCTTTGTCCCGATGCTAATGGCCGCGCCGATTTCCCTGGTACTCGGTCTTGGCCTGCCGGTTGCGATCCTGAGCGGCCTGCGCGGTGCCCGGCTGGAAAAACTGACCGAACAATTGCCGGATGCGCTTGATCTGATGGCGCGCGGACTGAAGGTCGGGCATCCATTGTCGGTGACGGTCGAAAACGTCGCCTCGGAAATGCGCGATCCGATCGGATCGGAATTCGGGATCATTCAGGACCAGGTCCAGTACGGCGACGACATCGTCACCGCGTTCCGCGACTTCGCAGAGCGCACCGGGGTCGAGGACGTCCGGTATCTTGCCGTCAGTGTCGGCATCCAGCACGGCACCGGCGGCAGCCTGGGGCGGGTCCTGAACGTGCTGTCCAAGGTGATCCGCGACCGGGCTGTGATGCGCAAGAAGATCAAGGCGATCTCGTCCGAGGGGCGGTTGAGCGGTCTAATCCTGACGGCCCTGCCCTTCGGAATATTCGCCTCGATCCATTTCACAACGCCTAGTTTTTACGGCGACGTGCAGGACGATCCGAAGTTCATGACCTTCATGATCATCATCGGAACGCTGATCGTGGCCCAAGGGTACATCCTGCACCGTCTCGTGCATTTCAAGTTCTGAAGGGATAGCGTCATGCTGGATCAGTTGCAGACATTGATCGGCGGTCTCGGTCTTGAGCCGAACAGCCTGCTTTTGGCCGGGTTGGGCCTGGGTGTCTTGGTGGCGGCCTTCGGCATGTCCGGGGCCTTCGCGGGGCAAAGCGCGCAATCGCGGCGCATGCACGCCCTGGCCCCGCACCGCGCCCCGACCGAGGACTTCGATCTGATTCGCGGCGATGACAACGATCCCAACGGGTTGCTCAAGGCGTTCGTGCCGACCTCGCGAAGCGAGCGCACCGCGATTGCCCGCAGGCTGCGGCAGGGGGGCATTCAACGCAAGAACGCGGTGCTGAAATATTACCTGTCCAGGACGATCCTGGGCTTGCTGCTACCGGCGCTATATGTCGGATTGCTGCTGGTCCCGCCACAGGTCTGGCTCGATATCGGCTATTCTCCGATCCTGAAAGGGCGCGCCGTGTTCAGTGCCCTGCCGATTGTCGCCGGCCTGGCGGTCCTCGGATTTTATCTTCCCGTGGTCTTGCTCTGGATGCGTATTCGCGCCCGTCGAAAGGCGATCTGGGAAAACCTGCCGAATGCGTTGGATCTTCTGCAGGTCTCGGTCGAGGCGGGCCTGGGTTTCGATGCCGCCATGGTGCGCGTCGCGCATGAAATGGCAGTCGTCGCGCCCGCGATATCCGAAGAGTTCATGATGCTGGAACTGGAAATCCAGGCCGGCAAGGACCGACAGCGCGCCTTTCTGGACATGGCCGATCGAACTGCGGTGCCCGAGGTCGGCGCATTCGCCAACGTGATCCTACAGGCCGCCCAATTCGGCACGAGTGTCTCTTCGGCACTGACAAACTATGCTTCCGAAATGCGCATCGAACGTGAACTCCGCGCCCAGCAGCGTGCCAACAAATTGCCGGTCCAGATGTCTGCCATCATGGCGCTGTTCATGATGCCCGCCCTGCTGATGATCTGTCTGACGCCGATGGTCATCCGGTGGATGCGTATGTTCCCCGGCTGATCCGGGGTCCCGGTTCAAGGTCTTTGCCCGAACAGTTCGGTCCCGGCGAGTTGCCAAGGTCGCGTCGCGGCAGTATTTGCAAAAATAATGCCAAAATCTGGTAATCTTTGAGAGGTTATCTGAAGAAAGCAAGCATTCCATGAAACGCTTTTTTTTCCCTTTTCTAGGCGTTGTTTCCCTATGTTGTCCGGCTTCCCGTGCAGTCTCGACCTGTCATGCTTTGATGCCACTCTAGGTTTTCATTTAGAGCGTTTGCCGACCGATCTAAATCAAAGGGGATTCCCATCCGTGCACCGTTCTGATTCACTGTCCCCGAGGCAGATTTTGGGGGCAGCGATGGGCAAACCACTTTCCATGAACCTGAGGGAACGGGTCATCGAGGTGATTGACGCTGGGATAAGCCGCCGTGCGGCGGCGGCACGATATGGGGTCGCTCCGTCGACGGCGATCCGCTGGGATAATGAGCGGCGGGCGACCGGGTCTTTCGCGCCAAAGCCTCAGGGTGGCGATATGCGATCTCGGAGGATCGAAGCGCATGCCGGGGTGATCCGGGGCGCGCTTGATGAGACACCGGACATCACGCTGGCGGAACTCTGCAAGCACCTTTCCGAGCGAGGCGTTGCGGCCCTGACCTCGTCGCTTTGGCGGTTGTTCCGGCGCCACGGCATCACGCGGAAAAAAAGACCGGCCACGCCGTCGAGCAGGATCGCCCTGACGTTCTGAAGCAGCGCCTGGATTGGTTTGAGGGCCAACTCGACCTCGACCCCGACAGGCTGGTGTTTATCCCCTCTCATCGCTGCAAGCAGCGACTGCCGGGCGGTGGACGAGACCTGGACAGCCACGAACATGGCCCGCAGCCATGGCCGCTGCCGCCGGGGCGAACGTTTGCGGATGGGCTTTCCGCATGGTCACCGCAAGACCACGACGTTTGTCGCCGGGTTGCGCAAGACCGGCATGGTCGCGCCAATGACGCTCGACGGGCCGATCAGCGGGGACTGTCACTCGAAAAGCGTCAACGACGACCTGCCGCTGGAATCTCAACTGTTTCTTAGCCGCACCCGGATGGACGGGCTGGAAATTCCGCTGGGCGGCCTGTCGGCGACGACAGTGGTGCTGTCGGCCTGATCCTCTGGCCAGTGGGCGGTTTAGGATGCGGCGCGGCATCTAATGATCACTTGCCTTTCCGGAACCACGCGAGCGGCCCAGAGCGGATGAGGTGGATGGCTCCTGCTCCACCGGCATCGAATGTGCCAAAGTGCAGTTGTCATCGACTGCTAGGAAAGGAGCCACCCAATGACAGTAAAGACTGTCGGCCTGGATTTGGCCAAGGACGTTTTTCAAGTGCACTGTGTTTCGGCGACGGGCCGCAGGATCATCAACAAGAAGATCAAACGCGCGAAGTTGCTCGCGTTCTTCGAGACTTTGCCCCGCTGTGTCGTCGGCATGGAGGCTTGCGGGTCAGCTCATCACTGGGGCCGCGAGCTGCGCAATCTCGGTCATGATGTTCGGCTGATGCCAGCTCTCGATTGGGTCGTTTGCGGTCATGCTCACCACGATCGACAAGAATTCTAGGCCCGGAAGATCCCGATGCCGTCAGGTTGAAAACAATCGAGAAGGTCAAAGCCAGCACGTCAGAATGAGCAAGCTGCCGGGATCCTGGAGGGGCGTGGTCCGAGAGTTCGCAAAAGGCCAGCACTTCCGACCGTTCTGTGGGGATTTTGCCTCCGGGATTCACAGCAAATTTTCCAAAACGCACAAGAAAACGCACAAGATTTGACACTTGCGTCGTCGTGACTTTCTGGCTAAGTCATTGATTTCAGTGGTGAGCCGTGCAGGATTCGAACCTGCGACCCACTGATTAAAAGTCAGTTGCTCTACCAACTGAGCTAACGGCCCACACTAGGGCGCCTAGTTAGGAAAAGCCCGTAGGCCGGTCAAGGCATAAAACACGGCATTCGCGCCCAGCCATCTGGATTTGCCCTATCGGCCGGGTTATAGCGCCCCGATGCGCCGTTCGGATCAGCAGACTGGCCTGCCCTTCATGAAAATGCACGGGCTGGGCAATGACTTCGTAGTCATCGACGGCCGCGCGGGCGGCGTCGTTGTGTCTGCCGCTCTGGCCCGGGCGCTGGGTGACCGGCATCGCGGTGTGGGGTTCGATCAACTGGCCCTGATCGAGACCGATCCAGAGGCCGCCGCGCGACTGACCTTCTTCAACGCCGATGGCTCGTTGTCGGCGGCTTGTGGAAACGCGACGCGGTGCGTTGCGCGGCACCTCATGGACGAGTCGGGTATCGACGCGCTGTCGCTTAGGACCGGACGCGGTGTTCTGGTCTGCGAGGATGCCGGTGGTGGGCTGACGCGGGTCAACATGGGGCAGCCTCTCACGAATTGGACCGAGGTGCCGCTGGCGCGGGAGACCGACACGCTGCATCTGCCGATCGACGGCGATCCGGTGGCGACCGGCATAGGCAATCCACACTGCACGTTCTTCGTCGACGATGCCGAGGCGGTCGATCTGGGCGGGCTTCGGGGCTGAAATCGAAGTGCATCCGCTATATCCGCAGCGCACCAATGTCGAAGTCGTCCAGGTGTTGTCGGACACCGCAATCCGCCTGCGCATTTGGGAACGGAGCGCCGGGATCACCCTGGCCTCGGGCTCGTGTTCCTGCGCCGCCGCCGTGGCTGCGGCGCGGCGCGGGCTGACCGGGCGCCAGGTTGATGTTCACGTCGACGGCGGCCTGCTGACGATCGACTGGCGCGACGATGGCGTCTGGATGACCGGTCCCACCGCGCATGTGTTCGACGGGATGCTGACGCCGGCCTTCCTGGGAGCGCTATAGATGGACCGCCGCGCGCCACGTTTCGCGACCCTGGGCTGTCGCCTGAACGCCTATGAGACTGAGGCGATGAAAGAGCTGGCCGCGGCCCATGGCGTCGAGGATACCGTCGTGGTCAACACCTGCGCGGTGACGGCGCAGGCGGTGCGCAAGGCCCGGCAGGAAATCCGCAAGCTGCGGCGCGAGAACCCCGGGGCGCGGATGATCGTGACCGGCTGCGCGGCGCAGACCGATCCCGACAGCTTCGCAGCTATGGACGAGGTCGACGTCGTCGTTGGCAACACCGAGAAGATGCAAGCCTCGACGTGGGCCAAGCTGGCTCCGGGCTTCATCGGCAAGACGGAGCCGGTACAGGTCGACGACATCATGTCGGTGACCGAAACCGCGGGGCATCTGATCGACGGCTTCGGCACTCGCGCGCGGGCCTATGTGCAAATCCAGAACGGCTGTGACCATCGCTGCACCTTCTGCATCATCCCCTACGGGCGCGGCAATTCCCGGTCGGTTCCGGCGGGGGTGGTCGTCGAGCAGATCAGGCGGCTGGTGGGGCGAGGTTACAACGAGGTGGTGCTGACCGGGGTGGATCTGACATCCTGGGGCGGCGATCTGCCATCCAGCCCTAGGCTGGGAGATCTGGTGATGCGCATCCTGCGGTTGGTGCCCGACCTGCCGCGGCTGCGCATCAGCTCGATCGATTCGATCGAGGCCGACGAGAACCTGATGTGCGCCATTGCGACGGAACCTCGCCTGATGCCGCATCTGCACCTGAGCCTTCAGGCGGGTGATGACATGATCCTGAAGCGGATGAAGCGGCGGCACCTGCGCGACGATGCGATCCGGTTCTGCACGGAGGCGCGCGGATTGCGGTCCGACATGACATTTGGCGCCGACATCATCGCGGGCTTCCCGACCGAAACCGAGGCGATGTTCGAGAATTCGCTTAAGCTGGTCGAGGACTGCGGGCTGACCTGGCTGCACGTCTTTCCCTACAGTTCGCGCCCCGGCACGCCCGCCGCCCGGATGCCCCAGGTTTCGGGCACCGCGATCAAGGACCGCGCGGCACGGCTTCGGGCTGCTGGCGACGGGCAGGTCGCCGCGCATCTGACGGGGCAGGTGGGCCGTTGCCATCCGGTTCTGATGGAACATCCGCGCATGGGCCGCACCGCCCAGTTTGCCGAGGTCGGCTTTGCCGAGGACCGGCCGGTGGGTCGGATCGTGGCCGCGGAAATCCTGTCGCACGACATGACCCGCCTGCAGGCCCGCTGAGATGCATCCGAACCCGCTCTTTCGCGGCGTCGAGGCTGCCCGCAACATCGCTTTTGCCCGCTCGCGCGGTTTCGGCGTGTTGTCGGTCAATGGCGCCGATGGTCCGTTGCTGTCGCACGTGCCCTTCGTTCTGGAGCCCGGGGGCGATGTGGCGGAGCTGCATCTGGTGCGCTCGAACCCCATTGTGCGCGCGCTCGCCCAGCCTGCCGATGCCGTCATCGCCGTGTCCGGCGCTGACAGCTATGTCTCGCCGGACTGGTACGGAGTGGACGATCAGGTGCCGACCTGGAACTACGTCGCGGTGCATCTGCGCGGCAGGCTGGAGCAGTTGCCGCCGGAGGAGCTGCGCGGGGTGCTGGACCGGCTTTCGGCGGAGTATGGAGGCGCGGCTTGCTGCCGAAGCCGCCGTGGACGATCGACAAGATGACGCCCGAGGTGCGCGACCGGATGATGCGCCAGATCGTGCCGTTCCGGCTGCGGGTGACGGCCATCGACGGCACCTGGAAGCTGAGCCAGAACAAGCCCGACGAGGTGCGCCTTCGGGCCGCGGACGACGTGGCGCGAAGCGGCATCGGGACCGGCGTGGCGGAACTGGCCGGTTTGATGCGGCAACCGCCCAAAGGCTGAATGGACAGCCCCGCGAAACCGACCTAGGGTCGCGACGAACCTTTCCGCCGGAGTTGAGACATGATGCAACTGTTCGACAATCCCGCCTCGCCCTATTGCCGCAAGGTCAGGGTCCTGGCGCACGAGGCCGGGCAAATCCGACGAGATCGAGATCGCCTATTCCGTCGGCCACCCGCTGGCGCCCGAGAAGATGCCGCTGACCCAGAATCCGCTGGGCAAGATCCCGGCGCTGGTGCGCGACGATGGGCCGGCGATCTATGACAGCCGGGTGATCTGCCGCTACCTGAACCACCGTTTCGGCACCGCATTCTATCCCGACCGCCGCGTCTGGGAGGTGCTGACGCTGGAGGCGACGGCGGACGGCATCATGGATGCCGCGATCCTGATGGTCTACGAGGCGCGCTGCCGACCCGAGGAGATCAGGTTTCCCGACTGGGTCGAGGCGCAGTGGACCAAGATCGCCCGTGCGCTCGACGCGATCTCGGCGCGTTGGATGAGCCATCTGAACGGACCTGTCGACATGGGGCAGATCGCTGTCGGCTGTGCGCTGGGGTATCTCGATTTCAGGCATGGCGATCGCGACTGGCGCACGGGGCACGAGGCGCTGGCAGGCTGGTACGCGGCGTTTTCGGGGCGTGACAGCATGGCGGCGACGGTTCCTTCGGCATGACGCCGCCTCGGTATGTGGAAACCCGGACAGCAACCTGAACTGCGGGTGCCGGTGCCGGGCGGCCTGTTCCAGGTCCTGATCACCGATCCGGCTGGCGAGGCTCCCGATTTCTCGTCGAAGCTGGACGATCACATCGCCTCGTTCCGCGAAACCTATCCCGGTTCGGCGTACCGGCTTTTTGACGGTCCCGCTGTCCGGCGCATCATCGCGCAATCGTTCGGCGAACGTGTCACACGGGCCTATGACCGGCTGGTGCCGCTGGCCTTCAAGGCCGATCTTGCCCGCTACTGCCTGCTGTTCGAGTTTGGCGGCCTGTACTCGGACCTGTCGCACCGGCACCTCAGCCCGATCGACCTGTCCGCTGACCCCGGAATGGTGGTGTTCCGCGATCTGCCGATGCATCCACCCTGGGCGGTCAGCAACGGGCTGATCTATGCCCGGCCCGGTCGGAAAGAGCTTGCGCGCGCGATCCGCTTGGTTACGCGCCATGCCGACGTCTGTTATTACGGCGCCTCGCCGCTGGACCCGACCGGCCCGTATCTGTTCGGGCGGGCGCTTGCCCAATCGGCCGATTGGCGCGACGTGGTCTTCGGCGGTTCCCGGCCTGCGCGCCCGCGCTGGCCGTTTCGATCCAGGACCGGCCCGCGTGCGGTCAAGACGATGCCGGATGGCAGGGTCGTGGCGTTGAAAGAGAAAACCGCCCACGCAAGCATCGCTGACCTGGTCGGTGCGGGCGGCAATGACTACAACCGGATTTGGCTCCGGCGCCAGGTCTGGGGCGAAGAGGCAATCGTCGTGCAGGCCCGCGATCCGCTGGTATCGTCAGGGGTGGGCGTCGAACGGACTCAGGACGGACTTCACATCTTGCCGGGCCATTCCGGCATTCGTGTCAGCGGGCCCCGTTGGCCGCTGAAGGCGGGGCCTTGCATGGTCGGAGTTGCGTTCGACCCTGATGGCTTTCGGGGGAAATACCGGATCGAGGTCGTCGTGGGCGATGGCGCAAATGTGGTTTTTCGCGGAACGGGTGGAAGCCCGGCAGATACTGGATTAGCGAAATTTCGGTTTGACTTGTCCCACGACGTCGAGGATTTCCAGATCAGGATTGTAAGCGATGCCGATTTCGCGGCCACCCTGTCGCGCATCGAAGTTACCGAGGTAGAGCAATGACCGTTTCGCACAAACTGCGTGACATGGGTTTTTCCGTCCTGCGGGGCGCCGTCGATGCAACCGAGGTTGCCGCGATGCGCAAGATCGTCGGCGACAACCTCCACCGCATGGCGAACACGCGACCGAACCCGGCCTCGCGCCATATCGCAGGGTTTCACAGGGTTCCGGCGCTGGAGCCGCTGCATCACGCGATCACTTCGAACGGCCGGTTGAACGAAGCGCTGACGGCGGCCTATGCGCCGCATGACTTCATCACCATCGGGCTGAGCGACATCACTGTCAATCGCTCGCAAC
Source organism: uncultured Alphaproteobacteria bacterium (assembly GCA_963768205.1). GTDB lineage: Bacteria > Pseudomonadota > Alphaproteobacteria > Rhodobacterales > Rhodobacteraceae > JAHELH01. The sequence goes on along the minus strand of CAVYHB010000009.1, from coordinate 199,437 downwards.
CCTGGCATACTGACTTGCTGCGCGGCAAATACGCCCGTTACCTGACACCCGAAATCTGCTGGGACGGGTCGATGACGGGCTGTCTGAAGGCGCTGCTTTACCTTCAGGACGGCAAGTCGCTGAAAGTGGTTCCCGGGTCGCACCGCCGTCCGGTGTCGCTGGCCGATGACCACGCGGCGATCCCGCAGAAGCCGGGCGATGTGCTGCCCGTCGAGGTCAAGGTCGGTGACATCGTCCTGATGGACATACGGCTGGTTCATCGCGGCTCGACCGAGGAGGAGATGTTGGGGACCGAACTGGTCGACGCTCCGAAAATCCTTGTCTCGACAGTCTACGGTGCGCAGGGCGTAGAGCTGACGCGCGCGATGCAGCTGGGCAACATGCAGCGCATGATCGACTGGGAAACTACGCACCTATCGGGTAACTGAGCGGCACAGGCCCTTAGAACAGACCGTTGGTGTTCTGCGACGTGTCGGGAACCACCTGCAACACGTCCCAATGCTCGACGATCTTGCCGTTCGTATCGAATCGGAAGATGTCGATCCCGGCGTAATCGTCGCTGCCTGGCCAGATCTGGTGACAGTGCAACACGACAAGGTCGCCCTCGGCGATGGCACGTTTGAAATGGACCACCTTGCCGGGGTGTTCCGCCGCCATCCGCTCGAAATAGTCGATAAAGGCGTCCTTGCCGTCGGCGACATGCGGATTGTGCTGGATATAGACGTCCCCGCGTACCGGGCGATCGCGTCGCGCGGGAGGCACTGGTTGAACATCAGGTCATAGAAGGCGACAGCATTCGCCTTGTTGGCGTCCGGGTCGGATTTCATCGGCCTAGACCACGTACTGGCATCAAGTCAGAACCGGAACGAAACACCCACGTTCAGCGCGTTCGTCAGGATGTTCGTGCTGAGCGTGCCGCCGCCGACAAGATCGGCCTCGTTCACCGAATAGGTGCCCTTATACTCGCCGAATAGACCCCACTGGTCGGTAAGGTCATAGGTGACACCCGCGACCCATTGCACGGCGGGACCGGTCATCTGGTATTCGAACGTCCTCATGCCGCCGGTGGTCTGCGATTCGACATGTGGGATCGACAGGCCGACGCCAGCGCCGACGTACGGCGTCCAGCGCCGGTCGGGCATCTTCCAGCGGTGCCAGACATTGGCCGTCAGGATGTTCAGGCCATCGGAAAACTCCAGCAGCGTGAAGCCGTTGGCCGCCAGCGTCGCGTCATCGGCATAAACCTTGACGTGGTTGAAATCGAGGCCGAAGCCCAGGCGCTCGGTCTTCCACCAGGTCGCCCGAAAGCCGTAATGCGGCGGCGGCTCGAACGAGCGGCCTTCCCAGGCGGACAGGAAGCTGAACGCGCCGATGCCGCTGGGGTCGTTGCCCTCGACACGGCTATGCGGGGCCTCCTGCACACCGGTGTAGAAACTCAGCTCCATCTCGGCCTGCGCGGGAAGCGCATAGGCAACCATGGGAACCAGCAAAACATTGAAGCAGACGACAGATGCGCACGGAAACCGCTCCTTCGGCGAGATAGTCTTGCCCCTAAGTGGCCCTTTGCCGCCGGGAATTCAAACATTTATTGGGCCGCGACCGAGCCTTCGGAGGAAGTTGTCACATATTTTTCCTGCGATTCGTGGGTTTTTTTGCGTTTCCGCGACAAAGCGTCCCGGAATGCGGGCAGGTTGCGCTTTACGCTTCTGACCCACGTCTCTAAATATCGTCATGGAACAGGTGCGTTCGCGCGACACCTGAAGGATCGGATTGACCCCGTGCGGTCATGGAATGGAGAAACGCTCGTGTCCCACGCAGAAGATCACGAAGGCACCCGCCGGGACTTCCTTTACTACGCGACCGCCGGTGCCGGCGCCGTGGCCACAGGTGCAGCCGTCTGGCCGCTGGTCAACCAGATGAACCCGTCGGCCGACGTTCAGGCGCTGTCGTCGATCCGCGTCGATGTCTGCGGGCGTCGAGCCGGGCACGCAGCTGACCGTGAAATGGCTGGGCAAGCCGGTCTTCATCCGCCGCCGCACCGAAGAAGAGATCGAGGCCGCGCGCGCCGTCGAGCTGGCCGACCTGCCCGACCCGATCGCGCGAAACGCCAACATGCCGGCGACGGCGCCGACGCGACCGACGAGAACCGCGCGCTGGACGAAACCGGCGAATGGCTGGTGATGATGGGCGTCTGCACGCACCTTGGCTGTGTGCCGCTGGGCGATGCCGGCGACTTCGGCGGCTGGTTCTGCCCCTGCCACGGCTCGCACTACGACACGGCCGGCCGCATCCGCAAAGGCCCCGCACCGCGAGAACCTGCCGGTTCCCGTCGCCGAATTCGTCGACGAAACCACAATCGTGCTCGGATAAGGGAGAGACGACATGGCTGGAATTCCGCACGACCATTACGAACCGAAGACCGGGGGCGAAAAGTGGCTGCACCGCCGCCTGCCGATTGTCGGCCTGCTGTATGACACGCTGATGATCCCCACACCCAAGAACCTGAACTGGATGTGGATCTGGGGCATCGTCCTGACCTTCTGCCTGGTGCTGCAGATCGTCACCGGCATCGTGCTGGTGATGCACTACACGCCGCATGTCGATATGGCCTTTGCCTGCGTCGAGCACATCATGCGCAACGTGAACGGCGGCTACATGCTGCGCTACCTGCACGCGAACGGCGCGTCGCTGTTCTTTATCGCGGTCTATCTGCACATCTTCCGCGGCCTCTACTACGGCTCCTACAAGGCCCCGCGCGAGGTCACGTGGATCATCGGCATGCTGATCTACCTGCTGATGATGGCCACCGCGTTCATGGGCTACGTTCTGCCCTGGGGTCAGATGTCGTTCTGGGGCGCGACCGTGATCACCGGCCTGTTCGGCGCGATCCCGTTCGTCGGCGAGCCGATCCAGACCTGGCTGCTGGGCGGACCGGCGGTGGACAACGCCACGCTGAACCGCTTCTTCTCGCTGCACTACCTGCTGCCCTTCGTGATCGCCGGGCTGGTGGTCGTGCACATCTGGGCGTTCCACACCACCGGCAACAACAACCCCACCGGGGTTGAAGTGCGTCGCACGTCGAAGGCAGAGGCCGAGAAAGACACGCTGCCGTTCTGGCCCTACTTCGTGATCAAGGACCTGTTCGCGCTGGTCGTGATCCTGGCGGTGTTCTTTGCCATCGTCGGCTTCATGCCGAACTACCTGGGCCACCCCGACAACTACATCGAGGCGAACCCGCTGGTGACGCCGGCGCACATCGTGCCGGAATGGTACTTCCTGCCGTTCTACGCGATCCTGCGCGCCTTCACCGCCGACGTCTGGGTGGTGCAGATCGCCGAGCTTCGTCACCGGTGGCATCATCGACGCCAAGTTCTTTGGCGTGCTGGCGATGTTCGGCGCGATCTGCGGTGATGGCGCTGGCGCCGTGGCTCGACACCTCCATCGGTGCGGTCGGGCCGCTATCGTCCGATGTTCAAGTGGTGGTTCTGCGCTGCTGGTCGTCGACTTCTTCGTGCTGATGTGGGTGGGCGCGCATGCCGGCCGAAGAGCCCTATGCGACCATCGCGCTGATCGCGTCGGCCTACTGGTTCGCCTACTTCCTGGTGATCCTGCCGCTGCTGGGCGTGATCGAGAAGCCGCTGCCGCAGCCCGGCGACCATCGAAGACGACTTCGAGGCGCATTACGCCGGCAAGACCGGCGGCACCAAGACGCAGCGCGCAACCCGGCGGAGTGAAGGAAAGGACGACCAATGATCAGGAAACTCACCCTTTCCGCCGTCGCGGCGCTGGCCCTGTCCGCCGGCGGCGCGCTGGCCGCCGGCGGCGAAGGCGCATGTCGAGGATTTCGACTTCTCGTTCGAAGGTCCGTTCGGCACCTACGACCAGAAGCAGCTGCAGCGCGGCCTTCAGGTCTACACCGAGGTCTGCTCGGCCTGCCACGGCCTGAAGTTACGTGCCGCTCCGCACGCTGGGCGACGAAGGCGGGCCCGCATCTGCCGGAAGATCAGGTGCGCGCCTATGCCGAGCAGAACTTCGAGGTGTTCGACGCCGAGCTGGACGATTTCCGCCCGGCGCGTCCGACCGACAACTTCCCGGAAAACGACTGGCGCCGGCGCGCCGGACCTGCAGCTTGATGGCCAAGGCGCGCGCCGGTTTCCACGGCCCCTACGGTCTGGGCATCAACCAGTTCTTCAAGGGCATCGGCGGACCGGAATACATCGCGTCGCTGCTGGCCGGCTATACCGGCGAGGAAAAGGAAGAGGCCGGGACGATCCTTTACGAAAACACCGCCTTCCCGGGCGGCTGGATCGCGATGGCGCCGCCGCTTTACGGCGACGATGTCGAGTTTGCCGACGGCCACTCGACCGACCTGGAACAGATTGCCGAGGACGTGTCGGCCTTCCTGATGTGGACGGCGGAGCCGAAGATGATGGCGCGCAAGCAGGCCGGTTTCGTCGGCGGTTCTGTTCCTGACGCTGCTGTCGGTGCTGCTGTACCTGACCAACAAGCGCATCTGGGCGCCGGTCAAGAAGAAGGTGAAAAAGGCCAAGGCCTGACGCCCTTTGACCCTATGAGAATTGCAGCGCGCCCGAAGGGGCGCGTTTTGCGATTCTAGGGCCGTTCTGGCGACATTGGGCCGAGGTAATCGGTCAACGCGGCGGGCGGATCGTGCATCAATTCGGCGGTCGGGCGCGGTTCCCGCGCGTGGCCTTCGGCCACGAGAATGGTGCTGTCGGCAAAGCCCAGCGCATCGCGGGGATCATGGGTGACCATCAGCACCGTGGCCTCCGTATCCGCCGCAAGCTCCGCAACCAGCTCCAGCATTTCCGACTTTAGCGCCGGGCCGAGCGCCGAGAACGGCTCGTCCAGCAGCAAAAGCGGCTTGGCCCGTACCAGGACGCGAGCCAGCGCCACCCGGCTTTGCTGGCCGCCTGACAACGACCCCGGCTTGCGCGCTTCCATGCCGGCCAACCCGACACGCTCCAGGCATCCAGTCACCGCATCGCGGTGCCCGGTCGACAGTCTGAGCCCGGGCGAGATGCCGAGTGCGACATTCTGGAACACCGTGAGATGCGGAAACAGGTTGTTGTCCTGAAACACCATCGACACCGGACGTTGTCCCGGCTCGAACCCGGCAAGGTCGGTCCCGTTCCAAAGGATGCGGCCTTCGGCGGGCGCCATGAACCCGGCGATCGCGGCAAGCAGCGTCGACTTGCCCGCGCCGGACGGGCCGAGGACGGCGACCTTGTCCCGCCCCGACACGGTGAAATCGGCCCGCAGCGCGAAATCGCCCTGCGTCAGCAGGACACCCTCAAGCGTCAGCATCCATCCGGCCTCCCCTGTCGAACAGCCAGAAGGCGGCAAGGCTGAGCACCAGCAACAGCAGGCCGGCGGCGGCGGCATCCTCCATCCGGTAAGCGGCCATCAGGCGGTAGAGCTGAAGCGGCAGGGTGGCGCGGTCCGGATCGGCAAAAAGCGCGATCACCCCAAGATCGCCCATCGAAAGGGCTGCGGTCAGCCCCGCCGCGAAGCCCAGCGGCCGCCGCAGGCGTGGCAGGATCACCAGGCGCAGCCGGTTCCAGCCGTGGATACCCAGGCTGTCGGCAAGTGGGCCGAAACCGGTCTCGATCTCATTGAGCGCGGGAGCGATGGCGCGCAGGGCGAAGGGCAGCGCCATGACCGCGTTGACAAGCGCCGTCACCGCCAGCGCCAGGCTGAACGGGTCGGCGACGGGAAACAGCAAGATGAAAAGGCCAGTGCCCAGAACCAGCGGCGAGGCCGAGATCGACAGGTATCCCGCGATCTCGACAGATCCGCGCCGCAGTCCGGTCGTTGCCTGGATCCGAAGCGCCATGGCAAGCGCCAGCAGAACGGCCAGGCACGTCGAGGCCAGCGCCACGCAAATCGAGCGAAGCGCCGACCATAATACCGCATTAGAAATCGAGGCAGTTCCCGGCAGCCCCTTCAGGACGATCATCAGCAACGGCGTCATCAGGAACGCGGCGGCGCCTGCGATCACCACGGCGTCAAATGCCCGCAGGTGCCATGCCGAGATGCCGAACTGCGCCAACGGGCGATCCAGACCGGCGCCGAAATTCGCGGGCAACGACACCCGGTAGGCCAGGGCGGCGGCGGTCGCGCCGATGGCGAACTGGATCAGCGCCAGCAAGCGCGGCGCGGCCAAGGTCGAAATCGAACCGGAAGGCCTGGTAGATCGCCAGCTCGACCGTCGTCGCTCCGCGGCCCGCCGCCAAGCGTCAGCGCCACGGCGAAGCTGGTGGTGCAGATCAGGAAGATGACCACGAACGCGCCGGGCAGGACTTGGCGCAGCATCGGACGTTCCAGCAACCGTGCAGTGTCGCGAGGCGCGAAGTTCAGCGAGGCGGCCAGCCGAAAGCGTTCTGCCGGGATCGCGGCCCAGCCTTGCAGGATCAGGCGGGTCGCCAGCGGCATGTTGAAGAACACATGCGCCAGCACGACGCCGTGCAGTCCGTAGATGTGGATCGGGTCAAGTCCGGCCCAACCAAGCGCCGTGCTTAGCAGCCCATTGCGCCCGAAGACCGCCAGTAACCCCAGCACCGCTACGATCACCGGCAGGATGAACGGCGCGCCAAGCAGCGTGATCAGGACGCCGCGGCCCGGAAACCTGCGGCGGGCAAGCGCGCGGGCGAGCGGGATCGCCAGCGCGACGCTGAAAAGAGCCGACAGCGTCGCCTGGGCAAGCGTGAACCGGATCGCCGCCCAGTCGGACGGCGCTGATCCGCAACGCGCCCTCGGCCCGCAGCGCGACCGCCGCAAGCGTGCCAAGCGTCAACGTGACGACCAGCGCGGTTGCGGCCAGCCCGGCCCGGCGGCCTATCTGCGCAGGGCGGTCAGCCATTTTTCCAATGCCTCGTCGCGGATCGCGGCGGCCTCGTTCGGTGGATAGAACAGCGCGGTGTCCGGTGCGATCAGCGTTGCGAAGCCCTGTGGCAGTCCGATGGGTGGGGTCACCGCGGGATACATCCAGTTGGTCGTCGGGATGATCGCCTGGAACCGCTCGGACAGCATGAACGCCAGGAACGCGTCGGCCAGGTCCGGCTGGTCGGTCGAGGCGACTTTGGCGGCAACCTCGATCTGCATGTAATGGCCTTCGTCGAAGGCGGCGGCGGCCTTGCTGTCGTCCTCTTCGGCGATCAGGTGATAGGCGGGCGATGTGGTGTAGGACAGCACCATGTCGGCCTCGCCCTCGAGGAACAGGCCGTAGGCTTCCGACCAACCCTGTGTGACGGTGACGATGTTGTCCGCAAGCGCGCTCCAGACCTCGCCGGACCGCGTCGCCATAGGCCGCTTCCACCCACAGAAGCAGGCCAAGACCCGGGTGTCGACGAGCGCGGGTCCTGGATCACGATTTTCAGATCGCTCTCGGCCAGCGCCGCGCAACGAGGCGGGCGGCGTCTGGACCGTCGCCTTGTCGTAGACGAAGGCGAAATAGCCCCAGTCGTAGGGCAGGAACATCTCGTCGTCCCAGTCGACCGGCAGATCGAAGGTCGCGTCGTCCCGGCCATGCTGGGCGAAAAGACCGGTTTCAGCGGCCGCCGTGGTCAGGTTGGTGTCGAGCCCCAGCACGACGTCGGCCTTCGGTCCGCGCCCCTTCAAGACGCAGCCGCGCCAGCAGCGCCGCCCCGTCGCCGGCGCCGACGAATTGCAGATCGCAGCCGCAGGTTTCCTCGAACGCGGCTTCGACCTGCGGGCCGGGGCCCCAGTCCGAGATGAAGCTGTCGTAGGTCTAGACCGTCAGGACAGGCTTGTCCTGCGCCGATGGCCGGACCGACGGCCAGAAGTCCCGCGGCAAGTGATCGGATATCTCATGTCTATCCTCCATTGCGACGGACGGTGAGGAGGATGGAACGTCCACTCGACCTTCCCTCCGCCGGTGTTAACCGGTTCAGGTTCAACGGGTTCGCGCTCTGCGCATCTCAGCCTGGTCGACAGGCCCCCCGAGGTGCTGCCAAACGTAGGGTGCGCTGGTAGGGAAGGCAAGGTGTCGGATCGCCTGCGGCGATCCGACCGGCTGGGGGTTCCACCCCCAGACCCCCGCGGTATTTTCGGCAAGATGAAGGAGCCTTGGGACTTTTCTAATGCGTCATTGGGCACTAGACCCGCATTGGCGGAGGGCAAGGCCATGAGCCTCAACACCTTCGGTCATCTGTTCCGCGTCACCACCTGGGGCGAAAGCCACGGGCCGGCGCTTGGCGCGACGGTCGATGGCTGCCCGCCGGGCGTGCCGTTGACGAGGCGCGATGATCCAGCCCTGGCTGGACCGGCGCAAACCGGGGCAGAAGCAAGTACACCACCCAGCGGCGCGAGGCCGACGAGGTCGAGATCCTGTCGGGCGTGTTCGAGGGCGTCAGCACCGGCACACCGATCCAGCTGATGATCCGCAACACCGACCAGCGGTCGAAGGATTATGGCGACATCGTCGAGAAATTCCGCCCCGGTCATGCCGATATCACCTATTGGCAGAAATACGGGATGCGCGACTATCGCGGCGGCGGGCGGTCTTCGGCGCGCGAAACCGCGGCGCGGGTGGCCGCGGGCGGCGTGGCGCGCGAGGCGCATCCGGGCGCTGATCGCCCGGGTGTCGAAGTGCAGGGCTACATGGTGCAGATGGGACCGCACGCCATCGACCGCGCCCGGTTCGACTGGGACGAGATCGATCGCAACCCGTTCTGGGTGCCGGATGCCGAGGCGGCGGCGGACTGGGCCGATTATCTTGACGGCCTGCGCAAATCGGGCAGTTCGGTCGGCGCGATCATCGAGGTGCGTGGCGCGCGGTGTTCCGGCCGGGCTGGGCGCGCCGGTCTATGGCAAGCTCGACACCGACCTGGCGCGCCGCGATGATGTCGATCAACGCCGTCAAGGGCGTCGAGATCGGCGAAGGCATGGCCGCGGCGACGCTGACCGGCGAGGCCAACGCCGACGAGATCGGCATGGGTCCGGACGGGCCGGTCTATTCCTCGAACCACGCGGGCGGCATCCTGGGCGGCATCTCGACCGGGCAGGACATCGTGGTGCGCTTCGCGGTCAAGCCGACCTCGTCGATCCTGACGCCGCGCAAGACGATCACCAAGGCCGGTGAGGAGACCGAGATCGTCACCAAGGGCCGCCACGATCCCTGCGTCGGCATCCGCGCGGTGCCGGTGGGCGAGGCGATGATGGCCTGCGTGATCCTCGATCACCTGCTGCTGGACCGGGCGCAGACCGGGGGAATTCGCGGCAAGATCGGCTAAGAACGCGCGTGCGCTAGCTGTTCGGTGGCGGCACGTGGACTCGCTGCTTTGACAGCTGCACCGCAAGAATGCCCAACATGATAATGCCGACGCCGAGCACGTCGAGCGGGCCCAATGCCTCGCCCAGCAGCAGCGCCGCGATGCTGACGCCAAAGAACGGAGTCAGGAAGTGGAAGGTCGCGGCGCGCACCGCGCCGATCCGGTTGACCAGCAGGAACCAGACCCAGGTGGCGGCAAGACCCGGGACCAGCGTGGTGTAGACGAAGGCGAGGACCAGCGGCCAGGTCCAGTTGACGTCCCAGCTTTCGGTCGCCGAGCGCCACGACGCCGAGCGAGGCGCTGCCGATCAGCATCTGCAGCCCGACGATCATCAACAAGTTGCCGCCAGACGAAGCGCCGCGCACCGCCATGGTGGCGACCGTCAGCGAGACGACGCCGACGACGCAAAGCGTCAGCCCGAACGAGTCGACGCCGCCGGTGATCCGCGAGCCCATGATCAGCGCCGACGCCGAGCACGCCCGGTGACCAGGCCGGCAACGCCCAGCGGCCGCACCTTTTCGCCGAACACCAGCCAGTCCGCCAAGCGCCACCAGCAGCGGCATGGTCGAGGCGATGATCGCGGCCAGCGATGGCCTCGATCGTCTGCATGGCGACGAAGTTGAGGCCGAGATAGAGCGCGTTCTGGCAGAGTCCGAAAACCACTGTCGCGCTCCATTGCGCGCGGCGTCAGGCGCCAGCTTTGCCGCAGCGCACGGGCGATGGCGATGCCGATCAGGCCCGAGATCAGGAACCGCAGCGCAAGCGCCGTCAGCGGCGGCGCGTCGGCGACGATCATCCGCGCCGAGGTGAAGGCCGAGGACCACATCAGGGCGAAGGCCGAGGCCCATCAACAGTGCGCGGATGTCCATCGCCGCTCCATTGGCCAGGTGAGGTCGGCGCCGGAACGGCCCCTACATCGTGGTAGTGGGTCAGCAAGGGAATGGGAACATGGCAAGCCGCGCCATGTAGGAAGACCCGTCATGCAAAAAAAGAAATGGGCCGCCCGAAGGCGGCCCATGAATTCCTGCGTGGCGAGGCGATCAGCCGTTCACGCTGTCCTTCAGCGCCTTGGCGATGGTCATCTTGACCACCTTGTCGGCGTCCTTCTGGATCTGCTCGCCGGTGGCGGGGTTGCGCACCATGCGCTCGGGACGCTCGCGGCAGTAGATCTTGCCGACGCCGGGCAGGGTGACGGCACCGCCGCCGCGACACTTCGCTTGGTGATCATCGCGATGATCGCGTCGAGCGCCGTCGCCTGCGGATTTCTTGTCCGTGCCCATCTCGTCGGCCAGGGCGGCCACGAGCTGGGTCTTGGTCATTGGTTTGTGCCATGTATGATCTCCTCGTTTTGACCTCGCCCTTGCGGGCTTATTAGCTCAAATTTAACGGAATGTTGATGGGGATGCACAACAATTAGTGACGTGTCAACACACAGCGTTTTTCAGCGTATTTTGCGGCTGTTTTCGCCGGTTTAAAGGAAGGCCGTCTCCTCGAAACTGCGCAATTTCCGGCTGAATGGATGCGTTCCAGCGGCATGTCGCGCAGCCGTTCCATCGCACGGATTCCGATCAGCAAATGGCGCGCCACCTGGGTCTTGTAGAAGTCCGATGGCCATGCCGGGCAGCTTCAGTTCGCCGTGCAGCGGCTTGTCGGAGACGCACAGCAGCGTGCCGTAGGGCACCCGGAAGCGGAAGCCGTTGGCGGCGATCGTGGCGCTTTCCATGTCCAGCGCGATGGCGCGGGACTGGCGACAGCCGCTGCACCGGGCCGGACTGGTCGCGCAGTTCCCAGTTGCGGTTGTCGATGGTGGCGACGGTGCCGGTGCGCATGATGCGCTTCAGCTCGTAGCCCTTCCAGCTCGGTGACCTCGGCCACCGCCTCGTTCCAGCGCGATCTGGATCTCGGCCAGCGCCGGGATCGGCACCCAGACCGGCAGGTCGTCGTCGAGCACATGGTCCTCGCGCAGATAGGCGTGGGCCAGCACGAAATCGCCCAGCTGCTGCGTGTTGCGCAGGCCGGCGCAATGGCCGACCATCAGCCAGGCATGCGGGCGCAGCACCGCGATGTGGTCGGTGGCGGTCTTGGCGTTCGACGGGCCGACGCCGATGTTGACCAGCGTGATGCCGGCCGTGGCCGTCGCGCTTCAGGTGATAGGTCGGCATCTGCGGCAGCTTCGCGGCGGCGCGGGCAGCGGCGCCGTCCGGCGTCGGTGATCTCGACATTGCCGGGTCCGACGAAAGCGGTGTAGCCGCTGTCGGGATCGGCCAGCATCTGCGCGGGCGTAGGCCTCGAACTCCTCGACGTAGAACTGGTAGTTGGTGAACAGCACGTGGTTCTGGAAATGCTCGGGCGTCGGTCGCGGTGTAGTGCGCAGCCGCGCCAGCGAATAGTCGACCCGCTGCGCGGTGAAGGGCGCCAGCGGGCCGACGCCGTCGGCGTGGGCGAAAGCCGTAGCCGTTGACGATGTCGTCGTTGGTGGTGGCGAGGTCCGGCACGTCGAAGACGTCGCGCAGGGTGAAATCCATCGCGCCTTCCTGCGGCACGGTGATGCGCGCGTCGTTCGCGCCAGGCGAAATGCACCGGGATCGGCGTGTCCGACAGGCCGATGTCGACGCCGACTGCCGTGGTTCTCGATCAACAGGCCGATCTGCTGCGTCAGGTAGTTGCGGAACAGGTCGGGCCGGGTGATGGTCGTGCGAATAGGTGCCCGGTGCGGCACATGGCCAAAGCTGAGGCGGCTGTCGATCTGCGCAAAGCTGGTCGTGCGTCAACCGGATCTCGGGGTAGAAGGCGCGGATACGCGCGGTCGCGGCATCGTCGCCGCCGACGGTCTCGGCGAAATGCTCGCGCAGGAATGCGACGTCGCCTGTCGTATAGATCTCGCAGCCGTGCGACCGCGGCCTTGGCATCGTTGAAGCGTTCGGGCCGCGGAGCGTCGGGGGTGATGGATCGGCAGGCTGGGGTCGGCTGTCATGTCGGTCTCCTCGAAGAGTGGCGTGATCTCGAACCTGGTCACATCGACCAGTCCCAGATCGGAAATGCGCAGTTCGGGGATCACCACGAGCGCCAGCAGCGAATGCTGCATGTAGGCGTTGTTGAGCGTGCAGCCGCAGGCGGCCATCGCCTCGACCATCTTCTGCGCTTTTGCCGCCACCTCCGTGGCGGGGTCGTCCGACATCAGACCGGCGATGGGCAGTTCGACCAGGGCCAGTTCCGCGCCGTCCTTCCAGACCGTGATGCCGCCGCCGACCTCGCCCAGACGGTTGGCGGCGAGGGCCATGTCGTCGCGGCAGGTGCCGACGACGATCATGTGATGGCTGTCATGCGCGACGGTCGAGGCCATCGCCATGCGGCCGTTGTAGCCGAAGCCGTTGACGAAGCCGTTGACCACGCCGCCGGTGCCGCGGTGCCGTTCGACCAGGGCGATCTGGGCAATGTCGCCCGCCTCGTCGGTGCCGACGTGCCCGTCCCGGACCGGCAGTTCGGCAGTCAGCGCCTTGGTGGGCGCCTGGTTCTCGACCACGCCGATCACCTTCGCGGTGACGCGGTTGGCGCCCTCGGGGGCGGGAACCGTGAAGTCGTCGCCGTCAACGTCTTGCCAAGGTGCACGGTGCCGCGCGCCTTGTCGGGCCAGTCGAAATGCGGGCAGTCGACCTGGATCTCGCCGTCGCAACGCCACGGTCCGCCCCGCGCGATGACCCGGTCGATGGGCAGGCTGCGTCAGGTCGGATGTCAGGATCATGTCGGCCCGCCGCCCCGGTGTGATCGAGCCGATCTCGCGTTCCAGCCCGAAATGGGTGGCCGTGTTGATCGTGGCCATCTGCAGCGCCACCAACGGGTCGCACCCGCAGTCGATGGCGTGGCGCACCACGCGGTTCATGTGGCCGTCGTTCACCAACGTGCCGGAATGGCTGTCGTCGGTGCACAGGATGAAGTTGCGCGGGTCGAGGCCTTTTTCGGTGACCGCGGTGATCTGGCTTTCCACGTCGTACCAGGCCGATCCCAGCCGCATCATCGACCGCATCCCCTGCCGCACCCGGGCGATCGCATCGGCTTCGCCGATGCCTTCGTGATCGTCGGCAGGTCCGCCCGCCACATAGGCGCTGAAAGCGGGGCCGAGATCCGGCGAGGCATAATGCCCGCCGACGGTCTTGCCCGCGTTTTGCGTGGCGGCGATCTCGGCCAGCATCTGCGGATCGGCATTGATGACACCCGGGAAGTTCATCATCTCGCCCAGGCCGATGATGCCGGGCCAGGTCATCGCCTCGGCCACGTCCTCGGCGGTGATCTCGAAGCCCGTGGTCTCCAGTCCCGGCGCGGACGGCGCGCAGCTGGGCATCTGGGTAAAGATGTTGATCGGCTGCATCAGCGCCTCGTCATGCATCACCGCACGCCGTCCAGGCCCAGCACATTGGCGATCTCGTGCGGATCGGTGAACATGCTTGTCGTGCCATGCGGGATCACCGCGCGGGCGAATTCGGCGGGTGTCAGCATGCCCGCTCTCGATATGCATGTGCCCGTCGCACAGGCCGGGGATCATGTAGGCACCGTCGGCGTCGATCACTTGCGTCGCATCGCCGATGCAGTGCGAGGCGTCCGGTCCGCAATAGGCAAATCGGCCCTCGGCGATGGCAATATCGTGCCCGTCCAGCACCTCGCGACTGTGAACGTTGACCCAGCGGCCGTTTCGGACGACCAGATCGGCGGGCGCGCGCCCGCCGGCGACGGCGACGAGGCGGGCGGCGGACTGGGGCCAGGAGGGAAATTGCGTAACCATGGCGAAAGGTGCCACCAAGGATCGGCGGGGGCAAGGGGGCGGCTTGACCTTGCGCGGCTCTGGCCGCAAGCAGGAGACCATGACAATGCCCGATCCACTTGCGCCGCTGCTTGAACTGCTGGAACTGGAGCCGCTGGAGGTGAACCTGTTTCGCGGGATCGGCCATGGCGGCGAGACCAGCCGCCGCATCTTCGGCGGGCAAGTCGTGGCGCAGGCGCTGGTGGCGGCCTATGCCACAGTGCAGGACCGGCGCTGCCATTCCTTGCACAGCTATTTCCTGCGCCCCGGCGATCCGGCGGCTCCGGTGATCTACGAGGTTGACCAGGCGCGCGACGGCGGGTCGTTCACCACGCGCCGGGTGACGGCGATCCAGCGAGGGCGGCAGATTTTCAACATGGCGGCCTCGTTCCACGTGGCCGAAGACGGGCCGTCGCATCAGCACGACATGCCGCAGGTGCCAGAGCCCGAGACGTTGACGAACCGCGAGGCACTACGGGCAAGCCTGGCCGACCGCGTGGCGCCGGAGCGGCGGGCGGATTTCCTGCGGCCCTCGGCGATCGAGGTGCGCGAAACCGCACCGTTCGACCTACTCGATCCAAGGCCGATGAAAGACGCCCACTGCCTGTGGTTCCGGCTGGTGCGGCCGGTGACGGGCTCTGACGTGCTGCACCAGTGCCTGCTGACCTATGCCTCGGACATGTACCTGCTAAGCTCGGCGCTGCGTCCGCACGGACGGTCGTTCCTGACCGGCGACACGATGACGGCTAGCCTCGATCACGCGATCTGGTTCCATGACCGGATCGATTTCGGCGACTGGCATCTCTATGCGATGGACAGTCCCTTCGCGGGCGGGGCAAGGGGGTTCAATCGTGGCTCGATCTACGCCCGCGACGGGCGGCTGGTCGCCAGCACGGCGCAGGAAGGTCTGATCCGACCGTTGGACTGACAATCGCTCTCGGCTTCCCCGCGCGCGTGCAGTATTCTTGCGTCATGCCCGCAATGTGCCGCGACTGCCTGACCACCTTCAAAAGCGCCACGCGTTGCCCGAAATGCTGTTCGCCGCGGATTACCTGCCACCCGGAGCTGTTCGATCTTTCCATCGCCCACATGGATTGCGACGCCTTCTATGCCAGCGTGGAGAAACGCGACAATCCCGAGTTGCGCGACAAGCCCGTCATCATCGGCGGCGGTCGCCGCGGCGTCGTCTCGACCGCCTGCTACATCGCGCGGATCAAGGGTGTCCGCTCGGCCATGCCTATGTTCCAGGCTCTGAAGCTCTGCCCCGAGGCGGTCGTGGTCAGGGGCCGAATGGACACTTATGTCGCTGTGTCGCGAGAGGTGAGGTCGCTGATGGAAGAACTGACCCCGTCCATCGAACCGCTGTCGCTGGACGAGGCGTTCATGGATCTCGACTGGCACCACCCGCCTGCACGGCAGACCGCCCGCCGTGATGTTGGCGCGGCTGACCAAGCGGATGACGGACGAGATCGGGATCACCGGCTCGATTGGCCTTTCGCACAACAAGTTCCTGGCCAAGGTCGCATCCGACCTTGACAAGCCGCGCGGCTTTTCCGTCATCGGCAAGGCCGAAACCGCCGCCTTCCTGCGGGACAAGCCGGTGCGGATGATCTGGGGCATCGGACCCGCGGCGCAGGCGTCGCTGGACAAGGCTGGAATACGCAGCTTCGCCGACCTGCTGCGCTGGGACCGCAAGGACCTCAGTGCGCGGTTCGGGGCGATGGGTGACCGTCTTTATCACCTGGCGCGGGGCGAGGATTTTCGCCGTGTCTCTGCACATGCGCCGATGAAGTCGATCTCGAACGAGACCACGTTTCAGGACGACACCGCCGATCCGGATATCCTGGACGGCCACGTCTGGCGGCTGGCCGAAAAGGTGTCGGACCGTGCCAAGGCGAAGGCGATGGCGGGCCGGGTGGTCACGCTGAAGCTGAAGAAATCGAACTTCGCGCTTCTGACGCGCCAGTCGAAACTGACTGACGCCACGCAGATCGCCGACCGCATCTACCACACCGCGCGTGATCTGTTCGATCTGGTCTCGGATCAGGGACCGTTCCGCCTGCTGGGGGTGGGGCTTAGCGATCTGACCGGAGAGGACGCAGCCGACCTGTCCGGCGACCTGCTGGATCCGCAGGCTGTGAAACGCGCCCAGGCCGAGCGTGCCACCGACCGGATCCGCGAACGGTTCGGGGTCGATGCCATCGTCAAGGGACGGTCGCTGCGCTGACCGACTACTCTGCCGCCACGGGCATTTCCCGCCGCCCGATATCGGTGACTTCGGCGATCACGTTGCGGATCAGCGCCTGGAACGAGGCGAAGTTGCCGCTGGGACGGATCAGCCGCTCGTTCATGTAAAGCGAGCGGTCGATTTCGACCTGCACCACGTGCTGGCCTTTCGAAGGCCGTCCGTAATGTTGCGCGGTGTAGGCCCCGGCGAAGGGCGTGTTGCGGGCCACGCGAAGGCCGGCGGCGGCAAACGCAGCCTCGATCCGCTCGACGATATCGCCGGAGGCGGCGGCACCGAAACGGTCGCCCAGCACGATCTGCGGATGCGGAACGCCGCTGGTGCCGATGCTGTCGATCGCCTCGTGCGGCATCGAATGGCAGTCGATGAGGATCGCATCGCCGAATTCGGCGCGGGTCCCGTCAAGCAGGGCTTGCAGCCGGGTATGGTAGGGCTGCCAGTAGTCGGATAGCCGGGCGCGGGCCTCGTCGAGGGTCAGCTTGCCGCGATAGATCGAGCGACCGTTGGCCACGACACGCGGGATCACGCCCAAACCGGAGGTCACGCGCGGATTGTGCGATGTCTTGCGCACATCCTCGATCAAGGCCGGGTCCAGTTCCTCGGACGAACGGTTGAGGTCGATGAAGGCCCGCGGTGCGGTGGCGGCAAGCAGGGGCGCACCGAAATCGGGCGCATCCTCGAACAGCAGGTCGACGAAGGCATCTTCGGAGGACCGAATCGCACGTTCGTCCAGCACCGAGCGGCGTAGGAAGTCCCACGGATAGTCGCGCCCGCTGTGCGGCGAGGCGAAAATCACGTTGGTCGACCGGACCGCCGGATCGCGAAGCGTATAGGATTGCCTGAGCATCTGCCTTCCTTTGGCGCGCAGTATAGGCGCAAAGACGGCCACATCAAAAGCCCTTGAACCGATCAGTCTTACCTTTTATAGACCGGCGGACCGGCGCGGGGTCACCCGCGTCTTGTTCGTTTCGGACAGGACGCTGGACGCCAGGCCGGGGCGATAAAGGGCGGTTAGCTCAGCGGTAGAGCACTTCGTTGACATCGAAGGGGTCACAAGTTCGATCCTTGTACCGCCCACCATCGCTCCCCATAACGGGGTGTCATCAGAATCTCCCCAGGTCGGGGCAGGAATGAAACGCAACAGGCGCCCGGGCGCCGCGCAAACAGGAGAAGACCGATGAAGGTCAGAAACTCGCTCCGTTCGCTGAAGAACCGGCACCGCGACTGTCGCGTCGTGCGCCGCAAGGGCCGCGTCTACGTGATCAACAAGACGCAGCGCCGCTTCAAGGCCCGCCAAGGCTGAGGCTAACGCTTCACGCGAACACCGTTACCCACCGAAAGGCCGCCCCGTTCCGGGCGGCCTTTTCGCTTAGTCCGGGATCGTGGGTCTTGCGTCCAGCGTCGAGGCCAGCAGCCGGACAATCACCTCGCGCGTCACGTAGCCCGTTACCGGCAGGCCGGTGGCGCGCTGATAGCGCCGCAGCGCGCGGCGGGTGTCGCGGTCAATCCGGCCATCGACGGTGCCGGGCTGAAGCCCGAGGTTCTGCAACTGCCCCTCGATCAACGAGATGGTCAGACCATTGAGGTTCAGCGTTGCTTCTTCGCGCTTGGCGGCCTCGACGACATCGGGCGGTGTTTCGGGACTGGTCAGGCTCTGCACGCGGGCGCGCGCTTCTTCTGCGAACCGGCCTTCCGGATATTGATCCAGATAGGCCCGATAAGCCTCCAGGGTTCCCGCCATGACGGCGCGGTCCCAGGCCTCGCGCTCCTCCATCTGCGCTGCGCGGCGCGCGCGGCGCTCGTATTCCTTGAGGATTTCCTGCGCCTCGTCGGCATAAAAGCCATCGGGGTAGCGCGACAGGTATTCGCGCACGCCCTCTTCGGACCCGTCCGCCCCGGTCCGGTTCCAGAACTGGCGGTCGCGGCGCTCGTTCGCGATGCGGCGGGCCTCGGCTTCGGCGCGAAGCTGCTCGGCCCGCGCGGCGGCGGCATTGGACAACCGGGTGATCTGGTTGGCGGTAAGATACCCCGTGCGCGGCACCTCGATATCGCGCTGCCAAGCGGAGATTGCCAACCTGGTGCGGCGCCCGAATAGCCCGTCGATACCGGCGGTGTTGAAACCCAGAAGGCTGAGATTGCGCTGAATTGTGCGGCGTTGGTCGCGGGTCAGGCCCAGGTTGTCTTCTTCCAGCTGCGCGCGTTGTTCCGGGGTCAGTCTCAGGTCCCGCACCCTTGCACGGGCCTGGTCGGCGAACAGGCCGTTGGGATAACGGTCCAGGTATCGTTCATAGGCGTCCAGCGTGTCGATCGACCGGGTGCGCTGCCAATAGTCGCGATCCGCGGCTTCGTTGTTGCGTCGATAGCTGCGCGGCAGGAACGGTTGTGTGCTGGGCAGGAACCCCCCGATCACCAGATTGCGCGGCGCGTTCCGGGCCGCATCGGCCAGGATACGGCCCGGCGTCAGAACCTCGCCCGAAATGAAATTCGCCACATCCTGCTGGCCGCCGCCGATAAAGGTGACGCCTTGCGGGATGCTCCGCGAAAACTGCGCCTGCGCGGTGCCTGGGCCCAGATCGACCTGGCTGTCGTCGGCGGCAACCGCGACGATCGCGGCTCCCTGCTTTTCAGCGGCGATTTCCATCACCACTGTCAGCGGAAAGCCGGCAGCACCGACGGTAAAGCCGCTGGGCCGGTTGGCATCGCTCATCAACAGCCAGTTGATTTCGCCCGTGCGCACGAAATGGCCCGACAGGACCACGACAAGCCTGTCGGCGTCGCTCATCCGGTTCCACAAATCGGTTGCGGCCTCATCGGATATTCCCGAGCGCATGTTGCGCAAAGCCACGACCTCGAATCCGACGTCACGGAAATCGCGGTCCAGGCTGCTGATTGCGCGGCCGTCGCGGATCCGGGGGTAGTTGTCGTAAAATTCGTTGGCGATGATGACAGCCAGGTCCTCGGCCCAGGCAACGGGTGCTGCCAGTAGGCCCATCAGGGCAACGGCCCAGGTGGCGGTATGTCGTTTCAGCATGAAAACCCCGAATAGGAACGCGTGCCGCCTTAGTCGTACTGTCGACGGTCGTCTATGACCTTACCATCGTTGGGCAGCGTGCCCAATTCAAGTGGCTCGATCGTACCACGCAGCTTGATCACATCGGCGACAGAGGCCGCGATCGCCGCTGCATCGACATCGCCGTCGATCTCGACCTGAACCGTCATGACGTCCCGTTCGCCCTCGCGGGTCACGATGACGCGGGCCTTGGTGACCTCGTCATGTCGCGCCACCAGGTCGGCCACCTGCTCGGGCCGCACGAACATGCCCTTGATCTTGGCGGTCTGATCGGCGCGCCCCATCCAGCCCTTGATGCGCATGTTGGTGCGCCCGCAGGGGCTTTGACCCGGCAATACGGCCGAAAGGTCACCGGTGGCGAAGCGGATCAGCGGGTAGTCAGGGTTCAGCGTCGTCACCAGGATTTCGCCAACGTCGCCGTCCGGTACCGGGTCGCCGGTGCCGGGTGTCACGATCTCGACGATCACGCCCTCGTCGACGATCAACCCCTCCTGCGCGGGCGATTCGTAGGCGATGTTGCCCAGGTCGGCGGTGGCGTAGCATTGCAGGCAGGTAATGCCTCGGTCGGCATATTCCTGCCGGAGCGACGGGAAAAGTGCACCGCCGCCCACCGCCGCGCGGGCAATTCGGGTCGTCAGGCCCATCGCATCGGCCTTGTCGAGAATCGCCTTCAGGTAATCCGGGGTCCCGGCATAGGCGGTCACGCCGAGGTCATGCGCCGCGCGGGCCTGCAACTCGGTCTGGCCGGTGCCCGCCGGGAATACCGTGGCGCCGACCGCCTGCGCGCCGTTCTCGAAGATCATGCCCGCGGGCGTCATGTGGTAGCTGAAGCAATTCTGCACGATATCGTCCGGCCCAATGCCAAGTGCATGCAGGAAACGGCCCATGCGCCACCAGTCATGACTGGTGCGTCCCGGTTCGTAGATCGGTCCGGGCGACTGAAAGACATGCTCGAAGGATGCGGCACCGATGCTGGTGAACCCGCCGAAGGGTGGCTGCGCGGCCTGGGCGCGGCTCAACTCGGACTTGCGGATCACCGGAAGCGCGGCCAGGTCGGCGGGCGACATGACATCGTCGGGGTCGATGGCCTCCAGCATCGCGGCCAGGGCAGGGGAGGCCTGCTTGGCGCGTGCAATCAGCGCCGGAAGCGCATTGGCAAGATCCTGCGCACGGCGATCGGCACTGCGGGTTTCCAGATCGTCGAAAAAGCTCATACTTGATCCTTGTCATGGCGAGTCATTCCGTCGCCCGCCCAAGATGGCGGTAAAACCCCGCCGCGACAATCTGGGTAATTGTATGCAGCCGCATACACAAGATATTGCAGCCCGCAGGGGAGCCAGACAATCAGTTTGAGATTTTGATGACAGACACAGAAAACAACACCGAAACCAAAACCGCGGCCGCTTTGTCCAAAGCCGAGATCGACCGTCGCATTCGGTTCCATGACGATCTTGAGGTCATGGAGGCGGATTTCTCGCATCTGCACCTGCAGGACAGCGCCGACGTGAACGCGTTTTACGACAGGCTGGAAGACCGCATACGCGAAACCGGCGAGGACCAGTGGTTCTTCCTGGTCAACTATTCGAACAGCCACATCGACCCCGAAGCCTGGTTCGCGTTTTCCCGCCGCGGAAAGACGCTGAACATGGCGCATTCTATGGGCTCGGTTCGCTTTGACGCCTCCGACGCCACGCGCCGTCAGATCGAACGCGCCGCGGGGACCGACGCCTTCGACGCCAACCTCTTCGCCGATCGAAACAGCGCGCTGAACCGGATCAGCGAGTTGAAATCGACCCGGGTGCGCAAGATCGCCCATGTCCCGAACTACAGCCGCGCGTTTTTCGAGGACCGCCTGACGTTCCTGCCGGACGAGAGGATTATGGATGTCGACTTTTCCGACCTGACGTTCCATCACAGCCGCGACGTGGCCGATTTTTACGATCTCGCGCAAGAAAAGATCGAAGCCTCGGGGCGACGTTGGTATTTCCTCGTCAACTACAACAACTGCCGCATCATGCCGGAAGCCTGGGTCAGCTACGCCGCGCGCGGCAAGGCGTTGAACGAAGGCGGGTCGCTGGGATCGGTCCGCTATGCCACCGGCTCCGAGACCGAAGACGAAATCCGCCTTCGCGCCCAAAGCCAGGGCTTCCGTCCCAACGTGCGCAATACGCGGCAAGAAGCCCTGGCGCGCATCGACGAGATGAAGGCAGAGGCCGGCAGCTAGCCCTGCGCCATCCAGACATAGCCGCCGTAAAGCAGCAGCATCGCCGCGCCGATGCTGCGGCCGATCGTCGGGCGGGTCAGCAGCAGCGCGCTCAGGCCCAGCGATGCGGCGATCATCAATGGCAGGTCGAAGGTCAGGAACCGCTCCGCGACCGGGATCGGCGCCACGACGGCCGTCAGGCCCAGGATGCCCAGCACGTTGAAGATGTTCGAGCCGACGATGTTGCCAATGGCGATTTCGGACTGGCGACGAAAGGCTGCGATCAGGGACGTGGCCAGTTCCGGCAGCGATGTGCCGACCGCCACGATGGTCAGCCCGATGAACGCCTCGGAAACGCCGAAACCACGCGCGATGGACACCGCGCCGTCGACAAGGAACCGCGCCCCGAACACCAGCAGGACAAGCCCGGCCACCGCCCAGACCAGCGATTTCCAGGCGGCGGGTGGTGCCGCGCCTTCGTCCTTGATGTACTCGGAGGTGACCATGTAGGCCCAGACCAGATAGGCTGCCAGCAGGGCCAGTAGCACCAGTCCCGCGGGGCGCGAGACAAACCCGAAAGCGAAGATCGGCACCAGAGCCAACGCACCCAGCACCATGACGCCGGTGTCGCGCCGCAATGTCGTGCCGGAGACGGCAATCGGCCAAACCAATGCCGACAAACCCACGATCAGTAGGATGTTGGCGATGTTCGAGCCGATGACATTCCCCAGCGCGATGTCGGGCACGCCGCGCAGGGCGGCGTCTAGCGAAACCAAAAGCTCCGGTGTCGAGGTGCCGAAGCCCACGACCGTGAGACCAATCAGCAAGGGCGATATCGCCATCCGCCGCGCCAGGCCCACCGAACCGCGCACCAGGAACTCGCCGCCCAGAAACAGGCCGACAAGGCCGCCGACCAACAGCAGGTAATCCACGTTTCATGCCCTCGTCCGGGCCATATTCGACCCCAAGGGCCGCAAATGTGGATGCCGCGCGGGCGCAGCAAGTGGCCCGCGGAAATAATTCCGCCCGGCTAGATCACCGCCATGGATTCGCGGCCTGGCAGGTCGGGAAACGGCGCGGTCGGCAGCGTCTGGTACCAATAGGCGACCGAGGCCACGTCATCGCGCAGCGGCATATAAGTGCGCCCCTTGCCGGGCCGCCACCCCAGCGCCTGGCAGGTCACCCGCAGGTCGGTGTCGAACCGGATCGGGTCGGGGATATGCCAGCGGTACATGCCGAACCTCGTCTGGCTTTGATAGACGCCGTCGGGCCGGATCACCTGCGGCAGCCCGGCATAGGGCGTCGTGTATTCCCGGTAGCGGCTCTCCATCTTCGGGTCGATCGTGCCGCCGTCGAAATTGTAGCCGCCGCAGAAGTAATCCTCGAGCCCGGTGCCGCAGATCGTCGGCCATTCGTCGCCGTCCATGAAGAACTTGATCTCGCCCTCGCCCCACCAGCCGCCGGTGTTCGAGCCCCAGGCCATGTAGGTGCCGACATATTGCCCGCGCCCCTGAATGCCGTCGACGACCGTGAAATCCTGGCGGTATTCGGTTGGGTTCTCACGCCGGAACTGGGCGTGGAAATAGGCGGCGTCCTCGGGCACGTCGGTCAGGGCGTAGTTGATCTGGTAATAGCACTCGACGGTATCTTCGTTGCGGTTCTCAAGCGTGATGCGGCAGGATTTTCGAAACGGCATTTCCCAATAGCAGTTGAAGGCGCGGCCCGGATTGACGCAGACCGCCAGCGACGACACCTGCGCGAACCGGTTCCAGCCGCAGGCAAAGAAATCCCCCAGCGGGCATTCGACCGACGGCTGGTCCTGCCCGTCCCAGTGAATGCGCAGGATCAGGTCGCGCCAGGGAATGTTGCTGACCACGCACCAGATTTGCTGGACAGCACCGGGACCGTCGATCTCGGCCAGTACCTGGGTTTCACCAGGCCCGATCCACACGCTGGGCGAGATTTTCCAACCCTGTCCCAGGTCGCGTCCGGGCTCTGCGCCGGTGCCGGTCGTGGCCATGCCGCCTTTGCCCTTTTCGCCGGTGAAATTCTCCGCCGAGGCGGAGCGTGTTCTGGCGGTCGACAGCCGGTAGAGATTGCCCAGGTTGACCCCCAGACCATTGAATTCTCCGCTCATTCCGGTCGCCTTTCCTGCTGGTTTTCAAACAGCTTACGCTTGGCCCGCCCTGCGGGTCCATCCTTGATGTGTTCGCAAAAGCACAGGGCGTAAAATACCCCTCGCATTCCGCGCGAATTGTCCTAAATGACCACTCAACCGTCGGGGTCGTAACGCCCGCGCCGTTTCTCTGCTCATCGCGCGTGACTGCCTCTCGCGCCACATTCCGGAAACCGCCCATGTCCCGTCATTTCGCCCGCGCCGCGCTAATCGCGTTGCTTCCGACCACCGGCCTTGCCGGGTCCGTCGACCAGCCCGTGATCCCAGTTGTCGTGCCCCCCGTCGTCGCCGCGTCGACGCCAGACCTGATCTTCACGATCCGGGGCGGTGTTGGGGTCGCACCGACCTATTTCGGCTCTGACAGCTACGAGGCCGGCCCGGACTTCGCGCTGGGCTTCCAGTTCCTGCGCCTGCCCGGCGGGCGCGGCATCGGCTCGGAGAATTCCGGCGACGTGCGCTATGGCTTCGCGCCGCGCGGCTCTTTGCGGATCGTCAAGGAACGCTCTGCTGGCGACAGCCCGGAACTTGCGGGCCTGAACGACATCGACTTGGCAGTCGAACTGGGCCTTGGACTTGGCTACACCCAACGTAATTTCGAAGCCTTCGGCGTGGCGCGCTACGGCGTTGTCGGGCACGAGAGCTGGGTCGCCGAATTTGGCGCTGACGTGATCGCGCGACCTACCGATCGGTTGACCCTGACCGCGGGCCCGCGGCTTTTCCTTGGGGATGACACCTATTCGTCGACCTATTTCGGCGTAACGCCTGCTGAATCCGCCGCCAGCGGCGGTGCTTTTGCCGCCTATTCGGCGACCGGCGGCGCGCTGAGCGCGGGTGTCGAGATCGGAATGACCTATGCGCTGAACGACGACTGGGGCGTTTCAGGCGCGGTTCGCTACGACCGCCTGCTGAACGACGCGGCGGATTCGCCGATCACCGCGCAGGGCAGCCCCGATCAGTTCAGCGTGCGGCTGGGTCTGGTACGGCGGATCACGCTGGACTTCTGAGGGGTCATCCCGCGGTCGGCCAGACCCGGTGCTCGTCATCTATGACAAAGCTGTGGCGGTGGACCCAGACACCGCCGCGGCGCGTCGCATCCTTCAGATGCGGATGGTCTGGTGACAGACCGGAATGGCTGTGTTCCAGCACATCCGGAAAGCTGTGCGGCCACCAGCGGCGTGCCATGGCCACACCTGAAAGGCCAAGAAGCCCCAGCACGATCATCGCCGGACCGAACCCGGCGTGGCTGCCCAGAAAGCCCGCCGCCGGATAGGCCACCAGCCAGCAGGCATGGCTGAGGGCGAATTGCGCGGCAAAGACGGCGGGTCGATCCTCTGGCCGCGCCGACCGGCGCAAAAGCCGCCCCGACGGGGTCATGATCGCTGCCAGCGCCGCGCCGAGGATCACCCAGAGGGCCGACAACAGCGACCAGCCCGGCCAGCTTCCGCCGACCACGGCGATCCCGAGCCCCAGCATCAGGGCGGCGCCGATGGTCCCGGCGCCCAGCATAACCGGTCGGTCGCTGATCCGGTCAAGCAACCGGGGCAAAAGCAGCGCCACCGTCATCGAGCCGACGCCATAGGCCGCAAGAAGCATCGCCAGGTCGCGGTCGCTGCCGCCATAGGCGGTTTTGACGATGACCACGCTCAGCACGATCACCACGGCGCCAACGCTGGCCACCGTCAGGTTCAGCGCCAGCAAGCCGCGCAGGCGCGGGGTGGCAAGGTAGATGCGGATACCCCGCGTCAGGCGGTCCCGGAATGGCCGGTCGGTAACCCGCGCAGATGCCGGGAAACGTGTGCCGAAGACAAGCGCCGCCGAAAACAGGAATCCCAGCGTGGTTCCGACAAAAAGCCCCGAGAACGACATCATGGTCAGCAGCAGGCCCGCCATCACCGGGCTGATCAGGTTCTCGATGTCATAGGCCAAACGGGAGAGAGACAGCGCTCGGGTATAGTCGGCTTCGTCCGGCAGCACATCCGGAATGACCGCCTGGAAGGTTGGCGTGAACGTGGCCGAGGCTGCCTGCAACACGAAGATCAACAGGTAGATCTGCCACGCGGCATCGACGAAGGGCAGGGCAAGCGCCGCTGCCGCGCGCAGCAAGTCCGCGATGATCAGGACGCGGCGGCGGTCGAACCGCGCGACGATTGCCGCGGCCAGGGGCGACAGCCCGACATAGGCGATCATCTTGATGGTCAACGCCAGGCCAAGCACCTGCCCGGCGTTCTCGCCTGCAAGTTCAAATGCCGCCAGCCCAAGCGCGATAGTCAGCAGGCCGGTGCCCAGCAGCGCCACGACCTGCGCCGCGAAGAGCCTTGCAAAGACCGGATGGGCCAGAATCTTCAGCATCGGCGGGTTGTCCTTTCACGTTGAAATTCTCCCTATCCGCGGCGGGATTCAAGCCCGGGGTGACAACCATGCCCCGGCATCGCTAGACTTTGCCCACGGGAAAGCGTGCCGGTATCAAGGCACGACTGTCATCGGGGGACGGGGATGGGCAAACCGGTTGAGAAGATCACCATCGTGGGTGGTGGGACGGCGGGCTGGCTGACTGCCGCCCTGTTGCTGACGTTCGGTCGCAAGGGGGAGGGTGGCGCACAGCCGCTGAAGATCTCGCTGATCGAGTCGCCGGATATCCCCACGGTTGGCGTCGGCGAGGCGACCGTGCCCGGCATGGTCAGAACCCTGCGCAACACCGGTATTTCCGAGAAAGAGTTCTTCCGGCGCTGCAATTCCTCGTTCAAGCTGGGCGTGATGTTCTCGAACTGGAACGTCGGCCCCAACGGCAAGCCGGTTTCCTACATCAACCCGTTCACGCGCCCACCCATCATCAATGGCATCGATCTCGCCCACTATTACCATCGGTTCGGGGCCGGTCATTTCGACTACGTGCAGGCCTACTCTCCCACCGCCGACCTGATCCAGGCCCGAAAAGGGCCGCGCACCAGCGGTACGGAAGAATACGACCAATCGATGAATTTCGCCTATCACCTCGACGCCGGCAAGTTCGCCGGCATGCTGGCCGAGCATTGCGCGCGTGCCGGGGTCGAACACATCCGCGAGAACGTGCTGAAGATCGAAAAGGACGAACAGGGCAATGTCGCCGCACTTATGCTGGACAAAACCGGGCGGCACGAGATCGAACTGGTCATCGACTGTTCCGGTTTTCGCGGGCTGATCATCAACCAGGCGCTGGACGAACCATTCATCAGCTATTCGAAATACCTCGCCAATGACCGCGCCATGGCCGTGCAGGTGCCGCATCCCGACCCGGCCAAGATCGAGCCGGTGACGCGGTCCACCGCGCTGGGCGCGGGCTGGTCCTGGCGGGTGCCTTTGTACAACCGGATCGGCACGGGCTACGTCTTTTCCAGTGCGCACCGCACCGACGACGAGGCGCGGGAGGAGTTCCTGGAACACCTCGGCCCGCTGGGCGTGGGGGCAGAGCCGCGCATCATCCCGATGCGGGTCGGGCGCAACCGCAATGCCTGGGTCAAGAACTGCATCGCCATCGGCCTGTCGGGCGGCTTCATCGAACCGCTGGAATCCACCGCGATCCACATGATCGACATGGGGGTGCGCTGGCTGATCAGCTATTTCCCCGACAGCGACATGGCCGACCCGCTGCGCGATCGCTACAACCACCTTGTGGACCAGCTGTACGACGAGGTGCGCGACTTCATCTGCATCCATTACGCGCTGGGCAACCGCACCGACAGCCAGTACTGGATCGACGCCCGCGAAGAGCTGGAAGTGCCCGATCGCCTGGCCGAGAACATCGCGCTGTGGCGGCACAACCTGCCGTCGCATTACGACATCCCCTTCACGTCGCTGTTCGACGCGGGCACCTACAACGCCGTGCTGCTGGGCAAGCGCGTGTACGAAACCGGCTTTGCCAGGTCGGACATCGGCAGCGGCCTGTCGCTGGATCCGCGCCTGTGGGAGAACGCGCTGAAGCAGATGCGCCAGCATTCCTCGGACCGGGTACGCGCGGCGCTGGATCACAAGTCGTTGCTGGCCGAATTGCGTGGCGAGGCGCAACGGCATCGGTGCAAGGCGGTCACGTCCAGCCCGTTCCATGTGGCCGCGTCTACGGTTCCGTTGCCGGGTCTTGGCGGCCCAATGGGAGCCAAGGCTACCGCGTCGAAGGCCGCCGGCAAACAACCCGACGAACCCAGCATGCTGTAGCGCTTCGGACTGTGGCTGAAGGCGTCCTTAGGTCCACTTGGCGATGGGCGGTAGGCTCATCAGCACCGCGTTGGCGTCATGTCCGGTTTCCAGCCCGAATTTGGTGCCCCGGTCATAGACCAGGTTGTACTCGGCATAGAGCCCGCGATGCACGAGCTGCGTCTCTCGGTCTTCGTCGGACCAGTTCGTGTTGCGGCGGCGCTCGGTGACAGGCAGGAACGCGGGCAGGAAGGCGCGGCCCACGTCCTTGGTAAAGGCGAAATCGGCCTCCCAGTCGCCGGTGTTCAGATCGTCGTAGAAAATACCGCCGACACCGCGGGCGCGGCCCCGGTGTGGCACGAAGAAATACTCGTCGGCCCAGGCCTTGAAGCGCGGGTAGTAGCCCGCGTCATGGGGCGTGCAGTGCTGCTGCAACGTGGCGTGGAAATGCTCGGTATCCTCGGGATATTCGATGCAGGGGTTCAGGTCGGACCCGCCGCCGAACCACCATGCGCCCGGTGTCCAGAACATCCGCGTGTTCATGTGAACGGCGGGGGCGTGTGGGTTCTGCATATGCGCCACAAGGCTGATGCCGCTGGCCCAGAAGCGCGGGTCGTCCTTCATCCCCGGAACGCCGCGCGCCGCCATCGCCGCCTGGGCGCGTTCGCCCAGTTCACCGTACACCGTCGAAACATTGACGCCGACCTTCTCGAAGCATCGCCCGCCGCGCATCACGCTCATCAGTCCGCCGCCCGCGTCCGAGCCGTTCTCCGACGCGCGGGTCGTCGCCGTAATCTCGAACCTTCCCGCAGGCAGGTCGGCGCCAGGTCCTTTCGTCTGCGTGTCTTCCAGGTCCTCGAAAGCCGCCACGATCCTGTCGCGCAAGTCCCGGAACCAGGCCGAGGCGCGGGTCTTGCGGTCGTCGAATTCATTGCTCATCGGGTCGCTCCGGCAGCCAGGGATTGCCTGCTTAGTGCAACGATGCCGCCACGGTGTCGAGCAGCGAACGCCCGCCATCCACCGTCAGTATCTGCCCGGTCATGAAGCCCGACCCGTCGGAGGCCAGGAACTGCGCCGCGTCGGCAAGTTCCGAGGCGCTGGCGATGCGGCCCAGCGGGGTATGCGCGATGATATCCTCGCGCCCGGAATCGTTCTCCTTGAGCGCCTCCTTCAGGCTGGCGCTCATCACCGAGCCGAACGAGACGGCGTTCACCCGGATGCGTTCCGGAGCCAGCGCCACGGCCATCGCGCGGGTCATCTGGTCAAGGGCGGCGCTGGACACCGAATAGGCCAGCAATTCGGGATGGGCCCGACGCGCCGCAATCGACGACAGGTTGATGATCGAGCCGACAGTGCCTTCGTTCTGGCCCGCCTCCTTGGCCTGTTTGATCATGCGCCGTGCGACAAGTTGCGTCAGCCGCAGGCTTGTCATCAGGTTCTGCTGCAACAGCATCTCGACCGCGTCGTCATCGGGGTTCAGCGGATCCGAGGCCACGATCTGACGGCTGGCGTTGACCAGAATGTCGACCTGATCGAATGCGTCGATGGTGGCGGACAGCAGGTTCGCCAGCGTCAGTTTCTGTCGCAGGTCGCCCGCGAAATAGCGCACGTTGCTATCGTCCTTCTCGGCCTCCTCACCGATCTCCCTGGCCAGTTTCGCCTCGTCCATGTCGGCGAACATGACGTTTGCGCCGCGGTTGACGAAGTGCCGCGCGATGGCAAGGCCGACGCCGTTGGCAGCACCGGTCACGATGGCGGTCTTGCCGGAGATGGAAAAGGACATGTGGGTGATTCCCGGGTTTGGACTGGGGTAGCGTAGTGCGTTTCAGAACCGCGCGCGACGGGGCTTGGCGGCCAGCAGCACCTTGAAACGGTTGTCGCCCGCGATCTCGGTCACCGACTGGAACAGTTTCTGCGCTTCGGCTTCATAGGGCAGGTGCCGGTTGGCAACCAGCCACAGCCGGCCCGACGGCTTCAGCATCGCCGCCGCCGCCGCGATGAAGGCGCGGCCCAGCCCCGGATCAGCGCTGCGGCTGGTGTGGAAGGGCGGGTTGGTGACGACGCCGTCAAGCGGTGTGTCGGGGCGAAACTGCACCGCATCGGCCCAGTGAAATTGCGCGCGCGCATCGTCGATGTTGCGCTTCGCGCAGTCCAGCGCGGCATGATCCGCTTCGACCAGGTGCAGCGTGGCGACGCCCTTGCGTGCAAGAATGGCGCGCGAAAGATACCCCCAGCCCGCGCCCAGATCGGCAACGGTCTTGGGAAGATCTGGCGGCAATGCGGCGGCGAGGATGACAGAGCCCGGATCGGGCGCATCGGCGGAGAAGACGCCCGGCACCGTGACGAACCCGCCCTCGATTGCCTGCCCGGTCGGGTCCACGGCCCAGTCCGCGAAATCACCGCCCGAGAAGGCAAACAGCTTGCCATGTGCTTTCGACAGGACCGGCGCCACGTCGACGCGCTTGCGGCAGTCCTTCAACATGCTTTCGACGCCGTCGGTCTTCTGGCCGTCGACAACGACCGGCCCGCCCGCGGCCAGTTCCACCGCTTGGGCGATCATGCGCGCGTCCCTGCGCTTTCGATCTCGGCAGGCAAACGATTGCGGCGGCGTAGATGCCATCGGGTTCGGTTCCGGTGGCAAATCCCGCGGCGGCAAAGGCGTCGTGATCCGGGCGAAACCCCTGGATCACGTGCACGCGGTCCTTCGGCAACGCCGACATATCCCAGCCCGCCGCAGGGCCAAGCACAGCGATGCGACCCTCGGCGGGCAGCACCACCGTGCCATCCAGGGTAGCCTGGGAAAGTCGGGAACCGGACATGATGACAGCCCGCCGGGGCCTATTCCTTTTCCATCGTGCATTGCAGCGGATGCTGATGCCGTCGCGCGAAATCCATCACCTGGCCCACCTTGGTTTCGGCAATCTCGAACGCGAACACGCCAACGACGGCCACGCCCTTCTTGTGCACCGTCAGCATGATCTCGAAGGCCTGCGCATGGCTGAGGCCGAAGAACCGTTCCAGCACGTGCACCACGAACTCCATCGGTGTGAAATCGTCGTTCAGCAGCAACACCTTGTAAAGCGGCGGTCGGTTGGTCTTGGTTCGCGTTTCCACGGCCACGCCGGTGTCGCCGTCACCGTCGCGCGGCTTGCTGGACATGAGGATGGGCGAAAAGATCACGCGACGTGTTTCCTGGTTTTGCATGTGCGGGCCGAGTTCGACTATATAAGGTCTTGATACCGGGTGAAAAGGGGGCCGCCTGACCCTGGCGATTCCAACCGGTAAAGCGGGCGAAAGGTTGTGAATGACCGCGAGACTGACCGCGATCGGCTTCGACGCCGACGACACGCTTTGGCAGAACGAGCAGTTCTTCCGTATTACCCAAGGGCGATTCGCCGATCTGCTTGCCGATTTCGCCGAGCGCGACCACCTGGAAGAGCGTCTGCTGGCCGCAGAGCGGCGCAATATCGGGCATTACGGCTTCGGGATCAAGGGTTTCACCTTGTCGATGATCGAAACCGCCATCGAAGTGACCGAGGACCGGGTGCCCGCTGCCGTGATCCGCGAACTGATCGAAGCGGGCCAGGAGATGCTGCGCCATCCGATTGAACTGCTGCCCCATGCCCGCGCCGCGGTCGAGGCCGTGGCGGGCGACTACACCGTGCTTCTGATCACCAAGGGCGATCTGCTGGACCAGGAGCGCAAGCTGGCGCAGTCGGGACTGGGCGATCTGTTCGACGGTGTCGAGATCGTGTCGAACAAGACGCCTGACATCTACCGCAGCATCTTCGCCCGTCACGGCGACGGACCGGACCGGGCCCTGATGGTCGGCAATTCGATGAAATCCGACGTGGTTCCGGCGATCGAGGCGGGGGGCTGGGGCGTGTTCGTGCCGCACGGGGTGGAATGGGCTCTTGAACACGCGCCGCCGCCACAGGACCGGGCGAGGTTCCGGGAATTGCCCGACCTCGGCGGCTTGCCGGACCTGGTCGACGAAATCGGCTAGCCGCGCGCCTTAATCTTGCCACATTGGGATATCTTGAGGGGGCGGGAAGATTTGCCCCCATATCTTGCAATTCACTTCAATAACTATCTGAAACCCATTGAATATAAGCTGTTTTCTGAAAGGGAATGCTGTGCTAGCTTTTGCCCCAACAAGTCACGGGCGCAAAGCCCGGGCGCATCGAGGCAGAGTAGGACGGTGACGTGGCAGAGCGTCTGGGGCAGTGGGTCCGTTTCGGGCTGATCGTATTCGTAATTCAGTTGTGCGTGCTGGGGTCGGCGATGGCAGCCCCCTATGCCGCGATGGTAATGGACGCGCGCACCGGCAAGGTGCTGTTGTCGGAAAACGCCGACACCCGCCTGCACCCCGCATCGCTGACTAAGATGATGACGCTTTACATCGTGTTCGAAGCGGTCAAGCGGGGCGAACTCAGCCTCGACGACACTGTGACGATCTCGAAGAAAGCGGCGTCCGAGGAGCCTTCGAAGCTGGGACTGAAACCCGGCCAGCGTATCAAGCTGCGTTACCTGGTCCGGGCGGCGGCGGTGAAATCGGCCAACGATGCCGCGACTGCGCTTGCAGAGGCAGTATCAGGATCCGAGGCGGCGTTCGCCCGCCGGATGAACCGAACCGCCGCGGCGCTGGGCATGAGCCGCTCGACCTTCAAGAACGCACACGGGCTGACCGAGAACGGGCACATGTCGACGGCTCGCGACATGACGCTCCTCGGGCGGCATCTGCTGTTCGATCACAACGAGTACTACAACCTCTTCTCACGCCGCTCGACCGATGCGGGCATGCGCGAGGTGGCCAATACCAACCGACGCTTCCTTGATGCCTACCGGGGGGCCGACGGGATCAAGACCGGCTACACCCGCGCCGCCGGCTTCAACCTTGTCGCCTCGGCCGTGCGTGGCAACGAACGGATCATCGCGACGATGTTCGGCGGGCGATCGACGGCGCAGCGCAATGCCAAGGTGGCCGAACTGCTGGATATCGGGTTCGGGAAGGCGCCTTCAAGCGCGCCGGTACGCGCGCCGGACAAACCGGTCTATTCGCCTGACGCGATGGCCGACAACGGTCCGCTTGCGGGCAAGATCATTCGTGTCGTTCGCGCGGTCCGGACCAGCCCGCTTCCGGTTCCACGCCCCGGCGCCAAGCCCGAAGTGCCGCCCGAGGAATTACTGGTGGCGATGGCGGAAACCATCGAGGAGGCGGTGACCGCCGCGCAGGTTCAGACCCCGGTCGTCGCGGTCGAACCCGTGCCCCTTCCGGTGGCGCGCCCGGAAAGCGTCGAAACCGCCGAAGCGACGGTAGTCCGAACCGGCAGCTCCCGTTGTCACGCCCGAACCCGCGCCGGCGCCGACGCTTGCGGCCATCGTGCCCGAGCCAAGACCGGAAACGCCGGTGCTGATCTCGACCGCACCTGACGTCAGCCCCGATCCGATCGTCGTCACCCGCCTGTCCACGTCAGGAGAGCGGCACTGGGGCATCAACGTGGGCCGCTACACGACGCATTACCAGGCCGAGCGCGTGCTGTTGAAAACTGCGCTGGCGGAACTGGATTCGCTTGGGTCCGCCTTGCGCAAGGTTGCCAGCAGCAGCCGGGGACATGACGCAAATTTCGTCGGTTTGACCAAGGAAGGCGCCGACCGGGCCTGCCGCAGGCTGACGGCGCGCAACATTCCCTGCACGACGCTGGGCCCGACCTAGGCCACGCCCTCGTCCACCGGCTTCAGATCGAAGGCGGCGGCCATCAACTGCCGGGTATATTCGGTCTGCGGGTTGTCGAAGATCGTCGTCGGCATCGCCCGCCTCGACGATATCGCCCTGCTTCATCACGATGACTTTGTGGCTCAGCGCTCTGACCACCTTCAGGTCGTGGCTGATGAACAGGTAGGCTAACCCGTACTTGCGCTGCAATTCGCGCAGCAGGTCGACGATCTGCACCTGGACCGTCATGTCCAGCGCGCTTGTCGGTTCGTCCAGCACCAACAACTTGGGCCGCAGGATCATCGCCCGCGCGATCGCCACGCGCTGGCGCTGGCCGCCGGAAAACTCGTGCGGGTACCGGTGCATCGTTGCAGGATCAAGACCCACCTCGGCCATGATCTCGGCCACCAGTTCGCGCTTTGGCCGGCGGTCGGCAATCTTGTGAACGGTCAGCCCCTCGGCGATGATCTCTTCCACCGTCATGCGCGGGCTGAGCGATCCGTAGGGGTCCTGGAACACGATCTGCATGTCCCGGCGCAGGCCGCGCATCGACTTGCCGCGCCGCTGGTGAATGCCCTCTCCCATGAAATGGATCGGTCCCTGGGACGAGATCAGCCGCATGATCGCCAGTGCCAGCGTGGTCTTGCCCGACCCCGATTCCCCGACGATCCCCAATGTCTCGCCCGCCCGCACCGACAGAGTCGCCGCGTTCACTGCCTTGATATGACCAACGACCTTGCGCATCAGGCCCTTGTGGATCGGAAACCATATACGCAGGTCTTCGGTCCGCGCCACTTCCTTTGCATCGAGGGGCACCGGGGCGGGCTCGCCCGCGGCCTCTGCCGCCAGAAGCTTGCGGGTATAGGGATGTTGCGGGTTCTCGAAAATCTCCTCGGTCGCGCCCTGCTCGACGATTTCGCCATGCTGCATGACGCAGACGCGGTCGGCGATCTTGCGCACGATGGCAAGGTCATGGGTGATGAACAGCAGGGACATGTCCTCGGTCTGCTTGAGGTCGTAGAGCAGGTCCAGGATCTGCGCCTGGATGGTCACGTCCAGCGCCGTTGTCGGCTCGTCCGCGATCAGCAGTTCCGGACCGTTGGCCAAGGCCATCGCGATCATCACCCGCTGCCGCTGCCCGCCAGACAACTGGTGCGGATAGGCCTTCAGGCGGGTCTCGGGGTCGCGGATACCGACCTTGGTCATCAACTCGATGATTCGCACCCGCGCCGCCGAACCGGTCAGCCCCTGGTGCAGCGCCAGGCTTTCCATGATCTGCTTTTCCAGCGTGTGCAGCGGATTGAGCGAAGTCATCGGCTCCTGAAAGATGAAGCTGATGTCGTTGCCGCGCACCCGCATGAGTTCCGGTTCGGGCGCGTCGACCATCTGCGCGCCGTCATAGGTGATCGAGCCGGTGATCGTCGCGCTGTCGGGCAGCAACGACACGGTGCTGAGCGCGGTCACGGACTTGCCCGAGCCCGACTCGCCCACCAGCGCCACGGTCTCGCCCCGGCCGACATGGAACGACACGCCCTTGACCGCTTCGACAGTCTTGCCGTCCTGGCGGAAACTGACCGAGAGGTCGCGGACGTCGAGGACGGCATCGGTCATACGTAGGAGGTCCCGACAAACAAGATCAACAGAGCTGCTGCGGCGGCCACGGTCAGGCTCATGTGGCCGGTCGACGGCTGCCATCCGCGCCGCCGGCACAGCCACCAGGAGCCGAGTGCAATCGCCGAGGGGATCGCCACCAGAAGGCCGGTCAGGAAGACCATCGCTGACAGGCCGAAGCTCTCGTGCGCCGCGTCGGCCACATCGCCAAGCTTGGCCGCAGAAATGGCGGACAGGGCGAGCAGACCGACAACGAAGACCGCGTGCAGGATCAGCGCGACGCTATAGGCGGCCCCGAGCCGGGAAGGCGCAAACGCGGCGTTCACTGAAATGTCTTTCGCGGGTCGAATGCATCGCGGATGCCCTCGAAGATGAAGACCAGCAACGACAGCATGATGGCGAAGGTGAAGAAGGCGGTGAAGGCCAGCCAGGGCGCCTGCAGGTTCTGTTTTGCCTGCAAGGTCAGTTCGCCCAACGACGGCGCGCTGGACGGCAGGCCGAAGCCGAGGAAATCCAGCGACGCCAGCGTGCCGATGGTGCCGGTGATGATGAACGGCAGCATGGTCAGCGTGGCGACCATGGCGTTGGGCAGCATGTGGCGGAACATGATGACCATGTTCGACACGCCCAGCGCCTTGGCCGCCCGCACGTATTCGAAGTTGCGCGCCCGCAGGAACTCGGCCCGGACCACGCCGACCAGCGCGGGCCAGCCGAAAAGCGCCGTCAGGAACACCAGCAGCCAGAACGATCGCCCGAGGATCGCGAACATGATGATGATGATGTAAAGCGACGGCGTACTGACCCAGATCTCGATCAGGCGCTGGAACACAAGGTCCAGCCAGCCGCCGAAATAGCCCTGCACGGCGCCCGCGACAATGCCGATCGCGCTGGCGATGCCGGTGACGATAATGGTGAACAAGATCGACAGCCTGAACCCGTAGATCACCCGCGCCGCCACGTCCCGGGCGGTATCGTCGGTGCCCAGGATGTGCTTGCTATCGGGCGGCGACGGGGCGGCACCGTCGATATCGGCTATGGTGCGGAACGAATACGGGATCGGCGGCCACAGCAGCCAGCCCTGCTCGATCTCGGCGCCATCGACCACTCCGTCCTCGGCATCGGCGATCACTTCGTCGGGATTATCGAAGCATTCCTCCAGACCGCCGGACACGATCAGGCATTTCACCTCGATATCGGAATAGACCGCCTCGGTCTGGAAATCGCCGCCGAAATCCGTCTCGGGGTAGAATTTGGCGATCGGAACGAAATAGTCGCCCCGGTACTGCACCAGGATCGGCTTGTCGTTTGCGATCACCTCGGCGAACAGCGAGAGGCCGAAGAGGATGCTGAAGATGATCAGCGACCAATAGGCACGCCGATTGCGCGAGAAATTGCGCCAGCGGCGCTGGTTCAGCGGCGACAGCATCGGGCGCCGACGATGCGGCGGCGGCGGAAACGGCGCGCCGGGATCGCCCGGCACGGGATTGGGTCGCGGCTCGGGTTTTTCGTCTGGATGCGGTTTCGGGCGATATCCGGTTTCAGCCATGCCTCAGCCCTCCCGCGTGCCAAAGTCGATGCGGGGATCGACGAAGACGTACATCAGGTCGGACAGGATACCGACAACCAGGCTGATCAGGCCGAAGACAAAGAGCGTGCCGAAGATCACCGGGTAATCCCGCGCCACCGCCGCCTCGAACCCAAGCCGCCCCAGCCCGTCGAGCGAGAAGATCGTCTCGATGATGATCGACGCGCCGAAGAACACGCCGATGAACAGCGACGGGAAACCGGCGATGACGATCAGCATGGCGTTGCGGAAGACGTGGCCGTAAAGCACGCGGGCTTCGCCGAGGCCCTTGGCCTTGGCGGTGATCACGTACTGCTTTTTTATCTCGTCGAGAAAGCTGTTCTTGGTCAGCAGCGTCAGCGTCGCAAAGCTGCTGATCGTCGACGCCAGCACCGGCAGAGTGATGTGCCAGAAGTAGTCGGCGACCTTGCCCAGCGCACTCAACTGGTCGAAATCATCCGACGTCAGCCCGCGCAGCGGGAATATGCGCCAGTAGGACCCGCCCGCGAACAGCACCAGCAGCAGGATCGCGAACAGGAAACCCGGGATCGCGTAGCCGACGATGATCGCGCTGGAGGTCCAGGTATCGAACGGCGTGCCGTCCTTCACCGCCTTGCGGATGCCCAGCGGGATCGACACCATATAGGCGATCAGCGTCGACCACAGGCCCAGCGTCAGCGAAACCGGCATCTTCTCCAGCACCAGCTCGATCACGCTGATCGACCTGAAATAGCTCTCGCCGAAATCGAACTGGATGTAGTTCCACATCATGCCGAGGAACCGTTCCAGCGGAGGCTTGTCGAAGCCGAACTCCTTCTCCAGTTGCTCGATGAAATCGGGCGGCAGCCCGCGCGAACCGACGTAACGTTCGTTGCCGCTGCCACTGTCGAAATCCTGCGCGCCCAGCGTTTCGCTGCCGCCGCCCGAGATGCCCTGGAACACGTCGCCCGAGCCTTCCATCCGGGCGATGATCTGCTCAATCGGGCCGCCGGGGACAAATTGCGTCAGGGTGAAGTTGACGATCATGATCCCGATCAACGTCGGGATCACCAGCAACAGCCTGCGAAGGATATACGCGCCCAAGGCGGTGTCGTCCCGGCCTAGAACGCGCCGGCGGCGCGCAACGCGTCGTAGGCTTCGGCGTCAAACCACCAGAACTCAAGCTCTCCGGTTGCCAGGGGGGGCAGGGGATCGGGGTGGCGATAGTAGTCGTAGTAGGCGACCCATGTCTCCGGATTGTACCAAAGCGGAATGTCGAAACCGATGGTGCGAAGGGCACGGTCCAGTGCGTGGACCGAGGTCTTAAGCCCGTTCAGCGTTTCCGCGTTGATCACCTCCTTGATCAGCCGATCGATGGCCGGATTGCGCAGCCGCATCAGGTTGCGGGAGCTGTTGTCGGCGGTCTTCGAGGCGAACCACTGTTCCAGCCCGGTCGACGGCTCAAACCCCATGTCGAAGCCCTGGTTCGTGAGGTCGAACGCCCCTTCGCGGCGGCGCTGGACGTATTGCGCAGTGTCGATCCGCTCCAGCTTGGCGTCGATGCCCAGGGCTTTCAGGTTGTCGACGTATGGGTTCACGATCCGGTCAAACAGCGGGTTGAACTGAATGATTGTCAGGGTCAGCGGTTCTCCGGCTGAGTTGCGGCGAATGCCGTCGGTCCCGGCGGTCCATCCTGCCTCGTCCAGCAGGGCGGCGGCCTGGCGCTGGATGCGGCGGCCGGGGCGGTTGCGGTCCTCGTCATGGGCAACCGGCACCGGCACTTCGTCGGTCAGAATGCTCTCCGGTAGCAGCCCCTCGTCCACCAACGGCTTCAGCAGCGCGATCTCACCCTCGCTGGCGACACCAGTTGCGGACAGGTCGGTGTTGGGCCAATAGGATACCGGCTGCTGGTAAAAGCCGTAGAACAGGGTCTTGTTCGACCATTCGAAGTTGAACATCAGCCCGATGGCGCGTCGCACCCGCACGTCCTGCCATTTTCCCTTGTCGAGGTTGAACACCCAGGACAGTCGCGTGCCGACATTGCCGTCGGGGATCTCCTCGCGCACCACCCAGCCCTTGTCGATCGCGGGAAAGTCATAGGCCGTGGCCCAGTCCTGCGACGAGGTTTCGGTGCGGAAGGTGTACTCGCCCGCCTTGAACCCTTCCATCGCGGCGCCGCTGTCGGCGAAATATTCCACCCGGATGCGGTCGAAGTTGTTGCGACCGACGTTGAACGGCAGGCCCTCGCCCCAGTAGTCGGGATTGCGCTTGTAGATGACCTGGCGGTTGAAGTCGAAACTGTCGAGAACGTAAGCGCCCGTCGACATGAACGGTACCTGCGTGCTTTCGTCCAGCCGCGCGCCGGTTGCCTTGAACCAGGCCTTGGAAAACACCGGCGTGCCACCGGCAAAGCCGACGCGGTCGCGGATCGGCGCCTCATCAGTGAAATGAAAGGTGATGCGATAAGGGGTTTCCACCTCGACCCGGTCGATGAAAGTCTCGACCACGCGGCGATATTCCACGATGCCCTGGGTCAGGAACAGGTTGAAGCTGAATTCGACATCGTCGGCGGTCATCGGCATGCCATCGGCAAAGCGCACGTCTTCGCGCAGGTTGAAGGTCACAAAGGACAGGTCCTCGGGGTATTCCAGCGTGGTGCACATCAGGCAATACGCCCCGTAAGGATCGTCGGCAGTCGAGGTCAGGATGCTTTCGCTGCCGATGGTGTTCAGCGCCGCCGGAACGCCCGCGCGCGCGTACTGGTTGAAGCTGTCGAAATTGCCCTGATTCCAGATCGAGATTTCGCCGCCCTTCGGAGCGCCCGGGTTGACGTAGTCCAGATGCGCGAAATCCGCCGGGTATTTCAGTTCGCCGAAGTTGGAAAAGCCGTAGGTAACCGTCACCTCGGCCCGAGCCGTCATCGCGGCACAGACCAGGATCAGCGCACCGATGCCGACGCGCATGAGGCTCTCCAACGGCGAACTGAGGGTTGCAGCCATAACGCGGCGGGGGCGGTCTTGCATGCTCTGCTCCTTGCATCGGGTCGCGTATAGCGCATTCGAGGCGCCGTTGCGTTGAATTTAAGCTAAAAAGCGTGGAGGCAAAGATACAAGCCGGATCTCGGGCAAATCACGCCGTCTTTATTCGAAATGAAAACAGCCGCCCGGGTCAGGGGCGGCTGCTTGTCCGTCAGGCTCAAGCCGGCTCAGCCGCCGATCGTGGCCAGGTAGGCGATCAGGTTGGCGCGATCCTCGACATCGGACATGCCCTTGTAGCTCATCTTGGTGCCGGGGGCGTAATCCTTGGGGTTTTCAAGAAAGCCGTTCAGGTTTTCGGGGCTCCAGACATCGGCGACCGGCTTCAGGCTGCCGGAATAATTGAACCCGGCGACTGCCGCGACCTCGCGCCCGACCAAGCCATAAAGGTGCGGACCGGTGCCGTTGGCGCCGTCTTCCAGCTTGTGACACGCTTTGCAGGCGCGGAACAGGCCTTCGCCCTCGGCCGCGTCGGCACTGGAGAATACCTCTTCGAAGGGGACGGCCGCCTCGGCGGGTTCGCCGCCACTGTGGTCATCGCCCTCGCCAGTGTCGATGACATAGGCCTGGCTGTGGCCGTCGCCATGATCGTCGCCACCGACGTGATAGATCGTTTCGGCGGCAAAATTGCCCAAGAGAAAGATCAGGAACATGCCGCAGAAGGCAGCCCACGATCTTGGTCATTGTCATAGTGTCGAACATGTCGCGTTTCGTCCCGTCTAAATTTCCATGACATCTACGCCGCTTCCGTGCCCAAGGTTCAAGGTATATGAGGCGCGACGAAACGACCTTTTGCCCAATTTCCAGCCATCGGAGCCGCCATGAGCCGCACGCATAGCCTTCCAGGGAGAGCTTGGTGCCTACTCGCATCAGGCCTGCCGCGAGGCGCGGCCCGACCACGAGGCGATGCCCTGCCGCAGCTTCGAGGACGTGATCGAGGCGGTGCGCAGTGGCGCTGCGCGACCTGGCGATGCTGCCGGTCGAGAACTCGACCTACGGGCGCGTCGCCGACATCCACCGGCTGCTGCCCGATAGCGGACTGCACATCATCGACGAGGCATTCGTGCGGGTGCATATCAATCTGCTGGCGGTGCCGGGCGCGCGGCTGGAGGATGTGAAGGAGGCGCACAGCCACCTGGTGCTACTGCCGCAATGCGCGGGGTTCCTGCGCAATCACGGCATCACCGGAAAGGTGAATTCCGACAACGCCCGCGCCGCGCGCGACGTTGCGGAATGGGGCGACGTGACCAAGGCGGCGCTGGCCTCGGAACTGGCAGCGGAGATCTACGGCCTGGACGTGCTTGCCCGCAATATCGAAGATCACGACCGCAACACCACGCGTTTCCTGATCATGGCGCAGGATCACGACATGGACCGCCGCGACAGAGCGGATGATGACCACCTTCGTGTTTCGCGTCCGCAACATACCGGCGGCGCTTTACAAGGCGATGGGCGGCTTCGCCACCAACGGCGTCAACATGACCAAGCTGGAAAGCTACATGGTCGACGGCTCGTTCACGGCGACCCAGTTCTACGCCGATATCGAAGGCCACCCCGAGGACGCCAACGTTAAGCTGGCGCTGGACGAGCTGGATTATTTTACCGATCACGTGAAGATACTGGGA
The DNA here is from genome assembly GCA_963768205.1 of uncultured Alphaproteobacteria bacterium. Classification (GTDB taxonomy): domain Bacteria; phylum Pseudomonadota; class Alphaproteobacteria; order Rhodobacterales; family Rhodobacteraceae; genus JAHELH01. Next base: position 157,940 of record CAVYHB010000009.1, on the reverse strand, counting down.
ACCTACCCGGCGGACCGTCCGCGCTAATCCGTGATCCGGTAGAACTCGGACGCCGTGTCGCCGAAGACGCGGGCCTTCTCGTCAGTGCCCAGGTGATCCGTCAGCGTCTGCGCCACCTCCTGCCAGCGGTCATAGCTGGCCTGTAACTGGCACACCGGCCAGTCCGACCCCCACATCACGCGGTCCGGTCCGAAGGCGTCAAGCACGTGATCCGCGTAGGGCTTCAAATCCGCCACCGACCAGCCGTCGGCGGCCTCGGTCACGATGCCCGACAGTTTGACGTACGCGCCGGTCTCGCGCGCCAGCCGCGCCATTCCGGGGGCCCAGTCGTCAAAGGCGCGGTCCCGGATCTGCGGCTTCATGCAATGGTCGATCACGACGCGCAGGTCGGGATGGCGTGCCAGCAGCGTCAGGAAATTGTCCAGGTGGCGCGGAAAGCCCAGCGCGTCGAAGGTCAGGTCCAGGTCGACCAGCGCCCGGTAGCCCCACTGCACATCCTCGCGCAGCATCCAGTCGACATCGGGGATGTCCTGGATCATCGGGCGTACGCCCTTGAACTTGGGATGTCGCGCCAACCGCTTCAGATGCGCCAGATCGCCCGGCGCTTCGAAATCCACCCAGCCGACCACCCCGGCCACGTGATCAGTCACGTCCGCGATGCCCAGCATGTACTCGGTCTCGGACAGGGTGTCAGCGGCCTGCACCAGCACCGTCTTCGATATCCCGTGACGATCCAGCATCGGGGCCAGGTCGGCGGGGGCGTATTGCCGGGTCAGAACAGGGTTATCCGGCGGCATCCAGAAATAGTCGCCGCGGACCGGGTGCCAGAAATGCTGATGGGCGTCGATCTTCATTGTGTCTTCCGAACTTTCCGCAGCACCATTCAGGCGGCGGGCGCATCCTCGCGCATCAGGTCTTTCGCCTTGAGATCGGCCCAAAGCTCGGTCGGAATCTCGGCTGTCGCCGCCGCCAGGTTGGCAGTCATCTCGTTCACGCCCTGGCCGCCGGGAATGACCGATACGACGCAGGGATGCAGCAACGGAAACTGGAAGGCGGCATCCAGCAACGACACCCCGTGCGCCTCGCAAACCTCTTGAATCCGTCGTACGGTTTCAAGGATTTCGGGCGGGGCCACGTCGTAGTTGAAATAGGCGCCCTCGACTGGACCGGTGGCCAGGATGCCGGAATTGTAGGGCCCGCCGATGATGATCCCGATGCCGCGCTCCTCGGCCAGCGGCAGGAACGACTCCAGCGCCTCCTGTTCCAGCAGCGTATAGCGTCCGGCCAGCAGGAACATGTCGAAATCGCCGCGCTCGGTCAGCCACTGGCAGGGTTGCCACTCGTTCACGCCGGCACCGAAGGCCTTGATCGTACCCTCGTCGCGCAGTTTCATCAGCGCCTTGTAACCGCCCTGCATCAATTCGTTCAGCCGGGCCTCGAGCACCTCTTTTGTGCCCTGGTTCGGCATGTCGAGATCATGGGCGAACAGCATATCCAGCCGCGAAACCCCAAGCCGTTCCAGCGAGAATTCGACCGACCGCATGACCCCGTCATAGGTGAAGTCATAGATTTCCTTGCGCGAGGGCACGTCGAACCACTTGCCCACGCCGTCGCGCTGATCCGGTGGGCAGGCCTGCAACAGCCGCCCGACTTTGCTGGACAAGACGTAGTCGTCGCGCGGCTTGTCACGCAGGAACCGGTTCAACCGGGTTTCGGACAGGCCGAAACCGTAAAGCGGCGCGGTATCGTAATAGCGCACGCCACCGTCCCAGGCCTGCGCCAGGATCGCGTCGGCATCCTCGTCGCTGATGGCGCGGTAGAGGTTACCCAGCGGGGCGGAACCGAAGCCAAGTTCGGTCAGCGACACTCCGCCATTGCCAAGCCGGTCCCAACTGCGTGTCTTAAGCGCCATTTGATTCCTCCAAAACCATGCGACCAGTTCAGCATAGACATTCGTTGCATGGGCTTGAAAGCGTCAAATGCGCCGGGGCGGCTTCGGCGGACGTTCCGTCGGGAACGGCCCCCCGATTGCCAGAGGCGCCGCGCCCCTTTTGCGCAAGGTTCAGTTGGTGATCGTGACGGACTCGATCACGCCGACACCGTCGTCACCGCGTGACTGGTAGACGATTGTGACCGTGTCACCGGCCTTCAGCCCTTCGGGAGCCTCGGCATCGGTCTTGGTCAGTGTGAAGACGGTCTTGTCCACCAGAACGATGAGACCTGCCTTGCGGTCGAAGGCAAGAACGGTATCGGTGACCTCGTCGGCAAGGACCGGGGCGGCGAGCAGGGCGGCAAAAGCAGTCAGGATGGGCAGGCGCATGGGCAAAGACCTTGTTGAACGCGTGGGTGCGTGCCGCGAGAAATTTGATCTGGGCGGCGGCATTGCAATAGCCCGGCAGAAATAAATCCGCCCAGCGTGAAAAAGTGGCGCGGCGGATACGCTGCCGGCTTGCGGGCCGTCGTGGCGTATTGGACAGGGTCACCTGGGCGCACTACCATCGCCCGGTGTCCGTGCAACAGGTTTGCCCATGTCCCGCACCGCTCTCGCTCTGCTAGCGCTTCTCGGTCTTGCCGTGCCGGTCGCCGCGCAGGCCCCCTTCGCTACCTTCGAGCGTGCCAGCGCGCCCGTGCTTCACGACCCGCATGACTTGACGATCGGCCCTGACGGGCGGCTTTACATCGCCGACAAGTTCGCGGGCGAGATCGTCGTGATGGACCCCGACACGCTGGAGGTTCTGGACAGCTTCGGCGACGGCAAACTGGCCGGAGTGCACGACATTTCCTTCGCGCCCGACGGTCGCGCCTATATCGCCGTCACCGGTCTCAACGCGGTCGCGGTCTACCGCTTCGACGCGGGCATACCGGTGCTGGAGAACGTGCTGGGCAGCTTTCCGCGGACCGAGGGCGCACTGGCCCACTCAAACGGGCAGCTTTACATCATGGTCACCGGCGCCGGTCAGCTTGCCGCCATCGACGCCGACCAGATCGTCGCGACCGCCGGCGGGCACCTTGGCGCGCATGACGTGGCCGAGGCGCCGGACGGCTCGATCTGGGTGGCGGATACCGGCAACCGGCGGCTGGTGCGCTATGCGCAGAACCTTGAGCGACAGCAGGTGATCGAGGGCCCGGCCTACGGCTTCATCGGTCCCCGGTACCTGGAATTTGACGACTTCGGCAGGCTGGTGGTTGCCGATCAGGACGCACACCGCATCCTGCTGATCGACCCGATCACCGGCGATCTGCTCGGCGTTCTTGGCGATGGCGCGCCGGGGGTGGGCCCGAACAAGTTCGACGATCCCGAGGGCGTTGCGGTTCACGGCAATGCCTATTACTTTTCAGACAGCGACAACAATCGCATCGTCAAATATGTCGTCGTCATGAATTGACCGGCAGCGCCCGACTGTGCTGCAATTCGGCTCGACGGGTGAGCCCAATTTGGGTATCATCCTGGGGCCGTGCCGACCTGCATTTACAGTGGATGCACGGTGTCAGTGAATGATAAGCCGATGCTGGTCGAAACCATTCCGCCGCCCCTGTCCGCCCTCTCGCGCTTTGACGGGCCAGAGGGACGGCAGCGCGCCATTCTTGCGCTTTGCGAACAGCGGCCAATCCTCGGTAACGTCGCCGCAGCCGAAGCCCTGCTCGATGCGGGCGAACTGTGCGAATATCAGCCCGGCGAAAAGCTGATCGTCGAGGGCGACTGGACCAACTCGATCCATTTCTTGCTGACCGGTTCGGTTTCGGTCACCGTGAACGGTTTCGTCATCGTCGAACGCGCTTCGGGCCTGCATGTAGGCGAGACCGAGGTCGCCGACCCCGCCAAGCCACGCGCCGCCACCGTGACCGCGCTGGAACTCACGGTCTCGCTTCAGGTGGCCGAGACCGCATTTTCCGAAGTCGCCGCCGAACATCGTGGTATCTGGCGCCAGATCACCAAGGTGCTGGCCGACCGCCTGACCGAGCGAAACCGCTTCATTCGTGGGCCCAACACGGTGCCGCGCATCTTCATAGGCTGCTCGACCGAGGCACTGCCCGTCGCGCGGGCTTTCCTGCGCCGGCTGAACTCGGCCCAACTGATTGCGGATATCTGGAACGGAGGCATCTTCAAGCCCGCCGAGCACGCACTGGAAAGCCTGGGGCAAGAGCTGAACAAGGCCGACTTCGCCCTGACCATCTTTAGCCCCGACGATTTCATCGAAAGCCGTGGCCAGACGATGCTCGCACCGCGCGACAACACCGTCTACGAACTGGGGCTATTTGCCGGGGCACTGGGCCGGCGCAGGTCGTTTTATGCCGTACCGCGCGGGGTGCCGTTGAAGCTGCCCAGCGATCTGACCGGGATCACTGCGCTTCGCTACACTTGGAATCCCCAAGCCCGTCCGCGCGCTGATTGCGTCGAGGCCACGACTGCGGTGCTGGAACGGGTCGTGGCCATGGGCCCGCGCTAGCCCGCCTCCTGTTGATCCATGTTGTCGGCCAGCAGGTAGGCCCGCAGCCTTTCCTGCAGATGCGGCACCGCGTTGGGGAGCGCCAGGAAGTTGTCGATCGGCATCCAGCGCACCGCCTGACCTTCGATCCCCAGGCGCGGCGGAGGCAGGCAAAGCCAGCCGGGCTCGGCCACCAGGAACCACGTCCGGCGGCCCTTGTCCTCGACGTATTCGCGTTGCCAGACGACCTCGGCGGGGCGCAGCATCATGCCTGCTTCTTCCCATGTTTCGCGGATCGCGCAATCCATCGGCGCCTCGCCGCGTTCGCGTCCGCCTCCGGGTAAATCCCACAGGCCCGGCCACGGGATATCGGCCCGGTCATCCCGCAGGAAAGCCAGCACCTTGCCTGCATTCAACACCGCCAGTTTGGCGCCACAAAAGCTGTTGTCCCTCATGGCGACGACCCTACGCCATACCATGCCGCAGGGAATCCCTCTTCGGTGAGTTCGCGCCGAAACCCGCCGACGACTCGGCAGTTCCCCGCCGATACTCGCGACGACCGACTGGAGAATTGTCTAGCGCAGTCCGTCCTTGGCGATCAGCACGGCAAGATCGGCAATGATTTGGCCGCGCGCCGCCGCCATCGCCGCCGGTCCCGGCTCGCCCGCGATGGGCACCGCCAGGTTGAACAGGCGCGACCGGTTCACCGTGCCGTTCGAGCCGGCAACGAAATACTGCCCCGACAGGCGGAAACGGTTTGCCTGATCGGTCAGCATCTCCTCGATCCGGACTTCCAGCCGCGCGTCGGCGAAGGTTTCGAACGGCCAGGGTTCCGAGGCGACGGTGGCACCGGATATCAGGCCAAGGTTGCGCGCCAGTTCCAGCGTGACGGCCCGCACCGGATCGTCCGCCCACAACAGCTTGCTTTGCGTCTGGATCGATCCGTCCGCGTTCTGGCTGCTCATTTCGGACAGTTCGGCATATTCGGGCAGCGACACCTGCCGCACCTCGACCGACCGGAACCTGATCTTCACCTTCTCGGTGGGGGCAACCGCAGGCACCGGGTAGCGCGAGGTTGTGCCCAGGCTACTGCACCCGGAGAGAAGGGCGGCGACGGCAAGGGCGGTTGTCAGGGCTTTCAGCATCGGTTCAGCGTCCCAGTATGATTGAGTTCGGGCGGCGCTCAAGTGCGCGCGCCAGGCTTGACACCGCCTCTGCCGCGCGTTCGACCTGGCGCAGGGCAGAGCGGACGTCGCGGTTGATGTCGGAACTGCCGTCGAAGCTGGCGAGCGTGCCCGCGGCCTGGTTGATCAGGCGGTTCACACGCTCGACCAGCGCAGGCAGATCATCGGTGGCCTCGGCCACCCGGTCGGCGGCGTTGGCCGCAGAGGCAAGCGTGCGGTTGACGTTCTCCACGGTGCCGCCCTCGCGCAGATCAGTGAGAACCTGGTCAAGCTGCGTCAGCGCGGCGCTCAAGGTCTCGGGCAGCTTCTTGGCACCCTCGGTCGCAAGGATCGCATCGGCGCTGTCGAGAACCGCGGTCAGTTCTTCGACCAGTTCGTCCAGCGGCAATTCGTTGGCCTTCGTGGCCACCGCCGAAATCTGCTCGACCAGCTTCGGCACGCCTTCGAACGAGGCCCCGGCCTGGGCTGCCGCTTCGCCCGCCGCGTCGATCGAGGCCAGCAACCGGGCGACGCCGTCCTTCTCGGTGATTTCCGAAATGATCTTCTTCAGGTCGGCGAGGGCGGCGTTCAGATTGTCGGGCAGCGCCTTGGTGGCGTCATCGGCCAGCAGCGCGTTGGCGGATGAAGTCAGTTTGCGGGCCTCCGCCAGCAGATCCTCGACCGCCAGCGCATTGGCTTTCTCGGCGAGCGTGTCGATCTTGGCGATCAGGTCGGGAACACCCTCCAGCGTCGTGCCGACATCGCCGGCCACCTTGCCCGCCGCATCGACGGCGGCCAGCAACCGCTCGACCGCCTCGGCCTCGTCCAGCTCGGCCAGGATCTTCGACAGGTCATCCGTGGCCTCCTGCAAACCGTTCATCAGCTTGTTGAGGTTCTCGGGCACCGCCTGGATCTCGTCAGATCCGATGACGCCACGCGCATCCTCGACCAAAGCGACGATCTCTGCCGGTGCGCGCTGAAGCTCTTCGTTGCCGATGAATGTGCGGGCGCTTTCCAGAAAGCCGTTCACGTTGGCGATCAGTTCCTCGATCGGCAGGTCGTTGACGCGTTTCAGAACGCCCTCGGCGGTGGCGGCGACGTCCTTGATGTTCGACGCCGCACTGGGCAGAATCGGCAGTCCGCCTTCGGTCTGCGCCACAACGGCAGTGGCCGGATCGCCCAGCCGCAACATCTCGATCTTCAGGCCGCCGGTCAGGATGCTGGACGTGGCCAGGCGCGCGCGCAAGCCTTCGTTGACCTGTTCGGTCAGGTAGGCCAACGCGTCGTCGGGGGTGATACTGTCGCCCAGGCCAAGACGCTCGGGACGGATCGCGATGGTGGCCAGCAGACGCACGCGGCTGTCGCCAAAGCGCTCCTCGTCGACGATACCCTGCAACGAGGTCACCGATCCGACCCGCACCCCTGACAGTTCCACCGCCGCGTCGGCGACCAGTCCGCTGACGTTCTCGGCGAAGACCACTGCCGCCTCCAGCGGCGGGCCGCTGCTGTCGCTGAACACGCTGGCGCGCGCGGTTGCCTCGTCGACAAAGACATCGAACGAGGTCTTCTGGGTCAGCGCCTGGCCGCCCGAAACGATGGTGTCGAAGGTGACACCGCCCGACAAAAGCGAGGCCAGCGAGGAAAAGTCGATGTCCGCGCCGCCGGCGCCGATGGTGAACGAAAAGCCCGACACGTCCCAGAACCGGGTCGCGTTGCTGATCAGCTTGTCGTGCGGGCTGTAGATGATGGCGTCTGCGATGGCCTCGGTACCGTCACCGATCAGGCGCGGCTTTCCGGTGCGACCGACGCGGATGCCCTTGTAAAGGATCGGGCTGTTTTCGGCGAGGATCGTTCCGGCCGTGGCGCGCAGTTCGATTTCCAATCCCAATTCGCCCACGGCCAGCAACGGGGCATCCTCGAGACCTTCGTGAAACGAGGCAAAACCCTCGGGCTCGGTGTCCCAGAGGCCGGCGATGAAGACGCCGGACAGCACGGTGTCCAACCCGGTAATGCCTTGCGTGGTGACCTCGGGCCGAACCACCCAGAACTTGGATTTGGCATCGACGAAGTCGGCGATGTCCTTTTCAAGCCGCACCGAAACTTCGACCTTTTCCAAGGACGCCGAGAAGGCGACATCCTCCACCAGCCCAACACTGATGTCGCGGTAGCGCAGGTCGGTTTCGCCCGCCTTGACGCCCGAGGCACTGTCGAAGGCGACAACCAGCAACGGTCCCCGGTCGGCAAAGGAATTCCATGCCACGCCCAGGGCAATAAGCAAGGCAAGGAACGGGATCACCCAGACGACGCTGAAGCGTTCCACCAAGCTGCGCCGTACAGGCTTGGTTGGCAGATCGGGTGGCGTTACGCTCATGCGGGACCCTTTCCGGCCTTGCGGTCGCGATCCCAAATCAGGCGCGAATCGAAACTCTGGGCAGACAGCATTGTGAAGATTACCGATAGGGCAAAGGTCAGGCTGGCAGGGCCGGGTTTGATGGTCGCCACCACGTTCAACTGCACCAAAGACGACAAAATAGCCACAACGAACACGTCGATCATCGACCAGCGCCCGATATATTCGACGATTTCGTAAAGACCGTGGCGCTGGTGCGCAGGTAGCAGGTCGGGATTCCGGACACTGAGCGCCAGGAAGGCCACGCTGAGGAACTTGCCGATCGGAATCAGGACGCTGGCCACGAGAATCACGACGGCGATGCCGACTGATCCGTGATGGATCAGCTCGATGGCGCCGCCGACGATCGTGGCGTCGCTCTTCGACAGCAGCGTGCGGGTTTCCAGCATCGGGTAAAGATTGGCCGGGATGTAGCACATCAGCCCGGCGATCCACCAACCCCAGACCCGTTGCAGGCTTTTGGGATCGCGCGAGATCAGCCGCGTGCCGCAACGTCCGCAGGTGTCCGTGCCCTGCGGCCAGACCCGGGCGCAGCGGCGGCAGGCAACCAGCCCGGCCTCGCGCGCGGTGGGCAGGTTCTCTAGCGCTCCAGAGACTGCCATACCGACCAACTGCACATGAAGCTTTCCTGTATCACCACCAGGATCACGACCACGATGAACATCCAGAACGCGGGGCCAAAGGTAATTTGCGCCAGGTCCGCGACCTTGACCAGCGAGACCGCGCAACCGATGGCGAAGATCTCGGCCATCGACCACGGCTTGAGTTCCTCGGACAGGCGAAACGCCTTCTTCGCATAGGGGTAGGGTTCGCGGTCGAAGACTACGGGCAGCAGCGTGTAGAGCAGCAGCAGCATCCGCGCGGCCGGGATCACCAGGATCAGCGCCGCCGTCGCGATGGCCAGCAACGTCAGCAGGTTGTCGTTGAAGGCGAAGGCCGCGTCGAGGATCGAGGCGCTGTTCGCCAGGCCCCGAACCTCGATCCGCAGGAACGGAAAGAACATCGCGCCCGACACCAGGATCAGCGTCGTCAGCGAGAACATGATGATCCGCATGCCGGCGCGACGTCGAGGGCGGATCAGGACGTGGTGGCACCTTGCACACACGGCCTGTTCGCCCGGCATCGGAGTGGTCGCGCGATAGAGCGCGTCGCATTCGGTGCAGGCGATCAGGTCGTGGAAATCAGAGGCGGCAGCCTGGGTCACTCTTGGTCCTTTGCGAATGCACAAGTTGCGGGATGGCGCGTACGTTTCGACGCAATAGACAAAGTGGCGGCAAATGGAAGGAACTTCTGCGTCATGGCGTCCCGCGCGTCAGGGTGCCTTGCGCAGCGCGACAAGACTGTCGGCTGCGGGCTCGGCGTCACCGTCGTCGATCAGGTCGGCGATGGGCAGGCCCAGGATGTCGGTCTCTGCGGTGTCCAGCCGGGCAAGAGCTTTCTGCGCCTCGTCGTTGGCCGGGACGAAGCGCATCGGCGCATCGTCCTGCAACGGCGCCAGTCTGCGCCCCAGAAGCAGCCCCATATCGCGAGCCAGGTCAGCCAGGGTCGCCTTGTGCAGGTCGCGGGCGAGGCTGACGTTCTGGTTCTCGGTGGTGACGATGTAGCGGGCCGCCATCAGGGCCTCGATCATCTCGTCCCGGGCATCAAGCGGAACGGCCTCGGCCAGCCGCTCTGCCGTGACCGAGCCGCCGACCTGCGCCTGGCGGCTGAGCACGGTCAGCAGCGCCACCGCGATCACCAGCCGGTCCGCCGGTTCCAGCTCGACATCGGCCAGCGCATCGCGCCTGCGCCACCAATCGGGGAAAGAGGCCGCCAGGACGGCTCCCAGGATCACCACGGTCCAGCACGAATAGAGCCAGATAAGGAAGATCGGGAAGATCGCCACGGCGCCGTAGATCGTGGTGTAGGTCGAGCTGCTGGTCAGGAACAGGTTGAAGCCCCAGCGCAGCAATTGCAGCGCGGTCCCGCTGAAGATGCCGCCCAGCACCGCGTGGCGAAACCGGACCGGTCGGGCGGGGACGATCTTGAACAGCAGCGTGAAGGCCGCCGATTGCATCAGGATCGCGAAAACAACCTTCAAGACGTTTGAACCAATCAGGATGGTCTCGGGTTGCGACGAACTCCAGGCCCATTGCCGGGCCAGGCTGGCCATGTCGCTGGTGAAGGTAAAGCTGGCTCCGAACAGAAGCGGTCCCACCGTCAGCACGGCCCAGAAGATGATCAGGCGGCGCCCCAGCGGGCGCGGCCGCTCGACATGCCAGATGCTGTTCAGCGTCGCCTCGATGGTCGACAGCAGCAGTACCGCGGCGGCAGCCAGCGCGACGATACCCACCGTGGTCAGGTTGCTGGCATTGCGGGTAAACGATGTAAGGTAGGATTTTGCCCCGGCACCGACTTCGGGCACCAGCGCGCCCAGCACCAGCTCCTCCATCCGCAGTTTCACGGTGTCGAAAGCGGGAAACCCCGAGAGAACGGCGAAGGCGATGACCAGAAGCGGCACGATGGCCAGCAGCGTGGAATAGGTCAACGCCCCCGCAGCCTGCGTCATGCCATCGTTGATGAAGCGGCGCATCGCAAAAAGCAGGAAGTTCCACACATCGCCAAGGATGCCAAGCAACGGCATTTCGCGCCATCGGGTCATTCTTTCACTGTCATGCGCCATGTCCCTGCCTAACATAGTACAATCGGCGCGTCGCGCCGCCTTTTTCCGTGCGGGAACAGGACCCGAGGGAATTTTTTCCTCCAGACCTGTCGCTTGACTGCGGCAGAAGGTATCCAATCCGCATCACAATCACGCAAACAAGGCGCTAAGGGAGGCGGACACATGCTTAGGAACGACCAGCTGGATCAATGGGATCGCGAGAGCTTTTTCCACCCGTCGACCCACCTTGCCGAATTTGCCCGCGGCAACGTGCCGAACCGGATCATGACCGGGGCGAAGGGCGTCTTCGTCGAGGATCGTGACGGCAACAGGCTGCTGGACGGCTTTGGCGGACTTTATTGCGTGAACGCAGGGTATGGCCGGACCGAAATCACCGACGCTATCGCGGCGCAGGCCCATGATCTGGCCTATTACCATTCCTATGCCGGGCATGGCACCGAGGCGTCGATCACCCTGGCGAAGATGGTTCTCGACCGGGCTCCCAAAGGTATGAGCAAGGTCTATTTCGGGCTGGGCGGGTCGGATGCCAACGAAACCAACATCAAGCTGGTCTGGTACTACAACAACATCCTGAAGCCGGCCCGAAAAGAAGAAGATCATCGCGCGCTGGCGCGGCTACCACGGCTCTGGCCTGATGTCGGGCTCGCTGACCGGGCTGGACCTGTTTCACAAGAAGTTCGACCTGCCGCTGGGGCAGGTGATCCACACCGATGCGCCCTACTATTACCGGCGCGAGAATGCGGCGCAGTCCGAGCAGGACTTCTCGGCGCAATGCGCAGCGCATCTCGAAGACCTGATCGAGAAGGAAGGTGCCGATACCATCGCCGCCTTCATCGGCGAACCGGTGCTGGGCACCGGCGGCATCGTGCCGCCGCCCGACGGCTACTGGGACGCGATCCAGGCGGTTCTGGCGAAACACGACATCCTGCTGATCGTCGACGAGGTGGTGACCGGATTCGGGCGGCTGGGCACGATGTTCGGTTCGGACCACTACGGGCTGAAGCCGGACCTCATCACCATCGCCAAGGGCCTGACATCGGCCTATGCGCCGCTGTCGGGATCCATCGTCGGCGACCGGATGTGGAAGGTGCTGGAGGACGGCACCGACGAATTCGGCCCAATCGGCCACGGCTGGACCTACTCGGCGCACCCGATCTGCGCCGCCGCCGGGGTGGCGAACCTGAAGCTGATCGACGATCTGGGGCTGGTGCCGAATGCCGCCCGAGGTCGGACCCTACCTGGTGAAGACCATGCGCGAGGCTTTGGGCGATCACCCGAACGTCGGCGACGTGCGCGGTGAGGGAATGCTCTGCGCCGTGGAACTGGTCGAGGATCGTGAGGCCCGGCGTCCGTTCGATCTGGGCGCAAAGACCGGGCCGTCGGTGATCGCCGAGATGATGAAGCGGGGCGTCATCGCGCGGGCGATGCCGCAGGGCGATATCCTTGGCTTCGCGCCGCCGCTGTGCCTGACGAAGGACGAGGCGGATACGATCGTGGCGGTGACGGTGGAGGCGGTGAACGAGGTGCTTCCGGGGTAGATCCGGGCTGTGTCCTAGCTAGGACATGGGGTCAAGATGTTGTTATGTATCATGGTATCGCTAACGGAAATCGCGGCGCGCTTGCCGATGACATCAGATCTTCAGTTTCCCGCAACGTCGTGCGGCCTGCGGTCCTGAGGGCCCACGCGAAAGCGGGCCGCCGTGGAATTTGCGGCGACTGACGGCGCTGAGCCCGAAATGTCGGATGCTGCGCTCGGCACGAAGGTACGCTGCTGATAGAACGGCCAATATCGTGACAAAACTACGGTCGGTGGCTGCCGCTCGAAATCGTCTGAGAGCGAGCGGTGGCGTTCACTTATTCTGTTGTTCGCCCGTCAAAATGCTCGTGGGACGAGTCTGCATCCGCCTTGGTTGGGTGAATAGTGCCTTCCAAATGCTCTGGCGGCCCGTAAATGGTGTAAAGCCGCAGCGGCTCCGACCCGGTGTTTACCACATTGTGTTTGGCTCCGGCGGGAACGATCACGCCGTCATCGGCTTTCACCTTGTTGAAAACGTCGTCGATCCGCACTTCTCCGGTGCCGGTTTCAAAGCGGAAAAACTGGTCGCGGTCTTCATGGGTTTCTTCACCGATTTCCTCACCTGGTTGGAGCGCCATAAGGACCAGTTGGAGGTTCTGACCCGTATAGAGAACTTGGCGGAAATTATCGTTGTCCTCAGTCAGTTTTTCAATGTTTTCTGCAAAGCCCTTCATGGAGGGTCTCCTTTAAATTGTGATCGGTGCCCAATGGCGCTGAACTTCGTAGTTGGGAAGTGATACCGGGCTGGCGCTGAGCCTCTTTGATATTCATCAACACCTCGCCAGCTCATGATGTCTAATGAGGTAGCCAAGCACAATTTGCAAAGGCGGAAGAATCCTTGACCGGCACCAGAGACGCAGAGCACAAGACGACTGTCATCGAAATTCCGGAGGCCGTAGGCGTTTTCGACAGCTTCGAGGACCTTCAAAAAGCCTTTTACGATCTGCGGATGGTAGGCTTCAGCCGCTATGACATCAGTCTTCTGGGGTCACAGGAGGTGCTGAAGGAAAAGCTGGGTGATAGATATTGGCAGGCGTCCGAACTGGAAGATGATCCCGAAGCTCCCCGTGCGGCATTCGTATCCGAAGAGGCGATCGGCGAGTTGGAAGGCGGTATCGCCGGCGGTTTCTTCTTTCTTGGGTCATACGTCGCAATGGCCGCAATGCTAACGGCGGCAAGCACGCTTGCTGCATCGATCGCTGCAATCGCAATTGGGGGCCTGCCTGCGGCCGTGGTCGGAACGCTTCTGGCCAGGCGCGTAGGCAAGCATCACAAGGAATACTATGCGACCCAGATCGAGCACGGCGGAATTTTGCTTTGGGTACGGGTAGCCGACAAAGCGCGAGAGGACGTTGCCGTGAAGATAATGAAGGAGCATTCGGGGCGTGATGTACATGTCCATCCATGGGGTGAATGATCTGCTTCGCCGCGCCCGTTGATAGCGCCGCTCGAACCGGACCTTTGTTAGACCCGGGTATTACGGCCAGTACTCAACTTGTGTGCCCAAAGCGGAAACAATCGTTTTGGCGGATTACTCAGAAGTGGCCATTGGTACACCGTCGCCGAGGGTCGGCAACGTCCGCGTTGGTGCCATTCGCCGTGCCCGCAGCAGATGTCGGTTTTAGGCGTGCCTGCAAACCTTGGCGCTTGCTACTTCGCCCGCACCTTCACGTATTCCCCCGGCGCATCGCATAGCACCTTCGCGCCGCAGCTTTCGGGGCTGCGGGCGGGCACCATCTTGCCGCCGTGGTCTTTCAGCCATTTGCCCCAGTCCGTCCACCACGAGCCAGAGTGCTGCGTCGCGCCGGAGAACCAGGCGTCGGGGTCGAGGCCTTGCGCGTCTTCGTTGATCCAGTGGGCGTACTTGTTCTTGACCGGTGGGTTCGCGATTCCGGCGATATGGCCGGACCCGCCCAGCACGAATCGGGTCGGACCTGCAAATGCGCGCTTGCCCTCGAAGCAGGATTTCCACGGCGCGATGTGGTCCTCCTTGGTGGCCAGAAGATAGGCCGGGGTCTTGATCTTCGTCACGTCGATAGGCGTGCCGTCGATCTCCAGCCCGCCCTCGATGAAAGCGTTGTCGCGGTAGAATTTCGACAGGTACTCGACGATCATCTTCGCGGGCAGCCGCGTCGAATCGGAGTTCCAGTACAGCAGGTCGAACGGCACCGGCTCATTGCCCATCAGGTAGTTCGACACCACGAAGGACCAGATCAGGTCGTTCTCGCGCATCATGTTGAACATCTCGGCCATCTCGCGGCCTTCCAGGTAGCCGCGGCTGGAGACCTTCTTTTCGATACCCTTGATCTGCTCGGCATCGACGAAGACTGACATCTCGCCCACATCCTTGAGGTCGATCATCGTCGCCAGCAGCGTCACCGAATTGACCCGGTCGTCGCCCTTGGCGGCCATCCAGGCCAGCGTCGTCGTGGTCAGGATACCGCCAATGCAGAAGCCCAGCACGTTGACGCGCGGTTCGGCGGTGATCTTCTCGACTTCGTCCAGCGCCGCCAGCAACCCTTCGCGCATATAGTCGGCGAAACTGACTTCCTTGAGGCTGTCGTCCGGGTTGACCCACGAGATCACGAACAGCGTATGGCCCTGATCGACAACCCACTTGATCAGGCTGTTTTCGGGCTTCAGATCCAGCACGTAGTACTTGTTGATCCAGGGCGGCACGAACAGAATCGGTGTCTTGTGGACGGTCTCGGTGCTGGGTTCGTACATGATCAGTTCGAACAGGCGATTGCGGAACACCACCTTGCCGGGCGTGGAGGCGACGTTGCGGCCGACCTCGAACGCGGCCTCGTCGGTCATGGAGATCTTCAGCTGGCCCTCGCCGCGTTCGAGGTCGCTCAGCAGGTTGTTCAATCCCGCCAGCAGGTTCTCGCCGCCCGATTTCATCGTTTCTTTCAACACTTTCGGGTTGGTGTGGATGAAATTAGCGGGCGAGATCGCGCTAACGAACTGGCGCGACAGGAACTTGACCTTGCGGGCGGCGGCGGGGTCCATGTCCTTGTCGGCGGAACTGACAAGGTTCTGCACCCAGTCGGACACCACCAGGTACGACTGCTTGATGTAGTCGAAGGCGACGGTCTCTTCCCATTCCTCGCCCGCGAACCGGCGGTCGACCTTCGCGGCCTTGTCGCCCTCGGGTTCGATTCCAGCCATCCGGGCCGCGGTGCTGGTCCAGACGTCAACCATACCCTTCCACAAGTCGATCTGCGCCTCGACCAGTGCCATCGGATTGGTCGACAGCCGCAGCGCCAGGTCCTGGAAGGCCTCGACGGCGGCGCGGTCGATATCTGCCGTGCCGCCTGCGGGCGACATCGCATTCGCCACGAACTTGTTCATCAGGGCCACGCTTTTCTCGGAGGTGGTCGCCCACCTTTCGGCGATGCGACCCACATCGGGCAGGGTCGGGCTCAGATCTGCGGATTTTTCAGGCATGGCGGTTGGTCCTTCCGGCAGCGCGTCGATCAATTGCTACCACGATGCGCGGTTTTGTCGACAGTCATGCACAGGCGGTATTTCCGCGTTGCGCGTCGGCATCGACTTTCGCGTTGCGTTTCCCAAGCGTAAACGCGCATGATCGGAAGGCTTTCGCCGTCGCGATGCGGACCACTTGTGACGCCGGACGTTTGAAGGCAGATTGCATTTCGACCTGCGCTTCTGCGGCGCAGCGCAACCAAGAGGGACGAGGTCATTTCGACTGGCTGCCAATGTACCCGGTACCCACGCCGCCAGCGGCGGATGCCGTTGTGCGGAAATCTACGTGGCTTGGCATTGCCGACCGGATATTCCTCGTTGACCCAAATCACTCGCGCCGAACGTGCATCCGCCTGCTCGGCCTCACCAAACCTACCTCGGGAGAACTGAGATGACGAACGTAGTAATTGCCTCAGCGGGCCGCACGGCTGTCGGCAGCTTTGGCGGAGCCTTTGCCACCATCCCCGCGCATGACCTAGGTGCCGCAATGCTGGAAGCCATCGTCGCCCGCGCCGGGATCGACAAATCGGAGGTCGAGGAAACCATCCTGGGCCAGGTGCTGACCGCCGCTCAGGGCCAGAATCCCGCTCGCCAGGCACATATCAATGCAGGCTTGCCGAAAGAGGCTTCGGCTTGGGGCATCAACCAGGTCTGCGGTTCGGGCCTGCGGGCCGTGGCGCTCGCCGCGCAACACATCCAGCTGGGCGATGCGAACATCATCGCCGCGGGCGGGCAGGAGAGCATGACGCTATCCCCTCATGCAGCTCACCTGCGCGCCGGGCACAAGATGGGCGATGTCAGCTATATCGACACGATGATCCGCGATGGTTTGTGGGACGCATTCAACGGCTATCACATGGGCCAGACCGCCGAGAACGTGGCGCAACAGTGGCAGATCAACCGCGACCAGCAGGATGAATTCGCCGTCGCCAGCCAGAACAAGGCGGAAGCCGCGCAGAAGGCCGGCAAATTCGACGACGAGATTATTCCGTTCACGGTCAAGACCCGCAAGGGCGACATCATCGTCGACAAGGACGAGTACATTCGCCACGGCGCGACGATGGAGGCGATGCAGAAACTGCGTCCGGCCTTCATCAAGGACGGTTCGGTGACAGCCGCCAATGCCAGCGGTCTGAACGACGGTGCGGCCGGAGTGATCCTGATGAGCGCCGACAATGCGGAAAAGCGCGGCATCACGCCGCTGGCGCGCATCGCGTCCTACGCCACCGCCGGTCTCGACCCGTCGATCATGGGCGTCGGCCCGATCCACGCATCGCGCAAGGCCCTGGAAAAGGCAGGCTGGAAGGTCGAGGACCTGGACCTGGTCGAGGCCAACGAGGCGTTCGCCGCCCAGGCCTGCGCGGTGAACAAGGACATGGGCTGGGATCCGGCCATCGTGAACGTCAACGGCGGCGCCATCGCCATCGGTCATCCGATCGGCGCATCGGGTGCGCGCATCCTGAACACGCTGCTACACGAGATGCAGCGCCGCGACGCCAAGAAGGGCCTCGCGACCCTGTGCATCGGCGGCGGCATGGGCGTTGCGATGTGCCTGGAGCGTCCGTAAGGCACTGAACGAATGGCGGGGTCGTGGAAATTGCTCTGCCGCCCCGCAACGCTTCTCGACAGGGAAGCGTTGCCGAAATTCCGAGCAATCCGAGGATGCAACGCGATGGAAGGAGCCGCGCCATGAGCGATGACGTGCTGTCCTTCGATCAGGTCGTGTTTTCCGGCGGCGGAACGCGCTGCTTCTGGCAGGGCGGATTCCTCGACGTGGTGCGTGACGTCATCGGCCTGGCGCCGGCGCGAATCGCGGGCGTCAGTGGCGGCGCGTTGTCGGCGGCCTGTTTCATCGCGCATCGCGGCCATGACCTGTTGCGGATCATGGCCGAGGCGTTTTCCCGCCAGGACAGGAATGTCGACTGGCACGAAGTCGCGAACGACCGCGACGGGCTGTCGCCACACCAGCGGATCTATTGCGATGTGGTTGGCGAAACCCTGAACGCGCAGGCGCAGCACGCCGTGGCGGAAGGACCGGCATTTCAGGTGCTGCTGGGCCATCCCCCGAAGTCCGGCAAGCTTGGCGGCACGGCGGCGACCCTCGCCTACGAGGCCGAACTGCATTTAATCTCCAACCCGCATTTCGCATGGGCCGAGAAGGTCGGCGTGACCTCGACTCTGGTCGATGCACGGGCGGCGGCGCGGGACGGCAAGCTGGTTGACCTGGTCTGTGCGGCGGCGGTGATACCGCCGCTCTTTGACCTGGCGCGCTGGGATGGACAGCCGGTGATCGACGGCGGTATGGCCGATCAGGCCCCGATGCCCGACCCTGACCGGGGCCGGACACTGGTGCTGCTGACGCGCACCTACCGGAATGTGCCGGATCATCCCGACAGGACTTACCTGGCCCCGCGTCGCGAGACGCCCGCCGACAAGATCGATTTCACCGACCCGGACAAGATCCGCGCGACCTGGGATCGCGGCAAGGTGGACGGGACGGCATTTCTGGAACAACATGGACTCAAACGGAAAGACTTGGAGGAATAAAGACATGGCACGCACAGCATTGGTAACCGGTGGCAGCCGCGGCATCGGCGAAGCGATTTCGAAGGCGCTGAAGTCGGAAGGCTACAACGTGGCCGCCACCTACGCCGGCAACGACGAAGCGGCGAAGGCGTTCACCGAAGCGACCGGCATCAAGACCTACAAGTGGAACGTGGCCGATTATGACGCCTCGAAGGCGGGCATCGAAAAGGTCGAGGCCGAGGTCGGACCCATCGACATCGTGGTCGCCAATGCGGGCATCACCCGCGATGCACCGTTCCACAAGATGACGCCGCAGCAGTGGAAAGAGGTGATCGACACCAACCTCACCGGCGTGTTCAACACCGTTCATCCGGTCTGGCCGGGCATGCGCGAGCGCAAATTCGGCCGCGTGATCGTGATTTCCTCGATCAACGGCCAGAAGGGCCAGTTCGCCCAGGTCAACTATGCCGCGACCAAGGCTGGCGATCTGGGGATCGTGAAATCGCTGGCCCAGGAAGGCGCGCGCGCCGGGCATCACCGCCAACGCGGTCTGCCCCGGCTATATCGCCACCGAAATGGTCATGGCTGTGCCGGAAAAGGTGCGCGAGAGCATCATCGGCCAGATCCCCGCTGGTCGTCTGGGTGAGCCGGAAGAAATCGCGCGTTGTGTGGCCTTTCTGGCCTCGCGATGACGCGGGCTTCATCAACGGCTCGACCATCAGCGCGAACGGCGCACAGTTCTTCGTCTAAAGGACGCACCCATGAGCAAAGACCTTCCCGATATCGACCCGATCGAGTCTCAGGAATGGCAGGATGCCGTTGCTGACGTCATCGAACGTGACGGCGCGAACCGGGCGCATTACCTGCTGGACAAGGCCGTTCAGCAGGCCCGTGCCGCGGGCGCCAACCTGCCGTTTTCGGCGACCACGCCGTACCAGAACACCATTCCCGCCGATGATCTGCTTGAGATCCCCGGCGACATGGACATGGAATGGCGCATCCGGCACGATCAACCGCTGGAACGCGATGGCGACGGTGGTGCGGCGCAACAAGGAAAGCAGCGAATATGGCGGGCATATCGCCTCTTTCGCCTCGTCTGCCTGCATGTACGATATCGGGCTGAACCACTTCTGGCGCGCCAAGTCGGCGATCCACGGCGGCGACCTGGTGTTCTTCCAGGGCCACGTGATTCCGGGCATCTATGCGCGGTCCTTCATGGAAGGCCGGATCACCGAAGAGCAGCTGGAGAATTTCCGCTCCGAGGTTGGCGGCGGCGGTCTGTCGTCCTATCCGCACCCCTGGCTGATGCCGGATTACTGGCAGTTCCCGACCGTTTCGCATGGGTCTGGGCCCGCTGATGGCGATCTACCAGGCGCGGTTCATGAAATACATGCACAACCGTGGCCTGATCGACATGGCCGACCGCAAGGTCTGGGTGTTTCCTTGGCGACGGCGAGATGGACGAGCCCGAAAGCCGGGGCGCCATCGACCTGGCGGCGCGCGAAGAGCTCGACAACCTGATCTTCGTGGTCAACTGCAACCTGCAGCGCCTCGACGGGCCGGTGCGCGGCAACGGCAAGATCGTGCAGGAACTGGAGGGCGACTTCCGCGGCGCGGGCTGGGAACGTGATCAAGCTGCTGTGGGGCAGGGGCTGGGACGAGCTGCTGGAAATGGACACCACCGGCCGGCTGCGCCAGTTGATGGATGAAACCGTCGACGGCGACTACCAGACCTTCAAGTCCAAGGACGGCGCCTATATCCGCGAGCATTTCTTCGGCAAGTACCCCGAAACGGCGGCGCTGGTCGAGGACTGGACCGACGATCAGATCTGGGCGCTGCGGCGCGGCGGGCATGACCCGCAGAAGGTCTACACCGCCTTCAAGCGCGCGACCGAGGCCAAGGGCCAGCCGACCTGTCTGCTGGTCAAGACCGTCAAGGGCTACGGCATGGGCACGGCCGGCGAAGGCCAGAACATCACCCACCAGCAAAAGAAGATGGCCGAGGACCAGCTGCGCGCGATGCGCGACCGGTTCGAGATCCCGGTCTCCGACGAGGACCTGCCGAAGGCGCCGTTCGTGACGCTGAACAATGCGCAGAAGGCCTATCTGGCCGACCAGCGCAAGGCGCTGGGCGGGCCGTTCCCGAAACGCGACTGGCGCGATGCGCCGAAGCTGGAAATTCCGCCGCTGGACAGCGTTCAAGGGGCAGCTCGAATCGCACCGGCGACCGCGAGATTTCCACCACGATGGCCTTCGTGCGCATCCTGACGACGCTGCTGCGCGACAAGAAGATCGGCAAGCAGGTGGTGCCGATCGTGCCGGACGAAAGCCGCACCTTCGGGATGGAAGGGCTGTTCCGCTCGGTCGGGCATCTACAACCCGCTGGGCCAGCACTATACCCCCGAAGACGCCGACCAGATGATGTACTACAAGGAAAGCGAGGACGGTCAGGTTCTGCAGGAAGGCATCAACGAGGCCGGCGCCATGGCCGACTGGATCGCGGCGGCGACGTCGTATTCCAACCACGGCGTGCCGATGATCCCGTTCTTCATCTACTACTCGATGTTCGGCTTCCAGCGGATCGGCGATCTGGCCTGGGCCGCCGGCGACAGCCGCGCGCGCGGCTTCATGCTGGGCGGCACCGCGGGACGCACCACGCTGAACGGCGAAGGGTTGCAGCACGAGGACGGGCACAGCCATATCCTGGCCGGCACGATCCCGAACTGCATCAGCTACGATCCGACCTTCAGCTACGAGGTTGCGGTGATCGTGCATCACGGTCTGCAGCGGATGTTTGTCGATCAGGAGGACGTCTATTTCTACCTGACCCTGATGAACGAAAACTACCAGCATCCCGAGATGCCGATGGGCGCCGAAGAAGGCATCATCAAGGGGCTCTACCGGCTGTCAGAAGACCGCCAAGCCGGGCAAGAAGCATGTCAACCTGATGGGCTCGGGCACGATCCTGGTGCAGGCGATCAAGGCGGCCGAGATGCTGAAGGAGGACTTCGGCGTCACCTCCGACATCTGGTCGGCGACCAGTCCTCAACGAACTGGCCCGCGACGGGCAGGACTGCGCGCGGCACAACCGGCTGAACCCGCTGGGCAAGCAGCGCAAGTGCCCTATGTGACCGCAGCAGCTTGAACAGGCGAAGGGCCCGATCATCGCCGCCACCGACTACATGAAGAACTATGCCGAGCAGATCCGCGCCTTTGTGCCCGGGCCGCTTCACGGTTCTGGGCACCGACGGCTTTGGCCGCTCGGACAGCCGGGTCAACCTGCGACGGTTCTTCGAGGTGGACGCCAACCACATCGCGGCGGCGGCCATGGTCGATCTGTTCCGCGAAGGTGCGGTGACCGAGAAGGACCTGGCAGCGGCCCTGAAGAAATACGACATCGACGGCGGCAAGCCGAACCCACGGCTCGTCTGAGCGCCGGAACGAGGAGACAGAGAATATGACAATTGAAGTCAAAGTTCCCGATATCGGCGATTTCAACGATGTGCCGGTGATCGGCATCCTGGTGAGCGTCGGCGACACCGTCGCCGAGGAAGACCCGCTGGTCGAACTTGAATGCGACAAGGCGACGATGGAAGTGCCGTCGCCCGGCTGCCGGCAAGGTCAAGGAGATCAAGGTCACCGAAGGCGACAAGGTCTCCGAAGGCTCGCTGATCCTGATCCTTGAAGGCGAGGATGCCGGTGGCGGCGATGCGCCGGCGGCGACGCGCCGAAGGCAGCAACCGCCGAAGCGCCCGCAGCCGGCACCGGCCGCCGGCCGCCGCGCCCGCGCAGCGCCCGCACCGGTGACGGATGCCGGATTTCGGCAAGGCCCACGCCTCGCCGTCGGTGCGCGCCTTTGCCCGCACAGCTCGGGGTCGATCTGGCCAAGGTCAACGGCACCGGGCCGCAAGGGCCGCATCCTGCGCGAGGACGTGACCAAGGCCTTCAAGTCGCACCGCGCCCGGCGGCGGCGGCGGTGGCGCGTGTCGTGGCGGCATGGGCATTCCGCCGATCCCGGTGGTCGATTTCTCGCAAGTTCGGCCCGGTCGAAGATGTCGAGATGCCGCGCATCAAGAAGCTCTCGGGCCCGGCGCTGCATCGCTCCTGGCTGAACATCCCGCATGTGACCCACAACGAAGAGGCCGACATCACCGAACTGGACCAGTACCGCAAGGAACTGGACACCGCAGGCCAAGAAGGAAGGCTACCGCGTGACGCTGCTGAGCTTCGTCATCAAGGCGCTGCGTCTCGGCGCTGAAACAGCACTGGGAGGTCAACTCGTCGATCCATCCCGACGGCGACAAGCTGATCAAGAAGGACTTCTACAACATCGGTTTTGCCGCCGACACGCCCGAACGGGCTGATGGTGCCGGTGATCAAGGATGCCGACCGCAAGGGGATCATCGAGATATCGAAGGAACTGGGCGAACTGTCCGCCGCCGGCGCGTGACGGCAAGCTGAAGAGCGCCGACATGCAGGGCGCCACCTTCACCATCTCGTCGCTGGGCGGTATCGGCGGCACGTCGTTCACCCCGATCGTCAACGCGCCCGAAGTGGCGATCCTGGGCCTGACCCGGTCCAAGATGGCGCCGGTCTGGGACGGCGAGGCGTTCCAGCCGCGCAACATGCAGCCGCTGTCGCTCAGCTACGATCACCGCGCCATCGACGGCGCGCTGGCGGCGCGGTTCTGCGCGACCCTGAAACACCTGCTCGGCGATGTGCGCCGGCTGATGCTGTAAGGGGGCGCTGAGCCATGGATGTCAAAGTTCCCGATATCGGCGATTTCAAGGATGTTCCGGTCATCACCATTCTGGTCGCGGTCGGCGACACGGTCGCCGAGGAAGACCCGCTGATCGAACTGGAAAGCGACAAGGCGACGATGGAAGTGCCGTCGCCCGCCGCCGGCAACGGTCAAGGAAATCAAGGTCAAGGAAGGCGACAAGGTCTCCGAAGGCTCTGTCATCATGGTGCTTGAGGGGGCCGAAAGCGGCGATGCGCCGAAATCCGACGCGCCGCAAGCCGCCAAGGCCGAGAGCCGCCGAAGGCAGCGCCCAAGGCAGCGCGGCCACAGGCACCGCGTCGGGCAAGGGCGATATGCACGGCGAAGTGGTCGTGCTGGGCTCTGGTCCCGGCGGCTACACCGCGGCGTTCCGCGCCGCCGATCTGGGCAAGATCGGTGGTGCTGATCGAGAAATACTCCAACCTCGGCGGTGTCTGCCTGAACGTCGGCTGCATCCCGTCGAAGGCGCTGCTGCACGCGGCCAAGGTGATCACCGAGGCCGAGGAAATGGCAGCGCACGGGGTCAGCTTCGGCAAGCCCAAGATCGACCTCGACGAGCTGCGCGACTGGAAGAACAGCGTCGTCAGGCAACTGACCGGCGGGCTGGGCGGGCTGGCCAAGGCGCGCAAGGTCACGGTCGTGCACGGCTATGGCCGGTTCACCGGGCCGAACATGATCGAGGTCACAGGCCGACGACGGCACCAAGACCGTCAGCTTCGACCAATGCATCATCGCCGCCGGGTCCGAGCCGGTGAAACTGCCGTTCATCCCGCATGACGACCCGCGGGTGATCGACTGCACCGGCGCGCTGGAACTGGAGGACATCCCGAAGCGGATGCTGGTCCTGGGCGGTGGCATCATCGGGCTGGAAATGGCCTGCGTCTACGACGCGCTTGGGTCGAAGATCACCGTCGTCGAATTCATGGACCAGCTCATGCCCGGGCGCCGACAAGGACATCGTCAAGCCGCTGCACAAGCGGATCGAAGGACGCTACGAGAACATCCTGCTGAAGACCAAGGTCACCGGCGATCGAGGCGCAGAAGGGCGGGCTGAAGGTCACCTTCGAGGACGACAAGGGCGAGACGACCACCGACACCTTCGACAAGGTGCTGGTCTCGGTCGGCCGGCGTCCGAACGGCAAGCTGATCGACGCCGAAAAGGCGGGCGTCGCGGTGGACGATCGCGGCTTCATCGCCGTCGACAACCAGCAGCGCACCGGCCAGCCGCACATCTTCGCCATCGGCGACGTGGTCGGTCAGCCGATGCTGGCGCACAAGGCGGTGCACGAGGGCAAGGTCGCGGCAGAGGTCTGTGCCGGGCACAACCGCGCACTTCGACGCGCGCGTCATTCCCGTCGGTCGCCTATACCGACCCCGAGGTTGCCTGGGTCGGCGTGACCGAGACCGAGGCCAAGGCCAAGCGGGCTGAAAGTCGGCAAGGGCGTGTTCCCCTGGGCCGCCTCGGGCCGGTCGCTGTCACTGGGCCGGTCGGAGGGCATCACCAAGCTGATCTTCGACGAGGACGACGACCGGGTGATCGGCGCCGGCATCGTCGGCCCGAACGCGGGCGACCTGATCGCCGAGGTGGCGCTGGCCATCGAGATGGGCGCGGACGCGGTCGATCTGGGCCACACCATCCACCCGCATCCGACGCTGTCCGAGACGGTCAACTTCGCCGCCGAGATGTTCGAAGGCACGATCACCGACCTGATGCCGCCGAAAAAGCGTTCGCATTAGGCAAACCAGCAGACCGGGCACAGCGTGCGCCCGGCAAACAGGAGGAAGACAATGAGCGACAGCGTTTACAAGATCATCGAACTGGTCGGGACCAGCAGCGAATCCTGGGACAAGGCGGGGCGCAACGCGGTGGAGCGCGCGGCCCAGAGCCTTCGCGACCTGCGCGTGGCCGAGGTCGTGTCGCAGGACATCGTGATGGAGGGCGGCAAGTTCAAAGCCTTCCGCACCAAGATCAGCGTGTCGTTCAAATACGAGGACTGATCCCGGCGGCCATGCGGTGCAACCCGCGCCGCATGGCCGGCTCAAACGAACAAGAGGAAAGCCAATGGCCAAGAACCCTTACGACCCTGCCGATTTCATGAAGGCCTTCGATCCCGAGGCGATGCGCAAGATGTTCGATCCGCAGAACATGCTGGCCGCTTTCCAGCAAGGTGCGGGCAATTTCGACATGTCGAAGATGATGGAGCAGAACAAGAAACAGGTCGAGGCGATGGCCGAGGCCAACAAGGCCGCCGCAGAGGCATACCGTGACCTGATGGCCAAGCAGGTGGCGATCTTCCAGGAAGTCATCGCGCCCGCCCAGAAGATGATCGCCGAAAACAGCGATCCCGAGAAGGTCAAGGCGCAGTCCGAGAAGATGAACGAGGCGATGGCCGAGGGCCTGGCGCTGATGAAAAAGATGGCCGACAACACCCGCGAGGCCAACGAAAAGGCCTTTGCCGCGTTCAAGGCGCAAGTGGACGAGGCGGTCAAGGCGGCCACGAAGACATAAAGAAACAATTGTGCCTGCCATCTGAACGGAATATTTGCAGACCCCGATGCCAGACCCAACCTGGCGCCGGGCTGCAACGAGGAACAGACCTATGAAAATCGGGACGCCGAAGGAAACCGCCGCCGGTGAGGCGCGGGTCGCGATGACGCCGGACAGTGCGCAGGCGCTGCAAAAACTCGGCTACAACTGCGTGATCGAGGCAGGCGCCGGAGCAATGGCCGGGTTCACCGATACCGCCTACAAGGCCGCGGGCGTCGAGGTCGTCAAGACTGCCGCCGCGCTTTGGAAAGCGGCGGACGTGGTCGCCAAGGTGCGCCCGCCCTCCGAGGCCGAAGTCAAGCGGCTGCGCGAGGGTCAGACCCTGATCTCGTTCTTCAACCCCGCGGGCAACGACAAGCTGATGGAACAGGCGCGCGCCAAGGGCGCAAACGTCATCGCGATGGAAATGGTGCCGCGCATCAGCCGCGCGCAGAAGATGGACGCGCTGTCGTCGATGGCCAACATCGCCGGCTACCGTGCGGTGATCGAGGCCGGCAACAACTTCGGCCGCTTCTTCACCGGGCAGGTGACCGCCGCCGGCAAGGTGCCGCCGGCGAAGGTGCTGGTCGTCGGGGCCGGTGTTGCCGGTCTGGCCGCCATCGGCACGGCGACATCGCTGGGCGCCATCGTTCATGCCTTCGACGTGCGCCCCGAAGTGGCCGAGCAGATCGAGTCCATGGGCGCAAGTTTCGTGTTCCTTGACTTCGAGGACAGCCAGGACGGCGCCGCCACGGGCGGCTATGCCGCGCCCTCCAGCCCGGAGTTCCGGGAAAAGCAGCTTGAAAAGTTCCGCGAGCTTGCACCGGAAATGGACATCGTCATCACCACCGCCCTGATCCCGAACCGCGACGCTCCGGTGCTGTGGACCAAGGACATGGTCGAGATGATGAAGCCCGGCTCGGTCATCGTCGATCTTGCCGCCGAACGCGGCGGCAACTGCGAATTGACCGTGGCCGATGAGAAGATCGTCACCGACAACGGCGTGACCATCATCGGCTACACCGATTTCCCCAGCCGCATGGCTGCCCAGGCCAGCACGCTTTACGGCAACAACATCCGCCACATGATGACGGACCTGACGCCCAAGAAGGACGGCAGGGTCAATCACGACATGGAGGACGACGTGATCCGGGGCGCAACGGTCACCTATGGCGGCGAAATCACCTTTCCACCGCCGCCGCCGAAAGTGCAGGCAATCGCGGCGGTCAAACGCGACAAACCGCGCGAACTGACCGTCGCGGAAAAGAAGGCCAACGAGATCGCTGCCTTCAAGGCGGCGACGAAAAGCCAGGTGACCCTGCTGGCCATCGGTGTGCTGCTGATGCTGGTGATCGGCGCCTTCGCGCCAGCCAGCTTCATGCAGCATTTCATCGTTTTTGCGCTGGCCTGCTTTGTCGGTTTCCAGGTGATCTGGAATGTCAGTCACGCGCTGCACACTCCGCTGATGGCAATCACTAACGCGATTTCGGGGATCATCATCGTCGGGGCATTGTTGCAGATCGGGTCGGGTAACTGGCTTGTGGTGATACTCAGTTTCGTGTCGGTGCTGATTGCGTCGATCAATATCGTGGGGGGCTTTCTGGTGACACGCCGGATGCTCTCCATGTTCCAGAAATCGTAAGGAGGGCAGGGGCATGTCCATCGGTATCGTCTCTGCCGCCTATATCGCGGCGTCTGTTCTGTTCATCCTGGCGCTGGGCGGATTGTCCAATCAGGAAAGCGCCAAGCGCGCCATCTGGTACGGCATCGTCGGCATGGCCTTCGCGGTCTTCGCCACGATCTTCGGTCCGGGCGTTTCGAACCTGTTCCTGATCCTGCTGGCCGTTGCCATCGGCGCTGTCGCGGGCTGGTACGTGGCAGGCAAGGTCCAGATGACCGAGATGCCGCAACTGGTGGCGGCGCTGCACAGTTTCGTGGGTCTGGCGGCGGTGTTCATCGGGCTGAACGCCGATGTCATGCTGAATTCGGTAATTGCGATCCGCGACAGCGGTGTGTCGATGGCCGATGCCGATCTGACTGGTTTCGGCGAGCGTTTGTGGAAGAAGGACGCCGTCGAGATCGCCATCCTGAAAGTCGAGGTTTTCCTGGGCATCTTCATCGGCGCGGTGACCTTCACCGGTTCGGTCGTCGCGTTCGGCAAGCTGGCGGGCAAGATCAGCGGCAAGCCCGAGCAACTGCCCGGCGGTCACATGCTGAACGCGGCGGCGCTGGCGGCCTGTATCGTGCTGGGCCTGCTGTATTTCAACGGCGCCGGCGTATGGACGATGATCCTGGTGACGCTGATCGCGGGCTTCATCGGCTGGCACCTGATCATGGGCATCGGCGGCGCCGACATGCCGGTCGTTGTGTCGATGCTGAACAGCTATTCCGGCTGGGCCGCGGCGGCGATCGGTTTCACCCTGGGCAACGACCTGCTGATCGTCACGGGTGCGCTGGTGGGTTCCAGCGGTGCGATCCTGTCCTACATCATGTGCAAGGCGATGAACCGCAAGTTCGTCAACGTAATCCTGGGCGGCTTCGGCGGCACCTCGGGCCCGGCGCAGGATATCGAGGGCGAACAGATCGCCATCGACGCCGACGGCGTGGCAGCGGCGCTGAACGAGGCAGACAGCGTCATCATCGTGCCGGGCTACGGCATGGCCGTCGCGCAGGCGCAGCAATCGGTCAGCGAGCTGGTGCGCAAGCTGCGCGCGGCGGGCAAGACGGTGCGGTTCGGCATTCACCCGGTGGCGGGGCGTCTGCCGGGGCACATGAACGTGCTGCTGGCCGAGGCGCGCGTGCCTTACGACATCGTGCTGGAGATGGACGAGATCAACGACGACTTCCCGAACACCGACGTGGCCATCGTTATCGGCTCGAACGACATCGTGAACCCGGCCGCACAGGACGATCCGAACAGCCCGATCGCCGGAATGCCGGTGCTGGAGGTCTGGAAAGCCAAGCAGGTGTTCGTTTCGAAACGCGGCCAGGGCACCGGTTATTCTGGTATCGAGAACCCGCTTTTCTTTAAGGAAAACACCCGGATGT
Source organism: uncultured Alphaproteobacteria bacterium (assembly GCA_963768205.1). GTDB lineage: Bacteria > Pseudomonadota > Alphaproteobacteria > Rhodobacterales > Rhodobacteraceae > JAHELH01. The sequence goes on along the minus strand of CAVYHB010000009.1, from coordinate 129,332 downwards.
TCTATGGCGACGCCAAGGCCTCGCTCGACAGCCTGATCCCGAAAATCGACTAGCCTGCCGGAAATTCGAGGCAGCAGGCAGGAACCAGACGGGCCGTGGCGCGTTTGCGTCCTGAACCTTGCCTATTCTGGAGAAGTACATGTCCCCGCCCGACGTCAACATCAAGAAACAGGAAAAGCGCCACCGCGGCCCGCTTATCGGGATCGCCCTGGGCATTATAGCTGCCGGCATCCTCGGGTTCCTGATCCTCGGTGAGGCTTTGCAAGGAGATATCGAGGATCCCGTGGTCCCGGCCAGCGAGACCGGGGAAACAGGTGAAGCCGATGCCCCGACCGCGGGCGAACCGACGGCGCCAGCAGAGTAACTTGGCCTTGGTGCGAAGATTGAACCGGCCCCCTTGGGCCGGTGTCTCGCGTTATGGCAGTTCGGGGGTCAGCCGGTCTACCGCGCGTAGCTGGTTAATGCCCTTGCGATAGGCCCTTGCCGCTTTGACCAGTGCCGCGAAAATCGCGCGCTGTCGGCGGGCGTAGAACAAGTGCTCCGGGTGCCACTGAACGCCCAGCACGAAAGGGTCGCGGATGCGTTCGATGGCCTGGATCATCCCGCCATCGTCGCGCGCGGCGATGCGCAACCCGCGCCCCAGGTTGCTGACCGCCTGGCTGTGCAACGCGTTGACCTTCATCGGCGTGCGCCCGGCGATGGCTTGCAACCGGGTTCCCGGCTCGATCAGCACGGTCTTGCGCGGCAGCACCGTCTTCAACTTTCGCGAGCCGTAGGTGGCATAGGCGTCCTGATCGAGCTTTCCCTCCAGCACCACGTTCAGCATCTGCGACCCGCGGCAGACGCCCAGAATCGGGATGTTGTCGGCAAAGGCCTGTTCCACCACCGCCCTTTCCATCGCATCGCGGTCGTGATCCAGTCGCGCCTCGATCCGCAACTCACCACCATAAAGCGCTGGCGCGATATCGTCGCCGCCGCCGATGATGATGCCGTCGACGGCCTCGACGTCGACATCGGAGGCGGCGGTCCATCGCCGCGCGCGCCCGCCCGCAAGCCAGATGTTCAGCGCCATCAGCGGAAAGACCCGCCAGCCCGACCGGCGCGAAACCGTGACCCCGATGACCGGTTTCACAGGAATGGCCCTGGCAGTTTGTGACGCTTCAGAATCTCCTTTGACTTGTCGGCCCATTCCGGGCGCAGAGTCGTCCAGTCGCCGCGATGGGCAGTCCAGCCATCCTTCAGATCGCCCAGGCAGCCCGCGTCATTCGCGATCTCTTCCAGCGCGCACCAACGGTCCCATTCCCGCTGCAACGACCAGTCCGGATCGTCGATCCGGCAGTCGGGCAGGCGGAAGTGATAGGCCAGTCGCGCCGACAGCTTCTGCTCCGAGCCGATGTGCCGTTCGACAAGATCGCGGTCGATTTCGGCGAAGATCGGCAGCATGTCGAGACCGCGGTTCCGCGTCGGGCTGTGCGTCAGGTAGCAGGTGATCAGATCGGTAACCGAGCCGAACTCATGCGACGCCAACGCATCCACCAACGCGCGCGGGTAGGGATCGACGAAAGGCAGCAGCCGACGCGACGGATCGATCGGATCGTGATTGCGGATCAGGTCCTCTAGCAGGGCGTAGGCCTGAAGCGTCGGCAGGATGTCATTCAGGGTATCACCCGTCGTCTCGACGTTAAGATGAACGCCGAATCCCAGCAGCAGGCCATCGCGTGTGCCGGTGGCCCCCTGCCTGCGCGCCGCTTCGCATAGCCGGTCCAGCAGCTTGATATCGCCAGGGTCCATGGGCGGAGTGACGATCTCGACTGGCACGACAGAGCGCGCGGCATCGAGCCCCAGCTTGCCGATCAGCCCGGCCTTGTCGACGCGGAACGCGGTGTCGAGGTAGACCTCGACATCGCCGATGGCGGTATCGGTCACGACGTACCGCTGCGCGCCCTTGTGCGCGACTTCGCCGGCAAGCTCGTCCGCGACAAGTTCGGCCAGACGGCTTTCCTCAAGCCCACCCAGTTCGATCTCTATTCCGACCTGTCTGCACATGCCTTTGGTCCCTGGTCCTTCCGAGCGATCATTCCAACGGCCAAACACTGGAACGCTGTCAGTAATCCTGTACCTCGGGTTTGAAGTCCTGCACGTCGAAACCGACGGTCACGCAGTATTCGCCCGGCTTCTCTTCGACCTCGTAGGTGGCGGACAGCTGCATCGAGAACGCCTTGATCAGCTGGACGCCAAGGCCGTGATCCTTTGACGCGTCGCCGCGATAGTTTCGCGGGCCAGTAGAATTGCAGCTTTTCAGGCGCGCAACCCCGGGCGTTTCCGACTTGAACTCGAAGCTGATCCACGGCTCCTCGCCCTCGGGGCTGCCGAGGTTGTTCAGGGCGTTGGTGGCGATCTCGCTGGCCAGAAGCGAGAACGGCACGGCCTGATCGGGAAACATGATGATTTCGTCAAGATCCATGTTGACGCGCACTTTCGGAGCGCCGGGTGTCTTGTGCGCGGACAGACGCTGCGTGAAAATCTCGCGCAGCAGGGCGCCGGCGTTGGTCTTGCTCAGGTCATCGGTCTGGTAGAGGCTGCGATGCACCGTCGCCAGCCCAAGCACCCTTTCCTGCAAGCGCCGGATCGCGGCGATCGTTTCGGGTGACCTGGATTTTCGGATCGTCATGTTCATGATCGACGAGATCATCTGGAGATTGTTCTTGACCCGGTGGTGAACCTCTTTCAGCAGCACATTCTTTTCGCGCAGCGCGTCCTCCATGCGGGCCTCGTCATTCAACAGGTCATAGGCCATGGACTGGAAGGCGTTTTCCAGTTGCTGCATCTCGTAAGGGCGGGACGCATCGAAAAGCTTGCCCGGAACGCGGCGATCAGTGCCGAAACGCCGCATCTCGGATTCCAGCCGTTGCAGGTGGTGAACCACCAGCCGGTGCACGGCAAGGATGGCGACCGTCAGGCTGGCCAACCACATGAGCAGCGGAAAAAACGTAGTTGGAAGGTTGAAACCGAAAGGCAGGGTCGCCCCTTGCCTTGCCTGCCAGACGCCAAGTGCATAGGCGATGCCCGGGACGATTTCCTCGTGTACGTAAAGCCGCCGTTCACCTTTCTGGTTCCTGTCGTAGAAGGTTCCCGGCTCAGCCCCCGCCAGCAGTCCGAGATTGCGGTTCGGGGGCGTCTCGGCTTGCGGGTCGCCGCCCCAGGATTGCCGGGTCAGGACCTCGCCATCGGCATTGATGGTTAGCAGGCTGAGTAGCCGCCTTTGATCCCCGAGGGCTCTGTGTTCAGGCCGCCCCCCGGTCTTCACGGATATCACGGTAAAGCCCAGCAGGTTTCCGTTCTCGACGATCGGATCGTAGACGATGACGTCGGATCCGCTGGGATCCCAAGTATCGGCCAGGGGAGCGGCCACCTGGCGCGGATCCTCGATAAGGCTGGTGAACAGCGGATCGGCGGAGAAATCGACGAACTGCCGGTTTGACGCGCATTTGACCATCCCGCTCGGCGGTACGAACCCGACATAGGAAAACCCGTCTGTGCTTTGCAGGTAGTCCTGAAGATAGGTGATGCACTCTTCGGGGCGTTCCCGGATCATCCGAAGCACCGCACCAAGCGCCTCGGCGGCGCCGATCCCGCGCTCGATCATCTGGCGTTCGCTTGCGGCGGCGTTTTCGGTCAAGGCCAACAGGGATAGTTCTGACCGGCTGCGAACCTCGCGGGTCAGATCACGGTTCTGAAGCACGCCCAGAAGGCCCAGCGGCAAAAGCGCAAGCGACAGGAGAATGGCGACTCGAACCGAGAGGCTGTTGAACCAGCGCTTTCTTTCAGCGGCTTCCGGCTGGTTGAGTGACATCAGAATGCAGAGGCACGGTTCGTTGCGACGACGGCGACAGTTGCGTCGTCGGTCATCTCCATTGATTGGCCTTCTTCAAGACCCAGCAATTCGGCAAGCCGCTTGCGGCCACGGTTGGCACGGCTCTTGATGGTTCCGACGGCCACGCCGCACATGTCGGCGGCTTCTTCGTAGGAAAAGCCGGACGCACCGACCAAAATAAGGGTTTCGCGTTGCTCGTCAGGCAGCTTGCGAAATGCGACCTCGAAATCGCGCATTTGCAGGCGCCCGTCGTGGGCAGGCTTCTCGGCCATGTTCTCTGTGAACACGCCGTCGATATCCGCAACCTCGCGCTTGGCCTTGCGTCGGTTGGAATAGTAGGTGTTCCTGAGAATGGTGAAGAGCCAGGCGCGCATGTTCGTCCCGGCCTCAAACTTCTCGATGTTCGTCCAGGCCTTGACGATGGTGTCCTGCACCATGTCGTCCGCCATCGCCCCGTTCCGCGTCAGGCTGATCGCGAACGCTCTCAAGGCCGGCAGATGCTCTACCAGCTCGTCACGCGGCTCCAGCTTGCTCATTTGGACTCGCTCTCGTCTTTTTTCGAGCCTTGGTTCTGAAGTTGATCAAGCAGATTCCTGAACCTCTCGGGAAGCTCTTGATCCACTTGTTCCTGAAATACACGCTTGAGATTTTCGTCGATCTGCCGACGCGCCTGCTCAGTTGGTTCCGATTTGGACATATGGTGCTCGACCGCTATCGTGCTATGTGCGCTACTATGGATCATGGAACTTAATGCGCCAAGCAGCGTTTGGTTCCATAGGAATTCGAGAAAACGGAAAGAAATGAATGCCGAACGACGCCTCCCTCGACGATATCACCTCCGCTATCGCCACGCAGCTTCCGTACCTGCGTCGGTATTCGCGGGCAATCACCGGGTCGCAAACCAGTGGCGACGCCTACGCGATCGCCGCTCTGGAGGCGATTCTGGAGGATCGGTCCGTCTACGACACGTCGCTCAGCGCCAAGGCCGCGCTGTTCAAGGTCATGCACACGCTCTGGAAAAGCTCTAACGTCAGCGGGTCGGTTCCGGACGACGGATCGCTGGCCGGGAAGGCGCATAAGCACCTTGTGAAACTGACGCCAGACACGCGCGAGGCGTTGTTGTTGCACACGATCGAGGAATTCTCGTTCGACGAGATCGCCGCCATCATGCAGATCGACCGGTCCGAGGCCGAGCATCTGGTTTCGGTCGCACATCGCGAGATGGCCGACAGTGTGTCGGGCCGCGTGATGATCATCGAGGACGAGGCGATCATCGCCATGGACCTGGAATCCGTAGTGTCCGACATCGGCCACAAGATCACCGGCATCGCCCGCACCCGCGACGGTGCGGTGGACCTTGCGTCGCGCGAAAAGCCCGACCTGATCCTTGCCGACATCCAGCTGGCGGACAATTCATCCGGCATCGACGCGGTTCAGGACATCCTTGCCGATCACGGCCACATCCCGGTCATCTTCATCACGTCGTTCCCCGAACGGCTGCTGACCGGTGAACGGCCAGAACCCGCATTCCTGATCTCGAAGCCCTATTCCGAGGACCAGGTGCGGTCCGCCGTCAGTCAGGCGATGTTCTTTTCGTCGACCGAGACACTGAAAGCCTGAGCCTCGACCGCAACTGACGAAATGCCCGCCGTGACAAGGTTCGCGGCGGGCATTCTAATGTGCATGCCGCGTCGATCTTGCCACAAGCAAAAGCCGGAAGCGTCGACGGGACGCTTCCGGCATTATTTCTGCTGCGTCGTCTGTCTACGATGCGCGCCGCATGAATTGCGCAATGAGCGCCACCACGAAGAGCACGATGAAGATGAAGAACAGGACCTGCGCGATGCCGGCCGAGGCGGAGGCTATGCCTCCGAACCCGAAAAGTCCGGCGACAAGGGCGACAACGAAGAAGACAAGGGCCCAGTAAAGCATGACGGTTCCTTTCTATGAGTTCCGATTGCGTCGGATGACGCTATAGAAGGGAAACGCCGGGCGGGGCTATTTGTTCCGGTTCAGCCATTCGGCCCAGGCCGCAAGCGCGTCTCGCATGGTCATCTCGCTGAACGGAAACTGAATAGACAGCCAGCCCTGGCCACCATCTCGGTCTCGTTCTCCCAGGGAATCCAGTTGGATTCGAAGGCAGTTCAGGCCATCCAGCCAATCTCGCAGCGCGTTCCCAGGTCCGCCCAGCAACTGGTTGTCAGCAATGACCAGATCCCAGTCGGACCCGAATGACCGGGGATCACCTGCCTCGCGCGCCTTCGCGAACACGGAAACGATCGCGCCCGGGATCAACCCGTTCACGATCTCGGATATGTCCGCCGCGATCAGGTGATCGGGCTGCAAGATCAGTATCCTTGGCAATTTCCTGGTATCCACTGCTTCGGTCGGTGTTGTTTTGGAACATTCCGCGTCAAGGCGCATTAAACTGTGACATAGGGAGGCTCGAATAACCGGAAGATGGCAATTAAATGCAAAAACTGCCCACTGCGGCAAAGCTCGCTGTTCGTGAAGTTCACCCAGGAAGAGGCCCGGTTCATGGACCGTTTCAAGGTTGGTGAACTGGTCGTCGATGCCGGCGCCCCGATCTTGATGGAAGGCTCGAACACGCCTCAGCTTTATACCGCGCTACGCGGCATGGGCCTGCGCAGTACGACGCTGGCAAATGGCCGCCGGCAGGTGATCAATTTCGTCTTTCCCGGAGATTTCATCGGCCTACAGGCCGGTGTCATGGGCGAGATGAAGCATTCGGTGGCCTCCGCCTCGACGATGACCTTGTGCGTTTTCGACAGGCGCGAGTTCTGGACGTTCTTCAAGAACCACCCCGAACGCGCCTTCGACATGACCTGGCTTGCCGCGGTGGAAGAGCATCTGCTGGGCGAAACCCTGGCGACCGTGGGCCAGCGCAGCGCGTTAGAGGCCGTGGCCTGGGCGCTGATCCGCATCTTCAAGCGGTGCGAGGCCGTGGGCCTCGCCCGCAACCGTTCGGTGCCGTTTCCGTTCAAGCAGCAAGATTTGGCCGACGCCTTGGGGTTGTCGCTCGTCCACACCAACAAGACGCTGATGAAGCTGCGCGACCGCCAGCTTGCAAACTGGTCGGACGGGCAACTCAGCATCAACGACATCGACGCCCTGGCCGCCGCCGCCGACATCGAAGTGACAGAGTCCACCCAGCGCCCGCTGGTGTGACGGGGCTTCAGGCGCTTTGGAAAAACCGGGACGAGGCGGTTTCGCCCTTGCGATGGTGCGCGACCTCGTCATTCGTGAAATCGCCGAGCAGATCGACGCCCTGAATCGGCATCCGGAGGGGCTATATTCCGGCCCCGTGGATGACCATGGCTGTTGCAGCGGTCTGGGGTGTGCGGTGCATCCGCACGGTCGACGTCTCAGGCATCAATGTAGGTATCGGCCACCGACGCGCCCCGCTCACCCAACGGTCGGGTCGACCCGACGGTGCTGTCGGCGCGGGTGTGGCGCTCAAGCTCTGCGTTCAGCGCGCCGCCGAGCAGGACAAGGAATGCCGTCAGAAACAGCCACATCAGCAGAGCGATGACCGCACCGATGGACCCGTAGACCTCGTTGTAGTTGCCGAAGTTGGCCAGATAGACGGAAAAGGCGGCGGACGCTCCAGTCCAGCTTGTTGCCGCGAAGATTGCACCGGGGCTGATCCAGCCGATCCTCGCCGAGCGACGGTTCGGCCCGACGCGGTAGACCAAGCCAAGCCCGAAGATAAGAACCGCGATCGCAATGATCCAGCGCAGGACGCTGACAAGGGTTTCCGTGGTCCAGCCCCAGGGAACTAGCGCCAGCACAACGGGCGCGATCACCACGCAGGATACGGCGACCAGCGCGACGCCGATCAGCGCCACCGTCAGGCCAAGTGCCGCAAGATAGGCGCGCAGGCCCGACCGGTTCGATTCTCCGTAGATCGCGTTCAGTCCACGCATCATGGCGGTGACCCCGGCGCGGGCGGACCAGATCGCAAGCAGCATGGAAATGATGCCGGCCCATCCCAGCGTGTCGTTTCGGGCAATGGCCAGGTCGGTGATCTGGCCGTGCAGCAGGTCGAATACATCCTGCGGAAGCACGGCCTTGAAATTGGCCAGTTGGGCCGCGATCACGCCGGGATCGCCCAGGACACCCCAAAGCGCGATAAGCGCCGCGATGCCGGGAAAGACCGCAAGAATGCCATAGAAGGCCACTCCGGCGGCGATCAGCCCCAAGTTCTTTTCGTCAATCTGGCCGAAGACGCGTTTGGCAGCGGCCCACCAGACCGCTGCCGGTTGTTTCGCAAAAAGCGCCATGCGTCAGACGGTGCGGGCGTCGCCGCGCGGTCCGGCCAGCAGCCAGATGATGAAGCCGATGACCGGCAGCACGAGGACAAGCAGCGTCCACAGCACCTTGGACCCGGTGCTGGCGGACGAGCCGACGATCGAAACGATCGCCCAGATGTTCAGCGCCAGGACAATAAGCCCGCCAATTCCTGCATATTCCATTTCCGTTCTCCTATGTCGGGTTGTTCAGGCCGCGTTCAGTTCGGTCGCGGATTTCAGCACGTGATCACCGTCATCCCGTTCGATCAAAAACGCAGGTTCGTCTTCAAAGGCATCGCGGGTGACAATGGTATCTTTGATCGTGACGGCGGTCTTGCGGGTATAGAGGCGGATGATCCCGCCCGTGGCAGTTCCGTCGCCCCAAATCCGTTCAACCGTGTCGCCCATCGTTAAATCAGTCACTCGTCAACTCCCGCGATGATTGCCATTCAAACTCCGGGCAGCCCTGATTGTTCCCGCGTCAAGTGAAGCTCAGTCGCGCAACGCCTTGATCAGTTCTTCCTTGGACATGTCCGAGCGACCCTCGATCCCGACTTCGCGGGCGCGCTCGCAAAGCTCATCCCGGGTCCAGTCCTCATAGGGCTTGGCTTTGCCGCCCTCATTCGACGGCTTCTGACTGGTGTTGGCCTGGGCATTCGCGATGCGCGCCGCCTTCTCCTTGGAATAGCCCTCGTCGCGCAGGGCTTCATATGTATCGTCATCCTTCACGGACGGTCCGTGGTCTTTGGTCATCTGTTGTCTCCGAATGGTATCAAGAAGATCAGCAAGTCGACGCGAGGCATTTGGCAGGGGACGCGCGGCGTCGACTTGCTGATCAAGTCAGGCAGGGGAGTGCCTTTTGATACCGATCAACGTGCGATCCCGGAAAAGGTTCCCACGGTCTTATGCTTTTTCTCGGGCTCCAGTTCTTCGCGCACCTGGCCCCAGGCCGTCAGCGCGAAGATCATCGTGCCGCCGAACACGTTGCCGGCCAGAACCGGCAGGAAGAACACGAAGATCGCCTGCACCGCACCAAGCTCACCCAGCCATATCAGGTAAGCCATCTCGACCGAGCCGGCGACGACATGGGTGAAATCGCCGGCGGCGATCAGCCAGGTGAACGTCAGGATGACAAAAAAGCTGGAATCCTGGTTCTGCGGCAGCATCCAGACGATGGCGGCCACCAGAACGCCTGCCGGGATCGCCCGAAAGAACCCTTCCGTTGCCGAAAAGCCCATGGCGTGATGCGACAGTTCCAGCAGGGCGGGGCCAAGGTCAGCGGGGATGACGCTGGTGAAGGCCATCATGAAACTGACGCCGAATGCGCCGACGACATTGGCGACCAGAACGATCGACCAAAGCCGCGCGACACGGCCGAACATGGCTTTGTTGGGCTTGACCATAAGCGGCAGGACCGTGGTGATCGTGTTCTCGGTGAACAGTTGCATCTTGCCGAGGATGACCAGCAGGAAACCCAGGGAATACCCGAGGTTCTCGACAAGGTGCCGCCAGCCCGCGTCGGGCAGGTAGGTGCGAAAGATCGCCTCGCCCAGAACCGAAAAGGCGATTAGCTGCCCGGCGGCGATGCCCGACCAGATCAGCGAACGCGTCGGGCGGGCAAGTTCTTCCTCGCCTTCGCGGCGGATCACCTCGTAGATCAGTTTCGGCGACAGCTTGGTCGCCTCCTCGACCGATTCGCGCTCTTCCTCTTCCTTCAACTCGATGACATCGTCCTCGAGATCCATTTCGTCGCCCATAGCACCCTCCGCCGGTTCAGCATTCACGATTGCAGTTAGCCTGCGATGCCGGATGTTCCACCGTGCCCGCGGCGGCGGGCGGCCAGTCGTTCCCGGTGCAGCGTGTAAAGGCCCGTCGCCACGATGATCAGCGCGCCGACCCAGGTCCACAAATCGGGCAGGTCGGCGAACACGACATAGCCATAGAACGTGCTCCAGATCAGCAGCGAGTATTGCAACGGCGCCACGACCACCGCCTGGGCAACCTCCAGCGCCTTGATGACGCAGAACTCGGCGATGGCGGCCAGGACGGCCATTCCGACCAGCAGGGCAATCTGGGTACCGGTCGCGGGCCATTGCCAGACGAAGGGCAGTGGCACGGTCAGAATCACGATGCTGACCAGCGCGGTATAGGCGACGGTGGTCTCGGTCCGGTCCGACCCCGACAGGTGCCGCGACAGGATCTGGCGCAGCGCGAACAGGGTGGCGGCGATGAGCACCAGGAAGACCGCTGGGTGGATCACGCCAAGACCCGGGCGGATCACGATCAGCGTGCCGATGAAGCCGATCGTCACCGCGCTCCAGCGCCGGATGCCGACAGGCTCGCGCAGGATCAGCGCACCCAGCAGGGTGACGATGAACGGGGCCACGAAGCTGACCGCGACGGCATCGGCCAGCGGCACGTAGCTGACGGCGAAGATGAAAATCGTCGCCGAGCCTGCGGCCAGCGCGCCGCGGGTGATCTGCAGGGCCGGGTGCTTCGTGGCCAGCACCGAGGCGCCGCGCAGCGCCAGCAGCACGATCACGCCCAGAACAAGACCCATCTGCCGGCACCAGACGATCTGGATCGGGTGCAGGCTTTCGGTCAGGAACTTGCCTTGCGTGTCGACCGCCGAGAACAGGAACATGCCCAGCGCCATGTAGGCGATGCCGCGCATGCTGTCGTCGCGGCGCGGGGCGTCGGCGAAAAGGACCGGCGCTGAGGTTTGCAGGGCCATGGGGCAGCTTTCGAAACGGGTGTGTCCGTTGAACGCGAAACCGCCGCGGATGGCCATAGTCCTAGGCGGGAATGCCGCGCGATTTTGCGTGGGGCCTATACATTTCCCGCGCCAGCGCCTAGATGCCTGCCTTTGGCCCCGCGCCCCGATGAAAAGCACCCTGCCGCCGTGAAACAAGCCCTTGCCGACGCGCTGACCCAGCGCGGATATACCGATCTGACACCCGTACAGCTTGCCGTCACCGACGACGGTCTGGCCGGTGCCGACTTGTTGGTTTCGGCACAAACCGGATCGGGCAAGACCGTGGGATTCGGCCTGGCGCTGGGCGATACGCTGCTGGAGGACGAGGCGTTCGGGCGGGCTGGCGTGCCGCTGGCACTGATCATCGCGCCGACGCGCGAGCTGGCCCTGCAGGTCAAGCGCGAGCTGTCGTGGCTATATGCCCAGGCGGGCGCGGTTCTGGCGTCTTGCGTCGGCGGCATGGACATGCGCGACGAGCGCCGGGCGCTGGATCGCGGCGCGCATATCGTGGTGGCGACGCCTGGACGGCTGCGCGATCACATCATGCGCGGGTCGATCGACCTGTCCTCGCTGCGCGCCGTGGTGCTGGACGAGGCCGACGAGATGCTCGATCTCGGGTTCCGCGAGGACTTGGAGTTCATCCTCGAAGCCTCGCCCACCGGCCGCCGCACGCTGATGTTTTCGGCCACCGTGCCGCCCGCCATCGCCAAGCTGGCGCAGAATTTCCAGCGCGACGCGGTGCGGGTCTCGACGGTTGCCGAACGCTCGCAACATGCCGATATCGAATACCTTGCGATGAATGTCGGGCCGCGTGACGGCGAGAACGCGATCATCAACGTGTTGCGGTTCTACGAGGCGCCGAACGCGCTGGTCTTCGCCAACACCCGCGCGATGGTGAACCGGATTACGACGCGGCTGTCCAATCGCGGCTTCTCGGTGGTGTCACTATCGGGAGAGCTGTCGCAGTCGGAGCGCACCCATGCCTTGCAGGCGATGCGCGACGGGCGGGCAAGGGTATGCGTGGCCACGGACGTTGCGGCGCGCGGCATCGACCTGCCGAACCTCGACCTGGTGGTGCACGCCGAATTGCCGTCGAACCACGAGACATTGCTGCACCGGTCCGGTCGAACGGGTCGCGCAGGGCGCAAGGGCGTGTCGGTGCTGATCGTGCCGCCGGTGGCGCGCAAGAAGGCCGAGAGGATCCTGAAATCCGCCAAACTGAAAGCCGAATGGGGCGAAGCGCCGTCAGCAGAGGCCGTCAGTGCACGCGACGAGGAACGCATGCTGGCCGATCCGATGTGGAGCACGCCGGTGGAGGAGGGCGAGGCTGAGACGGTCGGCAAGCTGGTGGGGCAATTTGGGGTGGAGCAGCTGGCGGCGGCCTATCTGCGCCTGTACCGCTCGCGCCAGTCCGCGCCAGAGGATTTGTCGCCGGCATCCGGCGACGCCCCGGCAGAGCGCGCGCCGTTCGGGCCGTCGGTCTGGTTCTCTGTCTCGGGGGGACGCGCCGCGGGGGCAGAACCGCGCCGTTTGCTGCCGATGCTGTGCAAGGCCGGTGGGCTGACCAAGGACGATATCGGTGCGATCCGCATTCAGCCCGAGGCGAGTTTCGTCGAGATAAAAGCGTCGAGAGTTCCGACCTTCCTGAGAACGCTGGACGGGCGGATGGAGATAGAGACAGGATCGGTGCTGACGCAACTGGACGTCGCGCCGGATCTTGCGCCGGCACCGCGCGGCGCGGCAAAGCCCGCCTATGGAAAGAGCGACGGGCGCGCACCCGCGCCTCGAAAGCCTGTCGGGGAAAAACCCAAGCCGAAACCAGTGCCGCCCGAGGCTTCCCCCGCAGTCGAACCGCAAGCGCCCGCCGCGCCGCCAACGCCGAATGCTAAACACGAGAAACCCGCAAAGCCTTATGATAAGCGGGGCGATGGGGACAAGAAACCGTTTTCGAAACATCGGCCCAAGGGCGACAAACTCTACGCCAAGCCGAAGCCGGGCGCTGGCAAACCCGGCAAGTCAAAGCCCGCCGCCGCGCCGGTCGACTGGTCCGACACTTCGGTGTCGCGCCGGAAGAAGCCCGGCGGAACCGGAAAGCCGCATCGCGAACCAGATCGACCCGAGGGTGTCGTGACGCCCTACAAGAAACGCACCAAGCTGGGAGCCAAGGGCACGCCGCCGATGGGCAAGCCCAACAGCAAGAAGAACAAGGCGCGAGCGGCGGCGCAGACCGGTCCCGGCGCGCCGAAAAGCCCGGGTGGATCAAAACGCTAGGACGGGTTTCAAACCTGTCAAGCCGATGTCCTAGAGATCAGCGCATTCCGGCACCGGACTGATCACCGTGCCCTCTTTCAGGAACTGAATAAGGTTGTCGGTGACAAGATCACCCATCGCCTGACGGGTCTCGACGGTGGCGCTGCCGACGTGCGGCAGCAGGGTGACGTTGTCCATCGCGAACAGTGCCTCGGACACCTGCGGTTCCGCCTCGAACACGTCAAGGCCCGCGCCGCCCAGCCGCCCGTCCTGCAACGCCTTCACCATCTCGGCCTCGTCGACCACGGTGCCGCGCCCGACGTTGATCAGGGTGCCGTCCGGCCCAAGCGCGTCCAGCACCTCGCGGTTGACGATGTGCCTCGTGGCCGCGCCGCCCGGTGTGATGCAGATCAGGGTGTCGACATCGCGGGCCATATCCGCAAGCTTGCCGTAATAGCGATAGGGGCTGTCGGGCTTCTCGTTGCGCGAATGGTACGAGATGTCGGCATTGAATATCTGCAGCTTCCCTGCAATCTCCTCGCCGATCCGACCCAGCCCGAGGATGCCGACCTTGCGGTTCTCGACCGAGCGGGTCAGCGGAGTCGGCCCGTCCTTGGGCCATTTGCCCGACCGGACATAGGCATCGTCGCGCACGAGGCGGCGCGAAGTGGCCAGAAGCAGCAGCAGCGCGGTATTGGCGACCTCGGCATTCAGCACGTTCGGGGTATGCGTCACCATGATGCCGCGCGCGGCGCAGGCCTTGGCGTCGATGTTGTCGTAGCCCACGCCGTAGCAAGAAATCATCCTCAAGTTCGGCAGATAGGCCATGACCTGCGGCTTGACGCCATAATGGCCGTCGGTGGCGACATGGGTGATCTTGTGGCCGTTCTCGGCCAGCCAGGTGTCGGCATCGGTCATTTCGTGCAACTCGTGAATGGTGAAATGCGCCTCGATCGCATCGCGCATCCGCCGGGTGGCAGGGCCGATCAGCAGCAGGTCGGGTTTGGACATATCAGGCGTCTTCCTTCACGGTCTGGTTCTGGGTACCCAGCTTTTCGATATGCACTTCGATCTTGTCGCCCTTCTTCAGGTAGACCGGGTTCGGCTTCATCCCCATCCCGACGCCCGGCGGTGTGCCGGTCGAGATCACGTCGCCGGGGTGCAGGGTCATCAATTCCGAAAGGTGCGACACGATCTGGGCCACCGTGAAAATCATGGTCTTCGTATTGCCCTTCTGCATCCGCGTGCCGTTCACGTCGCAATACATGCTCAGGTTCTGCACGTCGCCAACCTCGTCCTTCGTGACCAGCCAGGGTCCGGTAGGGCCGAAGGTGTCGCAAGATTTCCCCTTGGTCCATTGGCCACTAAGCTTGGTCTGGAAGTGCCGCTCCGAGACATCGTTGATCACGCAGTAGCCTGCGACATGGTCGAGCGCGTCGGCCTCCGAGACGTATTTTGCCGCCTTGCCGATGACGACGCCCAGTTCGACCTCCCAGTCGGTATGGGTCGAGCCGCGCGGCATGTACACATCATCGTTGGGGCCGACGATCGCGGAATTGGCCTTCATGAATAGGATCGGATGCTCGGGGATCGGCAGGCCCGATTCCGCGGCATGGTCGGCATAGTTCAGGCCGATGCACAGGAATTTGCCGATATTGCCGACGCAGGGGCCAAGCCGCGGGTTGGTCATCACGACCGAAAGGCTGTCGACGTCGACTGCGCGCAGGCGGTCAAGTTCTGCCTCGCCCAGGGTGTCGCCGGCGATGTCGTCGGAATGGGCCGAAAGATCGCGGAGATTGCCGTCGGCGTCGATCAGGCCGGGCTTTTCCTCGCCGGGGTTTCCGTAGCGGACCAGTTTCATATGCGTCTCCTTGAGATGTCGGTGGGTTCTGGGCGGGGGCCGATGTTTTCGAAAACCTGCTCCAAGGGTTGTTTGAAAATCCTTGTCCCCTAGTGGTTGTCGCGCGGCATGGATTTGTGGGCGATGTCCTTGTAGGCGTCGGCGCCGCGCAGGGTCATGCCTTGCGCAAACGGCTGCACGCGGTCGCGGAAGATTTCCTGCCACGGCGACTGGCTGTCGGGCGCCGGCGTCGCGCCGTTCGGCAGTTTCGCCCGGCGCGCGTCAAGTTCGGCCTGGTCGACCTGCATGTTCACGGTGCAGGCCTTGAGGTCGACGCGTAACATGTCGCCGGTCTCAACCAGCGCCAGCCCGCCGCCATCGGCGGCCTCGGGCGAAGCGTTCAGGATCGAGGGCGAGCCGGAGGTTCCCGACTGCCGCCCGTCGCCGATGCAGGGCAGGGCGTGGATGTCGCGCTTCAGCAGGTAGGCGGGCGGGCGCATGTTCACCACCTCGGCGCCGCCGGGATAGCCCTTGGGCCCGGCACCGCGCATGATCAGGATGCAGTGCTCGTCGATGCCGAGGCTTTCGTCGTCAATGCGGTGATGGAAATCCTCGGGTCCGTCGAAAACGACGGCGCGCCCTTCGAAGGCCATCAGATCGTCGGGGTTCTCCAGGTATCTCTGGCGGAATTCCGGCCCGATGACGCTGGTCTTCATGATCGCGCTGTCGAAAAGATTGCCGGTCAGGTTCAGGAACCCCGCGTCCTTCAGCATCGGCGCGTCGACCGCCTTGATCACGTCGGAATTCTCCGAGCGCAAATGCCCACAGTTTTCGGCCATGGTCCTGCCGTTGACGGTAAGCGCATCCGGATGCGGCAGCAGCCCCGCATGAAGCAACTCGCCGATGACGGCAGGCACGCCGCCCGCGCGGTGGTAATCCTCGCCCAGATATTCCCCGGCGGGTTGTAGGTTGACCAGCAGCGGCAGGTTGTAGCCGATCTTTTGCCAGTCGTCATTGTCCAGCGGCACGCCAAGGTGGCGCGCGATGGCGTTCAGGTGGATTGGCGCGTTGGTCGAACCGCCGATGGCCGAATTGACGGCGATGGCGTTCTCGAAGGCCTGTCGCGTCATGATCTGCGCTGGCTTCAGATCGTCATTGACCATCTCGACGATGCGCTGGCCGGTGCGATAGCTGATCTGGCCACGCTCGCGGTAGGGCGCCGGGATCGCAGCGGCACCGGGCAGTTGCATCCCCAGCGCCTCGGCGAGCGAATTCATCGTGGTCGCGGTTCCCATGGTGTTGCAATAGCCCACCGAGGGGGCCGAGGAGGCGACAAGGTCCATCATCCCGGCGTCGTCGATCTCGCCCGCCGCATGCAGTTCGCGGGCCTTCCACATGATCGTGCCGGATCCGGTGCGCTCGCCACGGAACCAGCCGTTCAGCATCGGGCCGACGCTGAGCGCGATGGCGGGGATGTTCACCGTGGCGGCGGCCATCAGCAGCGCGGGCGTGGTCTTGTCGCAGCCGATGTTAAGCACGACGCCGTCGATGGGATAGCCGAACAGCGTCTCGACAAGCGACAGGTACGCCAGGTTGCGGTCCAGCATCGCGGTGGGGCGCTTGCCGGTTTCCTGGATCGGATGCACCGGGATCTCGATCACGGTGCCGCCCATGGCGATGACGCCGTCGCGGACACGTTTGCTGAGTTCGATGTGGTGCCGGTTGCAGGGCGACAGGTCGCTTCCGGTCTGGGCGATCCCGATGATCGGCTTGCCCGATTGCAGTTCCTCGCGGGTCAGGCCGTAGTTCAGGTAACGTTCGAGATAAAGCGCGGTCATCTCTGGATTGTCGGGATTGTTGAACCACTGCTGGCTGCGAAGCTTCGGCTTGTCGGTCATGGTCTGTACCCTGGTTGACGGCGGACGGGGGCCAGCCCCCGAACCCCCGAGGTATTTATGGCAAGATGAAGGATGAAGCGGGGCGAGTCATTGGCCGGACCAGCCGCCGTCGATGATGTGCGGGTGGCCCGTGGTGAACGCGCTTTCGTCGCTGGCGAGGTAGACGACAAGGGCGGCGATCTCTTCGGCCTTGGCGATGCGGCCCATCGGTTGACGGGCGACGAATTGCTCGTAGGCCGCGTCGTAGCTGCCCAGCTTTTCGCCCAGTTCCTTGACGCGTTCGTGCCAGCTTGGGCTTTCCACCGTCCCGGGGCAGATGCAGTTGCAGCGGATGCCCTGCTTTATGTAGTCGACGGCGATCGACTTGGTCAGCCCGATGACGGCCGCCTTGGTAGTGCCGTAGACGAAGCGGTTCGGCGCGCCGATCACCGACGAGCAGGCCGAGGACATGTTGATGATGCTGCCGTGTCCGCGTTCTAGCATTCCGGGAAGGGCGGCACGGATCATGCGGTACTGCGAGCGCACATTGAGGTCGAAGGCGAAGTCCCAGTCGGCGTCGGAACAGTCCAGCACGGTGCCCGCGTGGACGAAGCCCGCGCAGTTGAACAGGACATCGGGCCGGGCGCGGTCCACGCCTTCGGACACCGACGCCTCGTCCCGCACGTTCAGCACGAAGGTCTCGATATTGGGATGCTCCAGCTCGGCAAGTGCCGCCTCGTTTATGTCGGTGGCGAAGACCCGTGCGCCGGCTTGGGCCATCGCTAGGGCCGAGGCGCGGCCGATGCCCTGGCCCGCCGCGGTGATCAGTGCGGATTTCCCGCCAAGCCGTTCTTTTGCCATGATATTCCCCCGAGTCCTGCTCCCGCGCAGGGCCGTTGACGTTGCGTCGTGTTACCGCAAGCATTCCCGACAAAACAGGCCTATTCGAAAGCTCCTCAAAAAGCTAGGGTCGCGTGCGGCACGGAACGGGAAGGCGGACGCATGACGGAAATCGCGGTGATCGGTGTCGGCCTGATGGGGTCGCGGATGGCGCGGAACCTGCTGAAAGCAGGGCATGACGTGACCGTCTGGAACCGAAGCGCTGGCAAGGCGCAGGCGCTGGCCGGCGACGGGGCAAGGGTGGCCGGGGATATTCCACAGGCGGTGGCCGGGGCCGAGTTCGTGGTTACGATGCTCAGCGATGGCACGGCGACCGGCGCGGTGATCGGCGATGACAGCGTGATCGGGGCGCTGCGTCCCGGTGCGGTCTGGCTCGACATGTCGTCGATCAGGCCCGAAGAGGCCCGCACCCAAGGCGCGCGTCTTGCCGAAATGGGAATTGGCTATCTCGACGCGCCGGTATCGGGCGGGACCAAGGGCGCCGAGGCCGCGTCGCTTGCGATCATGGTCGGCGGCGAGCCGGCGACATTCGAGAAAGCGCGTCCCGTGTTCCAGGCGATGGGCCACCCCGTGCATGTCGGTCCCACCGGCGCAGGGCAACTGGCAAAGCTGGCCAACCAGGCCATCGTGGCCGTCACCATCGGGGTGGTCGCCGAGGCGATGCTGTTGTTGCAGAAAGGCGGCGCCGATCCGGCGGCTGTGCGCGCCGCGCTGAAGGGCGGCTTTGCCGACAGCGTGATCCTGCAACAGCACGGGGAAAGGATGACGACGGGGAATTTCGAGCCCGGCGGGCTGTCGAAATTCCAGCTCAAGGATCTCGACAACGCGGTTGGCGAGGCGGACAAGCATGGGCTGCATCTGCCGCTGGCGCAGCAGGTGCGTGACCGGTTCGAGGTGTTCTGCAACGAGATGGACGGTGGCGATCTGGATCACTCGGGGATCTACCTGGAACTGCTGCGGCAGAACGGTTTGAAGGAGGCGTGATGCGCAAGGTGCTGATCATCGGCGGCGGCGGCATGGTGGGGCAGAAGCTGGCACATCATCTGGCCGCCGAGGGGCTGAACGGCGACCGCGACATCGAGGTCACGCTGTTCGACGTGGGCTTTCCCGAGGGCGGCGCGGCGGCGGCGAACCGGATCAGCGGCAACCTGACAGACGCCGCGATGACGCAGCGGCTGGCAGGGTTGCGTGCGGATCTGATCTTTCACCTTGCGGCCATCGTGTCGGGCGAGTCCGAGACGGATTTTGACAAGGGCTGGGCCACCAACATGATGTCGGTCTGGACCTTCCTGGAAGACCTGCGAGCCGAGCATGTGGCAAGCGACGGTGCCTATGTGCCGAAGCTGATCTTCACCTCGTCGATTGCCGTGTTCGGTGGCCCGTACCCCGAAAAGATCGGCGACGAATTCCTGTGCGCGCCGCAGACCAGCTACGGTGCGCAGAAGGCGATCTCGGAGCTGATGATCGGCGACTTCAGCCGCAAGGGTTTCATCGACGGCGTGGCAATCCGTCTGCCGACGATCTGCGTGCGGCCCGGCAAGGCGAACCTGGCGGCGTCGTCGTTCTTCTCGGGCATTATCCGCGAGCCGTTGAACGGGGTCGAGGCGGTACTGCCGGTGCCCGACACGGTGCGGCACTGGCATGCCTCGCCCAAGTCGGCGGTGGGGTTTCTGACCCATGCGGCGGCATTGGATACCACGCGGCTGCAAGGGCGGCGCGCGCTGAGCTTGCCGGGAGTAAGCTGCACGGTCGCCGAGCAGATCGAGGCGCTGCGGCGTGCGGCGGGCAATGATGTCGTGGCGTTGATCAAGCCAAGGCCCGATCCGGCGATCATGAAGATCGTCGAGGCCTGGCCGCGCGACTTCGATCCGGCCCGGGCCAGGGCGCTGGGATTCCGGGCCGAGTACAGCTTTGACGAGATCGTGCGCGTCTACATGGACGAGGACATGCCGCGGCGCTGAGGCGTGCCCGGCAATCAGGCTGGCTGTGCGTCGTCCAGCAGGTGCCGCGCCAGATGCTCATGGATGAAGCGGCGGCAGGCCGTTTCATCCCGCGCCAGGGCGGCGTCGACGATCTTCTGGTGCTCGGTCATGTTGTCGGCGAAATAGCCGAAATTGCGGGCGCGGGTGATCACCTGCTGGCGAAACTGGTCATAGATCGTGTGGAAGGTCTGGCGCAGCAGCGGCAACTCGCAGGCGGCGCTGAGGGTGTCGTGGAACTCCCATTCTGCCACGCCCCAAAGCGGCAGCAACGGCTCGATCTCGCCAGTGCGCGCGATTTCGGTCTCGATATGGCCAAGCTTGTGATGCGCGGCCGATAGCTGTGCTTCCCAGGCGATGCCGCCATGGCGGATGGACTGCGCCGCGCCCTCCTGTTCCAGCAGGATGCGGAACTTGGTCAGGTCGTGAATGCGCCGGGCGCTGGCAGGCTGCGCGTGAAAGCCGCGCTGTTCCTCGAACACCACGAGGCCGACCGACGACAGGCGCAACAGCACCTCGCGCAGCGTGTTGGCCGAACAGCCGTAGCGTGTGCGCAGCGGCTCTGGCATCAGCTTTTGCCCTGGCGGGATCGCCCCGGTGGTCAGCTGCATGTGAAGGTCGCGATAGATATCCGGCGTCCGGGTCTTTTGCATCGGTGCCCAGTGTCCAAAACGCCGAGCATAACGAAAATTTTAAATCAAGGAAGGATTTTCGAGATTTCCGATTATTCTGGTTTTTTGTTGGCAGACGTACGGGTAGTTGGTACGCTAACAGGACGTAGCGTCAGGCAAGATCACAACGGTCGGCGCGCGAAACGGATACCAACGTCTGGGAGGACTACATGACGATCTTGAAGACTGCGGCGCTTGCCGTCGGTGTGGCGGCGGCTGCCGCGACGGGTGCCACTGCGCAAACGACCAACCTGCGCATTCAGACGCACTATGCCCCCGAAACCACGTCCGGCAAGCTGCTGACCGAGTATGTCGAGAGCATCCAGGCGATGTCGAACGGCGAGATCACGGTCGAGATGTTCTACAGCGTCGTCGGTGGTGAAATCGGTCGAGACCTTCGACGCCGCGGCCACCGGCATTCTCGATTGCGACGCCACCGGCGGCGCCTATCAGACCGGCAAGAACCCGGCCTTCCAGTTCGTCGGCGACATCATGGGCGGCTATGCCACCCCGGTGCAGCAGCTAAGCTGGCTTTACTACGGCGGCGGGCGCGAGGCGGCCAACGAGCTTTACAACAAGTACGACATGCAGCTTGTCGGCTGGATCGTCTACGGCCAGGAAAGCTTTGCCTCGACCAAGCCGATTGCCGGCGTTGCCGATCTGAAGGACTGGAAATTCCGGTCGCCCCCGGGCATGGAAACCAAGATCTTCGAAAAGCTGGGCGCCAAGCCGATCGTGATGGATTTCACCGAGATCTTCACCGCGCTCGAAACCGGCATCATCGACGGTGCCGATGCCAGCGGCCTGGCCAACAACGTCGGCCTCGGGCTCTACGATATCGCCAAATACGCAAACTTCCCCGGTTTCCACTCGATGCCGTCGGACCACATCGCCTGCAACAAGGCAGTCTGGGACGCGATGCCCGCGCATCACCGCACCATTATGGAAGTGGCGATGAGCGATATCGCGCTGAAATCCGCGCTGATCTTCGAAAAAGAGAACGCCGAGGCTGCCGCCACACTGAAAGAGCAGGGCGTGACCATTTCCGAATGGTCGCCGGAAGACCTTCAGACCTTCCGTGAAGCGGCCCAGTCGACCTGGCCCGAGTTCGCCACCACGCCGGAAGCCAAGGCGCTGGTCGACAGCCACATCGCGTACCTGACCCAGCTGGGCCTGGTCAAGGAATAAGCCACCAAAGCGCGGGGCCCTCAGTGCGGGGCCCCGCGCCTCTTGATGCCGCCGACCGGCATGGCATCAGCCAAGGCCCAATCCATGAAGATCGTCAGCGTCAAAAGCCATGTGCTGCAATACGACATGCCCGAGACGCTGGGCTATTCGCAGCAATTCTATGACAAGCGCACCGCACACCTGGTCGAGGTTCAGACCGACGAGGGTGTGACGGGATGGGGCGAGTGTTTCGGGCCCGGCGCCATCGCGCGGGCCAACAAGGGCATCGTCGAGGGCGTCATCGCGCCGATGGTGCTGGGACTGGACCCGATTGATCGCGACGTGATCTGGCACAAGGTCTACAACCTGATGCGCGATCATGGCCAGAAAGGGATGCCGATGCAGTCCCTGTCGGGCGTCGATATCGCGCTTTGGGACATCGCGGGCAAGGTGGCGGGGCTGCCGCTGCACAAGCTGATCGGCGGGGCGCATCGCAGCGACGTTGCAGTCTACGGCTACGGCATGATGCTGCGGCCCGGCATGGACGCCGCGTCGATGGCCGCCCTGTTCCGCGACGAGGCCGCCGCGATCAGAGACGCGGGCTTTGCCGCGACGAAGATGAAGGTGGGTCTGGGCCCGCGCGAAGATGCCGCACTGGCGCGCGCAGTGCGCGAGGGCGTCGGCGATAGGTTCCGGTTCATGGTCGATGCAAATCACTGCTACACCACCTCCGACGCCTTCTATGTCGGTCGTGCGCTGGAAGAGCTGGACGCCTACTGGTTCGAGGAACCCGTCGCCCCCGAAGATCACGCCGGCTACGCCGAGCTGCGCGCAGGCCTGAGCGTGAACATCTCCGGCGGCGAGGCCGAGTTCGGGCGCTGGGGCTGGCGCCGGATACTCGAAAACCGAGGGCTGGACATCGCGCAACCCGAGGTCTGCGCGCTGGGCGGCGTGTCGGAATACCTGCGGGTGTTGGCGCTGTGCCACGCGCATTTCACGCCGGTGATAAACCACGTCTGGGGCTCGGCCATCGCGGTAGCGACGAACCTGCAATTGCTGGCTGCGATGCCCGCGATGCCGGGCGGCCTGCATCCTTGGGAGCCGATGCTCGAATTTGACACGACAGATAACA
Source organism: uncultured Alphaproteobacteria bacterium (assembly GCA_963768205.1). GTDB lineage: Bacteria > Pseudomonadota > Alphaproteobacteria > Rhodobacterales > Rhodobacteraceae > JAHELH01. The sequence goes on along the minus strand of CAVYHB010000009.1, from coordinate 106,574 downwards.
AGTTCCGCGATAACCTGCTGACAGAGCCCCTGGATATCCAGGGCCAGGTCGCGCGCAAAGGTGGCCGGGTCGCGATATCGACGGGACCGGGACTTGGGGTCGAACCGGATCGTGGGTTCATCGCGGCCTACACGGTCTGAGACAGGACAGGGGGGAGAAGCACAGTGAGCCACAAGGACAAATCCGGAGGTTTGGTCGAGTGGCTTGTGCCGCTGGGTTTCATCATCTGCGCCGCCTGGATCACCTGGCACATGCCGGCCTTCATCCTTGATTTCAACCCGCCCGAAGATCCGTCGGCGCGCGATAACCTGGCGGGCACCTTCCTGCGCAACGACGTGTCGTCCGGGGTCGACGGTCTGTTCGGCGGTTATGCGGATATCTTCGACTGGATGGCCCTGTTGCTGATCCCGCTCTTCGCGGTGATCGGTGTGATGACGGTGCGCCGCGCGCCGATGGAATTCGAAGACTGGCGTCCCGCCGACCGTTTGAGCGTCTTCATCGGGCGCGTAACGATGATGCTGATCGTGCTGCTGACCAGCGTCATGCTTTACGAGGTCGTCCTGCGTTACGTCTTCGAGCGTCCGACGCTTTGGGCCAACGAATTGTCGCTATGGCTGGCCGGCTTCGTGTTTCTCTGTGCCGGGCTTTACGCGATGCAGCAACGCAGCCACATCCGCATCTTCCTGCTTTACGACATGTGCCCGCGCTGGCTGCAGCGGTTGTTCGATTGCATCTCGACCCTGCTAATCGTCATGTTCGCCTTCTTCCTGATCTACGGCGGCTACGGCGAGGCCTTCCAGAAGTTTTATCGGTGGGAAACCTTCGGCACCGCGTTCGACCCGCCGATCCCGGCAACGATCAAGCCGATGGTGCTGTTCGTGGTGGCGATGGTGGCGATCCAGGCCGTGATTAACCTGATCTCGGACTGGAACGCCGAGCCGGTGATCCACACCGCAGCAGACGATATCGACAAGGACGAGTTGGAACACCTGCGCAAGATGGTCGGCGATGAAGGTGTCGGCGACCTGGATGTCACGCGCGGTGCCATTCAGGGAAATCAGACGAAGGGCGAGAATTAATGGATATCGGAACGATCTCTCTCGTCCTGATGCTGGGGCTGATGGTGCTTCTGGCCATTGGTATGCCGCTTGGCATGGCCTCGGCCATCCTGGCCGTACTTGTGCTGGTCATGAAGTTCGAGCCGGCGCTTCTGCTGAATCCGCTGAGCTTTGGTGACGGCATGCTGACCGGGCGGCCCGGGTCGGGACCGCTGAACATCCTGGCGCAGAAGATCTACGGGCTGCTGACGGATTACGTGCTCATATCCATTCCGCTGTTCATCTTCATGGCGGCGTTGCTGGAACGCTCCGGCATCGCCAAGGCGATGTATTCGTCGCTGAACGTCTGGCTGAGCGGCCTGCGCGGCGGCATCGCTATTGTCACCTCGATCATGGCAGTCATCATGGCGGCGATGTCGGGCATCATCGGCGGCGAGGTGGTGCTGCTGGGCCTGATCGCGCTGCCGCAGATGCTGCGGCTGGGCTATAATCAGAACCTGGCCATCGGCACGATCTGCGCGTCGGGCTCGCTGGGCACGATGATCCCGCCCTCGATCGTGCTGATCATCTATGGCCTGATCACCGAGACCTCGATCAAGGCGCTGTTCACCGCGGCCTTCGTGCCGGGCTTCATGCTGGCCAGCTTCATCATCATCTACATCATCGTCCGCACGCAGATGAACCCGTCGCTTGCGCCGTTGCCCGACCCCATTCCCGGCGATCCGCATGGGCCGCGAGAAGGGTGAACTGTTCCTGGCCTTCCTTACGGTCCTGCTTGCGGGCTTTTCCGCGATTCTGTTCCTGCGGGCGCTGTTCTTCACGGTCAGCGGGCAGAACGTCGACCTGGGCGACGGCGTCGATCCGATCTTCTGGGGCACCGCCGATTATGTGCCCTGGTTTGGCGGATTGGTCGTCATCTCGCTGTTGCTGATGTTTTTCGTCTTTCGGCCGCGAGCAGACGGCGCCTGGCTGGCGGATGGGCAAGGGGCTGGTGCCGCCCATCGTCGTGATCGGCGTTGTGCTTGGGTCCATCTACGGCGGCATCACCGGGATCACCGAGGCTGCGGGCATGGGTGCCATCGCGGTGTTCATCATCGCGCTGCTGCGCGGCGAGGCCTCGTTCGAGCTGGTCTGGGACAGCCTGATGCGGACGCTGAAATCGACCGGCACGATCATCTGGGTGACCATCGGCGCGGCGGCACTGGCCGGGGCCTACACGATTGCCGGTGGCCCGCGCTATCGTGGCCGACCTGATCGTCGGCAGCGACCTGCCGACGATGCTGATCCTGCTGACGATGATGCTGATCCTGCTGTTCATGGGCGCGTTCATGGACTGGGTCGGCATCGTGCTGCTGATCATTCCGGTGTTCCTGCCCATCGTGCAGCGCCTGCCGATCGAGGAGATCGGCCTGATCGGAGAGCTGCAGCCGAAGTACCTGTCGGTCTGGTTCGGGGTGCTGTTCTGCATGAACATGCAGGTCAGTTTCCTGTCACCACCCTTCGGACCGGCGGCGTTCTACCTGAAATCGGTGGCCCCGCCGCACATCTCGCTGACCGACATCTTCAAAGGGTTTCTGCCCTTCATCGGCATCCAGATCTGCGCCCTGTCGATCCTGCTGATCTGGCCGCCGATCATCGAGTTGCTGTTGAACTGACCGCGGAGGGCGGCAGCGCGCGGGCCGCCCCGCCCACCCACCTGCGTCCCGCGCGCTGCCTGTCGCCTGAGGTTTGACGATGCTTACGAAAGTCCAGTTGCGGCAGTTCGAGGACCAGGGATACCTCGTTGTCGAGGATGTTCTCGGGCCGGATCTGCTTGACCCCGTCCGCGCCGAATACGCCGAGTTGCTGGATCAGCTTTATGCCGGCTGGCAAGCCGAGGGCCGCGTCGGCGCGCCGGTCAGGGATGATTTCTGGGGCAAGCTGCTGACCGCCTACCGTGCCGGCTGCGACTGGTTCCAGCCGATGGATATCTCGCTTCCGGGCGACCGCATCCGTGCCGACACGCCGATGCACTTCGGACCCGCGGTTTTCGACATGATCACCGCGCCGCGCCTGCTGGACATGGTCGAGGACCTGATCGGCCCGGAGATTACCTCGAACCCGATCCAGCATGTACGGATCAAACCGCCCGCCACCGCCCTGCGGCAAGGCGAAGTGCGCGCCCATATCACGGCGACCGACTGGCACCAGGATCGCGCCGTCGGGCTGGAAGAGGCGGACGGCACGAAGATGGTCACCGTCTGGCTGGCGGTCACCGATGCGACGGTCGAGAACGGCTGTCTGCAAGTCCAGCCCAAGACGCCTGCCCAGGCAATGCTGCCGCATTGCCCCAAGACCCAGACCGCCATCGCCGACGGCTTCGTCGACGAGGCGCGGGCGTTGCCGCTGCCGGTGAAGGCGGGCGGGGCGGTGATCATTCATCCGCTGACCCCGCACGCCTCGCTTGTCAATGTCACCGACGGTTTTCGCTGGTCCTTCGACATCCGGTTCAACGTCAGCGGTCAGCCGACGGGCCGCGCGCATTTCCCCGATTTCGTGGCGCGCTCGCGGTCCGCGCCGGAAACCGAGTTGCGCGACTGGCGTGAGTGGCGCAGCATGTGGGACGAGGCGCGCGCAAGGCTGGCCCAACGTCCGCATGTCGACATTCACCGCTGGATCTCCGACGCGCCATATTGTGCCTGAAACCAACGGTGCGTGAAATCACGCACCTTACCGCGAGAATTGCCGATGGATTTCGTCAGACTGGATGCCGACGACAATGTCGTCACCGCCACCCTTGCCCTTCCTGCCGGGCACGCCATCGAGGGCGTCACCACGACCGGGCTGATCCCCTCGGGCCACAAGATCGCGACGCGGGCCATCGCCAGGGGCGAGCAGGTGCGCAAGTATGCGCAGTTCATCGGCCTGGCCTCGGTCGATATCGCGCCGGGGGACCACGTCCACACTCAGAATGTCGAGTTCCGCAATACCGAGACCGCCTATGAATTCGGCACCGACATGCGCCCGGTCGAAATGGTGCCCGAGGACCGGCGCGATACCTTCATGGGCTTTCGTCGCGAAAACGGCCGGGTCGGCACGCGCAACTACATCGCCATCGTCACTTCGGTGAACTGTTCGGCCACCGCGGCCCGGCGCATCGCCGATGCATTCGGGCCGGCAGAATTGGCCGCTTACCCCAATGTCGACGGCGTTGTCGCCTTCGTTCATGGCACCGGATGCGGAATGGCCGGCGACGGCGACGGGTTCGAGGCGCTGCAACGGGTGATGTGGGGTTACGCGCGGCACCCCAACCATGCGGGCGTGCTGATGGTCGGGCTGGGCTGCGAGATGAACCAGATCGACTGGCTGCTCGAGGCGTACGGGCTGAAACAGTCAGAGACGTTCCAGGTGATGAACATCCAGGGCGTTGCCGGGCTGCGCAAAACGATTGAGTTGGGCATCCAGAAGGTCCGCGCGATGCTGCCCATCGCCAACCAGGCACAGCGGACCCCGTGTCCTGCATCCGAACTGATGGTGGCGCTACAATGCGGTGGATCGGATGCGTGGTCCGGTGTCACCGCCAATCCCGCCTTGGGCCACGCCTGCGACCTGCTGGCCGCACAGGGCGGCACCGGCGTTCTGGCCGAGACGCCCGAAATCTACGGCGCCGAACACCTGCTGACCCGCCGCGCCTTCGACCGCAAGGTGGGTGAGAAACTGGTCGGGCTGATCGAATGGTGGAAGGACTACACCGCGCGCAACAAGGGCTCGATGGACAACAACCCCAGCCCCGGCAACAAGAAGGGTGGGCTGACGACGATCCTCGAGAAATCGCTGGGAGCGGCGGCCAAGGGCGGCACCTCGCCGCTGATGGGGGTCTACAAATACGCCGAACCGGTGACGGCGAAGGGCTTCACCTTCATGGACAGCCCCGGTTACGATCCGGCAAGCGTCACCGGCCAGATCGCGGGCGGATGCAACCTGGTGGTGTTCACCACCGGGCGCGGTTCGGCCTTCGGCTCGAAACCCGCACCCACGATCAAGGTGGCGACGAATTCCGAGATGTACGCCCGGATGACCGAGGACATGGACGTGAACGCGGGCGAGATGCTGACCGGCGGCGTGACTTTGGAGGCGAAGGGCCGCGAGATCTACGAGATGATCCTGCGGGTGGCGTCGGGCGAGGTGACCAAGTCCGAGGCGCAGGGGCTGGGCGACTATGAATTCGTGCCGTGGCAGATTGGGGCGGTGATGTGAAACGGCTGGCCGTCGCGGGCCTTGGTCTGATCGGCGAGCGGCACGCGCGGGCGGTGCAGGCGCATTCCGGCGCCAAGTTGGCCTGCGTGATCGAGCCCGATCCAGAGCGTCGGGCGATGTTCGATGTGGCGGGGTTCGAAGGACTGGACGCGGTTGACATAACGGTGGACGGGATCATCCTGGCGACACCGTCGGGTCTGCATGCGCTCCACGCCGAGACGGCCTTGCGCCGGGGCTGGCCCTGCCTGTTGGAAAAGCCGATCGCCAGCGACCGGGAGGGGGCAGCGCGCATCGTGGCGGCGTCGAAGACCGCCGGCTTGCCGGTTCTGACCGGTCATCACCGGCGCTATCACGGCTCGGTCGCGCGGTTGCGGCAATTGCTGGGGGAAGGGGTCATCGGACGCCCGGTCGCTGCGACCGCGCTTTGGGCGATGAAGAAACCCGATGCCTATTTCAACGTGCCGTGGCGGGCGGGGCCGGATGGATCGCCGGTGCGGATCAACATGGTGCACGAGATCGACCTGTTGCGGTTCCTGTTGGGCGAGGTCGCGGCGGTGACGGCGCTTGGCGCGCAACCGATGCGCCGCGCCGGGCGGGTCGAAAACGGCGTGATCGGCTTGCGATTCCAGAACGGCTGTGTCGCTTCGCTGGTCTTTGCCGACACCGGCCTCAGCCCCTGGGGGTTCGAGGCCGGCAACCGGCGAGAATCCCAATATCGGCGCCACCGGGCAGGACTGCCTGTTCATCGCCGGCACGCACGGCGCGGTTTCGTTTCCGTCGCTGACCGTCTGGGGCGGGGCGGAAGATTGGCGGGAGGCGGTCCGGCCCGCCTCGCACAAGGTGGACGACACAGATGCCCTGCACCGGCAGCTTGACCACTTTCTCGACGTGATCCGCGGGCGGGCCAAGCCCCTGATCGACGCAGAAGACGCCGCCCGCACCCTAGAGGTCGTGCTGAAGATCGAGGCGGAACTGGAAGACGGCGGCATGACGGTTCTGAAGGCCGGACTGATCGGCGAACACATCAGCCAGACGCGGCTGCCCAGGGCGCTGAAAATCATGTGCGACCTGGCGGGCTGGACTTTGGAATTCGAGCTGATCGACACCGCCGAACGGCCCGGGTTCGATTTCGACGCGACCGTGGACGACCTGCGCGGCCAAGGCTGGACCGGCGTGACCGTGACCCATCCGTTCAAGACGCAGGCCGCGGCCTATGCCGGCGCGGGGATGCTGCCCGACCTGCGCGGCCTCGGGGCGTCGAACACGCTGATCTTCGACCGAGCCGTTGACCGGGCACAACACCGACTACACCGGGTTCATCGGCGCCTGGCGCGCGAACATGGATCAAGGCCCCGGGCGCGTCGCGATGGCCGGGGCGGGCGGCGTGGCGCGGGCGCTGGGACCGGCACTTGCGGCGCTGGGCGCGGACGAAATCACGGTGTGGGACACACGACCGGAGATGGCCGCAGGTCTGGTGTCGCTGATCGGGACAAAGGCGCGGGCGGTGCCGGTGTCAGAGGCGGCGCCAGCAATTCGCGCCGCAAACGGCCTGGTGAACGCGACGCCGCTGGGAATGCGGGAATATCCTGGCTCGGCTTTCGATGCCGGGTTGCTGGGATCGCAGGCCTGGGCCTTCGACGCGGTCTACACGCCGACCGATACGCGGTTCCTGCAAGACGCGCGCGCCGCGGGCCTTACGGTTTTGAGCGGTTTCGATCTGTTTCGCCACATGGCCATGGGATCGTTCGAGGCCTATACCGGGATCGCGCCGGATCCGGAGGAAGTGTTGCCGCTGCTGGCCGTATTGCGGCCCGACTGAGGGAGGAGATGATGAGCGAAGTCCTGACCGAGGCGCAGATCGCCTTTTACGCCGAGAATGGATACCTGATCCTGGAGAACCGCATCCCCGGCGATATCATCGCCGCGATCCGGTCCGAGATCGCGCGCTTCGAGGAAGAGGCGCGCGGGATGACGGAAAGCAACATGCGGCTTGACCTCGAGGACAGTCACACGCCCGAGGCGCCGCGCATCCGCCGCATCAAGCTGCCGCACATTATCAGCGACGTGGCCCGCGACCTGATGTATTCTGACCATGTGCTGGCCCCGGCCCGCGACCTGATCGGGCCCGACCTGCGGCTGCACACGACCAAGTTGAACATGAAATCGGCGGGCTACGGCGCGGCGGTGGAATGGCACCAGGACTTTGCGTTTTACCCGCATACCAACGACGACGTTCTGGCGATCGCGGTGATCATCGACGACATGGCAGAAGAAAACGGCCCCTTGATGGTGTTTCCCGGATCGCACAAGGGGCCGATCCACGATCACCATGCCGACGGTGTTTTCGTCGGCGCGATGGACCTGGCCGCCAATGCCTATGACATGGCCGATGCAGTGGCCCTGACCGGACCCGCCGGATCGATCTCGATCCATCATGGCCGCATCGTGCATGGCTCGGCGTTGAACACGTCCCAAAGAGACCGGCGGCTCTTGTTCTACGAAATGATGGCGGCGGACGCGTTTCCGGTGATGGGGTCGATGACCTCGTTCGGCTCGCTGGAAGAATACGACGAGAAGATGCTGTGCGGCCAGTCGACGATCACCCCGCGGCTGCGCGACATCCCGGTGCGCATTCCGCTGCCGCAACCGGAAGACCGCGGCTCGATTTACGAGATCCAGAAGGGACTGCGGAACCGGGGCTTCTCGATCTACGACGTGGCGACATGAGCGCGCTGGGGCAGTCCTGGTTGTTTTGGGCGCTTCTGTCCGCGATCTTTGCGGCAATGACGGCCGTGCTGGCGAAGCTGGGCACCGCGCAGGTGGATTCCGATGTGGCAACGCTGGTGCGCACCGTGGTGATCCTCGGGCTGGTTTTCGGTATCGTGGCGACGCGGGGCAAACTGGCCGGCGTGGGCGCGGTGCCCGGTGTCAGCCTGGGCTGGCTGGTGGCGTCGGGGTTTGCCACCGGGGCGTCCTGGCTGTGCTATTTCCGGGCGCTGAAGATCGGCGACGCAAGCCGCGTGGCGCCGATAGACAAGCTGAGCGTGGTGTTCGTGGCGGTTATCGCGGCCCTGGTGCTGGGCGAGCGGCTGCCGCCGCTGGGCTGGGTCGGGGTCGGCCTGATCGCCGCAGGCGCGGCCCTTCTGGCATTGGCCTGAGAACTGCTGGGTGTGCAGTCATGAGCAAGGTACTAGATCGCGCCGCCGAATTGGCGACCCGGGCGCACGGCGGCCAGACCCGCCGCGGTGGTGGACCTTACATCGCCCACCCCCTTGCCGTGGTCGAGGCGGTGGCGGAGGTGACACAGGACCTCGATGTGCTATGCGCGGCGGTTCTGCATGACGTGGTCGAGGACAGCGCGGTGACACTCGACGACATGACGCGCCTCTTCGGCGGGCGGGTGGCCGGGATCGTGGCCGAGTTGACCGATCACCCGGACTGGGCGGAGCTTGACACTCTGACGCGCAAGGCGCGGCAACGCGAGGAGTTCGAAAATGCCTCGGCAGAGGCAAAGGTGATCAAGATTGCCGACCAATGGTCAAATGTCAGCGATCTGGCGCGCGGCACGAGCGGCGACGATGTGGCGTTTCTGGAAGGCTACCTTGCCACTTCGCGCGCGGTGGTAGAGGTTTGCCGCGAGGCGTCGCCGGGCCTGGCCGACAGGTTCGATGCGGCGGCGCGGGAATTGGAAGAACTGATCAGGGAGAGACGGGATGGCTAAACCGGCGATAGGATTCATCGGCTTGGGATTGATGGGCGCGGCGATGGTCGGGCGGTTGCAGGATCTGGGCTACTCGCTGACGGTGATCGCGAACCGCTCGCGCGGCAATGTCGAGGCGGCGGTCAAGCGGGGCGCTGTCGAGGTGGGCACGGCGCGCGAGGTGGCAGAGGCAAGCGATATCGTGATGCTGTGCATGGGTACCAGCGACCAGGTGGAAAGCCGGATGCGCGGCACCGACGGCGTGATCGCGGGCCTGCGCAAGGGCGCGGTGGTGATCGACTTCGGTACGTCGCTGCCCGACAGCACCCGTGCGCTGGGGGCCGAGGTGGCGCAGGCCAGCGGCACAATGCTGGACGCGCCGCTGGGACGGACGCCCAGCCACGGGCGCGAGGGCAAGCTGAACATCATGGGATCGGGCGACAAGGCGGGCTACGACAAGGTCAAGCCGGTGCTGGATGACCTGGGCGAGAACGTTTTTCATCTGGGCGACCTGGGGTCCGGGCACACGATCAAGCTGATCAACAATTTCTTCGCCATGACCACGGCCAACGCAATGTCCGAGGCCTTCGCCATGGCCGACAAGATGGGTGTGCCGCGACAGGGGCTCTACGACGTGATGTCGGCGGGGCCGCTGCGGTCGGGGATGATGGACTTCGTCAAAGCCTATGCGATCGACGGCGATGCGCAGCAACTGGCGTTTTCGGTGAAGAACGCGGCCAAGGATGTGGGTTATTACGCGAGGATGGCGGAAGAGGCGGGGGTCGAGAGCATCATGTCGGCCTGCGCCCGGCGGGCGCTGAACCAAAGCATCGAGGCGGGGCGCGGCGAAACCCTTGTGCCCGAGCAAGTGGATTTCTTTGCCGATAAGTTCGGGGTCTGAGGGGCGCGCTTCCACAAGGAACTGCCTTCGGCGGTGCACGAGGTCTTGCGCCGCGCTCCGCGCGTCGCGGTGCCGCCCACCAGAGGTGAAACCTCTGGTGGGCGGGGTGCCTACCGCGGTTCCGTCGCTTCGGTTTCGAAGCTGCCGGGCAGGCTGACTTCGAGCAGTTCCACGTCGCTCGTGGGGTCCGACAGGCGCGTGGCCATGCCGGGCGGGATCACGAAAGCATCGCCGGGTTCCAGTCTGTAAGGGTCGCGGCCTTCGCCTTCCAGCGTGATGCCGCCCTCCATCACGAAGCTGAACAGGATATCGGCATCGTGGCGCGTCCATTGCGGATCACCTTTGTCGCGGCGCAGGACATGGACACCGGCCACGCCTTGCGTGTTCGCCGCAATTGTCGTGTCCCGGCTTCTGTAGCCGGGCAGGCGGTGCGGTTTCCATGTCGCCGCGTCGGCCTTGTGATGCACGAAGCGCTGTCCCCGGAAGGTGCGGTCGGGGTTTGCGGGACCGTTGGGCAGCTGCATGTCGTGGTCGATGGTGGTGACGTGTTCGGCGGGTACGCCGATCTCGATCACCTCGATGTTGTCGGAGGCGAACAGCACGCGGTGGCGGATCTCGGGCGGCTGGATGACGCAGTCGCCCGCGTGCAGGCGGAATGGCTCGCCCTGGTCCTCGTAGACCAGGTCGACCCAGCCCTCGGTAGCAGAAGATCAGCTGGAACCCGACCGTGTGGTAATGCACCATGTCGGGCACCGGGCCGCCGTCGGGAATGCGGATGTGGCTGGCGATGATCGAGCCGCCAAGCCGGTCGGGGATCAGGTCGCGGTAGTGCATTCCGGCCCGCCCGACGATCCAGGGCGCCTGGTCGGCGAGGCGGCGCACGACGAAGCTATGGATCGTCTCGGGCAGGACCAGCGGCGGGTTGAGGTCGCCGATCTCGATGCGGGTGCCGTTGGGCGCGGTGAGCGTCGCGCCGCCCGCCCGCGAAGCCGTCAGGGTCTTCGGTGCGGATGCGGATCGTGCCGGGCGCCTCGGGCGCATCACTGTCGATGCGCAGGCGCAGGCCGTGACCGGAAAATACCGCAACTTTCGGATCGTCGGCGGGATAGATCATGTCAAGTCGCATCCCCAGCTTCCCGGTGTAGAACGGGATGTCGTCGCGCAGTTCGGAGGTCGGCAATCGGATTTCGGCGAGGGTTTCGGGCATGGAAGGCTCCTTGTCGGCGAAAGCCTAGAAATGCGCGGGCTGGTCTGCAATGGCTGGTCGCGGGATTTGCGTATTTTGGTACGAGAAGAAGGGACCGGGGATGGAACAGAAAGTGGCGGTGGTGACTGGGGCGGCAGGTGGGCTGGGCCGGGCGATCTGTGCGGCGTTGCTGCGCGACGGGCTTGCGGTGGTCGGGTTGGACCGGGATGCGGCGGGGCTGGCGCAACTGGACCGCGTCGAAGGCGTCGAGGTGGACTTGATGGACGCAGGCGCGATTGCAAAGGCGTTCGGGCGCATCGGCCCGGTGGATGCATTGGTGAACAACGCCGGCACCTGCTTCATGTCCGCGTTCCCTGACATCCCCGAAGATGAACTGGACGCACAGATGCGGCTGAATTTCTCTGCCGCATTCCATTGCTGCCAGGCCGCCGTGCCCGGAATGCTGGGCCGCGATGGCGTGAAGAAGATCGTCAACATATCGTCGAACGGCGCCTATAATTTCGACGTCTTCGATCCGCCGCACTATCGCGCCAGCAAGGCGGCACTGGATACCCTGACCAAGGACCTGGCGCGGCGCTATGCGCGGGATCGGATCGCGGTGAACTCGATCGCTCCGGCGATGACCGAGACGCCGCTGTTCAAGGTGGTGTCCGAGGAAGTTCTCGCGAAGGCCATCGCCGCGATGCCGCATGGGCGTGCGATGCAGCCGCAGGAAGTGGCCGATTGGGTGGCCTTCCTGGTGTCGGAAGGCGGCGATATCTGCAGCGGCAACGTGATCATCCTCAACCAGGGCCGGGATGTACGGTGAGGATCGCGTCTACGCAACGGCCAATCCGTTTCGCCAGACGGCCATGACCGACAAGTCGTTGCCAAGATGCACGAAATCGGCGTCACAGCCTTCGTCGAGGCTGCCGCGCTTGGGGAATTGACCGATAATGCGGGCCGGAATCGCCGTGGCCATCCGCAGCGCCCGAGCCAAGTCGACGCCGACGCTTTCGGTCATCACGCCAAGTGCCTGCGACATGATCAGATCGGCCCCGGCCAGCGTACCATCGGCAAGCGTAAGCCGGCCGTCGCGCCGGTTTATCCGGCGACCGTTGAGCGTAAAGCCGTCGATATCGGACCCGGCGGTGGCCATGGCGTCGGTCACAAGGAATATCTCGCCCGGCCCCTGCTTTGCCTTCAGCGCCGCGACGATGGACGCGGGGTGCACATGGATGCCGTCGGCAATCAGGCCGGCATTGACGTCGGGGCTTGCAAGTGCCGCCCCGACAAGCCCCGGTTCGCGGCTGCCCAACTGGCTCATGGCGTTGAATAGATGCGTCACACAGGTGGCACCCGCCTGGATCGCGGCACGGCAGGTGGCATGGTCGGCGTCACTGTGCCCCAGCGAGACAAGGATGCCCGCGCGGGTCATGGCTGTGATCTGCGGGGGCGTCACGGTTTCGGCGGCGACGGTGACCATCAGGGCGGGCAGACGTTGCGCGGCCCGGTAAAGCAGGTCCAGATCGGCAGCCGTCATCGGCCGGATCAATACCGGATCATGCGCCCCCTTGCGGGCGACCGACAGATGCGGCCCCTCAAGATGCAGACCGACGATTCCGGGCACTTTCCGGGCAACGGCCTCGCAAGCGGCTTCGATCGCGGCGGCGGTGCGGGCGGGCGTGTCGGTGATCAGCGTCGGAAGCAGCGCGGTGGTGCCAAGCCGACCATGCGTCCCTGCGATACGCGCGAGCGTTTCGACGCAGGGATCGTCGTTGAACATCACGCCGCCGCCGCCATTGACCTGAAGGTCGATGAATCCGGGACAGAGCGTGCCACGGCCAAGATCAACCCGGGTGGCATCGGGCGGCAGCGTATCGACCGGGACGATGCCGCCGATCCGGCCGCCCTGCACCAGCAGGGCGCAGCCCGCGTGTATCTTGGTTCCATCGAAGATCGCGTCGGTGGAATAGGCGTGAAGATCGGACATCAGAGCGTTTCGGTCACTTTTTGCAGATGGCGCGGTGCATCGGGGTCAAGCCCGCGGTCCCGGGCGACCTGTTCGACCATGGCGTAGAACGATACGATCAGCGCGACGGGATCGGTCAGGGGATGTGCGGTGCGGACATAGGGCAAGGATTGTGCCTTTCGAGCCGTATCTGAAGTTACGAAAACGGCGGCGCCCTTGGCGGCGACTTGGTCGGCAACCTCGACCAGCTTTGCCTCGGCGGCGTCGTTGGCCGCAAAGCACAGCACCGGAAAACCCGGCCCGACCAGCGACACCGGGCCGTGCAGCACCTCTGCCGAGGAATAGCTTTCGGCATGGATCTGGCTGGTTTCCTTGAATTTCAGCGCAGCCTCGTTCGAGATCGCGAAGGCCGGGCCGCGACCCAGGGTGTAAAGCGAGTTCCAGCCGTCCAGGGCTCGGCGCATCTCGGGCCAGTCGATGCGGGCAGCGCGGGTCAGCACGTCGGGCAGTCCGCGCAGCGCGGCGACAAGCTCGGTGTCGCGCTTCCATTGGGCGATCAGCAGCAGCCCCGCGACCAGCGAGGTGACGAAGGTCTTGGTTGCGGCGACCGAGGTTTCGGCCCCGGCGTGAATATGCAGGCAATGGTTACAGGCCTGCGCCAGCGGGCTTTCGGGATGATTGGTGATCGCCAGCGTCAGCGCGCCGGAAGCACCGGCGTTGCGCGCCATCTGCACGATGTCAGGGCTGGCGCCCGATTGCGATATCGACAGGCAGGCGCTTTGGCCAAGCTTCAGCGGCACGCCGTAGACGCTGGCGACCGACGGCCCAAGCGAGGCGACAGGGACGCCGGTCAACAGCTCGCTGGCGTATTTCAGATAGGTCGCCACATGATCCGAGGACCCGCGCGCGACCGTGGCCAGGAACGGCGGATCGCGGGCCTCGATGTCACGGGCGGCGGCCTCGATGGCGCGGGCGCCATTGGTCAGCAGGCGCTCGACCGCATCGGGTATCTCGTCGATTTCGCGCCGCATCTGGCTTTGTTTGGCAGACATCACAAGTCCCTTCGGCTGGCGTGGCTAGCCATCGCCAGGCGCAGTGCCCCGTCAAGCGCGCTGCCCAGCGGCGCTGCGAGGTGCTCAGTATAAAGCGGTTCGATATAAGACCCATAGCGCGCGCCGATGCCGCCCATCAGGCACAGCCGGTCCCCGCCGCGATATTCAAGGCTGTCGAGTGCGTGGCGGAGGTAGGCAGCCCCGTCGCGCATGATCTCGACGGCCACCGCATCGCCCGCATCGGCCGCGTCCAGCAGCGACGGCGCGTGTCCGGCGATGTCGCGGGGTTGAGCCTTGGCGGCGAAGGCGACGATGGCGCTTGGCTCGCCGTCGAAGGCGGACAGGGTGCGCTCCAGCAGCCCGCTGGCCTCGCGCAATCCGTCCTGCCATTCCAGCACCCGCGCCAGCAGTTCGCGCCCCAGCCACGCGCCCGACGCCTGGTCGCCCAGCAGCATTCCCCAGCCGCCGACAAACCGTTGCTTGGCGCCGTCCTGGCGCCCCAGGAACGACCCGGTGCCGATGGCGGCGACAAAGCCGTCGTGATCGCCGAGGGCCCCGGCCATGGTCGTAGTACGGTCCTCGGCGACGGTAACGTGTGTCGTGGGAAACGCTTGCGCGACGGCATCCGCGATGCGCGGGCTCTTGACCCCGGCCAGCCCGAGATAGGCGGTCGCATTCGGCAAGTCCTCGGCGGGCAGCTTTGCATGGGCCCATGCCGTATGAACGGTTTCGCGGATCGTGGCCGTGCCGTCTTCGAGCGAGGTCGAGACGTTGGCGGACGGCCCGGTTTCGCTGGCGATCACGCGGCCCGCGGCGGTGGCGATCGCCACCCGGCAAGTGGATCCGCCGCCATCGACCGCAATGATATATTGGGCGTGATCCGTCATGGCCGAGAATTAGCCCAAGGGCGGCGCGGGCGGTAGCCAATTCACGCAAAAGGCTTGCGATATTCGCCTGCGCGCGTGACGATGCGCGGGCACGGCAGAGTGACTCGGTTCGCGAGGGCTCGGCGTATTGCCGATGGGGACACAGCCAACAAGGAGTTTGGGCAATGAGAATTTCCGGCATTGGGGCCATGTTGCTGGCCACCACGGTTCTGACGGCAGGCGCCGGTTCGGCGCAGGAGCTGGTGATCGAAAGCTGGCGCAACGACGACCTGACGCTTTGGCAGGACAAGATCATCCCGGCCTTCGAGGCCGCGCATCCCGGCATCACCATCACCTTTTCGCCCTCGGCCCCGGCCGAGTACAACGCGGTGCTGAACTCCAAACTGGATGCGGGCACCGCTGGCGATCTGATCACCTGCCGTCCGTTCGACGCCTCGCTGGCGCTCTATGATGCGGGCCACCTTGCCGATCTGAACGATCTGGAGGGCATGGAGAATTTCAGCGACGTCGCCAAGAGCGCCTGGCAGACCGATGACGGCTCGGCCACGTTCTGCGTGCCGATGGCGTCGGTGATCCACGGCTTCATCTACAACAAGGACGCCTTCGCGGAACTGGGGCTGGAAGTGCCGCAGACCGAGGCCGAGTTCTTCGCCGTGCTCGACAAGATCAAGGAGGACGGCACCTATATCCCGATGGCGATGGGCACCAACGACCAGTGGGAAGCCGCCACGATGGGCTTCCAGAACATCGGCCCGAACTACTGGAAGGGCGAGGAGGGCCGCCTGGCGCTGATCGCGGGCGAGCAGAAGCTGACCGACGAGCCCTGGGTCGCGCCCTACCGCACGCTGGCGAAATGGGGCGACTACCTGGGCGACGGCTACGAGGCGCAGACCTACCCGGACAGCCAGAACCTGTTCACCCTGGGCCGCGCGGCGATCTATCCGGCCGGATCGTGGGACATCTCGGGTTTCAACAACCTGGCCGATTTCGAGATGGGCGCCTTCAAGCCGCCGGTCCAGAACGCCGGCGATACCTGCTACATCTCCGACCACACCGACATCGCCATCGGCATGAACGCCGCGACCGAACATCCCGAAGCGGCGCAGACCTTCCTGACGTGGGTCGCGTCCGAGGAATTCGCCGACGATCTACGCCAACGCCCTGCCGGGCTTCTTCTCGCTGTCAAGCTTCGACGTGCCGATGGAAGACCCGCTGGCGCAGGAGTTCGTGTCGTGGCGCGGGGAATGTGAAAGTCACGATCCGCTCGACCTACCAGATCCTGTCGCGCGGCACGCCGAACCTGGAGAACGAGACCTGGAACGCCTCTGCCCAGGTGATCAAGGGCGCCGAAGGTCCGGAAGCGGCGGGTCAGCGCCTTCAGGAGGGCCTGGCCAGCTGGTACGATCCCCAGAAATAAGGCTTGCGCGGGCGGTCCAATGGTTCGGGCCGCCGGTGTGCCGACCATGCGGAAGCCTCCGGCGGGGATACTTGAAAACCAAAGAGACGGGGTACGACGTGCCTTTCGTCGGTGTTGTTCGCATGACGGTGGCGTTCATCCTTGGTTGGGAAATATCCCCGCCGGAGGCTCCGTCACCGGCAACGCGGGGACACGCTGATGGCTAAGCGCAGGCCCTTCCGCTGGTATATTGTGGCGTTTCTGGCCCCTGCGGTGCTGGTCTATACCGCCGTGATGATCTTTCCGCTGTTCAACACGTTGCGGCTGGCGCTTTACACCGAGGTCGACCAGGCGCGGGTCTTCGTCGGGCTGGAGAATTTCCGCACGCTATTTGGCGATCCGCGCTGGGCGCAAAGCTTCTGGAACGCGCTGGGCAACAACTTCTGGTTCTTCGTGGTTCATATGTTGGTACAGAACCCTATCGGGATCATGCTCGCCGCCATCCTGTCACACCCGCGCCTGCGCTTCGCGGCGTTCTACCGGTCGGCGATCTTCATCCCGACGATCCTGTCCTTCGTCATCGTCGGCTTCGCCTGGAAGCTGATCCTCAGCCCGATCTGGGGCATCGCGCCGGACATGCTTTCGGCGGTCGGATTGAAATCGCTGTACGCGCCGTGGCTGGGCAAGGAGGAATACGCGCTGACGACGCTGGCGCTGATCTCGGTCTGGCAGTTCGTCGGCATCCCGATGATGCTGATCTACGCCGCCCTGCTGTCGATCCCCGAGGAAGTGCTGGAGGCCGGAGAATGTGACGGCATTACCGGCTGGTCGGCCTTCTGGAAGCTGAAGCTGCCACTGATCCTGCCGTCCATTGGGATCATCAGCATCCTGACCTTCGTGGGCAATTTCAACGCCTTCGACCTGATCTATGCGGCGCAGGGCGCGCTGGCGGGGCCGAACTTCAGCACCGATATACTTGGCACGTTCATGTACCGAACGTTCTTCGGCTTCCAGCTGCAACTGGGTGACCCGCACATGGGGTCCGCCATCGCTACCGCGATGTTCGCGATCATCCTGATCGGGGTCTGCATCTACCTGTTCGGCATCCAGAGCCGGATGCGCCGGTACCAGTTCTGATGAACAAGGCGCGCCGAAACCCCGTCAACGTGATGGCCGCCCATGCGGTCCTGCTGACTTACGTGTTGATTGCCCTGTTCCCGGTCTTCGTGATCCTGATCAACAGCTTCAAATCGCGAAAGGCGATCTTTCGCGAACCTCTGGCGTTCCCGGATGCCGATAGTTTCAGCCTGATCGGCTATCAGACCGTCATGAGGCAGGGGGATTTCTTCGGTTACTTCCAGAATTCGATGATCGTGACGGTGGCCTCGCTGTTCTTTATCCTGCTGTTCGGGGCGATGGCGGCGTTTGCCCTCAGCGAGTACCGGTTTAGGGGCAACACGCTCATGGCGCTATACCTTGCCTTGGGCATCATGATCCCGATCCGCATCGGCACGGTGGCGATCCTCGAGATGATGGTGGCGACAGGGCTGGTGAACACGTTGCTGGCGCTGATCCTGGTCTATACCGCACAGGGCCTGCCGCTGGCGGTGTTCATTCTCAGCGAGTTCATGCGGCAGGTATCGGATGATCTGAAAAACGCCGGGCGGATCGACGGGTTGTCAGAGTTCACCATTTTCTTCCGGCTGGTCCTGCCGCTGGTCAGGCCCGCGATGGCGACGGTGGCGGTGTTCAACATGATCCCGATCTGGAACGACCTGTGGTTCCCGCTGATTCTGGCCCCGGCCGAGCCGGTGAAGACCCTGACCCTGGGCAGCCAGGTCTTCATCGGCCAGTTCGTGACCGACTGGAACGCGGTTCTCAGCGCGCTGAGCATGGCGATCCTGCCGGCGCTGGTGCTCTATGTCATCTTCTCGCGGCAATTGATCCGCGGGATCACCAGCGGGGCGGTGAAATGAAGGTTCTGATTGCCGGTTTGGGAAACATGGGGATGAGCCACGCGCTGGCACATCACCATCATCCGGCGGCCGAGATCGTCGGCCTGGTCAATCGCAGCCCCGTCGATCTGCCGGCCGAACTGCAAGGCTACCAGGTGTTTCGGGGCTTCGACGAGGGGTTGGCGACAAACCCCGACCTTGCCGTGATCGCCACCTATTCCGATAGCCATGCTGACTATGCCGTCGAGGCAATGGAGGCCGGTGCGCATGTCTTCGTGGAAAAGCCGCTGGCCACCACCGTCGCGGACGCGCGGCTCGTGGTCGAGGCGGCGACACGGCTGAACCGCAAGCTGGTCGTGGGCTATATCCTGCGGCACCACCCGTCGTGGATGCGCCTGATCGCCGAGGCGCGGGATTTGGGGCCGCCCTACGTCTTCCGGCTCAACCTCAACCAGCAGTCCGACGGGCCGACATGGGAGACCCACAAGGCGCTGATGCAGACCACCAGCCCGATCGTCGACTGCGGCGTGCATTATGTCGATGTGATGTGCCAGATGACCGACGCCGCGCCGGTGCGGGTGCACGGCATCGGCCTGCGCCTGAGCGACGAGATCGCGCCCGACATGTACAACTACGGCCAGTTCCAGGTCGTGTTCGACGACGGCTCGGTCGGCTGGTACGAGGCCGGCTGGGGGCCGATGATGTCCGAGACGGCATTCTTCGTGAAGGACATCGTCAGTCCGAACGGCGCCGTCTCGATCACCGACGACAGCAAGGGCGACAGCGACAGCGTCGACGGCCACACCACGCGTCGGCGCGATCCGGGTGCACAGGCGCGGCGGTGATACGGTGATCGACATGCCCGACGAACCCGGCCACCAGGCGCTATGCGATGCCGAGCAGGCCTTCGTGCTGCGAGCCATCGCCGAAGACGTCGACCTTTCGCGGCACATGAACGACGCGGTGCAGAGCCTGGCGATCTGCCTGGCGGCGGACCGAAGCATCCGGACCGGCAAGGTCGTCGAACTGGGGGACACATGACGGCGCTTCGGCTGGAAAAAGTCTGCAAGTCCTTCGGCAAGGTCGGGGTGCTACACGATATCGACCTGACGGTCGAGGAGGGTGAGTTCGTCGTTTTCGTCGGGCCCTCGGGCTGCGGTAAATCCACCCTGCTGCGGGTGATCGCCGGGCTAGAGGACGCAACCAGCGGAACGGTCGAGATCGCCGGGCAGGTGGTGAACACCGCTCCCCCGGCCAAGCGCGGCATCGCCATGGTGTTCCAAAGCTACGCGCTTTATCCGCATCTGACGGTGCGCGGCAACATGGCGCTGGGGCTTCGTCAGGCCGGCGAACCGAAGCCGGTGATCGAGGAACGCATCACCGAGGCGGCGCGAATGCTGGGGCTGGAGCCGTTCCTCGACCGCAGACCGGCCGAGCTGAGCGGCGGGCAGCGGCAACGCGCCGCCATCGGGCGCGCCGTGGTGCGTCATCCCAAGCTCTTCCTGTTCGACGAGCCGTTGTCGAACCTTGACGCCGCGCTGCGGATGAACACCCGCATCGAAATCGCCGAGCTGCACCGCAAACTCGACACCACGATGATCTATGTGACCCACGACCAGATCGAGGCGATGACGCTGGCCAGCCGGATCGTCGTGCTGCGCGATGGCCGCGTCGAGCAGGTCGGCGCGCCGATGGATCTCTACAACGACCCGGTCAACCAGTTCGTCGCCGGGTTCCTGGGGGCACCGTCGATGAATTTCCTGCCCGCGCCGCTGTTCGGCAAGCGCGCGGCGACGCTGGGCATCCGGCCAGAGAACCTGCGGGTCGTGGAAAAGGGCGGAATGCGCGGCGCGGTCACCCATGTCGAACGGCTGGGAGGTGATACCAACCTGCTGGCGCGGCTGACCAGTGGCGACGAGGTGACGATGCGGCTGTTCGGCCAGCATGGCTACCGGGTGGGCGAAGCCCTGCAGATCGGCTTTGACGAGGCCGACAGCTATCTTTTCGACGACAAGGGTGCGCGCCTGCGGGCTTGAGGAACGACCGCCTTGTAATGGATGCAATCCGGGGTGACAGGCCGAAACCGGCGCGCTATCACCGCGGGGACGGCCCCGTGGCTCAACTGGATAGAGCAATCCCCTCCTAAGGGATAGGTTGCAGGTTCAAGTCCTGCCGGGGTCACCAGATTTCTGCGGTGCGCCGACCTTCCCCGCCTCGATCATGGCCTGAACCTTCATGACATAGGCCATGGCCTGTCCCTTGGTTCTGATCGCGGCGAAATCGGCCAGTATCCTGTCCGTGTCGGCGGCGCTTTGCCCGGCATGTTCCAGTTCCGCCTTCAGGAGAATTTGCAGGAAGCCGATCACATTGCCTGAATCGGGCAGTTCGCCATCGGCATCGCGGCCAGCCTCGGCTGCGGCCTTTTCGGCGTGGGACGGATCGACAGTCGCCGGAGCGGGCAGGGTCTTGGGGCAATCGCCGCGCGGAACGTCGAGGCTGAGGAGATGGCCGACGTCATTGGCCGCCTCGTCCCGCTTTGTCAGGTGCGGCAGGCCGAAGCTGCGCTCGACCGTGGCGCAGACCGAGGCGTGATCGTATTGCGTGGCGTCGACCGTGCCCTTGGGGATCAGCGGCGACACCACCACGGCGGGCACCCGCACGCCCAGCGTGGCAAAGTCGAAGCCGCGCTTGTTGTGCGCCTTCTGGAACCACGGCGCCTTGTCGCCGGGCGCGACCGCCGGGCCTGGGCAGACGTGATCGTAGAACCCGCCGTGCTCGTCATAGACCACGATCAGTAGGCTGGTGTCCCAAACCGGCGAGGCTCGAATCGCCTCGTAGGTTGCCTTGACTAACCCCTCGCCGCCGGACGGATCATCCTCGGGGTGCTGCGACGAGCCGCCCTTGTAGGTCGGCCCGTCATACCAGGATTTCCTGTCCTTGGGGGCGTCGTCCTGGCCGGGTTGCGGCGCGAAAAAGCTCTTGCCGAAATTGGGTTCGATGAAGGTATAAGGATATTGCAGGTAGGCGGGATTGCCGTCCTTGTCCTTCCGTTGCAGATCGCCTGCGAAATGTTCGAACCCACTGATGTCCAGCAGGGTGATCCCGTGCAGGCTGGCGACCTGGCTGATCCAGCCACCGTATTCCGGCCCCGACGGGTTGTCGCTGAACTGGTTCTTCTTGTCCTGGTAAAGCCGCCAGCCTTTCTTGTTTTCGCTCAGCCGCTGGAAGATCGAGCCGTTCTCGTAATGGAAGCCCAGGCCGGGAGCGGCCATCCACTCGACCTCGTTGCCCAGGCCCGGGCTGTCTGTCCACCCCGCCGAGGACGCCCCGTGCACGAAGAAGCGATTGGGCCAGGTTGGCCCGGGCAACGATGAAAACCAGTGGTCGCAGATCGCGAATTCGGTGGCCAGCGCATGGATCACCGGCAACTGCCCCGGCGTGTCGAAACAGGCCATGATATCGCCGACATGGGCGGCGGCGGGCAGGCCGGTGGCTTCGGTATGAGTGGTGGCGTAGCGCGCGGCGAATCCCGACATGTCGATCCCGGGATAGGCCCCGCCAGCGTAGGCATCGGCCTTCGCTTTGCCGCAAAGCTGCTCAAGCACGTCGTCGAACTCGTGGCCGGGATCGGTCGTCATGAACGGCGGCGCGCCACCCATCACGCAGTAGGATGTTCCGTCGTGGCTGTTGCAGTCGCCGGTAGTGGCGGCGGCGATGTCGGGGATACCCGAGAAGGCGAAGATGTTGTCGAAGGAATGGTTTTCAAGCATCAGCACGAAAATGTTGGTGATGCCATCAAGTTTGGACGGTCCGGTCATGGGAAACTCCATCTGAAATGAATGGATGCGCGGGCGAGACCCCGGCAGGGAAAAATCAAGTCTGCGCCCATCCTAGAGGGCCCAACCCGATTGAGGCGAGTAAATTCGCGTGGTCGTCCCGTCGGTCGCGATCACGCGGCCTTCGGTTGCCGGCAGTCAAACCGTCCTTTGAAAGGCGTTGGTGTCGATCAGGAACCGCTCTGACAATGGCAGGCTGGCGGCGCCGACGGCGCGCGCATCGGGGCCGATGGTGCCTTCGCGGACATCGGGACGAGTTAAGGCCGGTCAGGTCGAACGTTGCGAGATTGCGCGCCGGTTTCCGCGACCAGTGCGCCCGCAGATCCGCCGGTATCCAGCCGTCGATCAGCACCGCTTCGAAATCGATGACCGAAATCGCCGACACGATGGCATGGGCCAGTCCATGCGCAGCCCATCCAGTCCAGGGCCGCAGAATACCGGGGTCGAGCGTCCCAGCGTCGGCATCGGTCCACATGCTGGCAACGTCGCCGCCGCTCGGCCTGATCGCGTGCCTCGAGCCCGGACAGGCTGGCCACGTCGATCAGGTTCTGTACGCCCTGCGCGTGTGGCAACAGGCATCGGTCCCAATGCGCCCGGCATTGCCGCGCCCGGTGAACAGCGCGCCGTTCAGAACGACGCCGCCGCCGATGAAATAGCCGATGTAGAAATACAGGAAATCGCGCGGCTGATCGGCGGGGCCAAACACCACCTGCGCGCCGCAGGCGGCAGAGGCGTCGTTCTGCACGAATACACCGGAAAGTCGTGCCGCTCGGCGATCTCGGCGCGCAGATCGACGTTTGCGCCAGCCCGCCATCTGCTCTTCGGGCACGCCGAGTGATTTGCGCCCAGTTCCACATGAAGAACGGCATCGCGATGCCAAGTCCGGCGACACGCGCGCGCTGGGTAGGGGCAGCCGGACAGCATCGCGCTCGATCTGTTCCTCGCGCGAATTCCCAGGGCCGCGTCGGGGGTGGGGTAGGCGTAGGTGCGGAAGCTGACCGGTCGATCACCTGGCCCAGAAAATCGATCAGCACCAGTTCGAGGCTGCGCCGCCCGACCTTGAGTCCCAGGAAATAGGCGCCATCCTGCGCAAGCCGCATCGGTACCGATGGTTGGCCGACCCGCCCGCGCACCGGATCGCCCTTGATCAGCAGCCCGTCGGATTCCAGCGCCCGCATGATGACCGAGACGGTCTGCGCCGACAGCCCGGTCGCCCGCGCGATATCCGCCTTGGCCATCGGACCGCGTTGACGAATCAGCGACAACACAAGACGCTCGTTATGGGCGCGCATCCCCGACTGGTTCGTTCCGCGTATCAGAGATGCGCCGTACTGCGGGTGGTCCGCGTCGCTGGTCGTTTCATTCTGCACGGTTATCCTCCCTGATGACCGTGCTGCAGAATGACGCGGTGATCGGCGCACTGTCAATTAATAAATAAGAGTGATTTATTTATTGACAGGCGATCACGTTTCTGTTTTTTTAATCCCGAGGTTACCCGGCGATTCGTGGGAACTCTGCCGCAACGGACGCTTCGCCTGCGGTATGAAAATCTGGGAGGACTACCATGACGAAATCCATCAAAACCGGCCTGATCGGCGCAACTGCCCTGGGCCTGCTGGCGATGACCGGCGCTGCCAATGCCGCCGCGCATGCAGGTGCCATCGTCTGCCTGATCACCAAGACCGACACCAACCCGTTCTTCGTCAAGATGAAGGAAGGCGCCGAGGCCAAGGCCGAAGAGCTGGGCATGACCCTGAAAAGCCTTTGCCGGCAAGGTTGACGGCGACCACGAAACCCAGGTTGCAGCCATCGAGACCTGCATCGCCGACGGTGCCAAGGGCATCCTGCTGACCGCATCTGACACCTCGTCGATCGCCGGTGCCGTGCAACAGGCGCGTGACGCGGGCATTCTGGTCATCGCGCTCGACACGCCGCTGTCGACCCGCTCGACGCCGCCGACGCGACCTTCGCCACCGACAACTTCCTGGCCGGTGAACTGATCGGCAAATGGGCCGCCGCCAAGCTGGGCGACGAGGCTGCCAATGCCAAGATCGCCATGCTGGACCTGGCCGTCAGCCAGCCCACCGTCGGCGTGTCTGCGCGACCAGGGCTTCCTGCAGGGTTTTGGCATCGATCTGGCTGATCCCAACGTCAACGGCGACGAAGACGATCCGCGGATCGTCGGCAACGACGTGACCGCCGGCAACGAAGAAGGTGGCCGCAAGGCGATGGAGAACCTGCTGGCCGTCGATCCCGAGATCAACGTGGTCTACACCATCAACGAGCCTGCCGCTGCCGGTGCCTACGAGGCGCTGAAATCCATTGGTCGTGAGAACGACGTGCTGATCGTGTCCGTCGACGGCGGTTGCCCCGGTGTGCAGAACGTCGCCGACGGCGTCATCGGTGCCACCAGCCAGCAATATCCGCTGCTGATGGCCTCGCTGGGTGTCGAGGCGATTGCGACCTGCGCCGCAGACGGTGCCAAGCCCGCGAACGACCGAAGGCAAGGACTTCTCCGATACCGGCGTTGCGCTGGTCACCGATCAAGCCTGTTGACGGCGTCGAGTTCGATCTCGGTCGCCGAAGGCACCGAGCGCTGCTGGGGCTAAGCTTCGTTCGTTAAACATCTGAAAGGGGCGGCGGCCCGCCCCTTTCACTGGACGCGGCGACGCGCGTTGTCATAGGCTGATTGCCAAGGGCGCAGCCAAGACGCACCGCAAACAATTTCGAAGTGAGGGGGAACCCCATGTCCGACTCCGGTTCAAAGGGACAGGATTTCGAATCCGTTCTGTCCGGTAGCGTCACCACTGTCGCCGAGTTCGAGAAGCGCACCAGGTTTCGTGCACAAGTTCCAGCATGCGCTGCACGTCAATCCGGCGCTGGTGCCGATGATCGTGCTGGTTGCCGCCATCGTGATTTTTGGCGCGCTGCTGGGGTCGAAGTTCTTTTCGCCCTTCGCCATGACGCTGATCCTGCAACAGGTGCAGATCGTCGGCATCGTCGCGGCGGCACAAAGCCTGGTGATCCTGACCGCCGGCATCGACCTGAGCGTCGGCGCGATCATGGTGATGTCGTCGGTCATCATGGGCCAGTTCACCTTTCGCTACGGCATCCCGCCGGCGATCTCCGTGGTCTGCGGGCTGGCCTGCGGTGCGCTGATCGGGGCGGCCAATGGCTGGCTGGTCTCGAAGGTCAAGCTGCCGCCGTTCATCGTGACGCTGGGCATGTGGCAGATCATTCTGGCCACCAACTTCCTTTATTCCGCGAACGAAACCATCCGTCAGCCAGGACATCGAGGCAGAAGCGCCGTTCCTGCAGTTCTTCGGCACGACGTTCAATATCGGCGGGGCGCGGTTTACCATTGGCGTGGTGTTCATGCTGCTTGCTGGTCTTTGCGCTGGCCTTTGCCTTGAAACAGACAGCCTGGGGGCGACACGTTTATGCGGTCGGGGATGACCCCGAAGCGGCAGAGCTTTCGGGCGTGAATGTCCACAAGACATTGATGTCGGTCTACATTCTGTCGGGTCTGATCTGCGCCTTTGCAGGCTGGGCCCTGATCGGGCGGATCGGATCGGTTTCGCCGACCTCGGGCCAGCTTGGCCAATATCGAAAGCATCACCGCTGTGGTGATTGGCGGTATCTCACTGTTTGGCGGACGCGGCTCGATCGTGGGCTCGCTATTCGGGGCGCTGATCGTTGGCGTGTTCACCCTGGGTCTGCGCCTTATGGGTGCGGATGCGCAGTGGACGTTCCTGTTGATCGGCATTCTCATCATCGCTGCTGTCGCAGTCGACCAGTGGATCAGAAAGGTATCGGCATAATGACTGATAAAACATCCAATCGTTCAGGGCCGCAATATCGTCAAACGGTACGGCCATGTGACCGCCATCGACCATTCGGACTTTGAACTGCGTCATGGTGAAATCCTGGCGGTTATCGGCGATAACGGCGCCGGCAAATCGTCGATCGTGAAGGCGATCTGCGGGGCGACCGTCCCTGATGAGGGCGAGATCCTGATCGAGGGCAAGCCGGTGCACTTCAAGTCGCCGATCGAGGCGCGGAACATGGGGATCGAGATCGTCTATCAGACCCTCGCCATGTCGCCCGCCCTGTCGATTGCCGACAACATGTTCATGGGCCGCGAGATACGCCGTGAGGGCTGGCGTGGGCGACTGGCTGCGCATGCTCGACAACAAGAAGATGGAGACGTTCGCCCGCGACAAGCTGACCGAACTGGGCCTGATGACGGTGCAGTCGATCAACCAGACGGTCGAGACGCTGTCGGGTGGTCAGCGTCAGGGCGTCGCGGTGGCGCGTGCGGCGGCCTTCGCCACCAAGTTCATCATCATGGACGAACCGACAGCGGCGCTTGGCGTCAAGGAAAGCCGCCGGGTGCTGGAACTGATCCTCGACGTGCAAGGCGCGCGGCATCCCGATCATCCTGATCAGCCACAACATGCCGCATGTCTTCGAGGTGGCCGACCGCATCCACATCCACCGGCTGGGCAAGCGGCTGTGCATCGATCGATCCGAAGGAGCTACTCGATGTCGGATGCGGTGGCCTTCATGACCGGCGCCAAAGAACCGGACATGGAAGACGAGTTCGCTGCCTGAACCATGACCGGACCCGACGCACAAATCGTCAGCGACCTTGCGCGTCGGGTTGCTGCTATCCGGCCAAAGGCCCGGCGGCGGCTGATTGCCATCGCCGGGCGCTCCGGCCAGCGGAAAATCCACCCTTGCCGCGGATCTTGTCGCGGCTTTGGGCGCGACGGCGTCTCTGGTGCCGATGGACGGCTTTCACCTTGATAATCGGTTGCTGGATACGCGTGGATTGCGCTCGCGCAAGGGTGCGCCGCAGACCTTCGATGCGGCAGGGTTCGTTCATATGGTGCGGCGTCTGGCCGTCGAGGACGAGGTCGTGATCCCGGTCTTCGATCGCACGCGCGACATTGCCATTGCGGGTGCACGGGCGGTCGGGCCGGATACCGAAACCGCCGTCGTCGAGGGCAACTACCTGCTCCTGAACGATGCCCCGTGGACTGAGCTGCAACAGCTCTGGGATTTCTCGGTTTTCCTCGACGTGTCAGAGGCCACGTTGCGCGACCGTCTGATCCGGCGCTGGCGCGACCACGGTCTCGATCCCGCCGCCGCCGAGGCCCGCGCCACGTCGAACGACCTGCCCAATGCGATGCATGTCGCCCGCAACAGCGCCAGCGCCGACGTGACCCTCTGACCCGCTATCAACTTTGGCTCTCAAGTCCCTCCGCCGGAGGTTCCTGCGCGCAACAAGCATCAACGTTTCGGTAATACTATTTAACGCCCTGTTAACAAAGTAAAAATGTTTCGCGCGCGAAACATTCTGCACTGCAGCACGGGCCGGAAAGGTTGACACGGACCCCTCGCTGGCAGACCCCTTGGGCACATCGGAAGAAGGGATGTCATGACCACCGGAGCTTGGGAATTCTGGATCGACCGCGGCGGCACCTTCACCGACATCGTCGGCGCGCGAGCCGACGGCGCGCTGCACACCGCACAAGCTGCTGTCGGAGAACCCCGAGCGCTACCGCGGACGCCGCCGTCCAGGGCATCCGCGACCTGCTGGGCTGGCGCCGGCGACGCCGATCCCGGCCGGCACGCATCGACGCGGTCAAGATGGGCACCACGGTCGCCACCAACGCGCTGCTGGAGCGCAAGGGCGAGCGCACGCTGCTGCTGATCACCAGGGGCTTTCGCGACGCGCTGCGCATCGGCTACCAGAACCGGCCGCGCCTGTTCGACCGGCACATCGTGCTGCCCGAACTGCTCTACGAGCGACGTGGTCGAGGTCGACGAGCGGCTCGGCGCCGAGGGCGAGGTCGTGCACGCCGCTCGACGACGATCGCGCCCGCGCCGCGCTGCAGGCCGCGCTTACGACGACGGCATCCGCGCGGTCGCCATCGTCTTCATGCACGGCTACCGCTACCCCGGCGCACGAAGAGCAGGTCGGCGGACGATCGCGCGCGAGCATCGGCTTCACGCAGGTCTCGGCTCAGCCACGAGGTCAGCCCGCTGATGAAGCTGGTCGGCGCGCGGCGACACCACCGTGGTCGACGCCTACCTGTCGCCGATCCTGCGCCGCTACGTCGACCAGGTGGCCGGCGCGCTCGACCTCGGCGCGCGCCTGCGAGCGCCTGCTGTTCATGCAGTCCAACGGCGGGCTGACCGATGCGCGCGCTGTTCCAGGGCAAGGACGCGATCCTGTCGGGCCCGGCCGGCGGCATCGTCGGCATGGTGCGCACCGCCGCGGCTGGCCGGTTACGACAAGGTCATCGGCTTCGACATGGGCGGCACCTCGACCGATGTCGCCACTACGCCGGCGAGTTCGAGCGCGCCTTCGAGACCGAGGTGGCCGGCGTGCGCATGCGCGCGCCGATGATGAGCATCCACACCGTGGCGGCCGGCGGCGGCTCGATCCTGCAGCTTCGACGGCGCGCGTTCCGGGTCGGCCCGGAAAGCGCCGGCGCCAATCCCGGCCCGGCCTGCTACCGGCGCGGCGGGCCGCTGACGGTGACCGACTGCAACGTGATGCTGGGCAAGCTGCAGCCGGATCACTTCCCGCACGTGTTCGGCCCGGACGGCGACCAGCCGCTCGACGCCGACGTCGTGCGCGCGCGAAGTTCGCGGACGCTGGCCGAAGCGGTCGCGCAGGAAACCGGCGAGGCGCCGCGCAGCCCCGAGGAGGTGGCCGAGGGCTTCCTGCGCATCGCGGTCGAGAACATGGCCAACGCGATCAAGAAGATCTCGGTGCAGCGCGGCTACGACGTCACCGGCTACACGCTGCAACTGCTTCGGCGGCGCCGGCGGCCAGCACGCCTGCCTGGTGGCCGACGCGCTGGGCATGCAAAGCGATCTTCATGCATCCGCTCGCCGGCGTGCTGTCGGCCTACGGCATGGGGCTGGCCGACGTGCGCGCGATGCGCGAGCGCGCAGGTCGAGCCAGCCGCTGCGACAAGGCCGAGGATGCGCAGACCGCGCTCGACCGGCTCGAGCAGAAGCCCGGTGCCGAGGTCGCCGGCGCAGGGCGTTCGCCGACACCGCGATCGCCATGGTGCGCACCGCGCATATCTGCGCTACGACGGCCGCACCAGCCACTTGGCGTTGCCGTTGGCGCCTCTGACCGAGATGCGCGCAGGCTTCGAGGCCGCGCATCGGCAGCGCTTCGGCTTCGTCTCGCCGGACCGCGAGCTGATCATCGACCTGCTCAGCGCCGAGGCGATCGGCGCGACCGGCGACGCGCCGGCTGACGCTGCCGCGGGCGACGCGCCAACTGCGCGCACGGCGACACCGCCCGCATGTACTGTCGGCGGCGGCTGGCACGACGTGCCGATCGTACGACGCGCGACCCGCATGGCGACCGGCCAGACGCGTCGCCGGACCCGGCGATCATCGTCGAGCCCACCGGCACCAACGTGGTCGAGCCGGGCTGGCAGGCGGCAAGCATCGACGGCGCGGCAACCTTCTGATCTGCGTCGCATCCGAGGACGCGGCGGCACGAGGCCATCGGCACCGAGCGTCGATCCGGTGATGCTCGAGGTGTTCAACAACCTCTTCATGTCGATCGCCGAGCAGATGGGCGCGACGCTGGCAAACACCGCCTATTCGGTCAACATCAAGGAGCGGCTGCGATTTCTCCTGCGCGATCTTCGACGCCAGCATGGCGACCTGATCGCCAACGCGCCGCACATGCCGGTGCACCTGGGCTCGATGAGCGACAGCGTGCGCACCGTGATCCGCGCAGAACGCGGGCAAGATCCGGCCGGGCGACGTCTTCATGCTCAACGGCCCTATCAACGGCGGCACCCACCTGCCCGACGTGACGGTCATCACGCCGGTCTTCGATGACGCCGGCAAGACGATCATCTTCGTGGCGGCCTCGCGCGGCCATCACGCCGATATCGGCGGCAGCACGCCGGGCTCTGCCCCGCCCGACAGCCGCCACATCGACGAGGAAGGCGTGCTGATCGACAACTTCCTGCTGGTCGACGAGGGCCAGCTGCGAGAGGCCGAGACCGCGCGTCCTGCTGGCCTCGGGCCGCTATCCCTGCCGCAACATCGACCAGAACATGGCCGACCTGACAGGCGCAGATCGCGGCCAACGAGACCGGGCGCGGCGAACTGCACAGGCATGGTGCGCACTTCGGGCTGGACGTGGTGCAGGCCTATATGGGCCATGTGCAGGACAACGCCGAGGAAAGCGTGCGCCGGGTGCTCGACGTGCTGAAGGACGGCCAGTTCGCCTATCCGATGGACAGTGGCGCGCAGATCAAGGTGGAGATCACCGTGGACAAGGGCGCGCGTCAGGCGGTCATCGACTTCACCGGCACCTCGTGCATCAGGACCCGCGCAACTACAACGCGCCCTCGTCGATCTGCCGCGCGGTGGTGCTCTACGTCTTCCGCACGCTGGTCGGCGCGGACATCCCGCTGAACGAGGGCTGCCTGAAGCCGCTGCGATATCATGCGTGCCCGAAGGCTCGATGCTCAACCCGCGATCATCCGGCGGCGGTGATCGTCGGGCAATACCGAGGTCAGCCAGGCGACCTGCCGACGCGCTCTATGGCGCGCTCGGCGTGATTGCCGGTCGCCAGGGCACGATGAACAACTTCGTCTACGGCAATGACGACTACCAGAACTACGAGACCATCTGCGGCGGCACCGGCGCGGGGCCGGGCTTCGACGGCTGCGACGCCGTGCAGACGCCACATGACCAACACCCGGATGACCGATCCGGAGGTGCTGGAAAAACGCTTCCCGGTGCGGCTGGAAAGATTTGGGGTCCGGCACGGATCGGGCGGCGCGGGACGCTGGCGCGGCGGCGACGGCGTGGTGCGGCGCCTGCGCTTCCTCGAACCGGTGACGGTGACGACGTTGTGCTCACACCGGATCGTGCCGCCATTCGGCGTGGGCGGTGGTGCGCCGGGCGCGGTGGGGCACGATGTGGCGGTGTTGCCGGACGGGCGGCGGGTTGCCTTGCCGGGCAATGGCGAGATCGACCTGCCCGCTGGCGGCATCATCGAGATGGAGACGCCGGGCGGCGGTGGCTGGGGGGGCACTGACTAGACCGCGAAAGGCCCCGCCATGTTGGCGGGGCCTTTCGGTTTCGTTGCCTGCCAGGATCAGCTCTTGTGCAGTTGACCGGCGCCATGACCGGAGTGACCGCCCGAGACCTCCTCGGTCGCCTCGTCCGACAGATCCTCCGGCAGGATCAGGTTCAGCACGATGGCGATCAAGGCCGCGGGCAGCAGGCCCGAGGTCATCAGAACTGCGCATCGTGTCGGGCAGGTGCTGCACCGCGCCCGGCTCCAGCTGCAGGCCCAGACCACCGACAGCGCGATCGCGAAGATCACCATGTTGCGCCGGTTCCAGTTCACGTCCGACAGCATCGAGATGCCGGCGGCCACGACCATGCCGAACATCACGATCACGCCGCCGCCCAGCACCTCGATCGGCACCGTGCGGATGACGCGCGCCGACCTTGGGGATCAGCCCGCAGATGATCAGGAAGATCGCGCCGATGGTCACCACATGGCGGCTCATCACGCCGGTCATCGCGATCAGGCCGACGTTCTGGCTGAACGAGGTGTTGGGCAAGCCGCCGAAGAGGCCGGCGACCGCGGTGCCGAGACCGTCGGCATAGGTCGCGCCCTGGATTTCCTTGTCGGTCGCCTCGCGGCCGGCGCCGCCCTTGGTGATGCCGGACACGTCGCCCACGGTCTCGACCGCCGAGACGAAGGCCATCAGGCAGAAGCCGATGATCGCCGCGAGCGAGAACTCGAACCCGTACTTGAACGGCATGCGGCAGCGCGAAGGCGGCCGCGCGGCCCCAGCGTGCCGGTGATCGCGTCGACCGTGCACCATGCCGATGACGATGCGCATAGACATAGCCGACGAGCAGGCCGATCAGCACCGCCGAGACCGACAGCATGCCGCGGGCGAAGAACTTCAGCCCCAGGGTGACGAAGATCACGACCAGCGCCGCCGACCAGTTCAGCAGGCTGCCGTATTCCGGCGTGCCGATGGCGGGCACGCCGCCGGCGGCATACTGGATGCCGACCTTGACCAGCGCCAGACCGATCATCGTGACCACCAGGCCGGTGACCAGCGGCGGCAGGGCAAAGCGGATCTTGCCGATGAACGTGCCGAGGAAGGCGTGGAACAGGCCGCCGATGATGACGCCGCCGAACAGCGCGGCCAGCGCGTCGACGCCCTTGCCCGCGACCAGCGGGATCATGATCGGCAGGAAGGCAAAGCTGACGTGCCCTGCACGATCGGCAGCGCCGCGCCGACCGGGCCGATGCTCGATGGTCTGGAACAGCGTGGCGATGCCGGCAAACAGCATCGACATCTGGATCAGGTAGATCAGTTCCGGGAAAGTCCGGCGAGTTCGAGCCGAAGCCGAAGCCCGCGGCCCCGGCGACGATGATCGCCGGCGTGACGTTCGAGACGAACATCGCCAGCACGTGCTGGATGCCCAGCGGGATCGCCTTGTGCAAGCGGTGGCGTATAGTTCGGGATCGCGGAGCTGTTCCGGGGTCCCGATGCTGGTGTCTGCCATTGTCTTCCAGTTCCTTCTCTGCATGGTCGGGGCCCCTTCTTTGCCGGGAGCTCCGGTTAGATTTCAACGATGATAGGGATGGGTCAAACCAGTACTCTTCAAGGTTTGGAGTGTCGCCGATCCGGTCGACCACGGCGAACAAGCCGCTGCCCTGCAAGCGGCGTCAGAACGCCGTGCCAGGTGTTTCGGTGTATGTTGACGCCCTGACCCGGCTGCGCTGACGAAGGCCAGCGGCGCGCCGGGGGTGCCATTCTCGTCCGGGGCGACGACCACCAGGAATGGGTCGGCGCTCATCGGCAGGAAGGCCTGGCTGCCGTCGGGGTGCCGCTCGACCAGGTCCAGCGTGAGGGGCGGCCGCGACCAGTTCGGCCTTGAACAGGCTGATGCCGGCGCGGCCGTTCGGGCCGAAATCAAGCCGTGCGCGGTCGTGAAACCGTCCGCACAGGCCGCGGTTGATCATCTTGTCGGGCTTGCCCGAGCAATCCAGCACGTCGCCGAAGGCGGCAAAGCGCCTTCGGCGGTCAGCGGGAGCGCCTTGATCGTGCTCATCGACCAAGCCTCAGGTTGGGGTGCCGGTTGACGTCCTTGTAAAGCAGGTAGCGGAACGGCTCGGACCCGGCCGCATAGCAGGCCTGCGGGCAGAAGGCGCGCAGCCACATGAAATCGCCCGGCCTCGACCTCCACCCAGTCCTGGTTCAGCAGGTAGACGCGCCTTGCCCTGCAAGCACATAAAGCCCGTGCTCCATCACATGGGTTTCGGCAAACGGGATGAGGCCGCCGGGCTGGAAGGTGACGATGTTGACGTGCATGTCGTGGCGCAGGTCGGCCGGATCGACGAAGCGTGTGGTGGCCCATGCGCCGTCGGTGTCGGGCATCTCGGTCGGCTGGACATCGTCGTCATGGGTGACGACGATGTCGGGCGCGTCGAGGCCCGGCGCGGGCTCATAGGCCTTGCGGATCCAGTGGAAGGTGGCAAGGCCGTCGCCGGGGTTGGCGAGCGACCACTCGGCACCGGGCGGGATGTAGGCATAGCTGCCGGGGCGCAAGTCGTGGGTCTTGCCCTCGATGCTGAGACGCGGGCTGCCCTTGACCACGAAGATGCACCGCCTGCGCGCCCGTCGTCCGGTTCCGGCGCGTCGCTGCCGCCGCCGGGTGCCACCTCGACGATCATATTGCGCGAAGGTTTCGGCGAAGCCCGACAGCGGGCGGGCGATGATCCAGGCGCGGGTCCTGGTCCAGCCCGGCAGGAAGCGAGGTGACGATATCCGACATCACGCCGCGCGGGATGAAGGCATAGGCCTTGGTGAATACGGCGCGGTCGCGGGCGCGCATCGCCTGCGTCGGCAGGCCGCCTCGGGCGCGTAATAGGTACGGGTCATGGAAGCAGATCCTTCAGGCGGTGCCAGCGCGATGCGCTCGACCTGGTGGCAGGCCTTGGCGAATTCGGTGGCGCGGTCGTTGTCGATGCGCTGCTTGAACGCGCCCAGGATGCTGGCCTTGGTGTTGTCGCGCACCGCGATGATGAAGGGAAAGCCGTGCTTGGCGACGTAGGCCGTCGTTCAGTTCGTGTGAAATCGGCGCGTTCCGCATCGGTCAGCGCATTCAAGCCCGGCGCTGGCCTGTTCGGCGGTGCTTTCGGCGGTCAGGCGCTTGGCCGCGGCCAGCTTGCCCGCAAGATCGGGGTGGGCGGTCAGGACGCCCAGGCGTTCGTCGTCGCGAGGCGCTGCGGAAGATCCGTGCCAGCGCGTTGTGCAGCCCGGCGGCGGTATCATGCGCCGGGCCAAGTTCCAGCGTCATGCGCGCGCTCGGCGATCCAGGGAGAATGTTCGAAGATGCCGCCGAAGCGTGGCGACGAAAGTGTCGCGGTCCATTTCGCGAGGGGCGGTCGCGGCGCTTCGGCGGATGGGTTGCGGCCCAATGCCGCGCGATGTCGATGCGGCGCGCGAACCAGACGTCCGTCATGACCTTGCGGCATACTCGATGAACCGTTTCAGCGCCGTGATCGCGCCCGGGCCGGCCGATCAGGCGGCAGTGCAGGCCGATGGACATCATCTTGGGCGCGCCCTCGCGCGCCCTCGGCATAGAGCGCGTCGAAGCTGTCCTTGCAGATAGGCGAAGAACTGGTCGCCCGCGTTGAAACCCTGCGGCGTGGCAAAGCGCATGTCGTTGGCGTCGAGCGTGTAGGGGACGATCAGCTGATCGCGTGCCGTCGAAGCTCGATCCAGTAGGGCAGATCGTCGGCATAGCTGTCGGCGACATAGTCGAAGCCGCCTTCGTCTGCCGACCAGCCGCACGGTGTTGACCGAGCAGCGCCCGGTGTACCAGCCGCGCGGGCGGCGTGCCGGTCACCTCGGTGTGCAGGCGGATCGCCTCGGCCATGTCGGCGCGTTCCTCGTCCTCGCGGCATGTCCTTGTACTCGATCCATTTCAGCCCGTGGCTGGCGATCTCCCAACCGGCGTCCTGCATCGCGGCGACCTGTTCGGGCGAGCGGGCCAGCGCGGTGGCGACGCCGTAGACGGTGACCGGGATGCCGCATGCCGGTGAACAGCCGGTGCAGCCGCCAGAACCCGGCCCGCGCGCCGTATTCGTAGATCGATTCCATGTTCCAGTGGCGCTGGCCCGGCCAGGCGGCGGCGCCGACGATCTCCGACAGGAACGCCTCGGACGCGGCATCGCCGTGCAGGATGTTGTTCTCGCCGCCTTCCTCGTAGTTGAGCACGAACTGCACGGCGATCTTCGCGCCGCCCGGCCAGTTGGCGTCGGGCGGGTTGGCGCCATAGCCGATCATGTCTCGTGGATATCGTTGCACGGATGTCCCCCAACTCGTTGGCAAAGCTATACACCGGAAAATGGTGGACTATTGTCAAAATAATCCGAAAAGTCTTTATCGCGGGCGCATGGCTGTTCTTTGCCGCCATTTCCGGCATCATCGTGGCGACCGGAACGAAAGGGACAACCATGGCCGAGGGCTATCTGACGACGCATGTGCTGGATACCGCACGCGGGCTTCCCGCCGAGGGAATGAAGATATCCCTGTATCGGGTCGAGACCATGGCACGCAGCCTGGTCCGCGAAATGGTGACCAATGACGACGGGCGCACGGATGGGCAGATCCTGCCGAAGGGAGAATTCCGCGAAGGCGTCTACGAACTGGTGTTCGAGGCGGGGGCCTACCTGGACGCTACCGGAACCCCGCCCGAGAGTCCGCGGTTTCTGGACGTGATCCCGATCCGGTTCGGGATCAGCGATGTGAATTCGCATTATCACGTACCGCTGCTGATCTCGCCGTTCGGATACTCGACCTATCGCGGAAGTTGAGCCATGCGATGCGTGCAGCACGCACCCTAGCGCAACCCGTCTTCGCCTTTCACATCCTCCGCCGTCAGCCCGCCCATGCGGGCGTGGATGCGCGGGCCGCGGGTCATGGCGAGGGCGAAGAGCAGTTCGTTGGCGCGCGGGCCGTCCGGTACGCCGACCTCGATCCCGTCGAAATGGCTGCGGACATAGGCGGCGTTGATATGGCCCAGGGGCACGTCGACGCGGGTGCCGACACCGCCAAGTTTCATGGCGGACGGCACGATCGCCTTGGCCTCGCCCAGCCGCGCCCGCATGGCGTAGCCGCCGGGGACGTGCCAGAGGGCGGTGTGTTCCAACTCGCCGTTCTCGCCCGCCATGGCGGCCTTGCCGTAGCCGTCGATGCCCTTCAGCCCGCCCATCGCCTTGATCAGCCGGTCGGTCATCATCAGCCCCAGCGGCTTGAGGTCGTCCATCGCCGATTGCAGGTCGGGGGCGTGGCGTCCGGCGAAAGGGTTCGCCACCAGCGCGATCATGGCGGCGCGGCAGCGCGGGGTGGCCGGCGCGGGGCCGGTGTCGTGGTGGATGTCCTCGATGAAGAGCATGGTCTTGCGCAGAGTAAAGTCAGGCATGTTCGGTATCCGGTGCGTTGGTGAGCAGGGGCAGGTGGCCGACAACTTGGCTGTCTCCCTGCAACGTGAGGTAAGCCGCGCCGATCAGGTTGCGGTCGATATAATCGCGCCCGACCTGCGCGCCCGCGTCAAGCGCCACCGCCCGGCTGGCAGGGTCGAGCCCGGCAACGGCGGTGGTGACCGGGCGGTTGCCGAGGTCGCTGTCGGGCGCAAGATCGCGGGCGGGCTGTCGGGTGATGCGCGGGTCGTCGGGCAGATCGACGGCGTTGGCGATCATCGTGGCCGCGGCATCCGCGCGGGCGGCGGTGGCGGCCAGAACGGTGACGCTGTCGGCGATGCCCAGGCTATGGCTGCGACCCCGCCAGCCCGAGGTGGCGATGCCGCGCCAGGGTTCGTCATGGCTCAGGGTGATCCGGGCCGGCGTGGCGGCGGCGAGCGCGGTGGTCAGGGATTGGCCGGGGCCAAGGTGCAGGGCGATGTCGCCGCCGTTGTTGACGTAGGCTCTGGCGATCGTCGGGTCCGTAGTGATGTGTACGAGGATTTCATCGGCGACGGCCCCGGCGACGGCGGCCATCGGGGTGATGAAGCGGTCTGCGAAGGGCAGGGTGGCGGCGTGCATACGTCGGGCGGTCGCGCCGTTGAAGCTGGGCGGCGGTGCGTTGGGCGGCCCATGCAAAGCGGATCGCAGGAGGCCGAGCTCTTCGACCAGTTCCTCCAGCATCGTGCGAAAACGGTGGGTGGCGCGGGCATAGGCGGCAATGCGGCCCGGCCCCCAGGCCTCGACGATCAGGTCGATGGGGCCGTGGTGCAGGTGCAGGCGTTTGCCGTCGGGCAGCAGGCTGGATTGCGGACGCTGCATCATCGCGCAACACGCCCCGGACGCCGCGCCGGGTCCTTGGGGCCGGGCGAGAGGTCCCGGACCGGGTCCGGGACGCGGTGTGCCTTGCCGGAAGATCGGGGCACGATCAGCGCACCGGTCCGACGCCGCGCGCCGCTGACCCGTATTCGCCGCCGTTTCGCAGGATGTCGTCGAGCGTGCGGATGTGGCCGTCGTGGCCACCCAGCGCCACGTAATCCTCGCGGCCGAGAGTGAATTCGAGCGGCGCGACCAGCGCCGGGGTCGGCACGTAGCCGAAGGCGCCGTCGGGCATTCGCGTGACGTCGACCATCAGCGTGATGCCGCCGCCCGGCCAGACATAGGCCGGCGCGCCGCCGCAGGTGACGCTGGTCTTCAGCGCCTGCACCGAGCGGGTCAGTTTCACCGGGTTGCTGGTCACGCCGGACGCGCAGGCTGCCGCCGGCGCCGCCCATGAACAGCACGGTGCACAGCGCCGGTTCGCAGTTCTCGGCGATCAGGTCGACCGAGGGTGTCAGCGCGGCGGGCAGGTCGGCCTTTCGCGGCACGAGGTCGTCGTCGAGGACGTAATAGGCGTATTGCTCGCCGGTGGTCGACACCATCAGCAGGGTCAGGCCCGGGCGCGCGCCTTTCTTGGCAAGCCAGGGGTCGAGGATCGTCAGCGGGTCCTCGATATTCGTGCCGCCCCAGCCGCGCCCGGGCTCGGCGACCTGGAAATAGCGCCCGGGCGTCGAGCGGCGGCCCTTGATCCGGATGCCGGTGTCGGGCCAGCCCAGCACCTTGCCCGCCTGGTGCTCGCTGACCACGCCGGTGATGTGGTCGTCGACGACGACCACCTCGTCGACCAGCCCGTGCCACTGCGCCGCGAACATGCCGATGGTGGCCGAGCCGCAGCCGACGCGCATGCGGTGTTCGGTCTCGCCGTCGACGATCGGCGGCTTGCCCGGCCTGCACGACGACTTCTGCGCCGCCGTCGATGGTCAGCTCGACCGCCTCGCCGTTGCAGAGCCGCAGCAGGGCGTCGCAGGTGACGCGGCCCTCGGCCTTGGTGCCGCCGGTCAGGTGATCGACGCCGCCGAGCGACAGCATCTGCGAGCCGTACTCGGAGGTCGTCACATGGCCGATCGCCTCGCCCTCGGCGCGCACCGTGGCGGCTTCGGGGCCGAGGTGGCGGTCGGTGTCGATCTTCACCTTGACGCCGCAGTAGCTGAAAGATCGCCTCGGTCACGACGGTGACGATGTCGACGCCGTCGACTTCGCGGCTGACGATGAAGGGCGCGGGCTTGTAGTCGGGATAGGTGGTGCCGGAGCCGATGGCGGTGACGAACGCCGTGTCGCCGCTGAACAAGCTGGCCGTCCCAGGCATCGAGGAAAGGCACGACCTCGCCGCCCGACGTCGACGCGCCTGTCGATGATGGTCAGGGGATCGCAGCGGATGATCCGGCCACCCTGGTTGGCGTAGCGGTCGCAGGCGCCGGTCCGGCCCTCGGCGACGTAGCACATCACCGGGCAGGCATCGCAGCGGATTTTGTCGGACTTCTGCGCGGGCATCTCGCCACGGGAGGGATCGGCGTGGGTGGTCATCGGATCATGGTTCTTCGCTCAGAGACTCGGCGACGAACCCGTCGGGATCAGCCGTGAATGATTGCAGCATCCGAAAGTGACGCGTGTCGCGGTAGTCGATTTCGTCCAACCCAAGGCGGCTGATCTGAAACACGGCGGCACCGGGCACCGCCATCAGAAGGGGCGAGTGCGTGGCGAATATCACTTGCGACTGGGCGGCCTGCTGGACTTTATGCAGGAGGCGTAGAAGATCGAGCTGCCGATGCGGCGACAGCGCGCTCTCGGGTTCATCCATTAGGTAGAGCCCCTGCCGCGCCATTCGTTCGTTGAAGACCCTCAAGAACCCCTCGCCGTGAGACCAGGATAGGAAATCAGGTGCAGCACCGCCAACATCCCGCGCGGCCTCGTCCAGATACCGGGCAACGGAAAAGAAGGATTCTGCTTTGAAAAACCATCCGTCGGTGACCTTAGGAAGCCAGCCTGCACGCAGGGCATCGGCCAAACCCGCGCCACTCACGTCAATTGCGCTGTTGTGATCGACCGGACGATAGCCCTTGCCGCCGCCTGCCTCGTCGTAGCCTGCAAGAGCCGCGATGGACTCGATCAAAGTGGATTTCCCGGTGCCGTTCTCGCCGACGATTATGGTTACCGGCTGTTCAAAACTCAAAGCGAAGGTATCCGGGTCAAGCCATGGCAGATTCATCGGATAGCTAATTCGCCCGTCCATCCGATCGGCAATCAGTGTCAAACGCCGTAAGAACGGAGCTTGCAGTTTCGTATCACGGCGTTTACGCGCCATGGCTGGTCCGGATCGCCGCCAGTACCCGGTGCGGCAGGGCAGGTAGCCTTGTGATCCGCGCGCCGCTGGCGTGGCGGATGGCGTTGAGGATGGCGGGGGCGGTGGGGATCAGGACGTGCTCGCCCAGGCCCTTGAGGCCGAACGGGCCTTCGGGGTCGGGCTTCTCGATGAAGATCGACCTGATCGCGGGCATGTCGCCGGTGGTGGGGATCAGGTAGTCGTGCAGGTTCTCGGTGCGGCCGGGGATGTACTCCTCCATCAGCGCCATGCCGAGGCCCTGCGCGATGCCGCCCTCGACCTGGCCCTCGGCCAGCTGCGGGTTGACGACGCGGCCGAGGTCGTGGGCGGCGGTCATGTGATGGACCTTCACGGTGCCGATTGCCGTGTCGACCTCCACCTCGGCGATCTGCGCGCCGTAGCCGTAGACGGCGTAGGGGACGCCCTGGCCGTTGTCGTCGAGGCCCTGCGTGGGCGGGTCGTAGGTTTCCTCGGCGCGCAGGACATAGCCGTTGGCGGTCGACGGCCAGCGTCGCCAGGTCGATGTCGCGCGTGGCGGTTTCGTCGCTGATCCGCAGCGTGGTGCCGTCGAGCGCAAGGCGGGCGCTCTCGGTCATGTTGCTCATGGCAAGGATCGCGCGGCGCAAGGCACGCCCGGCCAGTTCCGCGGCCTTGCCGGTGACGTAGGTCTGGCGCGAGGCCGAGGTCTTGCCGCAGTCGGGCGTCAGTGCGGTGTCGGGGCCGATGATGCGAGAACAGGTCGGACCGGCAGGCCCAGCGCATCGGCGGCGATCTGGGCGATGACGGTGTTGGCGCCCTGGCCGATATCGGTGGCGCCCTGGTGCATGCACAAGCTGGCCATCGCGCGTGATCCCGATGCGCATGGTCGAGGGGTTCGGCAGGCCGGTATTGCCGCAGCCGTACCAGCACGAGGCGATGCCGACGCCGCGTTTCTGCGTGATCGTTGGCGGCGTTGAAGGCGACGGCGTCCTGCAGGGCGCGCTGCCAGTGCGGTTCAAGCGCGGCAAGGCAGTCGTCGATGCCGACGCCGTGCAGTTCCTGCCCGCAGACCGAGCGGTCGCCGTCTTGCAGGGCATTCAGTCGGCGGAAGTCGAGGCGGTCGATGCCCGCGGCCTCTGGCCAGATCGTCGTAGAGCGTTTCCTGCAGGATCGCGGCCTGCGGCACGCCGAAGCCGCGGAACGCGCCCGAGGTGGGACCGTTGGTGTGCACCGCGCGGGCGTCGGCGCGGTAGTTCGGGGTGCGGTAGGGGCCGGAGGCGTGGACCGGGACGCGGACGGCGACGGTCGGACCCCAGCTGGCATAGGCGCCGGTGTTGAAATCGCCGTCGAACCGCATGGCGGTGATGCTGGCCCGCGCGTCGCAGCCGATGCGGGCGGTCATTGCGGCGGGGTGGCGCTTGGTCGTCGACTGCATCGATTCGCGACCGGGTGTAGATCATCCGGCACGGCCTGCCGGTCTTCAGCGCGGCGAGGCCGATCAGCGGTTGCAGCGACACGTCGAGCTTGGAGCCGAAGCCGCCGCCCGCCGGCCGCCGGGATGATGCGGACCTTCTCGGGCGGCAGGCCAAGGACGCGGGCGGTGTCGTCGCGGTCCATGACCGGGGCCTGGGTGCAGGCCTGGATGCACCAGCGTGTCGCCGTCCATCCATGCGATGCCGGCCTCGGGCTCGATATAGGCGTGTTCGACGTAGGGGGTGTCGATGTGGCCCGTCGGCGACATGGGCCGCCTGTGCAAGCGCGGCGTCGGGATCGCCGCAGGTGACATGGCCCGCGATCAGCAGGTTGTCGGGGCGGATGTCGTGGATCGGTTGCGGCGATTTGGCGGCCAGGTCGGTGGCGCTGTCTTCCGGGACCCACTCCACCGGGAAAGTGTCGAGATCGCAGCGCGTCCAGCGTGGCGGGTTCGCCGACGACGATGGCGATGGCCTCGCCGCGCTGGCGGGTGCGGGTCTCGGCCAGCGCCGGCTGGTCGGCGAAGGCGGGGATGACGCCGAAGCGGTTGTCGCCGGGGATGTCGGTGGCGGTGAAGACGTGGACCTTGCCGGGGGCTTTAGCGGCCCAGGCGGCAGTGTCGCCGATGGTGAAGGCGGCGGCATGGTGCGGCGAGCGGATCGCGCGCACTTCAAGCGCGTCGGGAGTGGTGTGGTCGGCGCCGTAGATTTCGGTGCCCATGACCTTGGGCAGCCCGTCGAGGCGTTCGATACGGGCGCCGACGGCGTGGCCGGCCTCGGGGCGCGGCGCGGGCCGATCGGTGACGGCGGCGTCGCAAACCGCGTCGATGATCTTGGCATAGCCGGTGCAGCGGCAGAGCACGCCGCCGAGCGCGTCTTCGGCCTGGGCCCGGGTTGGCTGCGGATTGTTCCGCAGCAGGGCGGTGGCGGCCATCAGCATGCCCGGCGTGCAGATGCCGCATTGCGCCGCCCCGTGGCGCAGGAAGGCGGCTTGCAGGTCGGTCTGGGCGTCGGGCCGCAGCCCCTCGACGGTGGTGATCTCGGCCTTGCGGCGCGGGCGGCGGTCGTCAGACAGGCGCAGACCGGCGCGCCGTTCAGCAGAACGGTGCAGGCGCCGCAATCGCCCGCGTCGCAGCCGACCTTGGTGCCGCGCAGGCCGAGGTCTTCGCGCAGCACTTCGCGAAGGCGGCGACCGGGCCGGTTGGCGACGCTGGCGGGCTGACCGTTGACGGTGAACGACAGCTTGTCGAACGGGCGGTTCATGCCGCGCGCCTTTGCGTTTCGGCAAGGGCGGCGATCGCGCGCCGGGTCAGTTCCGTGGCCGCGTCGATGCGGTAGGCGGCGTCGGCGCGGATGTCGTCGATGGGGGCGAGGTGCGGCGCGACGTGGTCGCGGGTGACGGCCTGATGCGCCGTGGCGACGGGCTTGCCCTTGAGATGGTCTTCCAGCGCGGACAGCCGCGTGGCGACCGGGCTACACGCGCCGACCGAGATGGCGGCTTTGACGATAGTGTCGCCGTCGGTCTCGATGCGGGCGGCGACCATGGCGATGGAAATGATCAGGTACTTCCGCGCGCCGAGTTTCAGGAAGCTGGCGTGGCCCTGCGCCGCAGACCTGGGGATGTGGATGGCGGTGACCAGTTCGCCGGGCTGCAGCGCGGTGGTCCTTGCGCCGATGAGGAAGTCGGGAAGCGGCAAGGGTGCGGGTGGCCTTGGCGGAGCGCAATTCGATGGATGCGTCCAGCGTCATCAGGCAGGGGATGCCGTCGCCCGCGGGCGAGGCGGTGCAGAGGTTGCCCGCCACGGTTCCGGCGTTCTGGATCTGGACCGAGCCGACCTCGCGCGCGGCCAGTCTCAACCCGTCGAAGGCGGCGGGCAGGTCGGCGGCGAGGACATCGGCCCAGGTGGTTGCGGCCCCGATGCGCCAGCCGGTGTCGGTGCGGGCGATGCCGCGCAGGGCGGCGATCGCGGTGATGTCGAGGATCGGCCCGGGCAGCGCACGGGCCTTTGTAGCGGGAAACAGGTCGGTGCATCCAGCGGCGATGCGCAGGGGCCGGGTCGCCAGAAGGTCAAGCGCGTCGTCAAGACTGGTGGGCCGGTGGTAGGCCGTCACGGGCTGCTCCTGATCGGGGTCGGGCAAAGACTGCGCCCTGCCCGAATTCCTGTCAATGCCCGGTCAGACACCGAGATAGCGTTCGATGACGGCATGATCGGTGCGCAGGTCGGCGGCAGGCACGGTTTCGCGGCTGTGGCCGTTCTCGATGAAGGTGACGCGGTCGGCGACGCTAAGCACCGCGTCGATGCGCTGTTCGACCAGCAGGACGGCGGTGCCCTCGGCGCGCATCTGGACGATGACGCTTCGGATCGCCTCGATCATCGAGGGCTGCAGGCCCTCGGTCGGTTCATCAAGCAGCAGCACCTTGGGGTTCAGACACAGGGCGCGAGCGGTGGCCAGCATCTGCTGTTCGCCGCCCGAAAGGGTCTGGGCGCGCTGGTTCAGGCGTTCGCGCAGGCGCGGGAACAGGGTCAGCACCTTTTCGCGGGCGGCGTTGCCGGTGCGCCGCGTCATC
This sequence comes from uncultured Alphaproteobacteria bacterium, assembly GCA_963768205.1. Lineage (GTDB taxonomy): Bacteria > Pseudomonadota > Alphaproteobacteria > Rhodobacterales > Rhodobacteraceae > JAHELH01. Next base: position 62,616 of record CAVYHB010000009.1, on the reverse strand, counting down.
AGCCCGATCTCGAGGTTCTGGGCCACGGTGAGTTCGCTGAACAGACGGCGGCCTTGCGGGACATAGCCGATACCCTGCCGGGGGATTTCATGGGCGGGAAGCGCGCCGATGTCGGTGCCGTCGAGCACGATTTGCCCGGCCCAAAGCGGCAGCAACCCCATGATCGCCTGCATGGTCGTGGTCTTGCCGGCGCCGTTGCGGCCCAGCAGGCAGTGGATTTCGCCGGACCGGACGGTCAGCGTCATGCCGCGCAGCACCTGTGCCGCGCCATAGCCGGTGTCGATGCCCTTGAGTTCAAGCATCGGACGTCCCGAGATAAGCGGTCTGCACCGCCTTATTGGCGCGGATGTCGGCGGGGGTGCCCTCGGCCAGCACCTCGCCGAAGTTCAGCACCGTGATGTAGTCGGCGGTAGCCATGACCACGGCCATGTTGTGCTCGATCAGCAGGATCGTGGTTTCCGAGGCCAGGTCTTTGATCAGGGTTTTGAACGCGGCGATCTCGCTGTCGGCAAGGCCTTGCGTTGGCTCGTCGAGGATCAGCAGGCGGGGCTTCTGCGCCAGGCCCATGGCAATCTCCAGCAGGCGCTGGTGGCCATAGCTGAGATCTCCGGCGGTCTCGCCCGCGCGGTCCGCCAAGCCGACCCGCGCCAACGCTTCCTTCACCGAGGCGTCCTTGTCGTGGCTGCGCACCGCCAGGGCGACGTTTTGATACAGGGTAAGCCGGGCGAATATCGAGGTGATCTGGAAAGTATAAGCGATACCAAGACGAATGCGCCTGTGCGCCGGAAGGTCCGAGATGTCCTGTCCGTCGAACTGCACGGTTCCCGCGCTGGGCGCGATGCGGCCGCAGAGCATTCCGACGAAGGTGGTCTTGCCCGCGCCATTGGGGCCGATCAGGGCGCGGATCTCGCCCTTGGGCAGGTCGAAGTCGACATCGTGCACGGCTTTAAGGCCGCCGAAATCCTTGGACAAGCCGCGCGAGGAAAGCAGACTCATGGCAGCCATTTCCAGCGGCGGCGAATCTCGCCACCGATGCCCTGCCGTGCAAACAGGGTCAGCGCTACCAGCACCACGCCGACAACAGCCATGTAGGCGGTGGTGAAGCCGCTGGCGATGTCGATCAGGTAGAAGGTGAAAAGCGTGCCGATGAACGGCCCGATCAGCGTGCCCGCACCCCCCAGCAGCACCCACAGCAGCGGCAGGATCGAATACTGCACGCCCGCGAAACTCGCCCCCGCGTAACCGAAAAGCAGCCCGTAGGCCGCCCCCGCCGCGGCAGAGATGCCGCCCGAGACGATGACCGCGCCCAGCTTGTGGGCAAAGACGTCATGGCCCAGCATCCGGGCGCGTTGCTCGTTCTCGCGGATCGCGACGAGGACCTTGCCGAAGGGCCGGTTGATCAGCCAGAGCGACAACATCAGGCAGAGCGAGAAGAGCACCAACGCGGCAAAATAGCGGTTCGTCGGGTCGCTGAGGTCGATGCCCCAAAGGATGCGCTGCGCCCGCTGGATGACGAAGCCTTCGTCGCCGCGTGTGTACTCACCGAAGTAAAGCACGATCAGATAGCCGGCCTGGGCGAACATCAGCGTAACGATCATGAAGGCCACGCCAACGGTGCGCAGGGCAAGTGCGCCGATCGCGGCGGCCAGCACCAGCCCGCAAAGCACGCCCGCGACAAGGGCCGGTGCGGGGCTGAACCCCAGGTGACGGATGGTCAGCCCCATGCCGTACATGCCCGCCGCGAAGAACATCGCATGGCCGAGGCTCAAGAGGCCGGTATAGCCGAACAGCAAGTTGTAGCCGATGGCGTAGCTGGCCAGCACCATGATCCGGGCAAGGTTGCCGTGGTGGTAGGCGGGCAGGATGAACTGCAGCGCGAAAAGCAGCACCAGCAGGCCCAGGTGCAGGATCAGGGACTTGGCCGTGTCGCTCATGCGGCGCGGGTTCCGAACAGGCCCTGCGGGCGGAAGACAAGGACGAGCGCGACCAAAAGGGTGGCGAGGATCTTGGCCAGCGTCGGCGTGAAGAACACAGAGATGATGCCGTCGGACATACCGATCAGGATCGCGGCGACGACGGTTCCGGGCAGGCTGCCCAGACCGCCGATGATCACCACGATGAACGACAGCAGCAGCGGATCGGCCCCCATCAGATAGTGCGCCTGCTGGATCGGCACGATCAGCACCGCGCCCAGGGCGGCCAGAGCGGCACCGAGGCCGAAGACGAAGGCATAGACCCGCTCGACCGGGATGCCGAAGGCCTGCGCCATGTCGCGGTCAAGCTGGGTGGCGCGCATGATCAGGCCGATCCTGGTGCGGGTCATCAGCAGCCAGACGCCCAGCAGCACCGCCGCCGCGGCGCCGATGACGGCCAGCTTGTAGCTGGTGGTGCTGAGGCCCCAGGGCCAATAGAGTTGCGGGCCGCCGTCGCCCCATTCGACCCATGGCAGCGCGAACCGGGTGTTGAACGGGGCCTCGACCGGCCGCGCCTCTGGCCCGTAGGTCATCAGCGTGACCTGCTGGATGACGTAAAGCAGACCGATGGTGACGACGATGGTGCGCTCGGGGTCGTAGGCGACGCGCTTCAGCAGCGTCATGTCGGCAGCGGCGGCCAGCAACCCGACAAGGACCGGGGCAATCACCAGCGCGGCGGCGAAGCCGACCGCCGGGTGCCCGCCCAGCGACGTGGCGATGAACCAGGCCAGCACCGCGCCGAGCATGTAGAACTCGCCATGCGCCACGTTGACCACGCGCATCACGCCGAACACCAGGGAAAGACCGATCGCCGTCAGCGCCAGCACCGCCGCCGTCACTGCCCCCTCCAACGATGCGAGCATCAGGTATGGTCCGATTTCCATGGGGTCTAGGAATGCGTGTCACCGCCGGACATGGCAAGGAAAATAGCGGCCCCGATGTGCACCGAGACGCCCCGCGCTAGTTCGGGGCAGGTTGTCATGCTACCGTGCCCGGATTGTTCCGGACATGCCGGGTCGCATTGATGAAAGGCCGTCGAGATGGTCAGGATGGTAGAATTTCCCCGCGAGGCGGGCGTGCTGTATTTGGCTGAGGGCGGCACCGAAACCGAGGTTATGTATCGCCACGGTCACGAGCTGCGCGAATTCGCTATGTTCGAACTGATGGATAACAGGGCGGCGGTGGCCGACATGCGCGACATGTATCGCCGCCATCTTGACGTTGTGGCAAAGCACGGGTTTGCGGCGCTGCTGGCGGGCTTCGATTATCGCGCCAGTCCCGATTGGGGCGACAAGCTCGGCTATTCGCGGGCGGGGCTGGCCGAGATGCAGCACAAGTGCATCGACTTTCTGCGCGACGTATCGCGGCCCTATCAGGGGCAGGTATCCCGCATCGCCATTTCCGGCTGCGTCGGGCCGCGGGGCGATGCCTATTCCCTGAACCGGGATATCACCGCCGACGTGGCGGAAACGTATCACGCGACCCAGATCGAAACGTTGAAGGGTTGCGGCGTCGATCTGGTCTGGGCGGCCACGATCAACAACATCCCCGAAGCCGTCGGGATCAGCCGCGCCTGCGCCCGGGCCGGCCTGCCGGTGAACATGTCGTTCACGCTGGACAGCACGCACCGGTTGAAGTCCGGCCCCAGCCTGCGCGAAGCGATAGAGGCAACCGATGCCGAAGCGGGCGATGCGCGACCCGACGGCTATGGCATCAACTGTTCCCACCCGGTGGAATTCGAACCGGCGCTGACGCCCGGCGACTGGACCCGCCGCATTCGCCTGCTGCGGCCCAATGCGGCAAAGATGGACAAGGTGTCGCTGTGCAAGCTGGGCCATATCGAAGAGGGCGATCCCGCGGAACTGGGGCGGATGATGGGCGGTCTGGCGGGGCGCTATCCGGGTATCGACATCTGGGGCGGGTGCTGCGGCACCTGGGACAAGCACGCTGACCAAATCGCCCGCGCGGTGCGCAGTGCGCGGCAACCGATGCCGGTTTGATCCCGGTGTGTCAGCGCGGTGCCGAAGGCCGCATTGTCCCTGCGCTTCAGACCTTGTCGAGGTCGCAGTAGTCGAAATCGACGACTTCCATTTCCAGGTCATCCTGAAGCGGAATGATATCGCCCGACGGTCGCAGAACCGAGTTGGCCTCCAGCATCTGCATCTGGATGCCGCCCTTCTTGACCGCCCGCGCCTTCAATAGCGGCGTGGTGCGCTCGGCGGACATGTAATTGGCGATCGCGGCGCTGGAGTTTACGATCTGGACATTGGCAGACGCCTTGGCGATGTTGCCCGAGGTCAGCCCGGCATTGCCGCCCAGTGTCACAGAAGTATTGCTGGATTGCGACAGCAGTACGGTCAGACCCATGGTCTGGTGCACGTCGGTGACCACGACCCAGTTCTTTTCCCACTTGCCGTCCTTGAGAAGCTGCGCAAGCTGCTGGCCAAAGTCGTACAGGTTCTTGACCGAGATCGGCGTCATGTCCGAGCCGTTGTAGACCATCGAGTTCTTCTTTTCGAACTTCACGTCTAGCTGGACCTCGAAATTGACGCCGTTGGCCGTACCGCCGCCGCCGCCAGAAACATTGACGATGCTGACGCCTTCGGATTGCAGGGTCTCGACGGGCGAAAGGGCGCCGGTTTCGGTCTCGGCGGTGATGCCGAACTTGTCCTTGATGTTGCCCAGCTTGGTGAACGCCCGGCCACCGTGCTTGCCCCCCGGCACCACGCCGAAGTCGCCGATTTCAAGCAGGGTGTTGGGCGGCCAGACGACCTGATAGCCGAATTTCTTCTGCATCTGGATGGCATAATCCTTGGGAAAGCCCATGCTGAATCTCCTTCTGAAATAAAGTCGCTCCCCTGAATGGGCGCACTTTCAACAGATTAGCCGATCTGCCCGCGAGGCAAAGTGATTCGTTGGTGCGCGCCGGTTCGCTAAGGCGGCGGTTCCGGCCCGTGTCAGCGCCGGGCCTTGGCGGCCCAGGCGCGGGCGGGAAGCCGGATTTCACCAGGCCCAAGCTTTTCCGCCAGCCTGTCGCGCAGTGCCAGGCGGCGCTCTTCGGGCAGGCTCATCGCGTAATGCGGGGCGGGGCCGACCGGGATGGTGAACGGCTGCCAGAAGTCGTCGAAATCGGCGAAAACGCTTTCGCGGTCGATTGCTGTGATCTCGGCATCGGCAAGACCCGCCTCTGCCATCCAGCCGGCAACGCCCTCGCTTGTGCAGGTCGGGAAACGCGCGCTTTCGTCTAACTCGGCGGCGGCGGGGTCGAGTGCTTTCGCCGCCTGCCAGAACGCGTCGATCAGCCCCATGCCGCCACCGGGATAATCCCAGACATAGAAGGCGACCATGCCGCCGGGTCGGGTGACGCGGCGCATCTCGGCCAGGCCATCGACGGGCAACGGCAGGAAGTTGAGCACCAACCCCGAGACGGCGATGTCGACCGAGGCGCCGTCCAAAGGCAGGGCACGCGCGTCGGCTGTCCGGTAGCGCAGGCGGGCGTCGTCACTTTGCCCGGACGCGTAGCCGACGAAGCCTTCGCTGCCATCGATGCCAAGGACTGACGCGGGATTGGTCTTTTCAAGCACCTTGCGGCTGAGAACCCCCGTGCCGCAGCCGACGTCGATCCAGTCACCGCCCGCTGGCCGGTCGAGCCAGTCGACGAAACGTACTGCGACCGGAGCGCTCCAGCGGCCCATGTAGCGGGCATAGGCGCCGCCTTGGGTCCATCCGTCGTCGGCAGGTCGCGTCATGGCGTCATCCTGTCGTGCATCGGAGCCGCCGTTCTGGCGATCCGGTCAGCGCCGGTCGAGGCGACACACGAACTTGGTGCCGTCACGCAATTCGTAGATCCGGACCACGTGCTCGCGCGTGGCGGCCTTCAGTGACATCAGTTCGATGACATCGACGACGTCTCCCGGCTTGAAGGATGCGACGATCCCGCCGGGTGCGTCGACCGAAATCACCGCTTTCTCGGCGAAGCCCCCGAACACCATCCAGCATTCCGCCTTCGCCAGTTTCTCGTCCGGGATCTGTGCCCAGGCGGTCGTGACGGCAGCGCCCGATAGCACCGCCGCCGATATTGCGAAACGCATCGCCACTCTCCCCATTGCCCTGATCCGGGCTTCCAGCAGAGCGGACATGCAACTCGGTTAACATCGCGTTAACGATCGCGAACCGAGAAACAATCGCCTCACAGCGGTTGCGTCGTGTAATCGACTTCGTCGGGGTAGAGCGTGTCCTCGATCGAGGTGGTGTGCACCACGTTCAGCCGCCCGCTCTGCGACCTGGCTGATGTACTGGTGGCCGAAGACCTGATGGGTCTTGCCGTTGAATAGCTTGGCGCCCTGCGGATGTTCGCGGGCTTGCGGCATGTCGGTCATCGCCTCGACCGCCTCGATCAGCTTGGCGCGGTCGTCCGGGCCCGGCATAGCCCGACGCCTCCATCCCCGCCTTGATGACGTGCAGCGTTTCCCAGCAGCCGAACATGTGGGCGTAGGTCGAGACGTCCTTGGGGTCGCTGACCGAGGCGCCGTTGGCGTCGACGCCCGACCGCGTCGCGGTAGAACGCGTCGTGCTCGGACTGGTCGGCCTGGGCATAGCGCGGGTTGCCTTCCCAGAAATAGGTGCTTTCCAGGAATTCGAGGCCGGGGCTGGCAAGGTCGACGGCTTCCAGCGAGTCGATGAAGCCGAAGATCGCCGGGGCGGAGGGCGCCGAAGAACTCGCCCAGTTCCTTGACGAAGGTCAGCACGGCGGGGCCGACCATGACGTGGTAGAGCACCTCGGTGTCGCGCGGGATCTTCGGGAAGTACTTGGTGAAGCGAGGTCTCGGTCGGCGGGATGGCGATCTGCGCGAGGACCTCGCCGCCCTGCGCCTCCATCGCCGCGCGAGAAATAGTCGCGGTGGTCGTGGCCGAAGGCGAAGTCGGGGAAGATCATCGTGACCTTCTTGCCGAGCGTCGACGTGCACATAGGGCGCCATCGCCTGCACCTGGCTTTTCACGTCGGTGATGCCGGGCTGCAGCGTGTAGCGGTTCAGCATGCCCGCGGCGACGTGATGCCCTTCGGAGACCACGAAATAGGGCAGCTTCAGCTCGCCCGCGCGCGGCGCGGAGCCGATGACCACATGGCTGAACAGCGTGCCGAAGCCGATGTCGCAATTGTGCTGGGTGGCGAATTTCTCGACCACCTCGGCGCCGCGCTTGGGATCGGTGCCGTCATCCTCGGCGATGATCTCGACCATGCGGCCGTTGATGCCGCCGCCGTCGTTGATCAGCTTGGCGGCGGCCGTGGTGGTGCGGTCGTACCAGCGGCCGTAGGCGGCGCCGATGCCGGTGCGGTGCACCTGGAAGCCGATCTTGATCGGCGCGGTCGGTCTGCGCGATGTGTAAGCGCGCCCAAAGCGGCAGTGGACCGCGGCGCGGTGCCCGCGCGCCAGCGTCTTCAGCGCGCCGCGGCGTGTGGTCTTGATGGTCATGGTTGGACCCCCTCGGTGTTCGCTGGCGTCCCGGTTTGGAACGTGCCGGGCTTTGGCGCGGAGTGTGCAAAGCGCACCGGGTTCTGTCCACGTTTTTCTTTCGGGGTCAGATGCCGCGGGCGAGGCCAGCAGCCAAAGCCCGAAAAGCGTGTAGAGGATCATGAAGCAGCGCCAGCGGCGCCTGGCTGAGCGCGGCGCGGCGGGTGCTGCCGATAGGTTTTCAGCGCGATGGCATGGGCCAGCAGCACGGCAAGGACATGGCCCGATCACGACCGCCCCGGCCTGTGTCAGGAAGATCGCGCGCACGGTGGCCGGGTGTTGAAGAAGCCGGTGGTGACGTAATGCGGGCCGAGGTTCAGCCAGTCGGCGCCGGTGTTGAAGGGATCGGAAAGCGCGACAAGGACATACTGCCCGTCGACCAGGAAGGCGGTCAGGTAATGGGCGACATGGTAGCCAAGCGCGATGGGCAGGATCGAGGGGGCGAAGAGGCGGAAAGCGCGATGCAGCGGCAGCGGTGATCCAGCAAGACGGGTGCCGATGCCAATGCAGGCCGCGACGACGCAAAGCAGCGTGGCGTTGGCCAGCAGCAATCCCGCCAGCGTCGGGCCGATCACGGCAGAGCGGCCGGGAAACTCCAGCGGGTTGATGCCGATCAGGCCGTGCCAGACGAAGGTCTCGTTCAGCCCGTCGAAGCTGCCGGTACCCAGCAGGACGACGATCAGGACCGCATGACCCAGCGGCAGGGGATGGCGGTGCAACACTTGCCAGCCGGCCAGGCCGGCGCCACGGCGCGCCACGATCCCGAGGCGGGCATAGGCGGTCATCATCACGGTGATGCCCTCGGCCCGGCGCAACCAGCGCGATCCGAAGATCACTGCCAGCAGAAGGGTCACCACCCAGTAGACCGCGATGAAACGCGCCAGGCGCGCGGGGTCGCCGGGGGCGGGATCGACCAGCAGCAAGGCAGCGAAGAGAAGGAAACTGGCTATCCCGGCAAGCGGATAGACGACGGTGGGCAGCCGGGCGAGCGGTTGCGGACCGGTAATGGCGCGGATCAGTTTCAGCGGACCGGTCCAGGGGTTCAGCCAGGACCACAAATCGCCGACGGTCGCCTGCGACACGACCAGCACGATCCAGAACACCGTCCAGACGAAAAGCGGCAAAGCGTTGACCGAAGGGTCGGACGGCCCGTTCAGGCCTTGCCATATCAGCACGCAAAGCAGGACGAAGGCGCCGGTGCTGGTGATGGGGCGCAATTTGTGAAGGTTGGGACGCGGCAGGCGGACCGGCGTGAAGATGCCGCGGACAAGGCGGCTTGGCAGGACCGTAAGCAACAGCACCGTCACCGCGACCGCCGCTACGCCTGCGGCAAGGTAGATGTCGGTGGGCAGCAACAGCACGAAGGCCTGCTCGGAGGCATGGGCCATGGCCCGACCGGCGGTCATCGCGAAGAGAATGAAGGCGCAGGCGATCCTCATGGGCGCGATGATATCGACTTCGGGGCGGCGGGCCAGCCCCATCGGGACGATTGACTTTGCGCGGCCCGGCGGCGTTCATTCGGGTCTGGAACGGCAGGGACACCGCAGGCGCATGACAGACCACGCATCGGGCAAACTGGTAGGTGTCGACGTCGGCGGCACCTTCACCGATCTGGTGCAGATCGATCAGCACAGCGGCGCGGTGCGGCTGGCCAAGGTCGCCAGCACGATCCACAATCAGGCATTCGGCGTGCTGAATGCCCTGAGCGAGGCCGAGGTCGACCTGGCCGCGCTTGACCTGATCGTGCATGGCACCACGACGACGACGAACGCGGTGCTGGAGCGCAAGCTGAGCCGCACCGGCCTGATCACCACGCAAGGCTTCCGCGACGTGCTGGAACTGGGGCGACGGACCCGGCCGCAGCCCTATGGCATGAACGGCACGTTCCGCCCGATCATTCCCGCGCGACCTGCGGCTTGAAGTGCCCGAGCGGATGGATGCGGCGGGGCGGGTGGTGACGGCGCTGGACGAGGACGCGGTGCGTGTCGCTGCGCAGCAATTGCTGGAGGCGGGATGCGAGGCGGTGGTCGTGCATTTCCTGCATGCCTATGCCAACCCGGCGCACGAGTTGCGCGCGGGCGAGGTGCTGCGCGAGCTCTGGCCGAACGACTACATCACGCTGGGCCATGCGCTGCTGTCGGAAAGCCGCGAGTTCGAGCGCGGCGTGACGGCGGCGGTGAACGCCAGCGTGCAGCCGTTGCTGGCGCGCTACATCCGGCAGTTGGAGGCGGAGTTGTCGCAAGGGCGGCTATGCCGGGCAGCTTCTGGTGATGAACGGCAATGGCGGCATGGTGTCCTCGGGCCGGGTGGCGGAGGAGGCGGCGAAGACGGTGATGTCGGGGCCAGCCTCCGGCGTGATGGCGGCGGCCTATGCCGGGCGCGCGGCGGCAATGCCAGACCTGATCACCTATGACATGGGCGGCACCTCGACCGACGTCGCGCTGATCCGGGGGGCGGAGCCGAGCGTCAGCAACGAGACCGAGATCGAATACGCCATGCCGATCCATGTGCCGATGGTCGATGTGCGCACGGTGGGTGCCGGCGGCGGGTCGATCGCGCGGGTCAACGCGGCGGGGCTGTTGCAGGTGGGACCGGAAAGCGCCGGGGCCGATCCGGGGCCGATCTGCTATGGGCGTGGCGGAGTCGAGCCGACGATCTCGGATGCGAACCTGCTGCTGGGACGGCTTGATCCGGGGCGGATGACGGCGGTCGAAGGCGGCGTGTCGCTGGACGATGTGCGGGACTTGTTCGCCGAGCGGCTGGGCGGCGCCGTTGGGTCTGGACGCGACCGGCGCGGCGGCGGCGGTGTTGCAGATTGCGAATATGCGGATGGCGGGGGCGATCCGCATGGTCTCGGTCTCCTTGGGCGCAGACCCGCGGGACTTTGCCCTCTTCGCCTTTGGCGGCGCCGGGCCGCTGCATGCGACCGCGCTGGCGCGGGAACTGGGAATACCGCGCGTACTGATCCCGCCAAGGCCGGGCATCACCAATGCCATCGGCTGTGTCGTGGCCGACCTGCGGCACGACTATCGTGCGCACGATCAACCGCCCACTCGATAGCCTCGACATGAAAATGCTGCGCAGCATTTTCACCGAACAGGCCGCCGAAGGCGAGGCGCTGATCGGGGGTGAGGCTGTGCGGTTGAAGCGTATGCGCCGGGTGCATTCGGTGGACATGCAGTTCGTCGGGCAGACGCATCTGATCCGGGTGCCGGTCGAGGACGTGTCGATGTCGCGCGATGCGTTACGCGCGCTGTTCGAACAGGTCTATTTCCGGCGCTTCCGGGTCGATTTGGCCGAGATACGCGCCAACCTGGTGAACCTGAATACGTCGGTGATCGGTGAGCGTGAGGCCGTCGATCTGTCGACGCTGATCGACCCGGCAGGGCGCAAGGGCACGCTGGCCGATGCGCAGCGCACGGTGCGACCAGTGTTCTTTGAGGGTGGCTGGCAGGACACGCCCGTCTATCGCCGCGATTTTCTGCCGCTGGATGCGGTGATCGAAGGGCCTGCGGTGATCGAGCAGATGGACACCACCAGCCTGATCGAGCCGGGCGACGTGGCGCGCAGCGATGCGGGCGGCAACCTGCTGGTGCAGGTGGGATGAGCAGTAGGGCGACACCCCCGATGCCGCCGGATGTGGCGGCGGTGTTCGCGGGCTATCCCGAGGCGCTGCGGGCCAGGCTGATTGCGGCGCGGGAGTTGATCTTCGAGGTGGCGCGAGAGATCGGCGTGCGGGCCGCTGACCGAGACGCTGAAATGGGGCGAGCCGGCCTATCTGACGGATGCGACGAAGGCCGGCAGTACGGTGCGGTTGGGGCGGCTGAAGCGGTCGGACACGCCTGCGGTCTTTTTCATCTGCACGACGGACTTGGTTGACGGCTTTCGCGAACAGTTCGGCGGTACGCTGCGGTTCGAGGGCAATCGCGCGGTGCTGCTGGACGGTGCGCCGAGGGAAGCGCTGGCGATTTGTCTGGCGCGCGCGCTGCGTATCACCGCGACAGGGAGGCGAACATGAGCATCGACCCGATCACCCTTGTCGGTCATCCAGGCCGGGCTGCAGCAGGTCTGCGACGAGATGGACCTGACCTTTTCGCGCGCCGCCTTCTCGCCGGTGATCGCCGAGGCGAATGACCGCTCGGACGGGATCTATGACGCGGAGGACGGCGCGCTGATCGCGCAGGGCGCGGGCGGGCTGCCGGTGTTCGTCGGCACGATGCAGTATTCGACGCGGACGCTGATCGAGATGATCGCCGACGGGACGGGTGGCCGCGCCGAAACCGGACGACATCTACATCGTCAACGATCCCTACCTGGGCGGCACGCACCTGATGGACGTGCGCTTCGCCCGGCCGTTCTATCGCGACGGCAAGCTCTTCTGCTGGCTGTCGCAACACCGGGCACTGGCCCGACACCGGCGGCGCGGTGCCGGGCGGGTTCTCCGCCAGCGCCACCGCGGTCGAGCAGGAGGGGCTGCGGCTGCCGCCGGTGAAGCTGTTCAAGAAGGGCGTGCTGGACGAGGAGATCTAGTCGATCATCTGCTCCAACATCCGCGTCGCCGACCAGCGCATCGGCGACATCAAGGCGCAGGCCGCGGCGCTGATGGTCGGGCGAGGAGCGGCTGACCGCGCTGCTGGACCGCTACGGCGACGACACGGTGGCGGCGGCGATCGCCGAACTGCGCGCCCGCGCGGCGCAGCAGATGCGCGCGTTCATCGCGACGATCCCGGAGCGGCGGCTACGAGGCGATCGCCTGGGTCGACTGCGACGGCGTGGTGAACGAGCCGCTGGCGATCCGGCTGAGCGGTCGACACGGGACGGCGACGACCTGGTCTTCGACTTCGCCGGCTCCAGCCCGCCCTGCCTCGGGCCGATGAACTCGGTGCTGGCGACGACGCTGTCGTCGGTCTACCTGGCGATGCGCCACATCTTTCCCGGAGGTGCCGATCAGCGCCGGCGCCTTCGAGCCGCTGCACGTGACCGGGATCGAAGGCACCTTCCTTGACGCCAAGTATCCGCGCCCGGTCTCGGGCTGCGCGGCCGAGGTCAGCCAGCGCATCGCCGAGGCGGTATTCGCGGCGCTGGTCGCAGGCCCTGCCCGACCGGGTGACCGCCGCGCCCGCCGGCACCAGCGGCAACTTCGCGCTCGGCGGGCACGACCCGGAGCGGGGCCGCGATTTCGTGATGTACCAGCTTTCCGGCGGCGGCTATGGCGGCAATGCCGATCATGACGGGCTGTCGAACGGCTGCTCGACCATCGGCATCTCCAAGGCGCCGCCGGTCGAGATCATGGAGCAGGCGTTCCCGGTGCTCTATCACCACTACGCGCTGCACGAAGGCTCGGGCGGCGCCGGGCGGCAGCGCGGCGGCTTCGGGCTGGACTACGAGGTCGAGCTTCGGCGCGGCACGGCGCGCGCCAGCTTCGTCATGGATCACGGCCGGTTCGGGCCGCAGGGCGCGCTGGGCGGCGCGGACGGCGCGCCGAACGCGGTGACGGTCTGGCAGGACGGCCAAGCCCATGTGCCCGAGCATCTGTCCAAGGAGCAGGACATTCCGCTGGGCCCGGGCGACCGGGTGCACGTGCGCACGCCGGGCGGCGGCGGCTACGGCGACCCGTTCGGCCGCGATCCCGTGGCGGTGCGCGAGGACGTGCGGCTTGGCTATTACAGCGCAGACCAGGCACGGCAGTTGTTTGGAGTGGAGCTTGTCGGCGAAGCGGCGGCAATCGACACCGCGGCGACTCGCAAGTTGCGCACCCGCTAGGGTCGGGCAGCGATCATCGGTGACGGGCGGGATCGCGCCACCGTCGCGATGCCTGTCCGATACGTCTTGTGAGACGGGACGCCGGACGGCAAGGTGCGGATCAGGCGATGCGAATGTGGAGAATTCCCGATGCCCCCCCATGCCGACACACACGCGCTGATCACCGGCGGCAGCCAGGGGCTTGGCTTTGCGATCTGCCGTCGCCTGATCGAAGAGGGCTGCCGCAAGCTGGTTCTGACCACGCGCGATACGCATCACGGTGACCGGGCGGCGGTCGAACTGGCCGCGATGGGGGCCGAGGTGCATGTGCTGACACTGGACCTGGGCGATATCGCCAAGGTGCGGGCGATGGTGCCCGCGGCGGTGGACCGGATCGGCAAGGTCAATGCGCTGGTGAACTGCGCGGCGAATACCGATCGCGGGTCGATCTTGGACACAACGCCCGAGCAATGGGACGCGATCGTCGACGTGAACGCCAAGGCCCCGTTTTTTGCATTGCAGGGTTTTGCCAACCATTGCCTTTCCACCGGGCATCCCGGATCGGCGGTGAATATCCTTTCAATCGTGGTGCACTGCGGGCTGCCGTTCCTGGCGCCCTACGCGGCCTCGAAGGCGGCGCTTCTGAACATCACCAAGAACTCCGCCAACACGCTGGCCGAACATCGCATTCGTGTAAACGGCATCAACGTCGGTTGGATGGACACGCCCGGCGAGGACTCGACCCAGCAGAAATGGCACGGGCGCAAGGACGGCTGGCTGGCCGAGGCCGAGGCCAGCATGCCGTTCGGCAAGCTGGTCAAGCCCGAAGACGTGGCCTGGCAGACATCGTTCCTGCTTGGGCCGCACTCGGGTGTCGTGACCGGGTCGATCATCGACTTCGATCAACAGGTCGTGGGCGCCTACCCGGACACCAACGATGCGTGATCGAATATCCCACAAACCGGCGGGGGGACTGCGATGAATTGGAAGTTCTTCGACGTGCAAAGCCCGATGTTCCGGCCGCTTTGGCTGCGGCTTGCAATCGTTGTGCTGACCTTCGGCTGGGCCATCTTCGAGGGGCTTGCCGGCAACGTCATGTGGGCCGTGGTATTCGGCGCCGCCGGGGTCTTCCTGGCCTACCAGTTCCTGGCCGTCTTCGATCCCGACCAGGCGGGCAACGACTAGGCAGCGTCAGCCGGTCGCAGGCATTTTCCACAGATCCTCCTGCGCCGCGAGGTCACGGGCGATCCGGCTGGCCATGAACTCGATGAACAGGCGCGACTTGGGGTCGTTCTCGGTCCGGTGCGACGAAAGGCACGACAGTTGCGTCGCCACCGGCGGCGTGGCCTGTGCCACCGGCAACAAGGTGCCGGCGACCAGGTGTTCCGCGACTTCGAAAACCGGTTTCATCACGATGCCGCGCCCGTCGAGCGCCCAGGCGGTCAGCACGTCGCCATCGTCGGATTCGAACGGCCCACCGACATCGTAGCGTTTCGGTCCCTGCGGCGTCTTCAGGGTCCACTGGAATTCCGGGGCGCCGGGAAACCGCAGGTTCAGGCAGTCGTGCTTGTCGCGGATCAGCGCGTCGCCGTCGCGGGGCTCGCCGCGCCGGGCGATGTACTCGGGCGAGGCGCACAAGATGCGCGGGCATTGCGCGATGACGCGCACCTTCAGATCGCTGTCCTCGAGGATACCGAGGTGGAAGGCCATGTCGAGCCCCTCGGCTGTGACGTCGATACTGCGGTCGGACATGCGCAGGCGGATGTCGATTGCGGGGTAGGCGTCCTTGAATTCGGGCACGGCAGGCGCGATGAAGCGCCGCCCGATTCCCAGGGGAGCAGCCACGAACACAGTGCCCTTGGGGCTGGAAGTCGCCTCCATCACCTCGGCCTCGGCGGTGTCGATGGCCTGCAGGATACGCCGGGCGCCGCCGTAGAAGATCGTGCCCGCCTCGGTCGGGCGAAGCACCCGCGTGGTGCGGTTGAAAAGCCGGACGCCGAGGGATTTTTCCAGCTCGGCGATGCGCGCGGAAGTGACGGCGGGCGAAGTGCGCTGGTCGCGGGCCGCGGCGCTCATGCTGCCCAAGCTCGTAGACCCGGACGAACATCTTCAGTGTCTTCACGTAGGACATGGCGATTATCTCTGTATCTTTGAAAGTCCCTAGACATTTACAGGATAGAGCGAAAAGCGCGGCTGCGATATAGATTTGATCGAAACTGGCAGAGGGATGCGATCGCATGTACGATCTGGCGATTCTGGGAGCGTGGGTGGAATTCGCGGTGCGCTGGGTGCATGTGATCACCGCGATCGCCTGGATCGGCTCGTCCTTCTACTTCATCGCGCTGGACCTGGGGCTGTGGCGCGACCGCGATCTGGCAAGCGGCGCGGATGGCGAGGAATGGCAGGTGCACGGCGGCGGGTTCTACCACATCCAGAAATACCTGGTGGCGCCCGAGGCGATGCCCGAGCCATCTGATCTGGTTCAAATGGGAAAGCTATGCGACCTGGCTGTCGGGCGCGGCGATGCTGATGCTGGTCTACTGGCTGGGGGCCGAGCTCTACCTGATCGACCCGACGAAGGCCGACCTGGCGGTCTGGCAGGGCGTCCTGATCTCGGCGGCGTCGCTGACCATCGGCTGGCTGGTCTATGATTTCCTGTGCAAGTCGCCGCTGGGCGAGCAGCCGACCATGCTGATGCTGCTGCTGTTCGTGCTGCTGGTGGTCATGGGCTGGGGCTATAACCAGATCTTCACCGGGCCGCGCGATGATGCTGCATCTGGGCGCGTTCACGGCGACGATCATGACCGCCAACGTGTTCTTCATCATCATGCCGAACCAGCGCATCGTGGTGGCGGACCTGAAGGCCGGGCGCACGCCCGATCCGAAATACGGCAAGATCGCCAAGCTGCGCTCGACCCACAACAACTATCTGACGCTGCCGGTGATCTTCCTGATGCTGAGCAATCACTATCCGCTGGCCTTCGCGACGCAGTGGAACTGGATCATCGCCGGCGCTGGTGTTCCTGATGGGGGTGACGATCCGGCACTATTTCAACTCGCTGCATGCGCGGCAGGGCAACCCGCACTGGACCTGGGGCGTCACGGTGATCCTGTTCCTGATCTGATCGTCTGGCTGTCGACCGCGCCGCAGTTCGACCTGGAGGCAGAGGCGGAAGAAGCGCAGGGCACGCGGTCCGGTTCGCCGAGGCCGAGGGCTTCGACGAGGTGCAGGACATCGTGCTGGGCCGCTGTTCGATGTGCCATGCGGCGAGCCGGTCTGGGACGGCATGCTGTGGCCGCCGAAGGGCGTGCGGCTGGAAACCGCAGGCGCAGATCGCGCGCCATGCCCGGGAGATCTATCTGCAGGCCGGGTCTGAGCCACGCGATGCCGCCCGCGAACGTCTCGTTCATGGAAGAGGAAGAGCGGGCGGAGATCGTCGCCTGGTACCGGGCGGCGAAGTGATCTGATCGAGGCGCGTTCCGCGCCGACTCGATGTCTTGCGCGGCCCGGGGCCGCGCGGGCCTCCGGCGGAGGTATTTCCGGCAAGATGAAGAGCCGGGTCAGGGAGCGAATGTCCAGGTCGTGACCTGCTGCCAGCGGTCGCCGGGGCGCAGGGTGATATCCGGGAAAGCCGGAGTTGTTCGGTGCATCCGGCCAGAACTGCGGCTCGAGCGCGAGACCGCCGTAGGCGCGACAGGGCGCGCCGTCGTTGCCCATGACATCGGGTATCTCCAGGCTGTGGCCATCGTAGACCTGCAATCCCGGTTCGGTGGTGGCGAGCGTCATGGAAGTGCCGGAGCGTCCTGTGAGGGAGGCCACGTCGCGAAGCGGTGCGCGCGCGGTCGAGAGGCAGAAATTGTTGTCGATCGGTCCCTCCTCGCCCGCCCGAAGGACGGCACCTTCGCGATAGTCGAACCGGGTGCCCGCGACGGGCGCGACAGCGCCGGTCGGCAACAGGTCGCCGTCGGTCGGCAGGTAGTGGTCGGCGGCGATGCGCAGGACCTGGCCTTCGGTGGTGTCGGCACTGTCCATCCGCCAGTAGATGTGGTTGGCCAGGTTCATCACGGTCGGCCGGTCGGTAGTGGCGGTCAGGGTCAGCGCCAGTGCGTTGCCGGATATTTCGTAGCGCGCGGTGATCAGGCGATTGCCGGGGAAACCGCCCGCCCCATCGGGCAGGTCGAGCGTGAAGGTGGCGCGGCGGGCGTCGTGGGCCTCAAGGCGCCAGACCTGCGCGTGGGTGCCGTGCTCGCCGCCATGCAGGGTGTGTTGTCCATTCTGGTTGGCGTCGAAGTGATGCGGCGTGCCGTCGATCACGGCGCTTGCGCCGCCGATGCGGTTGGCGACAGGACCGACGATGGCGCCGCAATAACGTAGCGGGCCGCAGTAGGCCGCAAGGTCCGGGCTGCCGACAATCAGCGAATGCGGCACGCCCGCCGGCCGCAGGTCCTGAAGCATGCAACCCAGCGTCAGGATCGCGGCGCTTAGCTGACCGTTCGACAGCACCACGCGCTGCACCGTTGCGCCGGATCCGGTTTGCCCGGCGACTGTCAGACCCGGGGTCACAGCTTTTGCCACCGGACGCCCGCGGCAGGGATGTCGGCACCCTCGAATTCCTGCGGCTCGGGGGCGTAGTTGAAGATGAAGCGGTGTGAGGCGGTATCGCGGATGCGAATGTCGTTTTGCAGTTTGAACGGGTGACAGGCCCGCGCGCAGACACAGGTTGCGGATGAGTTTGGCGAAGGTCGGATCGTCGGGCCAGCCGCCCAGGTAGTGCAGGCCACCCGCGCGCAGCATCGCGGGGCGCCCGTCGCCGGTGTGCAGCGCGACCTCTGCGCGGCCCTCCAGATGCTCGAACCAATGCGCGAATGCGCCGCCGCCCTGCAGGGGGACGGTGCTGCCGGGGGGCAGGCTTTCGACGAGACTTGTTATGCAATCGAGGTCCGGCAGGGCCGGGCCGAGGGGCAGGGCGATGGACAGTTCGGGTGTTTTGAGCCCGGTGCGGGGGCCGACCAGGGCCTGACCCCTGAAGCTGGCCAGAGCGGTTTTGAACGGCTCGGGGAGCGTCATCAGGCCGGGGGCGAGGATCACGTCGTAGGCTTCGAGATTTGCGGTGTCGGCGGGCAGGATGTCGATGTTCAGACCGGTGCGCCGGGCAGCGCGGTAGGCGGCGAAGACCAGCCGGAAGTAATCGAAATCGGCCCCTTGCGGCTGGGTAGCCCAGGCCCAGGCCGAGGCATAGTCGAAGACCAGCGCGATCGGGGCCGCTGCGGGCGCGGTGTCGGGCAAGTCGGTCAATTCGTGCGCCACCTGCGCGGCCTCGGCCAGGGCCGGGGCGGGCGCTCTGTCGGGGCGCAGGAGGCCTGCGTGCTGCTGTTCCTGGGCGAAGGGGGCCTGGCGCCAGCGGAAGTAGCAGACCGTTTCGGCGCCGTGGGCGAAGGCCTCCCACGCCCAGAGGCGGGCCATGCCGGGCAGCGGGGCGGGGTTAAACGGGGCCCAGTTCACCGGGCCGGGTTGCTGTTCCATCACCCACCAGCGACCGCGCCCCACCGCGCGGTAAAGGTCGTGGTGGAAGGCCTGGATGTCCGGATCGCCTTGGCGCAGGAAGCGCTGCTTGTGCTGCGGCGTGGCTTCGAGCCGGTCGGAGAGAAAGCCCAGCGGGTAGCTGTCCCATGAGGCGATATCGAGGTCGGCGCCGACGTCGAAATGGTCGAAGTCGAGGATGCGGCCCATGTAGTTGTGGATCAGCGGGGCGTCGGTATGGGCGCGGAGGATCTCGGTTTGCGCGCGGTTGAAGCGGACGACCTGATCGCTTGAGAAACGGCGGAACGCCATGACGTGGGCGGGGTTCGGCTCGGTCACCGTGAGGTTGGGCAGGTCGATCTGGTCGAAGCTGTCGTAGTCCATCGACCAGAAGACATTGCCCCAGGCGCGGTTCAGCGCGTCAGTGCTTTGGTAGCGCTGCGCGCAGCCAGTCGCGGAATGCGCGGGTGCGGCGATGCGAGTAGCTGAGCGTGGTGTCGTGGCAGCCGTATTCGTTGTCGGTCTGCCAGGCCTGGACGTGTTCGTGGCGCCCGTAGCGCTCGGCCAGCAGCGTCACGATGCGGCGGCATTCGTCCAGGTAGCCCTGGTGGCGAGAAGCAGTAGTGGCGGCGCGAGCCGAACTTGCGCGGGTGGCCTGCCGCATCCACGGCCAGCATGTCGGGGTGCTTCTCGAGCATCCAGCGCGGCGGGGTGGCGGTGGGGGTGCCGAGGATGACCTTGAGCCCGGCGCGGCCAAGCGTGTCGATGGCCCGGTCGAGCCAGTCGAAGTGCCGGATAGTCGGGTTCTGGCTCCATCCGGGACCAGGCGAATTCGCCGATGCGAACCCAGGTCAGGCCGGTCTCGACCATTCGTGCGGCGTCTTCGGCCCACTGGGCTTCGGGCCAGTGTTCGGGGTAGTAGCAGACGCCGAGGGTACGTTGGGTCATTGGGATCGGCCTGCGGGTGGGTCGGGTATTGCGAGGTGGAACTGGCGCGTCAGAGGAAGACCTGCGGTTCGGGCCAGCCGCGCGCGTCGGTCTCGGTGCGCGAAGGTCTGGCCGTTCTCGGGATGGGCGGCGAGGATGTCGTCGGTCAGGTCCTGTCGCGCGGAGGTGCAGAAGAGCGTCTTTAGGTCGGGGCCGCCGAAGGCCGGGCAGGAGGTGTGCTGCGCCGGGAATGCCGATGGATTGCAGGAACTGGCCATCCGGGCCGTAGGACGCGACGCGGGCCGCACCCCACTGCGCGTTCCAGAGGTTGCCGTTCGTCGTCGGTGACAGAGCCGTCGGGGTTCAGCCCATCGGCGCGCAGGTCGGCGAAGACCTCGATGTCGCCCTTCGGCCAGCCCTTGGTGTCCAGACGCTTGCGTCATGATCTGACCGGTCGGTGTGTCGGAGAAGTAGACGCGGTCGCCCTGCGGGCAGAAGCAGATCGAGTTGGGGATCGTGATATCTGGGTAGATCTTGCGCAATTCGCCCTTGTAATAGCGGTAGATCGCGCCCGCGCCCAGTTCGGCCTTCTTGCCCATCGTGCCGATCCAGAAGCCGCCCTGCCGGGTCGGCGCGGCCATCGTTCGAGCGGGTCAGGGGGTTGTCGGTTTCCAGCGTCGCAGACCCGGTGCGCCTTGCCGTTGGTCAGGTCGAAGTGGAAGAGGTCGATCTCGCTGGCGATCAGCAGGGTGTCGCGGGCCGGTCCAGCCGGCCGCCGAGACATGCTCGTCGAATTGCCAGTGCCGCTGCTCGCCGTCCTCGACCGTCAGCAGGCGGTTGCCGAGGATGTCGAACCAGTAGAGTTGTTTGCGTTCCGGGTGCCAGAGCGGGCCTTCGCCAAGCGCGCATTGCCGGTCGTCGAAGAGCGTCGCGCTCATGCCGTGGCCTCGTCCCAGGCGGCCACCGAGGCGCGGGCGCGGGCGGCGATGTCGGCCTGGCTCATGCCGGGCTTGTAGAGCGAGGTGCCGAGGCCGACACCGTTGGCGCTGGCCGCGACCCAGTCGGCGAAGTCGTCCGGCGCCGACGCCGCCGACGACGTAGACCTCGGTGTCCTTCGGCAGCACGGCGCGGATTGCCTTCAGCCCCTCGGTGCCCATCAGGAAGGCCGGGAAAATCTTCAGCCCGTCCGCCCCGCAAGCCAGCGCCGCGAAGCATTCGGTCGGGGTGAACACGCCGGGATAGCTTTCCATCCCCAGCATTTGTCGCGGCCTCGATCACCCGCTTGTCGCAGTTCGGGCGACACGATCAGCTTGCCGCCGACCTTGTAGACGTTCTTGACCTCGTCCGCCGTCAGCACGGTGCCGGCGCCGATCAGCGCGTCCTCGCCATGCGCGGCAACGATCGCCTCGATGCTTTCCAGCGGTTGCGGCGAGTTCAGCGGCACCTCGATCCGGGTGATTCCCGGCCTCGATCAGCGTGGCGGCGGTGACGGCGGCTTCACGCGGCTCGATCCCGCGCAGGATGGCGATCAGGGGACGGCTCATTTGGTTTCCTTCAGGCTTTGGTAGGCGGCGGCAAGGCCCGCAAGCGTCAGTGCGGACCCGTCGCCTAATGGTGGGGCGGGCACCCTGTGCGGTCAAGGCCGCGGCGTAGTTGCGCGCAAGCGAAGATGCGCCGATGACGACGACGTCGCGGCCCAGCCAGTAGGGCTTGGCCGCCGCAAGCTCTGCGCCGATCAAGAGGCCAGACAGGCGGGCGCGGGCAGCACGCGGGTCAAGCCCGTGCAGCAGCGCCTCGGCCCGCAGCGAGAACAGGCGCGCGGCCATCGCTTCGGGGCGGGCGATGGCGTCGGAGACGGCGTCGGCGAAGGCGGCATCGTCCCAGCCGTCGGGCTCGATGGAGTGGCGCAGAACCGAGGCGGTCGAGAGCAGCGCGAACAATTCGCCGGTCATGAAGGTGCGGAAGCTGACGATCTCGCCCGCGCTGATATGCGCCCATTTGCAATGGGTGCCGGGCAGGCAAAGCACGCCGTCGAAATCCGGGCTCCTGCGCGATGTGACCGGCGATCTGGGTTTCTTCGCCGCGCATGACATCCGCTGGGCTGTCCTGCTTGACGCCGGGAATGAGCCGGACATCGAGCCGGGGGTCGGCTGCCGGCGCACCTTCACCAGGTCGGTGCCGCGGGCGGCGCAGGGGACGGCGCGATAGGGGGCCTCGGCCCAGCCCTGGCGGCTGCCCACCATGCCGCAGGCGACGACCGGCGTGGCGCCGTCGCCAAGCCAGGGTTCGACGAGCCGCAACAGGGCGGGTTCGAACTGGGCCGGGTGAAGCCGGCCCATGCCGTCGGTGGACTGGCGCTGGTCCAGCATCCGCCCGTCGGTGGCCATCGCCCAGGCGCGCAGGTGCGAGGTGCCCCAGTCGACGGCGATCCAGGCGGCGGCGGTCATATCCGCGTGCCCTCGATGACCCACATCGTCGCCGGATAGTTCCAAGGCAGGGTCACGCCATGGTGCATCAGGTAGGCGCCGGACAGGATCAGTTCGCCGTCTTTCAGTGCCATCGTGCCGCGCGACAGGCGCGGTGCATCGGTGCGGTTGACCAGGTCGATCCGGTACTGCGCCTGCGGGTCGAGCCGGGTCAGGCGCAGCGGGCGCGGCGCGATCTGGGCGCTGGTGGCGGCCTTGCCGGCGAAAACCACGAAGCGGTGCGCCGTCGCGGGCCTGCTGCTGTTCGGCCAGCACGGCCGGATCGGCGCTGTCGAGCCGCAGGATATCGGCGGCGATCATCCAGTCGCGGTTGGCCTTCCACCAGGCGGTGACCTCGCGTCAGGATCGGGCTTTCCTCGTCGGTCAGTTCGCGCGGATCCATCTCGAACCCCATGTGGCGCTGGGCGGCGACCCAGGCGCGGAACCGGATGTCGAGAATGCGGCCCGAGGTGTGGCAATGCCGCGGGCCGACATGGCTGCCGGTGATCGCGGCGGGCAGGAACAGCGCGGCGTCGTGCTGCATCCGCAGCCGCTCCAGCGCGTCGTTGCTGTCGGAAAGCCAGACGCGCTGGGTGCGGCTGAGGATGCCGAAGTCGATGCGCCCGCCGCCCGAGGCGCAGCTTTCGATCTCGACCTTCGGGAAAGTCGGCGCGCAGCCGGTCGATCAGGGCATAGGAGCCGCGGGTCTGCGCCGCGTCGGGCATCGGCAGGACGCGGTTGTGGTCCCACTTGATGTAGTCGATCTCGTGGCGCCGACAGGATCGCTGCCATGCGGTCATAGATGAAATCGCGGACCTCCGGGTAGCGCCATGTCCAGCGCCTTCTGCTGGCGGCCAAGGATCTGGTCCTCGCCGCCCAGCGCCCAGTCGGGATGGGCGCGGTGCAGGTCGCTGTCGGGGTTGATCATCTCCGGCTCGAACCAGATGCCGAAGGTCATGCCGAGCCCGTGGACATGGTCGATCAGCGGGCCAAGGCCGTCGGGGTATTTGCGCGGATCGACCTCCCAGTCCGACAGGGAGCGGGTGTCGTCGTCGCGCTGGCCGAACCAGCCGTCGTCCAGCACGAAGCGTTCGGCGCCAAGATCGGCGGCGCGGGTGGCGATGTCTTTCAGGACGGGGAGGTTGTGGTCGAAATAGACCGCTTCCCAGCAGTTGTAGTGCACCGGGCGCGGGCGGTCGGGCTTGCGGCCAGGTGACGATCCGGTCGCGCAGGTGGCGCTGGAAGACTGACGGCGCAGCCGTTCAGCCCGTCGATGGAATAGGTCAGCGTAAAGCGGCGCGGTGTCGAAACTGCGGTCGCGGGCGCGGTGTTCCATCCGCGCGGCATGGCCGAACTGGATCTGGCGGCGGCCGTCGGGCAGTTCCTCGGCGATCATCCGGTGACCGCCGGACCAGCCGTAGTGGAAGGCCCAGGCCTCGCCTTGGGTATTGGTGGCGCCGCGGCCCGGCACGATCAGGCCGGGGAAATGTTCGTGCCCGGTGCGCCCGGTGCGGTTCTCGCGGTAGCGGATGCCGGGCGACCAGGCGGTGCGGTTCGAGCTGGAACTCGCCGCACCAGCGGCCCGAGAAGTCGATCATCTCGTCCGAAAGCTGTGGGCCGGGAAGGACCGGGGCGGCGAGCCAGTGCAGGTGGACCGGGCGTGTCGGCCTTCAGCTGTGGCGCTGGCGGTGATGATGTGGGTGTCGGCGTCGAGCGCGAAGTCGGCGCGTGTAGGTCAGGCCGTTGTCGGCGTCGTCGGTAGGTCAGGCTCAGCCCGTCGTGCCGGGCGTCTTCGCCGTGCGAAGCAGAACTTGGGCAGCAGCGGCGTGCCGTCCTGGCCGCGCAGGATCAGGCCGGGCTGGCCGGGGAAGGTGCGCGTGGCCTCGGGGCAGATCGAGAGATCGGGGTTTTCGTCCAGCATGCCGCCGGTGACGTCCAGCGCGTGCGCGCCGCGCAGAGCGTCTCGAGGTCTTCGTCCGGCGGGCAGGGGCGCGCCCCAATAGACCACCTCGGGCAGCCGGTCGCGGCGGGCGGCCAGAACAAGTGTCTGCGCGGCTCGTCGTCCAGTCTGCCACGGCATTGGCATTACTTCACGGCACCGAGGGTCAGACCGGCGATGAAGTGCTTCTGCATCAGGAAGAACATCGCCACCGGCGGCAGCGCCGCGACGATGCGAGCCCGCGCTCATCAGGTGATAGGCGGCGCGGTACTGCGCGTTGAAGCTGGTGATGCCGGCGGTGACGGGCTGGCTTTCGGGCCCTTGCGTCAGCACCACGGCCCAGAAGTAATCGTTCCAGATGAAGGTGAAGATCAGCACCGCGAGCGCCGCGAGCGCGGGTTTCATCAGCGGCAGCACGACGTACCAGAAGATGCGCCATTCGGCGACGCCTTCGACCCGCGCGGCCTCGATCAGCGGGAACGGCAGCGCGCGGATGAAGTTGCGCATGAAGAGCGTGCAGAACCCGGTCTGGAACGCGATGTGGAACAGCACGAGGCCGGTCTTGGTGTTGTAGAGGCCGAGGTCCAGCGTCAGGTCGCGCACCGGCACCATCAGGATCTGGAACGGCACGAAGTTGCCCGCGACGAACATGAAGAAGATCCAGATGTTCGACTTGAACCGGTAGATGCCCAGCGCGAAGCCCGCCATCGCCGACAGCGCCACCGCGCCGATCACCGTGGGGATGGTGATCAGGAACGAGTTCAGCATGTAGCGCGGCATGTCGGAGTCGAAGAACACCTTGCCGTAGTTGGTGAAGCCCTCGAAGCGATGCCGGGCATGCCCCAGTAGTTGCCGTTGGTGAAGTCGGCGTCCGGCTTGATCGAGAAGACGGCAACGGCGATCAGCGGCAGCAAGCCACATCGATCAGCGCGATGGGCAGCAACGCCTGGTAGGCTGATCTGCGCGGCGCGGGGCGTTTTTGGATCGGTGTCGGGAACATCAGCGGCCCCCTTCTCTTCTTGGTACATCGACCACAGGAAGTAGGCGATGAAGACCAGCATGATGAGGAACAGCACCACGGCGATGGCCGCGCCATAGCCCATGCGGAAGCCGTATTCGGACAGCGCCTTTTCGAACATGTAGAACGACAGCACGCGGGTGGTGCCGAAGGGGCCGCCGTTGGTCATGATCGAGATCAGGTCGAACGAGCGCAGCGCGCCGATGATCGTCACGACGAAGGCGATGAAGGTCGCGGGTTTCAGCTGCGGCAGGATCACGTACCACAGCATCTTCCAGCCCTTGGCGCCGTCAAGGCGCGCGGCTTCGACCTGTTCGGGGTCGACGGCGTTGAGGCCGGTCAGGTACAGGATCATGCAATAGGCGGTCTGCGGCCAGAGGCCCGCGGCGATGATGCCGTAGGTGGCCAGCGTCGGGTCGCCCAGCACGTTGATCGGGCCAAGGCCGAACGAGCCGAGGATGCGCGTTCAGCAGGCCGAAGGTGGGGTCGTAGAACCAGGTGAAGACCAGGCCGACGACGACCTGGGAGATCACGAAGGGGAAGAAGAACAGCGACTTGTAAAGCCGGATGCCGGTGACTGTCTGGTTCAGGAACAGCGCGATGAACAGGCCTGCCGGGATCGCCAGCAGGTACAGCACCAGCCATTTGAAGTTGTTCCACAGCGACACTTCGAAGGCGCGGTCGTCGCATCAGCTCGTCGTAGTTGGCAAGGCCGACGAAGTCGCGCCTCGCCCAGACCGTCCCAGTCGTAAAGCGAGATGTTGAAGCTCTGGAAGATCGGGAAGATGACGTAGAACGCGAAGAAGAAGATCGCGGGCGCAAGGAACAGCCAGGGCGTGACCGCGATTTCGTTGCGCTTGTACCAGACCGCGCTGGGCGGCTCGTATTCGGTGACGGGGACTGCGGTCGTGGTCATGGCAGCGTTCCCTTCGGTCAGGGCGGCGCATGCGGAAAGCCGCGCGTTGCGCGGGATTGCGGATGGGTCGCGAAGGCGATCGACCGGGCGCGGTGCTACGCGCCCGGTCGGGAAGTCGTTTACTGGGTAGACCCGCTGACGGCACCTTGTCGAGGCGCTGCGAGGATGTCGTCCAGGTTGTCCGGGATACCATGAACTCCTGGAAGCCCTGCATGCCTCGGCGGCCATTTCCGCCGGGAAGTCGCGGTCGAAGAACTGAGCGACGCCGCCGGGGCTGTTCTGGCTGAAAGCATCTCGAAGCCCTCGTTCAGGAACTTGTCGTCATCCACCGAGGCAGTCGCGTTCACCGGCAGCTGACCAAGGTTCGCACCATTGTTGATCGTGGTCTGGACATCAGCCGAGACCACGAATTGCAGGAATGCGCGCGCGGCATCCTTGTTCGTGGCGTTCGCCGGGATGTGGAACGTATCGGTCGGCGCATCTTCGGCCAGTTCGACATCCGGGTTGATCGCCGGGAACTGGTAGAAGTCGAGCTTGATCGTCGTCAAGACCGGCTTCGCGCAGCGGTGCCACGGCGAAGTTGCCCATCAGGTATCGCGGCGGCTTCGCCGTTCACGATGAAGGGCAGCGACTTCCTGCCAGCTGTAGGTCTGGTGGTTGTCGATGAAGGCGCCCATGTCGATCAGCTTGCGCCAGTTGGCGAAGGTCTCGCGCACGCGGTCGTCGGTCCATTTGACTTCGCCACGGGCCAGTGCCATGTGGAAATCAAAGCCGTTGGTGCGCATGTTGAGGTAGTCGAACCAGCCGCCGGCGGTCCAAAGGAACTTGGTGCCGATGGTGTAGCACGTGCGGCCCGAGTCGACGACTTTCTGGCAGTTCGCCATCATCTCGTCCCAGTTGGCCGGCTCGGATAGGCCCAGCTCTTCGTAGATGTCTTTGCGATAGTAGACGCCCCACTGGTAGTAGGTATAGGGCACGCCCCACTGCTTGCCGTCGATGGTCATCGCGCCCTTGGTCGAGGCCAGGTTCTCGGCGATGTCGGGGTCTTCCCACAGGTCCGATGACGTCTTCGAAAAGGCCGGCCTCCACGTAGGGGCTCATCCGGTTGGCAGCATACCAGGTGGCGACGTCCGGCGCATCGGCGGTCAGGAAGTTGCGGATCTGGGTCTTGTAGGCTTCGCGGTCGATCACCGTGGTCTCGATGTTGAGATCGGGGTGCATCGCGCCGAAATCGGCGATCATCGCTTCCATCGTGGCGCGGGGCGCCGGGTTCGATGTGTCGAGGAAGATTTTCAGATCGCCGGTACAGCGCGTGGCCGTCGGCGAATGCGCCGCCTGCCAGTATGGCAGTGAAGCGCCGAGCGCCGCGAGCGGACGCTCTTGAGCATGGAACGCATTGGTGTCCTCCCTGAGAGTTCCATTATAATTTGAGTTCCATTATTTGAAACTTAGTTTTGCATATTGAAATCTTAACACGCGAATCGGCTATGGCTTGTCAAGCGGTCAGAGGCCGCCGACAACAGAGGCGTAAAGCACAGCGCGCGGGAGGACGACGATTATGGACGACCGACCGGTCCGGGGACGGAACCGTCGGCAAGGCGCTTGACGTGCTGGATCAGGTCGCCGCGTTTGGGCGTCCGGTGCGGTTTACCGAACTGCTGGAAGCAAGCCCCTATCCCAAGGCCACGCTTTACCGGTTTCTGCAAACGCTGACCAATCAGCGGATGCTGGCGCTATGATCCCGAGCGGCAGACCTATTCGCTGGGTATTGCGGCTGGTGCGGCTGGCCCATGTGGCCTGGACGCAAAGTCGTCGCTGGCCCCTGTCGCGCGTCCGCATCTGGACGCGTTGGCCGAAGAGATCGGCGAGACCGTTCATCTGGCGCAGCTGGATCACGGGCAGGTGCTTTATGTCGACAAGCGCAATGCGACGACGCCCGATCGAGATGTTTCTCCGACGCGGGCAAGATCGGGCCGGCCTATTGCACCGGTGTCGGCAAGGCGATGCTGGCGTTTCTGGCCGCCGGATGAGCTGAAGGACAACCTCGAGCAGCAAAGCTATCACCGGTTCACGCCGCAGACCCTGACCAGCGCCGAAGGCGCTTCGTCGCCGAGCTGGACGAGATCCGCGAACGCGGCTATCGCCTTTGACCGCGAAGAACACGAGCCGGGCATCATCTGCGTCGCGGTGCCGATCCTGACCGACGGGGCCAGCGCGCTGGGCGCGATTTCGGTGACCAGTTCGACTGCGCGCACGCGACCTGGACGGACTTGGACGAACTGGTGCCGGTAATCCGGCACGGCGGCCGAGAAGATTGCCGCAGAGGCTGCGAGACTGGCGGTTTCCCGACAAACCGCGTCCGCAACAGCAACAAATCACGAGATCGGAGAGCTGACATGTCTGGTGTGACACTGAACAACGTCATCAAGCGCTACGGCGATGTGCAGGTGATCCACGGGATCGACCTGGAAATCGAGGACGGCGAATTCTGCGTCTTCGTCGGCCCGTCGGGCTGCGGCAAGTCCACCTTGCTGCGCATGGTGGCGGGGCTGGAGGAAACCACCGAGGGCCAGATCAATATCGGCAAGCG
This sequence comes from uncultured Alphaproteobacteria bacterium, assembly GCA_963768205.1. GTDB lineage: Bacteria > Pseudomonadota > Alphaproteobacteria > Rhodobacterales > Rhodobacteraceae > JAHELH01. The sequence goes on along the minus strand of CAVYHB010000009.1, from coordinate 34,012 downwards.
CGACGTCACGCGGCTGGACCCGGCCGAACGCGGCGTGGCGATGGTGTTCCAGACCTACGCGCTTTACCCGCACATGACGGTCGAGGAGAACATGGGGTTCGGGCTGAAGATGAACGGCCATCCGAAGGCCGAGATCAAGGCAAAGGTCGCCGAGGCGAGCCGGATCCTGCAAGCTGGACGACTATCTGAAGCGCAAGCCCGCGGCCCTGTCGGGCGGTCAGCGCCAGCGCGTCGCCATCGGCCGCGCCATCGTGCGCGGGCCCGAGGTGTTCCTGTTCGACGAGCCCTTGTCGAACCTCGATGCCGAACTGCGCGTCGAGATGCGGGTCGAGATCGCGCGGCTGCACAACGAGATCGGCGCGACGATGATCTACGTCACCCACGACCAGGTCGAGGCGATGACGCTGGCCGACAAGATCGTGGTGCTGCGCGCGGGCCATATCGAGCAGGTCGGCGCGCCGCTGGAATCTGTACCGCGATCCCGACAACAAGTTCGTCGCCGGGTTCATCGGCTCGCCGGCGATGAATTTCTTTGAAGGCACGGTCGAGGCGGGCGGCGTGCGGGTGCCGGGGCTGGGCGACCAGGTGGTGGCGACCAAGGTCAAGCTGCCGGGTGCGGGCAGCAAGGTGATCCTGGGCCTGCGCCCGAATCACATCCTGATCGACCCGGATGCCGCGACCCATCACGTCGACCTGACCGAATCGCTGGGCGGCGTGTCCTACGTCTATCTCAACGCGAAGAACGGCGACCGCATCATCGTCGAGGCCCGCGAGGATCAGCCGGTGCCGCATGGATCGGAAGTCGGGGTCACCTTCGACGCCGCGCATGCCATGGTCTTTGACGCCAAGACCGAAGCGCGGTTGCGCTGATCCGATCAAGGCGCGCCGGTCGGCGGCGCTCCGTTATTCGGTGGCGTCCGCACAGGTGGCCAGCGCGTCGGCCAGATCGCCAAGCATGGCAACGTAAAGCTCTGGCCCCAAAGGATGATCGCGACCCATCGGGTCAAGCTCGACGACTTTTACCGGGACCGAGGGGTCGAGATTCAGAAGCGACTTGGCGGAAACTCCGGGTTCCTGCAGGACGCAGACCGGTTTGCCGGCATCTGCGATCCCCTGTTGCAGCGCGCTGAGGCCCGCCACACCGGGGGCATTGCCGGCGCTGTCGGACAGGCTGCCGCCAAGGCTTAGTCCGTAGCGCGTCAGAAAATAGCCAAATGCATCGTGGGTGGCGATCAACGTCGCGTCCCCGGCCTGTGCCACGATTGGCGCGAGTGTCGCGCGGTGCCGCTCGAGGTTCTCTGCCGCGACCCGCGCGTTCGCGGCATAGATGGCAGCATTTGCGGGGTCGAGGACGGCCAGGTCTTCGGCGATCCGCCGCAGGTAGGCGGCGGCATTCAGCGGATCGAGCCAGGCGTGCGGGTCGAGGCTGCCGTGATCGTGGCCGTCCGCGTCCTTGTTCTCGATGCGCAGCGGGGCGGCGGCGAGGTCGAGCAGCGGCAGCGACCGGGCGTCCGGCGCCATCGTGGCAAGCGACCGCTCGAGCCACGGCGTCAGCGCCGGGCCCATCCAGACCATCAGGTCGGCATCGGCAACTATGCGCGCCTGGCTTGGCCGCATCTGGAAATGGTGCGGATCGCTGGCCGGATCCAGCAAGAGGCGCGGCTGGCCAAGATCGCCCATGACCTGGGCCGCCAGCGAATGCACCGGGGCGATGTCGGTCACGACAACCGGGGTCTGCGCCCAGGTGGGTGCGGCAAGCAGGGCGATGACTGTAGCCATGGCGCGCATCGGGTTGGTCCTTGTCAGCAGTTGCGCAGCGGTTTAATCGTGATGTGATAGTATAACAAAACTGGCGCTGCAATGTCCGACCCGATCCTTGCCTTTTCGCCGCATGATCACAGCGCCTGTTCCGGGACCATGCTGGCCCGGGCCGAGGCTGCCAGCGAAACCGCGGGCCTGCGCCTGACGCCGGTGCGGCGCCGCGCGCTGGAGATCCTGCTGGAGGCGCACAAGGCGCTCGGCGCCTACGAGGTGCTGGAAAGGCTGGCCGAAGACGGCTTTGGCCGACAGCCGCCTGTGGCCTACCGCGCCCTGGATTTTCTGGTCGAGAACGGCTTTGCCCACCGCATCCGCCGTCTCAACGCCTATACCGCCTGCATGCATCCCGGCGAGGTCCATGCGCCCGCCTTCCTGATCTGCCGCGTCTGCGAGGCCGTCGCCGAGGCGCCGGTCGCGGACGTGCGCCGCGCGCTCGAACGGACGGCGGCGGCGATGGGGTTCGCTGTCGAACGGGTCAACTTGGAGGTGGTCGGTCTGTGCCCAGCCTGCGCATGAGCCTGATCGCGGCAGAGAACATGACGGTCCGCTACGCGGCCGAGCCGGTGTTGCGGCACGTCAACCTCGCGATAGAGCCGGGCGAGATCGTCACCGTTGTCGGTCCGAACGGGTCGGGCAAATCGACCTTGTTGCGGGCCCTCGTCGGGGTGCTGACGCCCAGCGAGGGCCGGGTGGTGCGCAAGCCGGGCCTGCGCATCGGCTACGTGCCGCAGCGGCTGGCAATCGACGCCAGCCTGCCGATCAGCGTCGCCCGGTTCCTGTCATTGCCGGTCTGGCAGGACCGTGAAGCGATCACGCGCGCGCTGGACTGGGTCGGCGCGGGCGAGGTGCGCGACCAACCGCTCTCGGCCTTGTCGGGCGGTCAGTTGCAGCGTGTGCTTCTGGCGCGTGCACTGCTGGCTGATCCGGACGTCCTGATCCTCGACGAGCCGACGCAGGGCCTGGATCAGCCTGGGGCGGCAGCGTTCTATCGTTTGATCGAGACCACGCGGCGTGACTATGGCTGCGCCGTGCTGCTGGTCAGCCACGACCTGCATGTGGTGATGGCGGCGTCGGACCGGGTGATCTGCCTGAACGGCCACGTCTGCTGCGAGGGCACGCCGCACGTGGTCCGCGAGGCGCCAGAGTACCGGGCGCTTTTCGGCCATGGCACCGGCGGGGCGCTGGCGCTTTATCAGCACGAGCATGACCATGACCATGATCACGACCATGCGCATTAAGAGAGTGGGTGCGTTCGGCGAGCGTTTTTCGAGCCAGATGAAGGGGCGTTCGGTTGCTTGATGACTTTCTGGTCCGGGCGCTGCTGGGAGCCTGCGGCGTGGCGCTGGCGGCGGGACCGCTGGGGTGCTTCGTAGTCTGGCGCAGGATGGCCTATTTCGGCGATGCGGTGGCCCATGCGGCAATCCTCGGCGTGGCGCTGGCGTTGGCCTTCTCGGTCTCGGTGTTCCTGGGCACGCTGGGCGTGGCGCTGTCGGTGGCGCTGGGCGTGGCCGGGCTGGTGGACCGCGGACACTCGGTGGATGCGACGCTGGGGGTCGTGTCGCACGGGGCGCTGGCGGTCGGGCTGGTCGCGTTTTCGATGGCGGGCGGAGCACGGGTCAACCTGAACGCCTTCCTTTTCGGTGACATCCTGGCCGTCGGGCGCAGCGATCTTGCCGTGATCTGGGGCGGAGCGGGGTTGGTCGTGGCGCTGCTGGCGTGGCGCTGGCAGGGTCTGCTGACGGCGACGCTGAACGAGGACCTGGCACAGTCCGCGGGGATCAACCCGCGCCACGAACGGCTGGTCCTGACCCTAGCCCTGGCGGTGGTGGTGGCGGTCGCGCTGAAGGTCGTGGGCGCACTGCTGATCGGGGCGATGCTGATCATACCGGCGGCGGCGGCGCGGGGATTTGCCCGGTCGCCAGAGGCGATGGCGGTCGTGGCAGTGGGCATCGGGATGCTGGCATCGGTGGGCGGGCTTGGCGCCTCGCTGGCATTCGACACGCCTGCCGGGCCAAGCATCGTGACGGCGGCGATGGCAGTCTTCCTGGTGTCGGTTGTCGCAGGGTCGACGCGGCGCTGACCGGCGTCACCGGTTGCCGTAATAAAGCCCGACCACATGTTCGGCCTCGGCGAAGAACAGCCAGCGCAGGATGGCCAGCCCGGCCAGGTGGCTGGCGACGGCGAGCAGGGCCATCAGGTGAAAGAACGGCAACAGCAGCAGCAGGACCGGGGCGAGGAACGCCAGCACCAAGGCGATCGAGCGCAGTTTCAGGGCGTGCTTGCGGGCGACGACGAAGACCATCTCGCGCGTCAGGTAGTTGGCGCCGGTATGCGGGGCTTCGAAGCTGCGGACCGTGCCCATGTGGCCAAGGCCGGTGGCGCTGGCCATGTCGGTGCCCGACCGTGCCAAGCCGAAGATCGCCGATTTTCCAGGTGTAGAACTGCAAGACGCCGGCCGCCGGGATCAAAACGATGGCAAGCCAGACCTGCCCGGCCAGCAGCGCAGCCGCCGGAGATCGACAGCGCCAGGAACAGCGCGGGCGTGGTCCAGTGGTGCCAGCGCGGCACGGTCTTGAGCTGGGCGTAGATCATCGAGGTCGCGAAGACCGTGGCAAGGCAGAGCGCCGACGCCAAGCCAGCCCAGGGGAGCGACGCGCAGGCCGAAGAGCACCAGAGCGCGGCGTAAATTCCCATGAGGATCAGCGTGACGCAGGCCAGCCAGCCCTCGCGGCTAAGCCAGCTGGTGCGCCATTGGGTGAACGCCTTTAGCGCGCGTTCGGGGTGGCCGAGGTGGAAGGTCGAGGCGACCAGGCCGCGACGCGGCGAGGCCGAAGGCGATGGCGAAGTAAAGGAAGAGCAATCCAGCCGGTGACCGCCGGCAGGCCGAGGCCCAGGAAGGCCAGCAGACCGAAGCCGAGGCCGGAGGCGGCGTGAAGAAGATGAGCGAGATGGGCGGGATGCATCAGAGACGGTCCAGCGCTTTGTCGAGCCAGCCGAGAAAGCCCTTCGGTTCCTCTGCCACCGGTTCCAGCAACGGGCCGAGCACGTCGATGTCCGGCGTCGCGGGCGCGCGGGCGGCAGGTACTTGTTGACCGGCTTGGTGCCCTGTTCCGGCATCAGGTCGATGCCGCCGCGTTCGGCGACCAGTTGGCTGACGTCGCTGTCGGGATCGGCGAGATCGCCGAAGTGCCGCGCACCGGCGGGGCAGGTGCGGACGCAGGCCGGGGTCGCGGTCGATCTCTGGCAGGTTCTCGTTGTAGATGCGGTCGACGCAGAGGGTGCATTTCTTCATCACCCCTTCGGCCGGGTCCATCTCGCGCGCGCCATAGGGGCAGGCCCAGGCGCAGAGGCCGCAGCCGATGCAGTCGTCTTCGTTGACCAGCACGATGCCGTCCTCGACCCGCTTGTAGCTGGCGCCGGTGGGGCAGACGGTGACGCAGGGCGCATCCTCGCAATGCAGGCAGGATTTGGGGAAGTGGACGAGTCTGCGCGGGGCCGTGCTTCGGGCTGTGACCTCGTAGGTGTGGACGCGGTTGAGGAAGGTGCCCGAGGGGTCGGCGCCGTAGGGGTCCTGATCCGACAGTGGCGCGCCGTAGTTCTCGGTGTTCCAGCCCTTGCAGGCGATCACGCAGGCGTGGCAGCCGACGCAGGTGTCGAGGTCGATGACGAGGCCGAGCTTCTTGTCGGTATGGGTCGGGAAGATGGGTCATGTCGCGATTGTCCGTTGCATGCTGGGCTGTTAACAGGGGCAGCGCGCCAGCCAGCTCCGCGGATGGCGCTTGTGAAGGTAAGCACTGTCGTCAGGGCGGTCATTGGCCTACGGCTGTCGCGTTGCGGCGACTCGTGCCGGCGCCCTGTTGCGCGCACCGGTGACTTTGCATCGGTGCGGCATGGACCGGGATTGCGGGATTCCGGGTGGTGCGCGGGCGACCTTTTCGATCTGCACGCGCAGGTCGAACCAGGCGGCCTGTCCGGTGACCGGATCGGAGTTGGACCAGCGCAGGCCGTCGCCCTGCGGCGGCAGCAGTTCGTGGATCAGGTGGTTGAGCAGGAAGCCCTTGGTGGCCTCGGGCGCGTCCGTGTCCAGCGCCCAGGCGCCCTTGCGCTTGCCGATGGCGTTCCATGTCCAGACGGTGTTCTCGTTCAGCGCGGCCATGTGCGCGACCGGGACCGTGATCTCGCCGTGCGGCGAGGTCAGCGCGGCCCAGTCGCCGTCGCTGAAGCCGTGCTGCGTCCCAGATCTTGGTCGGCACGTAGAGCGGGTTGTGGCCGTGGATCTGGCGCAGCCAGGCGTTCTGCGATGCCCCAGGAATGGTACATCGCCATCGGGCGCTGGGTCAGGGCGTGGATCGGGATACGCTTCGGGGTCGGCGTGGCCGTCGTCGAGGGGCGGGTACCAGATCGGCAGCGGGTCGAGCGTGGCCTTGATCCGTTCGCGCAGGTGGTCGGGCGGCTGGATGCTCGCCGTGGCCCTCGGCCGCCAGCTGGAATTTGCGCATCGGCTCGACGTAGAGCTGGAAGAGATAGGGTTGCGGGCGTGTCGAAGAGGCCGATTTCGACGGCCCAGTCCTGATAGGCGGTGTTCCACGGCTTGTAGTACTGCGCCTCTTCGGGGATGTGCTTGACCCAGAAGCCGCCGTTCTCGATGTAGCTGTCGATCTGGCCGGCGTTGGGTGCGCCGCGGCCGTCGTTGTGCAGGCCGTTCTCGCCCATGCGCCAGCCTGCCAGTGGGCCGATGCCGGGGCGGCGTTCGTGGTTGATGATGTAGTCGGCGTAGTCGTCGTATTTCTGGCTGCCGTCGTCGTTCGACGAAGCCCGGCAGGTTCAGCCGCGCGCCAAGATCGCAGCAGCACCGACTGGAAGCCGCGCACGTCGCGGTCGGGTTCGACCACCGGCCAGCGGATCGCATCTGCGGCGGCGTCGGCCTCGCAGATCGGCCGGTCGAGCAGCGAGATGCAGTCGTGGCGTTCAAGATAGGTGGTGTCGGGCAGGATCAGGTCGGCATAGGCGACCATCTCGGACGAATAGGCATCGGAATAGATGATATGCGGGATCAGGTAATCGCCGGTGTCGTCCTGTGTCGGTCAGCATGTTCGTCGACGCCGGACGTGTTCATCGACGAGTTCCAGGCCATGTTGGCCATGTACATGAACAGCGTGTCGATCTTGTAGGGATCGCCGGCATGGGCGTTCGAGATCACCATGTGCATCAGGCCATGGGCGGTCATCGGGTTGTCCCAGGTGAAGGCCTTGTCGATGCGGGCGGGGCTGCCGTCTTCCTTCAGGCAAAGATCGTCGGGGCCGTGGACGAAGCCCAGGTGCGGGCCGTCCAGCGGCGCGCCGGGGGTGACCTTGCAATGCGGTTTGGGATGCGCGGTGGCGGGTTTGGGATAGGGCGGCTTGAAGCGGAAGCCGCCGGGCACTTCGACCGAGCCGAGCAGGATCTGCAGGACATGCAGCGCGCGGGAGGTCTGGAAGCCGTTGGAATGCGCGGAGATGCCGCGCATGGCGTGGAACGAGACCGGGCGGCCGGTCATGGCCTTGTGGCGCTCGCCCGCGAAAGTCGGTCCAGGGCCGGTCGAGGGTGATCTCTTCCTCGAAGGCGACGTGGGCGATTTCGGCGGCGATCTTGCGGATCCGCGTGGCCGCGATTCCGGTCCGTTCGGCAACGGCGTCGGGGCTGTAGGACTTGTCGAGGTATTTTTCGGCGATCAGCTGGAACACCGAAACGTGGCTGATGCCGGCGTGCCGCCAACTGCCGGTAAGGTCGGGCTCGACATCTGTCGCGTTGAAGGCGGCGCGCTTGCCGGTACGCCGGTCGATGACCAGTTCGACGCCGTCCTCATTTCGCAGGAACAGGCCGTATTGATCGGACTTCGGATCGCGGTTCACCAGCACCGGGGCGTTGGTGTATCGGGCGAGGTAGTGAGGTCGATCTTGCCTGCCCGCAGCAGTTCGTGGACCAGCGCCAGGATGAACAGCCCGTCGGTGCCGGGCGTGATACCGATCCATTCGTCGGCGATGGCGTTGTAGCCCGAGCGGACCGGGTTGACGCCGATAGACCTTGGCGCCGCGTTCCTTCAGCTTGCCGAGGCCGATCTTGATCGGGTTGCAGTCGTGATCCTCGGCGACGCCGAACAGCATGAACAGCTTGGTGCGATCCCAGTCGGGCTGGCCGAATTCCCAGAACGCGCCGCCCATCGTATAGATGCCCGCGGCGGCCATGTTGACGCTACAGAAGCCGCCGTGTGCGGCATAGTTCGGCGTGCCGTAGGCCTGCGCCCAATACGAGGTGAAGCTTTGCGCTTTGGTCGCGGCCGGTGAAGAAGGCGAGTTTCTCGGGGTTCTTCTCGCGGATCGGGGCCAACCAGTCGGTGGCGATGCTCAGCGCCTCGTCCCAGGTGATTTCCTGAAACTCGCCCGAGCCGCGCGGGCCCGTGCGTTTCATCGGTGCCCGCAGGCGCGCGGGTGCATTGTGCTGCATGATCCCCGCCGAACCCTTGGCGCAAAGCACACCCTTGTTCACCGGATGATCGCGGTTGCCCTCGATATAGGCCACTTTCAGGCCGCCCTGCGCATCCTTCTTCATGTGCACATTGATGCCGCAACGGCAGGCGCACATGTAGCAGGTGGTGCGGCGGATTTCGTCCGAAACCTTTGGCGAGGTGTCAAGCGCGGGCTGATCCGTCATCCAAGACCTTTCCGAAGCGGGCACCGGTGTAAGAAAGCGGTCCCGCCAGCTTTATGGACGAATTGGGCAGGCGGCAAGCTATTGCACCCCGGCAACTATATAAAGCCCTTCGGCGGGACGCGGGAAGCGTGGACTCATGAACGTGCGAAATCTGGCCAGTTGCGGCGGGCTTCGGTCCTGCAGGTCGGGGCCGCGCGACAGATCAGAAATCGCCGTCAGACCGCCGGCGGGCCGGACCGGCCGTGCGCCTAGTTGCTGACGATCTGCGCCTGGCGGGCAAGCCCGAAGGCGGATCCGATCAGCCCGAAGACCGTCTGTGCCTTGGTGACGGGCGATTCGGTCACCAGCACCACGTCCTGATGCTCGATCGGGAACCGCTTGGCGCTGAACAGTCCGTCGGCAGAAGTCAGGTCTATGGTGAAGACGACATCCGTGCGGGTCGGTCCCAGCTTGCCGTCCTTGTCGAGATGCGTCGATTGGTATTCCCGCAGGATAAGCACACCCTTGGGATCGGCGCGGGTGTCCGAGATGCCGCCGACCAGCGACACGGCCTCGAGCGCGCTGATGTCGTCCTTGGCGAAATAGATCAGGTCTTCCTGTCCGGTGGCACCAAGGGCTTGGAAATAACGGTCGTCCTGTTCGACGATCACCTTGTCGCCGCCCTGAAGCACGGTATCCAGCGAGGCGTCGGAATAGAGCATTTCAAGCGAGACGCGGTAGGTCTTGCCATTGCGCATCAGCTTGACCTGCGGGTTGCGCATGGTCGGCGAAACCCCGCTGCCGAGTGAAATCAGGTTGAGGACCGAGACGTTGCGGTCGGGCAGCGGGAAGGTTCCCGGCGCGCCGACGCCGCCCACCAAGCTGACCGAGGACCGGGCTCCGGCGGTATAGGCCAGCTGGACCTGGGCCGAGGGAAGGATCTCTCCCATCTTGCGCTGGATCAGCCGCCGGGCGCCTTCCGGGGTCAAGTCGGCGACGTGGACCGCGTCGAGATAGGGAATGAACACGGTGCCACCGTTGGCGACCTGCATGTTTTGAATGTCGACGACTTTTTGGCCTTCGCCAAGCAGCAACGAGTTCTCCGAGTTGTCCCAGATCACCAGGTCGATCCGGTCACCCGCACGGATCACCGGGCTGGCGCTACCGCGCGGATTGGCCAGCCAGTTGTGAAACAGGACCGTGTGCGGCCAGTGCAGGTAGTTGTTCACCGTGTCACGCGTGACGGGGTAGACGGCGAAGGGCGCATCCTCCTTGTCCGCAGCCTTGATTACTTCCGATTGCAAGGCAGCGCCGCGCGGCAGGCTACAGGCCGCAAGGGAAATCAGCAGCACCAGAAATGTCGCCGTCCATCGCACTGTCGTGGCAGCCCCTCGTGTAACTTGGTATTTTCCCTACTATATCAGGTAGGATTTGGTAGCCCTAAATGCGGAAATGGCCCGATTCTTTTGCGCACCCTTGCGCGATTGGTCGCTGTTTTAGCGCAACGAAAGCGGGAAATCGCCGATGCAGGCCGCGATGAACGGATATCGCCGGAAACCGGGGGCGGCCATGCGATGTGGCGGCAGGGGTTCAAGTTGAGCCCGGGCAAGCGCGTCTTCGACCTGGTCCTGCTGGTGCTTCTGTCGACGGTCTTCGTGCCGGTCGCGCTGATCGTGGCCGTGATGGTGTGGCGGCGCGACGGGTGCCCGGTTATCTATGTGTCCGAGCGGATGCGCACACCCGACAGGGCCTTCGGGTTGTGGAAGTTCCGCACCATGACCCAGAACGCCGGCGATGGCGGCGTATCGGGCGGGCACAAGGCGGCGCGGGTCACGCCGTTCGGTACCAAGCTGCGGCGCAGCCGGATGGACGAGTTGCCGCAGCTTTGGAACGTGCTGAAGGGCGACATCAGCTTTGTCGGTCCGCGCCCGCCGCTGCGAAGCGTGGTCGAGCGGTTCCCCGAGATTTACGGCGAGGTTCTGAAAAGCCGCCCCGGCATCACCGGCCTGGCCTCGGTGGTGTTTCACGAGCACGAGGCCTGGCTGCTGCGCGATTGCCGCACCGCCGAGGAGGCCGACGCGGTCTACGTGCGGCGTTGTGTGCCTCGCAAGGCGCATCTTGACCTGATCTATCAGCACAACCGAAGTTTCGCCCTGGATTGCTGGCTGATCTGGTGGACGGCGGCGCGGGCCTTCGGCTATCACCGACGAAAGGCAGTCAGGGGCGGGACGGCGCGTTGAAAGCACATGCTTCGGCGAAGCCGCCGACACGTAACGGGAAACAGGCCATGCAAAAGACAGCGCTCGTCACAGGCTCTGCCGGGTTCATCGGGTTTCATACCAGCCAGCGGCTGTTGCAGGCGGGGCACCGGGTGGTCGGCCTGGACGCGATGACCGACTACTACGATGTCACGCTGAAAGAGCGGCGCCACGCGATCCTGAAGAACGCGCCGGGGTTCACGCCCGTCGAGGCGCGGTTGGAAGAGCCCGGGCTGCTGACCGGGCTGATGGGCGAGCACAAGCCCGCGACCGTGGTGCACCTGGCCGCTCAGGCCGGGGTGCGCTTTTCCATCGACGCGCCGCGGTCCTATGTCGATGCTAACCTGATCGGAACTTTCGAACTGCTCGAGGCGGCGCGGTACAATCCACCGGCGCACCTGATGCTGGCGTCGACCTCGTCGGTCTACGGGGCCAACACCTCGATGCCCTACCGCGAGGTGGACAAGGCCGATGCGCAGATGTCGTTCTATGCGGCCACAAAGAAGGCGACAGAGGCGATGGCGCATTCCTACGCCCATCTCTACGATCTGCCGATCACCATGTTCCGTTTCTTTACCGTATACGGCCCGTGGGGCCGTCCGGACATGGCGCTTTTCAAGTTCGTGAAGGCGATCCTGGGCGGCGAGGCTATCGACGTCTACAATCATGGCGACATGCGTCGCGACTTCACCTTTGTCGAGGATCTGGCCGAGGGACTGATGCGACTGAAGGACGTGCCGCCGTTGCGGCCCGAACCGGCCGACACTGTGCCGGACTTCGACAGCCTGTCATCTGTCGCGCCGTTTCGCGTGGTCAACATCGGCAATTCGGCGCCGGTACAACTGCTGGAATTCGTGCGGGCCATCGAGTCGGCGCTGGGCCGCACGGCGACGCTCAACATGATGGACATGCAGCCCGGTGATGTGCCCGCGACCTGGGCCGACGCCACGTTGCTGGAACACCTGGTGGGCGCGCTGCCGCGCACGCCGCTGGAACAGGGCGTGCAACGGTTCGTGGACTGGTATCGCGACTACTACGGCGCCTAGTAATCGCGCGCGAACGCCGTCTCGTCCCCGGCCGAGTTGATGTAGATCGACCGGGCGTCTCTCGACATGTTCGCCAGACGCCAGCAGTCGCGGGCGACCGATGCCCGGGCGGGTCAATTGGCAGAACCGGGCCTTCGGCCTCGGGCGCGAGGCAGGCTTGTGTTGGTGTGATACATTCGTTTCAATTGCGTCTCTCTGGCAGATCTGCGCCGGAATTCCGTCGCCTTGCGTTCCGGGCGGGGTTTGCAGGGACGACACGCGGATCGGAGACCGGGATGAACCTTGCCCTCTGGCTGGAGCGTAGCGCGCAGGTTGCAGGTGCGGCCCCGGGCCTGCTTCTTGGCGACCAGGTGGCTGCCGACTACGCCGGATTTCACGCCCGTGCCGCCGGGCTGGCGAAGAGCTTGCGTGCCGAGGGGATCGCGCCGGGCGACCGGGTAGGGATCTTCGCGAAGAATTGTCCCGAGTACCTGGTGGCTCTGTACGCCGTCTGGACCGCCGGAGCGGTGGTGGTGCCGATCAATGCCAAGCTGCACCCGCGCGAGGCTGCATGGATCCTGGAAGATAGCGGCGCGAAACTGGTCTTTGTCGCCGGCAATGCGGGGGTCGAGCTTGGCGCGCTCAGCGGGGTTCGGCAGATCGACCTCTTGGGCGCGGACTGCGCTGAAATGCAGGCCGGCGCATGGCGGCCGTGCTGCCAGCGCGAGGCGGGTGATCTGTGCTGGCTGTTCTATACTTCCGGCACCACGGGCAAGCCCAAGGGCGTCCGCATCACTCATGGCATGGTGATGGCGACCTCACTTTCCTATCCGCTGGATGTCGACGAGGTGAAGGCCACCGATGCCGCGCTTTACGCCGCGCCGATGAGCCACGGCGCGGGGCTATATGCCGCGATCCATGTGCGGCGGGCGGCGGCGCATCTGGTGCCCGCGTCGGGCGGGTTCGATCCGGCAGAAGTGCTTGGCCTGGCGGCGCGGCACGGGTCGGTATCGATGTTCCTGGCGCCCACGATGGTGCGGCGGCTGACCGACGCGGCCAAGGCGGCAGGATCGCGGGGCCTGGGCATCCGCACGATCGTCTATGGCGGCGGGCCGATGTATGCCGCCGATATCATTGAGGCGGTGGACTGGTTCGGCCCGAAGTTCGTACAGATCTACGGGCAGGGCGAATGCCCGATGGCGATCACCGCGCTGGGCCGCGCCGAAGTGGCCGACCGGTCGCATCCACGCTGGCGCACACGGCTTGCCTCGGTCGGTCGGGCGCAGTCGGTGGTCGAGGTGGCCATCGGCGGTGACAGTGGGTTCCTGCCGGTGGGCGAAACCGGCGAGATCATGGTCAAGGGCGCGCCTGTGATGCCGGGATACTGGCGAAACGAGGAGGCGACGGCGAAGACCTTGCGCGGTGGCTGGCTGATGACCGGAGACATGGGGTCGCTGGATGCCGACGGCTATCTGACGCTGGCGGACCGGTCGAAGGACGTGATCATCTCGGGCGGATCGAACATTTATCCGCGCGAGGTCGAGGAGGTGCTGCTGACACATGAGGCCGTGCACGAGGTCTCGGTCGTGGGGCGCCCGTCGGCGGAGTGGGGCGAAGAGGTCGTGGCCTTCGTGGTGCCAACCTCCGGTGCCCGGCCTGACCCGGCGGCGCTGGATGCTCATTGCCTGACGCAAATCGCGCGGTTCAAGCGGCCCAAGGACTATGTGTTCGTCGAGGACCTGCCGAAGAACAACTACGGCAAGGTGCTGAAGACCGAATTGCGGGCGCGCTTGTCGGGCAAAGGCTGATCCCCGGCCTATTCGGGCAGCGGCGCGATGGTGTCGATGATGCCGCGCAGTTGGTCGAAATCGTCGAAGACCGCATCGTGGTACAGCTTTTCCACCGGGGTCTTCCGGTACCCCTTGGTGTAAAGCGCGAAGGGCAGGCCAGAGAACTGGGCGGTCTCGGCATCGACTTCGCTGTCGCCGACATAAAGGAAATGCCGCGCGGCCAGTTGCCCGGTAACGTGGCGCAAGGGCGCGGGGTCGGGCTTGCCCGGCAGTGGGCTGTCGCCACAGGTCATTGCGTCGAACATGTCACCCAGGCCGAAATGCGCCAGCACCGCGCGGGTCGGAGCCTCGGGCTTGTTGGTACAGAGGCCAAGGCGGAAGCCGTCGGCCTTCAGGTCGCGCAGAACCTCGGCAACCCCGGGAAAAAGCGCGGTCTTGTCAAAGCGGGTCTCGTAGATCTCGGCAAACTGGCGCGACATGCGGGCGTGCAATTCGGGGGTTTCCTTGACCTCGGCAGCGGAGATGCAGCGCGAGATCAGGATGCCGACGCCGTTGCCGATGAAGCCGCGGACTTGGTCGAACGGCAAAGGGGTCATGCCTTCGGCCGTCATCACAGTGACCGAGGCGTCGTGGATCTGCGGGGCGCTGTCGATCAGGGTGCCGTCGAGATCGAAGATGATGCCGCTCATGCCGCCTTCCACTTGATCGAGCAACCCATCGAGGGCGTCTGTTCCGACGGGCCCTTGCCGGTTTCGGCGACCTGTTTCATGGCCTCGTAAAGATCGCGCCGCGCGCCGGGTTTGGGTCGGGTGCCGCTGTTGTCGAGGCGGCCGCGGTACTGCAATTCGCCCTCCGCGTTGAAGCCGAAGAAATCCGGGGTGCAGGCGGCGCCGTAGGCGCGGGCAATCGTTTGGCTTTCATCGTAGAGGTAGGGAAAGGGAAAGTCGTTCTCGCGGGCCACGCGGGCCATGTTGTCGAAACCGTCCTCGGGATAGTCGTTCGCATCGTTGGCAGAGACCGCGGCCACGCGGATGCCAAGCTGCGCCAGGTCGCGGGCGTCGCGCACGATCCGGTCGAGCACCGATTTCACGTAAGGACAATGATTGCAGATGAACATGATCAGGGTGCCGTTCGGCCCCTGGATATCGCCGAACGCGTAGGTCTTGCCGTCGGTGGCAGGCAGGCTGAAGTCGACGGCCTTCCAGCCGAAATCGCAGACGGGCGGGGTGGCGGCCATTATTCGAACTCCATCTCCTCGAACACGCGCCCGGCGTTTTTCGTTGCAAGCTCTTCGTAAGTGTCGAGATGCGACCAGGTGCTTTGATCGACATAATACGCATCCGCAAGGCCACCGCCATCCTCCAGATGCGCGCCGATCTTTGCTCGCAGGTCGACGAGGTAATCGTGTGTGTAACGACGGACCTGGGCCATGTTCGTCGGGTGACCGTGGCCGGGGATGACGTAAAGCGCGTCCAGCGCCTCGAACTCCGTTTCCCATGTATCCAGCCAGCACGAGGTGCAGGTGTCCGCTAAGATCGGCAGCATCCGTTCGTGAAACGCCATGTCACCGGCGATGACCAGGCGCTGTTCGGGCAGCCAGACCTGGATATCGCCGGGACTGTGGGCGGGGCCGAGGTGCAGGACCTCGATGTGAATGTCGCCCATGTCGACGACGTGCCTGTCTTCGAAGGTCTCGGTCGGGCCCTGCAATTCGGTTCCGTCGGCCTTGTCGCGGTTGTAGCCCTTCATCGCCTCGAGAATCTGGAAACCGTTGGCCCCGAATTCCTCGGCGGCCTCGATATGGGCCAGGATCGGTACGCCCTGTGCCGCCCAATAGCTGTTGCCGAGCATGGCATGTCCCTGACCGTTCTCGTTGATCACCAGCTTCACCGGCTGATCTGTGACGGCCTTGATCTCTGAGTGCAAAGCCTCGGCAAGCACCGCCGCCGCGCCGCCGTTGATGACGATGACGCCGTCGCCGGTGACCAGGAAGCTGAGGTTGTTGTTGTGTCCGGTGTTCTCGTAAGTCGGCGGCGCGGTCGCGCCGATGGCGGACCAGACGCCGGGGATGACCTCGTAGGGTTTCGAATACAGCGCCGAGGCGGGATACTGGTCGGCAATGTCCTCGGAAGCGATGGCGCGGGTGGCCAACAGGGCCAGAAGGGCGAGGGTGCGCATCTACATGTCTCCCGGCACGAAGCGATAGGCCTTTCCCGATCTTTCGGCACGCCCGATACCGCCGTCAGGAAGGTGGAAGCCGATCAGCGGTAATTGCTCGCTGGCGAGGCGGTCGAGCAGGCTCATGCGCGTCGAAGCGGCAAGGGTGGGGTCCTGATCTGACCCAGCGTGCCAGTCCGGCCGCTCGAAGGCGATGTGGTGGTTGACGATGGCGTCGCCGACGATCATCGCGCTGCTGCTGCCCTGCCGCAATTCGAACGATGTGTGGCCTGGTGTGTGGCCGGGCGTGGCGATGGCGGCGATACCTTGGATGATCTCGGTTCCGGCGGCGAAGGTTTCAAGCTGGTCGGCAATCGCTTCCATCCGCCGCTTCGCGCCAACGGCGAAAGCTGCCCGTTCCGCGCCGATGGTGTCCACCGTGGCCGGGTCGATCCAGTAATCGAACTCCGCCTGGCCGATGAGGTGAGTGGCCTCGCTGAACAGCGGATCGCCGAAATCGTCGAGAACGCCCCAGATGTGGTCGGGATGGGCATGGGTAAAGACGACGTGGGTGACGTCGGCTGGGTCGAGGCCGATGGCGTCGAGAGCGTCAGGCAACATCCCTGCGCTGGGCATGAAATCGGGCCCGGAACCGGCATCGAACAGCACCGTGTTGGTGCCGTCGCGATAGAGCGTCAAGTTGCAGGGCGGCTCGATCCGATCAGTGCCGATGTCGTATCGGGCCAGGATTTCGGCGGCGTCCTCGACCGGACGATCGGCCAGCAGGAAACTGCCGGGAAGGACCAGGTGGCCATCGCTGAGGGTGTCGATCCGGGCCTCCCCAAGGGTCAGGGTTGTGGCGGCCCACAACCTTTGCGGCAGAGTGGCGGCGGCGGTCGTGGCAAGGAAACGGCGTCGGGTCAGGGTCATCTGGCACTCCCGGAAAATATTCGCTTTACGGAATATGACGCCAGATTGCCCGGCTTGCAAGCCGTCAGGTCAAGGCTCCGGTCGCCATTTCGGCGGCCTTGCGGATCGCGCGGATGTTGGCGCCGTACACGTCCGGCCGATCGACCGACCCGTCTTTGAAAACAGCCGACCCCGCCACCATTGAATTCGGCCCCGGCTTTCGCGACCAGAGGCGCCGTGTCCGGCGTGATGCCGCCGTCGACCTGGATGTGGACAGGCGCGTCCCCGATCATCGCGCGCAGACGGCGGACCTTGTCGAGCTGGCTGTGAATGAACTTTTGCCCGCCAAAGCCGGGGTTGACCGTCATCACCAGCACCAGGTCGACGAGGTCCAGCAACGGCTCCACCACTTCGACCGGCGTGCCGGGGTTCACTGCCAGACCGGCCTTCACGCCAGCACCGCGGATCGCCTGAAGCGTGCGGTGAATATGCGGGCCGGCCTCGTAATGCGCGGTCAGGATATCCGCTCCGGCTTGCGCGAAGGCGTCGATATAGGGATCGACCGGGGCGATCATCAGGTGGACGTCCATCACCGTCTTGATATGCGGGCGAAACGCCTTGCAGGCCGGCGGGCCGAAGGTGAGGTTGGGCACGAAATGCCCGTCCATCACGTCGACATGAACCCAGTCGGCGCCCTGATCTTCGACAGCCCTGATCTCGGCCCCGAAATTGGCGAAATCGGCGGACAGGATGGAAGGGGCGATCTTGATCGAACGGTCAAAGGTCATGGGATGCGTCCTTGGCTGCCTTGCTGGTCGCATAGCGCCTTTTGCCGTGCAAGGTCCAGCGGGCAGCACGCCGCGCCCTTGCGTGGCCTTGTCGCCGCGGCGTAGCGTGGGGGAAACCAACTAGGAGTGAAGCGCCGTGGCCGGCATTGTCTATTTTCTGAACGGGCCGAACCTGAACTTGCTGGGCCAGAGGCAGCCCGAGATCTACGGCGCCGAGACCCTGGCGGACGTGGAAGGCCGGGCTGTGAAACTGGGGGGCGAACTGGGGCTTGAGGTGCGCTGTTTCCAGTCGAACCACGAGGGCCAGCTGGTCGACTGGATACAAGAGGCGCGCGCCCAGGCGGCGGCGATCGTGATCAATCCCGGCGCCTATTCGCACACCTCGGTTGCCATTCTCGATGCGCTCAATGCCTTCGACGGCGTCGTGGTCGAGGTTCACATCTCGAACATCCACAAGCGCGAACCGTTCCGGCATCACTCGTATGTTTCGGGCCGCGCCGATGCGGTGATTGCGGGGTGCGGCACGGATGGCTACGGCTTCGCCTTGCGCCGGATCACGAAACTTTTGGGCTAGGGGAACGTCATGTCGCATATCTTTGGAAGAGCCTGCAAGGCATCGCCACCGTTGGCCGTAGGCGGTGAGGGCTGCTATCTGATCGACAGTAATGGCAAACGCTATCTCGACGGCTCGGGCGGGGCGGCGGTGTCTTGCCTGGGGCATGGCGATGCCGAAGTCACCGCCGCGGTGAAGGCACAGATGGACAAGGTGGCCTTCGCCCATACCGGGTTCTTCACGTCGGAGCCTGCAGAGGCTTTGGCGGATCTGCTTATCGAACATGCGCCTGCCGGCCTCGACCGCGTCTACCTGGTCTCGGGCGGGTCAGAGGCGACGGAGGCGGCGATCAAGCTGGCGCGGCAGTATTTCGTCGAGAAGGGCGAGCCGCAGCGTGGGCGGCTGATCGCTCGCAAGCAATCCTATCATGGCAACACCATCGGCGCGCTGTCGGCGGGCGGCAACGAATGGCGGCGGCAACAGTTCGCGCCGCTCTTGCTCGACGTCAGCCACATCGCGCCGTGCTACGAGTACCGGCTGCGCGAAGACGGTGAATCGCTGGAAGACTACGGGCAGCGCGCCGCCAATGAGCTGGAGGCCGAGATTTTGCGCGTCGGACCCGAGACTGTGATGGCGTTCATGGCAGAGCCGGTGGTGGGGGCGACGTCTGGCGCGCTGACGGCGGCACCGGGATATTTCAGGCGTATCCGCGAAATTTGCGACAACTACGGCGTGCTGCTGATCCTGGACGAGGTGATGTGCGGGATGGGGCGGACGGGGTCGCTTTACGCCTGCGCGCAAGAGGGCGTGTCGCCGGATATCCTCTGCATCGCCAAGGGGTTGGGGGCCGGGTATCAGCCGATCGGCGCGATGCTGTGCACCGGCGAGATCTTCGACATGATCGCGAACGGCACCGGGTTCTTCCAGCACGGCCACACCTATATGGGCCACCCGGCGGCGGCGGCTTGCGGGCTGGCGGTGGTGTCGGCGATCCTTGATCGCGGGCTGGAGGCGCGGGTTGTGGCGCAGGGCGAGAAGCTGGCGGAGCGGCTGGAGGCGCGGTTCGGGCAGCATCCGCATATCGGTGATTTGCGGGGGCGGGGGCTGTTTCGCGGGGTCGAGATCGTGGCGGATCGCGAGACGAAGGACCCGTTCGATCCGTCCCGGAAGGTGGCGGCGACGGTGAAGAAGGCGGCGTTCGAGGCGGGGCTGATCTGTTATCCGATGGCCGGAACGATTGATGGGCGGCGGGGGGACCATGTCTTGCTGGCGCCGCCGTTTATCATCGAGGACGGGCAGCTGGATGAGCTGGTGGACAAGCTGGAGGTCGGGATTTCGGCGGCTTTGGGGTGAGTCCGGACAGTGTCCCCATGGGGACGGGGGGTCAAGGTGCTGGGATTGTTGATGGTAGCGGTAACGAAATTCTGGGGACGGGGGTGGGCACTGGCCCCGGCAAGGCAACGAAACAAAGGATAGGTGACAGGCATGGGACTGGGATTTTTCGGCTCGATCATTGTCGGCGGGCTGGCGGGCTGGATCGCCAGCATGATCATGAAGGCCGATACGGGGCTGTTCCTGAACATCATCCTGGGGATCGTCGGCGCGGTGGTACTGAACCTAATCCTCGGCTGGGTCGGGATCTACGCCACCGAGGCCTGGATCCCGCAACTGATCGTCGGCGCGGCCGGGGCGGCGCTGCTGATCTGGGGGTATCGGGCGATCAAGAAGTAGGAGTCGGTGTGGTGCGCAATGAATGCGCACCCTACGGTTTGCTGAGATGAAGCGGTGCTTGCGGATATCGGAGGAGATGGGGGCGGCGGCGATTGTGCTGGATGTGTTGCAGGACGCGGCGTTCGAGCGGCGGTGGCGGTTTTGTGAGAAGTTGGGGTTTCGGGCGCTGGGGGATGCGGGTGTGCCCGGGCGGATGGTTGTTTCGATGGTGGATGTGAGGGCGAATTCTTTCGATCAAGTTGATGTCGCGACAAATGGTGGGCAGGACCGCCAACTCAAGCTTGGTTTATCGCTATGGGCATGTCCTTCCCCCAATAACACCATCGGGTCTCCACGAGAAAACTCCGTCGTCTGAAAGGCATCCGCCAAAGCCAGGTGTTGCTCCGGTCCACTCGACGGTTCTAATGATCGATTCCACAAATGACTTTGCAGTGCGCGGTTCGAGCGCTTGGACAGATTTGAGCTTATTGATGGTTTCAGGGCTTGTAAGCGCCTCCACACAAACGGAGAGCATGCCTGACATCTTTTCTATTCTTTTTTTGGCCTCATCCGAATTGATTAAAAGCCTATCGGCTCCTAACCTCTCTAACTTCTCTCGATATTCTTTGTACGATTCGCGGAATACAATTGAATAATTTTCTGAATTGGGGCGTCGTGTAACACGAAGTTCGCCATCTCCCGATTTCTCGAATTCTACTTTCCTTCAGTACGAATTCCAGAGCGTCATGTGATACTTCATTTTCTGCTTCGTATTCAATTGAAATCTTTTCTCGAAATTGCAAAGATCGAAATTCTTGCAGATCGGGGTTATCATACCCCCTGATGCCTCTGAGAGCCCAACCGAAAACTAAGTTGAGTGATTTCAGCAAGTTGTGATTCTCTGTGGTTGCGAAACCTGGAGAAAATCATGCCTTGGACAGAAATCACTCGCCCGAACTATGACCGACGGGGTCAACGTTATGCAAGCGACAGCACCGATGCGGAATGGGCATTGGTTGCACCCTTCATGCCGCCGTGCTCGAAGGTTGGCCGACCGCGCAAGACCGATCTGCGCACTGTTTGGGACGCGATCCAGTACATGGCCGCGACCGGATGCCAATGGGCGATGCTGCCCAAGGATTTCCCGCCGTTCACGACGGTGCAATACTACTTCTACTTGCTTCGAAACAGCGGCCTACTCGACATCCTGAACGAGGCATTGGTCGGCGCGTCCCGCGTGCTGGCTGGCCGGGACGCAGGCCCAACAGCCGGGATCATCGATAGCCAGTCGGTGAAGACCACGGAAAGCGGCGGGCCGCGCGGATACGATGCGGGCAAGAAAACAAAGGGGCGAAAGCGGCATATCCTGACCGACACGGACGGCAACCTGCTTGGGCTGGTCACGCATACCGCCGATATCCAGGACCGCGACGGCGCGCCGGGCGTCATCGTGCAGGCCTGTGAAAGCTTTCCCACCCTGACGCATCTGTTCGCGGATGGCGGCTATGCCGGAGAGAAGCTGAGTGACGCTCTCGTAGCCATCGACGGTCCAACGATTGAGATCGTGAAACGCCCGCCCGGTGTAACCGGTTTCGTTGTCATTGCGCGCCGCTGGGTGGTCGAGCGCACCTTCGCCTGGCTCGGACGCTGCCGCCGGTTGGCAAAGGATTGGGAGGCTTCGATCGCATCCGCAGATGCCTGGGTTCTCGTCGCGGCAATCAGAAGATCAACCCGCTACATCGTAAGAAAAGTCGGTCAGGAATTTTGAGTCAGACTCTCAGGCTTTGGTATCCCGCGTCTTCAGGCGCTTTAGGAAGGGATGTCAGTGGAAGCAGTTGGGGCATTTCCGGGCCTCATTCTTGCAGATAATTTCGTCGATTTAGGATTAATAAATAACTTCAGTACGGGGCCACAAAATGGCCCAATTAAGTCAGACTTTTCGACGAGTTTTGAAGTGATGGGTTCTCGCGTGATTAACTTCCCGAGAAGGCCGCTGAGACACGAAGCGCGGAAGCGTGCCTGTGGCGCTAATTCTTGGACGATGCATTTTGAGCGGTCGCAGGTCAACGCAGCCCGTTCCTTCGGTCGCGCCACGAGTGGTCAGGACTGGGCGCGCTTTGGAAACATTGATCTATTTTTCTGTCCCCTATTTCCAAAGTGGCCACAATTCATTGTATTTGCTGTACAAAACGACACCTTTTCTCCTAGCGCGCGCCTGTCATTGTTCAATATTGGATGGAGCGTCTGTCTGGTGGCAAGACTACTTTGTCGCCTGGTATCTACTTAGGAATAGTTACCAAAGTGCGACGGCGAAAAAGAGAACCGACAATACATGAAACGGCATTTGACCGAATGTGAAATTCAAAAGCTATCAAAAATGGCTGAAGAAGCACGGATATTGCTAGAAGAGACAAAATTTAGCGACGTAGAAGATCAAAATAACCTAAAAAATAGATTGCTGATTATTGAAACGTACATTGAAAATAATCGAGTACAGACAATCCAGCAAACAAATAAATGTTTGTATGATAAAATAATTTGGGTTGTAGAAAAATATGGTCGCCGCCGGTCAGTGGACTGCCCTACATTCAATGAACACCGTGAATCCCCTGCCAATCTGTACCCCCCCCCTCACGCGCGCGCGTAATGTGTCGGAATAACCGGCAGTTTCAGGTTTAGAACCTTTGCCATGCGGTGGACTGCCCAATCGCGCAAGACAGTTTCAGCTTTGCATTCCCAATAGGATACAGCGTGCCTGCCAATGCCTGCATACTGGGCCAGAACTGTTTGCGACAGCCCCGCCGCCTTGCGATGTGCGCGTAGTTCTGCCCCCGTCATTGTCGGGCGCCTTGCAGCGACTCAAGCAGCGACTGGTTCAAGCATGAGGCTATCCGCAATGAAGCGAAGATAAGCCGGGTCGAAAAGCCACTGGTCGTTGTCGCCTTGCTCCGCAGGTATCCATCCGGCTTGAGCGGCCTCAAGAAGGCTTTCGTACCCAAGGCTTTTGTAGCCAGCGTCTTCAAGTACTTGAGGAAGGGAAGTCAGTGGAAGGAGTTGGGGCATTTCCGGGCCTCATTCTTCAAGACAGGAGCATGGAATCTTACAATCTACACCACATATAGTAGCACATTGCGCTCATCATACAAAACCTATCCAGGAATTTTCGCTGAAGGTCGTAGGCAGTCAGAAAAATTTCACGTGTACCCCATTGTGAGCGCGTCGCGGCTTGAGGACGGCGGCGCAACCTGCTGACGACCGTGTCTAGACGCCGGATATAACGCTGGCGGAACTCTGCAGGGTCGCGGGACTTTCCCGCCGTTCGGCCTTCTCGCGCGAATGGCTGGTAACTGCGGTCTACGTCCATGGCCAAAACCGCCCGCGTCGTCTTTTGGTGTTTCGCTGCATTTGCAAAAATAGCTTGGGTCAGGCCGAAAAACGGCCGTTCAACTTTGAGATAGCCGACTGAAACGGTCAGACGACCGCATCGAGCCCATTCTCATAAATGCCACGCTCATTATTTGAGGGTCAGAATGCGCAGCAAGCGGGTGCCTCGCCTGGAAGGATAATCGGAAAGTAGATGTAGCGTTTTCCGCTTGATCGATTTCTGGGCGACGGTCGTAGGTTGTAACTCGGAATCGGGAACATGCCCAATTACCCGGAATGTCCCGCTGCTTTAAAATAGCGTGAGACGCAACGATTGACATGAGCCTTTATCAGGCTCGTGGGATCCGTGGATATCTCGCCGAATTCCAGCCCCATGAACGCTTGCGAAACCAGGGTCTCTGGCAGGGCCGTATTGGATAGATTGTCCAACAGCACGTCCAAGGCAGCAGCAACCTTGGGATCTGTCCAATAATACCGGATGCGGTCGCTGTAACTGAAGCTTCTGAGCCGCTCGATCTCTGCGTTCGTACCGTTGTAGTAACTCTGCCAGTAGCCGGGGCTTTCGGTCATGCGGTTTGCGACGACTTCCCGGATGCGGGACGGTTTTCGCGGCTGCATCTGGTCTTCGACGGCCGCGAGCGCCCAGACAGCCTCGCGGAAGCGGAAGGTGAGTTCTGGCCCGACCTTTAGGAAGAAAAAATGGTTTTCCACCAAAGCCGCCAATGCGCCGGTAGCCTGGTAGTCGGTCGAGTGTGCCTCGAAGGTCATCCCGTCATGGGTTAGGATTGCCTCGCTGAGCGGGCGGGCCTTTTCCGGCACGAAGGGAAAGATCGAGGTGTGGCCGAAATCGACGCCCGGCTGGGTGACGACGGACACGATCCGGCCCCATGCCGCGTCCAGACCGCGTTTGGCAAATGCCGCGCGGTGGGTTTCGATTGTCGCATCGAAGCGGTCGACCGATGTCACGTCCAACGCGTCAGGTTCTTCGGTTTCACCACCCGGAATTGGCACCTCAGTGCCGATGATATAGATGAGCATTTCCGGTTCGGGCGCGTTTTCCTCGGCGACAGCGCATAGGTCGGCCGCGCGTTCAGCGATCTGTTCGAACGTCGGGTTGGCTTCGCCGCCGCAGGCCATGCTGGCATCGAGGTGGATCTTTTGAAATCCGGCCTGCACGTAACTTTTGACCAACTCGCGGGCCTTTTCCATCGCAACCTCGATCGGTTCCGAGCGCCACGGGTTCGGTCCAAGGTGATCGCCGCCCAGGATCAGCTGATCCATGCCCACGCCTGCCTCATCCGCCATTCCGCGCAACCAGGACATAAAGTCGGACGCCGTCATTCCAGTATAGCCGCCGTCCTGATTGACCTGATTGCAGGTCGCCTCGATTACAGTGGGGAACCCTGTTCTTGCAGCGTAGGCGAGCACCGCCCGCAGGACATGTTCGTTGGCTGTGCAGAAACATGGCAGGCCGACGGCTTGCCCGGCCCGGTTTTTGGCGATCAGGTCACTGACGATGGTCATAGCGCTGCTTCCTTGTTCTCGACCTGAGCCAGAAACGCGGCGATTTCCGCTGAAGTAGAGGTTCCCTCCATGGGACCCCGCCTAGTGACCGCCCGCGCACCGGCCGCTGCCGCTTGCCTAAGCGCTTCTGTCGCGGGCGTTCCGCGCAGCCAAAGGGCTGTAAATGCCCCGCCAAAACAGTCGCCTGCGCCAGTGGGGTCAACTTCCTGCACCGGGAAGGCCGCGACAGAAACACTGCCATCTGCATCGTGGTAGGTTGCGCCCTTGGACCCGTTCTTGTGCACGATTGCCTGGATGCCCTTGCCCAGCAATTCGGCAATCGCGCCTAGCGCTGTCCTGCGCTTGGGTTAGCAAGGTAAGTTCGTCGCCGCTGGGCAGGAACAGATCGGTCAGCGCGACGATGCGAGCCATCGCTTCGGCCATGCCGGGGGCGGAAAGGAATTCCTTGCGAAGATTCGGGTCGAAAGAGATCGTCCCGCCGCGCGCCTTGATCGCTTCGGTGGCCTCAAGGTTCAAATCGACGAATTCGGCGCTGGACAGCGACGAGCCCATGACATGCAAGTGATCGGCTGACGCCAGAAGCGTCTCGACGGCGGGCGTTTTGTGGAGCCTTCCACTAGCGCTGTGCTTGATGTTAAACACAAAATCGCGGCTTCCATCGGCGCGGTAGCGGACAAAGGCGCTGCCGGTCGGGCGGTCGTGATCTATGTGGATGGCGGAAATATCGACGGCGTCCTCGCGAAGGCGGTCGAGGTTGATGCGACCGAAATCATCATTGCCCACAGCGGAAATGATCCCAACCGGCTGACCGAGTTTTGCAACTTGATCGGCGAAGATCGCAGGAGCACCGGAGGGGAAAGGACCGGTCAGCGGCTGCGGGCCATCGAACCCCTCGCCTGGTGTGTCGGCCATGATCTCGACCAGGATTTCTCCGATCACCACGATCTTTTTCATTGTCATCCCGTTTGGGTTCTGTTGATGGCTGAAGGTGCTTTGCGCCGAGGCGACATGCTGCACGGGTTGCATTTCGAGCATTCAGAATACTGCTTGACCGATGCCATGAATCACGCCTACGGTCAACAAAAATATTTTCGCGCGTAAACTTTACGGATGGACTGAGCGATCGTATCGCCATTTCCGACCCAGTAGATCTTGCGACGCGGGATTCACCCGGGAGATGTTGCATGAGTGAACAAAAGATCAAGAACATGCAGGAGTTCGCGAAGGTCAGCGATATATCGCGCCCCACGCTTTCCAAATACTTCAACGACCCCGGAAGCGTGCGCGTAGCCACACGCAAAAAAATCGAAGCGGCTCTTGAGGAGTACGACTATCGGCCGAACATTTTCGCGATCAACCAGAACCGAAAACTGACCAAGACCATCGGCATCGTCGTGCCGTATCTGGCCGACCCGTTCTTTTCCGAGATCGTGCGACGGATCGAGCGCAGGTGCATAGACGCCGGATTCTGGCCCATCGTCTTCAGCGCCCACGGCGAACAGGCGCTGGAAAACAACGCGTTGTCGATATTGCAGTCGCTGCGGCCGGCCGGCGCATTGATTGCCCCGCTGGGGCGAAGCTCTGATTTCGAGGTTATCCAGCAGTTCACCGAGGAGGTTCCGACGGTCGTCTTCGACAGCAACCTCAACGTAGGAAGGGCCTTTGTCGGGTCGGACAACTTCCAAAGCATCCCTCTGATGGTCGACTATCTTTGCCGAACCGGAGAGCCGCCGTGCTTTTTCGAAATGCCACCCGTAAACCCGAATGCGAACAAACGGCGAGACGCCTATGTTCAGTCCATGGAACGATTGGGCCACGAGCCCAAGGTGATTCGTACTGAAGGTACGGGTTGGGAATTCGAACGAATCGGTCTTGAGGAGGGTGTGCGGCTGATTTCAGAACGATCGCTTCCTTCTGACACCGTGCTGTGTAGCAATGACCGACTGGCAATCGGGTTCATTGCCGCGGCCTATCAAAAGGGGCTGCGCGTAGGCCATGGTCCGGGCTGTGCCTTGCGCATTGCCGGGCACGACGACCACCCCTGGTCCCAATTCACATGCCCGCCGCTGACAACCGTTGCTCAGGACTTCGGTGCAATCGCTGAAAAAAGTGTTGAACTGCTGTTCGGAATGTTCGAAGATGGTAGCGGTAACAGTGATCGGCCGGAGTACGTTTTTGACGGAAAGCTGGTTCTGCGATCATCAGCTTGAAGGATGCGTGGATAAGAATGCAAAAGTTTACACGCGTAAATAATATTTGACATCTGATGCCGTGTGAATTAATCGGCTTTTGTGTCTAATCTACATCCAGGGAGGAAATCGGATGAAAATGAGGAACGCACTTGTCGGCGCGACTGCGCTTGTGTCGGTCGCCGCGACCGGCGCCTTTGCCGCAAGCCACGCCACCACGATCACCATCGCCACCGTGAACAACGGCGACATGATCACCATGCAGGGCCTGATGGACGACTTCAACGCCAAGCACCCCGACATCACTGTCGAGTGGGTGACGCTGGAAGAGAACGTCCTGCGCCAGAACGTGACGACCGACATCTCGACCGGTGGCGGGCAGTACGACGTGCTGACCATCGGCACCTACGAAGTGCCGATCTGGGGCGCCAACGGCTGGCTCGTTCCGCTGAACGATCTGCCCGCTGAGTACAACGTGGACGACATCATTCCCGCGATCCGCGGCGGCCTGTCGGTGGATGGCAACCTGTATGCCGCTCCGTTCTACGGCGAAAGCTCGTTCACCATGTACCGCACCGACCTGATGGAAAAAGCCGG
The DNA here is from genome assembly GCA_963768205.1 of uncultured Alphaproteobacteria bacterium. Lineage (GTDB taxonomy): Bacteria > Pseudomonadota > Alphaproteobacteria > Rhodobacterales > Rhodobacteraceae > JAHELH01. The sequence goes on along the minus strand of CAVYHB010000009.1, from coordinate 6,641 downwards.
CCTGGAAATGCCGATGCGATCCCACTTGGGAATTCATTCGCGAAGCCGCAGCGGCGATGACCGACCGTGACAACGAGATCAACGGCATCTGCGCCCGCGGCAAGGCCGGCTGGGGCGAGAACATGGCGCTTCTGACCGCAATGTCGAACTCGTTCGGCGCGCGCTGGTTCGACGAGGACTGGAATGCCCAGTTCGACGGCCGATGCCTGGGCCAACACGCTGAACTTCTACCTTGGCATGATGGAAGAATCCGGTCCTCCGGGTGCGGCCAACAACGGCTTCAACGAGAACCTGACACTGTTCCAGCAGGGCAAGTGCGGCATCTGGATCGATGCCACGTCTGCCGGTCAGTTCGTTGTGAACGACGACTCGACCGTTGCCGATCAGGTTGGCTTTGCTCTGGCACCCGACACCGGACTGGGCAAGCGCGGCAACTGGCTCTGGGCCTGGTCGCTGGCAATTCCGACCTCTTCGGAAAAGCAGGAAGCTGCCAAGACCTTCATCAGCTGGGCAACCGGTCCTGAGTACGGCGCACTTGTCGCCGAGAACAAAGGTTGGGTCGCCGTTCCTCCGGGCACGCGGACCTCGCTTTACGAGAACGAGAACTACACCAGCGCGGCGCCCTTTGCCGAAGCGACTGTGGCCTCGATGGGCACGGCGGACCCGAACAACCCGACCGTTGACCCGGTTCCCTACACCGGCGTCCAGTTCGTCGCGATCCCTGAATTCGCCGGCATCGCAACGCAGGTCGGACAGGAATTCGCCAACGCCCTGGCCGGTGGGCAATCTGCCGAGGAAGCCCTTGCCAATGCGCAAGAACTGACCAGCGAAGAAATGGAAGCCGCAGGCTACTAGGCCTCGATCCAGAAGGGCGGGCCAACCGGCCCGCCCGTTACCGGTTCCGCATGACCTCCCCCTGATCTTCCGCAAGCCCGTTGGGAGTTTCCGAAAGGTCAGGTCCGCTTCCCATCCCTTGACAGGAGACTCGTCATGGCAACCCAGCAATCAAGAGCAGCAGCCCGTTTCATGATCGCGCCGGCGGTATTCGTTTTGCTGGTATGGATGTTGATCCCGCTTTGTATGACCCTGTATTTCTCTTTCGCAGATTATCGTCCGATGCGGGGCGTGTTCGATGCCTGGATCGGCTTCGAGAACTATGAATCCTTTCTCACATCTTCGTCCTTCCTGAAATCTGTCGGCACGACGCTGTGGATGGTGGCGGGCATCCTGTCGATCACCATCGTGGGCGGCATCCTGTTCGCGCTGTTGCTGGATCAGCCGATGTTCGGCCAGGGGATCGTGCGCATTCTGGTGATCGCGCCGTTCTTCGTGATGCCGACGGTGTCGGCGCTGGTCTGGAAGAACATGTTCTTCAACGTGGACAACGGGCTGTTCTCGTATCTCTACAAGTTCCTCGGGCTGCAGCCCTATGATTTCCTCAGCCAGGCGCCGCTGTTTTCGATCATCGTCATTGTCGCCTGGCAATGGCTGCCTTTCGCGACGCTGATCCTGCTGACGGCGGTGCAGTCGCTGTCCAGCGAACAGCTTGAAGCGGCAGAGATCGACGGGGCGCCCGGTATCAAGCGCTTCTGGTACATCATCCTGCCGCATCTTTGCCGCGCCATCACGGTCGTCGTCCTGATCCAGACGATCTTTCTTCTGTCGATTTTCGCCGAGATTTTCGTGACCACCAACGGCGCCTTCGGCACCCGTACCCTGACCTATCTGGTGTATCAGCGGGTTCTTGAAAGCCAGAACATCGGTTTGGGATCCGCGGGCGGGATCGTCGCCGTCATCCTTGCCAATATCGTCGCGATCTTCCTGATGCGGATCGTCGGCAAGAACCTCGATAACTAAGGGAGGATCATAAGCATGGCTCGCGCAATCACACCTCGTAAAAAGCTCATGTGGACGGCCCTCGCCTGGGGTCTGGGACTGCTGATCTTCTTTCCGATCATGTGGACCTTCCTGACCAGCTTCAAGTCAGAGGCCACGGCGATCTCCGATCCTCCGGTCTGGTTCTTCTTTGACTGGACCACGGAAAACTACAGTGCTGTGCTAGAGCGGTCGAACTATCCGCTGGCCTTGACGAACTCGATCATCATCGCCGTCGGGTCCACCATTCTGGGCATCCTGATCGCGGTGCCGGCAGCCTGGGCCATGGCCTTTGTCCCCGGACGACGGACCAAGGACGTGTTGCTGTGGATGCTGTCGACCAAGATGCTGCCGGCGGTCGGCGTGCTATACCCGCTGGTGCTGGTCGCCAAGTGGCTGGGCGTGATGGACAGTCGCATTCTGCTGATCGTGGTGCTGATGCTGATCAACCTGCCGATCATCGTCTGGATGCTTTACACCTACTTCCGTGAAATTCCGGGCGAGATCCTGGAAGCAAGCCGGATGGACGGGGCCAGCCTGAAAGACGAAATCATCTACGTGCTGACGCCGATGGCGGTGCCGGGGATCGCCTCAACGATCCTGCTGAACATCATCCTGGCCTGGAACGAGGCGTTCTGGACGCATCCTTCTGACCACCGTGGACGCGGCACCGCTGACCAAGTTCATCGCCAGCTTCTCGGCCCCCGAGGGCCTGTTCTTACGCCAAGTTAAGTGCCGCCTCGATGATGGCCATCGCGCCGATCCTGATCATGGGCTGGTTCAGCCAGAAACAACTTGTCCGGGGCCTGACCTTCGGCGCTGTGAAGTGAGGAAAGAAACATGGGACGCATTCAGCTAAAGCAGGTCAAGAAAGCCTTCGGCGACGTGGTGGTCATTCCGCCGCTGGACCTGGAGATCAACGACGGCGAGTTCGTGGTCTTCGTCGGCCCGTCGGGCTGCGGCAAGTCGACCTTGCTGCGCCTGATCGCCGGGCTCGAGGACACGACCGCGGGCAATATCGAGATCGACGGCAAGGACGCCACCGGCCTGCCGCCCGCCAAGCGCGGGCTGGCGATGGTGTTCCAGTCCTATGCGCTTTATCCGCACATGTCGGTGAGGAAGAACATCGCCTTTCCGATGAAGATGGCGAAGATGCCGCAGGACGAACAGGACAAGCGGATCGAGCAGGCCGCCGCCGCGCTGAACCTGACCGACTATCTCGACCGGCGCCCAGGCCAGCTTTCGGGCGGCCAGCGCCAGCGCGTCGCCATCGGTCGCGCCATCGTCCGCGAACCGGCCGCGTTCCTGTTCGATGAGCCTTTGTCGAACCTCGATGCAGCCTTGCGTGTCGGAATGCGGATGGAAATCTCCGAACTGCACAAGAAACTCGACACCACGATGGTCTACGTGACCCACGACCAGGTCGAGGCGATGACCATGGCCGACAAGATCGTGGTGCTGCAGGCCGGTGTGATCGAGCAGGTCGGCTCGCCTTCTGGAACTCTACCGCAAACCGCGCAACAAGTTCGTCGGCGGCTTCATCGGCTCGCCCAAGATGAACCAGCTGGAAGGGGCCGAAGCGCAAAAGCACAACGCCACCACCATCGGCATCCGGCCCGAGCACATCAACATCTCCAAAACCGAAGGCCTGTGGCAAGGCACTGTCGGGGTCGCCGAGCACCTTGGTTCGGACACCTTCATGCACATCCACGGCATTCCGGGCTGCGACCCGCTGACGGTGCGCGCCGGGGGCGAGGTTGACGTAAAACACGGCGACACGGTTTACCTGTCACCGCAGATGGAACACCTGCACAAATTCGACGCCGCAGGCCTGCGCATCGAATGAAACGCCTGGCTGGCAAGGTCGCGCTCGTCACTGGTGGCGGGCGCGGTATAGGCCGTGCCATATGCGAGGCGTTGGCCGCCGCAGGCGCGAAGGTGGCCGTGTGCGATCTGCGTCCGGATGACGCCAGAAAGACCGCGGACGCCATCGGCGGCCTAAGCGTAGAGATGAACGTGATGGATTTCGAAGCCATCAAGCGGGGCGTCGCCGAGGTCGAGGACGCGCTTGGTGGGATCGATATCCTGGTCAACAACGCCGGCATCTTCAACATGGCCTCGCTGGACAGGATCACGCCCGAGGATTACCGCCGCCAGTACGACGTCAACGTCGGCGGTACGATCTTTGCCTGTCAGGCGGTTGTTCCTGGCATGAAGGCGCGCGGGGGCGGCGCGATCATCAACTTCGCGTCCCAGGCCGGGCGGCGCGGCGAGCCGAACATCACGATCTACTGCTCGACCAAGGCGGCGATCATTTCGGTCACCCAAAGCCTGGCGCTGGAACTGGCGCGCGACAACATCCGCGTCAACGCCATCGCGCCCGGCGTGATCGACACGCCGATGTGGGACGTCGTCGACGCCCAGTTCGCCGAGTACGAGAACAAACCCAAGGGCCAGAAGAAACGCGAGGTGGGCGAGGCCGTCCCGCTGGGCCGCATGGGGGATCCACGCGATGTGGCCGACCCTGTCGTGTTTCTCGCCTCGGACGAGGCCCGCTATATCACCGCCCAGACGCTGAACGTCGACGGCGGCAACTGGATGAGCTGACAAAAGGACGCGCCGCAATGAGACTTTCCAATGCCACGCTGCGCGATCTTCCCAAAGGAATTGAACGCCCGACCTACGACCGCTCAAAGCTGACCCCTGGCATCGTCCACATGCCAGCTATTCCAGCCCCGAGGGACTGTTCTTTCGCCAAGCTCAGCGCGGCCTCGACGATGGCCATCGCACCGATCCTGATCCTTGGCTGGTTCAGCCAGAAACAACTTGTCCGGGGCCTGACCTTCGGCGCTGTGAAGTAAGGAACGAAACATGGGACGCATTCAGCTCAAGCAGGTCAAGAAAGCCTTCGGCGACGTGGTGGTCATTCCGCCGCTGGACCTGGAAATCGACGATGGCGAATTCGTGGTCTTCGTCGGCCCGTCGGGCTGCGGCAAGTCCACGCTGCTGCGCCTGATCGCCGGGCTGGAAGACACGACCGCGGGCAATATCGAGATCGACGGCAAGGACGCCACCGGCCTGCCGCCCGCCAAGCGCGGCCTGGCGATGGTGTTCCAGTCCTATGCGCTCTACCCGCACATGTCGGTGCGCAAGAACATCGCCTTCCCGATGAAGATGGCGAAGATGCCGCAGGAAGAGCAGGACAAGCGGATCGACGAGGCCGCCGCCGCGCTGAACCTGACCGACTATCTCGATCGCCGCCCAGGGCAGCTGTCGGGCGGCCAGCGCCAGCGGGTCGCCATCGGCCGGGCCATCGTGCGCGAACCGGCGGCGTTCCTGTTCGACGAGCCGCTGTCGAACCTCGACGCCGCCCTGCGCGTCGGCATGCGGATGGAAATCTCCGAACTGCACAAGAAGCTCGACACCACGATGGTCTACGTCACCCACGACCAGGTCGAGGCGATGACCATGGCCGACAAGATCGTCGTGCTGCAGGCCGGTGTGATCGAGCAGGTCGGCAGCCCGCTGGAACTCTACCGCAAACCGCGCAACAAGTTCGTCGCCGGCTTCATCGGCTCGCCCAAGATGAACCAGCTGGAAGGGGCCGAAGCGCAAAAGCACAACGCCACCACCATCGGCATCCGGCCCGAGCACATCGACATCTCCAACACCGAAGGCCTGTGGCAAGGCACGGTCGGCGTGGCCGAGCACCTTGGTTCGGACACCTTCATGCACATCCACGGCATCCCGGGCTGCGACCCGCTGACGGTGCGCGCCGGGGGCGAGGTTGACGTAAAACACGGCGACACGGTCTACCTGTCACCGCAGATGGAGCACCTGCACAAATTCGACGCCGCAGGCCTGCGCATCGAATGAAACGCCTGGCTGGCAAGGTCGCGCTCGTCACCGGTGGCGGGCGCGGTATAGGCCGTGCCATATGCGAGGCGTTGGCCGCCGCAGGCGCGAAGGTGGCCGTGTGCGATCTGCGTCCGGATGACGCCAGAAAGACCGCGGACGCCATCGGCGGCCTAAGCGTAGAGATGAACGTGATGGATTTCGAAGCCATCAAGCGGGGCGTCGCCGAGGTCGAGGACGCGCTTGGTGGGATCGATATCCTGGTCAACAACGCCGGCATCTTCAACATGGCCTCGCTGGACAGGATCACGCCCGAGGATTACCGCCGCCAGTACGACGTCAACGTCGGCGGTACGATCTTTGCCTGTCAGGCGGTTGTTCCTGGCATGAAGGCGCGCGGGGGCGGCGCGATCATCAACTTCGCGTCCCAGGCCGGGCGGCGCGGCGAGCCGAACATCACGATCTACTGCTCGACCAAGGCGGCGGTCATTTCGGTCACCCAAAGCCTGGCGCTGGAACTGGCGCGCGACAACATCCGCGTCAACGCCATCGCGCCCGGCGTGATCGACACGCCGATGTGGGACGTCGTCGACGCCCAGTTCGCCGAGTACGAGAACAAACCCAAGGGCCAGAAGAAACGCGAGGTGGGCGAGGCCGTCCCGCTGGGCCGCATGGGGGATCCACGCGATGTGGCCGACCCTGTCGTGTTTCTCGCCTCGGACGAGGCCCGCTATATCACCGCCCAGACGCTGAACGTCGACGGCGGCAACTGGATGAGCTGACAAAAGGACGCGCCGCAATGAGACTTTCCAATGCCACGCTGCGCGATCTTCCCAAAGGAATTGAACGCCCGACCTACGACCGCTCAAAGCTGACCCCTGGCATCGTCCACATCGGCCTTGGCAACTTCC
>CAVYHB010000008.1:0-504397 GCA_963768205.1 uncultured Alphaproteobacteria bacterium | reverse complement strand
TCTCAACGCAGGGGCAGTTGATAGTAGTGACTGGTCATCGCCTGGCTGAGGCCGAAGCATCCGAAGCATACCTGTGAGAAAAATGAGAGTTCAAGAACTGGTGACCGTGTCTTCTAGAAAGGCACCAGCGTTAATACCCCGTTTTTCTGCACCTTTGCGAACAGCATCTTGCAAGGCCGCGCTCTTTGTTAACAAGGACCGAAACCTGGCGACATCCAGCAAAAGAAGTGTCGATGGCGCGATTGCGCGCACCTCGGTGCGGCGGGCGTTCTTGCTCAATATGGCGACCTGTCCGAACATCTCTCCCCTGCCCAGGCGCCAGGTCTGGCCGGCACTTTCCAACTCGACCGCACCCGAGGCAATGAAGAACACACTTTTCACAGGAGCGTCTTTGCGCAGAATGACGCTGCCGTTATTGACGTAACGGGTCTTCAAAGCCCTACCGAGCCGCTTTATCGTCTTGTCGTCAAGATCCGCGAATAGTGGAAACTGCCTGACGAGTTCGAGCCGCTGTAGAGCGATATCAAGTGGCGGACGGCCTTCTGCCGCGGCGCGCCGGGCTGTCAGGTTTTGCATCAAGGTCGTGTAAACCTCCTCACCGATCAATCCATCCTCGCGCATGGCGGCATATTCCCGTTCTTCGAGCCGCAATGCAGTGCGCCTAATGAAGCGGCGCTCTAACTCTTCGGCATAGCCGGGATATTGCAGCCGTAGACCCTCAAGGGCCGTTTCCACCATCTCAATCCGCCGAGCGAGCAGCTCAAGCAAAAGGTCCGCGACCCGCCGCCCGTGGATACGGCGAATGCGCCCGTCGATGAACTCGTCGAGGTCACGCAAGGTCAATCGCTGTGACAGCAGAATTCGAACCGATCTGCAGTCATACGCACCAGAGGAGCTGACAGGCCCAATCGGCCATGTAGCACAACCGCTAGCCGCAAAGCGCGCCCGTAGGCGACTGAGCGACGCGCCGCCCGTTGGTAGCCACTGCGCCCGCCCGAGCGCGTGCCCTCGATCAGTCGGTCGGCATCCAACAGGGTCTGTTCTGCCATCCGGGCCGAGATCGTCCGTTCCCGCACGCGGTCCAGGATCGTGTCACGCTCGAAGCCCGCAAGCGCGATCAGGCCCAGTGTGATACGGTCCCGTTCGAGGATATCGGCATTGTCCTCTGCCGTCTTGACTGCCTTCTCCAGCCGTTCGCCGAACACCTTCGCCTCGGTTCGCACGACGTCACGCGTCAATGCATAGTCTTTGGTCGTCCGCGCCACGTCTGCGCGCACGGTTTGCAGCGCGACGGCGACCACTTGTCGTGCCATAGCTTCATCAATAGGCGACAGTCGATCAAGCCCAAGCCAGCCAATGACGGACCGAAGCGTCGTTCCTTGCGCGAGCAGCGTGAATAGGGTGAACCCAGTGGCTAGGATCCCGACCAGGCGTCTTGTCTCGACCGGGACACGGAAACTTTCGGTTACGGCCAGAGCCAGCGCCAGCGTGACGGCGCCGCGCAGCCCCCCCCAAAGGATAGCGACTCGATAGGGTCGATCGACGGCGGGTGAGACACGCACCAAGGTGAGCAACGGCAGCAGCCCGAACAGGATTACCGCACGCGCTGCAATCGCAGCAACGATCACCACACCGATCAGGATGAAATCGCTCACCCGGACATCTTCCAGAAGTCGAGGGATCAGCAGTGCCGCCAAGATAAAGATCAGCGCACCCGCCCAATGGGCCAGCAGGTCCCAAACCTCGCGAAGGTTGACCCAGGCCTGCGGCGGTAAACGGCCTGGCCCGGTCAGGTTCAACGTCAGTCCGCCAGCGACGACTGCAATCACGCCTGATGCGCCGATGATCTGTTCCGCGCCAATATAGGCGAGGTAGGGCAAGGCGACGGATACCGAGATCAGCGCAAGATGATGACTGCTGAACAGGGCCATGATCCAGATGGCGATCCGTGCTGCAAGCCAACCGGTCAGCGCTCCTCCGGCGATCAGGATCGGGAACCGCGCAAGTGCGTCGCCAAGCTCAGGGTCTGGCACACCCAACATCACAAAACCCATAAACAGCCCAAAGAGGGCAATGGCTGCCGCGTCATTCAGCAGACTTTCGCCCTCGATGATCCGCGAGAGGCGACGCGGTGCCGAAATCGATCGAAAAATCGAGACAACGGCAGAAGGGTCGGTCGTCGATACGATTGCGCCAATCAATAGACATGCAGCCAGCGGCAATGCACTGGCCCAAGATAGCGCATAACCGACGCCGAGCGTTGCCACGACCACTGCGACGACGGCCAGAACCAAAATCGGAACCCAATCGTCAAGCATCCGGCGCAGGTTCATCCCCAATGTCGCCTGAAACAGCAGCGTCGGCAGGAATACGTAGAGAAAGACATGCGACCGGATCGGCAGGCCAAGGATCGCCTCGGCTACTGGGTTGAGCGCATCAGTCAGTTCCGTGCGGAGAAAAAAGATCGCGCCTAAACCGATGAGAATGCCGAGAATAGCGAGGATCACGCTGTAAGGCAGGCGCAGGCGCGCCGCCAACGGCTCGGCGGCACCGATAATCAGAAAGAGTGATGCGATTACCGCAGTGATAAGAACGATGCCCATTGAATGCGTTTATCTGAAACCTGCCGGAGCGGGAACTGCGCTAACGGTGATATGCTAGGAGAAATTGATAGCAGTCACGGCGGGTCTGGGCCGCCAACGAAGGCAATCTACCAGCAGAATTCCGGAGCCTCGCTCACTGAGGAGGAATTGAGCCACGGTCATGGTGGCGCCGATAGCCATCCCCGTTGTTGGGCCTCGAAAAACCTAGGACGTCGTATGGTTCGATATCCGCCTATGCAGTGAAATAGGCTCTCACTTCTGACCCTCACTTTTCATTGAGAAATATGAGGCGCATCGCCTGAACCCTGTTCAGCGTAGGCACCGGATCCGTATCGCCGGACGCCAGACGGAGAAAGGTGATCCATGCCCTCTCGTTCTCCGTGAGAGCATAGTCGCTTGGCAACCGCACTCCTTCGACGACCCTGCCGCCGGTCATTTGCCGAACAGCCCGCGCAGGGCCGACCGAAGTCGGTTTGTCAGCGCCGGATCGGAATTGCTCGACACGTCGCGAAGCTCCTCCAGCCAGACCAGTTCATTCCGGCTGACGATCGTGCCGAAAATGTCGGCCACCGTGGCCCGGGTGGTTTCCAGACCAGCCTGCTCAAGCGCCAGCAGGAACAGGTGCCGAGGATCGGTTTCGAGCGCTGCCGCGAGCGCCGGCACCCGGTCGAGCGCGAGCTTCGTGGTGCCGCTCTTGAGCATGGACAACATGTTCACGCTTCGAAAACCGGCTTCGAGTGCGATGTCACGCTGGGATTTCCGCGGTGACAGTTCGAGGACGCGACGGTCTACGAATGCGGCCAGTCGTGTGTTGCCGTAAGGGTTGCCTATTCTGGCCATTAGTCAAACTCTCCTGAAACGCTGACAGAATGCTCTGATGCTTTCATTATAGCGTTGAAGAACAAGGCTTTACTGACGTTTTTGTTGGGAATATCGAGGAACCAGAGTCGCAAGATATCTGCCGATCCGGTATGGCAGGATCGGCAGACAGGCACATGAAGTGAATTGAGCGACCGGAGAAGTCACCCCTTTCCCGGGACGGGATCGACATCCTGCATCAGATCGATTTCAGCCGCGACCTTGGGCCATACCTTTCGCAGGGCTTCCTTCGTCCAGGGCGCGCGCTTTTCAGTGCGAAGGTTCTTCTGCCGCGTGATTCCGGCAGAGGACAGGCATTCTGCACGCTGCTGCCAGGTAAGCTGCTGCAGACTGGGGAAGCGGCAGAAGTGCTGCGCCACTGCGCGCACATTATCGTCTCTGCGGAGCATGTTGTTGATCCTTCCCGTGCGCCGATCTTCAGGACGCAAGGTGCAGCTTCTCTTCTTGCCGCGGGCCCGGCGCTGTTCGCCAAGATCCTTCTGAGCTCGAGATTTCTGGTCCGACTCTTCCTGAGCCTTGGCCACGCCGTCACGTAGCGCCTTCCGGGAAAGATAGCCGTGGTCGGTTGAATAGAAGCGCACGCCACTGCCAAGCAGCTTCTCGAGCGAGGGAAGCCAGCGGCTGAGACGATCCACGCGGACGACAACGATCACGGCGTTGCTAGCTCTTGCATGCCGGATCGCGGACTGAAGTCCCGGACGATTTTCCGAGCCGGAACCGTGGGCGGAGGCCTCGTCCATCTCGTAGTTGACGATCTCCATCCTGTTGGCCTTCGCATAGGCTTTGATGGCGTCGAACTGGCCTTCCAGAGTCATGCTGTCCACCGACTGGGGAAGTGAAGACACTCGGGCATAGGCCACAGCTTTGCGACGCTTCAGCTTGGGCTTTTTCGTCGTCTGAGAGAGGTGGAACAGCAACTTATATGTCCTTGTAATGATGTGGGAATGGGGTTGACGGCATGGGTGGAAAAGTGTGGTTTAGCGGGTGGCCACAGAGAACATCGACCGCGAGTTTGGTGTTCAGGCACGGATCAGTAGGATCACTAGGATCGCGATCCTACTGATCCTAGCTCTCCCGTATCAGGCCGCCTGCCTCACGGTTTATCGAGTATCCGACGATGGACAGCGTAGACTTTAGGCTGGCCAGCGACGGCCCGAGGCATGCGATACTGCAGACCGTCCTTCTGCGTCTTGAGGACACCGGCACGACCGTGAAGGCGGGCGGCCTCTACGGCTTCCGTATCACTGCCATGTATGCGCCTCCAAACATCGGCAACAGATAGAAGAAGCTCCCATCGCGCCAGCCGTCTTCGGCGGAACGTGTCGCAGTCGTAAGATCGTTGAGGTTGGCCGTCGCATGTTTGCGCAGGTAGGCACGGGTCCGGTCAAGAGCCGCCTCGATCTCGGCCTGTCCCGCACGGTCCTGATCTTCGAACCACGTCCTGACCAGCGCGAGCATGGCAGAGTATGCAGCGCCCTTGGGCCAGCCTGTGATCGCCGAATTTCGTTGCCAGTTCGCCCGCCAGAGCCGCAACGGCGAAGCGCTTCAGAACACGCTGCAGCTGCGGATCATCCGGCAGATCATGGTCGAGGTACGCCCGCACACAAAAGTTCGAAATTACTCGCAGCATGGCTTTCTCGGTGCCTGGATTTCGCAGGAGCCCTTCGACAAATGCCGGTCCGGCGACGCCGCCATACGCCCGACACCGCTCGTGCGAGCCGCTCGGCAAAGGCACGGCCATTTTCGGCCCCGTGACAGGTCACCGAAGGCACCGTGCACGGACGTGTCGGCGGCAATGTCGACCAGACGAACTGTCTGGCCGGCGTGGACCTTCCGCCTGCCGAGGCCATGTGGTCCTCGACCGAGATCTCCCCGAACTCAGCACCGCCATCCGCCAATGCAGGACCGGAGCCAGCGCGACGCCCCGGCCATGCGGGCTTTCCCACTGTCATTGCCGAGCATGTAAACGAGCATCGCCCATTTTTTTAGGGTCCATCTGATAAAGCTCATCCAGCGCCAAGAAGTGTTCCACTTCGCGGCAGCGGCCATCGGCTCAAGCGCGTTGTCGGTCGTGCGCCAATTGCGCACCAGCGACAGACGTGCCCCAGACCGAAGCAGCCACGCCCAGCAGGGTAGACTTGCCGCATGACGAAGCCCCGTGCAGATGGAAGCCGCCACCCTCCATTCCAAGCGGCTGCAACAGCGGACCACTGAACGCCTGGCACAGGGCCAGCATCGCCAACGGATTTCCTATGCAGGGCTCGGCCACCTCGCGGCGCCAGTCTTCCAACGTGCCGCGTGGGCGCACCATTTCGGCCAGTTCCCGGCTGCCATTTTGAAAGAGCACCGCAGCGTCGCCCAAGACGCGACCGTCCCCCAGCGCGAACGCGGACAAGCTGTCCTCGGTCCACCCCAGGACATCGGCAAGGATGAATCTTTGCTTCGGCTGCCACGCTTGCAACAGCTCGGCAATATCGTTCTTCACCTTGGAACCGCGCTCTATGGCCAATCCTTTGCGAAGCAGCGGCTTGAGCAACTCAGCTGCATTGCCCGCCAGGGTGGCCTCGTCGATCAGTTCCCGGTGCGTCGTCCCGTCGGGATCCTCGAATTCGACAAGACGGCCCCATCCGGACCCGTCCTGCCGCCTGAAGATACCGGTTACGCGGATCGGCGAGCAGAGCCAGGCGGACTCGGCATCGCCCTCCTTTGTCGCGACGCTCGTGCCAGATACCGTCCGGACGGAGATCAAAACCGGACGGCAGGCCGTCGTGGTCATCGGTTTCAGGCTGAAGGTCGAAAAATTCCAAGTTCATTCCCGGCAGCGGGATGACATTTGCGGAGGACGCCGCGTGAAGCTCAGTCATGATGCACTCTTTTTTTTAGGCAAAACGTTGTGAGCCGGCGCGCTGGAGCGGCGCCGGTTGGGCGGGGAGGCGGGAGTGGAATCGAGGGGTCGGCTTTTGATCGTTCGGGGGTCAGCCGGAAGCGAACACGCTTTCGGACAAATCGACATTCGTCATCAGGCTGGTCCGGCAGGAGGCTTCCCAAGCCTCGATGTCGGACAGACGCCAGCGCGTCGTGCGGCCCCCAAACTTAATGGCCTTGGGAAAGGTGCCGTTCCGTTTCCAACGCCAGATGCTGTCCGGCGACACACTGAGGCGCGCCGCGACCTGGTCGACATTGAGAAAGAGCCTGTTGGCATCGTGGTTCAAGATTATGCTCCTTGGTTTGCAGGTATCTGCTTGAGGGACGTAGAGGTTGGTTGGTGGAGATTATAGCAGGCTCGGGTTTGGGACTTCACGGTTTCCGAAAAATGAATTTCGCCCCGGAACGGCAGCCGGCGACAGCGAACAGGGAATTGATCGCGGATGTTGCAGGACGCGGCAGACGATATGATCTAAGCGCAAATTCTTTGGTGGGAAGGAAAGTGGGAAAGACCAAATAAAAAAAATAAATGCAAATGAAATTATACCACTAAGCAGATTAATGGCGGAGAGAGGGGGATTCGAACCCCCGGAAGGCGCAAACCTTCAACGGTTTTCAAGACCGCCGCAATCGACCACTCTGCCACCTCTCCGCGGTTCCCCTCCTTAACCGCAGCGCATGGCGCGGTTCAAGCCTGCCCGGTGCGGCGGAAAAGCCGAAATTCGCGCAATTCGGAACCCCGCTCTTCCCATGCAACTGCCGAAGAGGTAGAGTTCGGCATCGGATGCGGGCCCGCATCCGCCATCGGGCAAACAAGGCGCGGCAATGACCGGGCGAAAGGGGCAAGGCATGGCAAGACTGCGCAAGGGGCACATCGCCCTGATGCTGGGCGCAACGGTTGCATTGACAGCCTGCGAAGACGGCAAGGACTTCAATCTTTTCAAGAAGAAAGACGAGATCGAGACGATCGATCGCGCGGCTAACCCGACAAGTTCGGTGAAGCTGGTTGAGCGCGACATCGAGGTGCCCGACGTGTTCCAGGTGACCGAGCAGGGCCTGTGGGACGGACGCCCCTCGCTGGGCGGCGTCTGGGTTGCGCATGGCGACGTCAAGGACCCCGAGCGGGTGATCATCCGCAACGAGGACAACGGTAAGTTCGTGATCGGCGCCCTGTTCCGGCGGGAACGCGCCAATCCGGGGCCGAAGCTTCAGGTCAGTTCCGACGCCGCCGCCGCCCTTGGTCTGCTGGCCGGAGCACCCGGTAAGCTGAACGTCACCGCCCTGCGCCGCCAGGAAGTGCCGGTCGAAGAGGACATGGCGGACGCCGTCCTTCAGTCGCCCGCCGAGGTGGAAACCGCCACGCTGGATCCGATCGCGGCGGCGACGGCGGCGCTGGACGAGGCCGAAAGCGCCGAAGCCGCGGTGCCGGCGACCGCAACCAATGTGCCGGCGGCAAGCGTGGCCGCATCGGTCGCCCCGCCACCTCCGACGCGGCCCGCCACGACGTCGAAGCTGTCGACGCCTTTCATCCAGATCGGACTCTTCAGCGTGCAGGAAAACGCCGACCGCACCGGAAACGCGTTGCGCAGCGCCGGCGTTGTGCCCAACATCGACAAGAACAACAGCCGCGGAAAGGATTTCTGGCGTGTCACTGTCGGACCGGCGGCGACCTCGGCAGAGCGGGCGGCGTTGTTGAAGAAAATCAAGGGGCTGGGCTACGAAGACGCCTACTTCGTCGCCAACTAGCCTGCTCTGAAACCACCTGGAGGTCTGCCAATGCGTCTGCCGCGCTCTCTGGCCGTTCTTGCCCTTATCTGCATCGCCGCCCTGCCCGCCCGCGCCTTCGAGACGATTGCCAAGGCGGCCTATGTCATCGACGTGACCACCGGCACCGTGCTGATGGACAAGCAATCCGACGTGCCATTGCCGCCGGCCTCGATGTCGAAGCTGATGACGCTGAACATGCTGTTCGAGGCGCTGCGCGATGGGCGTGTCACGCTGGACACCCGGTTCGGCGTGTCGAGCCGGGCCAAGAACATGGGCGGCTCGACCATGTTCCTCAACGAACAGGACCGGCCCACGGTCGAGGAACTGATCAAGGGCATCGTGGTGCTGTCGGGCAATGACGCCTGCGTCGTGGTCGCCGAGGGGCTTTCGGGAACCGAAGACGCCTTTGCCCGCCAGATGAACGAACGCGCCAAGGACCTGGGCATGACAGGCTCGACCTTCGCCAATTCCAGTGGCTGGCCCAATCCCAATCACCGAATGACGATGCACGACCTGGGCGTGCTGGCGATGCGGCTGATCACCGAGTTTCCGGAATATTACGGCTATTTCGGCATGGACGAATTCGAATGGGACGGTCGGGCGCCGCAGAACCGGTTCAACCGCAATCCGCTGCTGAAACTGGGCATCGGGGCGGACGGGCTGAAGACCGGCCACACTTCCGAGGCCGGCTATGGGCTGGTCGGCTCGGCGTTGCAGGGCAGCCGCCGCGTCGTCTTCGTGCTGACCGGGAATGAACTCGGAAAAGGAACGGGCCGAGGAAGCCGAGCGCATCGTGAACTGGGCATTCCGGCAGTTCGTGCAGAAGACCGTGGCCGAGAAGGGCACGGTTCTGGCGCAGGTGCCGGTCTGGATGGGCGACCAGGATCAGGTCGGGCTGGAACTGGCCGACGATGTCTCGATGCTGATTCCGGCGCTGGTGCAGGGCGACATCCCCGGCGAGATCAGCTATCGCACGCCGCTTCAGGCGCCGATCACGGCGGGCCAGGACCTGGGCGAACTGGTGATCACGCTGGACGGCCTGCCCCCGATGCGGGTGCCGCTGGTGGCCGATCGCGACGTGGCCAAGGGCGGCTTCATGCCGCGGGTGCGCACCGCCGCCCGCGTGCTGATCGGCCGCATTGCCGGGAGTGCGCAGGACGCGCTTTGATGGCGCCGGGCGCGCGGTTCTTTTCCTTCGAGGGTATCGACGGGTCCGGCAAGTCCACACAGGCGCGGCTTTTGGCCGAGACGCTGCGCGGCGCAGGCCATGACGTCGTGCTGACGCGCGAACCGGGCGGCAGCGCCGGGGCCGAGGAAATCCGGCGGCTGCTGGTCGAAGGCAACCCCGACCGCTGGTCGGCGGAGACCGAGATCCTGCTTTTCACCGCTGCGCGTCGCGATCACCTGGAAAAGACCATCCTTCCGGCGCTGGATGCGGGCCGCATCGTGATCACCGACCGTTTCGCCGACTCGCACCCGCGTCTACCAGGGGGCCACGCGCGGCGACCTGCGCGGCCATGTCGACCGCCTGCACGCCGAGATGATCGGGCGCGAGCCTGACCTGACCTTCGTCATCGACATGGAGCCGGAAGCGGCGTTGAGCGCGCGGGCTGGCGCGCCAGTCCGGCGAGGACCGGTTCGAGGATTTCGGCGCGGAGTTCCAGCACCGCCTGCGCAAGGGTTTCCTGACCCTGGCCCGGGATTTCCCGGATCGCTGCCGGGTGATCGACGGCAACCGCGCCGCCGAAACGGTTGCGCAGGACATAGCGGAACTGGCACAAGCGGCGCTGTGAACGACGATCTGCCCCCGAACCCGACCGCGCGCCCGGCGCACCGCATCCGCGCGACACCGCACGGCTGATCGGGCAGGACCATGCGCAGGACGAATTCCTTGCGGCCTACAACAGCGACCACCTGCACCACGCCTGGCTGATCACCGGACCCGAGGGCGTCGGCAAGGCGACGCTGGCCTGGCGCATCGCGCGGTTCCTTCTGGCCACGCCCACGGGGCGCGAGGCCGGGCTGTTCGGCGATGCGCACGTTGCCCCGACCAGCCTCGATATCGCCGAAGGTCACCCGGTTGCACACCGTGTGGCGGCGCTCAGCGAGCCGCGTCTCTACCTGCTGCGCCGTCCCTGGGACGAAAAGAAGGAACGGTTGCAGGGCGAGATCACCGTGCCCGAAGTGCGCGAGTTGAAGAAGTTCTTCGAGCTCTCCGCCACCGATGGCGGTCGCCGCGTCGTCATCGTCGATGCTGCCGACGAGATGAACACCAACGCCGCCAATGCGCTGCTGAAGCTGCTCGAGGAACCGCCAGCCGACTGCGTCATCCTGCTGATCAGCCACCAGCCCGCGCGGCTGCTGCCGACGATCCTCAGCCGCTGCCGCAGCCTGCGCTGCGTTTCGCTGGAGCCACCGGACATGGCCGAAGCGCTGGCGCAGGCCGGATCCGACCCGGGGCCAGACACCCCTGCCCTGACAGCCCTTGCCGGCGGGTCGGTGGGGGCCGCAAAGCGCATTCTCGGCCTCGACGGGCTGGCGATCTATGCCGAGATCGTGGGGCTGATGTCGGGGCCGCTCGACCGCCCGCGCGCCCTGAAGCTGGCCGACAGCGCCGTGGGTCGGAACGCGGCCACTCGCTTTGACCTGATGCTCGACCTCTTCGACCTGTTCCTGGCGCGGCTGGCGCGCGCCGGGGTCGCGGGACCGTCGGATGTGCAGGCCGCGCCGGGCGAGGCGTTGTTGCAGCAGCGCCTTGCCCCCGACGCCGCCGCCAGCCGCCGCTGGGCCGCGCTGGCGCAGGAACTTGGCGCCCGCGCCCGCCACGGCCGCGCGGTGAACCTTGACCCTGCCGCGCTGATCCTCGATATGGTGCTGAAAATTCACCAGACGGCGGCCAGGGTGCCTGCCTGACGCGCAATCCGAAACCCGGATCCGGGTTTCGGACCGACCTTGCGCGAAATCCGACAAAAGGCTCCATGTCCCAGACGCCGCAGATCACCGACAGCCATTGCCACCTCGATTTCCCGGATTTCGACGGCGAGCGCGATGCAGTCGTGGCCAGGGCCCTGGCGGCGGGAGTGACGCGCATGGTGACGATCTGCACCAGGCTGGCGGCGGAACCGCAGGTGCGCGCCATTGCCGAGGCCTACGACCCGGTGTTCTACGCCGCGGGCACCCATCCGATGAGCGCTGCGGAAGAGCCGCTGGCGACGGTCGAGGAGCTGATCGCGCTGGCCCGCCACCCGAAGTTCGTCGGAATCGGCGAGACCGGGCTGGATTACCACTATACCGCCGAGAGCAAGGACATTCAGCAGCGCTCCCTGCGAATCCACATCGAGGCCGCGCGCCGGACCGGCCTGCCGCTGATCATCCACGCCCGCGCCGCCGACGAAGATATGGCGCGCATCCTGACCGAAGAACACCGCGCCGGGGCCTTTCCTTGCGTGATGCATTGTTTCTCTTCGGGCCGCGCGCTGGCCGAGGCGGCGCTGGATCTCGGGTTCTACCTGTCGATGCCCGGTATCGCCGCCTTCCCGAAATCGACCGAGCTGCGCGCGATATTCGCCGACGCGCCCGTCGACCGCATCCTGGTGGAGACCGACAGCCCCTACCTTGCCCCGCCGCCGCATCGCGGCAAGCGCAACGAACCGGCCTACACGGTGCACACCGCGAAGGTCGGGGCCGAGGTTTTCGGCCTGGATTACGCCGATTTCGCCGCGCAGACGCAGAAGAATTTTGAACGCCTGTTCAATAAGGTGACCCGGTTCGAGGCCGCCGCCTGATGGCCGAACTGCGTTTCACGATCCTGGGCTGCGGATCGTCGGGCGGCGTGCCGCGGCTGGGCGGGCATTGGGGCGACTGCGACCCCTCGAACCCGAAGAACACGCGCCGCCGCTGCTCGATGCTGATCGAGCGCGAGACCGAAGCCGGCATCACACGCGTGCTGATCGACACCTCGCCCGACCTGCGCACGCAGCTACTGGACGCCGGCGTCGGGACGCTGGACGCGGTGGTCTATACCCATGGCCATGCCGACCATGTGCACGGCATCGACGATCTGCGGATGATCGTCTTCAACATGAAGGCCCGCCTGCCGGTCTGGGCCGACGCGCCGACGCAGGAGCGACTGCTGACCAGCTTCGGCTATGCATTCATCCGGCCCGAAGGCTCGACCTATCCGCCGATCCTCGACATGCACCTGATCGAGGGAGACGTGACGATTGACGGCGCGGGCGGGCCGGTGACACTGCGACCGTTCCTGGTGGGACACGGCGGCATCGACGCGCTGGGGTTCCGGATCGAGCGATCTCGCCTACCTTCCGGACGTGGCCGAGATGACAGAGGCGGCCTGGACGGCGGTGGAAAACCTCGACTGCTGGGTGCTCGACGCGCTGCGCCGCACGCCGCATCCGACCCATACCCATCTGGCCCGATCACTGGAATGGATCGCCCGCGCCGCGCCGCGCCGGGCGGTGCTGACCAACATGCACATCGACCTCGACCACGCCACGGTGGACGCCGAGACCCCCGACCACATCACCCCCGCCTTCGACGGCATGGTGATCCGCTATGATGTCTAGGCTCCATTCTCATCTTGGCGAAAATACCTCCGCAGGAGGCTCTGCCCTCCGATACCCTTGCGGAGGCTGATAGGTGCAGGCCCTTCTCGAGGTCATCCTTCCGGTCTTCCTGGTCATGGGCTTCGGCTATCTCGCCGTCTGGCGGGGCGTCTTTTCGGACGCGGGCGTCGACGGGCTGATGAAGTTCACGCAGAATTTCGCGATCCCCTGCCTGCTGTTCCGCGCGATCTCGACGCTCGACCTGGGGCAGGATTTCGACGCGGCGCTGCTGGGCAGCTTCTACACCGGGGCGGCGGCGGGCTTTGCGGCGGGGCTGCTTGGGGCAAGGTATCTCTTCAAACGCGCCTGGCCCGACAGCGTTGCCATCGGCTTTTCCTGCCTGTTCTCGAATTCGGTGCTGCTGGGCCTGCCGATCACCGAACGCGCCTATGGCGCAGGTGCCCTGCAACCGAACTACGCGATCATCGCGCTGCACGCGCCGTTCTGCTACGCGCTGGGGCTGACGGCGATGGAGATCGTCAACAACCGAGCGGGCGGAAGGCTGGTCACGACCCGCGCCATCGGGCGGTCGGTCTTTCACAACGCGTTGGTGATCGGCATCCTGCTGGGATTTGCCGTGAACCTGACCGGTGCGCCGGTGCCTGGCGTGCGTGGGCGACGCGCTGGACATGATGATCCGCGCGGCGCTGCCGGCGGCGCTGTTCGGGCTGGGCGGTGTGCTATATCGCTACCGGCCCGAGGGCGACGCGGGCACCATCGTCTATGCCTGCGCGGTATCGTTGGTGCTGCATCCGGCGGTGGTCTGGGCGATGGGCAGCGTGACGGGGCTAAGCACGGGCCAATTCCGCTCGGCGGTTCTGACAGCCGCGATGGCGCCGGGGGTCAACACCTACATCTTCGCCAACATGTACGGTGTGGCCAAGCGCGTCGCCGCCTCGGCGGTGCTGATCGGCACGGCGTCAAGCCTGGTGACCGTGTGGCTTTGGCTGATGATCCTGCCGTAGACCGGCGGTTCAGCCCGGCGACATGCCCCGCATCCGCTCCGACCGGCGGCGCAACATCTCGACCGTGGTCAGCAGCAGGATCGAAATCCCCACAAGGATCGTCGCCACCGCCAGGATCGTCGGCGATATCTGCTCGCGCAGACCGGTGAACATCTGCCAGGGCAGCGTCTTCTGCCCCGCCGACCCCACGAACAGCACCACGACCACTTCGTCGAACGAGGTGATGAAGGCGAAGAGCCCACCTGAAATCACGCCGGGCAGGATCAGCGGCATCTGCACCTTGAAGAACGTCCTGACCGGCCCCGCCCCCATGTTCGCCGCCGCCCGGGTCAGCGAGTTGTCGAAGCCGACCAGCGTTGCCGTCACGGTGATGATCACGAACGGAATGCCCAGCACAGCATGGGCCAGGATCACCTTGATATAGCCGCTGACGTTCTTGGAAATGCCCAGCGTGCCTTCCATCCAGTTGCCGATCATCGAGTAGAAGAAGAACATGCCGGTGGCCGAAATGATCAGCGGCACGATCATCGGCGAGATCAGGATCGCCATGATGGCGCGGCGTCCGGGAACGTGGGACTGCGAGAGCCCGATGGCCGCCAGCGTGCCCAGCGACACCGAGATCACCGTGGCAATCGGCGCGATGATCAGCGAGTTCTTGGAAGCTGCGCTGCCATTCGTGATTGGTAAAGAAATCCCGGTAATGCTTCAGCGAATAGCCCGCCGGGTCAAACCGCAGCATTTCCGGCGTGAAGGTAAAGAAATCCTCGGCGTTGAAGCTCAGCGGCATCACAACCAGGATCGGCGTGATCAGAAACACGAAGATCGCGCCACAGATGACCCGGAACGAATATTCCCACAGAACCTGCCCCGCCGTCAGATAGGGCGGCAGCTTCTCGCGGTAGTGCCCGCCTTCCAGCCAGTAGATGAACCAGCCGAAGAACCAGCCAAAGATCAGCCCCATGACCAGCCCGGGTATACCGCCGCCCACCAGCAGGCCGAGCACCGCGAACAGACGCCAGCACGCCCCAGCGTCCGGCCTTTTCCTGCGCATGGGCAAAGGTCATCAGCAACCAGGCCAGCGCGCCCAGCAGAACGGCACCGATAACAACGCCCATCAGCGGCTGATTGTTGGCCGTGCCCACCAGCAGGCCGGCAACAGCCCCCGCCGCGGCCACCATCGGCACGCACAAAGGAAACCGGTTTCTTTTCGACTTCGGTCAGTTTCATGGCGCTATCCCAGCTTCACGTTGTCGATGCCGACGATCTTGTCGTAGACACCAGTACAGCACCAGAACGACCGCCAGCAGGATCGTGCCCAGCGCCGCCGCCAGACCCCAGTTCAGCGAACTGGAGATGTGATAGGCGATCCGGTTCGAGATGAAGACACCCTTGGTGCCGCCGACGATTTCCGGCGTGATGTAATAGCCGATCGACAGGATGAAGACGAGGATGCGAGCCCGCGCCGATGCCCGGCATCGACTGCGGGAAATAGACCCGCCAGAACGCCGTCCAGTTCGTCGCGCCCAGCGATTTGGCGGCGCGCAGATAGGTCGGCGGGATCGTCTGCATCACCGAATACATCGGCAGGATCATGAACGGCAGCAGGATATGCGTCATCGCGATGATCGTGCCGATCTGGTTGTTGATCATCACCAATCGCGCTGGCATCGTCCACCAGCCCGAGCCAGACCAGCAAGTCGTTGATCACGCCCTGCTGCTGCAACATCACCTTCCAGGCGCTGGTGCGCACCAGCAGCGAGGTCCAGAACGGCAGCAACACCAGGATCATCAGCAGATTGGCCTTGCGCACCGGCAGGTTGGCCAGGATCCAGGCCACCGGATAGCCGAGCAGGATGCAGGAACCTGTAATCATCAGCGACATGAACAGCGTGCGCTGGAACAGGGTCAGCAGAATTCGCTTGTTCTCTGGCTGCATGGCCGCCCCGTCCGGGGTCAGCTGCATGTCCACTGGCGTTCAGGAAATAGCCAGGTGTGACGCGCGCCGCATAGGTCTGGATGATGCGCCAGGTATCTGAGACTCGCCCAATCCTTGTCGATCTTGGCGAAAGTTTCGGTGAAATTGATCGGCGCACCTTCGATCTCGGCCCCGGCGGCGGCCTGCAGCATGGCCGCGCGCGGGCCGCCATAGCCCGACGACATCCGCCGTTTCCAGATCACGTACCAACGCGCCGAATAGACCGCTTCCCATGGCTTCTGGGACGCGACCTCTTTCTCATCTTCGACCTGCATGAACAGCGCCATCTCGGTATAGATCCGCGCGGTCTGTGGCAGCAGTTCGGCGATCTCCTGCGACGGGGCGAAACCATCGCGGGCGCTAACCGGTTTGTCGATCAGCTTCGCGATGCGACGCGCGGCCTGCCCTGCAACGATCGCGTGGCCCGGGCAGCGTCGTCGCGCCAGACATCAGTTCGAACCACGCGGCGCGGTCGCTCAAGTCGGCGATCGACGGCCTTCAGCTCTTTCTCCAGGTCCTTGCCCAGATCGCCCAGCTTGCGTCCGCTCTGGCGGAACAACGACGACATGCCGGTCTCTTCATAGTTCAGCCGGGTGCCGAGCCGGGTATGAGTCTTGGCTTCGGCGGCGAGAAACATGTCGAAATACAACGCCTCGAATACTTCCTCGGGTGGCAAGTCGCCGCTTGAAAGTTCGGCACCCGCAAGGTGCCGCACAGTGTCGGGGAGGGTTTCCGACACGATATCATTCTCGACCGAACGCCAGAGCATCTGGCCAATCGGCATGATGAACGAGATCAACACGAAAATCAGCAGCGGCGCGATCAGCAGCAGCGCGCGCATCTTCTGGGCGCGCAGGGCGCGTTGCAGGCTTTTCTTCAGCGGCGTGCCGTCAGCGGCCAGGACCAGCCCGGTCTTGTCGTCAATGCTATCAGATGCGTCGGCCATTCAGGTGCCCTCCACGACGATGATCGTGCTGGTCGGCAGTGCGGCGGCGGATGTCGGCCACCTTCTTGGTATTCGGGGTCATGATAGGCCGCCATCGCAGCCTCATAACTGGGAAATTCGATGACGACGTGGCGGTTCTGCGTCTCGCCCTCGGGCGTCTCCGAGGTGCCGCCGCGGACGATGAAAGTGCCGCCAAGTGCCGCAAGGATCGGCGTGTCCTTTTCGACGTATTCCTTGTACGCCTCGGGATCGTTCACGGTGATATGGCCGATGATGTAACCCTTTGGCATATAGAGCTTTCCTTCCCCGTCTGGTCGATGTGCGGGCCGTTTCCGGCCCGCATTAAGGTCGAAAGGGCGGCGTGATCTCACGCGCCCTAACGTTCCGATTTACTGGGCCAGCCAGGCCTGGAACTTGGCGTCGATGTCGTCGCGGTAGTCGGCCCAGAACTCGTAGTTGTAGAGGAACGTGTTCTTGGCGTTCGTCCGGATCGGTCGGCATGTGCGGCGCCATGTCGATGCCCAGTTCGGCGTGCTTGCCGACCAGCGGAGCCGACGACATGCGGGCCGGGCCGTAGCGAGATGTACTTGGCCTGATCCGCCAGACGCTGGGTGTCGGTCGCGAACATGACGTAGTCCAGCGCGCGGGCCTTGACGCTCTTCGCGCAGACCGGCGGGGATGATCCAGCCGTCAAGGTCGAACACCTGCGCGTCCCAGAGCATGGCGACCGGCTGGTTCTGCTCTTCGATCACCGAGAACAGACGACCGTTGTAGGTCGAGCCCATGACGACTTCGCCGTCAGCCAGCAGCTGCGGCGTGTCGGCACCGGCCGACCACCAGATCACCTCATCCTTGATGGTGTCGAGCTTGGCGAGCGCCTGGTCCTGACCTTCCGCGGTCGCCAGCACGTCGTAGACGTCGTCCTTGGCGACGCCGTCGCAGAGCAGCGCCCATTCCATGTTGTTGATCGGGCGCTTTTCCAGCGCGCGCTTGCCCGGGATAGGCTTCGAGGTCGAAGATCGCGCAGATGTCGGTCGGCGGCGTGTCGCCGACCATGTCGGTGCGGTAGCCGAAGGTGGTCGAGTACACGATCTGCGGAATGAAGCAGTCGGAGACGAGCAGGTCGCCGAAATCGTCGGTGGCCGACGTGCCGTCGGCGCCGGCGGCCAGCATCTCGTCGGGGTCGATTTCCATCGCCAGGCCTTCGTCGCACAGGCGGATGGCGTCGGCGGCCACCACGTCGACCACGTCCCAGGTGATGTTGCCGGCCTCGTTCATGGCGCGCAGCTTGGCCACGGCCTCGGCAGAGCTTTCGTCGTTGATGATCGGTGACGCCGGTCGTTTGCGGCCATATAGGGCTCGTCATAGGCCTTGTCCTGGCTGCGACTGGAATAGGCGCCGCCCCAGCTGACAGATGGTCATCGTGTCGGCCATGTGGCTCTCGGCGAACGCCGGCCACGGCGACGAGCGCAGCGCCGGTGCGAGCAGTCATGATGGTCTTCAGTGTTCATTGTGTTACTCTCCATGTTGTCTGTCCCGGTTCTGGATCGTGCGAGATCCGCCCCTCGGCCCGGGGCGGCCATCGATGAGAGTGGTGGCTGGCTCAGGCGTCCAGCGCGCGGCAATCCTGCGGCAGCCAGCCGATCTCAGTATCTCGCCCGGCGTCAGGCGGCGCTGGTCGGGCGCGTTGCGGGTCTTGACGATGAAGTCGTCGTTGCCGGCGACCCGCAGCCGGGTGCGGAAGATGTCGCCCATGTAGATGAACTCCAGCACCTCGGCCTTCAGCGTATGGGCGTCGGCGGCAGGCGGTCCTTGTTGAACTCGACCCGTTCGGGGCGGATCGACACCAGCGTCGCGCTCGCCGACCTCGTGGACATTGACCGGGATCGCGTCGATGATCTCGCCGTCGTCCAGCCGCACTTCGGAGCGTATTCGCGGCCTTGTCGATCTTCTCGACCTTGCCCATCAGCGTGTTGTTCTCGCCGATGAACTGGGCGACGAAGCTGTTCTTGGGCTGTTCGTAGAGCACGTCGGGCGGATCGAGCTGCTGGATGCGCCGTCGTCGAACACCGCGACGCGGTCCGACATGGTCAGCGCCTCGGTCTGGTCGTGGGTGACGTAGACCACGGTGATGCCGAGATTGTCGCGCGATGTGCTTGATCTCGAACTGCATGTGCTCGCGCAACTGCTTGTCGAGCGCGCCGAGCGGCTCGTCCATCAGCACCAGTTCGGGCTCGAACACCAGCGCGCGGGCCAGCGCGACGCGCTGCTGCTGGCCGCCGGACAGCTGCGCCGGGCGGCGGCCGCCGAAGGCGCCCATCTGCACCATGTCGAGCGCGCGTTTGACCTTGGCCTCGCGCGTCGACTTGCCCATCTTGCGCACCTCCAGCGGGAAGGCGAGGTTCTCGGCCACCGTCATGTGCGGGAACAGCGCGTAGTTCTGGAACACCATGCCGATGCCGCGCTTGTGCGGCGGGATGTTGTTGATCGGCTGGCCGTCGAGGCGGATCTCGCCGTGGGTGGCGGTCTCGAACCCGGCCAGCATCATCAGGCAGGTGGTCTTGCCCGAGCCCGAGGGCCCGAGCATCGTCAGGAACTCGCCCTTGCCGATCGTGAGGTTCAGATCCTTGACGACGAGCATTCTCGCCGTCATAGCTTTTCTGCACCCGGTCGAACTCGACGAATGCGTCGTCCGTATCGGTCGATGCCAAATCTTTCTCCCTGACGTCCCCGGGCATTTTCGCCCTTGTTCGGTGCCGCGATCCAAACAAATCCTCGCTCAAAACGCAACCGGTTCGTTTATTGGGCCGCGTACGGCGGCCCCCGCGAAGGCCTAGCCGATATACGAAAAAAATCAAATCAAATCATTTCCGACGCCTGGTTTGCGGGAAGTCAACTCACCGTTTCCGGTAACCCGAAGAGGGCGATTATAGGTCTGTTCCCTGGTCCGCGCCCAACAGCGCACGTTCGCGCAGGAACGGATGATGCCGCAGCCCCTCGCGCACCGCGAGCTGCGCCAGCGGTATCCTGCCCTGCTGGAACAGGATCACCCCCTTGCCCGCCAGCGCCCCGAAATGGCGCGGCTCCCGGGCCAGAACCTCTTCGACATCCGCCAGAGAGGCCTCGAAATCGCCGACCATGAAATGCATCGTGGCGCGCTGGTTCCAGCCTTCGGCGTAGTCGGGATAGGCCGCGACCAGCCGGTCCAGCTCGCGGATCGCGCCCCGAAAATCATAGGCCTGCCGCCGTTCCATCGCGGCATTCAGGACCTCTTGTGCGGCCTCGTCGGGGGCGGTCAGCCAGACGTCCCAGATCTTGGCGGCCAGCAGATCGGCCTGTGCCTGGCTTTCCGCCTGTGCCAGCGCCGCCATCAGGTCGTCATAGCTTGCCGGGTCGCCGGGCTGGGCAGATGTCGGCTGTCCGAGGCCCGCCATCACCAGGGCGGCCATCAGCAGGACCGCGCGGAACATGCCATTAAGATGAGCCATAAGGTCAATGTATCGCCCGATTTCGCGCGGCGTCCAGCCTGCGGGACGCGTGATCATTGAAATGTCATCGGTCGCTGAGCGTCCGCCGCACTGCGTCCTTCCAGGCGCCATAGCGGGCGTCGCGGTCGGCGTCGGGCATCTGCGGCGTGAACTGGCGGTCGAGCGCCCAGTTCTCGGCAAATCCGGCCTGGTCGGGGTAGACGCCGGCGCTGCATTCCGGCCAGCCAGGCCGCGCCCAGCGCCGTCGTTTCCAGCACCTTCGGGCGGTCCACCGGCGCGCCGAGGATGTCGGCCAGGAACTGCATCGTCCAGTCGCGAGGCCGTCATGCCGCCATCGACGCGCAGCACGGTCCCGCGCTCGCCTTGCGCCGGCCAGTCGGCCTGCATCGCCTCCAGCAGGTCGCGGGTCTGGAAGCCGACGCTTTCCAGCGCGGCGCGGGCGATCTCGGCCGGGCCGGAATTGCGCGTCAGCCCGAAGATCGCGCCGCGGCAGTCGGCGTCCCAATAGGGCGCGCCGAGGCCGGTGAAGGCGGGCACCAGGATGACGTTCTGCGTCGGGTCGGCGGCCTCGGCCAGCGGTCTGCGTCTTCGGCGCCGCGTCGATGATCTTCAGCCCGTCGCGCAGCCATTGCACCACCGCGCCGGCGATGAAGATCGAGCCTTCCAGCGCATAGGTCGGCTTGCCGTCGAGCTGGTAGGCGATGGTGGTCAGCAGCCGGTTCTGCGAGGCGACCGGCGGTGTCGCCGGTGTTCAGCAGCGCGAAGCAGCCGGTGCCGTAGGTCGATTTCAGCATGCCCGGCTTGAAACAGGCCTGCCCGACGCGTCGCCGCCTGCTGGTCGCCGGCGACGCCCAGGATCGGGATGGCCGCGCCCGAAGAGGTCGGCGTCGGGTGATGCCGAAATCGGCGGCGCAATCGCGCACCTCGGGCAGCATCTCCATCGGGATGTCGAGCAGGTCGCAGATGTCGGCTCGCCAGCGGCCCTTGTGGATGTCGTAGAGCAGCGTGCGCGCGGCGTTGGTGGCGTCGGTGACGTGCGCCTTGCCGCCGGTCAGCTGCCAGATCAGCCAGCTGTCGACGGTGCCGAACAGCAGCTCGCCGTCTCTGCGCCGCGCCCGTGCGCCGTCGACGTTGTCGAGGATCCATTTCAGCTTGGTGCCGGAGAAATAGGGATCGAGCAGCAGGCCGGTGCTGTTCGGTCACCATCGGCTCGTGCCCGGCGTCGCGCAGTGCGCGGCAGAAATCGGCGGTGCGGCGGTCCTGCCAGACGATGGCGTTGTGGACCGGCTTGCCGGTCTCGCGGTCCCAGACCACGCGTGGTTTCGCGCTGGTTGGTGATGCCGATGGCGGCGATATCGGCGGCCGTCACCCCGGCCTTGTCGAGCGCGGCGCGGCAGGTCGACAGCACCGTGGTGCCAGAGGTCGTCGGCGGTCGTGTTCGACCCAGCCCGAGGCCGGGAAAGTGCTGCGCGAACTCCTCCTGCGCCGAGGCCACCACGGCCATCGCGCCGTCGAACACGATGCGCGCGGCTGGAGGTGGTGCCCTGGTCGATGGCAAGTACATGGGTCATGGCGGCTCCTGATATCGGCTCGCCCGACTTTCCCCGCCCGTGCGGGCCGGGTCAAGCGGCGCGGTAAATTGGGGGGCTGTTGCCCGGCGCGGTCGCGGATTATCCTGCCCCGCAGGGAAGGAGGCCTGCATGGAAGCCGAGCTTTGGATCGAGGTTCTGGACCCGGGCGGCCAGCCGCTACCCGGCGCCACGGGAAGCGTCACATCGACGGCGCTGCGCGGGGTGCGGCGCGCGGTCGGCGATGCGCGCGGCGTGATACGGCTGATCGACCTGCCGCCGGGCGATTACGACCTCACGGTGACGTTGGACGGGTTCCGCCACGCCCAGGAGGACGAGATCCCGATCCGGCGCGACGAGCCACGGCGGATCCAGATCACGCTGGAGCCGGCCGAAGGCTGAAACGGCGCGGGTATCGTCCTTTGCGAATCGCCGACCGCCTTCTAGGGTGCCGCAGGGCCAACAGGGAGACCGCCATGGAGACCGGAGCCATTTCGCATGCCGAGATCGAGGTGAGCGTCACCGATGCGTCGGGCGACGCGCTGCCAGGTGTCACTGGCGTGTTGCAGAATGGCATGACCGGAGAGCGGATCGAAGTGTCGAATGCGCGAGGCCGGATGGTGTTCGGCGCGCTGCCGCCGGGGGCCTACGAGCTCAGCTTCACGCTGGAGGGTTTCGCCGAGGCGCGGCGCGAGGTGACGATCCACGCGACCGATGAACATGACCCGCTTGATGTGGTGTTGCAGGTGGCGGAAGCCTAAGGTCAGCCGAACATCGTATTGGGCAACAGCAGTGCGATCCCCGGCACCGCCAGCACCAGCAGCACCGCTGCCAGCATCGCGAACCAGAACGGCCAGATACCACGGAAAATCGTGCCCATCGGCACGCCGGGCGCGATGCCCTTGACCACGAAGACGTTGACGCCGACCGGCGGGCTGATCAGCCCCATTTCCAGCACGATCACCATCAGCACGCCGAACCAGATCATGTCGACGCCCAGCGCCTCTAGCACCGGCTGCACAAGCGGCACGGTCAGCACCAGGATCGCGAAGCCGTCCATGAACATGCCCAGCACGATGAAGATCGCCAGGAAGACGACGACCACCTGGAAGCCGGTCAGGCCAAGGTCGCCGACCCAGAGCGACAGCGCATAGGTGACGCCGGTGAAGCCGATGAAGGTCTTGAAGACGAAGGCACCGAACAGGATCATGAAGACGGTGCCGGTGCTCGACAAGGTGCTGGTGAAGACCTCGCGCAGGTTCGGCCAGGTGGCCTGGCCGCGCAGGGCCGTCACGATCAGCGCCAGGATCGCGCCGACGCCTGCCGCCTCGACCGCCGAGAATGCGCCCGCGTAGATACCGCCAATGGTCAGCAGGATGATGCCGGTGATCCAGCCCGCCCGGCCCAGCGCCCGCAGGCGGCGGCCCAGCGGCGGCGCTTCGGACCGGCCCGGGGCCTTGGCCGGATCGCGGCTGACCACGATCCAGATCGCCACGATGAAGAGCGCGGTCAGCAGAAGCCCCGGCAGAACGCCCGCCATGAACAGGCGGCCGATGCTTTCCTCGGTCAGGATGGCGTAGATCACGAAGCCTGCCGAGGGCGGGATCAGGATGCCAAGGGTGCCGCCCGCCGCGATCGCGCCGGTTGCCAGCCCGTTGTCGTAGTCATAGCGCTGCATCTCTGGCAAGGACACGCGGCCCATGGTCAGCGCGGCGGCCAGCGACGAGCCGCTCAGCGCCGAGAACCCGGCGCAGCCGACAATGGTGGCCGAGGCCAGGCCGCCTTTCATGTGCCCCAGCCAGGCATGCGCCGCCTCGTAGAGATCGCGGCTCATCCCCGAGACGCCGGCCAGGTTTCCCATCAGCACGAAAAGCGGGATGATGGTTAGCGGATAGCTCGATGCCTCGGCGAAGATCTCGCCGGCCAGCTTGGGGATCGCTGCCTGCGACCGGATCATCCAGATGCCGGCGGTGCCCACCAGCAGCATCGAGATGCCCACTGGCATCCGGATGAAAAGCAGCACAAAAAGGGCGGCGAAGCCCAGGATTGCCAGCGTCGCGCCGTCCATCAGTCGCGCACTTCGTCGCCATCCTGCCCACGCGCCAGTCCGATCAACAATTGAAGGGTCATGTGCAGGCCGATAAAGGCCAGCGCGGCGGCAAGAACGTAGTAGAACGGCCAATGCTCGATGCCGAGATTGGCGGTGATGCAGCCGCGCGCGATGCCGCAGGCCTTTACCACCAGCGCACACGCCGCAAGCCAGGCGATCCCCGCCGTAAGCGCCCGCATCACCGCATCGGTCACGTGCAGGAACCGCGGCCCGACAAGCCCCCTGATCAGGTCGATGCTGACATGCGCCTCGCGCCGCGCGCCATAGGCCACCGCGCCCGCCGCCACGACGCTGAGCGTCACGGTCGACAAATCCTCGATCCCGTAGATCGGCGCGTTGAACCCGTAGCGCCAGACCACCGCCGCGACGGTGACCCCAAGCAGCGCGACGATCCCCAGGCTTCCCGCCACCGCGAACAGCCGGGCCAGTCGGCCTAGTTGCCGGTCGCACCAGTCAAGCGCCACGCCGCCTTGTCGCGGCAAGCTCTACTCGCCCTTCATCTTCAGATAGATGTCGTTGATCGTGCCATCGCCCATCGGCTCTTGCAGCACCGTTTCGAGCCGCGCGTTCACCGCCGTTTCCCAGCGGGCTTTTTCCGCCGGGTCAAGCTCGATGAATTCCAGCCCGGCCTCGCGGGCGATCTTCAGCCCGTTCTGCGTCGAAGCCTCGAACCCCTCGGCCCCGCTTTGCGCCAGCGAGGCATCGGCGGCGGCGTCGACCCAGCCCTTTTCCTCTTCCGAAAGGCTGTCATAGACACCGTTGTTCATCAGCAGCACGAAGGCCGAGCCCGAGCCGGGAAACCAGGTCGTCAGGTATTTTGCCACTTCGTGCAGCTTGAATGACCCGATACCGGAAGGGTCGATCGAGATCGCGTCGATCACCCCGTTGGCGAGGTTCTGGTTGACCACGCTGACCGGCTGGCCCACCGGCGAGGCGCCCAGCGCCTCGACGAAAGGAACCTGCCCGCTGGAGGTGACGCGCACCTTGAGCCCGGCCAGGTCTTCCAGGCTGCGGATCGGCTTGTCGCGGGTCAGCAGGACGGGCGGAGCGTTGGCCCACAGCACCAGTATCTTGGCGTCATATTCCGCCTCGATATCATCCTTCACGCGGTGCAGCGCCTCGGTGCAGGTGATCGCATCGCTGCAGATGCCCGGCAGGTTGATGACATTGGTCATTGGAAACGTCTCGCCGGTGTAGCCCGGCAGGGTGAAGACGATGTCGGCCACGCCGTCGAGCAGGATCGAATACTGCTTGGGCGGCACCGAGTTCAGCGCCCCGCCCGGAAACTGCTGCACAGCCATCTTGCCGCCCGACACTTCGGCCAGCCTTTCGGCGAAGGGGGTGAAGACGGCGGCATTCATCGGATGCTTCGGGCCCATGAAATAGGCCAGCGACAGGTCGCGCGCCTGGGCAGCGGCGCCAAGCGAAATGGCGGCGACTGCGGCGAATGCCAGAAGTCAGTTCATGTTCATCCTCCCATCGGTCATGCTCCGACGTGGAGCCTAGTCGCATTTGTTTCAAAGACGAAAGATATTAATCTGGTTAACAGATAGCCAAGCAGGGAGGGTTCAATGGGACGAGCGGGCGTGATCGGGATCGGCGATATGGGGTCGGGGTTGGCGAAAAACCTGCTGGCGCACGGGTTTTCGGTAACAGGGCGCGACCTGCTGGAACGGCGGATGGCAGCCTTTGCCGAGATCGGCGGCGCACCTGCGCAAAGCTGTGCCGAAGTCGGGGCCAATGCGCAGGCGGTCTTTGTCATGGTGATGAACGGCGACCAGGCGAAAGAGGTGATCCTGGGGCCGGACGGGCTGGTCGCCCATATGGGCAAGGGCGGTGCGGTGATCCTGTCGGCCACGATCAAGCCGCGCGAGGCGCGCGAGATCGGCGCGGCGATGGAAGGGTCGGGCATCCACCTGATCGACACGCCGGTGTCGGGCGGGTTTCCCGGGCGCGCAGGGCGGCACGCTGACGATGATGGCCGCGGCACCCGACGCGGTGCTGGACGACTTCGCGCCGGTGATGGAGGCGGTCTCGGCCACGATCCACCGGGTCGGCACGAAGCCCGGCGACGGCCAGACGGTAAAGGCCTGCCTGCAATCGCTGATCGGCGCGATGTTCTCGGCCACCTTCGAGGCCGCAGCGCTGGCGGCCAAGGCCGGCGTCTCGGGACAGGTGCTTTACGACGTGTTCTCGACCTCGTCGGGCGGCTGCGGCGTCGCCAACAACGCGCTGGAAAAGATCATCGACCGCCAGTTCGAAGGCACCGGCAGCCATATCAACACGATGCACAAGGACCTGACGATCTCGATGGATTTGGCCGAAGAACTGGGCGTGCCGCTGCACACCGCTGCCGCCGCGATGCAGATATTCACGCCGGGCGTGACCAAGTATCCCGATGGCGACAACTGGGTCTGCACCCGGGTGATCGAAGAGATCGTCGGCGCGGAACTGCACCGGGGCGCAGCGACATGAAGCTCGGCGTCATCTGCGACGGCATCAGCCGCGACCTGGCCCATGCGGTCGATGTGATGGACGAATTCGGCCTGAAATATGCCGAGCTGCAATTCGTCGGCGACACGGAAGTCGGCGATCATAGCTACCAGCAGGTCAAGACGATGGATCGCTTGCTTCGGGATCGCGGCAAGCCGGTGTCCTGCCTCTCGCGCCACATCTTCGCGGGCATGACGACGGACAACCGCGCGGCGACGCCCTGCATACCCGCCACATGGATGCGCTGAAACGGGTGATCGAGATGGCGCATGTACTGGGCAGCCCGCTCGTGCGGATCATGACGCAGCAGAAGGAGCAGATCCTCTGGGGGTTCAACGGGGCCGAAAAATGGAACGTCGCCCACGGCGCCTGGGACACGATGCTGCCGCTGATCGCGCCTGCGGTCGACCTGGCGCGCGCCGAGGGCGTGACGCTGGTGGTCGAGACCGGCAACGGGACGATGGTCAATTCGAACTACACCGCCCGCCGGCTGATCGACGATCTGGATGCCAAGGATACGCTGAAGGTGCTGTGGGACCCGGCCAACAATTGCTGGTGCCACGAGCGGGCCTTCCCAGACGGCTATGAGGAAGTGAAGGACGGCTATCTCGGCCACGTTCACATCAAGGACGTTCAGGTCGACACGCCGCGCGCCACGCTTGAAGTGCGCGAATTGGGCAAGGGGCAACTGGCCGATCAATTCGCGCCAATGGCGCAGGCGTTGCGGGCCGATGGCTATGACGGGGTAATCTCGCTCGAAAGCGTCTATCACCCGGGAAACGGCGATTTCGAGGCCGGTTTCCGGCTGTGCATCGACAGGTTTCGCGCGCTGTTCGGTCAGCCTACGGGTTAGATCGCGTCGACCCTCGATGCCGCAAGGACCGACGTCGCCCGGCCACCGGCTCTTTGGGCCGGGCGATCCGGGTCGCGCCTGCGTCGTTGGTCAGAAACGGATCGACACATCGGCCTTCGGGACGCTAATGCTGATGTCTGCAAAGCCGAAGCGGGCTTCGCCGCCGGTCCCCTGCCGCCCTCAGAAAACGACGCCGTCCATCAACTTTCGCGCGGTGCGCAGCACATCGGTTCGGATGACCTGACCATCCTCGATGTGGCCGATGACGGTCATTTCCCCGGTCGGGTGCTCGACCGAGACGGGCTTCGGATTGCCGTCCGGCAGGTTGGAAAGTCCTTCAGCGACGGTTCCCTCCGTCAGGCAGGCCGTTGCAACGCTGACCGCGCCAAGGACACCCACGGCCTTGTGACAGCGGTGCGGAATGAAAGTGCGCGTCGAGATGGCGCCGCCGTGGGCCGCGGCGGAAGCAAGTACCATCTTGGGCACGGTTTTCGCCCTTACATCGCCGAGGTTCATCATCAGTCCGGCCTGCATCCGGATCGTCTCGAGCCGGGTGCGCAGGTCTGAATTGCCGTCAAGGTCGTCGGGTGTTTCCTGCCCGCTCAGCCCGAAGTCCCGCGCCCGCAGCAGCACGCACGGCATCCCGTTGTCGATCAGCGTGACCGGCACGCCCGCGATGTCGTCCTGGACCTGCCCGGTCGGAAAGAGCGCGCCGCAACTTGATCCCGCAGTGTCGAGAAATGTGATCGGGATGGCGGCGGAAGACCCCGGCACACCGTCGATCCGGGCGCTCCCCTCATAGGTGGGGCGCGCGCCGGGTGTCCGGACCCGGGACACCGCCAGCTGCCCGGTGTTCGCCATATGAATGCGGACTTCTGTTTCGCCGTCTTGCGCGGGGACAAGGCCGCGTTCGATCGCGAAGGGACCGACGCCGGCAAGAATATTGCCGCAGTTCTGCGTGTCCGAGACCAGCGCCTCGATCGACAAGGACCTGCAGGAACAGGTAGTCCACATCGGCATCCGGCCGCCCCGAAGGCCGAACGATTGCGACCTTAGAGGTCAGCGGATCGGCCCCGCCCATGCCGTCGATCTGGCGCGCGTCGGGCGAGCCCATGATCCGCAACAGCAAGGCATCGCGCCCGGCAGGGTCGGACGGCAGATCGCCGGCCAGAAAATACCCGCCCTTCGAGGTGCCGCCGCGCATCCACATGCAGCGGCACCCCGTCAGACATATTTCAGCCCCTTCCGCCCCAGCCGCGGCGCATGTCGTACATGTCGAGCCCCAGTTCTCCGGCGGCGAAGCGCTGGCGCTTGGCCGTCTTCGTTGGCAAGCCGCGCCTGTGCCGCCGCCAGCACTGTCGCCGCATCTTCGCGTTTGACCGACACAGACGCCGTCGTCGTCGGCGACGATGATATCGCCGGGGTCGATTGCGGCGTCCGCGCAGACGATCGGTACGTTGACCGATCCAAGGGTTTCCTTGACCGTGCCTTGCGCGCAGATCGCCTTCGACCAGACCGGAAACCCCATCGCCTGCAGATCGCGCACGTCGCGCACGCCTGCGTCGATGACCGCGCCGCGGCAGCCGCGCGCCTGCGCAGACGTGGCGAGCAGATCGCCGAAATACCCCGCATCCGAGGGTTCGGTGGTGCCCAGAACCAGAATGTCACCGGGTCGGAGCTGTTCGATCGCCACATGCAGCATCCAGTTGTCGCCCGGCGGCGCGAGGATCGTCACCGCGCTGCCCGCGACGGATGCGCCGCGATAGATCGGCCGCATGTAGCTGGCAAGCAGCCCGGTACGTCCCTGCGCCTCGTGGACCGTGGCCACGCCCAACTTTGCCAGCGCTTCGATCACGACCAGCATCGGCGCGCGGGATATTCTGGACGACAACGGACATCTTAACTCTCCTTCGTGACGGGCGGCGTTCCGTGGGTGTGGAAGGTCTCGATGGTCTTCAGGCCCCAGGCCTGTCCCTTCTTGCGTTCGGTCTCGGTCCAGACGACAGGTTCCCAGTCGGGCGCCAGGATCAGCCGCGCGCCGGCGTTGGCCAGTTCGACCCGGTTGCCCGCAGGCTCCCAGACATAAAGGAAAAACGTGCCCTGGATCGCGTGCTTGTGCGGTCCGGTTTCGATATGAACGCCGTTTTCCAGGAAGATATCGGCGGCGCGCAGGATGTCCTCGCGCTGGTCGGTGGCATAGGTGACGTGGTGGAAACGGCCATGCCGCCTGGCCGTGTTCCTCGGTGCAGGCCAGATCGTAGGTCTTGTTGTTGACCGTGAACCAGCAGCCGCCGATGCGGCCGTTGTCAAGCTGGATCATCTCGGTCACCCGGCTGCCAAGGCAGGTCTCCATGAAGCGCGCGGAATTCGGTCGACATCCTCTGCCAGCAGGTTCAGATGATCCAGCCGGCGCGGGCAGCAGCCGCGCCCGTGATAGCGCTGCGCGATGTTCTTCAGCGCCGGTTTTCCGTCCGTCGGGGGCGACGTAGCGGTTGGTGTCCCAATAGATCTCGAACGTATGGCCGAACGGGTCTTCGAAGCGGAAGGCGCGGCCATGGCCCGAGATCGCCGTCGACCCAGCCGATGACGTCTGTAGTCCGCTGGCCTCGATCGCGGCGACGCGGCGCGTCCAGCGCCTCTTCGGACGAGGTGCGATAGGCGATGTGCCCGACACCGGTGGTGTGATGCGCGGGTCAGTTTGAGGCTGTGGAATTCGTAGTCGTCGAAGGCGCGCAGATAGGCACTGTCGTCTTCCTGGTCGGTGACCGTCAGCCCGTAGACGCGGGTGAAGAAATCGAGGCTTGCCTCGAACTTGTCGGTGTAAAGTTCCACATGCCCCAGATGCGCCAGATCGACTGTCGCTCATAGTTCGTCCACCGTGCGCGGAAAGACCGACTGGAACGCCTTCGGCATACTTGGCAATCGCGCCCGCCGGCCTGACCGCCGGAATTGCGC
The DNA here is from genome assembly GCA_963768205.1 of uncultured Alphaproteobacteria bacterium. Taxonomy (GTDB): domain Bacteria; phylum Pseudomonadota; class Alphaproteobacteria; order Rhodobacterales; family Rhodobacteraceae; genus JAHELH01. Next base: position 474,248 of record CAVYHB010000008.1, on the reverse strand, counting down.
TTGAAATGGTTTGCGCGTTGACGGGCGGCACGGGTGTAGTAGTCCCACAAATGTTCCTGCCCCTGCATGCATTCGATCGCGGCGCGCTTTTTGTCCCAGACCGGCGTGATGTCGAGGAAGGTATCGGGCTTCCACTCCATCCGCTCGGTCTGGTGCGGCTCGAACAGGTAAAGCTGCGGCGCGCCAAGTACCGTCTCGCCCGGATTATGGCCCCAGGCCTGGGCGATCATCCGGCATTCAACGGCGACCTGCGTGGCGTAGGAATGATCGGTGTTGTAAGGGTCGTATTGCGAGTGGCTGAGCATGAAGTCAGGGTGCACCGCGCGGATCACATCGACCAGTTTGAACTTTGCCTCGCGGTCCAGTTGCAAAGGATAATCGCCAAGGTCGAAGAACCGGATATCATGCACGTCAAGCGCCCGGGCGGCGTTCTCGGCCTCGATCCGGCGGCTGGTCTTGACCTTCTCCAGCGTCATGCCTTCCTGCTTCCACAACTTCGCGCTTTCGCCGCGTTCGCCGTAAGACAGGCAGACCACGGTGACGTCGTATCCCCTTGACTGGTGCAGGGCGATGGCACCGCCACAGCGCCAGACGAAATCGGCGGAATGGGCGGAAATAACGAGGGCGGATTTGGTGTCGGACATACGCGGCCTCCCTAGTTGAACATGGTATCGGGCAAAAAGAGCGAGATTTGCGGGAAGGCGATCAGCACGCCGAGGGTGACCAGCATCGCGACCCAGAACGGCACCACGCCGCGGAAAATGTCGCCCAGCGGCACCTTGGGGGCGACCGACTTCACGATGAAGACGTTGATGCCCACCGGCGGCGATATCAGGCCCATCTCCAGCGTCAGCACGACCAGAACGCCGAACCAGATCGGGTCGATGCCCAATTGCAGGACCACCGGAAAGAAGATCGGCAGGGTCAGGACCAGCATGGCGAAGCCTTCCAGAAAGCATCCCAGGATCAGGTACATCAGCAGCATCAGCGCCAGCGTGCCCAGGACCGGGATTTGCAGGCTTACCAGCGCCTCGCCGACGTAGGCCGGCACCTGGCTGAGCGCCAGGAACGGGTTGATCATGTGCGCCGCGATCAGGATCAGCATGACGGTCGCGGTGGTCACCACCGAACTGCGCGCCGCCTGCCACAGGGCGGCCAGCGACAGCCTGCGCGTTGCGATCCCGTAAAGGATGACCAGGGCCGCGCCGACGCCCGCGGCCTCGACCGGCGAGAACAGACCTCCGTAGATGCCGCCAATCGTGACCACGATCACCAGCAGGATCGGCAGCGCCCCGGTCAGGGCGACGAGTTTCTCGGACTTGCTGGTGCGCGGGCCGCGCGGGCCTGCCGATGGCCTCACCCAGCAGATCAGGGTGACCGTCAGAACGAACAGCGTCAGCAGCAGGAGGCCCGGAAAGACGCCGGCAAGAAACAGGCGGCCGATGGATTGCTCGGTCAGGATCGCGAAGATCACGAAGCCTGTCGAGGGCGGGATCAGGATGCCAAGGGTGCCGCCGGCAGCGACGACGCCGGTGGACAGGCGCGGGTCGTAGTCGAACCGCTCCATTTCCGCCAGCGACACCTTGCCCATGGTCAGCGCAGAGGCGACGGACGACCCCGACAAGGCCGCAAACCCGCCGCAGCCGATCACGGTGGCAGAGGCGAGACCGCCGCGCACATGGCCGATGATGGCATAGGCGGCGTTGTAAAGCTGACGGCTCATCCCGGTGGCCGACGCGACATTGCCCATCAGGATGAACAACGGCACCACGACCAGTTCGGGGCTGGAGGCCAGCGTGAAGGTTTCCGAGGACAACAGCCCCATGGCGGCGTTCCACCCGTTCAGCAGCCAGATGCCGATGAAGCCGACGAGGAACATCGCGAAGGCCACCGGAATGCGCAGCACCAGAAGCACCAGCAACGCCGCGATGCCGACAAAGCCGATGGCTTCGATGCTCACAAACCCACCTCGCGGTCATGGGTGACGTTTCGGCGGGACAGCGCCAGCTCGACGGCACGCAGCGCCATCCCCAGGGCGGTGAGGGTCGCAAACCCCGCCAGCGCCCACTGGAACCATTCCTTGGGCAGGCGCAGCAGGTTGGTGGACAGGTTGAGCATCACGCTGAGCTTGGCGCTGTCGATGATGGCCCAGGCGATGAAGCCAAAGATCAACGCGCCGAGGGCGGCGGCGAAAACGTCGATAAAGCGGTTCATGGCGGGCGGAAAACGCGGCTCGAGCAGATCGACGGCGATATGTCCGCCCTGACGGTCGCACATGGCCATGCCGCCGAAGACCAGAACAACCATCGCCATCGTGATCATGTCCTGCGAGCCGTAGAGCGGGCTGCCGAAGGCGCGGCCGACCACGTCGATCAGGATCACCACGACCTCGACGATCAGGCCAAGGGCACCGATGTTGGCGGACAGGCCGATCAGCCTGTCCGCCCAGATGCGCATCCGCGCAAGCATGGCCCTAGTCGGCCTGCATCGCAGCCAGCGTGGCCTCGCCTCCCACGACCGCGACATAGGCCCCCGTGACCGGAGCGATCACCGCCGCGAACGCCGCGGCCTCCTCTTCGGTCAGATCGACGAAGGTGTTGTCGTCCAGTTCGCGCGCCATGGCGACGCTCTCAATGGCGGTGATGTTCCACGCATCTTCCGCGCTTTTGGACACGGCCGTGTTGGACGAGGTGTCGAGCACGGCCTTGGCCTCGTCGCTCAGGCTGTCGTACACGGCTTCGTTCATTACCGCATAGAACGCCAGGCGCCCCAGGTTGGCGCCGAAGGTGTAGCTGTTGGCCACTTCGTCCAGTTTGAAGTCGTTGAGCGTGGACGAGCCGGTGATCACGCCGTCGATCAGTCCGGTCTGCAAGGCGTTGTAGACCTGGTTGATCGGCATCTGAACCGGTGTGGCCCCCAGGGCCGCAGCGACTTCGGCTGCGGTCGCACCGGCCACGCGCACTTTCAGACCTGCGAGGTCGGCGGGCGTGCGGATGATGTGGTCCTTCATGATGAAGACGTTGGGCTCCGAGGTCCACATCGCCACCGGAACCGTGCCCGGAAACTCGCCCGCCAGATGCTCGTCAAACGCGTGCCACATGGCCTTGTAGCCGGGGTCTTCGTTGGACAGCGTGCCGGGCAGCTCGACGATCATGGTCTTTTCGAACTGCGACGACGTATAGCCGGGCAGGCCCCAGCCGATATCGGCGACGCCCTGCACGACGCGCACGTATTGCTCGACGGGTCCGGCCCCCAGTTCGCCGCCGTGGTAGCCGCGCACCGTCACCGCGCCGTTCGTGGCGGCGGACAGATCGGCGTTCAGCTTTTCGATCACCGAGGCATTTACCGTGTGAAACGGCGGTGTGAAGTTGGCGAAGCTCAGTTCCTGTGCAGTGACCGGCATTGCGGCTGCGATGGCCGAAGCGGCCAGAAGTGTCGTGAATTTCATGTCTGTTCCTCCCAGTTTCGACATTGTGACGTCATTGGACCGGGCGCACCCTCGATGCGCCGCCGCCGGGGCAAGGCACTAGCCTGCCTTGGTCCTCCAGCTGTCGGCATAGTTTTCGCGCGCATCCTTGGCATAGGGCGTCGCCGACACCCGGACGCGAATGTCTGTTTGCCGGTGCGCCTCGGTCGAGGTCTTGCCGGTCTGCTCCGGCTCGCCCCATTTCATCGTCAGGACATCTCCCACCTGCACGTCCGGCGCCACAACCCCGAGGCTCAGGAAACAGCGTTCGTTGTAGCTGTAGCCGTTGAACATGCTCATTCCGACCATCTTGTCGCCCTGCATCACCATGTCGGCGCTGGACGAGGCGTAATTGGGCTGCGGGAAGTCGATCCACTTGAAGGGCGTGCCCTGCTCCAGCCCGCTGGCAAGGACCTTCAGGACGTCTTCCTTGTTCCACTCGAACGTCACCTTGTGCCGGTTTGGGCCGTCCTTCATCGCTTGCAGGGCGGCCTTGCCGATGAAATCGTCCTTTTTCCAGCCGATGTAGAAGCCATAGCCCAGTTCGAACGGGTTCACGTAGTAGTCGGAAATGTCGTCCGAAACATAAGACCCGCCGATCGAGCCCGCCGCCTCGTAGCTGTCGGCGCCCAGCCAGTCACGGTAGTCCTGCATCATGCCGTCTCCGGTATAGATGCCCGGCAGCGGCGACGGGATCCAGCCGGATTCAAGCGTGTTCGTGGAATAGGCGCGGCTGCCGACCTGGTGCAGTGCGACGCCGAGGTCACGGGCCGCCTTCAGGATGGTCGATTGAATGTAGTGTTTGTCGGCGTACGGCCCCCAGATTTCCAGCCCCGGTGCGCCCGGCCATGCCGTGCCGCAGCGCCTGCACCTTGCGTGATCCGACATTGATCCGGTCGACGTGAAAGAACGGGATGTCGGGCACCGGGCCGCCGTTGATCCTTTCGAATATCTTTGGCGCATCTGGCCCCTGGATCTGGAACCGGTAATGCGTGCGCAACACCCGCTCGCCATCCGGGCGGCTGTTTGAGCGGGGATCGTGGAACCACCGGACGTTCCATTCGCCGCGGGCGGCCTGGAACTTCACCCAGTTCGCAGTCGGCGCGCGGCCCACAAGGATGAACTTGTCCTCGCGCTCGCGGAAAATGATCATGTCGCCGATCACGTGGCCCGCCGGCGTCACCGGCACGAAATGCTTGGCCCGGTTCAGACCGAAGTTGCCAAATCCGTTGATGCCGACATGGGCGAGGAAGTCGCTGGCCTGCGGACCTTCGACGATCAGTTCATCCATGTGATGGGTCTGGTCGAACAACACCGCCGAGTGACGCCACGCGGCCTGTTCATCCCGCCAGTTGGTGAATTCGGGGGCCACGACAGGATAGACGTACATTCCGATCTTCGAATTGCGAAGCATCTCGACCGGGTTTGCGTGTTGCGACATCAGATGGCTTAGGCTGGACATGCGGTCTCTCCGGTTGGACTATTGCGAGGCAACCAGAGCCAGGCCCGGCACGTGCTTTGCGAGGGCCGGTTGGTGCTCGGTCAGGTAGTTGAAATTGATCAGCGCCAAACGCGCATGTTCCCGGGTGATGGACTCTGCACGGCCGCTTTCGCGGTTGGTGATGGCCTCCAGGATGGCGCGGTGCTGACGTTGCGCGTATCGCAGAGAGTCGAGGAAATCCGGGATCAGCGCCTGGTCGCTGAGAAAGGCAGAGGGAGACGCCAGCGGCAAAAGCGTCATCCGGTCGATTTCGCGCATCACCAATGCGCTGCCTGACAGGCGGGCAATCAGGTCGTGAAAATGCGCGTTTTCTTTGACATAGAGATCAAAGTCGACGCCGTCTTCATCGTCAAATGCGAGATCAATCTCCGCCAGGCAACGGGCGGCCTCGGCCAGCAAGCCTGGATCGCCGCCCCGCTCTGCCGCCATCCGCGCGGCGGTACCCTCGATGACGCCGCGGATTTCGATCGCGTCGGCGATGTCCTCTTTGGTGAAGGTCGCGACTCTGACACCGCCGGTTTCAATCCGCTCCAGCAGGCCTTCGGCGACAAGACGGTCCAGCGCCTGACGCAATGGCGTGCGCGAAGTCCCCAGGCGTTCGGCGACGGCCACTTCGGACAGGCGCTGGCCTTCGGCGAACTCGCCGCCAAGGATCAGCGACCTGAGACCCAGCATGGCCTTGTCGAGTTGGCTGAGGTGTCCTGACTTCAAGCCTGTCCTCCAAAAATCGCGTCTTTCGAATGGCATCAGCGCAAGGCTGGTCTGTATACATCGTTTTGGCTGAGCGCCGGCAATCGCCCGAATCATCGGCGTTTCGCCGGTCAATCCGAACAGAATTCGACAATGCTGTATACAAAATTTCGGTTTGCGCCCGCGCCGGGCAACTTTTTTTCAGGCCGGTTCGCACGCAGACGATGTTGAATTCGACGCCTTCCGTAGCGCCCTTGGCGATCCCTGGTCTTACGGGAAGGCGGCGGGGCGGCCTTCCCGACGCGGCGATTTTTGTGCCCAATAACATACCTTTGGTTTCTCAGCGCCGCCTACGGGATCAAACCGGGCGTAGGCCGGTATGCTGCAACGCGTGGCACAGACTGACCGTTCGCCAGCGCTTGATTTCGCTGCGCCCGCAAAGGTTGCGGGCCGAGGAAAAGCTTGTCAGCCCGACTTTTTTCATTCCACCCTGACGTTGGATGCAGCGCGCATTTCCGGAACCTGGCGCTTCTCGAAGGGCTGTGGGCCGGGTCTGCGCGGACCCCAGCATTCAAAAAAACAAATTGGTCTGGTGTGCCCGATCAAACGCCAAGAGCAATGGATTCCGTAGGAGGAAACATGACTGACACCGTAAATCGCAGGAAGTTCTTGCGCGGCTCCGCCGTTGCAGGTGCCGCTGTACTCGCGACACCGGCCATCGCCGCAAGCCACACTACAACGTTGAAAATGCAGGCCGCATGGGGCGGTGGCATTTTCCTTGAGAACGCCCAGTCCTACGTGGACCGCGTGCATGCAATGGCAGGCGACGCGCTGAAGATCGACCTTCTGGCCGTGGATTCGGTGGTCAAGACCAGCCAGATGCAGGACGCGGTTCACCGCGGCGTTCTGGACGCGGCGCACTATGTGCCGGCCTACTGGTACTCCAAGTCCAAGACGGCATCGCTGTTCGGCACCGGTCCCTGCTTTGGCTGGTCCAGCCAGGAAGTGCTGGGCTGGGTTAGCTACGGTGGCGGTCAGGAACTGTTTGACGAACTGATGGACTCGCTGGGCCTGAACGTCGTGTCGTTCTTCAACTCGCCGATGCCCGCCCAGCCCCTGGGTTGGTTCAAGGAGCAGATCACCGACGTGGCGCAAATGAACGGCCTGAAGTACCGGACCGTCGGTCTTGCGGCTGACGTGCTGCTTGAAATGGGCATGTCGGTTGTTCAGCTGCCCGGTGGCGAAATCCAGCCGGCGATGAAATCCGGCCTGATCGACGCCGCCGAGTTCAACAATCCGACCTCGGACCGTGATTTCGGCATGCAGGACGTATCCAAGGACTACATGCTGGCATCTTTCCACCAGAGCCAGGAGTTCTTTGAAGTCACCTTCAACAAGGACAAGTACAACGCCCTGCCGGCAGAGCTTCAGGCGATCCTGAAATATGCCTCCGAGGCCGAGAACTCGAACTTCTACTGGCACAACACCAAGCGTTACGCCGACGACCTGAACACGCTGCGCGACGAGCAGGGTGTCAACGTTTACCGCACGCCTGACAGCGTGATGGCGGCCCAGCTGACCGCCTGGGACGTTGTCGTTGACCGCATCTCGGGCGAGGATCCGTTCTTTGCCAAGGTCATCGAAAGCCAGAAAGCCTATGCCAAGAACGTCATGGGTTACCTGAACCTGAACCAGCCCGACTACAAGCTGGCCTACGACCACTACTTCGGCTTGATCTGACGCACTCACGACACGTCCGGGGGCCCGCAAGAAGGCCCCCGGATTTCCTGACGCCTTGGGGAGGGGCAGACTTTGACCAAAATTGTTCATGCAATCGAGGGCCTGAGCCTTTGGGTCGGACGCGCCTTTGGATGGTGTATCCTGATCCTGACGCTGTCGGTCTCATACGAAGTGTTCGTCCGCTACGTGCTGAATTCGCCCACGGTCTGGGCGTTCGACATGATGGTGCAGATGTACGGCGCGCTGTTCCTGATGGCAGGCCCCTATGCGCTGGCGCAGGACAGCCACGTGCGCGGCGACGTGCTTTACCGGCTGTTCTCGGTCCGCTGGCAGGCCCGCGTCGATTTCCTGCTGTATCTGATCTTCTTCTTCCCCGGCATCCTGGCGCTGTTCTGGTACGGCTGGGAGATCGCCTCCGACAGCTGGCGCTACAAGGAGGTCAGCTGGAACAGCCCCGCCCGCATCCAGATCTACTTTTTCAAGACGCTGATCCCGCTCGCCGGTGGCCTGCTGCTTCTGCAGGGCCTTGCCGAACTGCTGCGCTGCTGGAAAGCCATGCGGACCGGCGTCTGGATGGAGCGGCTGGACGACGTTCGCGAGACCGAAGACATGCTGATGCACATGGACGGGGCCACGATACCCGATGTCATCTCCCCCGAAAAAAAATAAGCGACTTGGCTTCAATCGAAAGATAACAAGATGAGTAATCCCGAAGTCGCCATCCTGATGCTATGCACTGTTTATCCTGCTGGTTTTGCTTGGATTCCCGATTGCATTCACTCTTATCGCCATGGGCGTCGCGTTTGGCTACTACGCCTATTACCAGGGCGGCATCGAGACCTTTTCCGACATCTTCAACAACAACATCTTCTACCTGCTGAACCAGAACACCTATTCGGTGATGGAGAACGACACGCTGGTCGCGATCCCGCTGTTCCTGTTCATGGGTTACGTGGTCGAACGCGCCAATATCGTCGACCGGCTGTTCTTCTCGCTTTACATGGCGGCGCGCAACCTGCCCGGCTCGCTGGCGATTGCCGCGCTTCTGACCTGCGCCGTGTTCTCGACCGCCTCCGGCATCGTCGGCGCCGTGGTGACGCTGATGGGGCTGCTGGCCTATCCGGCGATGGCCAACGCGGGCTACAACAAATCCTTCGCCTCCGGCGTGATCTGCGCGGGTGGCACTTTGGGCATCCTGATCCCGCCGTCGATCATGCTGATCGTCTACGCAGCCATCGGGAACCTGTCGCCGCTACGCCTTTACGCAGCCGCCGTGTTCCCGGGCCTGCTGCTGGCGGGCTTATATATCGTCTACGTGATCGTCCGCGTCTGGATCAACCCGGCGCTGGCGCCGAAACCCGAACTGAAGGACGTACCGCCGAAATCCAAGATCTACCTGGACCTGCTGGTTTCCTTCGTGCCGCTGACCGTGCTGATCGCATTGGTTCTGGGCTCGATCCTGGGCGGTCTTGCGACCCCGGCCGAAGCGGCCGCGATGGGTGCCCTTGGCGGCATGGTGCTGGCGGTGCTCTATCGGTCGATGACCTGGCAGAAGCTGAAGGAAAGCGTGTTCCTGACCGCCAAGGCCACCGCGATGGTGTGCTGGCTGTTCGTCGGCTCGTGGACCTTCGCCTCGGTCTTTTCCTATCTCGGCGGGCACGACCTGATCAGCGAATGGGTCATCGGAATGGACCTGACGACGATCCAGTTCCTGATCATGGCGCAGTTGATCATCTTCGTGCTGGGCTGGCCGCTGGAATGGTCCGAGATCCTGATCATCTTCGTGCCGATCTTCCTGCCGCTGCTGGAACCTTTCGGCGTGAACCCCTACTTCTTCGCGATGCTGGTGGCGCTGAACCTGCAGACCTCCTTCCTGACCCCGCCGATGGCGATGTCGGCCTATTATCTGAAAGGGGTGCTGAAAAAGCAGATCGAGCTGATCGAGATTTTCAAGGGCATCATGCCCTACCTGGGCATCGTGATCCTGACGATGGTGCTGATGTATATCTTCCCCGGCATCGCGCTGTGGTTCCCCGACTACCTCTTTGGTGTATACATCCCGTGAAGACAGCACCCTACACCCTGACGGCGACCGAGGCAGTTGAGGCCATCGCCTCGGGGCGCCTTGGTTCTGTCGATCTGGTTAAGTCCTGCCTGGCGCGGATCGCCGAGACCGACGGGAACGATCAAGGCGTGGGCCTATCTGGATCCCGACGCCGCCCTGGCGCAGGCGGCCGAATGTGACCGCATTCGAAAGGCGGGCCTTGCGACCGGGCCGTTGCACGGCATTCCCGTCGGCCTGAAGGACATCATCGACACGCAAGATATGCCGACCCAGCGCGGCACACCGATTTTTGCAGGCCGCCAGTCGGGCACCGATGCCCGTCTGGTCGAGCGACTGCGCGAAGCCGGTGCGGTGATCATGGGCAAGACCGTCACCACAGAACTGGCCTTTGTGCACCCAGTCGAGACCCGCAATCCGCACAACTTCGATCACAGCCCCGGCGGGTCGTCCAGCGGCTCGGCAGCGGCGGTGGCGCGCGCTGCATGTGCCGCTTGCGATCGGTACCCAGACCAACGGTTCGGTGATCCGGCCGGCGTCCTTCTGCGGCACCTTCGGATTCAAACCCACCCGCGGCGTGATCTAGCCGCGACGGGTCTGTTGCAGACCTCGGTCTCGCTGGATCAGGTCGGATGCTTTGGTCGCACGCTGGCCGATGTCGCGTTGCTGACGGATGTGCATCGGCGGCTACGATCAGCGCGACCCGTGCAGCTTTCGCCCGTCCGCGTCCCGCGATGGCCAGGGCGCCGCCGAGGATGCGCCCGTCGACCCGGATCTGGCGTGGCTGAACCTGCCGTTCTACGACCGGCTGAGCGACGATGCGCGCGACGGGCTGGAGGCAGTGCTCGACGTCCTGGGCCCGCAGGTCACCCGGATGAGCGCCGCTGACACGTTGTCGAACCTCGTCGCCGTGCAGGCGCGCATCCACGAATACGAGATCTGCCAGCATCAGGCGGAGGTCTTTCGACGACCACTGGGACCAGATCAGCGAGACGCTGCAAACCGATCATGAACCGTGGCCGCCAGATCAGCCAAGACGGAATACGAAGATGCGTTGGCGGTCAAAGCCTCGGCCGAGGCCTTCTTTGCCGACTTCTTTATCGAATTCGACGCCATCATCGCCCCCTCTGCCGCAGGCGAGGCGCCGATGTTCGGCGCCGGCACCGGCGATCCGATCTTTTGCACGCTCTGGACGCTGGCGGGGCTGCCCTGTGTGACGCTGCCGCTTGCTGGTGGGCGAGAACGGACCTGCCGATCGGCGTGCAACTTGATCGGCCCCGCCGAAAAAGACGACCGCCTGCTGCGCACCGCGCGCTGGCTGCAACATGCATCTTGCGGCAAGCGGCCTGATAAGGAAAGGACCAGACATGTCTTACACAGTCAAACTGATCATGGGCCTGATCGGAACCGCTCTGTTCCTGATCTTCATCGGCGGGCTGTCGCAAAGCATCTCGACCGGCTTTGCGGGGTTTTACGGCGGGCTTGCCGTTCATGATCATCGCGATCGTCGTCTGTGCATGGCCGCCCTGTGGATTTCTGGGACGAATGCGTGCGCAAGAAATGAGCGAAGCCGCGCCTCTGGATCACCCGCCGCCTGTCCGACGCGACGCTGGCACGCGCGGCGCGCGACTATGACGTGGTCGATCAACCACGACGACACCCCCGGCACCGCCGAACAGATCATCGCCGCAAGTGCCGAGTTCGACGCGATCATCCCCTGTCATTCCGAGCACTTCAGCGCCGATGTCGTGGCGCAGTTCGACGACCGCCTGAAGATCGTCGCCAACCATTCCGTCGGCGTAGATCATTGCGATCTGCCCGCGCTGAAGGCGCGCGGCATCGCCGTGACCAACACGCCCGACGTGCTGTCGGACGCCACCGCCGAACTTGCCATGCTGCTGATGCTGGGCGCGGCGCGCCACGCCGTCGCCGGCGACCGCATCGTGCGCACCGGTGCGTGGGACAGCTGGTCGCCCGCGTTCATGGTCGGCAAGCAGGTGACCGGCGCGCGGCTGGGGATCATCGGCATGGGCCGCGTCGGGCGCGCCTTTGCCGCCAAGGCCCGCGGCTTCGACATGGACATCCACTATTGCAACCGCACGCGCCTTGCCGGAAGCATCAGGCGCAAGGTGCGACCTATCACGACAGCGTCGAAAGCCTGCTTGGGGTCGCGGATTTCCTGTCGCTGCACTGCCCCGCCACACCCGAGACGACCGATCTGATGAACGCCGACCGTTTCGCTTCGCTGCCCAGAGGCGCTGTCGTTGTCAACACCGCGCGCGGCGCGTTGGTGGACGAGGACGCGCTGCTTGCAGCGCTGGCAAGCGGACAGGTTGCCGCTGCCGGCCTTGATTGCTTCAAGGTCGAACCGGGCGGCAACCCGGCATTTGCCGCGCATGACAACATCTTCATGCTGCCCCACATCGGCAGCGCCACGCGGCAAACCCGCGACGCGATGGGCTTTCGCGCACTGGACAATCTCGACGCCTTCTTTGCCGGCAAGACACCCGGCGACCTGCTTTAACGACGGCGTTCAAGTCATTGACAGATAGGGTTATCAGGAGCTTGAGCAGAGTGACCTGCGCTGGAACCGATGGCGCAAGCCATCGCGCCCGCGGCCAGCGCCTTCGTGAACCCACCCACGGTTCCTGGCGCCGAGCGGTTCCATCCTTGCAGGGATCAGTAAGGGGCAACAACAGTGGCAGGCGAGCGAGGGTGAAAGCCAAAGCCTTGCCCGGCAAGTCACGCCATGTGCCTCAGAACATTGCAGCAATGGGCCGGAGCGACGTTCCTGCCTTCTAAACTGCCCTGCGGGACATATGCGTCGTTCGCTGCGAGCGGGAATGGAAAGAAGAGAGGTCTCCGGTTCGGCCTTCACTCAAGAATGCAATTCTGTCGCGGAACCGCTTTGATGAATGCCCTTCGAAACACTGGCGCCAAGAATCCCGTCTCGGGAATTCTTGCATGCGGCCGGCCCGGATCGCGTAACGCGCACCCACGCCTTTCCGGATCGAATTGTTCCAGAGATCATTGCTATATTGACTAATTCGTTCGAACGAACTAATATTTACACCGGGAGGCCGCATGAAAGATTTGCCCGCAATTGAAGCCAATCCGACGAAAGTGGCCCTGCTGGAGGCCGCGAAAGCCGTCTTGTTGGCAGAGGGCTACACCGGCCTTTCAACCCGCGCAATTGCCGCGGCGGCGGACACGCAGATGAGCCAGATACGATATCACTTCGGCTCTAAAGAGGGCATCGTGCTGGCGTTGTTCGAATACATGAACGCGCAACTGATCCAGCGTCAGACGGATTTGTTCACCGACCCGGACATCGCGGTATCCACGAAATGGGGCATAGCCTGCGACTATCTGGATGCGGATATCGAGACCGGCTATGTCCGCGTGCTTCAGGAGATGGTGGCTGTCGGCTGGTCGAACCCGCAGATCGGCGAGGCCGTGCGAACCAGTTTGAAAATGTGGGCCAGGCTTCACCTGGACCTGACCCGCGAATTCACCGACAGGCACGGCTCGTTAGGGCCGTTTGCAGCCGAGGACATTGCTGCCCTCGTCGCGTCGGTCTTTCTCGGGGTCGAGGCCTTGACCCTGCTGGATTACGAAAGCCCCGAAATGCCGCTGCGCCGGGCGCTGCGCCGATTGGGCGATGTCATCCGATATTTCGAAAATGCCCAGAAGCCGGGAGAGTGATCATGCGTGCCGCACTGCCCCACACTGAAGAATTCATCGATCGTGACGGCGTGAAGCTGCACTATGAAGTATACGGCGACGGCCCGCTGACGATCCTTTTCGTGCCGACCTGGATGTTCATTCATTCGCGAGGCTACAAGGCGCAGATCCCGTTTTTCAGCGACCGTTACCGCTGCATCACCTGGGACCCGCGCGGCAATGGCAAATCCGACAAACCCACCGATCCGGCCGAGTATGGCTATGGCCATTATGTCGCCGATGCGCTGGCCGTTATGGACGCCACACAGACGCAGTCGGCGATCCTGTTTGGCTATTCGCAAAGCGGTCCGGCCTGTGCCCTGCTGGCGTCGTATCACCCTGACCGGGTTCGGGCGATGATCACCGTGGGCGCGCACACTCCGCTGGTCGAGCGGTTCGAACACAACAGCGAAGCCGCCTACAACAGCCCCCGGCCCAGCGACCCGCGGGGCTGGGAAAAGTACAATCGCGAGTACTGGAAAACGGATTTCCACGATTTCGCCGACTTCTTCTCCGGCCAGTTGTTCGTGGAGCCGCATTCGACCAAGCAGATCGAAGACGCGCGGACCTGGTCTGACGGCACCACAGGCGCAATTCTGGATGCCTCGATGAACGCGCTTTATGGTGGGCCCTACGCCTTTGACGAAGCGATGTACCGGGCGATCACCTGCCCGATGCTCGTGGTGCACGGGCGGCTTGACCCGATCGCTCCGGTCGCGGCATCAGAGAAGGTTGCAGCATTGACCGGTGCCGAACTGGTGGTCATGGATCAGGCCGGACATGCGCCGCACGTCCGCTTTCCGGCGAAGTTCAATTTGATCATGCGCGATTTTCTGACCCGCCATTTCGGCGCGCTCCAGCCGCAGGCCGGGGCTTGCGCGGCCATGTTGCCGGGCGCAGGCTGATGCAGACCGTCGCGCCAAACATCGAAGGCAAGATCGACCGTGATGGCGTCAAGGTTCACTATGCCTCTTATGGCGCGGGCGCGCATACGATTTTGTTCATGTCGCCCTGGTGGCCGCTGATCGATTCTCGCGGATTCAAGGCGCAGATTCCCTATTTCAGCCAGCAGTTTCGCTGCATAGCCTACGATCCCCGGGGCAACGGCAAATCCGACAAGCCGACTGACAGAGAAGCCTATGGCCTCCGGAACTATATGGACGATGCGCTGGCGGTTCTGGACGCGTTGGGCGTGGAAAAGGCGATCCTGTTCGGGCATTCCTGCTCTGGCGTGGTCTGCGCGGCGCTGGCAGCGTTTCATTCCGACCGGGTAGAGGCCGTGATCACGATCGGCACCGTCTGCCCGCTGGCCAAGCCGCACACCCATCGCCCGCCAAGAAACTTCCTGCGCCATTTTGAAGATCACGAGGGCTGGCAGAAGTACAACCGCGAATTCTGGCTGAAGGACTATGCAGATTTCGCGGCGTTCTTTTCGGGGCAAATGTACACCGAACCGCATTCCACCAAGTTTATCGAGGATTGCATCGACTGGTCGCGCGGCAGTTCGGCTGAAATCCTGATCGCCTCGGTGCTTGGCCCGAAAGGCCCCGGGGTGATCCTGAACGAGGCGGTCTATCGCCAGGTCAGTTGCCCGTTTCTTGTCATTCACGGCACCGATGACACGGTCATTCCGGTGGAAGCCTCTGAAATCGTTTCCGATCTGACAGGGGGCACCTTGGCCCTGATCCCCGGCGGCGGACACAACCCGCACGCGCGCATTTCAGCGAAGGTGAATACGATGGTACGGGATTTTCTGGCGGGCAGCCTGGGTACATGGCATCCATCCACGGCGCGGTCCACCGCTCATGAGGGGGGCAAAGGCCGGGCCAGGGCACCCAAACGCGTGCTTTACCTCTCTTCGCCCATCGGCCTTGGCCATGCGCGTCGCGATCTGGCGATTACGCGCGAATTGCGCGCGCTTTATCCCGACATGCAGGTGGATTGGCTGGCGCAGGACCCGGTGACCCGGCTTCTGGCCGCCAATGACGAAAGCATCCACCCCGACAGCGCCAGGCTGGCCAGCGAGACCGACCATATCGAGGCGGAATCCGGCGAGCATGACCTGAATGCCTTCCAGGCGATCCGCAGCATGGACGAGATTCTGATCAAGAATTTCATGGTCTTCCAGGAGGCGACAGAACAGGTCGACTATGATCTGGTGATTGCGGACGAGGCCTGGGATGTCGACCACTTCTGGCACGAACACCCCGACCTGAAACGCGCGCAGATGGTCTGGCTGACGGATTTCGTCGGCTGGGTGGCGATGCCCGAGAACGGTGCACGCGAGGCGTTTCTGACGACCGATTACAACGCCGAAATGATCGGCCACGTCGAAGGCCATCCGACGCTGCGTGACCGCTCGATCTTTGTCGGCAATCCGGGGGACATCATTCCCCACAGCTTTGGCGCGGACTTGCCGGAAATGCGCGATTGGGTGCCGAAGCACTTCGATTTCAGCGGCTATATCATCGGTCGCCACCCGGATCATTTCGGCGACCGGGCAGAACTGCGCCAAAGATTGGGTTACCGCGAGGATGAGAAGGTTTGCATCGTCACCGTCGGTGGCTCTGGCGTCGGTGGCAACCTGATCCGGCGGATCGTGGCGGCCTATCCGATGGCCAAGGCACGCCTCCCCGAATTGCGGATGATCGTCGTCACCGGGCCGCGGCTGAATCCGGCGCAGTTCGATCTGCCCTCGGGGGTCGAGGCGCATGCCTTCGTGCCCGATCTCGACCGGCATCTGGCCGCCTGCGATCTGGCGCTGGTTCAGGGCGGTCTGACCACATCGATGGAGCTAGCCGCCGCCGGCACACCGTTCCTGTACTTTCCGCTGCGCAACCATTTTGAACAGAACTTCCATGTTGCCCACCGGCTGGATCAATACCGCGCCGGGCGGCTGATGATTTACGCCGAAAGCGATCCCGAACAGATTGCCGTGGCGATGGTCGACGAACTTTCCCGCGAACAATCTTTCAAACCGGTTGAATCGGATGGCGCAATTCGGGCCGCCCGGATGATTGCCGAACTGCTATAGGCCCTGGCCCGGGGCTCTCTATTCAAGGGCATTCAAGTAACCGCAACCAAGGGATAAAAAAATGGTACCCTGGGAAATCAAGATGACCGAGTTCATCAATTGCAACTGCGCATACGGTTGCCCCTGTCAGTTCAACGCGCTGCCGACGAACGGCGACTGCTATGCGATTGGCGGCTTTGTCGTGACCGAGGGCCACTTTGGCGATACCGACCTGGCGGGCGTCAAGGCTGTCGCCATGCTGCACTGGCCCGGCGCCATTCACCAGGGCAACGGCTCGGTCGAGGCCATCGTCGATGAAAGCGCGACGCCGGCCCAGCGAGAGGCGATACTGAAAATCATGACCGGGCAGGAAACGACGCCGATGGCGACGATGTTCTCGGTCTATGCCTCGACCATGACGACGGTGCACGAACCACGTTTCGCGACGATTGACTTCGAGGTCGACGTCGAAAACCGCACATCGCGGCTGCATGTGCCGGGGCTGATCGAAGGCAAGGGAGAGCCGATCCGCAACGCGGTCACCGGCGAGCCTTCGCGCTCTCGCATCGATCTGCCGAATGGCTTTGAATACGAGATCGCCGAAATGGGGTCGGGAACCAGCCGGTCCATGGGGTCGATCAAGCTGGAGCTCAAGGATTCCTACGGCCAGTTTGCCCATATTCATCTCAACAACCACGGTCCGGTGCGCAGCGCCAAAGCGGCCTGAACCGGTCGCCCGCCAAAGCCCGAAACCCGAACAGGAGAATTGCCATGCTGGAGACGCTTGCCAAAAACGACCGAACGGTCGCCGCGCTGGGTCTGATCGCCGTCACGACGGCCTCCTGGGTTTATCTACTGGCCGGGGCAGGCATGGACATGGGCATGGGCGCGACAATGCCGATGGACGACATGGCGGACATGGAAATGCCAATGCCCGGCGCAAGCTGGACATTGGGATACTGGATACTGATGCTGGTCATGTGGTGGGTCATGATGGCGGCGATGATGCTGCCCAGCGCCGCGCCGATGATCCTGCTGTTCGCCACGGCCAACAGAAACGCCGCGCACCAGAACGGTCAGTTGGTCCCGACAACGATCTTCGTGTCAGGCTATCTGCTGGTCTGGGGCGCGTTCAGCCTTGCCGCGACCATTGCCCAGTCGGCGCTGACATCTGCCGGAATGCTGGATGCCATGATGCGTGGCAATTCCCTTTGGCTGGCGGGCCTGCTGCTGATTGCGGCGGGAGCGTACCAAGTGACGCCGATCAAGGACACATGCCTGCGGCATTGCCAGTCACCGGCGCGTTTCGTGATGCGGCATTGGCAACCGGGACCGGTCGGCGCGCTGAAAATGGGCCTGACCCACGGCACGTTTTGTCTGGGGTGCTGCGGCGCGATGATGGCTCTGCTGTTCGTCGGCGGCGTGATGAACATCGTGTGGATCGGCGGGTTGGCGCTGTTTGTTCTGGTCGAAAAACAGGCCGCACGTTGGCCACATTTCAACAAGGTCTCGGGGATGGCGCTTGTCGTCTGGGGCGTCGCCTTACTGGCCAAGGCCAGCGAGGTTGCATGACAGCGCTTACTGTTTTTGAACATTGAAACCTGGAAAGGGTCTTCCGCATGGCTAGCAGCGAACACATCGCGTCGACTTGGAACCGCATTAACGTAGCGTTTGAGAAAAAGCCTGATGCAGGTCTGAATACGACCAAATGCAAGGCGCGTCTGACGGATGGATTGCAGTGCAACATCACCGAGGGCGACACGACCGCGCTTGTCGATTTCGCCACGGTACTGGGGGGCGACGGGGCCGCACCGGGGCCGGGTTTCTTCGGCCGCACGTCGCTGGTCAGTTGTGTCGCAATGGGAATCAAGCTCTCGGCGGCGCGCGCCGATGTGCCGATTGAGGCGATTGATGTCGAACTTGACATGGATTGGGATTCTCGCGGGCTTTTGGGCATGTCAGGGGCGCCCGTGGCGACCACCGGAATGCGCCTTTGTATCCATGTTGAAAGCCCGGCACCGACCGAGGCGGTCGAGGCGGCCGTAGACGAAGCGTTAAAGAATTCGCCGTGGCTGCACACGTTCAAAGACGCGCAAACAATCGACCCGATTGTCAAAATCACCAAAGGGGGCGGCGTCTGACGCCAGGACCATCATGGAGGACAAACTGCAACTTCGCGTGCAGCGCTATGGCTGGGACGCCGCCGTGCCCTATTACCAGGCGGGCTGGGCCAAACAGTTGCGACAGGCGCAGGAAACCCTGTTGGACATGGCCGGCCTGCACCCTGGGATGCGCGTGTTGGAAACAGCTTGCGGCGATGGGATGGTCACCTTTCCGGTCGCCAAGGCTGTCGGGCAAACGGGCCATGTTCTGGCCACCGATCTATCCGGCGAAATGGTGGCCGAAGGCGCAAGGCTGGCCCGATTGGGCGGCATTTCAAACGTGACTTTCGCGCGCATGGGGGCCGAGGCCTTGGACGCAACGGACGACACTTTCGACCTCGCCTTGTGCGCGCTTGGCCTGATGTATGTGCCCGACCCGTTGAAAGCCCTGGCGGAAATGCGCCGCGTGGTACGGCCGGGCGGTCGCGTCGTTGCCACGATCTGGGGAGAGCGTCGGAATTGCGGCTGGGCGGATGTGTTTCCAATCGTCGATGCCCATGTCATTTCCGCAGTTTGCCCGATGTTCTTTGCCTCGGGTGCTCGCGGGATGTTCATGTCGGATTTCGAAAAGGCTGGCCTTGTCGACACGCAGGAACGGCGCGAAACCCAGGTTCTGCACTTCGACGGAGCAAGCACTTTGATTGACGCGGTACTTCTTGGTGGGCCGGTCGCGCTTGCGGTCAAGCGCTTCGACAAAACGACGTTCAATGAGGTTGCAGACGCCTTCCTGGACTCCGTTTCAGAATTTCGATCCGAGAGCGGCCAGTATGACATTCCGGGCGAATTTGTGACTGTATCGGGGCTGGTTTCCTGTCGCGCCACATGAGGCGCTCGCTCTTCTGCCACGAGTGGGGAAAAGCGGGCGCGCCGGATATGGAGCCAAGCCGACGACGAGGCGGCGTTGAAGGGGTTGCTGAACAAGATCGGAGAGACTGCGCAGTTGGTCGTGCACTCGGGTGCCGGGCAGTTCGCCTATCCGCTGATCCGTGACCGAATCGCTGAACTTCTCAGCATCATCAAGTTTGACCCGGTTGGATTTCACTTGCTGCGTCAATCGGCGACCCGCTCTTTTCTGAACCGCAGGGCATGGCGCGACGATACCGCGCATTCACCGGCGCGGACCGCGCAGAGAAAGCGCTGGCGGATATTGTGGAGAAATGGGCGCGGCACCACGCAAAACCAATTTCTGCAACCGCTCGCGGAAATCGCGTAGCGGACCCGGATCATGCTCTGAGCGGTCTTGCGGCGGTGCCGCGTGAAGGGCGTATTCCAAGTCGCCTGAAAGGCTCGTGCCTGCAGCGAATGCCGGCTTTCCGCCCCTTCGTGCAGACTTCGTATTTGCGACCAGGGCGTCGCTGCTCGACATTCAGTCGGATTGATCCAGCGGAAAGAAGCAGGCCGCGCTTGATCGTCCGCCCGCCTGCCCCAGCTTCGGAATCTCATGACGGCACTTGTCGCCCGCTCGCGGGCAGCGCGCGGCAAAGGCGCAGCCGGGCGGCGGGTTCAACGGGTCGGGCAACTCGGTGCCTTTCGCCTCTGGCGCGGCAATCGGGCGGCCGACGACAGGCGCGCTGTCTGCCAGCAGTTTCGTATAGGGGTGGCGCGGGTTGGCGAATATTTCCTCGGCCGGGCCGATCTCGACCACCACGCCGAAATACAGCACCGCGACACGGTCGCTGACGGCTTCCACGACGGCAAGGTCGTGGCTGATGAAAAGGTAGGTCAGGTCGAATTCATGCTTGAGATCCGCCAGCAGGTTCAGAACCTGGGCCTGAACCGAAACATCCAGCGCGGACACCGGCTCGTCCAGGATCAGGATACGCGCCTTGGCGGCAAGTGCCCGCGCGATACCGATCCGCTGGGCCTGGCCGCCGGAAAACTCATGCGGGTAGCGGTCGAGGAACTCTTCGCGAAGGTTCACGCTGTTGAAAATCTCGGCGATGCGCGCCTTCCGCTCGGGCGCGGCCATACCGTAGAGATGCTTGAGCGGCGCCTCCATCACCTGACGGATGGTCTTGCGCGGGTTGAGCGAAGAGATCGGGTCCTGAAAAACATACTGGATGCGCTTGCCGAAGACCGCCGGATCGGCGTTGTCCAGTGCCTTGCCATCAATCTCGATGGTCCCGGTCGTGGGCTCCAGAAGCCCCACCAGCATCCGTGCCAGCGTCGATTTCCCGCAGCCGGATTCGCCGACGATGCCGAGCGTCTCGCCGTGCCGGACATCCAGCGTCACCGGATGCACTGCCTTGACCGAACCCTTGGGGGCACCGAAGAGTTTGCGACCGACCGGAAAGGTCTTGGACACGCCGGTCAGTTTCAGCGCCACGGTCATTCTGCTGCTTCCCTGGCTTCGTTTTCGGGGTAAAGGCAGCGCACCTTGCGGCTGCCGTGAACCTCCAGCGGGATTTCGCCCTCGCGGCAATTGGGCTGCGTTTTCAGGCATCTGTCGGCAAAGGCGCATCCGGCGGGCAGATTGTCGACCGCCGGCGGCAGGCCAGCGATGGCCTCCAGCCGGCGCTTGCCGCCGCCCAGTTCAGGCACGCAGGCCATGAGGCGCGCGGTATAGGGATGCCGCGGGGAATCAAGGATGTCGGTCGTGACGCCCTCTTCGACGATCCGTCCGGCATACATCACCGCGACCCGGTCGCAAAGCTGGGCGACGACGCCGAAATCGTGGGTGATGAAGATGATCGCCAGCCCGCGCGAGCGTCGCAGGTCGTCGCAGGATCGTCAGCACCTGCGCCTGCACGGTCACATCAAGCGCCGTCGTCGGCTCATCCGCGATGATGATGTCGGGATCGTTGGCCAGCGCCATCGCGATACCGACCCGCTGGCGCATGCCGCCGGACATTTCATGCGGGTAATCCGTCACCCGCATTTCCGCGTTCGGAATCCGTACCGCTTTCAGCAATTCGACGGCCTTGGCGCGACCCTCGCGCTTGCCGATCGGCGTGATGCGCGCGGATCGCCTCGATCAACTGGTCGCCGACGCGATAGAGCGGATGCAGCGTCGCCAGCGGATCCTGGAAGATGTAGGCGACGTTGTTGCCGCGCATCTCGCGCAGGCGGCGGTAGGGCGCGCCGATCAGGTCCTCGCCGTCATAATGCGCGGCCCCGCCGGTGATGACGCCGGGCGGCGAGGCGACGAGGCCCATCAGATCGACAGCGCGGTGACGGACTTGCCGGAACCGCTTTCGCCGATGACGCCCGAGGCATTCGCCTTTTTCGACATGCAGATCGACACCGCCGACGGCGCGGTAGATGCGGTTCTTGACGTGGAACTCGGTCTTCAGGCCGCTTCACCTCCAGCAAGCCTTTTGCCGGTCGGCTGCGGCAGCGGCGCACTTGCGCGTTCACCTCGGTCGCCGCCCTCGGCCGGGTCAGCGCGCCCGACTTAAGCCGCGGGTCGAGCGCGTCGCGCACCCCGTCGCCCAGCAGGTTGATCGACATGACGATGATCAGGATCATCACGCCGGGCACGATCGGACGTATGCGGATTGGTGATCAGCGCCGAGCGCGCCTCGCCCAGCATCGAGCCGAGATCGGCCTGCGGCGGCTGCGCGCCAAGGCCGAGGAAGCTGAGGCCCGCGGTTTCCAGGATCATCCAGCCGATGGTGGTGGACATGGCGATCACGATCACCGGGATCACGTTCGGCAGCATTTCGGACAGGATGATCCGGGTGTTCGACAGGCCCGCCAGCCGCGCGGCGTCGACGAATTCCTTGTGCGCGATGCCGACGGTGACGCCGCGGATGTTGCGCGCGAAGAACGGCACGTTGACGGCGGCGACCGCGATCAGCGCGTTGAACAGGCCGGGACCGAGGGCGGCGACGATCGCCAGCGCCAGCAGGATGTAGGGAAACGCCATCAGCATGTCGACGCCGCGCATGATCAGGTTGTCGGTACGCCCGCCGTAGAACCCGGCGATGATGCCGATGGCCGCACCGATGGTGGCGGCGACGATGGCGGCGGTGAACCCGACGGCCAGCGACAGCCGCGTCCCCGAAGATAGCCGCGCCAGCAGGTCGCGGCCCAGGTGATCGGTGCCCAGCAGTGCGCCTTCGGAGAAGATCGGCTGGAACCGGTTGCTGGTGTTGGTCACGTCCGGATTGGCCAGCGGCAGCATCGGCGTGATCAGCGCCAGCAGCACGCACGAGCGACAGGACGATCCCACCGGCCAGGCGCAAGTCGGTTGCGGGCGAGCAGGACAAGAAACGGCTTCATGTCTTGATCCGCGGATCAAGCAGGCTTTGCGCCACATCGACCACGATGTTGAACAGCACATAGCAGGCCGCGACGAAGACCACGCCGCCCTGCACCAGCAGCATGTCGCGTTTCAGGATCGCGTCGACCAGCATCCGGCCGACGCCGGGCCACTGGAACACGATCTCGATATAGACCGCGCCCGACAGCACGAACCCGGCCTGGATGCCGAGGACCGGGATGATCGACACCATCGCCGCCTTCAGCGCATGGCGCCAGATCACCCCGCGCTCGTGCACGCCCTTGGCGCGGGCGGTGCGGATGAAGTCCTGGCGCAACACCTCCAGCATGGCCGAGCGCGACAGGCGGGCGATGACGCCGGTGGCGACGACGGCCAGCGCCAGCGCGGGCATGGTCAGGTGCGAGAGCAGCGCCGTCAGGTCGCGATCGCCATAGATCGGCCACATGCCCGAGACCGGGAACCAGCGCAGGTTCACGGCGAAGAACAGGATCATCATCATGCCGAGGAAGAACGACGGGATCGAAATGCCCAGCAGCACGGCGAAGGTGATCACCTTGTCGGCCCAGCCATACTGGTTGGCCGCCGAAACCACGCCGGCGATGACGCCGAAGATCGCGCACAGGACAAAGGCGGTCCCGGCAAGGATCAAGGGTGCCGTTGAACCGCTCCAGCACTTCGTCGATGACCGGGCGGTTCAGCGCGAAACTGGTGCCGAAGTCGCCGGTCAACATATTGCCGAGCCAGATGAAGTATTGCTGCACCAGCGTCTTGTCGAGGCCGAGGTCGCGGTTCAGCTTTTCGACATTCTCGGGCGTGGCGTAGCTGCCCAGGATGGCGGTGGCCGGGTCGCCGGGGATCAGCGCCATGATCAGAAAGACGATCACGGTGATCCCCAGAAGGACCGGGATCGCGGAGAGCAGCCGCTTGATGATGTAGCCGGTCAAGGTTCCTCCGCAGGATCAGGAGCGGGCAGTCGCGCCTTTGAAACCGCCTGCCCCGGGCTTGACCCGATGCCTCCGCGTCAGCCCCGGGAGAGGTCCCGGGTCGAGATCCGGGACTCAAGGCCCTTTGGCATCAGTTCTTCACGACATCGTCGAGCAGAAGGAAGAACGACGGTTGCAGCGTGAAATTCTCGACACGGTCGCTGGTCACCGCGTTCTGCTTCCAGTTCGCGACGAAGACCCAGGGCGCATCGTCCTGCACGATCTCCTGCATTTCCTTGTAGAGACGCGCGCGGTCGGCCTGATCGGTGGCAACCCGCGCGGCCTCCAGCAGTTCGTCAACCTTCGGGTTGGAGTAGTAGCCCGAGTTGAACCCGCCCTGATCCGGCCAGGCCGCGGTGCGTAGCGCCAGGAACGGCAGCGTGTCCGGGTCGTTGGTCATCCACGCCATTTCGGCCATGTCGGCCTTGCCTTCGAGACCAGGATTGACCTCGCCGAGGAAGGTGTTCCACTCGTAGGTCTCGATCTTGACGTCGAAGCCGACTGCTTCCAGATCGGCCTGGATCGCCGTGCCCATCGCGACCGGATCGAGCATGCCAGAGCCGCCCTCGGTGACAAAGAAGGTCAGTTCTGCGCCCTTCGGCGCCGGCCTCGGCCATCAGCGCGCGGGCCTTGTCGGGATCGTAGGGATAGGGTTCGAGTGCCTCGTTATAGGCCCAGGCGAAGGCCGGCGGGGTCGGGCCGGCGGCGACCTCGGCCGTGCCTTCCAGCACCTCGTCGACCAGCGGCTGCCTTGTTGACCGCGTAGTTCGCCGCCTGGCGCACGCGCTTGTCGGCGAACGGGCCTTCCTTGGCGTTCAGGATCAGGAACCAGACGTGCGGTCCGGCCTGCTCGTGGACGGTGTAGGCGTCGCCCTGGAACTCCGACAGCGCCACCGGCGGCACCTCGACCATCAGGTCGATGCCGCCGGCCAGCATCTCCGCGGTGCGCGTGTTGGCGTCGGTGATCGGGCGGAACACGACCGCCTGCAGCTCACGGCGCGCCGTCCCAGTAGTCGGCGTTGGCCTCGACAACCACCGCCTCGTTCGACCGCCACTCGGCGAACACGAACGGCCCGGTGCCCGACGGATTGCGCCCGAACTCCGCGCCGTGCTGTTCGACCGCGGCGGGCGAGACGATCAGCCCGGTCGGATAGGCGAGGTTCGACAGGAACGGCGCATAGGGCGCGTTCAGCGTGAACTTGACCGTCAGGTCATCGACGACCTCGACCGTCTCGACCGCCGAGAAGAAGAAGGCCAGCGGGAACGGCCCGGTGTCGTGAAACGGATGGTTTTCGTCCAGCATCCGGTCGAAGTTGAACTTCACCGCCTCGGCGTTGAAATCGCTGCCGTCGTGGAATGTGACGCCCTCGCGCAGCGTGAAGGTGTAGACGGTGCCGTCGTCGCTGATGTCCCAGCCGGTCGGCCAGCGCGGGCTCGACCTCCAGCGTGCCGTCCTTGTAGCGCACCAGCCCGTCATAGACGTTCATCAGGATGCGGAAGTCGTTGACCGCGGTAACGGCCGCCGGGTCCAGCGCCTTGGGTTCGGCGATCTGGCCGACGATCAGCACGCCGGGCGGTGTTTGAGCGACGGCGCCGGTAAACCCGCCAATGGCCAGGGTCAGCGCCGTGCCGGCAGCCAGAAGGCCGCGGCGGGTGACGTGGTATAGCGACATGGGATGCTTCCTCTCCTGTGGCGTCATTTCGAATTTATCATGATAAATTGCATCAGGGCAAATTCTCATGATAAATTCAAGCCCAGACTGGACGGAGCCCTCGATGACCATTTCAATTCTGGCTTTTGACGAGAAAACGGGAGCTTACGGCGGGGCGGCCACCACCGGAAGCCTCTGCGTCGGTGGCTGGGTCCTGCGCGGAGATGCCGAATCGGGCCTCTCGGCGTCGCAGGGATCCCTGCCCAGCACGTTGTGGGGCACCGGGGTATCTGCAGTTGATGCGTGGCGGAATGCCGGCGTCAGAGGCCGTCAAAAAGATCACATCCAGCGGACAAGGGCCGCGCCGAACGGCAACTGGCTGCGCTCGATCTTGAAGGTGGCACCGGGCATTTCACCGGCGAGGCCAGCATCGATGTCGCCGATGCCCGCGTAGCGCAAAATGTCGTCGTGACCGGCAATCTGCTGACCTCGGCGGGTGTTCTGGACGCCTGTCTCGATGGATATCTGGCGGCGGACGGACCCTTGGCCGAACGCCTGCTGAAAGCCATCGAAGCCGCCGCGAAGGCGGGCGGCGACAGTCGTGGCCTGTTGTCCGCGGCGCTTCTCGTCGTCAGCCGCGCCGCGCCGCCGATAACGCTTCGGGTGGATTACTCGCAGACACCGCTGGCTGACCTTGCCGCTCTGCACCGGCGCGCGACATCCGGTCTTTACGGGGACTGGGTGCGGCACGTCCCGACGCTTGACGATCCGGAACGCAACGCGCCGTTCCGCGAAACCCGGGAACCGCCGGTCACTCCGCAATGAAGCGTTTCATGACCTCGGCTTCCTGATCCTCCATCAGGTCGCGGGCCATTTTCATGTGGCTGGCCATCACGCGCCGCGCCGTCGCGGCATCGCCGGAACGAAGTGCTGCGATCAGGTCGATCTGGTGATCGCGGCCACGCTTCCACAGGTCATGGTTCGGCGTCGTATAGAGGCGTTTGTAAACGGTAAGATCGGTCAGGATCTTGGCCATGAACCCGATGAAGAAGCCAAGCACGGCATTCTCGCCGAAATCTGACAACCGCGCATGAAAGCGAAGCGAGGCGACGTGTTGCGCGCGCTCTTCCTGCGCGTCCTTAGCCGGAGACGCATAGCTCTCCATGATCGTCTCAAGCTCGGCAAGCTGCGCCTCTGTCAGCTTGCCGGCAAGCGCGAAGGCCAGCTCCGGCTCCAGCGCGATGCGCACGGCGTAGATGTCCGCGATTGTCACATTGCGGAAATAGAAGAAGTTCGCCAGCAGCGCGGTTGCCCGTTCGCGCGAAACTGCACCGACGAAACTGCCGCCGCCGGGCCCGGTCCGTGTTTCGACCAGCCCTTGCGCCTGCAACAGACGCATCGCTTCCCGGATCGTCCCTTTCGACATCCCGAACCGCGTGATCAGTTCGGTTTCGCCGGGTAGCCGGTCACCGGGCTGAAGGCCCTGCTCTACTACCCAATCCTTGATCGCCTCGGCGACCCGAACAGGGCGCGTCCGCCGTTGCGGGCGCGGGGAATTCGCGCGTGTGGTGTCCCGTGACATCGCTGTTTCTCTCGGCTCCGGCTTGTTCAATTCCGCCATTTATGTCATGCAAGCGATTTATCATGATAAATTCAAGAGCAACATGACCGACGGTGAGAGAGCATCCCAATGGCTTCGCGACATCGCTGCGGCTTCGACCACTGCCGACGGCGTGACACGGCAGCCCTGGACCCCCGAGCACAAACGTGCGCTGAGCGTGATCTCCACCTGGATGGAAGATGCGGGACTGAGTGTCGAAATGGATGCCGCTGGCACCCTTTGCGGCAAAAGCGACAACCCCGAAGCCAAGCCCGTCCTGTTTGTCGGCTCGCATCAGGATAGCGTTCCCTCCGGCGGGGCCTATGACGGCATCATGGGGGTGGCGCTTGGCTGCCTTGCGGCACGCAACCTGAAGGGCCGGATCGCCGACTATCCCTTCGCACTGGAAGTCCTTGCCTTCGCCGACGAGGAAGGCGTCCGTTTTCCCACGGCACTGATCGGTCCGCGCGGGCTTGCCGGCACTTTCGATCCCGCAACGCTGGACATGCGCGACGCCGACGGCGTCACGATGCGCGACGCGATGACCGCATTCGGCGTCGATCCGGCAGGCATCCCCGCGATCGCGCGCCGAAAGCAGGATGTCCTCGGCTACATCGAGGCGCATATCGAGCAGGGGCCGGTACTGGAGACCAGGGACCTGCCTATCGCGGCGGTCAGCGCAATCTGCGGAATATCCCGCCACGAAATCCACCTCTCGGGCGAAACCGGACATGCCGGAACCGTCCCAATGGCCGGGCGGCGCGACGCATTGGTGACGGCCGCCCGGATTATCGCGGCGGTGAACGATGCCGCGAATGGAGTGGCCGACCTTCGGGCCACCGTCGGGCAGATCTCGGTTCGCCCCGGTGCGGTCAACGCGATCCCATGCGATGTCAGGTTTCCACTGGAAATCCGGTCGCCGGACGACTGCGTGCGCGAGGCATTCGAGATGCAAGTCACTGAAATGGCCAAGCAGGTTTCCGCAATGTCCGGCGTCGGCATCGAAGCGAACCGAACCTATCTTCAGGTTGCGGCGACCTGTGACCCATTGCTGACCGAGGCGCTGAACGACGCGACCAGGGACATCGGGTTTGAGGCCATAAGCATCCCATCGGGCGCCACCCACGACGCGTCGGCGATGATCGACCTTTGCCCGATTGCCATGCTGTTCGTGCGATGCCGGAACGGGGTCAGCCACCGCCCCGACGAATTCGCCTCTGCGAAGGATATGACCGCGGCCGCGGCTGTTCTATCAGGGGCAATCGGGAAACTGGCCGGAGACCGGATGTAGTGAGGGTGTCCGACCTTGGCGTCAAGCCGTGCCCTCGTAGGCCATCAGTGTGTTCGACAGCCTCAAGGGTCTTGAACAAGCCTTCTACGATCTTCGGGTGGTCTGGATTCACCACTCCGACATCAGCCTTTTCGGCCACGAGGAAGTTCTGAATGAAAAGCTCGGCAAAGCGTACTGGCGCTCGTCAGACCTGGAAGACGACCCGCCGGCGCCGCGCGCGCATATCGTATCCGAAGACGCCATCAGTGAGCTAGAGGGCGCCATCGCCGCAATGCAATGAAACCGGCGGCAGGCCGAATTCATTTCTAACCAGACAGGCTCATCGAGCGTCGGAACAAGGCCAGACTGGCGGTGAAGAAGACAAGCCCAAGGCCTGCCATCAACGACAGCTCGAGCCAGACCGAGCTGACACCGGCGCCGCGAAACACCACTGCCTTGGCGAAGGCGAGGAAATGCCGCGACGGCAGCGCCGTCGTCAAGCGCTGCACGATTTCGGGCTGGCTTTCGATGGCCCCCATGCCGCCCGACAGCATGATGATCGGGATGATGACCATGATGACCAGAAGCGCGAATTGCGCCATGCTGCGGGCGAGCGTGCCGAGGAACATGCCGATTGCGGCCGCGGCGGCGAGATAGACCGCCGTTCCCACCAGAAGCAGCGTGACCGACCCGGCGACCGGGACCTGCAGGAGGCCCTGCACGACAAATGTGAGCGACAGCGTGAAGGCCGACAGAACCACCGCAACGTTGGCCAGGACCTTGGACAGTGCGATCTGAAGCGGCGTGAGCGGCATCACCATCAGGTGCTCTATCGTGCCCTGCTCGCGCTCGCGCAGCATCGCCGCGCCGGTCAGCGCAATGGTCAGCAGAGACAGCTGATTGAGCAGCGACGACACCGCCTTGAACCAGACCGGATTGCCGTTCGGATTGAAGGCACGACGCAGTTGCAGCCGCAGGGCCGGGTCCGGAGCGTCCGGGCTGCCCGAGAGGAAGGCGCGGGTCTCGGAGGCCAGGATATTGCCGATGTAGTCGGTGCCGAGCTGCGCCTGGTTGACCGCGGTTGCATCCACGAGAAGCTGCGCCTCGGGCTGCGTCCCGGCGATGACGTCGGCCTCAAAGCGCGGCGGGAAACCCAGGACGAACATGATCTGCCCGGCGTTCATCATGGGCGCCACGTCATCCGGCGTTATGTGCACAGGTGTCTGGAACCACGGCGGCGCGAGGGCGCCAGTCAGTTGCCGCGTCAGCGACGAGTTGTCTTCGTCGAGGATCGCGATGGCGGCGTTGTGGACCGTGTCGCCCGCGCCGCTCGCCTCGAGCATTACGGCGATGACAAAGGACCACAGGATCAGGATGACCATGACCGGATCGCTCAGGACGCTTTTCAGTTCTTTGCCGGCGAGCCAGAATATGTTGACGAGCCCGCGCATCGTCATCGCTCCTGTCGGCGCAATGCGAGAACGGCGAGCATTGTCAGGATTGGCCCGAAAAGGGCAAGCCGCGCCAGGTGGCCGGCCAGATCGCCAAGCCCCAGCCCTTTGGTAAAGGTGCCGACGCTCAGTCCCATGTACCAAGTGGTCGGCCAGAGCATGCCGAGAATGCGCGCCGGTCCTTCGAGCGAGGACACCGGCGTCATCATGCCCGAGAATTGCAGCGTCGGCATGACCGACAGGATGGCCGCGGCGAAGACGGCCGTAACCTGCGTTCGCGCCAGCATCGAGACCAGCAGGCCGTAGCCCGTCGCCGCCACCGCGTAGAGCGCAGCACCCAGCACCAGTGCAAGCGGGCTGCCCTTGAGAGGCACGTCCAGCACGGTGACGACCAGCGCGGTCAGGATCGCGAAATTCATCAGCGTGATGACGATGTAGACAAGCTGTTTGCCGATCAGGAATTCGGCGCGGCTTGTGGGCGTGACATAGAAATTGGTGATCGTGCCGATCTCTTTCTCGCGCGCGACGCTGACGGCCATTAGGATCGCCGGGAACAGCAGCAGCAGAAGCGGCGGAATTGAAGGGCCGATTGCGGGCAGGCTTTCCATCGCCGGGTTGTAGCGGAAGCGCGGGATCAGTTCGGCCGGCAACGCACTGCCGGACGACGGGGCGAGGTTGGCCAGCGCCTGCGTAGCCTGTGCATCCGTCGTCAGGACGTGAGCGTGCGCGCCGGCAACATAGCTTTCAATTGTGCCAGCGCGGCCCGTATCGGCGCCGTCGATCAGCGCCGCGATCTCGGCGGTCTCGCCGCGCCGGACCGAGGTACCGAAATCCGGCGGAATCTGCAGTGCGAGCGCCAACTCGCCACTCGCCATGCGCTGATTGAGAGCCGCCTCGTCGCGGATCGGCGGGCGTTGCATGAACCACTCGGACTCCTCAAAAGAGGACAGATAGGCACGGCTTTCGGGGCTGCGGTCCATGTCGAGTACGGCGAACGGAATCTCGCGCACTTCCTGCGAGATTCCGAATGACATGATCAGCAGCAGAATCGCGCTGCCTACGAACGAAAACACCAGCCGCACCGGATCGCGCCGCACCTGCATCGCCTCGCGCGTGGTAAAGGCCAGCAACCGACGGATGCTGAAGCCCGGTTGCGCTGCGTCGTCCGCGGTCTCGGCGTTGGTGAGCATGCCCTTAGCGCTGACGTCAGCGGGCGGCAGCACTTCGCCGATGTGGGCGATAAATGCGTCTTCCAGCGTCTCGACGCCGCGCGCGGCGATGATCGCCTCGGGCGCGTCGGAGACCAGCACCCGCCCGGCATGCATCAGCGAGATGCGGTCGCATCGCATGCCCTCGTCCATGAAATGGGTCGAAATGAAGATGGTCACGCCGTCCTCGCGCGCCAGTTTCAGCAGCATGTCCCAGAACGCGTCGCGCGCCTGCGGATCGACGCCGGAAGTCGGTTCGTCGAGGATCAGGATGTCGGGCTCGTGGATCACCGCGACGGCAAGCGACAGACGTTGGCGCACGCCGAGCGGCAGAGCGGCGGCGCCATGCTCAAGATAGGGGTCGAGGCCGAAGCGCGGCACCAGCGCCGCCATCCGTGCGGCGGTTTTCTCGCGGGTCAGCTGGAAGAGCCGTGCGTGCAAAATAAGGTTCTCTCGCACGGTCAGTTCGCCGAAAAGAGAGAAGGATTGCGACATGAAGCCAACCCGGCGGCGGGTGTCGAGGTCCCGCGCATCTACTGGCTTGCCGAAAATCCAGGCCTCGCCTTGGGTCGCTGGCAGAAGGCCTGTCAACATCTTCATCGTCGTGGTCTTGCCGCAGCCGTTGGAGCCGAGAAAGCCGAATATCTCGCCACGTGCAATCTCGAAGCTGACGGCGTCGACGGCGGTGAAATCGCCGAACTTCTTGGTCAGCCCGTGTGCCCGGATGGCGGGCGGGCCTTCGTCGGCTTCGGGCGTACGGGCGGGCTGCGAGGACGCGCGTGCGACTGGCTCGGCGCCGTCGCCACCCAGAAGCGCCACATAGGCCGCCTCGACAGTCTGCGCCTGCGTGCGCACCATCAATTCAGCGGGGCTGGCCTCGGCCAGAACACGTCCAGCGTCCATCGCCACCAAATGTTCGAATTCGGCGGCCTCTTCCATGTAGGCGGTAGAGACGAGCACGCTCATCCCCGGGCGGTCGGCGCGGATTGCTGCGATCAGGTCCCAGAACTGCCGCCGCGAGAGCGGATCCACACCGGTCGTCGGCTCGTCCAGCAGCAGGAATTCCGGATCGTGGATCAATGCCGCGCAAAGACCCAGCTTCTGCTTCATGCCGCCCGAAAGCTTGCCTGCAGGACGGTGCAGGAATGGTGCCAGCCCGGTGGCGCGGGTCAGCCTGTCGATGCGGGCATCGCGTTCGTCACTGCTTAGGCCGAAAAGCTTTCCGAAGAAGTCGAGGTTTTCGCGAATGCTGAGATCATGGTAGAGGGCACGGCCCAGCCCCTGCGGCATGAACGCGATCCGCCGCCCGACGGCGGCCCGGTGCCGCCCGCGCGCCATGTCGCCGCCGAGCGTATCGACCGATCCGGTCTGAATCCGCTTGGCACCAGCGATCAGGGCCATCAGCGTGGATTTGCCTACCCCGTCCGGTCCGATCAGCCCCACCATTCGGCCGGCGGGCAGGTCCAGCGTGACATCGTCAAGCGCCGTGACCTTGCCGTAGGTGTGGCCAAGGTTGCGGACACGCGCGACGGGCGGTGGCGCCTTTTGCGGCATGGTCACCGCAGGACCTCGGCCGCGGATGGAGCGAGCGGTGCGGGCAGCATTTCGGCGACGGGTGGGGTCAGGTCCTCTGGCCAATCGGGCGCCGTGCCGTCCCGCCCCCAAAGCCGCACCCAGGCCACGCCGCGCACTCCGGTCTTGACCTGTGAGAGCCGCGCTTCGACGAGCTCCGGAGGAATGCGTACGCGGATGCGGAACATCAGGCTTTCGCGTTCTTCCAGCGTCTCGACCTGTTTTGGCGTGAACTGTGCCTGCGGAGCGACGAAGCTGACCGTGGCGGGCACCGCGACATCCGGCATGACGTCGACGACGATGCGCGCCTCGTCGCCCAGTCGAACCCGCGGCGCAGCGTTCGCCGGCAGAAAGAACTCCATGTAGACGTCGCCGAGGCTCAGCAATGTCAAGACCTTGCCGCCGCTGCCCAATACCTCGCCGGGTTGGGCCAGACGGTAGAGCACGCGACCTGCGGCGGGCGCATGCAGTGTGCTGTCGGCGATGCGCGCCTCGATTTCGTGCAATGCGGCAGTCTCGGCATCGACGGCCCTTTGCTGGGCGCTGACCTGCGCCTCGGCAGCGGCAAGGCCAGCCGCGGCCAGTTGCGCCTCGGTGCGGCGAATGTCGAGGTTTTCGCGTGAAAGCACGTCGCGCTCGCTCAGGACTTCGGCGCGGGCCAGTTCGTTTTGGGTAAGGGCAAGCCGGGCCTCGGCCTCCGTCACGCCGGCCCGGGCCACTGCGACCGCCGCCTCAGCGCTGGCAACGGCGGCTTCAGCCCGCGCCTTTTGCGCCTCGAGCTCGGCAGTATCCATCTCCGCCAGAACGTCGCCTGGCTGCACAAGGTCACCCTCGCGAACTGCGATCTCGGAAACGCGCCCGGCCAGCCGCGTGGAGATATCGACAAGGTCTGCCTCGATCCGACCATTGCCTCTTGCGAAGCCCTCGGGCGGCGCGTCGCTCGGTGCCAGAAAGACCGACCAAGCGGCATAGCCGAGAAACGCTGCGAGCACCACGATGACAAATGCGATCGAAACCTTCCGCGACATCTCAGCCTCCCACTTCCCCTGCTCCGGCGGCTTCGATGCCGCGCCTGTAGATTGCGAAGACGTGCGGCGCGTTGGTCCGGATCAGCTCCATGTCACCGGCCATCAGGCCCTGCATCACCAAGCCCTGAATCGTGCCGACAAAGAGCGTGGTGGCAGCCTCGCCGTCCAATCCAATGTCCAGTTCGCCATTCGCTTTGCCGGCATCGATCAGCGCTTCCAGCCGCTTGGCGTATTCCTGCATCATCGCACGCGCCAGACGCTTGACCGGTGTCAATCGGGCCCTCTGAAGCTCGCCATAAAGCAGGCGCGGCACGCCGGGCCGTTCGGCCACGAACGCGATATGAGCGAGGAACATGGCCTGCATCGCCTCCACGGGCGAGACGACGCCTTCGGTCGAGCGGTCGAGACGGTCCATGAGATGCTCCGCGACCCAGGCCATCACAGCTTTCCAGATGGCTTCCTTGTTCGGAAAATGCCGAAATACCGCGCCTTCGGTCACGCCCATTTGCTGCGCGATAGCGGCAGTAGTGATCCGGTCAGAACTGTCCGACTTTGCAAGTTCGATCACCGCCTCGACGGTGACGTTGCGTCGCTCCTTCGCTGTCAGATTGCCGGCGCGTTTCGGTTTGATCATTCCTGTCTCCCTAAGCCATTATGATCCGGCTCGATACCGTGAGGGGCAGCTCTTGAATCAAGATAGTGAGTACTTACTTTCTTTTCCAGAGCCGTTTCCGAGAATTGACCAGTTAATCAGAAAAGGGATCCGAGACATGGGTGCGAAAGACGTTGAGCGAGTGGTGGCCTTCCCCGAACCTGACAAGCCGCGCACAAGGATCGAAGCGCCGGAGCCGCTGGACGGCCAGACGCCCGGCGCGACTCAAGCGATCTATGATGTCCTTGACCACGCATCGCAGCTCGCCCTGTCCCGCGTGACCCATGGGTTGTCCCCCGCAGCGTTAATCGGGGCCTGGTTCGACTGGGCGACGCATCTGGCGGCAGCCCCGGGCAAGCGACTGCAGTTGGCCGAGAAAGCGGCAGACAAGGTTCGGCGTCATACGAACTTCGCGCTGGGTTGCGCCGGCAGGACCGACCCGCCCGCTCGGTGCATCGAGCCATTGCCGCAGGACAAGCGGTTCAGCACCGATGATTGGCAGTCATATCCATTCAACCTGATCCACCAAGGCTTTCTGCTGCATCAGCAATGGTGGCACAATGCCGTGACCGGCGTGCCCGGTGTCAGCGAACAACACGAGCGTGAATTGCAGTATTTGTCCCGGCAGATGCTGGATATGGTCTCGCCGTCAAATTTCCTGTTCACCAATCCGGAGCTTCTGAAACAGACCCAAGCCGAAGCCGGTCAGAATCTCTTTCGTGGGATGCAGCGCTTTTTCGAGGACGCCCAGGACCTGATGAGCGGGGCCGCGCCGGCAGGTGTCGAGGACTTCCAGGTGGGGCGGGACGTCGCCCTGACGCCCGGCAAGGTGGTCTACCGCAACCGGTTGATCGAGTTGATTCAATATTCGCCGGGTACCGAAACGGTGCGGCCAGAGCCGATCTTGATCGTTCCGGCCTGGATCATGAAATACTACATTCTCGATCTGTCCCCTGAGAATTCACTGGTGAAATGGCTCGTGAGCCAAGGCTACACGGTCTTCATGATCTCATGGAAAAACCCCGATGCGGGAGACCGCGACCTGACGATGGAGGACTATCGCAAGCTGGGCATCGTGGAAGCGCTGAAGGCCGTCCAGACGATTATCCCCGAACGGAAGATCCACGCCGCGGGATATTGCCTGGGCGGAACCCTGCTGGCGATTGCGGCCGCCGCGATCGCGCGCGACCGACACGATCCCTTCGCATCGCTCAGCTTTCTGGCAAGCCAGGTGGATTTCACCGAGCCGGGTGAATTGCAGCTCTTCATCAACGAAAGCCAGCTCTCCTTCCTGGACAGCGTCATGTGGAAACAGGGCTACCTCGACACCACCCAGATGGCAGGTGCCTTCCAGATGCTGCGATCCAACGACCTGGTCTGGAGCCGGATTGTCCACGACTACCTGAAAGGCGAGCGGCATCCGATGACTGATTTGATGGCCTGGAATGCCGACGGCACACGCATGCCGTTCGCAATGCATTCGGAATATTTGCGCAAGCTCTACCTCAAGAACGATCTGGCCGAAGGCCGCTTTCGGGTCAACGACCGTCCGGTCGCGATCTCCGACATACGCGCCCCGATCTTCGCCGTGGGAACGGAACGTGATCACGTGGCCCCCTGGCGATCCGTCTACAAGTTGACAGGCCTGACTGATACCGACGTGACCTTCGCGCTTACCAACGGCGGCCACAATGGCGGTATCGTATCGGAACCCGGACACCCGAGGCGCAGATACCGGATCGCCACGAAGGGCGACAAAGACCGCTATGTCGGTCCAGATAGCTGGCTGGAGGGCACCGATCCGCAGGAGGGGTCCTGGTGGCTGGCCTGGCGTGACTGGCTTGGCGTGCGGTCCGGTCCACCGACCGTACCGCCGGATATGGGCAGCCGGAACTCCGGTTTCGCGCCGATTGCGGACGCACCCGGCACCTACGTCCTTGAGCGGTAGTCGAATGAGGGCGTCATCAATACCAACCAAGGGAAAGATCAGTGACCGATCAACGGAGCGCTGGTCTGGCGAATGCCGCCATTATTGCGCTGCTCCTTGGCGCGCTCATAATTCTGTCGGGCCGGCGCGCCCTGTTTGGCTGAGTTGACGCACAAGCGAACGTGGGCAACGCCGTCCCCTTCGTCCTTTGGTTCAACCTCCTCGCGGGCTTCGCCGATGTCGTCGCCGGAAGATGCGGACCGCCGGCGCGATGATCCGGCGCATGGGGGTGTGGTCAGCGGTTCTAGTTGCAGCTGTTAAGTCCGGTCTCCGGGATAATAATCAAAGTGGGTCAGCATTGAATCCGATCACGGCAAAGGCCTTCCTACGGTGCCTGTTTTTGTGAGTTCCCTTGCTGGCGAAGCGGCCGACCTGACGAGAAACCGATACGTCGAGAAGTGGATCCTGATCGAAAATATGGCTCATCGGCGCACGGTTGCGGACGCGTGAGTTGGATTCACGGCTTACTCGGATGTGGCTGCCAAGGGCTTTGCGAGGAGCAGTAAGCCTGTGCTTATTTCACGCTTGCTAAGCGAATTGCCGATTGGCGTCGTGCGAACGCGTGGCCAAATCCTTGCGGACGGCGACCATTCAGGCGCCGGAGTGAAACCAAGGAGATACTTATGAAACGTCATGTCCTTTTGCCTGCGACACTATCGGTCTTGTTGGCCGGTGCAGCTTTCGCGGTTGAACCCACGCTTGGCGCTAAACTGGGCACCAGCATCGAAGACATCTCTGCGGCCCTGTCCGCCGATGGCTACGAGTTGACGAAGTACCAACGGGAAGGCAACCGCATCGAAGTCTATGCCGTCAAGGGCGACGCCCGGCATGAGCTTTATGTCGATGTGACCACCGGCGACGTGACCAAGATAGAAACGGTCGCCCGACGCGGCCCTGACACCCTGCCAGGAGTGAGTGACGACCAGATTCGCACATCCCTGCAGGCCTTGGGCTATGATGTGACCGGCTTCGAGCGCGAGCGTGGTGAGATCGAGGTCTATGCTACGAAAGACGGTCGCCGCTGGGAACTGAAGATCGATCCACGGACCGGCGGTATCCGCAAGAGCGAAGCCGAGGACTGATCATGGTCGGGCAACGGCTTGGCGGGCGAGACTGGGACCCGATCGTGCGCCTGACCCACTGGACGATCGCACTGGCGATCGTCCTCAATGGGTTCCTCATCGACGGGGATGGATTGGTGCATATCTGGATCGGCTACACGGCGCTTGGTCTGCTGGCGCTAAGACTGCTCTGGGGTCTGGTAGGTTCGGAAAATGCCCGCTTCTCGGCGTTTCCGATCAGCCTGTCGGGCGCATCGCGCCACATCGGCGGTCTGATGCGGGGTGAACACCAGGCCTATCGATCCCACAATCCTTTGGGGGCACTCATGGTCTATGCTCTGTGGGCCATGCTCCTGCTCGTCTCCGTTACCGGCGTGATGCTGGAGAGCGAACCCTTTCCCGAGCATGACAGCGAGTACATCCAGGAACATGAACATGAAGACGAGCACGAAGGCGCGGAAGTCATCGAAATGGTCCATGAAGTGTCAGCCAATCTTCTGCTTCTGCTTGCCGCGTTGCATGTGGGTGGTGTCCTGCTCGAGTCCCGCTTGTCCGGTCGCAATCTCGTCCGCCCGATGATATTCGGAGACAAGTCCTGAAAGGCGCACACTTGGATGACGCGGCCACAATCCGACGGATCAGAACAGACAGGCGCAGGGCGGGCGCGCTTGCCGTGGTTCTGGTCGTGCAGGCGCTGGCGTCGGTTTTCTTCATCGCGGATGTGGGACACGAACTGCTGTGGGGCGGCTTCAACCCGCATTCCGTGCTCGAGGCCGTCGTGGCACTGGCGCTGATCGTCGGGACCGCCTTTGGCGCAGTGCAAATGCGCCAGATCCTCACTCGCATCAAGCATGCCGAAACCGCCATGTCGTTCGCTTCCGGCGTGTTGTTCGATCTGATCGAGGCCCGGTTCCAGGAATGGCAGTTGACGCCGTCCGAAGCCGAGGTCGCGCTGTTTACGCTGAAAGGCCTTGATATCGCTGACATCGCGCAGGCACGGGGGTCCGCCCAAGGGACGGTGCGCGCGCAAATGACGAAGGTCTATGCAAAAGCCAGGGTCTCGGGGCGCGGACAATTGACGTCGTTGTTCATCGAGGACTTGCTGGTGGCTTCGAACGGCGGCGCATCGGAGTCGCCGAAGGCATCTTAGATTTCTGCCGGGGCGTTTCTGGTCTTCGGCCCGCTCCGGATTTTCGCTGAGCGACGCGGTCTATTGTGCAAGGACATTCTGCGGCGATGTCGGCGTTTCGGTGCCTCGCAGACATCGGTATGCCCCGCAGCATATGGCAAAGTCGGTTCAGGGCGGTGATGCGCTACCAGAACATTTGGCGTCGCTTTGTTAGGTGCTTGCTGCCCGGTCCGGAACTGACGGCCAGCCGCGACACCGCGGTGCAGCATTCGCATTCCCGCCATTCGTGCATCGCACAGCGTTTTCGAAGTCCAGATAACAGTGAGCCTCCTCCCTGTTCCGTCAGGACTTGCCTGACAGTGCCGTTCATTGCCCACATGGGCATGGTAGAGGGGGTCAATTCGAAAGAACGACCTTTAAGTCATTGATAACGATTAAATAAGGTTCAGATATTGGTGCGGTCGACAAGTTGAACCTAGAACTGTATCGCCCAATCGAGCGACCGCTCGTCGGCCGGTTAGGCCGCCCCGACGCGGCCCTATATAGACGTGAGACAGAAAATGGTGCGGTCGGAGGGACTCGAACCCTCACTCTTGTTACAGAACAGCGACCTCAACGCTGCGCGTCTACCAATTCCGCCACGACCGCGTGTCCCTGGCTTGGTGGGTGGCCTCTTAGCTTAGGCCCCTGCCCATGTGAAGAGGCAAAGACGAGGCACCGAAAAGAAACCGGGCCGCGCTATGGCGGCCCGGCGTGTCTTTTGGCGAAAAGCCTAGTTCTTGATGTTGAACGTCGGCAGCGACGAGGCCGCCTTGCCGCTGCCGATCGGGGTCACCTTGGCCTCATCGCCGCCCCGCAGCGAAGTCACCGCGGCGTCAAGCAGTTGCACCCGGTCCGTTTGGTTCGGCGCAAAGACCGCTTCGGCGCCGCCGTAGATCGCGTCGACAGCCTCATCGTACCAATCCAGCGCCAGGTCGACGTTCCTCGGTGTGCCGAAGCCCTGGCTCAGATGGTGGCCCATCAGTTCAGCATAAGCGTTCTCGCCCAGCACCACCAGAAGCAGGCCCGATCCGATTGCCATGTCCATGTCGTCGGTGCGGTATCCGACCGAAAGGCAGGCCTTCGCGGTCGCGCCAAGCTGCGCCTGATCCGCGCCGCTTTGTGCGACGAAACCACTGACATCACGCAATACGTCGTCACGCGACTGACGCGACAGCGCAGCGACATAGTCCTTCAGCGCCGGGCCATAGGCGGCGCATTGCGCATCGACCTGGGATTGGGTGACGCCCTGAAGTCCGGCCACCAACCTTTCGCCTTCGTCCATCGCATAGGCCCGGGCCAGGCAGAACTGTTCGTTCAGGACGACATCGGGCTCGGTCATCTTGGCCACCGTGATGAATCCACCATTCGCGTTGGTCATCAGGCTGACCTTGCTGCAGTGGCTCGACAGCGAAGGATAGGATGGGCTTGCCGCAAGCACCGGCAGGGTCGGAAGACCGGTAGACGGCGCTGCGGTGGTGGTCACCTCGGGCGTCACGTCCGCCCCGGACGCGCCGCCTGACGGCACCGGCGCAGCAACTGTCGTCGCCGCGGTTCCACCGGTCAGGTAGTCGCGTTGCGCAATGAGCAGAGCCCTTGGCCCATGCGGGCTGCTGTTGACCAGTTGCACGGTTTCGTAGGATCCGACGGTACCGCGATTATAGGCGCCGACCAGGATATCGCGCTCGAACGGCATCAATTCACCGGTCGCGGGAAAGCCCATGAATGCCTGATAGGAAGATGCGGCAGCGCGCGAGCGGCGGCCCAACACGCCGTCAGGCGTGCCGGCCGGGTAGCCGAAATAATTCAGCGCGGTCTGCGTTTCGCGGTTGGCGGCCCGCGTCGCCGTGTCAACGGCCGGGCGGTTCACCACAACGGTGCGCGTGGTCGTGCGCGGTGGGCGTTTCTTGTTGGTTTCATTAACGATTACGCCGCCGATGACGCCACCAATGACACCGCCCAAGATCGCATCGCCGGCATCGGCGGCAGCACGGGTGACGGGGCTGATGGCCAGCGCCGCGGCAACGGCAAAGCCCAGAATTTTCCTGCAGAACATGGTCAACTCCCTGACAAAAGGCTCATTTCTCTGGGTGGGATGATACCATATGGGGGGGGCGTGGAAACTATTGATTTCCTGACCTTGCCGCCGGACCCGTTCAGCGGACGCGATTCCACTCTTTTCCCGCTTGGGGATCTCGGCCGGCCTCTGGACTTTTCTGCCCGGAAACTGCGACATGTTCGCCATGGTGGACTGGATCATATCGGACGGCCTGACCGACTATGACGACGCCGTGGCCTTCATGGAGGCCCGCGCCGAGGCGATCGCGCGCGGCGCCGAGCCCGAACTGATCTGGCTGGTCGAGCATCCGCCGCTTTATACCGCAGGCACCTCGGCCAATGCCGCCGACCTTGTCGATCCCGCCCGGTTTCCGGTGCATTCCAGCAAGCGCGGCGGGCAATATACCTATCACGGCCCCGGCCAGCGCGTCGTCTACACGATGCTGGACGTCGGCGCGCGCGGGCGCGATGTGCGCGGTTTCGTGCAGGCGCTCGAGGCCTGGGTGATCGCCACGCTCAAGACGTTCAACGTCAAGGGCGAGTTGCGCGACGGCCGGGTCGGCGTCTGGGTCAGCCGCCCGGATAAGCCGCTCACCGCATCGGGCGCCCTGCAGGAGGACAAGATCGCAGCCATGGGCATCCGCCTGCGCAAATGGGTGTCGTTCCACGGGTTGTCGATCAACGTCGATCCCGACTTAAGCCATTTCGACGGTATCGTGCCCTGCGGCATTGTCGAGCATGGTGTCACCAGCTTGGTCAATCTGGGATTGCCGGTGACGATGACGGATGTGGACGTGGCGTTGCGCCGGACCTTCGCGGATCACTTCGCGCCGCTGCCCGCGATGCCTGCCTGACCAGGAGCGCGAACGCTTCGCGGCCGTGCCCCGGTGCGACAGTATGGAGCAATAAAATTCCGCAATGCGACCACGAGGAACATTGCCCCCCCCTGCCCCGCGCATTACAACCAACTGCAAAGGCTGCTGTCCGAGGTGACTCGGGCGGATGCTGGGATTGTAACCGTAATCGGGAGGCACCGCATGGCAGACGCAGCCATCCACGGCCACGACCACGAAGACAAGCGCGGTTTCTTTACCCGCTGGTTCATGTCGACGAACCACAAGGACATCGGCATCCTCTACCTGTTCACCGGCGGCCTCGTGGGTTTCATCTCGGTAGCCTTCACGGTCTACATGCGGATGGAGCTGATGAACCCCGGCGTGCAGTACATGTGCCTGGAAGGCGCGCGGATGATCGCCGCCGCCGCGGGCGAATGTACGCCCAACGGGCACCTCTGGAACGTGCTGATCACCGGCCACGGCATCCTGATGATGTTCTTCGTCGTGATTCCGGCGCTGTTCGGCGGTTTCGGCAACTATTTCATGCCGTTGCAGAT
Organism: uncultured Alphaproteobacteria bacterium; assembly: GCA_963768205.1. GTDB lineage: Bacteria > Pseudomonadota > Alphaproteobacteria > Rhodobacterales > Rhodobacteraceae > JAHELH01. Next base: position 432,583 of record CAVYHB010000008.1, on the reverse strand, counting down.
CGGCGCGCCGGACATGGCGTTCCCGCGGATGAACAACCTGTCCTTCTGGATGTTCGTCGCCGGCACGTCGCTGGCCGTTGCCTCGGTCCTGTCGCCGGGCGGCAACGGGCAGTCCGGATCGGGCGTCGGCTGGGTGCTCTACCCGCCGCTGTCGACCATCGAAGGCGGCTTGTCGATGGACCTCGCGATCTTCGCGGTGCACCTCTCGGGTGCCTCGTCGATCCTGGGTGCGATCAACATGATCACCACCTTCCTGAACATGCGCGCGCCGGGCATGACCCTGTTCAAGGTGCCGCTGTTCTCCTGGTCGATCTTCGTCACCGCCTGGCTGATCCTGCTGTCGCTGCCGGTTCTGGCCGGTGCCATCACCATGCTGCTGACCGACCGCAACTTCGGCACCACCTTCTTCGATCCCGCAGGCGGCGGCGACCCGATCCTCTACCAGCACATCCTGTGGTTCTTCGGCCATCCCGAAGTCTACATCGTCATCCTGCCGGGCTTCGGCATCATCAGCCACGTGATCGCGACCTTCTGCGCGCAAGCCGATCTTCGGCTACCTGCCGATGGTCTGGGCGCTGATCGCGCATCGGTGCGCTGGGCTTCGTCGTCTGGGCGCACCACATGTACACGGTCGGCATGTCGCTGACCCAGCAGTCCTACTTCATGCTGGCCACGATGGTGATCGCGGTGCCGACCGGCATCAAGATCTTCTCGCTGGATCGCGACGATGTGGGGCGGCTCGGTCGAGTTCAAGACGCCGATGCTCTGGGCCTTCGGCTTCCTGTTCCTGTTCACCGTCGGTGGCGTCACCGGCATCGTGCTGAGCCAGGCCGGCGTCGACCGGGCCTATCACGACACCTACTACGTCGTGGCGCACTTCCACTACGTGATGAGCCTGGGCGCCGTGTTCGCCATCTTCGCCGGGATCTACTTCTACATCGGCAAGATGAGCGGGCGGCAGTACCCCGAATGGGCCGGCAAGCTGCACTTCTGGATGATGTTCATCGGCGTCGAACCTGACCTTCTTCCCGCAGCACTTCCTGGGCCGTCAGGGCATGCCGCGCCGCTACATCGACTATCCCGAGGCCTTCGCCTACTGGAACTACGTGGTCGAGCGTGGGTGCGTTCCTGTCCTTCGCCTCGTTCCTGTTCTTCATCGGCGTCGTGTTCTACACGCTGCGCGACGGCAAGAAGGTGACCGAGAACAACTACTGGAACGAATACGCGGACACGCTGGAATGGACCCTGCCCAGCCCGCCGCCCGAGCACACGTTCGAGACGCTGCCGAAGCAGAGCGACTGGGACAAGCACCCGGCGCATTAGGCGGCACTCTTTACTGCACCTCTAAAAGGCTCCGCAGCTCCGTGCGGGGCCTTTTTTCAGGACTGGTGGTCTGCGTGCAGGCGTTTCACCCCTGCACATGTCGGGCTTTCATGCCGCGATCCGCGCTGACGTCGAATGACACGCAGTCATCCGCCGCGCCTCGTCCACCTTCAGGCAGGGCCGCGCCGGCGGTCCGTTCAGGGCGCTGTTCGACGCCTCGGACCGGAACAGCTCGTACAAGGCGTCACGCTGGGCTTTCGGCAATCCCTGCATCACCATTGGCCCCAGCAGCAGCGATTCCGACCAGCAGCCATTGGCGCACACCACCTCGTGCCGCGCACAGGCGAAGTGGATCCAGGTGATCCGGGCCTTACCCATCATGTGGCGAATGCCGGGCAGCCCGGTCAGGGCTTTCGCCGGGGCAAACGCCTCAAACCCAAAGACCGCCTCCAGCTGGCCACCGCCGCCGACAAAGATCCGGTGCTGCGGAGAGACGATCAGGTCGCGCCCAGGCAGGTTCCGCCCCAGCGCCTCGGCCTTGATCAGTACCGGTTTGGCATCTCGTTCGGCCCGTTCCAGCGGATGCTCGCCGCTGCGGATCCAGCGGATCGGCTGGGCTCCGTGGTCGCGCGTCAGAACCAGATCGCCGGGTTTCAACGTCTCCACCGCACGCGGGCCATCCGGCGTGTCGATCATCGTGTCGGGCGCGTAGCAGGGGATGGTGCCAGAATTCGGTGTTTCCTGAACGAAATATCTGGACCCGCCATCATTCGATTGCAGCGATTTTCCGTCTCCGTTGGCGGTGCCGATATATGTGCTCGTCTCACCGGCAGCAGGGCCGTCTTGCGCTTCCACGGCGCTGGTATGGGTGACGAACTGCAGAACCGTGCCCGTGTCATCGACGAACGCGGTTGAATTGCCAAACTCAATTCCTGAAAAACCGGGCGTCCCGGCTTCGATCAAATAGACATCATGGCCGCCGATGGTGTTCTGCACCGACAGATCGGACAGATTGATGGTGTGATCTACATATCCGTCGGAGCCGTATATAACGACCGTGTAGCTGGAAACGTCTGTCCCCTCTGGGATTGCGAGCTCAATGAACTCTATCCCTGCGCCGTAGTGATCGTACTCTGAAATATGACCCGGCATCGCGCACCTTTCGGTTTTGCGCGATGGTGCGGGTGGCGGATTAAGTCCGGGTTAGCCCGCAAAGACTCATGCGGTGAAGAATACCAACAATTCTAACGATCCGCAGGGCGCACTGACGCGGTCCTCGACATATTTTTCAAGACAGGGCTCCTTTTGGGACCCTGCTTTCGCTTGACGATGCTCCGCCCGGGATTTCATATTCCATTTATTGAATTTTCTTGACTATGATCAACGTCTGCGCCGGCGGAAACCGGCAGACTGGCCTTGTCGCCAACAGCGTCGTTTCGATGAGGTTCAGCCATGTCCCGTACCAAGAAATGGATCGTCCCGGTCGCCATTCTCGCCGGCCTCTTCGGGCTGGCGACACTCTATTCCGGGGGCATGGCACTGTTCGGCGGCCCCGCCGCACGGCAGGCCGTGGGCGACGCCGTCCCGGTGGTACTTTGGTTCAACTTCCTGGCAGGCAGTTTTTATATTGTCGCCGCGATCGCGTTGTTCCTGCGCCATCCCGCCGCGCGACCGCTGGCATGGGCGATCGGGCTTGCGAGCCTCGCGGTCTTCGCGGTGCTGATCGCGCTGGCGCTGAGCGGCACCCCGTTCGAATGGCGCACCATCGGCGCCATGGTCCTGCGATCCGGCTTCTGGCTGGCCATCGCGCTGGCCCTGCGGCCCGGATCCGACGAAAGGACCGCGTCATGACAGAAGGTGTTCGAAACATATGGGTCGGCCTGCTGGCCCTTGCCGGGTTCATGGCCTACGGCTTTCTGCTGGTCTACCTGCGCGACTTCGCCCCGGGGCACGAGGCCTGGGCCGCCAGCTATTCCAGCGGCAAGCATTTCGAGGCCCGGCTGGCGCATGTGCATGGCAACCTGCTGGCCTTGCTGAACGTGCTTTATGGCTACCTGATCGTGAAGCTCCCAGTGCCTGGTCCGCTGGCGACCTGGGCCTCGTGGCTTAGCCTGGCGGGGCTGCTGATGCCCATAGGCATCCTGGCCGAGGTTTATTTGGGTCTCTCTCCGGTGCCCGTTCTGATCGGTGCCGCGAGCATGCTTGCGGGCACGGTCGTGCTGGCCATTGGCGTCGCGGTTGGGCGGAGTGCCTTGACCTGATGCACCCGCGCGGGCGCGTGTCGTTATCAATTCTGCGTGCCGGTACTGGACCTCTGACGGGAATGAAATATCCTTCGCGCATGCCGTACCAATGGACCACCATGCCCGATGACAAAGCCGCGCCGCGCTGGCGGCTGTCGCTTTGGCCGCACCGGTCGCTACCGCCGCAGGGCTTCGTCTGGTTCATTGGCCTGACCGCCGCGATGCTGGCGCTGCCCTTGCTGTCAGTTCTGGGCACGCCGGTGCTCTGGGGACTGCTGCCGTTTCTCGGCGGCGCGCTGGCGCTGGTCTGGACCTGCCTGCGGCGCAGCTATGCCGACGGCGCGCTGTCGGAGAACCTGTCGATCTGGTCGGACCGGATCGAACTGATCCGCCACAACCCGCGCGGCCCCGAGCAACGCTGGAAAGCCAACCCGCACTGGGTCCGCGTCGAGTTGCACAAGACCGGGGGGCCGGTCGAGAATTACGTCACCCTGACCGGCGGCGAGCGCGAGGTGGAATTGGGCCGGTTTCTAAGCGCCGATGAACGGGTAGAGCTTTATCGCGGGCTGGCGGACCGGCTGCGGCGGCTTGACGTGAGCGCGCCGCAAGGGGGATGACCGCGGGCTTCAGGAACCCGGCTTGACAACGCGCGCCCATTGGCCGACCTGTCGCGCCCGATGGCACCCTTGACGACATGCACATGACGATCTGGATCGGCCTCGGCCTGCTAGCGATCTGGGCCGGGCTTCGCCTGCACCACCTGTTCGAGGGCGAATGGCTGCCCGGCGACCTGCTGCGCGAATGGCGATTGTCACGGGTCTCGCTTGGCACGCTGGACAAGCGATGGGCAGAGGCGGGCGACAGGTCGGACATCGTGATTTCGCTGACGACGACCCCCAGCCGCATCGGCCTGATCGAGCCGACGTTGAAAAGCCTGCTGGATCAGGACTTGGCCCCGGCGCGGATCGTACTGAACGTGCCCTATGTCTCGCGCCGCGAAGGCGTTGCCTACGAGGTTCCGCAGGTGCTGGCCGACCTCGCATCGGTGCATATCCAGCGCTGTGCCGACCTGGGCCCCGCGACCAAGCTGATCCCGACCCTGGCGCATCCCGATCGCGACACCCCGATCCTGGTGGTCGATGACGACCGCATCTATCAGCGCTGGCTGGTGCGCCACTATGCGGACGCGGCCAGGGCGCATCCCGACCGGGCGCTGACCCTGGCGGGCTGGGTCGTGCCGGACGACCTGACTGACCGTGACACGACGGTGCTGGGCAACCTACTGATGCGCCCGCCGACGCCGATCCGCGGCCCACGCCTGCGCGAACCTCGCGAGGTCGACGTGATGCTGGGCGTCTTCAGCTACTTGGTGCGTCCACGGTTCTTCGACCTGCCCCAGATGCGCGACCAGGACAGCGGGCCGCCGGAACTGTTCTTCGTCGACGACGTGCGGACCAGCGCGCTCTGCCGGGCGCCCAAGTGGGTGATCCCGGCCCGCTCGCTCAGCTTCATCCCCCGGGCCGGCCGCGCGGCGCTGCAAAAAACCCGGCTGGGCGCGATCAACGCCGGGCCGGGGGCGGATCACCTGCGGCACAACACCATCGCGATCCGGCATTTCCGCAATCGCTGGCGGGTCGGCGGGACGACCTAACCGGCCTTTGCCGTCCCCAGGCGATCCTTGATCATCGGGCCGACCTTGCCGAAATCCATCTGACCGGTATAGCGTGTTTTCAGCACGCCCATCACCCGGCCCATGTCGCGGATCGTTTCAGCGCCGGTTTCCTCGACCGCCTGGCTGACCGCCTCGGCGACCTCGGCGTCGTCGAGTTGCCGCGGCAGGTAGTCCTCGATCACCGTGACCTCGTCCAGTTCCCGCTCTGACAGGTCCAGCCGCCCGCCCTCTTCGTAGGCGCGGGCGCTTTCATGGCGCTGCTTGACCATCTTGCCAAGGATCACAAGCACTTCGGCGTCGGTGACCGTCCGGTCCTCGCCTTCGCCGCGCAGTGCGATGTCCTTGTCCTTGATTGCGGCGTTGATCAGGCGCAGCGTTGACAACTTCGCCGTGTCCTTGCTTTTCATCGCATCCTTCAGACCATCGCTGATCCGGTCGCGCAGTGGTTTCGACATCTCATCCCCATGAGGTCATTTTGGAAACCCCGACCATACTGCCACAACAATCCGGTGGCAACCAGCCAATTCCTCTCTAACTATCTGTTACTAAACAATTTCTCAAATACGCCCGCACCCTTGACCCGCGTCCTGCGCGGCCTTAGGTTCGCGCGAATTCCAGCTTTGCGCAAAGGAACGCCCGCCATGCCCAGCACGCGCGCCCCCGACACTGCGACCGCCTGCCTGGCGCTGGCCGACGGGTCGCTGTTTTTCGGCAAGGGCTTTGGCGGCACTGGCCAGACGACAGCCGAGTTGTGCTTCAACACCGCGATGACCGGCTACCAGGAAATCATGACCGATCCGTCCTATGCCGGGCAGATCGTGACCTTCACCTTCCCGCACGTCGGCAATGTCGGCGTCAACGCCGACGACGACGAAAGCGACGCCCCGGTGGCGGCCGGAATGGTGGTGAAATGGGACCCGACCGAACCTTCGAACTGGCGCGCGAGCCGAGCGCTTGGCGACTGGCTGGCCAAGTCGGGCCGCATCGGCATCGGCGGGCTCGACACCCGCCGCCTGACCCGGGCGATCCGAGCGCAGGGCGCGCCGCATGCCGCGCTGGCGCACGATCCGAGCGGTGATTTCGATATCGAGGCGCTGGTCGCCGCCGCGCGCGGCTTTCCTGGGCTGGTCGGGCTTGATCTGGCGCGCGACGTCACCTGTGCCCAATCCTATCGCTGGGACCAGATGCGCTGGGCCTGGCCCGAAGGCTACACGCGCCGCGACACGCCGGGTCGCCGGGTCGTGGCCGTCGATTTCGGCGCCAAGCGCAACATCCTGCGCAGCCTGGCCAGCGCGGGCTGCGACGTGACCGTGCTGCCCGCCACCGCCACCGCCGAAGAGGTTATGGCGCATGATCCCGAGGGCCTGTTCCTGTCGAACGGCCCCGGCGATCCGGCGGCAACAGGCGAGTACGCGGTGCCGATGATCCGCGACGTGCTCGAGAAATCCGACATCCCCGTCTTCGGCATCTGCCTTGGACACCAGATGCTGGCGCTTGCGCTGGGCGCGCAGGACCATCAAGATGAACCACGGGCACCACGGCGCCAACCACCCGGTCAAGGACCTGGAAACCGGCAAGGTCGAGATCACCTCGATGAACCACGGCTTCACCGTGGATAGCCAGACCCTGCCCGACACTGTCGTCGAAACCCACGTGTCGTTGTTCGACGGATCGAACTGCGGGATTCGCAGCAAGGATCGCCCTGTCTTTTCAGTACAATACCACCCAGAGGCGAGTCCCGGACCGCAAGACAGCTATTACTTGTTCGACAGATTCGTTTCTGCCATGGAAACTCGCTGAATCGGGGTAGGACCGATATCGCGGTTAAGGCATCCTTAACCTGAATGACCAAGTCTGGTGCCGACACGAGGGTGATTGGCAACCAGAATGGCATCGCGGAAGCAGCAGAAATGGCCGCCGAATTTCGGCGGCGCGGGTCCGGTCGGGCCACGACCCACGCGGATGAAGCTGGGCCAGATCCTCGTCGACGAGGGCGATATCACGCCGCAGGACACGTTGCGCATCCTGGCGGTGCAGAACCGGGTCGAGGCCCGGTTCGGCGACATCCTGGTTGCCCACGGCATGATCGACCGCGAGCGGCTTTACGATGCCGTTGCGCGCCAGTTCCGCGCGCCCGTGGCGCGCTTTGACCGGCACCCGCCCGATGTGCGCCTGATCGACACCTACGGCGTGACCCGCTGCCTGGCCGAGGGACTTCTACCCTGGCGCAAGGCGGCGGGCGTTGTCGTGGTGGCCAGCGCGCGTCCCGAAGAGTTCGAGACCAGGCGCGCCGATCTCGAGGCGCTGTTCGGCCCGGTGCAAATGGCGATCACCGGCGAGATCGAGCTGCACCGCGCGGTCCTGGGCCACCATCGCCGCGCGCTGGCGACGCGCGCCGAGACCCGCGTGGCCCCGATGGAAAGCTGTCGGCAATGGCAATCGAAAAGGACCCGCGAAGTGTGCCTGGCGCTGGGCATCGCGCTTCTGGTCGCGATGGTGACCATGCCCGACCTGTTTCTGCTGGGGCTCTTTGCCTGGGTCATGCTGTCGACCGTCGCCAATACCGGCCTGAAACTGGCCGTGGCGGTCAGCCACATCTGGGCGCTGCGCCGACCCGCGCACGCCGCCCCGGACAACGCGCCGATCATCGCCCGCCTGCCCCCGGTGTCGATCCTGGTGCCGCTTTACCAGGAACGCCAGATCGCCGAACGCCTGGTCAAACGGCTGGAACGACTGGACTATCCGCGCGAGCTTCTGGACATCTGCCTGGTGGTCGAGGCCGACGACGCCGTCACCTGCGATACCATCGACCGGGTCGACCTGCCCGGTCACATGCGGCAGATCGTGGTGCCGAATTCCAAGCTGAAGACCAAGCCGCGGGCGCTGAACTACGCTCTGGATTTCTGTCGCGGCAGCATCGTCGGGGTCTACGACGCCGAGGACGCGCCGGCCCCCGACCAGATCAGGCGCGTGGTGCAGCGGTTTCACGAACGCGGGCCGGAGGTTGCCTGCCTGCAAGGCATTCTGGATTTCTACAATGCCCGAAGCAACTGGCTGGCGCGTTGTTTCACCGCCGAGTACGCAATGTGGTTCCGGGTGATGCTGCCGGGCCTGGCGCGGCTGGGGCTGGCGATCCCGCTGGGCGGCACGACGCTGTTCTTCCGCCGCAAGATACTTGAAGAGCTTGGCGGCTGGGACGCCCACAACGTGACCGAGGATGCCGATCTGGGCATCCGGCTGGCGCGCCACGGCTACCGCACAGAACTGATCGACACCGTCACCGAGGAAGAGGCGAACTGCCGGTTCTGGCCCTGGGTAAAGCAGCGGTCGCGCTGGCTGAAGGGTTACGCGATCACCTGGGCGGTGCATATGCGGCAGCCCGGCAAGCTGCGGCGCGACCTGGGGACATGGCGGTTCATTGGCGTGCAGCTGCTGTTTCTCGGAACCATCTCGCAGTTCCTGTTCGCGCCCCTGCTCTGGAGCTTCTGGATCCTGCCATTCGGAATGCCCCACCCGGTGGCCAACCTGATGAGCGCCCAGGCCCTCAGCGCCGTGGTCATCGCCTTCCTGGCCTCGGTCGTGGTCGATCTGGCAGTCGGCATCCTGGCGGTCATGGGCGCACGCCACCGGTTCCTGATCCCCTGGCTGCCGACGCTTTATTTCTACTTCCCGATGGCGGCGCTGGCGACCTACAAGGGGCTGGCAGAGCTTTTCACCCGGCCCTTCTACTGGGACAAGACCGAGCACGGCATCTACGACGCCACCGACCCGCCATCGCAACCTGCCAAGCAAACCGAACCGTCCAATGCACCGGGCGCCGTCGCATCGGACCCGCCCCAGCAACGGCGCTTTGCGGCCGAATAGACGGCCGCGCGGTGGCTAGACCGTTTCGGAATCGCTGCGCAAACGGGTCTCGAATGCCTTGGAAATATGCGCCTTCAGCGCCGCATAGGCCGCCTCGCCGTCGCCCGCGGCGATCGCCTCGACGATCGCTGTGATGTTCCGCGAGCGCCACCTCGCCGCGGCCCTCCACCGCCAGAGAAGTCGTTGCCAACAGCGCCATCGAGCGGTGCACCAGTTCTAATTGCTGCACCAGATAGCGGTTGTGGCTGGCCAGGTGTATCTGCCTGTGAAACCGCCGGTTCGCCCGGCTCAGCGCCTGCCGGGTCGCCCAGCAGCGTGGCATCCTCGACCACCATATCGCGCAGCACGCGCACCTCCTCGGGCGCGGCGTGGCGCGCGGCCAGCCGGGCTGCCAGCCCCTCAAGCTCGGTACGCACCACGTATAGCTCGGCCAGCTGGTTGTGATCCAGCGACGCCACGATCAGCGAGCGGCCGTCGCGGGTCAGCATCGACTGGGTCTCCAGCCGCTGCAGCGCCTCGCGGATCGGCGTGCGCGACACCCCGAAACGTTCGGCCAGGTCGCTTTCCACCAACCGGTCGCCGGGGCGGAAGACGCCGGTGTCGATCGCCTCGAGGATCAGCCCGTAGGCGTCCTTTTGCGGGGATTTGGGGTCGGCCATCGCCTGCCTTTCGAATACGGTGGCATACCATACCCGCAGCCCGCCGATTATCAAGCCACGGCGGGCCATGGACGCTGACGCGCCCGCGCTCTAGATTGCCTGCCATGACAGCCGATTTCAGCCACGTTCGCCACTGGGTCTTCGACCTCGACAACACGCTCTATCCACCCGTCGGCGCGCCTGTTCGACCAGATCGAGGTGCGGATGACCGACTGGGTGATGCGGACGCTGGCGTCGACCGGGCGACGGCCAACGCGTCTGCGCGCGCAGTACTGGCGCGACTACGGCACCACGCTCGCGGGGCTGATGGACGGCACGGCGTCGACCCTGGCACCCTATCTGCACGAGGTCCACGAGATCTCGCTTGAGCACCTCGATCCCGATCCGGACCTTGCCGACCGCATCCGCGCCCTGCCCGGTCGCCGCATCGTCTACACCAACGGCTCCAAGCCCTATGCCGAGCGGGTGCTTGCCGCACGCGGCCTTTCCGGGGCTTTCGACGCGGTCTACGGCGTCGAACACGCCGGTTTCCGCCCCAAGCCAGAGCGCGCTGCCTTCGAGACCATCTTTGCCGCCGACGGCACCGAGGCCGCGAAGTGCCGCGATGTTCGAGGACGACATCCGCAACCTCGCCGCCCCGCACGCCATGGGGCATGCGCACCGTGCACGTCGCCCCCGAACCCGATCCGCAGCCACATGTGCACCACCACACCGACGACCTGACCGGCTTTCTGGCGCGCATCCTCGACGGAACCTACGCGCCCGACATGACCGCGCCGGACTGACCGGGATGCCGCGCGAAACCGTCGATATCCTGATCTCGGGCGGTGGCCTTGCCGGGCTGGTGGCCGCCGCGGCATTCGGGCAAGCCGGGTTCAGCGTGCTGCTGGCCGATCCCGCGCCGCCGGTCACGGATCTACGCGACGAAGGCTCGGACCTGCGCTCGACCGCCTTCCTGCAACCGGCCCGCGATCTTCTGAACCGGATCGGTCTTTGGGACGCGCTGCGCCCCAAGGCCACTCCGCTTGAGGCGCTGCGCATCGTCGACACCCACGGCTGGCCGCCCCAGATCGCCGAGACCCGCCAGTTCGACGCCTCCGAACTGGGCGACGCGCCCTTCGGATGGAACCTGCCCAACTGGCTGACCCGCGGCGTCGTGCTGGACCACCTGACCGGCCAATCCGGCATCGAGTTGGCCTTCGGCACCGGCTTTCGCAGCCTTCTGGCCCGCGATCGCGAAGCCTTCGTCACGCTGACGGGGGACCGCCAGATCGCCGCGCGCCTTGTAATCGGCGCGGACGGACGCAATTCAGCCGTGCGCCAGGCCGCTGGCATCGACGTGAAGACGACGCGATACGGGCAGAAGGCGCTGGCCTTCTCGGTTACCCACGCACTGCCGCACCGCAACGTCTCGACCGAAATCTACAATGCCGGTGGCGCCTTCACGACCGTTCCGCTGCCCGATCACCGGGGCCGCCCCGCCTCGGCCATCGTCTGGATGAACGAAGGCGCCCGGGCGCTGGAACTGGCCGCGATGGACAGCGCCGCCTTCGATGCCGAGATGACCCAGCGGGCCTGCGACCTGCTGGGGCCGATGCAACTTGTGACCGAGCGGAGCGTGTGGCCGATCGTCACGCAGACCGCCACGCGCCTGACCGCCGCGCGCTGCGCCCTGATCGCCGAGGCCGCGCATGTGCTGCCGCCGATCGGCGCGCAAGGCCTGAACACCTCGCTGCATGATGTGGCGGCGCTGCTGGAGTGCGCCGATCCGGGCAGCCTGGGCGATGCCGCGATGCTTGATCGCTACGCGCAGGCGCGAACGCGCGACATCGCCCTGCGGGCTCGCGCCATCGACCTCTTCAACCGGGTGTGCAAGTCGGGCGCCCAACCTGTGCAGGCGATCCGTGGCTTCGGCCTGCGGGCGATCTACGACATGGCGCCGGTACGCAAGGGTGTGATGCGCGCCGGACTGGGCGCTCAGGCCACCTGATCCAGCGCGTCGCGCAGCCGGGCCACGCTGGCGTCGACATCGTAAAGCTTGTCCAGCCCGAAAAGCCCCAGGCGGAAGGATTTGTACTCCGGCCCCTCGTCGCATTGCAGCGGCACGCCGGCGGCGATCTGCATCCCCTGGGCGGCGAAGGTCTTGCCGGTCTGGATGTCCGCGTCGTCGGTGTAGCTGACCACCACGCCGGGCGCTTCGAAACCCTCCGCCGCGACCGAGGCGAAACCGCGCTCGGCCAGCAGCGCCCGGACCCGGCGGCCCTGCTCCCACTGGGCGTCACGCAACTTTTCGAAGCCGTAGTCTCGGGTCTCGAAGCATGGTATCGCGGAACGCCTTCAGCGCATCGGTGGGCATGGTGGCGTGATAGGCGTGGCCGCCGGCCTCGTAGGCTTCCATGATCGCCAGCCACTTGCCCAGATCGACGGCGAAACTTGTCGATTGCGTGGCCTTTGCCCGCGCCAGCCCGGCCTCGGACAGCATCACCAAACCCGCCGAGGGCGAGGCCGACCAGCCCTTCTGCGGGGCCGAGATCAGCACGTCGACGCCCGCAAGCCTTCATGTCGACCCAGGCGCAGCCCGAGGCGATGCAGTCGAGTACGAAAAGCCCGCCGACCCCGTGCACCGCGTCGGCCACGGCACGCAGGTAGTCGTCGGGCAGGATCATGCCCGAGGAGGTCTCGACATGCGGGGCGAAAACGACCTCAGGTCTTTCTTCGGCTATCCTCGCCGTGACCTCCTCGATCGGGGCCGGGGCAAAGGGCGCCTTGGCACCGTTGCCGGTGCGCCGCGCCTTCATCACGGTTTCCGACGCCGGGATCGCGCCCGCCTCGAATATCTGGCTCCAGCGATAGGAAAACCAGCCGTTGCGGATCACCAGCGCCTTCGCGTCCGTCGCCAGTTGCCGCGCCACGGCCTCCATCGCGTAGGTGCCGCCGCCCGGCACGACGGCCACTGCCTCGGCATTATAGACCTCGCGCAACATCGACGAGATATCGCGCATCACGCCCTGGAATTCGGCGCTCATGTGGTTGAGCGACCGGTCAGTGAAGACGACGGAATATTCCAGCAGGCCATCGGGGTCGACTGTGTCAAGCAGGGCGGTCATCTCGCGGCTCCTTCGAAGGCTCTGCGCAAGACGTAACAGCCCGGCGGCGCAAGGCAAAGCGCTACCTGCGGGACGGCGGGCGGGGCGACGTTCCGGATATCATCCGGGACAAGCGGCGCACGTCCGGGCGGCTACAGCGGCCCCGGCCTGCGCTCCTCGCTTAACAACACATTCGCCTCCACGCCCCCGACCCCTGGCAACGTCATGATCCGCCGCCGCAGCACCCGCTCGAAATCGGCGAGATCCCGCGCCACGACGCGCAGGCGGTAGTCGTAAAGCCCCAGAACGTGCTCGACCGTCTGCACCTCCGGGATCGCCGTCACCGCGCGTTCGAAATCCTCCAGCGACACGCGGCCCTTGGTGGCCAGCTTGACGCCCAGGAACACCGTGACGCCGAATCCAAGCTTCTCGAGATCAAGCTCCAGCCGCCGTCCCGCGATCACGCCGCTGTCCTTCAGCCGCCGGATCCGCCGCCAGGTGGCCGGTTGGCTCAGCCCTACGGCGCGGCCCAGCGCGCCCGCGTTCTGCGTCATGTCCCGCGACAACTCGCGCAGCAGCGCCCGGTCGATGTCGTCCAGCGCGATCATATCGGCAGCGTCTCCTGCGCCTTGATCGTCGCCACATGCATCAGCGCCTCGATGTCGGCGATATGCGGCAGGCTGAGGATGCTTGTCCGATAAAGCGTCTGGTAATGCCCCAAGTCGCGGGCGATGACGTTCAGCCGCACGTCGACCTTGCCCAGGAATGTCTGGATCTCGATCACCTCGGGCACCTCGCGGGCCGCGGCTATGAAAATCGTCGAAAGCGCGCGGGTCGGTCTTGTCGAGCGTGAACCGCAGGCTGACCTTGACCGCATAGCCCAGCGCGCCCCAGTCGATCACCGCGCGGGTGGCCCGGATGACCCCTGCCTCGCGCATCCTGTCGATCCGCCGGGCCGCGCGGACGGCTGGCATTCCGCGCCGCATCGGCAAGGTCCGGCATCGACATGCCGGGATCGACCTGCAAACGTCGCAGCACCGTCAGATCGGCATCATCCAGCATGAATTCTACTCGGATTGAACATTCAGCGAATGAATACCATGCAATTCATCGAAAAACCACGGGCATTCAGTCTCGCCCCTGCGCCGCCCCCGCGGTAGGACAAGCGGCGACCAACCGGAAAGGACGACCCCATGCGCGTTTACTATGACCGCGACTGCGACATCAACCTGATCAAGGACAAGAAGGTCGCGATCCTCGGCTACGGCAGCCAGGGCCACGCCCACGCCCTGAACCTGCGCGACAGCGGCGCCAAGAACATCGTCGTCGCCCTGCGCCACGGCTCGCCCATCGGCCAAGAAGGCCGAAGGCGAGGGCCTGAAGGTGATGGGCATCGCCGAAGCCGCCGCCTGGTGCGACCTGATCATGTTCACCATGCCCGACGAGCTTCAGGCCGAGACCTACAAGAAATACGTGCATGACAACATCGCGCGACGGCGCGGCCATCGCCTTTGCCCACGGGCTGAACATCCACTTCGGCCTGATCGAGCCCAAGCCCGGCGTCGACGTCATCATGATGGCCCCCAAGGGCCCCGGCCACACCGTGCGCGGCGAATACATCAAGGGCGGCGGCGTGCCCTGCCTGGTGGCGGTGCACAACGACGCCTCGCGGCAAGGCGCTGGAAATCGGCCTCGTCCTATTGCTCGGCCATCGGCGGCGGTCGCTCGGGCATCATCGAGACCGACTTCCGCGAGGAATGCGAAACCGACCTGTTCGGCGAGCAGGCGGTGCTGTGCGGCGGCCTGGTCGAGCTGATCCGCATGGGCTTCGAGACCCTGGTCGAGGCGGGCTACGAGCCCGAGATGGCCTATTTCGAGTGCCTGCACGAGGTCAAGCTGATCGTCGACCTGATCTACGAAGGCGGCATCGCCAACATGAACTACTCGATCTCCAACACCGCCGAATACGGCGAATACGTCAGCGGCCCGCGCATCCTGCCCTACGACGAGACCAAGGCGCGGATGAAGGCGGTTCTGCGCGACATCCAGACCGGCAAGTTCGTGCGTGACTTCATGCAGGAAAACGCGGTGGGCCAGCCGAGCTTCAAGGCGACGCGGCGGCTGCAACGACGAGCACCAGATCGAGGCGGTGGGCGAGAAGCTGCGCGGCATGATGCCGTGGATCTCGGCAGGCCGCATGGTCGACAAGGCCAAGAACTGATGCGCTGGTGGATGTGGGTCCTGGGCGGGCTGCTGATCGCTTACCTGATCGCCAGCAACCTGACCGCGACCTACATCACCGCCACGATCACCGCGCGCCCGATGAACCTGGTGCGCGGTGACACGCGAGTGCCCGTCTGGCTGCCCGCAACCGTGGACGAAACCCAGCCCGCGGGAACCGCGCGGATGGCCATCGGGACCGGCGCGTTCCTGGGCCTGCGGATGTCCTACGTGCTGCCCGATGGCGGGCTGGCCTCATGCAAGCATTGGGTTCTCGGCGTTCGATGCCGGGATGGCTGGCGGGTCGTATATCCGTCGGCCGAAGATCGTCTTTGAAAAAACCGCGGGAACCCCGGGGCGATGACCCAGCCATCTGACGCCACGCTGAGAAACTGGGCAATGGTCTGCGGCCTTGGCCTGATCTGGGGCGGGACATTCATGGTCGTGTCCGTGGCGTTGCGGGGCTACGGCCCGGTCACCGTCGCTGCCGCGCGCACCACGCTTGGCGCGCTGGCGGTGCTGGCGTTGGGCGCGGCGTTGCGCCGACGCTTGCCCGCCTTGGCCCCTGGCCTGGTCGCCCGGCTGATCCCGATCGGCATTCTCAGCTCTGCATTACCGTTCCTGCTGCTGGCCTGGGGCCAGCAACACGTGCCTTCGGCCTTCGCGGGTCTCAGCATGGCCGCGCTGCCGCTGTTCGTGCTGCCGCTGGCGCATGTCTTCGCCGATGAACCCTTGAGCCTGCGCAAAGGGCTGGGATTTTCTGTCGGGTTCCTCGGTGCGGCGGTGCTGATCGGGGCCGGCATCTTCGACGCCAGCGGCAACCCGTGGGAGCCGCTGGCCCGCCTGGCCTGCCTGGTGGCCGCGCTGTGCTATGCCTGTTCGTCGATCCTGACCCGGCGGTTTCCGCCCATCGACCCGATCATTCTGTCCGGGCTTGGGCTGGCTGTGGGCGCCATCGTGCTGCTGCCCGCCATGCTGATCGTCGATGGGATTCCCGCCTGGGTCCCCGGCACACCAGGCTGGGCGATCCTGTTTCTTGGCCTGATTCCAACAGGTTTCGCGGCGATGTTGAGGGTCCAGGTGATCCGTAGCGCGGGGGCTGGGTTCCTGACCACGGTCAACTACATGGTGCCGGTCTGGTCGATGATCTTCGGCGCCGCGGTGCTGTCCGAGGCCCTGCCGCTGCGCTTTTTTGCCGCCCTGGCACTGATCCTGGCTGGACTTGCGATCAGCCAGTCGGGCAGGGCGGCGCGGACGGGCAAATCCCACGGCACCTGACGCAACCCCCCGGCGCTCCGTCGAAAAACGTTTGAAACCGTGCTATCCTGTCCCGACCCACCAGGGGAGGGATACGACATGAAGCGACGTGATTTCACCGGCACGGTGCTGGCCACCAGCGCGTTCAGCGGCGTCGGGGCGACGGCCCTGGCCCAGGGTGTTTCCTATTCAAGCTCGGAACCCGAGGTCGAGGACAGCAATGCCTTCCCGGCTTTCGACAGGGTCGAGTTTCGTATGAGGGACCTTTTCCTCGTTCCAACCAGACTGGTCGTGGTGCAGGATGATTTTTCGGAAGAAATCGGCCTCGATCTCACCTTTCCGGTCAACAAGACGATCATGACGCCCGGCCTGCGGCAGCAACTGACCGGCCCCAACCAGATCGGCGACGTATTGCTGAACGGCAACGAGCTTGTGGCCGTCAGAACCGTCGGCACGTCGGTGCGGGTGAGTGACGGCAATGTCATCCTGATCGGCGGGCTGCGGACTTACCGGATTCCGGGAACGCTGTCCGAAGATATCCAGGACCGCGTGCCGTTACTGGGCGATCTGCCGATCATCGGGCGCCTGTTCCAGACCAGGGCGGAACAGAACCGCAATCGCAACCTGCTGATCTTCATCACGCCGCGCATCATCCGGGACGCTGAATAACGACCATTCTCAGTTGGTTGCTGCTTGAACCTCGGCCACGATCTCGCCCACCACTTGCGCCAGCAGCATCTCGTCCTCGCATTCCGCCATCACCCGGATCAGCGGCTCGGTGCCCGATTTGCGGATCAGCAGCCGCCCGTTGCCCTTCAGCCGCGCCTCGGCATCCAGGATGACGGCCCGCACCGGATCGAGAAGTCAGCGGCTCCTGCCCCGCGCCGTAGCGGACGTTCTGCAGGAGCTGCGGCACCGGCTCGAACTGGCGCGTCAGCTCTGACGCGCGCTGGCCGGTGTCGACCATCGCCGACAGGAACTGCAGACCCGCGATCAGCCCGTCGCCGGTGGTGGCGTAATCGGTCATCACGATGTGGCCCGACTGCTCGCCGCCGAGGTTCCAGCCGCCCTCGCGCATCCGCTCGACCACGTAGCGGTCGCCGACCGGCGCGCGCTCGAGCTGCAGGCCGCGCGCTTGCCAGGTAGCCGTTCGAGGCCGAGGTTGGACATCACCGTGGCGACCAGCGTGTCTGTCGCCAGGCGTCCGGCCTCGGCCCAGCGGGTGGCGAACAGCGCCATGATCTGATCGCCGTCGGCGACCGCGCCGGTTTCGTCGATGATCATGACGCGGTCGGCGTCGCCATCGAGACAGATGCCGAGGTCGGCGCCCTGCGCGGCGCACCGTCTCGGCGGCCAGCGCGGTGTCGGTCGAGCCGCAGCCTTCGTTGATGTTGAGGCCGTCCGGGCTGACGCCGATCGGGATCACCTCGGCGCCAAGCTCCCACAGCACCTCGGGCGCGGCGCGGTAGGCGGCGCCATTGGCGCAGTCGACGACGATCTTGCAGCCCGTCGAGCTGGCCGCGCGCGGAAAGGTGGTCTTGGCATATTCCATGTAGCGCCCGCGCCCATCGTCGATGCGCCGCGCGCGGCCGATGTTCTGCGGCTGCGGCGGGTTCGATCTCGCCTGCGACCAGCGCCTCGATCTGCGGTCTCGACCTCGTCGGACAGCTTGAAGCCGTCGGGGCCGAAGAACTTGATGCCGTTGTCCTGGTACGGGTTGTGGCTGGCCGAGATCATGATGCCGAGATCGGCGCGCATGCGAGTGGGTCAGCAGGCCGACGGCCGGGGTCGGCACCGGGCCGAGCAGCAACACGTTCATGCCGATGCGAGGTCAGCCCGGCGGTCAGCGCGTTCTCGAACATGTAGCCCGACAGGCGCGTGTCCTTGCCGATCACCACGCGGTGCCCGTTGGTGCCGTCGGAGCGGAAATAGCCGCCCCGCTGCGGCGCCCAGTTTCAGCGCCATCTCGGCGGTCATCGGATAGCTGTTGGCGGTGCCGCGAACGCCATCGGTCCCGAAGAGTTTTCGTGCCATTGTCATGCCCCTTTGCCGGTCACAGCCTTATAGAGGTCGAGTGCCTGACGTGTTTCGTTGATATCATGGACCCGGGTTATCTGCACCCCCTGCGCGATCCCCGCCAGGGCCACGGCAAGCGAGCCGGGCAGCCGGTCCTTCGCCCGTGGCACATCCGCCACCGCGTCGATGAACCGCTTGCGCGACGTGCCCAGCAGGATCGGGCAGCCGAGGCTGTGAAACAGACCGAGATTGCGCAGCAGCACCAGATTGTGTTCCGCCGTCTTGCCGAAACCGATGCCCGGGTCGATGACGATGGCGTCACGGCGAACACCGGCGGCCTCGGCGGCGGCGATGCGGTCTGCAAGCTGGTCATAGACGTCGAGCAGCACATCGTCATAGCGCGGATCGACCGACATGGTCTCGGGCGTGCCCTGCATGTGCATCAGGCAGATCGGCAGCGCGGCCTCCGCCGCGTAATGCGCCATCTCAGGATCGTGCCGCAAGGCGGAGACATCGTTAAGGATTTTCGCCCCCGCTGCGACCGCGGCCAGGGCCACATCGGCCTTGCGGGTGTCGATCGAGATCGGCAGGCCGGTGTCGCCCAGCGCCGAGATCACCGGCACGACGCGGTCGACTTCCACGTCGGACGGTACCACTTGCGCGAAGGGCCGGGTGCTTTCGCCGCCGATGTCCAGGATGTCGGCGCCACCGCGCGCCATGGCACGGCCCTGTGCGATCGCCGCTTCGGTTTCGGCGAAATCGCCGCCGTCCGAAAAACTGTCGGGTGTGACGTTGACGATGCCCATCAGGCGCGGCCGGTCCAGCGTCAGGTCGCCGAGCGCCGGTCGCGGATGCGTGAGCCGGTCCAGGATCTCGCCGGGGGCCTTGGTTGCCGGGATGACCTGCGGGGCCGCTTCGCGGCGCAGGTGTTGCAGGTGCGTGAACCAGGTCCAGCCACCCGCAAGCTGCGCGGCACCCTGCGGCATCGCGGCGTCGGAATTCAGGATCGGGCGGTAGTAGTCGGCCATGGCCGGGGTCTGCGCAATCGCAGCAGCCTTGGCAAGGTTCAGTCGTCCAGCGTGACCGCGCGGACCGGAATTGTTACAGACTTCGGCGGCGCCCCGCCGACCACCTGCATCTCTGCCGCCCCGACGAGGCCCGCGAGCCATAGCGCCAGTTCCACCGCCGCCGCTGGCGGCGTCTGCGGGCCGTCTATCGCGTCCAGCACGATCTTCGACGGCGCCCAGACTGATATCTGGCCATGCCGCATCGCCCAGTCCAGCTCGGTCCGGGTCTCGACCACCACGCAGCGCCGGTCGCGTCCGGCCAGCGCCCAGGCGTTCTGTTCTATGGCCAGCAGGTCGATGCGGCGCTGCACCGCCGCGGTCGGCGATTGCGGCGGAGGCGTGTCGGGCAGGCCGACGCAGAAGATCAGCGGCGCGCCTTCGGCCTGCATCCGGTCTATGGCCGCCGAAAGCCGTGCGTCGGCAATCGCGTCATTCGACAGGTAGATCAGCGTGGGATGCGGCACGGCGTCGGTGCGCGCGCGCGTCACTTGCAGCGGCGTTTCCGGGCGGCTTCGGACGATCTCGACGCCCAGCGCGCCGGGTCCGCGGTCAAGCTTCTCGATCCGTACGAAGACGCGCCGCGCCTGCGGCTCGGTCAGGATGCGCATGGCGATGCGCTGGGCCAGGGTTTCCAGCAGGTTGAGCCGCTCGGCGGCGAGTTCCAGCGCGATCGCCTCGGTCACCTTGTCATAGCTGAGGATGCGGTCGACATCGTCGTTCATCGGGCCGGTCAGCGGCTCGACCTCGACCACGATATTGAAACAGACGCGCTGGGTGGTGCCCCGCTCGGCCTGAAAGGCGCCGATCTCGACCTCGACGATATGGTCGCGCAGCGAAATGCGGTCGCGCACCTCCGGATCGGCGGTCGCAGCGGCGCGCGCCTCGGGATGGGCGAAGGCAAGCTTGATGTCGGTGGTCATGGCAGGCTCCGGCCCGGGATCGGCCCAGCCCTACAGGATTATTGCGACAGCGATAAGCCCATGCGCGGCTATTGCAGCCACGGAACCGGCGAAACGCTGGCCTCGGAGGTGCGGGTGGGCATCCGGTAGAAGTGATGCACTCCGATCGTGGTGGTGCGCGGGAAAACACGGGCCCAGCGCGGATTGACCGCCTTGGTATGATAGTGGGTCGCGCCCTTGGTCAGGGTGCGTGCCGCGCCGTCGATCATGATCCGCGAGATCTTGGCGACCCGGGCCCAGGCCTGCTTTTCGTGCACCACCTCGTCGTGGCCATCGCAGGTATAGGTGAACTGGCACTGGTATTTGCGGCCGGTACCCTGGCGGATCACGCCGCAGACCGAGTTCGGGAAATTGGCGCTGTCGACGCGGTTGAGGATCACCTCTGCCACGGCGAACTGGCCCTTCACGCTTTCACCGCGCGCCTCGAAATACAGCGCCTCGCTGAGGCACTTCCAGGCCGCTTCGCCCTTCGGCTTTGGCTGGCTGTCCAGCCATGCCAGTGAATATCTGGGAGCCGTCGGATCGGTCTTGCGGAACCGCTTGGTCTCGGGCAGGGTCGACAGGCGCTCCAGCCGCGCGGCATCGAGTCGCCCGAACGCGGTGCGCTCCTGGCTCAGCAGATCGCTCAGGCGATCGTCCAGCTGGATTGCCGGGTTGTTCGAAGTTGAAAGAACAACATCGGCATGGGCGGCAAAGCCCAAGGCCATCGCGCCTGCAAAGCAGGCGGTCGCGAAGACGCCAAACAGTCTCATACTATCCCCCAGGCGGCCCCTTACGGGTGCGCTGCCCTATTCCATCGACAAGCCCTTAAACGAAGATTTAGGCAAGAGTCGAGTCCGGGGGGCGAATCGTTCGACAATTAGGCTGAAGCGCAAGCCCTAAACGTCAGGGTGACCGAAATAAATCTACAAGTGCATCCTTTTTAAAAACAACATGTTAAGTATCGTCATCCGGCGGCGACGCCGCCAGCGCAAGGTGTGCGGCGGCCAGTCGCGCCACCGGCACGCGGAACGGCGAGCACGAGACATAGTCGAAGCCGGCAGCCCGGCAGAAGGCGATTGATTCGGTGTTTCCGCCATGTTCGCCGCAGATCGACAAGGTGATGTCCGGGTCCGTCGCCCTGCCCCGCTCCGCCGCCATGGTAAGCAACTCGCCGACGCCGTCGGTATCGAGAAATTGAAACGGATCCTCGCGGTAGACGCCGAGGTTCACGTAGTCCGACATGAAGCGCCCGGCGTCGTCGCGCGACAGGCCATAGGTCATCTGGGTCAGGTCGTTGGTGCCGAACGACAGGAAAGCCGAATGCGCTGCGATCTCGTCGGCGCGCAGGCAGGCGCGCGGCGTCTCGACCATGACCCCCAGCCGGTAGGTAAAGTCGGTGCCGGTCTCGATCCGCACGGCGGCGGCCACGGCGTCGATGCGAGCCTTGACCAGTTCGACCTCGCGCCTTGCGCTGACCAGCGGGATCATGATCTCGGGCACCACCGGGTCGCCCAGGCGGCTGGCCTCGACCGTCGCCTCGAAAATCGCGCGCGCCTGCATGTCGTAAATCTCGGGTACGGTGATGCCCAGTCGCACGCCGCGCATCCCCAGCATCGGATTGAATTCGGCCAGCTGGTCGACCCGGCGGGTGACCTCGGCAATGGGCTTGTCCAGCGATTCCGCCAGATCGCGCAACTCGTGCCGGTCCGAGGGCAGGAATTCGTGCAACGGCGGGTCGAACAGCCGGATGCAGACCGGCTTGCCCTGCATGATCTCGAACAGCTCGACGAAATCGCGGCGCTGCATCGGCAAAAGCTGGTCGAGGGTGGCCTGCCGGTCCTGCGCGCTGGCGGCAAAGATCATCTCGCGCATCACCGTCAGGCGGTCGTCCTCGAAGAACATGTGCTCGGTGCGGCACAGGCCGATGCCCTCGGCCAGGAAGGTGCGCGCCATGCGCGCTTCGGCGGGGGTGTCGGCATTGGCGCGGATGCCGATATCGCGCACCGCGTCGGCCCAGGAAAGAAGGTCGGTGAAGGCGTCGTCCAGCACCGCGTCCTGCATTTTCGCCGCCCCCGCCAGCACCTCGCCGGTGGCGCAATCGACAGTTATGACGTCGCCTTCGGTGAAGACGCGCCCGTCGGCAGTGGTCAGGGTCTTCTTGCGCTGGCTGAGCGCCACGTCGCCGACGCCGACGACGCACGGCACGCCCAAGCCCCGCGCGATCACCGCGGCGTGGCTGGTCATGCCGCCGCGTTCGGTCAGGACGCCCTTGGCGGCGTGCATTCCGCGGATGTCCTCGGGCGCGGTTTCGCGGCGCACCAGGATACAGGGCTCGTCCCGCGCGGCACTGGCCTGGGCGGCGGTGGAACTGAAGACGATGCGCCCCGTCGCTGCGCCGGGGCTGGCGGCGATGCCGTGGGCGATGACGTCGCGCCTGGCAGACGGGTCGATCTGGGGGTGCAGCAGTTCGGTCAGCGCCATCGGCTCGATGCGGCGCACCGCCTCGGTCCGCGGGATCACGCCGGCGCGGGCCATCTCGACGGCGATGCGGACCGCGGCGCGGTTGGTGCGCTGGACACGGACGGCGTCAAGCACCTGCAGTTGCCCGTGGTCGATGGTGAACTCGATCTGCATCTCTTCGCGCAGTTGCGTCCGGCACAGATCGCCCTGGGCCTGCAACTGCCCGAAGATATCGGGGCAAAGCTCTTCCAGCGAGGGTCCGCGCCGGTCGCGCGTGAGGTAAAGCGCGCCTTGCGTCCCGGTCAGCGCGTCGCGGCCCTGGCTTTGGCTGAGATAGCGCCCGGTGACCTGCGGCAGGCCGGTGGTGGCGTCGACGTACTGGATCACGCCCGATCCGCTTTCGGGCAGCCCGACGCCCAGCGCCATCGCCTGCACCACGAGGCCCAGGCCGGCGTCTGCGGGCGCGCCCTTGCCTTGGCGCAGCAGTCGCGCCGTCGTGCCCTCCCAGGCGCGCGCCATCGAGCGCAGTACCTCGGCCAGTTGCACGGCGGGGTCTTGCGGGAATTCCTCTTCGGTTTCCTCGGCATAGGCAAAAAGCGCGTGGTCGATGGCGGCGTCGTCGGGTGTGTCGGGCAGGTCGAACATATCCGGGTCGAGCCGCGCGACATGCACGGCGTAGGCCTGGATGAAGCGCAGGTAAAGCGCGTTGGCGGCGTCCTTCCCGTGGCTTTCGGCAAGCGCTGCGTGGCGTTTGGCGGTCATGCCGATGTTGAGGATCGCACCCGGTCCACCCCAGTCGGGATCCTCGCTGGAGGGACGCACGGAGACCAGCGGAGCGCTGCCGAAAGCGGCGAGGATCGGAGCCATGTCGGGCATGTGGCCGGCAGCGATGCGGTGCACGGTGTCGAAGGGCAGCGCCACGGTGGCAGGCACCGGCAGATCGAGACGGATCAGCCGTTGCAGGCATTTCGCCCGCCCGCCATGCGCCTTCGCCTCGATCGCCGCCGACGGGGTGATCAGGGTGAACGCCTCGGTTCTTGCATGTTTCTGCACCGCAGCACCTTCGCTGTGTCGCGGCATGATAGCGGCGGGGGGCGGTGGCGCAAGGTTGAAAGGCCGGGCGTAATCCCAATGCGCGCGTTCCGCGCCCGCCATGTGCCCTTCGGGCGGATTGGCGCGTGGGTCCTTGGTTTTCAAGTATCCATCCGGCGCAGTGCCTGCGCAGGGGTCAGGATTGGATATTTATCACCCAGAGAATGCGGACTTAGCCTTCAATTTTCGTGAGATCGGCGACCGAGAGGCAGATGGTGCGAATTTTGTGCAGCAGGTTCAGGCGATTGCGGCGCAAGGTCTGGTTGTCGGTGTTGACTTGCACCGCGTCGAAGAAGGCGTCGATGGGGGCACGCAGGCCGGCCATGGCCTGCATGGCGGTTTCGAAGTCCTCGGCTTTCCTGGCGGGCTGGATGATACGGTCGGCGGTGTCGAGCGCGGTGAAAAGCGCCTTCTCTGTCGGATCCTGGGCGAACTTCGGGTCCGCGCCGTAGGAATATTCGACGCCATCCTGTTCCTCGGCCTGGGTCAGGATGTTGTTGGCCCGCTTGAAGCCCAGCAGCAGGTTCTCGCCGTCGTCGGTCTTCAGGAAAGCGCTGAGGGCGCGGGCGCGTTTGACCAGCAGGGTGAGGTCGTCGTTGCCGGGCATGGCGAGGCAGGCGTCGATGACGTCGTGGCGGATGCCGTCGTCGCGGAGGTAGATTTTGAGACGGTCGTGAAAGAAGGCGAGGAGGTCACTAGTTTTTCCCTCGACCTTGTCAGCCGCCGCATCCGGATCCGTTGTGCCTAGGTGCTTCTTTCTAATCTCCGCTGCCACGCTTTTGTCGATACGCCCCGAGATAATATCACTCAAATCAGCGCTTAAATGCTCAACGCTTTCTAAGAGTGGGCCGTAGGTATTCACGAAGACCTGCTTGCGTAAAAAGCTCAAGAGACTCGATCGAATCTCGTTGCCCAGGATCAACCGAATAATCCCCAACGCCGCCCTCCGCAGCGCATATGGGTCCTTGCTTCCCGTCGGCTTCTCGTCAATCGCCCAGAACCCGGTCAGCGTGTCGATCTTGTCGGCCAGCGCCACGGCCACCGACACGGGATGCGTCGGCACATCGTCGGACGGCCCCAGCGGCGCGTAATGCTCCCGGCATGCCTCCGGCACGCCGTCGTCATGCCCGGCGGCGCGGGCGTAGTACATGCCCATCGTCCCCTGCAATTCGGGGAACTCATAGACCATCTCGGAGGCCAGATCGGACTTGGCGATCCGCGCGGCCTCGGCGGCCAAATCCGGCTTCGCCCCGACCAGAGGCGCGATTTCGCGGGCCAAGGCGACGATGCGCTCGATCCGTTCCGCCTGTGATCCCAGCCTTGCGTGGAAGGTCACGTCGGCCAGCTTGTCGGTCCAGGCCTTCATGCCCGAGGTCTTGACCGTGCGAAGGTCGTTTTCCCAGAAGAACTTGGCGTCAGACAGCCGCGCCGCCAGCACCTTCTGGTTTCCCGCCAGAATGGTCGCGCCCTCGTCCGGGGTCTCGATATTGGCGACGGTGACAAATTTCTCGATTCGGCCCGTCTTGGGATTCTTCACCGAGAAGAACTTCTGATGCGCGCGCATCGAGGTTTGCAGGACCTCGGGCGGCAGGTCGAGAAAGTCCTCGCCGATATCGCCCAGTAGCACCACGGGCCATTCCACCAGCCCGGCGACCTCGGCCAGCAGGCCGGCGTCCTCAACCACCTCCAGCCCCAAAGCGAATGCCTGGTTGTGGGCATCGGTCCAGATGTGATCGGCGCGTTCGTCTGTGCGCAGCAGGACACGGGCGCGCTTCAGTTTCGCCTCGTAATCCTCGAAAGAGGTCACCGCGAACCGGTCGGGCGCCATGAAACGGTGGCCCTGCGTAGTGTCGCCCGCCTTGATGCCGTCGATGTCCATCGGCACGACCGAGGCCCCGGCCTCGTCGGTCAGCAGGCACAGAATCGAGTGCAACGGACGCACCCAGCGCAGGCTGCCTGCGCCCCAGCGCATCGACTTGGGCCAGGGGAAAGCGCGGATCACGGCCTCCAGCACCTCGGCCACGATCTCGGCGGCGGGGCGTCCGGGCTTTTCGATGGTGGCGAACCAGACCTGACCCTTCTTGTCGTCGCGCGCCTCAAGATCGTCGCGGTTCAGGCCGGTGGCGCGCAGAAAGCCCTCGAGCGCCTTTTCGGGCGCATCGGTGCGCGGGCCCTTGCGGTCCTCGCGCAGGGTGGGCGACGCCGCCAGAACGCCCTCGACATGCAGCACAAGGCGGCGGGCAGTGCGGAAGGCACCGGCATGGCCATAGGTCAGCCCGTTTTCGACCAGCCCGTCGGTCACCAGCCGCCTCAGATCCGCCGCGGCGCGAGCCTGCATTCCGGCGGGGATTTCTTCCGAGAAAAGTTCGATCAGCAGATCGGGCATGTGTCGGGTCCGTATTGGCGCTTCAGGCGCAATAGTGAGAGTTGGTCAATTGGTCCAGCCCGCGCGGCCAGTCTATTCCCAGTGCAGATTGATCCGCGGATGATCCAGCGTGGCCGCGAAGACCGTCAGCTGGCGCAGCTTGGGCATCAGCAACCAGGTATTGAATCGCTCATGCGTTTCGACGAACACGGCGTCGAGCCTGTCAAGGCCCCTCCCCTGATGGATCGCGTCGAGAATCGGCCATTCCGCGCCCTCGATATCCATCTTCACGATTGACGCGGGCTTTGGCAGCGCATCGAGATAATCGAACAGTCCGATCACCTTGACCTCTTCGGAAAACGCCGGATCCATCCAGCGCCGCCCGGTGCGCACCACCGACGAGCCGACGCTTTTGCGCAGGGGTTCCTGGTCGTAGCGCTTGGCGCGGTTCAGAATCGCGGTGCCATCCTCGACGCCGATTGCGGCGTTATGCAGCACGACATTCTGGCGCGGCCCCACGCGTTTCTTCAGTGCCGTGAACGCGGCGCTGTCGGGCTCGAAGGCATGCACGCTTGCGCCGGTCGCGGCCATGCGCTCGGTGAAAGCGCCGACATTCGCCCCGAGATCAAGACAGATGTCGCCGGGTCCAAGCGCAGCTACAGCGACCTCGAATTCGGCAACCGCCCGGGGTGCGCGGCGCTGCTGCAGCCGCTTCTGGAACCAGTAGCCAAATCGCCCGGGCAAGCCAGAGCCCAGATCGCAAAGACGCTCATACGGAAAGCTGTCCGCCATGGCAGGGTCACTCCTTCAGTTTCTCGTTGAGCTGGTGCCAGGCAAAGGCGCGACCGTCTTCGTGCACGGCGACCACCCGGTCGATACCGTCGCGGATGTTCGCTTGCGCCAGGAAGGCGACGGCGCGGTCCTGTTCCAGTGCGCGGCCCAATTCGACGGCGTCGAAACAGTCGAACCAGCCGGGGGCGACCAGCGGCTCGGCGCGATCGTAGATCACGAAATCCTCGGTCAGGGCGGCAAGGCTGGTGGGCGTGGTCATGCAGGCTCGAAAGCGCAGCGGAGAGCTGTCGGCGTCGATGGCCTGGAGGTCCTCGTAAAGGAAATAGTCCGGCTCGCCGGTGGCGACGGATGTCAGGCGCAGGTCGACCTGGGTGAGATCGACAGGTTTGTAATAGGCGTAGACCTGCAGGTAGTAGAGTGCCGCCCCCGCGATCAGTCCTGCCCCCAAGATGATCGCCCCCAAAATCCTGCCATCCATTTCAGATGCCTGCCCTGGCCGGCACTTCCTGGCCAAAGCACAGCATGTTGCCCGCCGGATCGCGCAGCGTCAGCTCGCGCATGCCGTAGACCGTATCGGCCGGGCCGTGGAGCGGGTGGCCGGTGCCGGTGATCGCGGCGGCCAGCGCGTCGACATCGTCGCAATGGAAGTATGCCCGCCAGCCGGCGTGCTGCACCGCATCGCCGCCATGCCAGCCATCAACGAACACCGTCGCGCCATCACGCGCGAAGATGCCGAAACGCGCCGGTTCGCCGCCCTCTTCGACCAGGGCAAAGCCCATGGTCTCGGTCCAGAACGCCCGCGCGGCGGGGTAGTCCGCGACGCGCAGGACCGGAGTCGCGTTGGTCAGTGTCATGCGGATGCGGTCTCCGGTCTGGCGGCGTCGCCGGTCCAGCCACCGGCGCGGGTCTGCACGAAGGCGTCGGCGCATTGCTTGGCCAGCGCGCGGACCCGGCCGATATAGGCCTGCCGCTCGGTAACCGAGATCACGCCGCGCGCGTCGAGCAGGTTGAACAGGTGGCTGGCCTTGATGCACTGGTCATAGGCGGGATGCGCCAAGACAATACGCTTGCCGGTCTTCGGATCCTCAGCGGGCTGTTCGAGGATGCGCGCCACCTCGGCCTCGGCTTCTTCGAACTGCTTGAGCAGCGTCTCGGTATTGGCGATGTCGAAATTCCAGCGCGAGTATTCCTCTTCGGTCTGGCGGAACACGTCGCCGTAACTCAAGGGGATCGGCGAGTCGGGGTCGTTGAACGGCATCTCCATGACGTGATCGACGCCCAGGACATACATCGCCAACCGCTCCAACCCATAGGTCAATTCGCCCGAGACCGGGTGGCAATCGTGTCCACCGACCTGTTGGAAATAGGTGAACTGCGACACCTCCATGCCGTCGCACCAGACCTCCCAGCCCAGGCCCCAGGCGCCCAGCGTCGGGCTTTCCCAGTCGTCCTCGACAAAGCGGATGTCGTGTAGCGCCATGTCGATGCCGATCGCCTGAAGCGAGCCGAGGTAGAGATCCTGAAGGTCGGGCGGCGACGGTTTGATCAGCACCTGGTACTGGTAATAGTGCTGCAAACGGTTGGGGTTCTCGCCGTAGCGCCCGTCGGTGGGGCGACGCGAGGGCTGGACGTAGGCCGCGGCCCAGGGCTGGCTGCCCAGCGACCGCAGAGTAGTGGCGGGGTGGAACGTGCCCGCGCCCACTTCCATGTCGTAGGGTTGCAGAATCGCGCAGCCATTCGCCGCCCAGTAGGCCTGAAGCCGCAGGATGATCTCCTGGAAACTGCGCGGTCTGGCGGGCGGGGCCGATGGCATGGGATATCCTTGCTGAAATCGCGTTCTCAATAGGCAACAGGAACGACAGGGTCAATCACGTCACCGCCACTGGATATTGACCTTCCGGCCATTCCGCCATTGAAAGGGTCGAAGATAAGGTCGCGCGTGGAAATCAGGGATCAAATGAGCATGAAACAGGCTGTGTCCGCCGTTTGCGGTGGTTGTGTTTTGGGTATTGGCAGGCATCGCGAATGCCCAGGCGACCTGGGTGCAGGTCGAGGCGCACAACAGCCTGACCAGTGCGCAGGACAGCCTGCGCGACTATGCCGACAACCTGAAGGACGTAAACGGGTTCAGCATGGGTTCAGGCTGGTATGCCATCGCGCTTGGCCCCTACGACGAAGAAGGCGCCATCGCCCGCCTGCAATTCCTGCGCGCACAACGTGCGATCCCGCCGGATGCGTTCCTGGTCGACAGCTCTGCCTATTCGCAGCAATTCTGGCCGATCGGGGCCACTGCGCTGAACACGCCGGTGATCGAACAGCCGAACACCGGACAGGCCGACCAGACCGCCGCCGTCGAGCCGCAGCCGCAGGCCGCGACCGAACCGGCGGCCCCGGTGGTCGCCCCCGTGCCGCCGGAGGAAACCCGGCGCGAGGCCTTGCGCAGCGAATCGCAGCTTGGCCGCGACGAACGCGCCGATCTTCAGGTCGCGCTGCAATGGTTCGGCTTTTACAACGGCGCCATCGACGCCGCTTTCGGGCCCGGCACCCGCGGCTCGATGGCCGACTACCAGGAAGCCAAGGGCTACGACCCCACCGGCGTGCTGACGACGCGGCAGCGCGACGAATTGCTGGGAGACTACCAGGCGGTTCTGGCCTCGCTGGGTCTGCGCCTGGTGCGCGACGACGTGGCGGGCATCGAGGTCGAGTTGCCGCTGGCGATGGTCGCCCATGAACGCTATGACCCGCCGTTCGCGCATTACACGGCCAAAGGCGACAGCGGCGTGAAGGTGCTGCTGATCAGCCAGACCGGTGACCAGGCCACGCTTCTGGGCCTTTTCGACATCATGCAGACGCTGGAAATCGTCCCGCTTGCGGGCGAGCGCAACCGCCGCAACGACAGCTTCACGCTGACCGGCGAGAACCCCGAGATCACGTCCTACACCTATGCGGTACTGACCGGCGGCGCGGTGAAAGGCTTTACCCTGATCTGGCCCGCGGGTGACGATGCGCGCCGCGAGGTGACGCTGAAAGCAATGCGCGACAGCTTCCGGCCCATCGAGGGTGCCGTGCTGCCCGATGCCTATGGCGACGGCGCGTTGGACGCAAAGCATCGATCTGATCAGCGGATTGCAGATCCGGCGGCCGGAAAAGTCACGCTCGGGCTTCTACATCGACGGGCGCGGCAACGTGCTGACCACGGCGGACGCGGTGCAGAACTGTGGCCGGATCACGCTGGACGAGACCTACGACGCGCAGGTCGTGGCCTCGGACGATGCGCTGGGCCTGGCGTTGTTGCAGCCGGTAAGCCAGCTGGCGCCGGTGAACTTCGCCCGCTTCATGGCCGGTATTCCGCGCCTGCAATCCGAAGTGGCAGTGTCGGGCTATTCCTTCGAAGGCATGCTGTCGGCGCCGACGCTGACCTTCGGCACGCTGGCGGACGTGCGCGGCCTGCGCGGTGAAGAGCAGCTCAAGCGGCTGGCGCTGGCCGCCAGCCCCGGCGACGCGGGCGGGCCGGTGTTCGACACCACCGGATCGGTGCTGGGCATGTTGCTGCCGACGACCCAGGTCGACGGCAAGCGCCTGCCCGACGATGTCAGCTTTGCCGCCGACGCGATCGCGATCGCCGAGTTCCTGTCGAATGCGGGCTACACGCCCGCCGCCTCGGACGGCGACCGGTCGCTGTCGCCAGAGGACCTGACCCTGCTGGCGGCTGAAATGACGGTTCTGGTGAGCTGCTGGGAGTAGCGAGCGGCGACCGCGCGAAACTCACATCTGCGCGGACATCTCCGGCGTCATTTGAATGAGCACCGGGCCATCGGCGTCGAGAGCCGCTGACACCGCGCTCTGCAAGGCCGCCAGATCGCGCGGACGGGCGTAGCCCAAGCCGTAGGCCTTCGCTAAATCCCCGAAATCCGGGTTCAGCGCCTTGACCGCCACCGGGGCGATTTGGGCGCTGGCCATGGAGGCCTCGATTTCTTTCAGCATGCGCGTTGTCCCACAGCAGGATCGGCAGCGGCAGCCCGAGTTCGGCGGCGGTTGCCAGTTCCTGCACGGTGTACTGAAAGCCGTAATCCCCGGCGATGGCCACCACC
This sequence comes from uncultured Alphaproteobacteria bacterium, assembly GCA_963768205.1. Classification (GTDB taxonomy): domain Bacteria; phylum Pseudomonadota; class Alphaproteobacteria; order Rhodobacterales; family Rhodobacteraceae; genus JAHELH01. The sequence goes on along the minus strand of CAVYHB010000008.1, from coordinate 401,435 downwards.
GTCCGGTCGCGCAGGCCCGCCTTGGCCGCCGATCGCGGCGGGCAGCGCGTAGCCCAGCGTGCCGAAGCCGCAGGGGTGATGCCAAAGGCCGGGGCTTTCCATGTCCCAGACTTCCTTGGCGACATAGGCGAACTGGGTCATGTCCGAGAAGATGCAGGCATCTTTCGGCATCACCGCGCGCAGCGCGTCGCAGACCGGCACGATGCCGGGACGTTCGGCGTCGCTTTCGGCGCGCCAGCGGGCGCGGGCGGCGGTAACTTCGCGCGCGGTCCAGCCAGTGTCGGGCACATGGCCCTGGGCCATCTCGGACAGCTTGCGCAGGAACGTCCCGGCATCGCAGCGGATGTTCATGCTGGCTGGCGTCCCGATGAATTCCGCGGGGTCGATGTCGACGCGGATCAGTGGGCCGTCATGGCCCGGCGCGTCGCGCCAGAGGTCGGTCTCGGAAAGTTCGGTGCCCACTGCCACCACCAGATCGGCAGAGGCGAAGACCCGCGCGCTGTCGGGCCTCGCCAGGTACGCGCCGAAGTTCAGCGACGCGTCGGGCGCGATGATGCCGCGCCCGGCGTAGGTTGTGAAGCAGGCGGCCCCCAGCCTGTCCAGCACCTGCCGCGCCGCCTCTGCGGCATGGCAGGCCCCGCCGCCGAACAGAAAGAGCGGACGGCGCGGCCTTCAGGATCGGTTGCAGCGCCGCCTCGACCCCGATCGCCTCGGGCGCCGTCAGCGCGGCCTGTGCGGGCGGCGGCGGCGCCATGGCGGCCAGAACATCCATCGGGATCTGGATATGCTTGGAGCGCGGGCGCAACGTCTGGAACTCGGCCAGCGCCCGGTCGATCAGCCCATAGGCGCTGGCCGCGTCCATCGCCGTCAGCGACCAGTCGCAGACGCAGGCCGCCGCCGCCTGCTGGTCACGCATCTCGTGCAGGCGGCCGCGTCCCATCCCCAGGTCGGCACGGTTGAGGCAGGACGAGATTACCAGCAGCGGCACGCTATCCGACCACGCCTGCCCCATCGGGGTCATGATGTTGGTCAGCCCCGGCCCGGTGATGACGTAGGCCACGCCCGGCCTGCCCGTCGCCCGCGCATAGCCATCGGCCATGAAGCCCGCGCCCTGTTCGTGCCGTGCCAGCACATGGGTCAGGCCGCTGTGATCGAGCCCGCGGTAAAGCTCGATGTTATGCACGCCGGGGATGCCGAAGATCGTGTCGACGCCGCGTTCTGCCAGCATCCGCGATATCTGTTCACCCAGCGGCCGCATCGTCATCATACTCTCCAGAAATTCACGGTCAGCAAGGCGAAGACCACCATGATCTCAAGCCGCCCGATCAGCATGGCGAAGGACAGCAGCCACTTGGCCGTGTCGTTCAGCGAGGCGAAGTTGCCCGAGGGCCCGATGGTCGGCCCCAACCCGGGGCCGACGTTGGCCAGCGCCGTGGCCGCCCCCGAAAGCGACGTCACCATGTCGAGCCCGGTCATCGCCAGCAGCACCGACAGCACACCCAGTGACACCACGAAGGCGACGAAGAAGGCCATCACCGAATAGAGCACGTCCTCGCTGACCGGGCGTCCCTCGAACCGCGGGGTGAATATGCCGTGCGGGGCGTAGATTTTCTTGATCTGCGCCCGGATCGAGGCGAACAGCAGTTGGTAACGAAACACCTTGATCGAGCAGCTGGTCGACCCTGCGCAGCCGCCGATCAGGCCGATGAAGAAGAACAGAACCACCGGAAAACCGCCCCAAAGCTGGTAGTCGGCAGAGGCATAGCCGGTGCCAGTGATGATCGAGGTGACGTTGAACATGGTCTCGCGCAGAGCCTGTTCGAACGGCGTGCCCGAACCGAAGAACCGGTAAGCCGTCATGGCGGCGAAAAGCGTCCCGATGATCATCAGGAACGCCCGCACCTGGCGGTCGCGTCTTAGCGGGTCAACGGCCCCCGCCATCAACTGCACGTAGCGCACGAAGGGCAGGCTTGCCGACGACCATGAAGACCACGGCGACGTATTCGGCGGCGCCCTTGAACATCGAGAACGAGGCGTCGTAGGTCGAGAAACCGCCCGTCGCCACCGTGGTCAGCGCGTGGTTCAGCGCGTCGAAACTGGGCAAGCCGACCACCAGGTAGGCGAGGTAGCAGGCTATCGTCAGGATCAGGTAGACACCGCCGATGCGGCTGGCGATCTGGGCGGCGCGGGGCAGCACCTTGCCGTCGGTCTCGAACGCCTCGGACCGGAAGATCTGCATGCCGCCGACCCGCAGTTCCGGCAGGAACACCATCGCCACCACGATGATGCCCGACCCCGCCGAACCATTGCAGCATAGAGCGCCACAACAGCACGCCCGGCGGCAGGCTTTCGAGCCCGGTGAACACGGTCGAGCCGGTGGTGGTCAGGCCCGACATCGCCTCGAAGAAGGCGTCGACGACGCTGGCGTTGGGCGGTCCCAGCCAGAACGGGATCGCGCCGAAGATCGGCAACACCAGCCAGACGCCGGTGGCCAGCAGAAAGGTCTGCTGGATGGTCAGCCGCTCGCGCACGCCGTTGGCGCAGGCCAGGGCGATCAGCGTGCCAGTGAAGAAGGTGACCACCGAGGCCTTCAGGAACACCCGCCAGTGCGGGCGGCCATAGTAGAAATCCATCGCCATCGGCAACAGCATCGTCGCGCCCAGGACGGCGACGAGCAGGCCGGTCACATATCCCACGGGGCGCAGATCGAACATGAGGCGCAGGCTTGGCGATGGGCCGGGGGCGTGTCAAGCGGTGGCGGTATCCTGCGCCGACCGGGTCACGGGGCGTCTCCCCGCCGCGCATGGAACCGCAGAACGATTTCCGCGACGCGCGCGTTGTTGGGCTGGTCGAGGTCATGCGGCAGGACCGGAGCCCGCGGGTCGGACGCTGGATGCCGGGTAAAGCTCGCCTCCAGCGCCAGCGGCACGCCGTTCGGCGCGATGCGGGCATAGTTGTTGGCATGGACATGGCACAGGTGAAGCGGGACGGCATGCAGGAAATCGCGGATGCGGTCGAGGTGCAGGTCGACATCGTGAAGTTCGATCGCCAGCCCCTCAAGCCGGTCGGCGTGCTGAATGATCTGGTCGAGGATCCGGTATTCGCTGCCCTCGATGTCGATCTTCAGGAAAATCCGCCCCTGGCCGGGCTGCACCAGGTCCGCAAGCACTGTCGTCAGGCTTTTGGAGCGGTCGTGATCATAGCCGATGGCACAGGCATGGTGGCGGGCTCCGTCGCGCAGGAATGCGCGGAAACCGAGGTACGTCCTGACCCGGCGACGGATGGTGCGCGGCCGGAGGGGATGCAAAAGCGACCCTAGCGCGTCCCTCTGGAACCCCTGCAATGAAATCGTGTGGTCATAGACGTCCGCGGCGACAGGATTTAGCCCCCGGAAATCCGTCTCGAACGTCCAATCGTCATTGACCCCGAACGAGATCAGCCGTTCCGCGCCCGCGACACTGCGCCGGTCCACCAAATAGCCTCCGTCATGGTCGCGGCCCAGACGGACAAGATCGAACCGGCCCGCGGGCGCGAAGATGGGGTCGAGCCATGCGTCCACGAGCAATCCACCGCTAACATGCCCGTTGGCGGGTCACCCGACGTGGAATAGCGTGTTGAAGAGCTTGGGATCAAGGCTGTCGGCGGCGAAGGTCTCGCCCTCGGTCAGCACGCTCACGGCATCGTGGCTGTGCAGACTTCTCCTGGTGACTGGCCACGATGCGGAAATCGCCGACGCGCGGTTCGCGTTCAAGCTGCTCGCAAAACAGACGCGCCGCATCCTCGACGAAGATCGGGTTTGCGGCGTTCAACTCGGCGAAGGCCTGTTCGTCCTCGCGCTTGACCATGACTTGTGTCTCGGTCGGCACAGCGTCGCGGCACATGTCGATGATGTCCTCGAACCAGAGGCAACCGGCACCCGGCGCCATTTCGACCGAGACCCGCGCAACCGATCGCTGCGAATGCGGCGTGGCAAGCTGGCCACGGGTGCGGCGGGCGTGTTCCGACAGCTCCAGGCTGCACGGGCAGGTCGAGGAGTAGACGTAGTCGAGGTGGATGATGCGTTTGCGCAGGCCGTCCTTCTCCACCAGTTCCAGTGCGATGTCATAGTACTGGTATCCGGTCAGGCCCGAGCGCAGGCTGCGCATCTTCATCGGGAATGAAAACCGCATCTGGATCCGCGCGTCGAAGCTTTCCAGGTCGCTCTTATAGGCGTCTAACGCCCGCTCTATCACGTTGAAGCTGAAGGTTTCCTCGGCATGCGCATAAAAGCTGCGCATGATGCGCGACATGTTAATGCCCTTCTTCTCGGCCTCAAGGCTGACCGTGCCGGTGACGCTGGTTTCCAGGGTCACGTCGCCGTTGTCGCGGGTGTGAAACCGGATCGGCAGGCGGAAGTTCGAAATGCCGACGTGCTGGATCACGGCGCGGCTGCCGCGGATCAGGCTGGTGGGACCGTTCTGCAGGTCCGGCAACGTGGCGGTGTATGCGGCATCGGCGGCGAATTCGGCCGGATAGGCGCGCGACAGGTCGGGATAGGCCCGCGCAGAGGCGGAAGGCAACAGGCGGGCGATGGCCGGATCGAGAAGTCTCGATCTCGGCGCTGTCGGCACGTCCGGCCCAGTCGCGCAGAACGGCAAGTGCCCGCGCGGCGTCTTCCCGGCCAGGTTCGGTTTCGGTGATCGGAGTATGGATATTCATCGAAGGCCCATCCTTGTCCAGTCGTGCAGTACATATAAGGCTCTAGGCGCCGGTATTCCACTGCATGTTACCAAGGATACGGCGGCTATGCCCGTTCGGATCAGTCCGCACCGTGTTCCCGAACCTCATGTCAGGGTTTTCTCCATGCGGAAATTCGTCAGGATCACGCCTTCACGCTGCTGGTCCTGCCGCGCCACCTCGATCCAGCCGTGGCGCAGGAAGAAACGGCGCGCAAGGTGGCTGGCCTCGGTGTCGAGGCGCGCCACGCCTTCGGCGCGGGCATGTGCCTCCAGTGCCTCGTAAAGTGCGGGGGCCGCGCCCCGTCCCATCCATTCCGGCAGCACGAAGGCCAAATCGAGGTGCCCGCCCTGCCCCAGCGACATGAAGCCGACCGGCGCGCCCTCGGATTCCGCAACCCAGGTGCGCAATCCCGCAAGGCGCTGTTCCCAAGGTCCACCGCCGGGCCAGTACCCGGCCCAGACCGCGCGTTGGGCGACATCGTAGAAGGCCGCCGTCCCTTCGCGTACGGCGCGGTCATAAATCCCGCCCAGGGCCTCGGCATCGCGGGTCCGGTAGTCGCGGATCGCGACGGTCACGCCTGGTCGAGCGCCTGCAACAGATCGGCCAGAAGGTCGCCGGTATCCTCGATGCCGACGCTGATCCGGATCATTCCCGGCGTGATCCCCAGTGCGGCGCGCTGCTCGTCGGTCAGTCGCTGGTGGGTGGTCGTCGTGGGATGGGTGACGATGCTTTTGGCATCGCCGAGATTGTTGGAGATGGTGAATATCTTCAACGCATTGAGCACCCGGAACGCCGCCGCCTGCCCGCCCTTGATATCCAGCGACAGCATGGTGCCACCCTGTTCCATGACCTGGCGGGCCACGGCATATTGCGGATGCGAGGGCAGGTGCGGGAAGATGACGTTGCCGAGCTTTGCATGGCCTTCCAGCGCCGTCGCGATCTCGGTCGCCGAAGTGGTCATCGCGCGCACCCGCAGGTCGAGCGTTTCGATTCCCTTCAGCATGATCCAGGCGTTGAACGGGCTCATCGCGCCGCCGGTATGCTTGAGGTAGGGCTCCAGCACCTTGCGGATATACTGCTTGGTTCCCAGAACGATACCGCCCAGGCAGCGGCCCTGCCCGTCGATGTGCTTGGTGGTGGAATAGACCACGACGTCGGCGCCCAGCGCCAGCGCCCGCGACCAGATCGGCGTGGCGAAGACGTTGTCGACGACGACCGTGGCACCGACGCCGTGGGCCAGCTCGGCCACCGATTTCAGGTCGATGACCTCCAGCGTCGGGTTCGACAGCGATTCCAGGAACACCGCCTTGGTGTCGGGGCGGATCGCGTTCGCCCAGGCCTGGGTGTCGGTGCCGTCGACGAAGGTGACCTCGACCCCGAAGCGGGTCAGCACCTCTTCCAGGATGTAAAGGCACGAGCCGAAGAGCGCCCGCGCGCTGACCACGTGATCGCCGGCCTGCAACATCGCGGTCAGCGCGGCATTGACCGCCGCCATGCCGGATGCGGTGGCAAAGGCATCCTCGGCGCCCTCCAGGGCGGCCACGCGTTCCTCGAACATGCGCACGGTGGGGTTGCCATAGCGGGCATAGATGAACTCGTCCTCGCCGACCTCGATGAACCGCGCCTCGGCGGCCTCGGCGCTGTCGTAGACGAAGCCCTGTGTGAGGAAGATCGCCTCGGACACTTCGCCGTACTGGCTACGGCGGATGCCCGAATGCACCAGTTTGGTGCGGGTGTTCCAGTCGGATGTCATTGGCGCCTCCTGCGCAACAAAAAACCCCCTCCGCGGATGAGCGTCGGGGGTTGTGCTGGCACGGCCCTGACCTCTTTAGCGGCATATTTTCACGACAAACGCTGTTTGCCGATAGTGGCCCGCAATCCGGAGAACAAATCGCCACGGGCCTTGGATTATGCGCAAATCCAGGCCCGGTCAACCACCGTCACGCAGGTGTAACCGGTTCTTCACCATCCCGCCCTATGCTTGGGCTTCAATGCAGCCACAAGATGTTGCGAAGGCCAAGGGACATGCCGCTTCTTAAGATCAATGCCGACAGGGGGCAGCCGTTCCTGCACGGCCCCGGCGATCTGGACACCGCGCTGCGCGCCGCTGTCCGCGCCCTGCCCGCGGACGCACCGGTCATCATCCTGATCCACGGCTACCGCTTCTCGCCCACGCGAAAAGCCTGCGACCCGCATCGGCACATCCTGTCGCTGACGCCGACCGCCGGCTGCCGCAAGGCGATCTCGTGGCCGCGCCACCTGGGCTTCGGGCGCGACACCGCCGACGAGGGCCTGTGCATCGCGTTCGGCTGGGAGGCGCGCGGCTCGATCTGGCGCGCGTGGGAGGCCGCGGCGCAGGCAGGCACGGCGCTGGCCGACCTGGTGCGGCGCTTGCGCGCCCTGCGCCGGGCGCCGGTCGATATCCTGTGTCACAGCCTGGGTGCGCGCGTCGGTCTTTGTGCCGTTTCGTGGCTGGCGGCGGGATCGGTGGGACGGGTCGTGCTGATGGCGGCGGCGGATTACCGCAGCCACGTGCGCGGCGTGCTGGACACGCCCGCGGGCCGAACCGCGGAGTTCGTAAACGTCACCAGCCGCGAGAACGATCCCTTCGATGCCGCGATGGAATGGCTGATCCGGGCACCCGCCGCGGGCGACCGGGCGCTGGGGGACGGGCTGGGACAGGGCTTTGCCAACTGGCTGGATCTTCAGGTGGATTGCCCAGAAACACTGGAGGTGCTGCGCGATCTGGGCTATCGCATCGCGCCGCCGTCGCGGCGCGTCTGCCACTGGTCGGCCTATCTGCGGCCGGGGCTGTTCCGGGTATACGGCGACCTGATCCGCGACCGCGACCTGTTGCCTCTGGACCGGCTGGCGGGCCTGTTGCCAGGCAGCGCCGCGCCGCGCTGGTCTGGGCTGTGGCGACCGGAACGCGCGGCCCCGCGGTCGCTGCTGGACCGGCTTGCAGCAAGCCGCGAGAGAAGTTGTCAGGCGCGCCGGTCGCCGTCCGGGGTCAGTCGTTCTTCCGGCGCTTCGATACCGTATCTGGCGAACAGGCCGCGACTGGGCCATGAAGAAGGCGAAAACGCCGATGGTCAGCCCGAAGGTCTTGAAGTTGACCCAGGCGTCGGTCGACATGGTGCGCCAGATCACCTCGTTCAGCAGCGCGAGGAACGACGAAGAACGCCGACCACGCGTCTGGTCAGGATCATCCAGCCCTCGGGCTCCATCGGCAGCACCTCGGACATCACCATCTGCAGGTAGGACTGGCCGCGCAGCAGCCCGAACCCCAGGATGCCGGCGAACAGCAGGTAGATGATCGTCGGCTTCATCTTGAAGAACCGCTCGTCGTTCAGCCAGACGGTCAGCCCGCCGAAGACGACCACCAGAACCAGCGTCATCACCTGCATCTTCGACAGCTTGCCGGTCAGCCGCCACAGCAGGAACGTGGTCGAGCGCCAGCAGCGGGATGAAGCAGGCGGTGACGACGATAAAGCCGGAATACTCGGTGCCGCCGATCGTGAAGATCCGGTCGCGCAGCAGGATGTAGCCGGCGAAGAACGCCAGGATCGGCCCGAGGTCGAGCGCCAGCTTCAGCCCCGGAGAGATCGTCTTTTCCGCCATGTCGTTTCCTCCTTATCCGCCGAACTCGACTATCACAGCCCCCGCCGCGATCAAGGCCATCAGCGCCAGCCGGCGCGGGCCGACCGTTTCTCTTCAGCACCAGCCAGCCGATCAGCGGCGGCGAAGACGGTCGAGGTTTCGCGCAGCACCGCCGCCTCGCCGACCTTGTCGAGCCGGGTCGCCAGCATGATCGAGCCGAAGCTGCCGAAGGCGATGAGCCCGCCGATCACCCCGCGCAGCCATCAGCGGCGCCGAGCGTCGGGCGGGTCGGCCATGCCGCGCCAGCGCAGCGCCGGCGATCACCGGGATCGCCAGCCCGTCGATGAAGAAGAACCAGGCCAGAAAGGTGAACGGATCGGCGGTGGCGCGGATGCCGTAGGCGTCGTAGGTGGTGTAGAGCGCCACGAAGCCGCCGGTCAGCGACGGCCAGCACCAGCGCCGGCGCGCAGCGTGTCGCGCGCCGTGCGCCAGGAAGATCAGGTTGTAGACCGCAAGCCCGAAGATGCCGGTCAGCAGCACCGCCACGCCCAGCCACTGCGTGCCGGTGAAGATCTCGCCGAAGATCCAGTAGGCGCCGATCACCGTGAACAGCGGCCCGGTGCCGCGCACCACCGGGTAGACCACCGTGTAGGCGCCCTTGGTATAGGCCAAGGCCTGCACGATCTTGTAGCCGAGGTGGATCACGAAGGCGCCCGCGAAGATCGGCCACATGTGCGGCTCGGGCCAGGGCACGACGAAGAACGCGAAGGGCGCCGCCATCAGCGCCGTAGCTGGCGTCGATCGCGCCGCGCGACAGCCAGGGATCGTGGCGGCCCTTCTGCAGCGCGCCGAAGACCGCGTGCAGGAAGGCCGCGAGCAGGGCCAGCGCCAGCGCCAGCCGGTGCCCGGCCTCGGTGCCTTCCAGCGAGATCAGCCAGTCGCTCACCCTGGCGCCTCGTGGAACGAACGCGTCGCTCGCGCGCTATCGTCACAGACAACAGCGGTGTGCATGTCTGGACCATCACTCGACGAGATGAACGGCAGCGTTCTCGTGCCGTTCCGGCCAGCATTTCGGCGATCCGGCTGCTGGCGGCGGTCGCTGCTTGGCGGCGTCATCGGGTTCGAGCGCGAACGCCGGCAAAAGCCCGCGGGCCTTCGCACGCATCATGCTGGTGCTCGATGGCGGCGTGCCTTTTCATCCTTGTCAGTCAGCAACTTGGCAACCTCAGCTTCGGCAACCAAGGCGAGATGCAGGTCGATCCGCTGCGCCTGGTCGAGGCGGTCACGGCAGGTGTCGCGTTCCTGGCAGCGGGCATCATCTTCACCTCCGGCGGCGAGGTGCGGAACATCACCACCGGCGCCTCGCATGTGGCTGGCCGGCGCCGTCGGGCTGGCCTGCGGCGCGGGCCAGATGCCGCTGGCAGCGATGGCGACGTTGATCGTGGTGCTGGTGCTGACGCCGCTGCGCATGCTCGAGCGGCGCATGGGTACGCACCGCTGCGGACTGATCGATCAGGCATCCAGTCCGGTCAGCGCGCGAGCGAAATCCTCGGGGTCGAAGGGCGCCAGGTCGTCGATCTGCTCGCCGACGCCGATGGCATGGATCGGCAGGCCGAACTTGTCGGCCAGCGCCACCAGCACGCCGCCCTTGGCGGTGCCGTCGAGCTTGGTCATCACCAGGCCCGAGACATCGGCGAGCTTCTGGAAGATCTCGACCTGGCTCAGCGCGTTCTGCCCGGTGGTGGCGTCCAGCACCAGCAGCGTGTTGTGCGGCGCGGTCGGGTCCTTCTTGCGGATCACGCGGACGATCTTGGCCAGCTCCTCCATCAGGTCGGCGCGGTTCTGCAAGCCGGCCGGCGGTGTCGATCATCAGCAGGTCGGCGCCGTCGCGTCTCGGCCTTGGTCATCGCGTCGAAGGCGAGGCTGGCGGGGTCGGAGCCCTGCGGCGCGGTCAGCACCGGCACGCCGGCGCGCTCGCCCCAGATCTGCAACTGCTCGACGGCGGCGGCGCGGAAGGTGTCGCCGGCGGCGATCACCACCTTCTTGCCCGCGGCGCGGAACTGGCTGGCCAGCTTGCCGATGGTCGTGGTCTTGCCCGAGCCGTTGACGCCGACCACCAGCACCACCTGCGGCGTCTTCGCGATAGATCGGCAGCGGCTTGGCCACCGGCTCCATGATCCGGGCGATCTCGTCGGCCAGCAGTCGCTTGATCTCGTCGGCACCGACAGCTTCTTGCCGAACCGGCCCTCGGCCATGTTGGCGGTGACGCGCAGCGCGGTGTCGACGCCCATGTCGGCGGTGATCAGCAGTTCCTCGAGGCTTTCCAGCATGTCGTCGTCGAGCACCCGGCGGGTGACCGTGGCCGGCCTGGCGCGGCCCAGGATGCGGCCGAGAAGCCCGGGCTTGCCGGGGCGCGTCGCGCCAGTTCGTCAGGCATGGTCGGCGGCGCGGGGTCGGCGGGCGGCGCGATCTCGGGCTCCGGCATCGGCGCGGGCGCGGGGCGCGGCGGCGGCACCTGGCTCGGTTCCGGGGTCGGCGGCGGACCGGGCTCGGGCTGCGGAGCGGGCTCGGGCATCGGAGCGGGTTCCGGCTCCGGCTCGGGCTCTGGCTCGGGCCGGGATCCGGCTCTGGTTCGGGCTCAGGCTCGGGGTCGGGCATCGGCTCGGGTTCAGGCTCGGGTTCGGGTACCGGCGCGGGCTGCGGCTCGGGCGCCGGGTCCGGTTGCGGTGCCGGGTCGGGCTGCGGCGGCTCCGGGGTCAATGGGCTCGACCTCGCCGCCCTCGGTCGACGATGGCGTCAAGCCCCTGCTCGATCTTCGAGGAGGATTTGAACAGCCGTTCCTTTAACTTTCCGAAGAATGACATGGGGTGCTCCGTTGTCTCGGGCCGAGGTAATCCGTCGGGGCCGGATTTGAAAGGGGTCAGGCGGCCAGCAACGCCCCACAGGATCAGCGCCTGCCCCGCGATGTAGAACACCCACAGCAGGCGAGAGGCCAGGGGCGCCAGTGGCGCATCCTCTCGCATCCGAAAGAGCCGCAACGCCAGGATCAGGTCAGACAGCAGGAACAGCCCCGCGCCCAGTGTCACTGGCCAAAGCGCGAACGGCAGCGTCAGCGCCGCCAGGCCCATCGCAGTGATCAGACCGACATAGCCGCGCACCGGCCAGGCAAGACGGCCGGTGTGCGGCGCCAACCACAGCTCCGTCGACAGCGCAAGCAGGACCAGCGCCAGTGCCGCGAGCGGATTGAGCGCGAAAGCCTCCCACAAGGGACGGTCGCCAAGCATCTGGAAACACAAGATAAGCATCACATGCGCCAAGGCAAATGCGGCAAGGCCGTAAAGGAACGCCGCGCGGCCGGAGCGCGACAGTGCAAGATCGCCCACCGCCGACAGCATCAGCGCCGCCGTCAATGCGACCGGCCCGCCCGCCAGCAGGCTGGCCAGCGCGAACAGCGCCACCGGCAGCGTCTTCAGAACGCCGGTCGACCAATTGCCCTTGCGTCCAGCCAGCGGAAGATAGACCGTGGCGGCCACAAGACCGGCCGCAGTGGGCAAAAGTATCGCGAATTGCACGTTTTCCACCATGGTTTTGACCAGAATTCCCGGCAATGCGGCGTCTATACGGTGCCGCGACCGACCCCGAAAGCCGATATCCATGTCCCGCCCTGCCATCGCATTCTCGGCCACCACGCTGATCCCGATCCCGCTGCTGGTGCTCGGGGCGCTGCCCGGTGGCTTTTGGGCTTGGATCGCGTTGGCCTATCTCACGCTCTTCGCCTTCGCCATGGACGAATTGATCGCCGCGGCGACCGCCGAACGTGCAGACGACACCGAATTTCCCGCCGCCGATGGCCTGTCGGCAGTTCTGGCGGTCGCGCATTTCGGGGTACTCGCCCTTGTGGTCGCCAGCCTGGGCCGGGGCTGGGTCGCTGGACCGGGCGAGAGCATTGCGCTCTTTCTCGCGGCAGGTCTCTTCTTCGGGCAGATCGGAAATTCGAACGCGCACGAGCTGATCCACCGCGGCTCGCGGCTTTTGCACGGGCTGGGCAAATGGGTGTTCATCTCGCTGCTTTTCGGCCATCACGCCTCGGCCCATCCAAAGGTGCACCATGTTCATGTCGGCACCGACCGTGACCCCAGTTCGGCGCGGCTGGGTCAATCCTACTACCGGTTCGCCGCGCGGGCCTGGCGGGGGTCGTTCCTGGCCGGTCTGCGCGCGGAAACCGCGCAACGCGGGGACCGCGGCGGACTGCATCCATACGTCGAGTATTGCGCCGGTGCCGTGCTTTGTCATGGCGCTGGCGCTTTGGATCGCGGGATGGGGCGGATTGGCGGTGCTTCTGGGGCTGGCAGGCTTCGCCCAGTCGCAATTGCTGCTGTCGGATTACGTGCAGCATTACGGTTTGCGCCGCCGGATCCGGGCCGACGGCAAACATGAACCTGTCGCCGCGCGTCATTCGTGGAATGCGCCACATTGGTTCACCGGCCACATGATGCTGAACGCGCCGCGCCATTCGGACCACCACGCGCATCCGGCGCGCCGCTATCCCGACCTCGCCCGACCGCACCTGGGCACCACCCCAATGCTGCCGCGCAGCCTGCCGGTGATGAGCGTCGTCGCCCTGGTCCCGCCGCTTTGGCGCCGGTCGATGGACAAGCGCGTCGCGGCCTGGGCCATAGACAACGGGGCCGACCGCGTCGCCTAGTAAGACGCCGGCGCAAAACCGCCAATCACCCTGTTCAGACCGCGCCGGTTCTGCCAGACTTGACCCCATGAAACTGTTCCTGATGTTGCTGGCCTTCTGCCTGTCTGGCGTGGCGTTCGCCGCCGAAACCCCGATGTCCGGCGCCGAGTTCGAGGCCTACGCCACCGGGCGCACCCTGACCTATGCCGAACGCGGCGTGATCTACGGGATCGAGGAATACCTGCCCGGGCCGCCGGGTCCGCTGGGCCTTCACCGAGGATGAATGCCGCGACGGCTACTGGTACGAGGACGGCCAGGCGATCTGCTTCGTCTACGAGGACAACCCGGTGCCGCAGTGCTGGACCTTCACCCGCGGCTCGCGCGGCCTGATCGCCAAGTTCCTCGGCGCCGATGACGGGCGCGAGCTTTACGAAGCGCAGCAAAGCGACAAGCCGATGGCCTGCCTGGGGCCCGACGTCGGCGTCTGACGCCGGGATTGCGCGCCTAGAACAGGCTGCCCTGCTCTGGCTTTTTCGCGGCTTTCGCTCGGTGCTTTCGCAAGCCTGCCGCCCAGCGCCAGCCGCCCATCGGCGAATTCGATCTCCAGCCCAGACGCCGTTTCCGCCTGCGGCCTTGCTGGTCACCACGCCGCTGTCGCCTCGCACCACGGCATAGCCACGTTTCAGCGTTTCGCGGTAGCCAAGTCCCTGGCGCAGACGCTCCAGCGCCTCCAACCGTCGCGCCCATTGCCCGATCTGCACCCGTGCCGCGCCGGACATTCGCTGCGCGAATGGCACCAGCGACTGCCGTCTTCGGGTCAGGTCGCGCTGCAGGAACTCGGGCCGCAGCCGCCCGGAGTGCTGGATCAAGGTGCGTCGCCGGTCCCGCAGCTGGCGCTGCAACGCAGGCTGCATCCGCGCCGCAGTTTCGCCCGTTCGTTGCCGCCGGTCGCGCAGCGCGCGCTTCAGAACGCCGGGCCGCAGGTGGCCCGCCGCCTCGGACAGCCGCACCCGCTTGCGCTGCGCCGCCGAGATCAGGGCGCGCGGCAGCCGGTCCGTCCCAGACATCGAGCCGCTGGCGCGGCGTGGCGACCAGGGTCTCGGGCCGCGGCAGGGCGCGGGACAGGTCGGCAGCCGCTGCCGCCGCTGGCCCAGCGGCCTGGGTCAGCGCGCGCGCGCGAGCCGCGCCTCCTGCTCGTCGAGTCCAGGCCAGCAGGTCGAGCCGCACCGGCACCGCCATTTCCGCCGCCGCCGTGGGCGTCGGCGCGCGGCGGTCGGCGACGAAGTCGATCAGCGTCGTGTCGGTCTCGTGCCCGACCGCCGAGATCAGCGGGATCGCGCGAGGCCGCCGCGGCGCGCACGACGATTTCCTCGTTGAAGCCCCAGAGATCCTCGATCGAGCCGCCGCCGCGCGCCACGATCAGCAGGTCGGGCCGCGGCAGCGCGCCGCCCGGGCGTCAGCGCGTTGAAGCCCGCGATCGCGCGCGGCCACCTCGGGCGCGCATTTCTCGCCCTGCACGGCCACCGGCCAGATCAGCACCTTGCGCGGAAACCGGTCGCGCAGCCGGTGCAGGATGTCGCGGATCACCGCGCCCGAGGGCGAGGTGACGACGCCGATCACCTCGGGCAGGAACGGCAGCGGCTTCTTGCGCTCCGGCGTCGAACAGCCCCTCGGCCGCCAGCGCCTTCTTGCGCTTCTCCAGCATCGCCATCAGCGCGCCGACGCCCGCCGGGCGGATGTCCTCGATCACGATCTGGTACTTCGACTGGCCGCGGAAGGTGGTCAGCCGCCCGGTGGCGATCACCTCCATGCCCCTCCTCGGGCTGCGTCGCCAGGCGCGCGCGCCTGGCCCTTCCAGATCACGCCGGAGATCACCGTTCCGGTCGTCCTTGAGGTCGAGATAGACATGGCCCGAGCGCGGCGTCGACACCCGGCCGATCTCGCCGCGCACCCGGACGCAGGCCGAACTCGCCCTCGATCACGCGCTTGATCGCGCCGCGACAGTTCGGTGACGGTGAATTCCGGCGCGTTGCCGCCCGTCTCGGGGCCGGTTCGTCGTCGATCAGGTCGGACATGGGCTGCCTTGTCTTGCGCGGTCTGCACCGAGCTTAGAACGCGGGCGCAGGCAAGGCGAAAGCGGGGCGGTACGACATGAACATCCTGATCCTCGGCGGCGGCGGGCGCGAACATGCGCTGGCCTGGGCGGTGATGCAGAACCCCAAGTGCGACCGGCTGATCGTGGCGCCCGGCAATGCCGGGATCGCGGCGGATCGCCGAATGCGCCGTCGCTCGACATCCGAGGACGGCGCGCAGGTCGTGGACTTTCGCCGTCGACAACAGCATCGACTTCGTCGTCATCGGTCCCGAGGCGCCGCTTGCCGCAGGCGTCGCCGACCGGCTGCGCGAGGCCGGCATCCTGTGCTTCGGCCCCGGCCAGGAGGCGGCGCGGCTGGAGGCCTCGAAGGCCTTCACCAAGGAGATCTGCGACGCCTGCGGCGCGCCCACCGCCGCCTGGGCGCGATTTACCGACGCGGCACGGCAAGGGACTACGTTCGCGCGCAAGGGCGCGCCGATCGTGGTCAAGGCCGACGGGCTGGCCGCGGGCAAGGGCGTGATCGTGGCGATGACCGTGGCCGAGGCGCTGGCCGGCGATCGACGAGATTTTCGGCGGCGCCTTCGGCGCGGCCGGGGCCGAGGTGGTGATCGAGGAGTTCATGACCGGCGAGGAGGCCTCGTTCTTCGTGCTGTCGCGACGGCGAGACCGTTCTGCCGATCGGCACCGCGCAGGACCACAAGCGCGTCGGCGAGGGCGACACCGGCGCCAACACCGGCGGCATGGGCGCCTATTCCCCTGCCCCGGTCCTGACCGACGCGGTGGCCGGCGCAGGCGCTGGAGCGGATCATCCGCCCGACGATCGCCGAAATGGCCCGGCGCGGCACGCCGTTCCAGGGCGTGCTCTATGCCGGGCTGATGATCGAGGACGGCGAGCCGCGGCTGGTGGAATACAACGTCCGCTTCGGCGATCCGGAGTGCCAGGTCCTGATGATGCGGCTGGGGGCGCAGGCGCTGGACCTGATGCTGGCCTGTGCCGAGGGCACGGCTGGCGCAGGCGCGGGTGAACTGGGCCGACGATCACGCGATGACGCGTGGTGATGGCGGCGCGGGGCTATCCGGGATCCTACGAAAAGGGAAGCGTCGATCAAGGGGCTGGACGACCTGCCTGAAGACAGTTTCCGCACGATGTTCCACGCCGGCACCGCCGAGAAGGGCGGCAAGGTGGTGGCGAATGGCGGCCGGGTGCTGAACGTGACGGCGCGGGGCGACACGCTGGCCGAGGCACGCGACCGCGCCTATGCGCTGGCGCGACAGGTCGACTGGCCCGAGGGGTTCTACCGAAGCGATATCGGCTGGCGGGCGCTGTCCTGACGGACGGGCTGACGCCCGACGCCATTGTCTGTCGGGGGCTGTCTGCCCCCGATCGGCCTTTCACACATTGCATGGCAATGTGTTGCCGGCCTTCCCCCGAGGGTATTTCCGAACCGAAGAACTCAAGGACAGTCGAGCGCCGCAGTCATCGCATCCGGACCGCTATAGGGGCCGATGTCGCGGGCAGTGGCGCGGCCGTCCTGCAGCTTTGTGGCCATGATCCGCCGCCAGTCGGCATCGGCGGTGATAATCTCGGGGATTTCGCCGCAGTGGCGGATGCCGCCGGAAATGAAGGTCTCGCCGATCCGGTGATTGGTCAGGCCCGGAAGCGCCGCGATTTCGGTCAGGGTCCGGTTTGTGTAGCGCCAGATGCGCAGGGTCCGGGCCAGGTGCGGGCGGTCGATATAGGCCAGTTCTGTGAATCCGTCGCCATCCAGATCGGCCGCGCCAAGCGGTGCCAGCCAGCGATGGGCGCGTCCGATGAAGGGCGTGGCGGTGATCAGGCCGGTTTCGTCGTAGATCGCCAGCCGCGCGCCCTGAGACAGATCGCTTTCTATGACGATGACTTCGGGAAGGCTGTCGCCGTCGAGGTCGACCAGACGCGGCGCGATATCCTCGAAGACGCGGGTGTCGGGCAGGCGGATCAGGATCGCCTTGACCTGGCGGCCCTCGCAATCGAGGCATTTGTCGACGGTCAGCCGCAGTGCGCCCCATTCGGCATTCGGCCCCAGCACGTCATGGCGATAGCGCGACACCGGATCAGTGTAGGCGGCGGCGACGATGATATCTGGCGGGGTCGCGTCGGCGTGGACAGCGCCCGCGACAAGCGCCAGACCCGCTATCAGCGCGCGCAACGCTGGCCGCGCGCGGCGAATGGAACCGGGCAGCGGGCACAACAGAAGACGCCGCGCCCGGTTCGGCATCAAATCTGCTTTTCAGGCATCTGCACCACCAACCCGTCCAGCGCGTCCGTGACCTTCAACTGGCAGGTCAGCCGGGACCGGGTGAGATCGGGCTCGTAGGCGAAGTCGAGCATATCCTCCTCCATCGCCTCCTTTCCGGGCAGCTTGTCGACCCAGGCCGGATCGACATAGACATGGCAGGTCGAACAGGCGCAGGCCCCGCCGCAATCGGCCTCGATGCCCGGAATGCCGTTGTCGCGCGCGCCTTCCATCACCGTCAGGCCGTTGGGCACGTCGACCATGTGCTCGGTGCCGTTGTGCTCGATATAGGTGATCTTGGCCATACGTGTGTCGCCCTCTGTCCCGCCGTGTTCCGTTGGGCTGCGAAATAGGCCCTTCGGCCCAGATTTTCCAGAGCCTTTCTGCCCCGCGCTCCGGCCCTTGCATCCCGCCACACATGTTCTATCTTTGTTCTCATGACCGATACCGCCCGCCCCGAGGCCTGGCCGCGCCCGCCGTCTTGCCTGCCCCACGACAAGCTGCACCTGCCGCCGCAGAATGCCCGCGTCGCGGTGGCGGGGCTGGTGCTGGTGCGCCAGCGGCCGGGCACCGCCAAGGGCGTGATCTTCATCACGCTCGAGGACGAGACCGGCGTCTGCAACGTCATCGTCTGGCGCAAGCTCTATGAACGCTACCGGCGCGCGGTGATCGGCGGGCGGCTGCTGCGGGTCACCGGGCAGCTGCAACGCGAGGGCGGCGTCGTCCATGTCATCGCCGAGGTGATCGAGGACCTGTCGCCGATGCTGGACCGGCTGTTGCAGGTTGACGGCAATTCCGCCGATGGCGCCGACCCGGGGCTATCGCGTGGCGGCGAAACCGGCTAGGGTCCGGACAAGACGTCCAGAAGGACGCGACACCGAGGCATTCGAGCACGATGGCACCCACGTTTCGCCTGGCCCTTTGCGCTGCCCTGCTGCTGGCGGGGTGCGGACGCATGGCCGTACCGGACGTGGCCCAACTGGTCGAACCCGCGCCTGTGCGCATCCACGGCGCCCCGCCGCCGGGCATGGCCGGGGCGGGCTGCTTCGGGCAGGACGCGACCCCCGCCGAGATCGAGACGGTGACCGAGCAGGTCATGCTGCAACCGCCGTCGGTATCGGTGGACGGCACCGTGCTTTATCCCGCCGTCTACAAGACCGAGACCAGGCAGGCGATCGTCAAGGAACGCCGCGAGCTGTGGTTCGAGACCCCCTGCACGCAGGACCTGACGCCGGAATTCGTCGCCTCGCTGCAACGCGCGCTGAGCGTGCGCGGGCATTACCGCGGGCCGATCAACGGCGAGATGACAGGGCGTACCCGCGCCGCGATCCGCGCATTCCAGAAACCGCAGGGCCTGGACAGCGCGATCCTGTCGAAGGCGGCGGCGCGGCAACTGGGACTGGTGGCTTTCGGCGAGGTGCCGGAGAGCACGCTGACCCCTGCGCTTGAGACCGCCGCCGGCGCACCTGCCGGATAGCCTGGCTGCCGCACCTTCCAGCCTTTGTTGTCACGGGCTGTGCACCAGATCGCTCCATGCCACGCAGGCATAGGCACCGGACGGTTTCGGCAATGATCTTCGATCCGTGAGCTTGGACGAGATCTCGAAATTCCTGTTGATGCGAACAACCAGTAGCTTGTTGAAGTTGCCGCTAAGTTTAACCCTTACCAAGTCGTTCCTTTTGAACGGGGCAATGGTTTTGACTTCGACAAAGTCATTACCCAGCCTGCCGTCCGACCCCTGCGCATAGCGCCTGTTCAGCTTGATGCCCAGCGTGATCGCCGCGAAAAGCTCGCCAATATCGCTGTAGACGTTCAGGTGAAGTCCGGTCTCCAGATGATAGGATTGGGCAAGCGACAAGAGAGATTCGAGATAGCAAATCAGGTGGTGATCGGGATTGGGGTATTTGGCCGCTCGATCTTGAAGTCGCCAATGCTCTTCAAGCTGTTGCCATGTCACCCACTCTCCGTCATCGAAGTATGCGCGGTCTGCCCAAACCTTGCCATCCATCGGTAATACCCGCGCCAGCTCCTTGTTCCATGCACAAGTGTCCACGACGGTCTGGCATTTTTGTGGCGACGATCAGCCATTGTGGCGTGTCCACCAAATCGAAGAACTGACAGGGGAAACGAAAACGGGCACCCCGAAGGGTGCCCGCGGTCGTCGCACGAAAGTGGCTCAGCTCAGCGACAGCGCCACGAAACGCGGCTCGCCCTGGCGGCGGACCAGTAGCAGCAGCGATTTGCGCCCGGCCTCTGTGGCGGCTTCGATCCGGTCTTCCAGGTCGCCGACGGTCTGCACCTTCTGCTGACCGGCCTCGGTGATCACGTCACCGGCGCGCAGGCCCTTCTCGAAGGCCTCGGTCGTTTCGTCGACTTCCCGCACGACAAGGCCCTGGTCGCTGTCCTTGAGGCCAAGCTGCTCGCGCAACTCGTCGCTCATCGGGGCAAGTGTCAGGCCCAGCACCTCTTTCTCGATCGGCTCGTCGGCGGGGGCCGAGACCGGCACTGCGGCTTCCGCCTCTTCGCGGCGCCCGAGCGTCACCATGACAGTCTCGGTCTTGCCGTCGCGGAAGACCACCACGCGCACCGCCTTGCCGACAGCTGTGTTGCCCACGGTGCGGACCAGTTCGCGGGTGTCGGCCACTTCCTGCCCGTCGAAGGACAGGATGACGTCACCGGACTTGATCCCGGCCTCTGCCGACGGGCCTTCGGGCACGTCCGTGACCAGCGCGCCGCGCGACCTCTTCGAGGCCCAGCGCCTCGGCCACGTCTTCGCTGACGTCCTGGATCCGCACGCCCAGCCAGCCGCGGCGGGTCTCGCCGAACTCTTTCAGCTGGTCGACGACGCGTGTCACCACCGCCGACGACATCGCGAAGCCGATGCCGATCGAGCCGCCGTTGGGCGACAGGATCGCGGTGTTCACGCCGATCACCTCGCCGTCCATGTTGAACAGCGGCCCGCCCGAGTTGCCGCGGTTGATGGCGGCGTCGGTCTGGATGTAGTCGTCATAGGTGCCCGACAGCGCCCGGTTGCGCGCCGAGACGATGCCCGCCGAGACCGAAAAGCCCTGACCCAGCGGGTTGCCCATGGCCATGACCCAGTCGCCGACGCGCGCGGTGTCGCTGTCGCCGAAGTTGACGTAGGGCAGCGGCGTGTCGCTGTCGACCTTCAGAAGCGCGATGTCGGTGTTCGGGTCGGTGCCGATCACCTCGGCCTGAAGCTCTTCGCCGTTGAAGAACTCGATCATGATCTCGTCGGCGCCTTCGATCACGTGGTTGTTGGTCACGATGAAGCCGTCTTCCGAGATCACGAAGCCCGAGCCCAGCGCCTGGACTGCGGCGCGGGCGGTTGCCGTCGCCATTGCCGGTTGCGGTCCATGAAATCGCGGAAGAAATCCTCGAACGGCGAGCCTTCGGGCACGATCGGGTTGGGCCGGGTCGGGCCGCAACGGTTGTCGACGTGGTGATGTTCACCACCGACGGGCTGATCTTTTCGGCCAGATCGGCAAAGCTTTTCGGGTAGCTCTGGGCACCGGCGGCGATCGCCTGGGCCAGCACCAGAGCGAGGCCCAGGAGCATCGCCATGGCGGCGCGGATCGCGGCCGGGCTTTGCCGGGGCATGAGTACTGCTTGAGGTTTCACTCCAAACTCCATTTTTCCATCGCCCTGCCCGGAGGCGGCGGGGCCTGTCTGCTGTGCGTCAGACCATCTACATAGGTGCGGGGATGCACAACACAATCCCGGTCGCGTTCACTCAACTGCTCGTGAAAGCCCCGCGCCGTTCCCTCGGGTCAGTTTCTCAGTGTCTCATGCGCCAAACGATTTCGCCAGCGAGATCAGGATGACCCCGGAGGTAAGCGCCACCATGCCGATCAGGCGACGCGTTTCGACGGGCATCTGCCGCAGGGCGTCAAGGATATCCTCGAGGCGCGAAGGGGCCAGTGCGAACACCAGCCCCTCCACGACAAGTACCAGACCGATGGCCAGCAGGACAGTCGCCATTACTGCCCGGACGCGGGGGCCGCAGCGGCGTCGTCGGCATCGCGACCGCTGGCGCTGTCGAGATAGTTGAAGAACTCGCTATCGGGCGACATCACCATGCGTCGAGTTGCTGCCCGTGAGCGCGCGGGTATAGGCGTGTCAGCGAACGGTAGAACTCGAAGAACTCCTTGTCCTGGCCGAAGGCTTCGGCGAAGATCGCGGTTCCGCTCGCGCATCGGCCTCACCGCGGGTGATCTCGGCGTCCCGTTGCGCGTCGGACACCAGTTCGACCACGGTCCGGTCGGCCTGGGCCCGCACGCGCTGTGCGGCTTCGTTCACCGCGCGCCCGCTCGTCCGTCGCCTCGCGTTCGCGCTCGGCCCGCATCCGGGCAAAGGTGGCGTCGAGGTTCTGCGCCGGCAGGTTGGTCTGCTTGAGACGCACGTCGAGCACCTCGAGCCCCAGCGGCAGGGCGCGCTGGCGCGCCTGGGTCGCGTGATTCGCGTCCATCAGGGCCGCCCGGTCCGACGACAGGATCGTATTCGAGGTGACCCCGTCGGAACCCAGAACCGCGCGGATCTGCGGGTTCAGGATACCTTGCAGCCGGTCCTCGGCGGTGCTGCAACCCGCCAACACCGACGGCCTGCCGGAACTGGCGGACATCGGCGATGCGGTAGCGTGCGAAGGCGTCGACCACCAGACGCCGGTCGTCCGAGGGCGTGACCTCGATCGGATCGGTGTCCAGCGACAGGATGCGGTCGTCATAGCGCACGACATCCTGGATCAGCGGGATCTTGAAGTCGAGGCCAGGGTCTTCCTTGATCGACTTGATCTGGCCGAACTGCAGAACAAGCGCCTTTTCACGCTCGTCCACGACGAAGAGCGATGACATCAGCGCCACGATGGCGATGACGATGATCGGAAGGATCAGTGCGGTGCGTTTCATGCTCAGTTTCCTTCACTGGTGCGGCGCAGTTCGTTCAGCGGAAGGTAGGGCACGACGCCCTGCCCCTGTCCGTTGCCCGAGATCCGCGTTGTCGAGGATGACCTTGTCGACGTCACCCAGCACCTGTTCCATGGTTTCCAGGTAGAGCCGCTTGCGGGTCACTTCCGGGGCGTTCTTGTATTCGCTGAGGACGGCCAGGAAACGGCTGGCTTCACCTTCCGCCTCGTTGACGACCTGGGCGCGGTAGCCCTCGGCCTCTTCCAGCAGCTGCGCCGCCTCGACCTCGGGCACCGGCGAGCACCCGGTTGGCATAGGCGTCCGCCGTGCGTTCCAGACGGTCGCGTTCCTGCTCGGCCGCCTGCACATCGCGGAAAGAGTCGATCACCTCGCCCGGCGGATCGGCCTTGTCGAGGTTGACGCGGACGATGTTGAGGCCCGCGTTGTAGCTGTCCAGTGTCGACTGGATCAGTTCCTTGCGCGTTGTCCGCAATCAGCGCCCGGTCACGGTTCAGGATCGGGGCCAGTTCGCTGGCGGCGATGATCTCGCGCATCGCCGATTCCGACACCGCGCGGATCGTGGTTTCGCGGATCGGCGCAGGTTGAACAGGAACTTCGCCGGGTCGTTGATGTTCCAGACCACCTGGAAATCCATGTCGACGATGTTCTCGTCTGTGGTCAGCATCAGCCCGCTGTCATTGCCGCGCGCGACCGGCAGTGCCGATATTCTCGGTCTGCTCGCGGGTCACCGGGACGACTTCGGCGATGACCAGCGGCCAGGGCGCGAAATTCAGGCCAGGATTGCCGATCGGAACTGAACTCGCCCAGGAAAAGCTCGACCGACTGCTCTTCCGGCTTCACCGTGTAAAGCGAGGCGAAAGTCCAGAGCACCGACCGCCACGAGGCCGGCGATGACGAAGGTGCCGCGCGTCAAGTGCGGGCCGCCGCCGCCGCCAGGGCCGTTCGACCGGTTGCCGCCGCCGCGCCCGCCCATCAGGACGCGCAGCTGTTCCTGGCCCTTGCGCACGATCTCGTCGATTTCCGGGATCTGCGGCCCGTCGCCGGGTTTGCGCCCGCCACCCGAAGGTCTGCGGTCGTCGCCGTTGCCGCCCTTGTCGCCGCTGCCACCGCCGCCGCCCCAAGGTCCACCATTGTTGCCTGCCATCTAAGTCAATTTCCCTCTTGTTCATCTCGTCTCGTTGCTTGTCCAAACTGTGCACGAACGGCGATTTTTCAAGCGCCGCGTACCGGTCTAACGCATCGTCACGATCTCTTCCGACATGGTCGGATGCACCGCACAGGTGCGGTCGAAATCTTCCTTCGTGGCGCCCATCTTGATCGCGATGCCGGCCATCTGGATCATTTCGCCGGCCTCGTCGGCGACGATGTGACAGCCCAGTATCCTGCGGCTTTCCTTGCGACACCACCAGCTTCATCAGCACCCGGTCGCTGCGTCCGGCAAAGGCGTTCTGCATCGGCCGGAACGAGGTCGCAGTAGATCTCGATCTCGCGGTCATTCGCGGGCCGCTTCCTCGGTCATGCCGATCGTGCCCAGTTCGGGCTGGGTGAAGATTGCCGAGGGCATCAAGTTCGTGATCGGGCTTGGTCGGGTTGCCCTTGAACACGGTTTCGATGAACGCCATCGCCTCGCGGATCGCCACCGGCGTCAGGTTCGACGCGGTGCGTCACGTCGCCGATGGCATAGACCGACGGCACCGAACTTTGCGAGTAATCGTCGACCACGACCTGGCCGTTGCGGCCCAGCTTGACGCCGATCTCCTCAAGCCCCAGGCCCGCCGTGTTCGGCTTGCGCCCGGTGGCGAAGAACACCTGGTCGAAGACCTTCTCGGACCCGTTGGTCGCCTTGACCCAGATCGGCTTGCCCGCATCGTCGGCAGTCGCGCTTTTCGGGTTTGTGTCGGGCGCGCCGGCGGCGTCGCTGGCGGTGCCATGCGTCCGCGGGCGTTTGTCCTCGGTGGCCATCTCGACGATGTTCGTGCCGACATGCAGGTCGATGCCCTTTTCCTGCATCATTTCGGCGATCAGCCCGCGCGCCTCGTCGTCAAAGCCGCGCAGGATCTGCGCGCCGCGGTAGTACTGCGTCACCTCGACGCCCAGGCCGTTCAAGATGCAGGCGAATTCGCAGGCGATATAGCCGCCGCCGACGATCAGGATCGACTTGGGCAGCGTCTTCCAGCAGAAAGATGTCGTCCGACACCAGCCCCAGTTCGGCGCAGGGCAGATCGGGGCGCACCGGATGGCCGCCGGTGGCCACCAGGATATGCTTGGCGCTGACCGTGCGGCCGTTGGCCAACTTCACCGTATGCGGATCGTCCAGCGTGGCGCGGCTGTCGAAGATCTTGACGTCGGACTTGCCCAGCATCTCTGCGGTAGACCGCTTCCAGCCGGTCAAGCTCGGTGTGCAGCTTGGTGCGGAAGGCGGGCCAGTCGAAGCTGCCCGGCTTGTGGCTCCCAGCCATAGGCGCCGGCATCCTCGCAGGCATGGGCGTATTTCGACGCGAAGACCATCAGCTTCTTCGGCACGCAGCCACGGATCACGCAGGTGCCGCCCATCCGGCTTTCCTCGGCCAGCGCCACCTTCGCCCCGGCTCGCCGCCGCCGTGCGCGCGGCGCGCACGCCACCCGAGCCGCCGCCGATGACGAACAGGTCGTAGTCGAATGCCATGAAACCCCCTTCAGTCCGACAGGTCGGAGAACATATTGCCGCCGTCGACAAAGTCGATGCGGTCCTCCTCGTGCGTGCCGGAATTGATGTCGTTCACCTCGACCCGGCCCGAGCCGTGGCCGATGACGACGATATCGCAGATGTCGATGAACAGGCCGTTTTCGACCACGCCGGGGATCTGGTTGAGCACCAGCGCCACCTGGCGCGGATTGCCGATGCGGTGCAAATGCAGGTCGATGAGGTAGTTGCCTTCGTCGGTGACGTAGGGCGCCTCGCCGTTCAGCCGGACGCTGGCGTCCTGGCCCAGCACGTCCATGCCCGCCAGCGTCTCCTCGACCAGCGCCTTGGTGGTCTGCCAGCCGAACGGCACCACCTCGACCGGCAGCGGGAATGCGCCCAGCCGTTCGACCTGCTTGGTCGCGTCGGTGATCACGATCATGCGGTCGGACGCGGTGGCCACGATCTTTTCCTGCAACAGCGCCCCGCCGCCGCCCTTGATCAGGTTAAGGTCGGGGTCGACCTCGTCGGCGCCGTCGATGGTGATGTCCAGCCACTTGGCCTCGTCCAGGCTGATCACCTTGAGCCCCACCTTGCGCGCCAGTTCTGCGGTGCGGGTCGAGGTCGGCACGCCGGTGATCTTCATCCCCTCCTCGCGCACCAGTTCACCCAGGCAGCGCACCATCCATGCGGCGGTCGAACCGGTGCCGAGCCCGACCTTCATGCCATCCTCGACAAATTCCACGGCACGCTTGGCGGCGACAAACTTGGCGGTGTCGATGGGCGACAGTTCACCGGTCATGGGGACAGCTCCGTTCTGACGTGTCAGGCGCGTTATAGGCAAGTTGCGGTCAGGGTGCGAGGGCGGAATCGCAGGAAGCTGCCGGGGATGTGCAGCAGCCCTGTCCAGGCCCGCGGCTCCGGGCTTGCGCCGGCCCGGATCATCGGCTTCAAGGGGTGCGATGCATCGCCATCTATTCACATTGCTGGGCTGGATCTCGGTCGGGCTGGGGCTGCTCGGGGTGCTGCTGCCGGTACTGCCCACGGTGCCCTTCATGATCCTTGCCGCCTTCCTGTTCGCGCGCGGCTCGCCGCGTGCCCGCGACTGGCTTCTGCGGCACGACAGGTTCGGCCATCACATCATCGCCTGGGAGGACCGCGGCGGCATCGCGCGCCCGGCGAAGCTGTGGGCGGTGGGCACCATGGCGGCGGTGCTGACGATCTCGGTCGCGATGGCGGTGCCGGGCTGGGTGCTGGCGGTGCAGGCGATCTGCCTGGCCGGCGCGGCGACCTTCGTGCTGACCCGCCCGGACTGACCGTTCCGGCGCGGCCGCGCCGCGCCGCGTCGCTTTTCTGCTGCGCCGGGCGGGGATTTCATGGCAGATGGCGGGAAACACCCCGGGGAGTACGCGGATGTTTCTTTCGGTCTTCGACATGTTCAAGGTAGGCATCGGCCCGTCGTCGTCGCACACCATGGGCCCGATGGTCGCCGCGGCGCGGTTTCTCGACAGCCCTACGCGCCTCGCCGTTCACCGCGCACGGGCTGAAGGGCGTCGCTGCACGGGTCGCTGGCCTTCACCGGCGTCGGCCATGCCAGCGACCGGGCGGTGATCCTCGGGCTGGCGGGCTTCCGACCCGAAACCTACGACCACGAGGCCGCCGAGACTGCGCTGGCGACAATCCGCGAGACCGGCGTGGTGCAGCCCGACGGCCTGGGCCCGCTGGCCTTCGTGCCGAAGGATGACCTGGTCTTCGACTACGGCCCCAACCTGCCTGGCCATGCCAACGGCATGATCCTGAAGGCCACCGACGCCCAGGGCGACGTGATCCTGGAAGAGACCTATTATTCCGTCGGTGGCGGCTTCGTCCTGACCGCGGCCGAACTGGCGGCGGGCAGGGACACCGACGACGGTGCCCCCGTCCCCTACCCGTTCAAATCCGCCACCCAGATGCTGGAGATGTGCGTGACCACGGGCAAGAGCATCGCCGAATTGAAGCGCGCCAATGAACTGCAGCCGCATCGACGCGGACACGCTCGACAAGGGCATGGCCCGGATCTGGCAGGTGATGCGCGACTGCATGGACCGCGGGCATGCAGGCCAAGGGCATCCTGCCCGGCGGGCTGGGGGTCAAGCGGCGCGCGGCGAATATCCGCGAGGCGCTGGAGGCCGAGCACGGCATGAACCTGACCGCGCCGCATACGATCAACGACTGGATGAGCCTTTACGCGATGGCGGTGAACGAAGAGAACGCCGCCGGTGGCCAGGTCGTCACCGCGCCGACCAACGGCGCGGCGGGCGTGGTGCCCGCGGTGATCCGCTACTGGCTTGACCATGTGCCCGGCGCGTCGCAGGCCGCGGGTCGGGGATTTCCTGCTGACCGCGGCGGCCATCGGCGGGCTGGTCAAGCACAATGCCCGCATCTCGGGCGCCGAATGCGGCTGCCAGGCCGAGGTCGGCAGCGCCGCCGCGATGGCCGCCGCCGGGCTGGCCGCGGTGCTGGGCGGCACCCCCGAGCAGGTCGAGAACGCCGCCGAGATCGCGCTGGAGCATCACCTGGGCATGACCTGCGACCCGGTGAAGGGGCTGGTGCAGGTGCCCTGCATCGAACGTAACGGCCTGGGCGCGATCAAGGCGATCTCTGCCGCCTCGCTTTCCCTGCGCGGCGACGGCACGCACCTGGTGTCGCTGGATGTCTGCATCGAGACGATGCGGCAGACCGGCGCGGACATGAGCGAGCGCTACAAGGAAACCTCGCTGGGCGGACTGGCGGTGAACGTACCGAATTGCTGAACGTTCAGGCAGGCCGGATCGGGTCGCCGGGCGTAATGGTGCCGCCCTCGATGATGCGGCAGTTCAGGCCCGAACGGTGCTCCAGCAGGTCACAGACCGTCTGGCCCGTGACCAGGTCCAGATAGCGGCAGGGATAGTTCAGCCGCCCGCCCTCCAGCAAGGCTGCCCCGACCCGGAACCTCTTGCCCACCAGATGGTTAAGCGGCGCCGCGCGCGTGGTCAGGTTGCGGCGGTGCTTGCCGACGTCCAGGTCGGTCTGGTGGTCGCGCGCCAGCGCCTCGAGCGTTTCCATCTCGATCAGGGTAACCTCGCGGATGTCGGGAAAATCGGAATACTTGCCGAGACCGGTGGCATAGCGGTCGCCCTCGATGCCAAGCCCGGCAATAAGTTCGGCGCTGTCCAACGCCACCATCGGGGCACGGACCTGTTCGGCAACATGGATGTGCAACAGACTGCCTAGCCAGATGGCCCCGCTCCTCGATCGCCACGAACCGCCGTCGCGGATCAGCCTGCCACACGCGAGGCAATGGGAGCAATGGGTTCGGCCGCCCCTTGCGGTTCGGTCGCGCCTCAGGCTGCGCCACGCCACTTGCGACAGGCCCTTCGACCTGATCAATTCACACGGGACCGCGGGGCGTCGGCGCGCATCTGGTATCGCCGGATGACTGCATCGCGCCGTCGCGCCGGACTGGCCGGCAGATGAGCGAAAGGGATAGCCAAACCGCGTTGGACGGGCTTGCGGGCAACGCGCCGAATTGCGGAAGGCGGCGGCAGGGCTGGCTGAATGAACGATGGGACAAGGTCACGATCATAACCACGGGCACGGTCAGGGCGCCAACGAACGCGCCCTGCTGATCGCCACGCTGCTGACCGGCGGCTTCATGCTGGCCGAGGTTGTCGGCGGGCTGGTCTCGGGCTCGCTGGCGCTGCTGGCCGATGCGGGCCACATGCTGACCGATTTCGCCTCGCTGGCGCTGGCCCTGCTGGCGCTGCGCATCGCGCGGCGTCCGGCGGACTGGAAGCGCACCTTCGGCTTCGACCGGTTCTCGATTCTCGCCGCCTTCGTTAACGGCATCAGCCTCTTTGCCATCGCGATCTGGATCGTCGTCGAGGCGGTCCACCGGTTGCGCGACCCGGGCGAAGTGCTGGGCGGGCTGATGTTGTGGGTCGCGGCGGCCGGGCTGGTCGTCAACATCCTGGCCTTCTGGGTGCTGTCGCGCGGCGACAAGGCAAACCTCAACATCCGCGCCGCGGCGCTGCATGTGGCGGGCGACCTCTTGGGCTCGGTCGGGGCGCTGGGTGCCGCGCTGATCATCATCTTCACCGGCTGGACCCCGATCGACCCGATCCTGTCGGTGCTGGTGGCGTTGATCATCCTGCGCTCTGCCTGGGTGGTTGTGCGCGACAGCGGCCACATCCTGCTGGAAGGTGCGCCGCGCGGGCTGGATACCCGCGAAATCGCCGCCGTGCTGGCCCGCGACGTGCCCGGCGTCACCAAGGTGGAGCATGTCCACGCCTGGTCGATCACTCAGGAACGACCGATGGTGACGCTCGAGGCGCAGGTGGCCCGGGGGCATGACCTGCCCGCCGTTCGCGCCGGGATCGGCAAGGCGCTGCGCGACCGGTTCGAGGTCGATCACGCCACGGTCGAACTGACCGAAGCCACGCCCACGACCTCCGCGTGAGCGCCGACCGCCCCCTGATCGGCGTCGCCCTGATGGTCGGCTTCGCCGCGCTGGCGCCTCTGATGGACGCCTTCGCCAAGCTGGCTTCGGACGCGATCCCCATCGGCCAGATCGTCGCTACCCGGTTCGGCATCCAGGCGCTGCTGCTGACCCCCATCGCGCTGATGCTCGGCACGATGCGGCGCCCCGGGCACGGCGAACTGGCCCTGCACGTGGCCCGGGCGGCGCTGATCCTGCTGGCGACGGCGGCGTTCTTCGGCGCGTTGACGGTGATGCCGATCGCCGACGCGATCTCGATCTTCTTCGTGGAACCCTTCATCCTGACCTTGATGGGAGCGGCCATCCTTGGCGAAAGCATCGGCTGGCGGCGACTTCTGGCCTGCGCCGTCGGATTTGGCGGGGCGCTGCTGGTGATCCGGCCCAGCTTCACCGCCTTCGGATGGATGGCGCTGCTGCCGCTTTTGACCGCCGTGGCCTTCGCGCTATACATGATCCTGACCCGCCGCATGGCGCAACGCCTGCATCCGGTCGCCTTGCAGGCCTGGACCGCGCTGGCCGCGGCCGCCCTGATTCTGCCGGTTCTGGCGCTGTTCAACGATACCGGCATCGCGATGTTGGACGTGGTCCGCCCCGAGGGCCGGTTCTGGGGCTTCCTGCTGGGCGTCGGCCTTGTGGCCAGCGTCACCCACTTGCTGCTGAGCGGCGCGCTGAAATTCGCGCCCGCCGCCACGGTGGCCCCCCTGCAATACCTCGAGATCGTCGCCGCCACCGGCCTGGGCTATCTGTTGTTCGCCGATTTCCCCGATGCGCTGACCGGACTGGGCATCACGATCATCATCGGGTCCGGACTTTTCGTCATTCTGCGCGAACGGCAGATGGGCCGCCGGCCGCTGCCGCCGCCGTGACGATTGCCTCGCTCTCACGATTGCGCCGGTCCCCGCCGCCGCGATAGCGTTGCGCCATGACCGCCGACCGCCCGCTTCTCGGCATCCTTCTGATGACCGGCTTCTGCGTGCTCGCCCCGATGGGCGACAGCATCGCAAAGCTGCTGGGCGACCGGGTGCCGCTGGTCCAGCTGGTGGCGATCCGGTTCACCGTGCAGGCCGTGCTGCTGCTGCCGCTGGTGTGGCTCACCGGGCGCAGCCTGGCGATGTCGCCGCGCCACCTTGGACTTGCCGCGCTGCGGACGGTGCTGCACATCGTCGGCATCGCCGCGATGTTTCTCAGCCTGCGCTACCTGCCGCTGGCCGATGCCGTGGCCATCGCTTTCGTCATGCCGTTCATCATGCTGCTGCTCGGCAACCTGGTGCTGGGCGAGGAGGTCGGACGCCGCCGGATGATCGCCTGCGCCGTCGGCTTTTTGGGCACCTTGCTGGTGGTCCAGCCCAGTTTCGCGCAAGTCGGCCTGCCCGCCCTGCTGCCGCTGCTGGTCGCCCTGGTCTTTGCGCTGTTCATGCTGGTGACGCGCCTGATCGCCAAGGCAACAGAGCCGGTGGCGCTGCAATGCCTCAGCGGGTTGATGGCCAGCGCCGTGCTGTGGCCGGTGCTGCTTTTCCTGGCGCCTCGGGGCTGGCCCGGCCTGACCCTGACCGTGCCAACCGGCCCCGACTGGACGCTCTTGATCGTGCTGGGGCTTCTGGGCACCGTCGCGCACCTGCTGATGACCTGGTCGCTGCGCTTCGCGCCCTCGGCAACGCTGGCCCCGATGCAGTACCTGGAAATCCCCTTTGCCACGCTGATCGGCTGGATCGTGTTTCGCGACTTCCCCGACGGGCTGGCCCTGCTGGGCATCGTCATCACCATCGGCGCGGGGCTTTACGTCATCGCCCGCGAACGCGCGGTCAGCCGCCTGCCAGTGCCCGCACCAACGGCCTGAGCGCCGTGCGCGGCATGATCAGCAGCATCCCCGGCCCGTCCACCGTCAGCGACACCGCGCCCGACACCGCCGCGTTCGAGGTGCCGACCCGCCCGTCCGGGGCAAAGGCGATGCCGTCGATAGGCCAGCGCAGTCCGGTCGAGGCGCCGCGCAGCCGCGCCATCGGAAACAGCGACACCCGGGTTCCCGGCTCCAGCGCCAGCGTCAGCGCGCCGGGCAGGTGGCAGCAGATGTCGTGCTCGCCCACCACGATCGCGGGGCGATCCGGCAGACGCACCAGCGCGTTGTAGACCGCAAGCTCGTGATCAAGCCGCTGGCCGGTGAACCCCACCGCCAGCACCAGCGGCGCCGCGATATGACGCAGGGCCTTGTCGAAGTCGGTGCTGTCCTGCTCGTCGATCCGGTGCAGCCGGTCGCGCGGGATCGCGGCCAGGCTATCGGCGTCGATGCTGTCCATGTCGCCGATCACCGCATTGGGCATCACGCCTGCGGCCAGCGCCCGGCGCGCCCCGCTGTCGGCGGCCACCAGCACCGGGCCGAGGCCAAGCGATTCGCGCAAGACCGTGTCCGAGACCTTGGCGGCGCCCAGCAGGGTCACTGTTCGCTGTGATTGGACAATCTCGCGGTTCATGTGGATATTAATGGTATATTCGGAAACAGGTCACAATCTGACCCAGAAAAAATACCGGGATAATCCCACTTCTGTTCCGAATTGCGAACCACTGCATGGTAAACAAGGCCTTGCTGGCTCGGGGGAGAAAGCGAAAGTTAGATGGTGAACGCAAGTAAAATCCTGACGGTATCCTACGGGACCTTCTCATGTACGCTTGAGGGGTTCGACGATCCGTTCTCGACGATGCGCTCTATCGCTGAATATTTCCGCGATCTCGCCGCCGACGACAGGTATTTCGGGGCCGAACCGCCAACCCCCGATGCCGAAATGCTGCACCGTATCGCCGAGCGCGAGATCAATCGCCGGGTCGAGGCCAAGGTCAACAAGAATGGCGTCGTGCTGCGCCAGCTCAAGGATGACCGCGCGCCCGCGCCCGCGCACGAGACCGCAGACGAGGCAGAGCCATCGCAGCCCGCCGCCGCGGCTGGATCGCAGAAGGCCGTCAGCCATGCCGACGCCCCCGGTGCCACGCGGCCCCGCGATGACGCCTCGGATGTCGATGCCCGGCCGATGCAGTCCGGCGCTGCGGAAAGCGTCGCCGAAAAGCTGCGCCGGATTCGGGCCGCCGTGGCCCGGTCCCACGTCGAACCGCAACTCGCCGGCGTCTTCGCCGAAGACGAGCATGCCAGCCCGCTGTTCGACGCAGGCTCGATCGACACGGCTCTCGCAGGTGACGCGGCCGATGCCGAAGCAGACGAACCCGAGGTGCTACAGGACGCCGAACCTGAGGCGCCGGCCATCGCGGCAGTCGACGATGCGGAAGCCCAGGTAGAGGTAGAGGTAGAGGTAGAGGCAGAGGCCGAAGCAGAACCCGAAGCCGAAACCGAGGTCGCAGCCGAAATCGAGATCGAAGTCGAAATCGAGATCGAGGAGGAGTTCGTCGCGGAATCCGACGCCGCCGAAGTCGATGCCGAGCTTCCCGCAGAGACGCAGGACCTTGCCGGGGAGCCGCAGGAACAGCCGGAAGACGCGATAGTCGCATCGCAGGAAGCAGACGACAGCGACGCCGACGCGTCCGGCGACGCGGACAGCGCCGAGTTCTTCGCCGCCGTGGCCGACATGACGGCACCGGTTGGCGAAGAAGAGACCGATACGCTCGACATCGACGAAGAGTCGCTTGCCGAGGTCTCGTTCGCGGACTTCGATGCCGCAGAGCCCGAGGCGGACGAGGTCGACGCCGACGCCGCTCCGACCACCGAAATCGGCAGCGTGCCCGAGGCCGATGAACCCGATTTGTCGGAGGAGTTCGACCTCGACACGCTGAGCGCCCGGCTTGCCGACGAAGATTTTGTCGAAGCCGAGGAAGAGCCCGCGCCCGAGGCCTCTGAATTTGCGGCGGACGAGACCGCCGTCGCCGAGCCCGAAGAGGAAGAGCCCGCCGAGGCCGCATTTGCCGCCGAGCCCGAGCAGGACGCCGCCGCAGAGGTCGCCGAAGAGCGCCAGCCTGACGCGCCGGTCGTGCGCGCCCGCGTCGTCAAGATGAGCCGCAAGGACTTCATGGAGCGCTACGTCGAGGCGTCGGCAGAAGATGCCGCCGAGGACGACGCGACCGCTCAGCCTGTGGCCACCGCCGACAGTGCCGACAGTGGCGACAGTGAAGAGGTTACGCCAGAGAAGATCCGCGCCTCGCTGGGCGAGACCGGTCTTTCGCCGGAAGACGAGGACGACCTAATCAGCGAACTGGTCGCCGCCGAGCGTGACGCGAATGGCGACACCGAACCGCAGGCCGACGAGACCGCCGCGGACACGGACGAAGGGTCCGAGCCGCTGATCCTGGGCGACGCCATCAACGTCGATGCCACGGGGTCCGATGCAGCGGAGCAGACCGTCGAAGAGATCGCCGCCACGCTGAAGGCGGCTGTCGATCCGATCGCCAAGCCCACCGAGGAACTCTCCGTGACCCGGCTGTTGCGGCAGACAGACACGGAACTCAAGAACACCGATGGCAGCCGCCGCCGGTCCGCCATTGCCCACCTTAAGGCCGCCGTTGCCGCGGTGCGCGCCGATGGCGGGCGGGGACGCGACAAGGCAGCCGCCGAGGACGCCAAGACGATGGACGTGTTCCGCGATGATCTGGCCCGCGCCGTGCGCCCCGAAACCGGATCCGACGAGCACACAGAGCTGGTAAGGCCGCGGTCCATCTCGCGGGATTTGGCTGCCGGCAGCGCCGACACGCAGCGTACGCGCCGCAAGATGCCGCCGCTGATGCTGGTATCCGAGCAGCGGGTCGACAAGCCCGCCGCCGCCGATCCCGATGCCGCCTCGGTACGCCCGCGCCGCGTGCAGGCCGAGGACGAGATCGCGGCAGAGGCAGAGGTCGATGGGGGCGACGAACTGGACCCGGCCGACGATTTCGGCAGCTTCGTGGCCGAAACCGAAATCGAGGGCGTTCAGGACCTGTTGGAAGCCTCGGCAGCATTCGGAACCCTAGTCGAGGGACAGCCCTTCAACTCGCGTCCGCAGATCATGCAGCGCATGTTGCGTCATGTCCCGGAAGGCACCGTGACGCGCGAAGAAGGCCTGCGCGCCTTCGGCGTGCTGCTGCGCGAGGGTCGCCTGATCCGCATCCAGCGCGGTCAGTTCGTGCTGCCGGAAGACAGCCGGTTCCGCACCGAGCCGCCGTCGGCTGTCCGCCAGGGCTGAGTCTCGTCGATAAGTTATATCACCCTTCAGGGGCCGCACGGTCCCTGAAGGGTATTTCTTTTTTCAGCGTTCGGCGTCACCGGGATCCGCCTTGCCGATCCCCCGGAAGACGGCGCGGAACGGCAGCGCCCACAGGATGCCGAGGCCGATGTAGATCGCCAGTTCCAATGCGAAGGACGGTCGGTCGAACCAGCCGACGACGGACACCGCCACCACGACATAAAGCGGCAGCCCGATCAGAAGGATGACAAGTGACCAGCGGCGGCGTGCCTTGTAGCTTAGGGGCATGTCGGGGACCTTTGTCCTGGTTGCGATGGCGCGCCTGTTGCCGGGGCGCCCTAGTCGGCGAACGGGTCGGTCACAAGGATCGTGTCTTCCCGTTCCGGCGAGGTGGACAATAGTGCGACCGGGCACTGGATCAATTCTTCGACCCGGCGCACGTACTTGATCGCCTCGGCAGGCAGGTCGGCCCAGCTGCGCGCGCCTTCGGTCGAGGCGGACCAGCCCGGCATTTCCTCGTAGACCGGCACGCAGCGCGCCTGCGCATCCGCCGCTGTCGGGAGGTAGTCGAGCCGCGTGCCGTCCAGTTCGTAGCCGATGCAGATTTTCAGGGTCCCGAATCCGTCCAGCACGTCAAGCTTGGTCAGCGCGATGCCGTTCATCCCGCTGGTGGCGCAGGTCTGGCGCACCAGGCAGGCGTCGAACCAGCCGCAGCGCCGCTTGCGGCCTGTCGTGGTGCCGAATTCGTGGCCGCGTTCGCCCAGCCGCTGGCCGTCGGCATCCAGCAGTTCGGTCGGGAACGGCCCCTCGCCCACCCGGGTCGTGTAGGCCTTGACGATGCCTAGCACGAAATCGATGGCCCCCGGCCCGACGCCGGTGCCCGTCGCCGCCTGCCCCGCGATGACATTGGACGAGGTGACGAAGGGATAGGTGCCGAAGTCGATGTCCAGAAGCGCGCCCTGCGCGCCCTCGAAAAGGATGCGCTTGCCCGCCTTGCGTTTCTCGCTCAGCACCTTCCAGACGGGAGCGGCATATTCCAGCAGCGCCGGGGCGATGTCGCGCAGGGACGCCAGCAGCGCCTCGCGGTCCACCGGCTCCAGCCCAAGGCCGCTGCGCAGCGCGTCGTGATGCACCAGCGCCCGGTCGACGCGCAGTTCCAGCGTCGCGGCGTCGGCAAGGTCAGCGACCCGGATCACCCGGCGGCCGACCTTGTCTTCGTAGCATGGCCCGATACCGCGACCGGTGGTGCCGATCTTGGCGACCGAGGCCTGGCCCTCTCGCGCGCGGTCCAGCTCGCCGTGGAACGGCAGGATCAGCGGTGTGTTCTCGGCAATCATCAGCGTTTTTGGGGTGATCGTCACACCCTGCCCGCGGATATTCTCGATCTCTTTCAGCAGGTGCCAAGGATCGAGCACCACGCCATTGCCGATCACGCTCAGCTTGCCGCCGCGCACCACGCCCGAGGGCAGCGCGTGCAATTTGTAAACCGTGCCGTCGATGACCAGCGTGTGCCCGGCATTGTGACCGCCCTGGAACCGCGCGATCACGTCGGCGCGTTCGGAAAGCCAGTCGACGATCTTGCCCTTCCCTTCGTCGCCCCACTGGGCGCCCACGACAACGACGTTGGCCATGATCTCTCCTTGCCTTACGCGCAAACACGCGACCGTATAGCCGCACCTTGCACGCCGCGAAACCTCATTCTCGCGGCAGGGCTGGACAGAGGCCGGTCTGATCGGCCAATCAGTAGGAAACGGGTCGGGAGGTGCCTATGAGTTTCGTGCTGCGCTGGGTCTTCGCCTTCGTGCTGATCGCGGCAACCTTCAATCCGAGTGAGCTTAACTACCTGCGCTGGGCACGGACCAACTATACCGACGAATTGCCGCTGACCGTGCTCTTTGGCCTGCTGTTGCTGGTCGCCTACATCATTTACCTGCGCGCCACGCTTCGCTCGATCGGGGCGCTGGGGATGTTCCTGGTGCTGGCGGTGGTGGGCGCGATGATCTGGGTGCTTTACGACTATGGCCTGCTGGCCATCGACAATACCGACGCACTCGTCTGGCTGGGCATCCTGGCGCTGTCCTTCGTGCTGGGTATCGGATTGAGCTGGAGCTTCGTGCGCCGGGCGCTGTCGGGTCAGTACGACGTCGACGACGCCGACGAATAAGCGCCGTGCGCCGCCTTAGGGGCAAATGCCGTCGTAGTCGAGATATTTGGCATAGGCCCAGCCTTCCGGATAGGGCGGGCCCCAAAGCGGCGTCGTACAGCCTCCGTTGGTGCAGCCGACATAGGCCCAGTCGCCGCGCCGCTCGCTGACCCAGTATTCATCCCCAAGATAGACCTCGCCCACCTGGTTGAAGTCGCTGCCCGGACCACTGCGCAGGGCCAGGAACCCGTTGCCGCGGTCGTGATCGTACTGGCTGATCGGGCGAACGCCCACGACGTATCCGGTGCAATCCCCGGCACGTGCGACCGCCGTCCACAGAGACAGGCCCACCGCCGCGACCGCGACGAATGTCTTGATGGATACCATGGCAAACCCCCTTTCGCTGGTTCTCTGGTCAGGGCGAAGAATAGCCCGGGTCGGCCATGCCCGCGATGATCTGTGTCAGATGCCGCGCGCCGGCGGGGCGGGATCGGGGGTTGCGGCGCGGCGGGTTAGCTTCTAGATACGCCTCGTTGAAAGCCAAAGGCCGCTCCCCATGGAAAACGTCATCCTGATCGTCCACCTGATCATCGCATTCTGCCTGATCGGCATCGTGCTGATGCAGCGGTCCGAAGGTGGCGGCCTGGGCATCGGCGGCGGCGGCGGCGTGGTGTCGGGACGCAGCGCCGCGACTGCGCTGGGCAAGCTGACCTGGGCCTTCGCCATCGCCTTCATCGCGACCTCGATCACCCTGACGATCTTCGCAGCGCGCAATTCCGACAGCACCTCGGTGATCGACCAGCTTGGCGGATCGGTCCCGGCGACAGAGGACAGCGCACCCGGCCTGCCCACCGGCGGCGATCTGCTGCCCCCGCTCGGCGACGACGCGCCGCTTTTGCCGCCGCGCGCGGAATAGACGACAACCACCACCCTTTGCGGCCTAAACTATTGGTCCTACAGCATATTGCGTCATCCTTGCGGGATTGCCGGGAATCCACTATAGCTTAAATCCCGTGAGCAAGCGGATTCGCGCGTCCGCTTTCCGCACCCAGGCAGGTCAGAAATCACGGGGGGACGCCACCCATATGGCACGTTTCGTTTTCATCACCGGCGGCGTGGTTTCCTCGCTCGGCAAGGGTCTCGCATCAGCGGCTCTGGGCGCACTGTTGCAGGCGCGCGGCTTTTCCGTGCGGCTGCGCAAACTCGACCCCTATCTCAACGTCGATCCCGGCACGATGAGTCCGTTCGAACATGGCGAGGTCTTCGTCACCGACGACGGCGCCGAAACCGACCTCGATCTCGGCCATTACGAACGCTTCACCGGCGTCGCCGCGCGCCGAACCGACAGCGTTTCGTCCGGCCGGATCTACTCCGACGTGCTGGAGAAGGAGCGCCGCGGCGACTACCTGGGCAAGACGATCCAGGTCATTCCGCACGTCACCAACGAGATCAAGGATTTCATCAAGGTCGGCGAGGACGAAGTCGATTTCATGCTGTGCGAGATCGGCGGCACCGTCGGCGACATCGAGGGCCTGCCGTTCTTCGAGGCGATCCGCCAGTTCGCTCAGGACAAGCCGCGCGGCCAGTGCATCTTCATGCACCTGACGCTGCTGCCCTACCTTGCCGCCAGCGGCGAGTTGAAGACCAAGCCGACCCAGCACTCGGTCAAGGAGCTGCGCTCTATCGGCATCGCGCCCGATATCCTCGTCTGCCGGTCCGAGCACGAAATCCCGGAAAAGGAACGCGCAAAGATCGCGCTGTTCTGCAACGTGCGCCCCGACGCAGTGATCCCGGCCTACGACCTCAAGTCGATCTACGAGGCCCCGATGGCCTATCACCACGTCGGCCTCGACCAGGCCGTGCTGGACGCCTTCGGCATCTCGCCCGCGCCGCGCCCCAACCTGGACCGCTGGGACGATGTCGAGGACCGCATCCACAACGCCGAGGGCGAAGTGCGCGTCGCCATCGTCGGCAAGTACACGCAACTGGAAGACGCCTACAAATCCATCGCCGAAGCGCTGACCCACGGCGGCATGGCCAACCGCGTACGGGTCAAGGCGGAATGGATCGACGCCGAAATATTCGAGCGCGAGGACCCGGCCCCACACCTTGAACGCTTCCAGGCGATCCTGGTGCCCGGCGGCTTCGGCGAGCGTGGCACCGAAGGCAAGATCCGGGCCGCGCAATACGCCCGCGAGCACCAGATCCCCTACCTGGGCATCTGCCTGGGAATGCAGATGGCGGTGATCGAGGCGGCGCGGAACGTCGCGGGTTTGAAGACCGCCGGCAGCCGAGGAATTCGACCACGAGGCCGGCGAAAAGCGCTTCGAACCGGTGATCTACCACCTCAAGGAGTGGATCAGGGCAACGAGACCGTGGCGCGCTCGTGCTGGACGACAAGGGCGGCACGATGCGACTGGGCGCCTATGACGCGACCCTGAAAAAGGGCAGCCGTGTGGCCGAGGTCTATGGCACCCAAACCATCGAGGAACGCCACCGCCACCGCTACGAGGTCGACGTCAAGTACCGCAAGAAGCTGGAGGAACACGGGCTTGTGCTTTTCCGGCATGTCACCGGATGGCCGCCTGCCCGAGATCGTCGAATGGTCGGATCATCCGTGGTTCATCGGCGTCCAGTTCCACCCCGAACTGAAATCCAAGCCCTTCGCGCCGCATCCGCTGTTCGCTGACTTCATCCGCGCCGCCAAGGAAATGTCGCGGCTGGTCTGACTGCATTTTTCAGACAGGGTGTCGGTCGACAGATGTCGCAAATGGGGTTTTCGGCATTTTGCGTTTTTTTTGAAACAAGGCGCATCAGAATCGGATTTGCAATCGGCAACTTGTCGATGAAGCCGCTAAAAGGCCCAAGCAAACATTGCCACAATAATCCTCCAAGATGCTTCCGAAGTGACTTTCGGTCGACTGCGCGTTAACGAAATCTTAATCTTCTGACGCCGGGCACCAATTCGGCCGCCCAGAACAAGAAGCCCCGAACGGCCGTTGACGAAGAGTGAAAGGTGTGCAGATGCCTCTGAACACCCGGTTATTTGTTACTCAGCCGCAATCATGTGCTGAATTGGCGCAACGCCCATGCGCATCGCGGTATACTGGCGCCCGTCGTTGGCATCGCGATAAGGCTGTCCGACGCGGTCCACCTGATAGCCGACCTGCCGCAACACACGCAACA
Organism: uncultured Alphaproteobacteria bacterium; assembly: GCA_963768205.1. Lineage (GTDB taxonomy): Bacteria > Pseudomonadota > Alphaproteobacteria > Rhodobacterales > Rhodobacteraceae > JAHELH01. The sequence continues at coordinate 361,461 of CAVYHB010000008.1, read as the reverse complement.
GAGGCAGAGACGACAGCCCCAGCAACTCCACGCATCCATTCATGCGGGCAGTCTCGATCACGCCGTCGCAAACCATTTGAAGGCAAGTCCTGCGGTCAGAAATATTGGTCAGTTCGTCCGAAATCACCAATCGTGTCATTTCCCACACTTCCGGCGAGGCTACCTTGGCAGCGCCAACCGAGTTAGGAATATGTTCAAGCTTGCCATCATGGGCATCGCCCATCATGGATGTGTGCTTTCCCCAAACGGTGCTGGTCGCCATGACCCGGGCACCGCCCAACACCACGCCCTCGTCGACGACAAGCGAGTAATACGCCATTGGATTGTCGTACTGGTCCATCTCGTGGTTGTCATTGTGAGGGATGTCCCATTTCAACTGATCCACGAAGAAGCGCTTTCTCAGTTTGAGGTAGTCGAAAAAGGCGCTGCCGTGACAGTGCAGGGTCGGCAAATCGAAAGTTATGTTGTGCATGTTTCACTCTCCTTACTGGAGAGTGATTAAATCGTCATCTACGCGACTTGTTAATGATAATTCGACAGAGTTGGGGATTTGCGCTCATTTTTCTTGATTCAGAGACAGTCAGATAAGCCCAAAGCTCGTCGCCATGGTCGCAGCATGGGTACTGGTCTTGGCCTTGAGCTTGGCCTTGGCGTTCTTGAGTCGCTGTTTCACCGCGCCTTCCGACACACCCAGCAAATTAGCGATTTCTTTCATCAGAAGGCCGTTCTTGACCATTCTCAGAGCTTCGAGTTCTGCTTTGGTCAGGTTCTTCGGTGGCAAAGTCTCGGCATGCAGATTCTCGAGACCTTCCGTCAGTGCGTCGATCTCGCCTTGGGTAAATTCCCGCTCAGAATGTGCAAAAGAGCCAAAACTGCGTTGACCGCCCTCATCCGTATCTGCGCAACAGACGGCGACGCCATGGTTCAAACCACACAGCCTCGCTTGCTGAAGGACGCCGCGCGGGTCTTCAAGATTGATTTCGCTCCACCGCGTGGCACCGACATTCTGATACAACCAGTGCATGACCGGGTCACTCAGCACCAAGCCTCTGCTGGTATAGCGGTTTATCCACTTTTGCGGGAAAGTCTTTTTCTCAAAAACAGGAAACACGAACCCCATGCGAATAGCCAGAAAGTAGCCATCCGGCGCAATCTGCTCAAGCCTGCTTAATTCGAACTCAACGCTCATCTAATGGACACCTGCCGTTAGGTAAATTAATATGCTAGTTAAGCCAGAATCGTACATTGCCTTAGAATAGGCGTTCGCACCACTCAACGCAACTTAATAGAGAAATCAGGCTGGCTATTGGACAATAGAACGAGCATTGCCACTTTGTTGTCCGATATCGACGCTGCCACACCCGGTGGCTTCGCGATCGGACTGCATATCAGCTTTTCCGGACCCACCTTCCTGTTCCAGACGTTTCCACAGGGCTGGGCAAATCATTATGCGGATGAGGGGCTTCAGCTGAAAGACCCTGCTGTGCTGTGGGGGTTCACGCAAACCGGGTACATCCGTTGGAACGAACTTGTCGCGGATGACCCCGCCGATGTGATCGGCCAGGCCCGCGATTTCGGCCTTGCTTACGGCATGACGATTTCAATCCTGGAAAAGAATTCGCGCACTGTCGGCGGCTTCGCACGCCAAGACCGAGAGTACCTTGACGTAGAGATCACCGAACTTCACGACCTTTGCAAGCAGCTTCATCACGCAACACTGGGACTGTCGGTCCTGTCAAAGGCGGACATGGCAGCACTCAAGAAAATGTCGATCCGGCTGTCGCAACGCTGATATCAACCGCTTTTCACCTGCGCGACTGCCGCCTATATGTGACCAATGTTCGGAGATTTCCTCAAGCGGCTGACCCAGCCCGACCCGCAGCCCCTGCCCGACGAAGACGCGCGCCTGGCCCTGTCTGCGCTTTTGGTGCGCGTGGCGCGCGTCGACGGCGACTATACCGCCGAAGAGGCACAGCGCATCGACCGCATCCTGATGGCCCGCTACGGGCTGACCCCGTTCGAGGCGCCGAAACTCCGCGCCCAGGCCGAGGCGCTGGAGGCCGAGGCCCCCGACACGGTGCGGTTCACCCGCGCGATCAAGGATGCCGTACCCTACGAAGAACGTGAGGCGGTGATCGAGGCGCTATGGTCGGTGGTGCTGGCGGACGGCATCCGCGACCACGAAGAAGACGCGCTGTTGCGCCTGCTGTCCAACTTGCTGGGCGTCAACGACCGCGACAGCAACCTGGCGCGCCAGCGCATCGAACGGCAAAGCTGACCGATGCCCGGGGCCGCGTCGTACCAGATGTACGTCTGGCCTGCGACGAAACCTGCAGCACGGCGCTTCTGGTCGGCGATTCGCTCCGAATACGGCGCCGGTGACGCCGACCTGACCGACTACGCCGATCCCGAAACCGCCTGGACCGATCCCAACCTGCTGGTGTCGCAGACCTGTGGCCTGCCCTACCGCTACCGGCTGAAGGACCGGGTGCAACTGCTGGGCACGCTCGATTACGGGGTACCGGGCTGCCCGCCTGGCTATTACCGCTCGGTTCTGGTGGTGGGCTGCGAGGATCCCCGCGACACCTTGGCCGACTACGTCTCGACCCCGGTTGCGCGCAATTCGGTGCAGTCGCAATCGGGCTGGGCCGCGCTCGAAGCGCACCTGGCCGAGACCGGCGCACCGGTCCGGTTTCGCGACAACGCGGTCGACACCGGCAGCCACGCCGCCTCGGTCGGCGCCGTCGCGACGGGCCGCGCCGGTCTTGCCAGCATCGACGCGGTTACCTGGATGTTCCTGCAACGCTACGACCCTGCGGCCGCGCGGCTGCGCGTGCTGGCCGAAACCCGGCCCAGTCCCGGACTGCCGCTGATCACCGGGCGCGGCGTCGACGCGGGTCCGCTGTTCGACGCCGTCGCCGCCGCCATTAAGCGCCTGTCACCGGACGACCGCGACACTCTTGCGATCTGCGGCATCGTGCGCATTCCCGCAACCGCCTACCTGGCCCTGCCATTGCCCTGGCCGCTGGCGGACGGGGCCTGACGCAGGGACAGATTAACTTCTCCATTGCAATATCAGGCGTTTTCCGACCTACTTCGGGCTCGAAGGCCCCAGGGGACGTGCTTGCCACCGTGACAGACGACACACCACCAGTCATCGAAATCCGCGATCTGCACAAAAGTTTCGGCGCGCTCGAAGTGCTCAAGGGTGTCAGCATGGCGGCACCCCGGGGCCATGTCGTCTCGCTTATCGGCTCCTCGGGCTCCGGCAAATCCACCCTTCTGCGCTGCGCCAACCTGCTGGAGGACAGCCAGCAAGGCGAAATCCTGTTCGAGGGCGAACCGATCAAGTGGAAGGGCGACGGGCCTCAACCGGCATCCCGCCGACCGCGCCCAAGTCACCCGCATCCGCACCAACCTCAGCATGGTGTTCCAGCAGTTCAACCTCTGGGCCCACATGACGATCCTGCAGAACGTGATGGAGGCGCCGGTGACGGTGCTGGGCCGCGACCGCGCCGAGGTCGAGGCCAAGGCCCGCGAATATCTCGACAAGGTCGGCATCGGCGACAAATGCGACGCCTACCCCGCCCAGCTTTCCGGCGGCCAGCAGCAGCGCGCCGCCATCGCGCGCGGCGCTGTGCATGGAGCCGCGCGCGCTGCTGTTCGACGAACCGACCAGTGCGCTGGACCCGGAACTGGAGCAGGAGGTCGTGCGCGTCATCAAGGCCCTGGCCGAAGAAGGCCGCACGATGCTGCTGGTCACCCACGACATGAACATGGCCCGCGACGTGTCCGATCACGTCCTTTTCCTGCACCAGGGCCGCATCGAGGAAGAAGGCGCGCCGCAGGCGTTGTTCGGCAATCCGCAGACCGAGCGGCTGCGCGGCTTTCTGTCGGCCACCGCGCCGGCCTGAGCACGCGCACTGGAACGCCGCCGGGTAAACCTGATACACGCACCACCACGACCAACATGGGAGACAAAAAATGAAGAAACTGATCCTGACCACCGCCGCACTGGCACTGACCGCCGGCATGGCCTATGCGGCCAGCCATTCCGTGACCCGCATGGGCACCGAGGGCGCCTACCCGCCGTGGAACTTCATCAACGACGCCGGCGAAGTCGACGGCTTCGAGCGCGAGCTGGGCGACGAGCTGTGCGCGCGCGCCGGAACTGACCTGCGAATGGGTCACCAACGAGTGGGATTCGATCATCCCCAACCTCGTGTCGGGCAACTACGACACGATCATCGCAGGCATGTCGATCACCGACGAGCGCGACGAGGTCATCGACTTCACCCAGGCCTACACGCCGCCCGATCCGTCGCTCTACCTTGCGGCCTCGGACGATGTCGACGTTCGCGGCGGCGTCATCGCGGCCCAGACCGGCACGATCCAGGCCGGCTATGTCGCCGAGCCAGCGGCGCCACGCTGGTCGAGTTCGCCACGCCGGAAGAAACCGTCGCCGCGGTCCGCAACGGCGAGGCCGACGCGGTGCTGGCCGACGCGTCCTACCTGCGACCCGATCGTCGACGAAGACGCGGGCCTGATGGTCGTCGGCGACCCGGTCGCGCTCGGCGGCGGCGTCGGCATGGGCGTGCGCGAAAGCGATGCCGAACTGAAGGCCAAGTTCGACGCGGCGATCCAGTCGATGAAGGACGATGGCTCGCTGAACGAGCTGATCGCAGAAATGGGAAGTCAGCTCCGACCTATCGCGTGATGGCCCTGTCGCAGGGCGGGTCCGCAGCCCGCCCTGCTCGCACGCCTGACCGGAGCCGCCCCGGCCATCTTTTCATACTGCGCCGATCCCGTCGACCGCTTGACGGTTTCCGCTGGCTTGCCTGCTATCTGACCACCGGCAAGCACATGCTGTTCTACTGGTCGTTCGGCACGGTGCTGTTGCTGCTGGCGATCACCGCCCCGGTGGCGCTGATCTTCGGCTTCGGCGGCGCGGTGGCGGCGCGCTCGCATTTCCTGCCGCTGCGCTGGTTCGGCAAAGCTATACACTCGCCATGGTGCGCGGCGTGCCCGACATCGCCTTCTTCCTGTTCTTCGTCATCGCGCTCGACCAGGCGCTCGAATGGATCCGGCACAAGGTCAATGCCCCGACTGGACCGAGCCGATCCGCCAGGGCAGCGATTTCCTGGTCTGCGCCGGCGGCCAAGCTGCCGCTCGGCAATTCGCCGCAATGGATGCACGAGACCTACAACTTCTCGCTTGCCGTCTTCACCTTCGCCATCGTCTTCGGCGCCTTCGCCGCCAACGTGCTCTACGGCGCGATGCGCGCCGTGCCGCGCCCGCAGACTGGAAACCGCCGAAGCCTATGGCATGTCGCCGGCGCCAGACGTTCTGGCGCATCCTGGTGCCGCAGATGTGGGTCTATGCCCTGCCCGGCCTGTCGAACCTCTGGATGATCCTGATCAAGGCCACGCCGCTTGCTGTTCCTGCTGGGCGTCGAGGATATCGTCTACTGGGCGCGCGAACTGGGCGGCACCAAGAACCCCAGCTTCACCGACTATCCGCACGGCGACTGGCGGCTCTGGTATTTCCTGGCGCTGCTGGTCTTCTACCTCGCCCTGACCCGGGTCTCGCGAGATGGTGCTCGACCGGCTGACGCGCGCGGCTGACGCGCGGCCAGGCGACCATGCGGCGGGCGAAGCGATGCGCAAGGCGGCGGCATGAGCTGCGTGCAGACCATCACGGACTACGGCCTGCGCTCGATCGGGATCGGCGAACGCCTGTTGCCGCGCACCGATTTCACGCTCTGCCAGCAGTTCACCCTGATCGGCTCGGGGATGATCTGGAACATCTACTTCGGCGTGCTGGCGCTGGCTTACGGCTTCTTCCTGGCCACCGCGCTGGCGCTCGGCAAGAACGCTCGCCGCGCCCTGGCTGCGCAAACCCTCCGAATGGTTCATCTTCGTCTTCCGCGGCTCGCCGCTCTTCATCCAGTTCTTCCTCGCCTATTTCGCTGTTCCTGTCGCTCAAGCAGCAGTTCCCGGCGCTCGATCCGCTGACCTCCGCCGCGCTCGGCGCGCTGATCGTCCTGTTCCTCAACACCGCCGCCTATGCCGGCGAGATCTTCTACGGCGCGCTGCGCTCGGTGCCGCGGGCGATCTCGAGGCCGCCGACGCCTATGGGCTGACCGGCTGGCAGCAAGTTCCGCCGCGTCATCTGGCCCACGATGCTGCGGCTGGCCTGGCCCGCCTATACCAACGAGGCGATCTTCCTGTTCCACGCCACCACGCTGGTCTATTTCTCGGGCTTCCCGGCCTGGCAGCAGAAGGGCGACGCGCTGTATTACGCCAATTACTTCGCCGACAAGACCTTCAACCCGTTTGTGCCCTACCCGATCGTGGCGATCTATTTCATCCTGCTGACGCTGGTGGTCATCACCATGTTCGGCGCGATCAACCAGCGGCTGAACCGGCACCTGCCGCAGGAACAGCGTGCCCGGATGCGCCTGCGACCGGGGATGATGCGCTAGACCTTGCCGGGTGCGCCGCGCCCGGATAAGGAATTGGCAAACCCAACAAGGTGCTCCATGCATATCGGCATTCTGCAAACCGGCCATACTCCGGACGCCATGGCGTCCGAATTTCGCCGACTACGGCGACATCTTCACCAGGCTGCTCGACGGCTACGATTTCACGTTCTCGATCTTCCGCGTCGTCGACATGGAGTTTCCCGAAAGCATCCGGGCCTGCGACGGCTGGCTGATCACCGGCTCGCGCCACGGCGCCTACGAGGATCATCCCTGGATCGCGCCGCTCGAGGCTTTCATCCGCGACTGCTACGCCCAGCGCATCCCGCTGGTCGGCATCTGTTTCGGCCACCAGATCATCGCGCAAGCCCTCGGCGGGAAAGTCGAGAAGTTCAAGGGTGGCTGGTCGGTGGGCCGCAAGACCTACCGGTTCGAAGACCTCGGCGATGTCGCCGTCAACGCCTGGCACCAGGACCAGGTCACCGAAAAACCGACAGATGCGCGCGTCATCGCCTCCAGCGACTTTTGCGCCAATGCGGCTCTGGTCTACGACGACCGGGCACTGACCATCCAGCCACACCCCGAGTTCGACGCCGATTTCATCGACGGGCTGATCCGCACCCGGGGGCGCGGCGTCGTTCCAGACCACCGCCTTGATGCCGCCTCGGCGCAGCTCGACGCGCCGCTCGACACCCGCAAGATGTCCGACCGCATCGCCGCCTTCTTCAAACAGCCAAGGGACACCACCCATGCCTGACTGGACCGAGCAGCTGCCGGAGGCCGCCCGCGCCTATCTCGAAGGCCGCCGCCTGGACGAGGTCGAATGCCTCGTCGCCGACATCTCCGGCATCGCCCGCGGCAAGGCAATGCCTGCCTCGAAATTCGCCACGCAGAAGAACTTCTTCCTGCCGAATTCCATCTTCCTGCAAACCATCACCGGCGACTGGGTCGATGACGAGGGCGAAAGCTTTACCGAACCCGACATGATCCTGACCCCGGATTTCTCGACCGCCACCGCCGCGCCGTGGACGGCGGACTGGACCCTGCAGGTGATCCACGACTGCTATGACCAACAGGGCAACATGGTCACCGTCGCCCCGCGCAACGTGCTGAAACGCGTGGTGCAGCTTTACAATGACAAGGGATGGACCCCGGTCGTCGCGCCGGAAATGGAATTCTTCCTTGTCGCCCGCAACATCGACCCGAACCAGCCGGTCGAACCGCCGATGGGCCGCTCGGGCCGCCGGGCGGCCGCGCGCCAGGCCTATTCGATGTCCGCGGTCGACGAATACGGCCCGGTCATCGACGACATCTACGATTACGCCGAGGCCCAGGGCTTCGGCATCGACGGCATTCTTCAGGAAGGCGGCGCGGGCCAGGTCGAGATCAACCTCGCCCACGGCGATCCGATCGCGCTGGCCGACGAGATCTTCTATTTCAAGCGCCTGATCCGCGAGGCCGCGATGCGGCACGACTGCTACGCCACCTTCATGGCCAAACCGATCCAGGACGAACCCGGATCGGCGATGCACATCCACCACTCGGTGGTCGACAGCAAGACCGGCAAGAACATATTCTCGGCCAAGGACGGCAGCGAGACGCCCGAATTCTTTCACTTCATTGCCGGCATGCAGAACCACTTGCCGTCGGTTATCGCCATCCTGGCGCCCTACGTGAACAGTTACCGCCGCTACGTCCGCGACCACGCCGCCCCGATCAATCTGCAATGGGGCCGCGACAACCGCACCACCGGGATCCGCGTTCCGATCTCCGAGCCGCAGGCGCGGCGCGTCGAGAACCGCCTTGCCGGCATGGATGTGAACCCCTACCTCGGGATCGCCGCGTCGCTGGCCTGCGGCTATCTCGGCCTGATCGAGGGCCGCGAACCCGCCGCGCAATTCACCGGCGACGCCTACGACACCGATGCCGACATCCCGCGCTCGCTGTCCGAGGCTCTCGACCTTCTCGACGAGGCGACCGCCATGCACGAGGTGCTCGACCCGCATTTCTGCCGCGTCTATTCCGGCGTCAAGAAGGCCGAGAATTCGGGCTTCCTGCAGGTCATCAGCCCGTGGGAACGAGAGCACCTGCTGCTGAACGTATGAACCTGCTGCACGCCAACGACCGGCAGGGCGAATACCCGCCCAGCTGGTACGCCGCCACCGCCGAAGCGCTTGCCGTCTTCCCCGAATTGCGCGGCGAGGCGCGCGCCGATGTCTGCGTTGTCGGCGGCGGGTACACCGGTCTGTCGGCGGCGCTTCATTTGGCCCGTGCGGGCCACAGTGTCACGCTTCTGGAAGCACACCGCGTCGGCTTCGGCGCCTCGGGTCGCAACGGCGGCCAGGTCGGCACCGGCCAACGCCGCGACACGGACGAGCTGGAGGCGATGTTCGGGCGCGACCACGCCCGAGAGCTCTGGCGCCTCGGCGTTGATGCCGTCGATCTGGTCAAGGCGCTGATCGACCGCCACGACATCGACGCCGCCTGGCGCGACGGAATCGCCCATGCCGACTGGACCGCGAAAGGCGCCGTCGAAAGCCGGGATTATGCCGCCAAGCTGCGCCGCGATTACGGCCATGAAAACGCAGAGCCGCTTGATCGCGCCGCGATCCGGGCCCTGATCGGCTCTGACGTCTTCCAGGGCGGATTTGTCGACTGGGGCTCCGGCCACCTTCATCCCTTGCGCTTTGCCCTGGGGCTGGCCCGCGCCGCCGTGGCCGCCGGCGTCACGATCCACGAGAACGCCGAAGTGCACCACATCCGGCAAAGTCCCACGCCGCAGGTGCGCACCGGCAAGGGCCGCGTCGACGCCGATCACGTGATCCTGGCCTGCAACGGTTATCTGGGCGGGCTGGACCGCAAGGTCGCCGCGCGCGTGATGCCGATCAACAACTACATCCTGGCCACCGAACCGCTGGGCGATCGCGCCGAGACGGTCCTGACCCGCGACATCGCCGTCGCCGACAGCAAGTTCGTCGTCAACTACTGGCGACTTTCCGAGGACCGCCGCCTGCTGTTCGGAGGCTGCGAATCCTACGGCTACCGGTTCCCGAAGGACATCGCAGCGATGGTCCGCAAGCCGATGCTGACGATCTACCCTCAGCTTGCGGATGTCAGGATCGACTATGCCTGGGGTGGCACCCTGGCGATAACCCGAACCCGGATGCCCGATTTTTCCCGCCCCGCCCCGGGCATCTGGTCGGCCTCGGGCTATTCGGGTCACGGCGTCGCGCTGGCCACACTTGCGGGCAAGTTGATCGCGGACGCCGTTCAGGGCGACAGTACCGGGTTCGACCTGATGGCAAGGGCGCGCCCCGGCCCTCTGCCCGGTGCGGGACTGTTGCGCAGCCCGTTGATGGTCCTGGCCATGATGTACGGCGCGATGCGCGACCGGTTGGGCGTCTGAAGAAGCTCTCCGCTTCTTACCTGTTAAACCTCGCAAATCCCGAACCTTCGGCGACGTGCTGCTGCCAAAGGTTAATTTTTCTCGCAATTCCCACCAATCTCATTTACAGGAATCCCGAAACCGAAATTCGCAAAAGGTGAAACATGGCGCTGCCCCCGAACGTCTATGACGCCGAACCGATTCCGCAGGCCGCCCGCGCCGAGATCGACCGGATGCTCGCAAACGGCGATCTTTTCCGTTACACCGCCGACACCAGCCCCGTCGCGCTGCTGGAGGCGGAATTCGCCACCGCGATGGGCGCGAAATACGCCCTCGCCGTCGCCTCGTGTTCCGCCGCGCTTTTCCTGTCATTGAAATCCCTCGACCTGCCGCGCGACGCCCGCGTTCTGATCCCCGCCTTCACCTTCGCCGCCGTGCCGTCGTCGGTGCTTCACGCCGAATGCGTGCCGGTCCTGGTCGAGGTTGCCGACAACTACCGTATCGACATGGCGGACTTCGAGGCCAAGCTTGATGATACCATCGCCGCCGTCCTGATCAGCCACATGCGCGGGCATACCAGTGACATGGACGCCATCATGGCGCTTTGCGACGCTCGCAATATCCCGGTGATCGAAGACGCGGCGCATTCGCTGGGCACCGAATGGCATGGCCGCAAGATCGGAACCCTCGGCGCCATCGGATGTTTCAGCTTCCAGTCCTACAAGCTGCTCAATGCCGGCGAGGGCGGCGTCCTGATCACGGATGATCCCGACATCATCGCCCGCGCCGTCATCATGTCGGGCGCCTACGAGCATAACTGGAAAAAGCACGCCGTCCTGCAAGGCAGCTTCGCGCACTGGCAGAACCGGCTACCGCTTTACAACACCCGGCTCAATAACCTCTCCGCCGCCGTCATTCGCCCGCAGATCGCCGAGATCCCGCGCCGGGTCGCCGACGGCCGCCGCAACCACGACTACGTCGCGGACCGGCTGAACCTGTCGCCCTGGCTGCACGTCCCGCCGCCGCTGGCGCCCGAATCCCGCGCGCCCGACTCGATCCAGTTCAACCTGGCTGGCTGCGCCGACGACGAGGCCCGCGCCTTTGCCCGCGCAGCCGAGGCGCGCGGCGTCAAGGTGCAGATATTCGGGCTGAGCGACGACAACGCCCGCGCCTACTGGAACTGGAAGTTTCTCGGGGAAACCCCGGACCTGCCGAAGACCCGCGCCATGCTGATGCGGGCCTGCGACGCGCGCCTGCCCGCGCGGCTGAAGCGGGCCGAACTTGACCTGATCGCCGCCGCTCTGATCGCCGCGGCAGAGGATATCAAGGGCCCGGCCCTCGCCTATGGCACCTGAAACGGGGCATTAAGAGGTTGTTAACAAATGGAAAATGTTTCGCGCGCGAAACATTCTGCGGTGCAGCTTAATCGGCCAGTTCCAGGCTTTTGCCCAGCCACGGCATCCGAGCCTGGCTGGGCCGGACCACCATCTCTTCCAGCAACGGTCGCAGCCGTGCCGCCATCTGCGCCGGTATCCCCTGCAACACGCCGCGCCGCGCAGTCAGCGAGATCGTCCGGCTAAGCGGCGCGAAAGGCAGCGGCAGCACCTCTGCCTGGTCGCGGAACCGGTGCGCCGCCATGAACCCCAGCGGCGTCAGGATCGTCCAGCCCGCCCGCGCCGCCACCATCGCCATGATCGCGTGATAGCTGTCGAGTTCGTACCTGTGCGACAGCGTCAGATTCTGCCGCGCCAGGTGCGCGGCGATCATCCGGCCCATGTGATGCCGCTCGGTGTAGAGGATCAGCGGCAGCGCGCGCAGGGTCGCCAGCACATCCGCGCCGCCGGGCACGGCCCCGCGCGGCACCGCCGCCACGAAAGGCTCGGTCATCAGCGGGTGTACTTCCATCCAGTCCGCCTCGGCCCCCATGTCGGCGGCGACGATCACGTCCAGCGCCCGCGCGTCCAGACGGTCGATCAGCCGGTGCGAGGCGCCGGTTTCCAGCAGGAACTGGCAGCCGGTCAGATCGCCCGCCATGTCGCGCAGCAGACGCGGCGTCACATCGGCGTCGAAATCCTCGATCATGCCCAGCCGCAGCTGGGTCAGCACCGACGGATCCTGCAACGCCAGCTCCGCCTTCGCCCGCGCCGCTTCGTTGACGATCGACTGCGCGCGTCGCTGGAACAGCGCGCCGGAGGGCGTCAGGCTCATCGGACGTTCGTGCCGGTTCAAAAGCGGCGTGCCAAGGGCGGTCTCGAGGTTGGTCAACTGCTGGCTGACCGCCGAGGGGCTGGCTCCCAACCGCTGCGCCGCCGCCGAAATCGACAACTCGTCGGCGGCGGCGAGGAAGACCTCGATGCCCCACAACGTCATCCTGCCTTGCGTCTCTGCCATTGCCGTGCCTTTCCCGCCGGACGCTAAGCATATTGCACCTTCCGCGCAACGCGCTCATCCTGAAGTCCCGCAACGACGATGGAGGGCATTCATGTTTTCGGCCTCCGGGCGCTGCCTCTGCGGCGCGGTACACTACAAATTCGACCCGGACGCGCTGCTGTGGACCGGCTATTGCCACTGTGACAGCTGCCGGCGCGCCTGTTCGGCCCCGGTCACGGTCTATTTCGGTGTTCGCCTTTCGGCCTGGCGCTGGTTCGGCGAGCCCGCAAGTTTCGCAAGTTCGACCCATGCGACGCGCAGTTTCTGCCGCGACTGTGGCAGCCCGCTGGCCTACCGCACCAAGAAATTGCCGGACGAGATTCACGGTTTCGCAGCCAGCCTCGACGATCCCGCCGCTTTTGCACCGCAGGCGCATTTCTACCATGCCGAGGCTCTGCCCTGGCTGCATATCGCGGACGACCTGCCGCGGCATGAGAAAGGCGGCACCTGATGAAGCTGGGCGACAACATCATCGCGGCCTCCGGCCTGCCGCCGTTCTTCGAAGCGGACGCGCGGCCGTTCCCGCCCCCCGCCCGGCGCGATCATTTCCCCGGCGGCGACGCGATCCGCGCGGCGGTTCGGGCGTTGTCGGGGTTCCAGAAAGAGGCGCTGGTGACGTCGGCCCGCACCGGCCTGACATGGCGGCTGGTCAGCGACGAGGGCCCTTATCTCAACGGCCACGACGCGGCACCCTGCCCGCTGGCCTTCCTGTCGGTGGGGATGGCGGCGGGCTACATGAACGAGATCACGAGCCTGGCCGACCAGCGCGGCATCGCTTTGCGCCAGCTTCGGCTGGTGCAGGACAATTACTACACGATGAAGGGCTCGATGCAGAAACGTACCATGGTCGGCGGCGCCGAACCGGTGGAACTGGCCGTCGAGATCGGTTGTGACGCGGACGACGCCACCGTCGGCGGCCTTGTCCACGACGCGGTGCAGGCAGCCCCGCTGAACGGGCTTCTGCGCGGCCGGCACGAAAGCCTTTTCAAGCTGGCGAAAAATGGAATGGAACTGTCCCCGGCCAATGTGGCGGTATTGGATGTCGCCCTGCTGCCGGACCCGAAGGACGGTTTCGACGCCGCCCCGAAGGTCGGATCGCTGCCGCTGATGCAGCCGGTCGGCACGACCCCGAAAAAGCAGGTCAGGGCGGGCACCTTCACATCCGGGTCGTCGCTGGCCGACGAACAGGATCGTCGGCTGAACATCGGGGCCATCGCGACGCTACGACAGGACGGGATCAAGGACATCCGGCAAATGCAGTATTCCCCGCATGGCACCTCGTTCCGGTTCCTCAGTTGCGAGGACAGACGCGCGCCCGACGCGGCGACGCTGATCTCGGCGGGGATCGCGTTCTGCTTCATGACGCAGTTCGGGCGCTTCGTGTCGATGCTGGAACTTGACCTGCCCGCCTATCGAATTGTGCAGGACGCCCATTTCAGCGCCGGCGGTGCCTCTGGCCGGACCTGGCAGCCGGGCCGCACCGATCCGGTGGAAACCCATGTTTTCCTTGAGACATCCGAAACCGACACGGTAGCGCGCGAGATGCTGGATATCGCGGAACAGACCTGTTTCCTGCACGCGCTCTGCCGAACCGATCTGAAACCGAAGGTGAAGGTGATGCGGCTATGAGAGTGGTGCTGACGGGCGCTGCCGGCGGCATCGGCGCGGCCGCGGCGGAGGTGCTGCGGTCGCAGGGCGCGAAGATCACCGGGGTCGATGTGGTCGAGCCTGACGCGGCCGATGACTGGATCGCGGCGGACCTGGCAGAGCCCGCCGAGATCGCCGCCGCGGCAGAACGCGCAGCAAGGGACGGCCCGTTCGACGCGCTGGTCAATTGCGCCGGTCTGCCGCCGCGCGACGGACTTGCCGCACGCATCCTGGCGCTCAATTTCCTAGGCCTGCGGGCCTTTACCGAGGCGATGCTGCCGCAGATGGCCGAATGCGGCGCGTTGGTCAGCGTCGCCTCGCGTGCGGGGTCGCAATGGCGCGAGAACATCGTGCAGGTCAAGGCGCTTGCCGCCATTGACGGTCCCGGCGCCCTGGATGAGTTCGTCACGAAGCACCGGATCGACCCGACACGCGCCTACTTCCTGTCGAAAGAAGCGGTAATCGCTTGGACGCTTGGCAATACCGAGCGGCTTTTGCACATGGGCCTGCGGGCCAACTGCGTCAGCCCGGCGGCGGTCGACACCGGAATCCTGCCAGACTTCGTGACAGCCTTCGGCACCCGCGCCGAAAAAGGGTTGGCACGGGCCGGGCGCGCCGGCCGACCGCGCGAAATCGCCGAACTGATCGCCTTTCTCGCCGGCCCGCACAGCCGCTGGATCAAGGGCCAGAACATCGGCATCGACGGCGGACTGGCGGCGATGGCCGAGGCCGATGCGATGGGGCTTGACCTTGGGCCGGGCAAAACCTAAGCAATTCGAGGTCAAAGGCGGGTTGGCGGAGAGGTTACGCAGCGGATTGCAAATCCGTGTAGACCGGTTCGATTCCGGTACCCGCCTCCATTTATACCTGTTTTTATTGATTAATCTCTTGGATTTGCCATCCCGGACCCCCGATCGGGGCGCCGCAATGAGAGTGGCGGGTCGCCTCGAACCCGCGTCGGGCCGCCTCCCCGCGCCGCCAAGCCAGACAAACTTTCAGCGCCCGAGGCGAGCCTTTTCGCTTTCCTCGCGCGGAAAATGGGGGTGAAAATCTGCTTAGGCGTTCAACAACGTCTTTCGTGAAGAGCATCAGTGTAATTGCGGGTCGATGCCCGCGCAGGCCACCGGCCCTTCCACAAAGGGCGCTACCGATCAGTCTCGGGTAGCAATGGGTGATGTCCTTCGACGCGTCACGCGTCGAGATTCAACGCAACTCAGCGTCGAGGCAGTCCCCTTAATCTCAGTCAAACCTCCCTCGGCGCGCATCGAGAGGAGGCTACCCATGCCCCGTCAAGAGATTGAGCCGAAGCGCTCCTACAACACGACCCCATCAAGGCCGTCGGTCTGTGGCCGACTGGTCTGCTATCCCCGACCTACAATCGCATGCCTGACTGGGTATTGCTCGGGATGGCGAATTGGCCTGTTGACTGGCCTTTCGCGCACCGCGCTCGACGCGCGCATAATCTTGGCACGTTCCCCGCGCCCGGTTATCACGGCAAGAACCGCGTGTGGCGGCTCAGCGAAGTGCGTGACTGGTGTCTGGCTGTGACTGGGGGCGCCAACACGAAACCCGGCGTTTCGGGGGTGGACGTTGCAATCCGTGAGCGGATGGTCCTCGTGCCCTTCGAACAAACCTTCGACAAGGGCAAAGCCGATACCAAGCTGAAACAATGGCTGATCGAAAAAGAGGGCCGGGCTATTCTCGGCTGGGCCGTCGAAGGCGCGCGCAAATACCTTGAGGGGGGGCTGATGATCCCCGTGGGCATCCAGAGGGCCAGCGTCGCGTATCTCGACGACGAAGATGCCTTGATGCAGTTCATCGAGGATTGTTGTGTGGTCGAGGAAAAGGCGTGGGTCGCCGCCCAAGACCTCTACCCGGTGTACAAAACATGGGCTGAAGATAATGGGATCAAGGCGCTCGGCCAGCGGACGTTGACCAAGATGCTCGGTGAGCGAGGGTTTGACGGGCACAAGCGCGACGGTGGAAAGCGCGGGGTCCGTGGTCTGCGGCTCAAGAACGGTGATGAGGTGGCGCTGTGACCCGGCTATTTCGGCGCGGGGCGTTTGGAACGCCCTTTCGGAAAACTCCTTTAGTTAAAACATGTGGTTTCCTAGAGGAGTTTAGTCTGAAGGGCGTTTGGAACGCCCCGACACCTCCACCCACCGGGCTAGACCGTGCTGCGGAGAACCCAAGTCGGGCGGGTCGGGCCTTTGCACCTTTGAAAAAGCGGGGAAGGCCCGGAGCGGACGCTGCCAAGCCCGTAGCTGGTCCCCTGACAGCCTCCAAGCTTAAGAATGGGAAATGGGGCGCGCGCCGTCGCTTCCGCGCTCTAAAGGCTGCCAGGGGCCGCCCCGCGCCGGGCGAACGGGGGCGAAATTAGCCCCCAAACTGTGACCCTTAAGCCGCTTTTTTAAAAGGTTTTTCAGAAGCAACTTAGGTACCGTAGCCCAACCAACCCCCTATAGACCCCCCGATGTCTGAAACGATGGTTGTGTGCTGTTGAGAGGATCGAAATCTGGAGATTTGGAAGGTCGATACCGGGGCTTGTTGTGTTGGTACCGGCTTTGCTGGCTTGTGGGGGTCGATGCCGCAAGCGAATACCTGGATCGCGTAGGTCGACGGCGCTATCCGAGTGAACTGGCCGAACACGCAATTATCGGGAACCCAAATAGCATCCGCTTGGCAACCATCCTGCAGAGCAGGGGTATCGACCTCAGGGCGAGAACTGCTTCGTTGCGACGATCAGTCCAATTGGCGTGTCTCTGTCATGCGCAAACGGCCCAGAGCGGACTTCGATCAAGCGATAGGACGCTGCGATGCGGCCCGTCGAAGGAGACATTCGCTGCGCCCGCGAAATCGGGTGTTCCGTGAATTCACACAATCCGGGACATTGCTGTTATTCGGGCCACAATTCTAAGTTCTGATCCAATGGACTGAGCAGGCTTTGGTGATTGTGATTTTCAAACCAATGAGCTACCCCCCGAAATTCGGACACTGACGTAAGCTGCGATATGCTGTCTGCTGATCTTCAACACGAAGGAGATCAGAAATGTCGAAACGGAAGCAACATCACCCGGAGTTCAAAGCCAAAGTCGCGTTGGAAGCGCTGAAGGGCGAGCAGACGGTGAGCGAACTCGGCCAGTCGGTTTGGCGTGCATCCCACGATGATTCATCAATGGAAACGGGCCTTGCTTGAAGGCGCATCTGGGTATTCAGCGGGGTGGCGGGAAGACACCAGAAGTCGATCGAGGAGCAGGTAAAAGACCTCCACGCCGAGATCGGGGAGCTGGCCGTCGCCAAGCGTTATTTTTTGGCAAGAAAGCTCAAACCCTGGACCGGCAAGTGAGGCGGAAGATGATTGAGCCGCACCTGCCGGGTCTATCTGTTGGCAAGCAGTGCGCGTTGCTGTCGATCTCGCGGTCGTCGTTCTACTACGAGCCGAAGGGCGAGACCGCGCTGAACCTCGATCTGATGCGTCTGATCGACAAACAATTCCTGGAGACGCCCTTTTACGGCATCGCCAGATGACCTGGCATCTGCGCAACGAAGGTCATCTGGTGAACGAGAAGCGCATACGCAGGCTGATGCGCTTGATGGGCCTGATGCCGATCTACCAGAAGCCCAACACCAGCAAGGCGACGAAGGGGCACAAGATTTACCCCTATCTGCTGCGCGGGTTGCGAGTCGATCGCCCCAATCAGGTCTGGTGCGCCGATATTACCTACCTGCCCATGCGGCGCGGGTTCCTGTATCTGGTAGCGATCATGGACTGGTACACCCGTAAGGTGCTGGCCTGGCGGATATCGAACACGATGGAGGCCGAGTTCTGCGTCGAGGCACTGAATGAAGCTATCCACAAGTTTGGCCCGCCCGAGATCATGAACACCGATCAGGGCTCCCAGTTCACGTCCTTTGCCTGGACAGACCGGTTGCGGCGGTCAGCGTGCGTATCTCGATGGACGGCAAAGGCCGCTTCCTGGACAACATCTTCGTCGAAAGGCTTTCGCAGTCGAATGAAATACGAATGCGTCTACCTGCACGCCTGGGAGACCGGATGCAGAGGCCAGGGCCGGGATCGGAAAGTGGATGGCATTCTACAACCGCAAGCGTCCCCATTCCGGCCACTTGGCGAAGACCGCCAGCCGTGTTCTACTGGCAGAAACGAGAGATCATGCAACCCGGTCAGCAGGAGCAGAGAGTAGCTTAAAAAGCGCCAGATCATGTCCAAAGGATGGGCAGTAGCTCACACATCAGCCCGTCAGAACGGGCTTCAACTCAGCGATTTGCGAATCTACAAACTTGAAAAATGCAGCGATACGGTAAATTTGACGAGCGTCAGGATGGCACAGAAGACGCCATGCCCGGGTAAGTTCAGGAACGGATGGCAATATCTGGACGAGGTCCGGCTCTGCGTCGCCGAGGGCGATCGGCAGAGCGGCTATTCCGACACCTGACCGTGTCGCGGAAACGAGCCCCAACACGCTGTCGCTGCGGGCGACGATATTTGCCCCGGCGGCAACCTCGCGAAGCCAGTCCGATAGCCGATGGTTCGCCAGGCTGTCGTCGAAAGCGATCAGCGGATGCTGCCATAGCTCCTTAATCGATGCAGGGGCAGAGCGACGTTCCAGATACGCGCGAGCGGCATAGATGGCCCAGATGGAGTCCCCCACCTTGCGTCCGAAGAGGACGCCATCGGTGTCGCCGGAGCGAAGCGCCACGTCGGCCTCACCTTTTGAAAGATCAATATATCGGTCGGCAAGAACGAACTCGACCCGCAGGTCCGGACGGAACGCCTGAAACCGGTCGAGGAATCCCGAGCGCGACAGTCGAACGGCGATCGGTTCAGGACAGGTGAGGCGTAAAGTGCCCGAATGTGCAGTTTCGGCAACGCTGCGCTCGAAAGTCTCGATTGCGACCGCGACCACCTCCACTGAAGGCAGCACCGCCCTGCCAGCCGAGGTAAGCCGATAGCCGCTCGACAGTCTTTCGACAAGCCGCAACCCGAGCTGGTGTTCCAGTTCCGCGAGACGTCGTTGCACCGTAGACTGGTTCACTTTCAGCGCCCGTGCCGCAGCAAGTGTGCTGCCATGCTCGGCAACCGCCAAAAGATATCGCAGATCATTCCAGTTAAACACCGGACCTCACCTCTGGCGTGGCCGCAATAGGGCCATCGCGCAAATCTGCGGCCCCATTCCGCAATCTTATCGACTGCCTTCATGATGCGCGCAAGCGCAGACTGTGACCGCCAGCTGGTGGCAACATCGGCAAAGCTTAGGCTCCGCATGGTGTCATGAGTGCTGAACCATTCAACGCGTTCGGCGGCCCGAGGGCCAAGTGCGACCGCTGTCGCAAGTCGCCCCGTATGCCGATTACAAGGAGTAAGAAGATGCCAACCCTAAAAAGGTCTAATACAGCGAAATTCGCGATCGCTGCGGTGACGTTGATCACGACGGCTGCACAAGCGGCGGACCCGGCCGTTACAGACCGCGACCATTACACAGTTATGTTCGAGAATGATCGTGTGAGGGTTCTGGAATACCGGGACCGGCCGGGCGACAAGACACATGAGCACAGCCATCCGGCCTTTGTGCTATACGCTGTCGGCCCCTTCGAACGCCGCATCACGCTGTCCGACGGAAAGACACTTGATCGCACGTTCAAGGGCGGTGAAGTGATGTTCTCGGAAGCGCAGACACATATAGGCGAAAACGTGGGCTCCACGCCGACCCATGTGATCATGGTGGAGCTGAAATAGCGCCGTCGCTAGATTTACCGACCCCGCGGAACCAACGGTGGCGCGGGGTAGGATTGCACTCGGCTGAAACGCATCACGCGTTCTCGCGCCAATGCAGCCATTCGCGCCGGATGCAGCATCGGTCACATTGGGCTCTGAACCGTCATGCGGCGACGCGGCGGCGCGTGCTATATGCCGTTTCTGAAAGCAGCCGTTCGAGATAGCCACAGATTTCTCGCCATCACTTCCATGTTTGAATGGTTCGGTCTGAAGCGTCGACGGACAATTTTCGAATATGCGCGCATTCGACTGGCCCGTTTCCTGCGTATCTCGGATGCGAACATCGGGCCAAATCTGTTCCACCAGAACCGGACGGTCTCATGGCTGATATCGATGCCGCGCCCATGCAGAAGATCTTCCGCGTTCCTCAGCGATAGCGGGAACCGGACATACATCATCACCGCTAAGCGTATGATCTCGGGCGATGTCTTGAAATAGCTAAATGGGGAGCGTTTTGTCATCCGGCGAAGCTAGGCCGGCGCTCCGCCCGGCTCAAGCCTGTTTTGGTCTAACAAAGCCCGGCTAGGCGTTCGGTCCCGACGGAATTCACTCCACGCCGATAAAAACTATCGCGAAACCTGATAACGCCTCAAGTTCTTCCGCCAGTTCGGTGTCGTCGACTGTCGGGAAAACAATCAGAGCTGGCCCAAGCTGCCCCACGGGAACCGGGACGCCATTAAAATGTGTGGCCAGAAGAGGATTATGTTTCTCAATGGTTTCCCACGGTATCTCGACCTGATATCCGTCAAGCGCCATCGGCATGGCGGTCTTTCCCTCGCCGCCGACGAATGTCAAGACTTCGCTCAACGCCGGGCCAGTGTAGGTGCCCCGGGTATCCTCGCCGTAAGGAGCTGTGACGATTTCGGATTGCGGCAGCGCCGCGAGCATGGCCTCGTCGAAGGCTACGCCATTGTTGAATTCCAGTTCCAGGTAACGAAAAAATCCCAGTTTGGTTGGATCCGGAGCGGCGTCATTGCGCTCTTGAATGTCGCCGCCCACGGTGATCAGGACCCGACCTTCTGGCTCACGGGTTTCTGCCAAAACAGACGTCGTAAACGTCAAAGCTACCGCCAAGAGCAACAGTGTCTTCTTCATATCCACGCATCCCAAAAGTTGAACAATGCACCACCTATAGCTGTAGCTTGGTTTTTACAGTTTTGCTAAACCTTATTCAACTCCCCATACAATTTCGCGCGTTGACGGCTTGCGCGGGCACTGTGTGTACCGCCGCATTAAAACCCTCTTTTCCCACAGAAATTGCCAAATAGCTGAGGTACGAGTTTCCCCACTGTTTCATTACCGTTCAAGGGGCACACGCTATATGTGGCGCGCAGCGATTCAAAAAATCCAACTGGGCATTGAAGATGTCGCAGAACTGCTTTTCCTCGGCATTATCCGTGTCGCATTTAAGCTGGCCGGATGTGATGCTCAAGCTTTGAAACCCATATCAAGTATCGAAAAGAGAAAAGTGCTGGACCAACATAGATTATCAGGTGTTTCAGAAGATTATCATGATAACAGCTTTACAAAAAAAAACCTACTCGTTCCCAATTTTGATCTCTCGCAGCACTTCGAAACTGAAGAATTTCAGGTGCATTTTTCAGAAGATGAATGCTTACAATCACCATTAAGCCACATCTACTCGTACAGGTTCTTCTGAATATCACGCCAAGGGGTATGCTTTGCGGAAATTCCGTTCGGTATGAGCTACCCCCCGAAATTCGGACACTGACGTAAGCTGCCATATGTGCCCGCCGTGCCCGTCGCGCGGTCGCAACATGAGCTGATGCGGGTTCAGCACAATCTGGCGGTCGTATCTGTACTCTGTCCGGTGTAGGATGCGCAGGATGCGTGACACGGGGAACCTCTCCGGTAATGCGGCGTTCTTCTTTGCGCGCTTGCGATTGGTGTTTTGAACCATCGTCGCCCATGATCCTGAAAACAAGGATGAACTCATGCTGATCCGGTTCGGTTTCGAGATCGACATCCAGTGCCCAGAGCCTGTGCCGATGCTGCTGGCTCTCTCGACCCACACGGAGCTGGAGGGTCGCCTCATCGGTCTGGATTTTGTCCGCACCCCCGAAGAAAGTAACGCTTGGACCTATGTCGACCGGTTCGGCAATCGGTTCACGCGGATTCTCGCCCCAACCGGATCGACCAATCTTTGGTCGGACTGCGTTGTCGAATTGGACGGGAATCCCGACCCTCAAGTGCCGTCCGCTGAACAGCATTCGATCGCCGAACTACCTAATGACGTCCTGACGTTTTTGATGGCCAGCCGGTACTGCGACAGCGACAATCTGGTGAAAGACGCATGGGCGTTGTTCGGACAGAGCCCCGAAGGATGGCTTCGGGTCGAGGCCATCACTCAGTTCGTCCATGACCATGTGACCTTCGGCTACCAGTTCGGTCGCGCCAACAAGACTGCATCGGAGGTTTTTCGCGAAAAGACCGGCGTTTGCCGCGATTTTGCGCACTTGTCGATCGCGCTTTGCCGCGCCATGAACATTCCGGCGCGTTATGCCAGCGGCTATCTTGGCGACATTGGAGTTCCGTATTCCGGCGCGGGCGATTTCTGTGCCTGGTTCGAAGTGTATCTGGGTGGGCGCTGGTATACATTCGATGCCCGCTACAATACCCCAAGGGTCGGCAGGATTCTCATGGTGCGTGGTGCAGATGCGGCCGACGTGGCCATGATCACGTCGTTCGGCGATTACCAGCTAAAGTATTTCAAGGTCTGGACCGATAAACTTGAGGATGGGCTGGACGACGCTGTCATTCTTGAGATGCTGCAGACCCGACCCGGTGGGGAGGCATTGGTCTTCCCCTCCTCTGCTAGGGAGGCGTGAGTTAAAGGTCATTCCGCCGTAGAGGCAAACGGCAGAAGAGTCCCGCACCTTGCTCATTCGCCCCTGAAACATCGCTGCAGATTGCCTCAACGGCAGCTATTCTCGCCGCGCCGTAGCGACGATTTTCGCGGTGTTGCAGCGATGATTTCTCTGCGGGCGCACGCAGCGTAAAAATCGAATTCACAGGTTGGGCTCGAAATTGCCATTAGCCGCGATCTGCCCAAACGGCTGCTATTGGACGGAACTGCCATTCGCTGTGCGAAGCACGCACTCATACAACGCGGACAGAGCGGCGCTTTCACCAGTGACTTGGACGGTAGGATCGTCTTTCACGGCCCAGACCGGACACTCGTCACATCGTCGGAGCGCTGCGGCGCGGCTTCCCCAGACCGGCCGTTCGTGAAGTGCGCAGCATCTCCACATCAGCAATGACCGGGTCGTGGGACAGAGCGGGCTCTGACTAGGCGTATGTCTTCGTTGCTCGTTTTACATAGGGTGCGGTCAGGTCACCTGGGATTGAGGGACATCAATGCGGGATCGATGGAGGAAATGGTAAAATATAATCTGCAACCAAGGGAGGAAACATTTATGTCAGTTGCACATCCAGTTTCGGCTTTGGCGCTTGCGGTTCTTACGGCTGGGGCGGCGATGGCGGACGGACACCGTAATCCTGCGCCGGACAATGCGCGGGCCTACATCGTATTGCCGGCAGACGGTTCGGCGGTTTCAAACCCGGTCACAATTGTTTTTGGGTTGGAGGGTATGGGTGTTGCCCCGGCTGGCGTCGAGAAGGAAAATACCGGCCATCATCATCTACTAATCAATACGGACCCAAGCACACTGGATTTGATTCCGGCTTGCCTGCCACGGATCAGATTGTCCACTTCGGCGGTGGGCAAACGCAGGTCACGAAGGAACTCCCAGCTGGCACTCACACTCTGCAACTGGTCCTGGGCGACTGGAGTTACGTACCGCACGATCCGCCGATCATGAGTGACGTCATTACGATCACGGTCAACTAGAAACCGTGGAACACGTCGTGTCGTTGGCGTGATAATTGGATCCTGCCGGGTACGTTATGGATTCCGCTTGTCGCAACGGTTAGCCGCGGCTTGTCTGAATGACGGCTTTCGCCGCGGCGCTGCGAAGCGGGTGATTGCAGCGTTGCGGCGAGACATCTCTGCGAGCGCACACAGCGAAAACCGATTAGGTCCGGGTTGGGCTCACTGCCGCCTTGCGGTGCCGCGCGCTCTACGAAGGTGGTTGCGATAGAAACAGGCCCGCACCTCTCAGCGCGGGCCACACTCGTCACCCCTCGCTCGACGACGTGCACAACAAGAAGCGCACATCGACGCACACAGGCGCTGGCTCGCTTAGCGAGCCGCAACGCCTCCAACCAAGTCAACTCGCCAACAGGATACATGTTACTCTGAAAGACTCATTCCATCTTTGCGATGTATCAATTGCCGGCCTGTCGTCGCAGCAAAGGGCTATGGATCGGCGACTTCTCAACGTTGGTCCCGGCCCTTTCTTGCCATTCAGCCCGTTCGCCGGATGCTGCAGCGCGGCACCTCGAAGCGGACGCACACCGCGTATCAGCGGCCAAACGCCGGTGAGGCTGAAACGCAGCCTCGAAGAAGCCGGCGCATCAAATCTCACCGAGATTGTGGTAGACTGAGCAATCTGACTACGGGAGGTCCGCTGTGCGGTTGATGAATTGGAACATTGAGCACATGAACAGTTGGTGGGAGGGCGGAACCCAGGAACCACCGGTTATGCGCTCGTCCTTCGCGGGAAGTTCGTTCTCCCCTGCAATTGCAAACGTGCCAGAATTGGCGTCTAGAGTCGCAGAAGTCATAAAGTCCGTCGACCCCGACATTATTGCCATTCAGGAAGGCCCGGGGTTCCCCGAAATTCGACACTTTCTTCTGGATTTTGTCGGTGGGCATTGGCGGGTGTTGCGGGGTGAGGGCGGCGCCCAGGCGCTGCTTGTCGTCGCGCGCGAGGGACGCGGCATCAGCAATTTCGCGGAAGGAGTGAGCACTGTGGGCGACATCGTGCTCGACGGTCCATTCACAGCCGATACCAACGCAGACCTTGAGCTCGAAGAGGTCCCCTTCGCACGAGTTCCGCAGGTCTGCACTTTCAAAGCCCACGGCGAGACCTTCACGTTGATCAACAATCATCTGAAGTCGAAATTTGTAAACGATGGGAAAAGTTTGTTCGAAGCCGGCGGGCAAGACCGCCTTGAGTATTTTTCGAAATCGCTCATCGAGCGCCGAAGGATCAGCGGTGAGGCCTACCGACTTCGCGCATTCATGGATCAAATCCTCGAGGAGAACCCCGAAGCCAAAATTATCGTTTGCGGCGATCTGAATGACGGACCCGGCTCGGATTTCTTTGAGGAGAACTTCCTGACACACTCCGTTGTCGACCGCGTATTTGGATCGATCTTCCACCGAGAGAAACAACTGACTCACGTGCTGTTGAACGGCGCCTCGACAGACTACACCGCGAAGTTCTTCGACTTCATTGCCGGAGTGGAAAAGGAATTGGTAATCGACCATATCGGTCTGAGCCAAGGTGTGGCCGAAACATTCAACTGGGTCGGGCGAGTTGCTGTAGAAGAGTTCGAAGCGCAGGTTCTGGAAGATAATGGAAACCTGAGCAGCGTGACTTGATGCCATCGGATCACCGGCCAGTTGTTGTCGACTGTCCCCAGCTAACGGCATTTTCCTTCGGAATTGGCGACGAGGATCGGCCCATACCTGCCGTTGGCCAAGTGTTCACTTGCTGCGGTGCGGCCCGTAAGAGGAGACATTCGCTGTAGATGCGAAGCGAAAAAACGAGCGAACTTACGATCTGTTGCACTGACCTGAAACCGTACTTTGCTCAAGCCTTTTGGAGAGATCATTGTTGGATCTTTGGCTTCATGCTGCCCTGGATTTCAGTCTCGATTGCCCAAGAGTCGCTGCGGCTCCAATGGTGGCCAATCAACAGATTTGAAACTATCCAACGCTTGCGCTCCATATTCTGCTTCAACTGTTTCGGCCCAAGCGATCAAACCGCGTACGTGATGAAAGATTCCAGATACGGATGTCTTCCGCGAGGCTGCATGAACAGAAGGTCCATGCGACGCAGACCTAAGATAATGCAGATGCATCCGGATTTTGTCCTTATATTCGCGGGGCAATCGCGGCCGCTCGCTATTGTCGACGATCCATCTCTGAAGGCTCATCAACGTTCCATTCGGCACGCTGATCATGGAACGCCTTTTCGGCTCGTGATACGCTTCTTGAGATAGAAGAACTTGTATGGCCTATGAGCACGCCGCCCCACCAAATCGCGAAGATACAGGAACGGAACATCGGTCAGATGGCTGAGGTGCTTGAGCGTCAGTACCGGCGTGAAATTGGATCGACCGCGCGAATCTGCTCGAAAGGTCTCCACCGCCTGATCGATTACGCTATCGACGATACCTTCGCGACGGCCCTGGGACCGGTAACGTTGAGGGTTCGGCGGAGGCATCTACTTTGACCCACCCGGGTGGGTGGTACTGCGCGTCGCGGCCAAGACACCGCCAACGTGACGTGCAGTATCGCGCAGCGTGAATACTCCGCTCCTCTTTGCGAACGTCGGAAATCCAACGTTCCAGGCCCCCGAAGGGACCCGTCGCTGCCGAAGCAGCGCATTTCTAGACCCCGTCACCGAGCCCTCAACTGGGTGGGATAGTAGAAGGGTTTGTTCGGCTTTGGAAGGACGGGGCTGCGCGCCCGGCGTCGTTTTAGCCGCCGGAGCTCGGATCGTCCGAGCGCAGACAGCGTGAGCTTTCGCGTCGTCCAACGCGCGATTTCGATAAGCTCGACGATCTCCATGACCGTCTCAAGCTTAAGTCTGCTGCGCGCCGATATTTGCGCTCGTGAGCGAGCGCCCGTTCAATCACCGCCAGCACTAGCATTGTTTTGATCCATCGGCGACCACGCGAGTCTAGACAGGTAAGTTTCTGCATCCCTTACGCCACGACATAGAAATCGATCAGGTGAAGGAGCGCCAACTTCGCACCGAGGCGACAGCGCGAAACGCCTCCTGATCTCCTTGACCTGTTGGACTGATCCGATGAAATCAGCAACGACAACAATCGGGCCTGCTTTGCGCTTGCGAGCAAGTCCGGACCCGGATGTCGGCAGTCATATCTTTTCGCTTCTTGGGTTCGACCAGGTCTTCGTGGAAAAGTGCCGTGAACAACCGGTGGGCGCCAGCTTTTTCCTATCGAAGTTCGCAATCTCTGGTCACTAAGAATAATTTGCATCGAAGCCGCCGGTGACCTCAAGACAGGCCAAGATTCTTACGTCCAGGGGAGAGCGTAGCCCTGCCCCCGGAGCGCTTTAGTTTCTTTTTAGTCTCATTGAATAGGGACTCCAAAGCGAGGTATATTTACCGTGCATTTACAATTCTCTAACGGCACGGGAGCAATTGATCATTCTTCAATTGTTCACTCTATCTCTCTGATTCTATACAATGAATCTGGATCTGTTAATCAATTGGTCGTAGGTTCGATCCCTACCGCCGGAGCCAAAAATTCAAGGGCTTAGCGCTTGACCGCTAGGTCCTTTTTCTTTTCGAGTACAGCATAGATACAGTATTTATGCGCAGTCACTGGGCCGCCTAAGCGATTGATCCTGATGGACTTTCTCCCAGAGCGGCTCTCGTGGACCTGGACCGTGTCGTGTCACAGGCCCCAAATGACCTCATAGGCGAGGCGCTCGCTGAAGGCGCCTGGCACCGTCACGGATTGAGCACCCACCGCCAGGTAGCCGCGGTTGCGCAGCTCTTCATAAATCCGAACGAGCGTCAGGCGCTCCCGCTGCGGCCGCCGGGCAATCTCGTCCAACTCGGAACGCCAGGGATCGATCCTCGAGCGGGGCTGAACGATGCGATCATACGTGAACTAAGTGGCGCCTGAGCGGATGACCTTGCGCACCGTATTGCGGGATAATCGCAGCTCCCGGCAAATCTGCTTGATCGACTTGCCTTCGATGAAATGCGCACGCCTGATCTTCGCTATTGTCTCCACGACCAACATCCCCTGACTGCTCCCTCTCATCTTTGAGAGAGAATCTGATCTGAATTATCAGGGGGTCACTTTTGGACGCCAATCACCCCAATAAGGGGTCAATTCTCCATGCCGATCCACAACGGACGTCGGAGTCCTTGAAAAAAACCAGTGGTTTGTTCCTCGAATTCCAATGGTTTCCTGATGCCCCAAATCCTTAAACAAACCTTAAGATCCACCCAAACTCAGCCAAAACTGGTCACATTCGCGGTCTAAAGAATAGCACGGGAGAGTGGACTTTGCTTGGAGTTAACACGGCGCAATCAATAGCGTCTGTGCTGGGCGGCCCCTCCTGTGAATTCGCGCGCGCGAATAAAAAAGGATCTGAAGTTATGCACGTCCAACGCATCACCGTCGAAGGCTTGAAGTATGTGTCCAAGACGGATTGCTACGAGGCAGGCATATGTCTTGAAATGACGGATCAGACCGGAGACCATCTGACCAACGCCTATCTGATCGGACGCGCCGAAAGGCGCGTGGAAGAAGGGTGCGACGTGCTTGCCCTTCGGTTGCTTCGGGACGCGTATCGGCAAATGAGCTGGATGCCAGAGTTCCGGCTTGGCTTGAGTGAGTTGAAGTTTCCGAGCGACGTTCAGAGTGGACTTGCGGCGTAGAAGGGGGCCTCTTCCAGCCACGCACGCGGTGCACCAGCCGGCCAGCGGAACGCCGCCGCGCTATCCGAGAAGTGCCGAGCCTCGATGCAGAGCAGAAAATGCCCGGCAGCACGATCAAGCGTCGAAGCCACCGCTGGAAGGTTGTGCGTCCTGGTAGGTGCAGCGGCGCCCGACCGGTTGGCGGCCCCACAACCCGCATTCACGGCCCGATCCGGACTGTGACGGCGACCCTCGACACCGTGTGATGCGCCCGGGCGAGCCGCCCAACGTCAAGGCCGCCAAAACTGGAAAACCAGATCGGCGGCGTGGCGGAATTTCCTTGGCAATTGGTGCCCCTTAAGACTTAACCCGTTAAATGGCACACCGGCGATTGAAAGCCCGTGAAAGCGATATTAGTTATAGTGTCATAACTAATTGGAACGGGCTCTGGCCTGTCACTGCGTCAAAAGGAGGTCTGACCGATGGATACCCCACTTTCCCGTTCGACAGTCACGTCCACCCGGATGAAGGGCATCGCACTGCTTGCGGCCGTCTTCGGGTTGGTCACTCTATATTCTGGCGGCAATGTCCTGTTCGGCGCCGATGACGCGCGCGAACTGGCGGGCGCCTATGTGCCGTTTGTCGTCTGGTTCAACTTCCTTGCAGGGTTCTTTTACGTTCTCGCGGGGATCGGTATCTGGCTGGGGCGCACCTGGGCATTCGGCCTGTCAGTCCTTCATCGCGGCGGCGACCGCGGCGACCGCACTGGCCTTTGGCATCCAGGTGCTTCAGGGCATCGCCTTCGAGATGCGAACCGTTGGCGCGCTGGCCGTCGGAACGGGCTTCTGGGTGGTGATCGTTTTGGTGCAATATCGGCGGGCGCACGCCGGTCGTGAGAGCGAGAAAACCGGCAGAGGATCGAAAGGCCGAGATATTGCAGGCCGCCCTTGATCTTGCCTTCGAAACGGGGCCGGATCGGCTTACGACGGGAATGATCGCGGATCGGCTTGGGCTGACACAGCCTGCGATTTACAAGCATTTCAGAAACAAGGAAGATATCTGGCAGGGAGTGGCGGACAGTCTGTGCGACCTGATCGCGGCCAACATCGCAAGGCCCAACGACACTGTCAATGGCGCCCGAGGACCGCCTGCGCCAGCTGGTTCTGGGCCATCTGCGGTTGGTGCGGGACCATCCTGCGCTGCCGGAAATCATGGTGATGCGCGATCCGTCAGAGGCGCAAAGCGCGTCATTGTCACAGATCAGGGCAAGCATGTCGGGGTTCCGGGACAACCTGATCGACACCATTCGTGAAGCGCAGTCCGACGGCCGGTTCCGGGCGGATATCGGCGCGAAGGACGGTGCCACGTTGATTTTCGGGATCATACAGGGCCTTGTTTTGCGGCTGCTGTTGTCGCGTGACCCGGAGATACTTGCTGAGGGAAGGCGAGCGGCTGCTGGATTTGCAGGTGTCGTTGCTTACCGAGAATGGAGACAGCAATTGAAAAATGCCTTGAAACTGGTGTTTGTCACGGTGCCGCTGGTGGCGGTCGGGGCTGGCATTCTTGCCTATATTGTCGCGAACAGCCCACCGCCGGAGCGCATTGCGCTGGCCGAGAGCGTGCGACGCCGGTTCGCGTGATCATCGCCCGCACCCAGACCGTCACACCCAGCATCGTCGGCTTTGGCCTGGTCAACCCGGCCAGGACCTACGAGGCAATCGCGCAGGTCGGGGGCACGGTGGATTATGTGAACCCGGCCTTGCAAAAGGGCGCGATATTGCCCGCCGGGCGCGGTGCTGATGCGCCTGTCGCCGGTCGATTTCAACCTGGCAATCGCGCAGGCTAACGCCAACATCCGCGCCGCCGAGGCGCGGTTGGCGGAACTGGCGGTGTCCGAGGCCAACCAGACCGCGGCGCTGGAGATCGAGAAGCAGGCGCTGGCGCTGAAGGCGGCGGATCTGGAACGTGCCGAAACCCTGTTTGCAGGCGGCACCATTCCCCAGACGGTGCGGGATACGGCCCGCACGGCGCATCTGGCGCAGCGCCAGAAGGTCCAGGCCGTGGAAAGCACGCTGGCCCTGCTGCCGACCCAGCGCGCGGTGCAGACCGAACAGATTGCCGTCTATCAAGCAAGCCTTGAGACCGCCAAGCTGAACCTCGAACGCACCGAACTGACGCTGCCCTTTGCCGCGCGGGTCGCATCCACGTCGGTCGAGGTGGGCCAGTTCGTGCGTGTCGGCCAGACCGCCGCCGTGCTGGACGGGATCGAAGCCGCCGAGGTCGAGGCGCAGGTTTCGATCGCAGCGCTGCGCAACCTGATGCAATCGACCCGCATCAGTGCCGATGCGGTGGCCATCGACCCGTCGATGATGACCGAGGCCCTTCGCCACCTGGGTCTTTCGGCCGAGGTGCATCTGCGGCTGGGTCAGGACGTGCTGAGTTGGTCCGCCTCGGTGGACCGCATCAGCGACACGATCGATCAGAAGACCGGGACGCTGGGCGTGATCGTTCGGGTCGATACCGCCTATTCCGGCGCTGGAGCCGGGCAAACGCCCGCCGCTGACCAAGGGCATGTTCGTCGAAGTGACGCTGAAGGCCGCAGCCCGTCAGCGGGATCGTCGTTCCGCGCAGCGCCTTGCGGGATGGGCAGCTGTTGGTGGCGGATGCCGATGACCGGCTGCAACTGGTGCCGGTCGAGTTCGATCTGGTGCAGGACGGGATCGCCCTGATCACGGGCGGCGTCGCCGAGGGCGCGCGCATTGTTGTCAGCGCGCCCAGCCCGGCCATGCCGGGCATGTTGCTGGCCGTGACCGAAGACATCGGACCTGATGGCGCGGCTTGCCGCGGAAGGCAGCGCGGAATGATCAGGTTCTTCGCCGGTCACCCGACCATTGCCAACCTGCTGATGATCCTGTTCCTGGTGGCGGGCCTGTTCGTTGCACCGACCCTGCTGCGCGAGACCTTTCCGCGCGCCGAACAGAACGAGGTCGAGATCACGGTGCCCTATCCCGGCGCGCGCCCCGAGGACGTCGAAAGCGCCATCTGCGAGCGCATCGAGAACGCGCTGGACGCGGTGACGGGCATCGAGCGGCAGTCCTGCGAGGCGCGCGAAGGGTCTGCGCGTCGCGTCGTCAAAAAGCGCGAGGGCGAAGATTTCCAAAGCTTTGTGGCCGATGTGAAATCCGAAATCGACGCCATCACCGATTTTCCGGATCGTGCCGAAGCCGCCCGCGTCAGGCCGCTGGGCCAGACCGATTTCGTGGCCTCGATTGCCATCACCGGCCCCGACACGCGGACCGATCTGAAGGACTACGCCGAAGACATGCGCACCCGGATGCTGCAATGGGGCGGTATTCCCAAGGTCGATATCCGTGGATTTTCGACCCGAGAGTTGCAGATCGGCCTGAAACCCGAGGCGCTGCACCAGTTCGGCGTCTCGGTCTCGGATATCGCGCGGGCGGTGCAGGCGGGCAGTCTGGATCTGCCGGCGGGCAGCATTGAAACCTCGACCGAAACCCTGCTGATCCGGATTGCCGAGGAACGCCGGGACGTTGCCGATCTGGCAGCGCTGATCGTGCGCTCGTCAGCCGGGGGCGGACAGGTCCGGCTGGGCGATATCGCCGAGATCACCGAACGGTTCGCGCTGGATGATGACGTGGTCATGTTCGACGGTCGGCCTGCGGCGATCCTGGATATCAACAAGACCCGGGCCGAGGATTCGCTGCGCATCGTCGACGAATTGCAGGCGTTTCTGGCGGCCGAGCGTCAGCAGGCCCCGCCCGGCGTGATCATGGAAATCACCGCCGACGCGGCCTCGGTGGTGCGGGATCGTCTGACGCTGGTGGTGGTCAACGGGTTGCAGGGGCTGGCGCTGGTATTTCTGGTGCTGTGGCTGTTCTTCGGCTTTCGGTTCTCGTTCTGGGTGGCGATGGGACTGCCGGTTTCGTTCATGGGCGGCGTCGCGCTGATGGGGCTGGTCGGCTATTCGCTGAACCTGATGACGACGCTTGGCCTGCTGATCGTGATCGGTCTTGTTGATGGACGACGCCATCGTCATTGCCGAAAACATCGCCCGGCTGCGCGAAAAGGGGCGCAGCGCGATGGACGCGGCGGTCGAGGGCGCGACGCAGGTGTTTCCCAACGTGCTGGCGTCGTTCGGCACGACGGCGATGATTTTCGGCTCGCTGGCGTTTTTGCAGGGCGATCTTGGCGCGGTTCTGCGGGTCGTGCCGGTGGTGATGCTGTTCGTGCTGATGATCTCGCTGATCGAGGCCTTTCTGATCCTGCCGCACCACCTGATCCACAGCCTCGAGGCGCGGTCGAAGCCAAGCGGCGTGACGGCCCGTGTCGAGGCGGCGGTGGTCTGGACCCGCGAAAAGCTGGTGGGTCCGGCTGGTCGATTTCACCATTCGCTGGCGCTATGCGACGGCGGGGGTCAGTTTCGCGATCCTGCTGGTCTCGGTCTGCGATGCTGGCGGGCGGATATCTGAAGTTCACCGCCTTCCCGGAACTGGACGGCGACACGATTGTCGCGCGCGTCCTGTTGCCACAAGGCACGCCGCTGTCGCGAACCGAGGCGGTCGTGGCGCAAGCTGGAAGACGGGCTTGATCAGGTCAACGCACGGCTTTCACCGCGAACAGCCCGAAGGCGCCGACCTGATCCGCCACGTCTCGGTCTATTACGGCCTGAACCGCGACGCGTTCGAGACCGGCGCCCATGTCGCCACGGTCAGCGTCGATCTGCTGCCTTCGGCAGAGCGCACCAGTCGCCCCGATGCAATCATGGAGCTTTGGCGTGACATTGTCGGGCCGGTTCCTGACGTGATCAGCCTGAAATACGCTGAATCGACCATCGGCCCCGCTGGCATCGCCATAGACCTGCGCCTCAAGGGCGACGACCTGGAACTGCTCAAGGCCGCCTCGCTCGAACTGCAGGACTGGTTGTGGCAGTACAACGGCGTCACCTCGGTTCTGGATGATCTGCGCCCCGGCAAGCGCGAGTTGCGGATCACCCTGAACGATGCCGCCGGACCGATGGGGATCACCGCCGCGATGATCGCCGATCAGCTTCGCGCGGCTTATTTCGGCACCACGGTCAGCGAAATGCAGGTCGATGGCAGCCTGCTGGAGGTCACGGCCCAGCTTGCCGCCCAAGCCCAGGGCAGTGAACGGGCCTTCGACGATTTCGTCGTCACCCGCGGCGACGGATCCAATGTCCCGCTTGCCGTCGTGGCGAATGTCGACACCGGCCAGGGATACGCCCGCATCAATCGTGAAAACGGCGTGCGGACCGTGACGGTTCAGGGATCGATCGACACCCGCATAGCCAACGCAAATGCGATTGTCGGCGACACGCTGGCGCGGTTTGTGCCCGACCTGCTGGCGAAATACCCCGCGGTATCGGTTGACGTCGAAGGTCAGAATGCCGAGGCCGGGAAAACCCAGCAATCGATGCTGATGGGCTTCCTGATCGGACTGATCGGGGTGTTCCTGCTGCTGAGCTTTCTGTTTCGGTCCTATGTAGAGCCGATCGTGGTCATGCTGGTTATCCCGCTGTCGCTGCCCGGGGCGATTTTCGGCCACATGGCGATGGGGCTGGATTTCTCGATGCCCAGCATGCTGGGCTTTGTGGCGCTGGCGGGCGTGGTGGTCAACAACTCGATCCTGCTGGTGGACTTCGTCAAGCGCGAACACGGCGACGCGGCGACAGTCGCCGTCGCGGCGGCCCGCGCCGCGCGGGCCCGGTTCAGAGCGATTTTCCTGACAACCACGACGACAGCCGCCGGGCTGCTGCCGATCCTGACAGAGACCAGCCTTCAGGCACAAATCCTGATACCATTGGTGGCCAGCCTGGTCTTCGGCCTGCTGACCGCCAGCCTGATCGTTCTCTTCGCGCTTCCCGCTATATACGCAATCCTCGATGATCTGGGCCTTAGTTCCCTGGCGCGGGAAAGGCGTGCCGCAACCGCATGAGTTTTGGCTTCGGTTCGAGTTGGGACGGTATTGTACTATTTGTGACTGCGGCAGCATTCTTCGCTCAGTTCAAACTGTGACAGATCCTATGCGTGTCTCCGCTGGCCAAATCGCAAAGCATGGAACAACGGCCTTGCGCTGCGCGTGCTGCGCAGATCGAGGGATACTGAAGCGATCCACGAAAATCGTCGCCGATTGCGATCACAATAGCCGGTCTGGGGCAAGCGCCGCCTATTTGACCCCATGGGCCGCGAATTCATTGGGCAATTTACGAACGCCGCAAATGGCAGCAACCGCGACAGCCAGCGCCGGGGCCATCATGATGCCATAGCCGCCCTGACCAGCATGCCAGACGAAGGTCTCGACAATGATCGCCGTCCGGCGTTTGGCGACCAGACCGGTTTTCGTGGCCCCGACCATGTCGCCGACGTCATCGGCCCAGGCACCGGCTGCGTTGATGACTGTCTTCGCCCTGCAGGTATTCTTGCGGGTCGTCACCGTGCAGGCATCCCCTTTTTCAAGCGCCGTTAACGGCTCGTTCGTTACCAGTTTGCCGCCACGTGCCTTGAAGGCCTTGAGATTGGCCCGAAGTATTGTCGCCACTTCGATGTCGGTCACGCCCGGTTCGAAAACGGCGCGGGTCACGCCTTCCGTGCGCAAAAAGGGGACCATTGCAACTGCCTCGGCCGGCGAGATCTCGATCACCGGATCGGTGTCGGTTGATGGCGCCAGAACCACATCGAGTTCGCTCTCCTGTCTGGGCCCTGCTACGGCCATAGCCCCTCGGGGCAAGAGCAACGGTCTGTCGGCAAATCCGGCCGGCGGGTTACGAAAGAACGGCTCGCTTACCGCGTTGATGCGCCGCACAAGTGGAGTGCCGCAGTTGCGGGTGAGTAGTGCCGCCGACCGGCCAGTGCTGTGATAGCCCGGCTGCACCTCGGCCTAGACGAGAACGACCGTACCACCGGCGAAAAGCTCGTAGGCGGCGGATGCCCCGGCCATGCCTGCCCCGATCACGATGAAATCATAGAACATGGGCGACCAGCCCTGGCTGATCGACGACCGCCTGCGGGATCTGCAAAACAGACACGTTGCGGGCGAGGACCACCTTGTGCGCGGGCTTGAGCTTGAAATGGCGGCGCTGGTGGCGACCTGCGAGATCGCCCATTCGCCCGCATGGGCCGTCGTCGTGCGCCGTCCGGCCATAGCCAGGGCCGTCTTTGCCACCGGCTTTCAGACCGAACGCGGCATGGCCCAGGCGTTCGTCAACCGGATGCAATGCCTGCGCGAGTGCGTCGATTTGCTGGACCTGGCGCGCGGAAATTTCGCGCAGGTGCTGGCGCGGGACGACAACGGCGCCGCCCTCGTGATTTTCGAGGCACGGCGCTATTCGCGGCTGGCCCGCGATCTTGCCGCGGCCGCCAAAGAGGCGGGCGTTCCAGTCACGCTGATCACCGATCCCTACTGCGACTGGGGTCACGACGTGGCCGAAGAGATCTTCGTTGTGCCGACCGAGTTCAACCTGTTCTGGGAATTGACCGCCCAGATGGCCAGCCTTGCCAATCTGCTGGTCAACGACGTGTTCATGGAACTGGGCCCAGAGGTCGAAGATCGCATGAACCGCATCGCCGAGCTTTATGGCCGTTTCACCGGCCATGTCGGCATCGCGGCCACGAAACCCAACCGGAGCAAGACCATCACCTGAAGCCACTCCTTTCAAACACAGGGACCAAACCAATGAGCTGTGCGACCAAGACGAAACTCCTGTCAGGAACGGCGCTACTCACAGCCGGGTTCCTATCCACCGCCGCCCTCGCCCAGCAAGCAGCCATTGCTTTAGCCTCGGGCGAACTGGGCGCTACATCCTACATCCCCGTCACCTCCAGCAACCTCAACTCTGCCACGTCGCTGATCCATGACCGGTTTGTCGAGCAGGGCGCGGATCAGTCCCATCACCCGCATCTGGCGGCTTCCTGGGAAGAGGCAGATGATGGCGGTCGTGGACCTTCATGCGGAAGGAGGGTATGACGTTCCACGACGGCACGCCCTTCAACGCACAGTCGGTCGCCGACTGGATCCCCGATTTCGCCGATACCAAGAATGCCGACCTGGTCGCCGCGGTCGAGTTGGTCGAGGTCGTCGATGACCTGACGGTGAAGTTCGTGATGTCGCGGCCCGAGCCGAACCTGCTTTGCAACCTCGCCTCGTCCTTCATGGGTGTGCCGGGAGCAAGGCCTATGACGAGATGGGCGAGAATTTCGGCGTCACTGGTGCCGTCGGCACCGGGCCGTTCAAGCTCGAGTCCTTCTCGATCGGGCTGGAAACGGTTCTGACCCGCAACGAAGACGACGCCTGGGCCTCGGACCTGTCGGAAAACCAGGGAGCCGCCCATCTGTCCCGCATCGTCTTTCGCGAAATCCCCGACCAGTCGACGGCGTTTCTGGAACTGATGACCGGCGGTGTCGGCGCGCTGGCTTTCGCGTTTTCCAGCATCGTCGGCATCATCCTGGGAACGATCTCTGCCACAACGCGCTCCAGGATCATGGAGCAGTTCGTGCGCGGCTTCATCCTTCTCGGCTCGAGCGTGCCGGGGTTCTGGCTGGCATTGTTGATGATCCTGCTCGTCGCGGTGCAACTGCAATGGTTCCCGGTTTCCGGAGCCAAGGGATGGGATTTGCTGGTGCTGCCGGTCCTGACAATCGGCTTTGGCGGCGTCGCCCTGGTGGCGCGGGTCACGCGGGTCGCCCTGCTGGACGCGCTGATCTTCATGGCGATCATCGGTCCTGGTCTGACCTCGACCACCTTCGCCATCGCCATCGCGTACCTGGCACAGTTCACCCGGCTGACGCGGACGCAGATCGTGCGGCTGAAACGCGAGACCTTCATCGAGGCCACGATCAACCTCGGCGCCAAGCCGCGCCACATCCTGCTGCGCCACCTGCTGCCCAACGCCATCGCACCGGTCATCGTCGGCGGGATGCTGGCCATCGGCGACGGCATCGTGCTTGAAGCGACGCTTGGCTTATTCGGCCTCGGCGCGCAGCCGCCCACCCCAAGCTGGGGCGCGATGATGTCGTCAGGCACGGCGCAACTGTTCCTCAGTCCCTGGGTCATCATTTTCCCCGGCGTCGTCGTGGCCGTGACGGTCGTTGCCGTGAACCTATTTGGCGACGAATTGATCCGCGCGCTGGGTATTCGCGACCGGATCAGGGGGCATGAACATGCTGGAAGTGCGTGACCTGGAGGTTGCCTTCGGTCCCATCGCGCCGCTTTCCGGCGTCAGCTTCTCGAATTCCAAGGGCGAAACGCTGGGCATCGTCGGCGAAAGCGGATCGGGCAAGTCCCTGACCGCGATGAGCGTCATGGGCCTGCTGCCTCTGTCTGGCGGGCGCATCACCGCGGGGTCCATCGTTTTCGACGGGCAGGAACTGACCAAGCTCGACGGAACCTTCCCACCGAAAGCTGCGCGGCGGCCGCATCGGGCTGATCACACAGAACCCGATGACCTCACTCGACCCGCTGCAAAAGATCGGCCCGCAGGTCGATGACGTGTCGCGCCTGCATCTGGGCAAGACGGCGGCAGAGGCGCGGGCACGCACGGTGGAAATCCTCGGCACCCTGCGCATCCCCGAACCCGCCCAGATCTGCGACCGCCATCCGCACCAGATGTCCGGCGGCATGAAAAAGCGCATCGCTCATCGCCATGGCGCTGGCCGCCGATCCGGACGTGCTGGTGGCGGACGAGCCGACCACGGCGCTGGACGTGACCGTGCAGGCCCAGATCATCCGCCTGCTCGACGTTCTGGTCAAGGAACGCGATCTGGCGCTTGTGCTGATCACCCATGACATGAGCGTCGTCGCCCAGACCTGCGACAAGGTCGTCGTGATGTATGCCGGGCGCGCGATCGAACATGGACCTGTCGAGGCGATCTTCGATGCACCACAACACCCCTACACCCAGGCGCTGATCGGCTGCATTCCCAAGGGGCTGAGCGACGACGAGCACCTGACCGGCATCCCCGGCACGGTGCCCACGGTGCTGAACTATCCCAAGGGCTGCCCGTTCCACCCGCGCTGCGGCCGGGCGCAGGACATCTGCAAGACCGAACCGGCCGCCTTTGTCGAGCACGGGGAAAGTGCCGCGGCCTGCCATTTTGCCGGAGCCGCGACATGACCAACCTGCTTGAAGTGCGCAACCTGTCTAAGAAATTCACCAGCGCGGGCGGCCCGTTCCGCCGCGCCCGCGCCATGCACGCGGTCAACGACGTGTCCTTTGATTTGCCCAAGGGCCGGGTGATCGGTGTTGTCGGAGAGCCCTGCTGCGGCAAGTCCTCGCTGGCGCGGATTATCCTGCGGCTGATCGAACCCACCTCCGGCAAGCTGAGTTTCGACGGCGAAGACCTGCGTGCGAAATCACCCGCCGCGATGCGCAAATTGCGCGCCCGGATGCAGATGGTTTTCCAGGACACCTATTCCGCGATCGATCCGCGCTACACCGTTCAGCGCGCCGTGATGGAACCGTTCCTGGTTCAGGGCCGCAAACCCGAAACCACGGAAACCGAGGAAACCGCTGCCCTGCTGACCATGGTCGGCCTGAACCCCGGCCTTGCCGGCAGTTTCCCGCACCAGATATCCGGCGGTCAGAAACAGCGCGTCGGCATCGCCCGCGCGCTGGCCCTGCGCCCGTCGCTGCTGGTGCCCGATGAACCGACCGCCTCGCTCGATGTATCGGTGCAAGCGCAGATCATCAGCCTGCTGGAACAGTTGCGCGACGACCTGGGGCTGACCTCCCTTTTCATCAGCCACGACCTCAGCCTGGTGCGCTATTTCTGCGACGACATCCTGGTGATGTATCTGGGCCGCGTGGTCGAGGCGCTGCCCGACACCGACCTGCCTGCGCGCCACCCCCATACCAAGACGCTGATGGACAGCACCTTCACCCCCGACCCGAAAATGCGCCGTGCGATCGCCCCGCTTGAAGGCGAAATTCCCAGCCCGTTCGATCTGCCGCCTGGCTGCGCCTTTGCCGATCGTTGTCCGCAGGCAACCGCGATCTGCCGCAGCGATACACCGGCACTGACAGCCAAAGGCGGGCACGCCGTCGCCTGCCACCATCCCCTTTGAAGGACCGCGCCCTTGGCCGCCCGCATTCTGACCGCTGAAATCTCGCACGAAATCAATACATTTGACATCCGCCCGACGGATATCGCCGCGTTTCAGGATCGCTATCTATTGGACGGCCCCGCCGCCGTCGCCGTGCGCGGGCGCAGCAATACTGAACTGGCAGGCGTGCAGGAAGCCGGCAAGTTCTACGGCTGGGGCATTGCCCATGTCATCAGCGCCGCCGCCGGTCCCGGCGGGCGTGTCACCGATGAGGCCTTAAATGCGTTGTGCGAACCATTGATGCAGGCTGCAGAAGCGGGTGAATGGGACGGCATCCTGCTGATGCTGCACGGCGCCATGGTCACGGCCAGCCACGACGACGGCGAAGGCGAGATCCTGCGCCGCCTGCGCGCGAACACCGGCCCCGACCTGCCCATCGCCGTGACGCTGGACCC
Source organism: uncultured Alphaproteobacteria bacterium (assembly GCA_963768205.1). Lineage (GTDB taxonomy): Bacteria > Pseudomonadota > Alphaproteobacteria > Rhodobacterales > Rhodobacteraceae > JAHELH01. The sequence continues at coordinate 321,638 of CAVYHB010000008.1, read as the reverse complement.
ACATGCCAACGTCACGGGTCTCTGCAATCCGAAGAGATTGGCGCCACCGTCACCGTAGCGTTGGGCGGCAAGGTCGCACCCGAATTCGGCGGCGATCCGATCGAGGTGACCGGAACGCTCAAATGGTGTGGCTTGGGACACGTCGTCGGCAGCGGAGTGATTTTGGGCGGCTTGCAGCGCAGTTCCGGCCAGACGGCGGTTCTTTGCTTTCAGTGCATCGACATCCTGATCGTCAGCATCGCGCATCAGATGTTCGACCTGCGCCAGTTCGAGACCTTCGGCATCGATCCTGCATCGGCCCGCTTTGTCACGCTCAAATCCATGCAGCATTTCCGAGCGGCTTTTGCCCCGATCGCCGGGCGCATAATTCTGTGCGACAGCGGTGCGCTTTGCACCCTGAACTAAGCCGCAATGCACTACATATCGGTTTCGCGCCCAACGTACCCGCTCGACCATTGACCTGACCCGACGTCGCTCAGGAAAATCAGTCCAGGCACCCTTGTTACCTTTGCATTTCAGAGATCCGGCCCGGGTCCCGAGGGTCTGAAAAGCGTTCTCTTCGCCTTCGTCATGCGCCGCGAATACGCCCCGAGCAGACCTTCACCGTCCGGGATCAGATAACAGCAAAGTCCCGCATGGGGGAGCAACTTACAAAGTCTTGCGGTTCGGCTGCGCCGTGCGCTGGGACGGCGCCTCACCAGGATGCAGCGGACAAACCAAAGGCCGCAAGCGCTGCAAAGGCGGACAAAGATCGGATCGCGGAGTTCTTGCAGGCGCTCGGGTATGCGTCGCTAGGTGCGGACCCGCGACATTGTCGGATCATAGGGGGACGCTGCGATGACGGAGGCGTCGACTAGGGTGCCGCAAAGATCGAGCTGCATGTGCGCGCCTTCGTGGCTCAACTCAGAATCGACAAAGCCATAGGCGAGGTTGAGGCCCGTTCGATGCCCCCAATCGCCCGAGCTGATGGTGCCCACGACGCGTCCACCTGTCATCAGCGACGCGCCGCCAAGGGCCGGTGTGTCGGTCGTACCGATTGCCAACGTGACCAGGCGTTTCCGCGGCCCGTCTTTTGCGCGGGCCCGCAACGCATCCCTGCCGATGAACTCTGGCTTGTCGAGCCTGACGAAGCGGTCGAGACCGGTTTCGAACGGGTCGAATTCAGTGAGGATGTCGGCCTTCCAGTGAAGGAAACCCTTTTCCATCCGCATCGAGTCGACCGCGCGCGCGCCGAAGAGTTTCAGGCCGAACGCCTCGCCCGCCTTGCGCAACGCCAGATAGGCGGCAGATAGCGAGGCGTTCGGAACGTGAATTTCATAGGCGAGTTCGCCCGAGAAACTGACGGCCATGACCGTCGCCGGGGCAAAGCCGACAAAGCATTCGCGGAGGCTGAGCCACGGGAACGCCTCGTTGGACCAATCGCCGCGGGCACATGCAGACAGCACCTTGCGGGCGTTCGGACCGGCAAGAACAAGGATCGTCTGGTCGTTGGTCAGGCTGCGGATCTGCACGTCTTCGTCCGCGCGCAGATGGGCGCGAAGCCAGTCCATGTCATGCAGTTCCGATGCCGCCGCCGAGCCGTACCAGACCCGTTCCGGCCCCCGGTCGCTGGCGGGCAGGTTGGCGATTGTCGCCTCGGATTTCAGCATACCGTGATGGTTCAGCAGATAGCCCAGCCCGACACGGCCGGACCGCTTGGTGACCATGCCGCAGAACATCCTGTCGAGAAAGGCGTGACGGTCGGCACCGGAGATCTCGATGCGGTTGAAGCCGTTCACTTCCGTCAGCCCGACATTGGTCTGCACATTGCCGACCTCGGCGGCGACCAGATCGAACGTCTCGTCGAAATCGAAGCCGAGCGTCGGGTGAAAATCGGCGGAGGGTTTGATGTACTCCATCCGCTCCCAGCCGTTCACGACAGTGAATTCCGCGCCCTCGGCGGCCAGAATGGGGGTCAGCGGGGTGGTGCGGGCAGGACGGCCTGCGGGCCGATGTTCATGCGGAAAGTGGAAACGGAATTCGTTCTGGTAATCCTCGATGGCCTTGAGCGCCGTCAATTCGACGTTCGCATGAGGCCCAAAGCGCCGGGGGTCGATCACCCATGTATCGTAGCACGCCTCTCCATGTACGATCTGCTGCGCCAGCAGCCAGCCATGCCCGCCGCCCTCGCCGACGCCCGCGCGCAGACCGATGATGCAGAAAGCATTGCGCTTGCCGGGTATCGGGCCAACCAAAGGCGCACCGTCGATGGTGTAGGTGATCGGGCCGTTGACCACGCGCTTGATGCCCGCCTCGGTCAGGACGGGCATCCGGGCAAAGGCTCCTTCCAGCACGTCCATCACCCGGTCCAGATCGTCGGGGCACAGCGCGTTGGTGAAGTTCGGGTCGATACCGTCCATGCCCCAGGTGCGGCAGCCCTGTTCGTAGAACCCCAGAAGCAGACCGTTCTTTTCCTGCCGGCAATAGTAATCGCTGATCGGGCAGCGCAGCAGCGGCATCCGGTGGCCGGCCTCGACAATGGCAGGGATATCCTCGGTCACGAAATACTGGTGCTCCATCGAGGCGACGGGATGCTGCACCCCCATCATCGCGCCGACCTCGTTCACCCGGTAGCCGCCGGCGTTGACGACGATATCGGCGTCGATGGGACCTTGCGTCGTCTCGACCGTCCAGGTGCCGTCCTTCAACTGGGTCAGTCCGGTGACGGCGGTATTGCGATAGACCTCGGCCCCGGCCCTTGCGGGCGTGAAAAGCCAGCGCCTGGCACAGCTGTGCCGGATCGATATCGCCATCCTCGCCGTCCCACAGCCCGCCCAGCAGATTGTCGGTCGAGATCAGCGGATGCCGCCGGGCGCATTCCTCGGCGTCGATCACCTCGAAGGTGACGCCCATGCCGCGCGCCATCGAGGCGAAGTGGCGGTAGCCCTGCATCTGCGCTTGCGTGTTGGCGAGACGAATGCCGCCGTCGCCGTGGTGGTAGCCGACCGGATAGTCGGGATCGTCGCGCAGCTTCTTGTACAGCGCGATGGAGTGGGACTTCAGCCCCACCATCGTCTGGGTCATCCCGAAATTGGTGACCTGTGCGGCGGAATGCCAGGTGGTTCCGCTCGTCAGTTCGTCCCGCTCGATCAGCACGACATCGGTCCAGCCTTCCTGGCATAAATGATAGAGCGTCGAACAACCGGCGATGCCGCCGCCGATGACAACAACCTTGGTGCGGGATTTCATCGGCGCGTCTCCTCAGGAGAATGGCAGGGGGCACGGAGTGTCGGCGAAACGGCCGGCCCCGCGCCTTACCTCGACCCGGTCACCGGGTTTCGGACAGACTGGCACAAGTACAAAGCCCATCACAATGCCGTTGCGCGGCGACCAGCCGCCGGTGGTCATGTTGCCGAGGCGCAAAAAAACGCCCTCGCAGATTTATGCGAAGGCGCGATGGTCTCTCGATCCGCCGGCGACGGTTTGCGTCCACACGCCGGCCGAAACACGTCGCTCAGGCGGCTTGCCCCGACGGCCGGTGTCAGTCGTCGTCCAGCGCCTCGACGGCCTTCTGCAACTTGTCCTTGTCGATCTCTTTTTCCTTGATGTCGGCAAGTTCGAAAATGTAGTCGACGACCTTGTCCTCGAAGATCGGTGCCTGCAACTGCTGGCGCATCTGCGGGTTCTGCTGGACGAATTCGAAGAACTGGCGCTCCTGGCCGGGATACTGCCGGGCCTGGTTCATCACCGCCTGCGTCATCTCGGCATCGGTGACCTCGATCTCGTTCTTGCGGCCCAGTTCCGCCAGCAGCAGACCCAGGCGCACCCGGCGTTCGGCTAACTTGCTGTGCTCGTCTGTGGTCTCGATCTCGGGGTGATCGTGGCCCTCGACCTCCGGGTTCTCCTCATGCCACAGCTGATGGGCGATCTGCCCGGCCTCGGCCTCGACAAGGCTCGGCGGCAGATCGAACTTCACTTTTTCATCCAGTTGGTCCAGCAGCTTGCGCTTCATCACCGCCCGCGCGGCCTGGGCGTATTCCGCCTCCAGCCGCTCGCGGATCTGGCCTTTCAGCGCGTCGAGCGAGTCCGCCCCGTACTGCTTGGCCAGTTCGTCGTCGATCACCGCCTCGGCGGGGGCCTTCACTTCCTTGACCGTGCAGGCGAATACCGCGTCCTTGCCGGCGAGGTTCTCGGCGCCGTATTCCGCCGGGAACGCCACCTTAACCTCGACCTCGTCACCGGCCTTGGCGCCGACAAGCTGTTCCTCGAAACCGGGAATGAAAGAGTTCGAGCCCAGCACCAGCGGATAGTCCTCGGCGGTGCCGCCGTCGAACAGCTCGCCATCGACCGATCCCTTGAAGTCGATCACTACCTGGTCGCCGTCCTTGGCCCTTGCGCCCTTCTTGCGGGCCTCGAAGTTCTGCGCCGACTTGGCCAGACCGGCCAGCGCCTCGTCGACCGCGTCATCGCCGGGCTTGACCACCAGCTTTTCCAGCTTGATCGACTTCATTTCGACCTCGGGGATATCGGGCAGCGCCTCGTAGGACATCGCGACCTCGACATCGTCGCCTTCCTTCCAGTCCTCGTTGGTCATCTTGACCTCGGGCTGCATCGCCGGGCGATCGCCGCTGTCCTCGAAATGCTTCGACATGGCGCCGTCGATGCTTTCCTGCATCGCCTCGCCCATGATCCGCGGCCCGAACTGCTTTTTCAGCAGCGCCATCGGCACCTTGCCCTTGCGAAACCCCTTCATTTCGATGGTCGGCTGCGCCTCGGTCAGCTTTTCGGTGACCTTGGCGTTCAGCTCGTCGGCCGTCAGCACGATATTGTAGGACCGTTTCAGGCCTTCGTTCAGGGTCTCGGTGACCTGCATGTCTTGTCCATCCTCGTCAGGGCCGCGCACCCTTGCGCAAGCCGGGAAAATCAGCCGTCCTTCTAGGTCCGGCGGGTTTGGGGTGCAAGTCGAAAGGCGGTGCGCGAGGTGCGCTGAAAGCACCGGCTGGCCCCAAGGGGCGCCGCGGCGTGCGATCAAACGCCCACTCCTGGCCATTCGCCCAAGATGTCCCAAACGAGCGACCTCTTGTCGACCGGTCAGGCCGCCGCGTCGGAGCCCTTTATGGCCGTGAGACAGAAAGTGGTGCGGGTGAAGGGACTCGAACCCCCACGCCTTGCGGCGCCAGAACCTAAATCTGGTGCGTCTACCAGTTCCGCCACACCCGCACGGGGCGGCTGATAGCAGAGCCGGCCGCCTGTGGCGAGCGCGGAATTTCCGCGCCGGACGCCCGCCCGCCGTGTCCGCGCAGCACATTCTTTGAACCAGGCGCCGACTGCTCCCGACCTACCCCCACAACGCCGGTCCGGATCGAAAGCTTCCGGGTGGCCGTCATCGCCAATTGCCCCTCCATGGCATTATGAAAAAGGAAACGATCCGATGACCCGACGCACCGCTTTCTTCGCACTGAAAACCGCAGCCTTCGCCGGACTGGCCGCCCTGACGCTGGCCTCGCAGGCCACCGCACAGGCCTGGGCCGCACGCCACGGTATGACCGGCGCCCAGTACCAGGCAGAATTCAACAAGTACACCGGCCAGGGCTACCGGCTGACCGATGTCAGCGGCTACAAGGTCGGCGGCAACATGTACTACGCCGCGATCTGGTCGAAGAGTGGTGGCGGCGCCTGGGTGGCCCGCCACGGCATGTCGCCGGGCGGCTACCAGAGCGCCTTCGACCAGTACACCGGCCAGGGCTATGCACCGCTGCTGGTCGATGCCGACGCCGGCAATTTCGCCGCGATCTGGGGCAAGACCGGCGGTGCATGGGTGGCGCGGCACGGGCTGAGTTCATCCGGCTACCAGGCCGAGTTCAACAAGTGGACCGGCCAGGGCTATCGGCTGGTCGACGTCACCGGCTACCAGCAGGGCGGCCAGGCGCGCTATGCCGCGATCTGGAAGAAGATGGGCGGCGGCGCCTGGGTGGCGCGACACGGCCTGACGAGCGCCCAGTACCAGGCCGAGTTCAACAAGTGGACGGCGCAGGGTTTCAAGCCCGCCCATGTCGATGGCTACACGGTCGGCGGCACGGTCTACTACGCGGCCATCTTCACCAAGGGCGGCGGGGCCTACGTGGCGCGGCACGGGATGACCGGCGCGCAGTACCAGGCCGAGTTCAACAAGTGGACCGCACAAGGGTTCCGGCTGCACGATGTCGATGGCTATGACGGCGGTGGCTCCGCCCGCTATGCGGCGATCTGGTACAAGTAATTACCTGTTCCCAGTAGGGTCGCCCCGCACCGCCCGGTCTCCAGCGCCGGGCGGTGATTTTTTATATTCCGAGGTCGCGGAAAACCGCGGGCAGTTGCTCGGGCAGGTCCTCGGCGATCAGGCCGGGGCCGAATTTCAGCGCGCATTCGACATGCAGCCAGGCGGCGGTTTCCGCGGCTTGCATTGGTTGGAAGCCGCGCGCCAGAAGCCCGATGATGAAGCCTGCCAGCACGTCGCCCGACCCTGCCGTCGCCAGCCAGGGCGCGGCGCGGTCGTATTGCGCGGAGTTGATGGAGCAGCGTCCGTCCGGCGCGGCGATCACTGTATCGGGGCCCTTGAAGAGGATGGTGCAGCCCGCGCGTTTCGCCGCCTCGCGGGTGGCGTCGACCTTGGAATAGGCCGGGCCGGTTTCGGCGATTGCGTTCAGTTTCTCGGCGATATCGGGAAACAGGCGCGCAAATTCACCTGCATGCGGTGTCAGCACGCATTTATCGTGAAGTGCGGCGAAAAGCGTCTCGCCGCTGGCAATGAGCGTCAATGCATCGGCGTCAAGAACGGTTGCGCGCTGGCTCTCCAGCGCCGCCGTCACAATCTGCCGCTCGCGCGCTCCAGTGCCGAACCCGGGGCCGAGGCAAAGCCCATTCAACCGCGGATCACCGTCGAGCAGCATGGTCAGATTCTCATCAGACCCCAGCGGTTTCAGCATGATCGCATTCAGTTGTGCGGCATTCTCGGGCAACGCGGCGGGCGGGCAACCCAGCGTCACCAGCCCTGCCCCGATGCGCAGCGCACCCCGAGCGGCCAATCGCCCGGCACCGCCCGTACCGGGACCGCCCGACAGGATCAGCGCGTGGCCGTGGCTGTACTTGTGGCCACCTCCGGTTTTCCGGAGCCTTTCTATCATCGCGGGGCCACCCTCAATGCGGCGTGGTTCTCTGAACATTCATGCCTCCGGCGGAGTGAACACCGAACTTAAGAAGATCACAGACCGATATCCTTGACCACGACTTTGCCGCACAGATGCGGGCCCTCGCCGAGGACGTGGCCCTGCTTCATGCGGTGAAACGATACTGTCAGCGCCGCGCGCGAAGCACGGCAGCCATGCTCGGGGTCGCCGCCCACGACCTCACCGGTATCGGTGTTCAGCCCGCTCGGGATGTCGACCGCGACTACCCTTGGTGGCGGATGGGGTTTGAGCGAGGCCTGATACTCCGGCGGTGTATCGCAGACGATGTCGGAGGCATCGGTGAGTTCCCACATCAGTTCCCACATATCCTCGCCGTCGATGGGGCGTTGCAGGCCGGTGCCAAACAGCGCGTCAAAGATAACGTCGCACTGCCAGCTCTCCCGGACGAGAAAGTCTGCCAACGGCCGCGCGGCGGCCATGTCGCACCACCGCAGATAGTTGGTCTTGGCATCCGGCGGCAGTTTTTCGGGGTTGCCATAGAGGAACGCCTCGACTTGCCAGCCTCGGTCATGCAGCAGCCGCGCGACGACGAAGCCGTCGCCGCCGTTGTTGCCCGGCCCGCACAGCACCACGGCGCGGTGCGGGGCCTTCGCCAGGTCCGGCCATTCCTCGAACACCGCCTCGACCACGCCGCGCCCGGCGCGCTCCATCAGGTCCAGCCCGGTCACCTGTCCGCTTTCGATCGCGGCCGGTCTCAATGGCGCGCATCTGGGCGGCGGTCAGCAGTTCGGTCATGGCGACACCCTTCGTCGTTCACAAACCGCCCACATTCCCGGCGATCTGCACAAAATTTAGGCATCGACCGCCGATTTCCCGGCCAGCCGCCCTGCCCCGCCACCCTAGCGAATTGTGACCCGCGATGAGAAGTGGTGTGAGGGCGCGAAACCAAGTTCGGGAGTCGACGCCATGAAGAAGATCGAGGCGATCATCAAGCCCTTCAAGCTCGACGAAGTCAAGGAGGCCCTGCAGGAGGTCGGCGTCCAGGGCCTCACCGTCATCGAGGTCAAGGGCTTCGGCCGCCAGAAGGGCCATACCGAGCTTTATCGCGGCGCCGAATACGTCGTCGACTTCCTGCCCAAGGTGAAGATCGAGGTGGTGCTGGCCGACGACCAGGTCGATGCCGCGATCGAGGCGATCATCGGCGCGGCCAAGACCGACAAGATCGGCGACGGCAAGATCTTCGTCTCGACCGTCGAACAGGCGATCCGCATCCGCACCGGCGAGGCCGGCGAAGACGCGCTTTGAACCCGTCCCGGCCGCCGCGCCGGGTCTCCCTCGTATCTGCCATGAGGTCCCGGGTCAGGCCCGGGACGCGAGTTGAAAGGAACCCCCATGAGCACCAAGGACGTACTGAAGACCATCAAGGACGAGGAGGTCGAATATGTCGACATCCGCTTCACCGACCCGCGCGGCAAGCTGCAGCACGTCACGCTGCTGAGCGACCAGATCGACGAGGACTTCTTCGACGACGGCTTCATGTTCGACGGCTCGTCCATCGCCGGCTGGAAAACGCATCGACCAGTCCGACATGAAGCTGATGCCCGACGCGTCCTCGGCCTACATGGACCCGTTCTATGCCGAAAAGACGATGGCATCCACTGCACCGTGGTCGAGCCCGACACGATGGAGCCCTATGACCGCGACCCGCGCGGCACCGCCGAAAAGGCCGAGGCCTACCTGAAGTCCACCGGCATCGGCGACACGTCCTACTTGGGCCCCGAGGCCGAGTTCTTCCTGTTCGACGACGTGCGCTTCAGCGTCGAGATGAACAAGGTGTCAGCTATCAGGTCGACGCGCTCGATGCGTCCTGGAACTCCGACACCGAATACGAGATGGGCAATACCGGCCACCGCCCCGGCATCAAGGGCGGCTACTTCCCGGTGAACCCGATCGACGACGGGCAGGACATCCGGTCCGAGATGCTGTCGACGATGAAGCGCATGGGCATGAAGGTCGACAAGCACCACCACGAGGTTGCGTCGTGCCAGCACGAGCTGGGCCTGATCTTCGGCTCGCTGACCGAGCAGGCCGACCAGCTGCAGAAGTACAAGTACGTGATCCACAACGTCGCCCAAGCCTATGGAAAGTCGGCGACTTTCATGCCCAAGCCGATTGCGGGCGACAACGGCACCGGCATGCACGTCAACATGTCGATCTGGAAGGACGGCAAGCCGGTCTTTGCCGGCGACAAGTATGCCGACCTGTCGCAGGAGGCCCTCTACTTCATCGGCGGCATCATGAAGCACGCCAAGGCGCTGAACGCCTTCACCAATCCCTCGACGAACAGCTACAAGCGTCTGATCCCCGGCTTCGAAGCCCCGGTGCTGCGCGCCTATTCGGCGCGCAACCGCTCGGGTTGCGTGCGTATCCCGTGGGCGGAAAGCCCGAAGGCCAAGCGCGTCGAGGCCCGCTTCCCCGATCCGTCGCTCGAACCCCTACCTGTGCTTTGCCGCGCTGCTGATGGCCGGCATTGACGGCATCGCCAACAAGATCGATCCGGGCCCCGCGATGGATAAGGACCTTTACGATCTGCCCGCCGAGGAACTGGCCGGCATCCCCACCGTCTGCGCGTCGCTGCGCGAGGCGCTGGAGGAGCTGGAAAAGGACATGGACTTCCTGCTGGCAGGCGACGTCTTCACCCGCAGCCAGATCGAGGGCTACATGGATCTGAAATGGGAAGAGGTTTATGCCTACGAGCACACACCGCATCCCATCGAGTTCAAGATGTATTACAGCTGCTGACGCGCGACGGGGTCAAACCCCGTCCGGGCGAAATGCGAAAGGGCGCCCCGCAAGGGCGCCCTTCTTCGTTCGCTCCTGCGCAAGTGTCAGTGGCCGAAGCCCAGCGCGGCTGCCGGGTTCGGCAGGCCCATGCTGGTCAGCGCCAGCCCGATCCCGGTCAACGCCATCATGTGCGAGGTGGCGCGGAAGCTGCCGCCCGACAGCGCGTTGTAGGTCAGCATCGACGCGCCCACTGGCAGCGCGAAAACCGCGATCGTCGCGCTCATCAGGTACAGCGAGGCACGGCCCGACGCGGTTTCGGCGATGCGCCGGGGTTCGGGGCTGTCGTCGAGCGCAAGGAACGCGCGAAACGCGTCAAGCTTGCGAGACGGGTGCGGTTCGGTGTCCTCGGCCGTCACATCGCCGTCGAACCACTTCAGCATATCGGGCGAAAGCTGCGGCTCATACCCAAGATAGGCGGGACGCGCGGTCCGGCACGCGGACCGCGCGGGCTTTCTGGGGCGCACGGAAAACGCCTCGGTCTGGAATTCGGTGCCGCCAAGGTCGATATCGCCGGATTGCGGCGGCGGCGGAAACCCGGGCGGGCGGACGCCGCGCGGCGTCGTGGACCCCATCGGTCTTTGCGGCTGCACGAAATCTGGCTCGGCCGGGGCTTGGTCCCAGACATCGTTGTCGGGGCCATCTAGCCCGGCAATCGCCTCCTGCGTGGTCACCAGCAGGTCGGTATCGCTCCAGAACACGAGGTCGGGGGTGGTTTCGGCCAAAAGGAGGTCGACAGTTTCTGCGCAGACCTTGTCCAGACTGCAATCACCGGCAAGGTCCCTGTATTCGCTGCGTTCCATCACCAGAACTGTCAGGCTGGAGCGATGCGCGGCCAGCATTTCAAGCACTTCGCGCTGGCGTTCGGCATCCACGCAGGGGCGCGACACGCCGCGGAAATGTTCCATCGGGAAGGGCTTGTCGAACCCGGCCACCAGAACGTGCAGACGTTCACAGATCAGGTGGACGAATTCACCTTCGCGCACATCGACGCATTCCACCGCATGTCCCATACGGTCCAGCATCGCCTGAAGCGCATAGTGGTCAAAAAGAGCCCGCGGAGCGACAGCTTCTGAAAACAGAAGGCTTACCTCGGCATGTTCATTCTGATCGGCCATCAGTCGGGTCCATTCGTTGCGATTGACCCCTTTTGATTAACAACTGTGGAAATAATGCGACGAAACTAAATTTATTGTTGCACAATCTACGGGGGAATAACGAAATCTTAACGTTTGCCATGCAGGCGACTTAACGTTTGCCATTCAGGCCACATCGGGCCGGTAACGCGCCAGTTCCGCGGCGACGTCTTCCTCCAGATCCGCGCGGCGCACGACGGTGGTGTGGATGGCGAAGACGATTGCGCCGGTTTCGGGCAACCGGCTGATGCACTGGCGCTCGGACCGCACGAACGCGGCGCCGGCCGGGCGCTGTACCCGCCGGTCGGCCTCGCGCCGCGGCTGGTGCAGGCTGGCGTCCTGGTAAAGCAGCAGGTTGACCCGCCACAACGGTTGTTCGGGCCGCACGATGTCGAACAGGCGTTGCACCCGACGGGCAAGGTCGGACCCGTATTCGGGCACCGGCGCATGGATCGCGGTCAGCGGACGTCCGATCTTTTCATCCAGCGTCCAGCTTGCCGGAAAGCAAAGGATCGCCCCGGTCAGCACATGTTCGTCGCCGTCGCGTTGCAGGATGCAGAAATCCTGCTGCATCAGGTGGCCCAGCGTCAGAAGCGGCGCGTCAGGGTCGAGCGTGACGGTCGCGCCGTCGGGGCGGGTTACGCGGGTCTTCGCGACGGCAAAGTCGGGCCGCCCGGCCAGTTCTGCCAGCACCAGCGACAGCAATTCGCGCGCCGGCTCGACCGCCTGCGGCAAAAGCCGGTGCACGGCGTCCGGCCGGTCGGCGATCAGCCGCGCCCGCAGCGCCATCTGCGGCGCATAGGCCTCGTCCACCCGCAGCCAGTCGCCGGGAGCAACCGGGCCGGTGCCGGGCAGGCGGGCGGTGCCGACGCTCATCCACGGAACCTCGCCCAGGCGGTCCTGAAGGATCGGCGCAGGTTGCAGCGGATCGGTCACATCCGGCCTGCCAGCAGGGTCGAGTAGTGCATCTGGCCATAGCCGCACAGCACACGCTCGACAGGCCCCCAGCGCATTCCGAAAGCGATGGCGTCAAGCCCGGCGCGGTTGCGGATCGCCGAAAGCGGCGTGCGCCCGTCGATCATGGCGATCATCGGTGCGGCGGCTTTCGGCAGGTCCAGCGTGACCTTGTCGCCCCCGGCTGTAATCCGGATGCCGCCCTTCTGCGCCACCGCCTGTGCCAGCCGCCGCCCGTCGACGCCGCGCAGGTGCGGGATCGCCTGCGGCTTTCCGAACGGCGGTTTCTGCACCTCGCCCTGCCGGGCCGCGTAAGCCACGTGGACCTTGAAGGTGCCGCGCAGGTTCTCGGCCAGCGCCATGCGGCCGGCGGGGTCGAGCTCTTCGGGCGGCGTAACGTCCTTTGGCAGAATGGTGGCCGGATCGTAAAGCGCAGGCTCCGGCACGCCCGCAAGCGCAAGCCCCGCGCGCTCCAGCGCCGCCAGCAGTGCCGGAACGGTGAAAGGCTGGTCCGAGGAATGCAGCAAGAGATCGTAAAACCCCGCATCGCCCTTCTTGTGATCGACAAGATGCGGGTTGGTCTTGAAAGGATGCCCGGCCGGGAGCCTTGCGAAGACCGCCTTGGCGCGGTGCAGGCGCTGCTGCGGATCAAGGCCAGTGAAGAGCGTGCCGAAGGCCGCCTGCAAGCGGGTAGACCCCCGAGCGGCCCAGCGGCGCATAGACCATGCATCCGATCCCGCCGCCGGGCGCCAGTGCCGCGGCCAACGCATCGAACCCGGCCTGCGGCCTTGGCAAGTGATGCAGCACGCCGCAGCAGTCGATGTAGTCGAAAGGGCCGTGATCGCCCGCGTCCAGCAGGCTGTCGGTGACGAAGCTGATGCCGGTCAAGCCGCGCGCCGCGGCGCGGGCCTCGGCGATCTTGCGGGCGGCGATCGAGAGGTCGAGATACGTGATCTGATAGGCCCGCCCCGCATCGGTCAGCAACTGGGCCAGCTGGATCAGCCCGTCGCCGGTCCCGCCACCGGCCACCAGCGCGCGCAGCGGTCGCGACCAGTCGCGCGCGCCGCCCCACAGGTGGTGGTCCATCTCCGTCGGCAGCGACGGCGAGCCGGTGATCAGGCGCGTCTCCTCATCAGCCGGATCGCGGTCCGGGATAGGGATAGGCCTCGTACTGCGCCTGCATTTCGTCGTTGCTCACGGGTCCCCGCCCCACTCTCAAAACCGACATTCCACGCCGGTTTCAAGCCTGCACCCGCGTCCCCCTGACGTAGCATTCCGCAAGCCGAAAGGAAAGCCGCATGAACCTGCATCACCGCGATGCCCGCAAGATCGACCCCTCGAAGGGCGCGATGCTGGGCGACGGCACGCCGAACGACGCCGACCGGGTCGAGATCGGCCCGACCGCTGCTTGCCTTGCGCGAATGGGAGGCGGCGGGGCTGGAGCTGCCCGACCTGCCGGCGATGCGCGACTGGCGCTGGCGGCGGCTGGTCGACGGGATCAACGCGCGCGGCTAGGGCGGGCTGATCGTCACCGATCCGCTGAACATCCGCTATGCGACCGACAGCACCAACATGCAGCTGTGGAACACCCATAACCCGTTCCGCGCGCTGATCGTCTGCGCCGACGGCTACATGGTGATCTGGGACTACAAGAACGGCAAGTTCCTGACAGAATTCAACCCGCTGGTCCGCGAGCAGCGCTCCGGCGCCGATTTCTTCTATTTCGACCGCGGCGACAAATCCGACGATGCCGCCCACGTCTGGGCCGGCGAGGTGCACGACCTGATCGTCGAGCATGGCGGCGGCAATATGCGCATCGGCGTCGACAAGATCATGCTGCACGGGCTGCGGGCGCTGGAGAAGCTGGGCTTCGAGGTGATGGAAGGCGAGGAACTGACCGAGAAGGCCCGCGCCATCAAGGGCCCCGACGAGATCAAGGCGATGCGCTGCGCCTCCACGCCTGCGAGACGGCGGTGCGCAAGATGGAGGATTTCGCGCCGCGAATGGGGCCCGACCGGCACCGTCAGCGAGGATGACGTCTGGGCGGTGCTGCATGCCGAGAACATCAAGCGCGGCGGCGAGTGGATCGAGACGCGGCTGCTGACCTCCGGGCCGCGCACCAACCCGTGGTTCCAGGAATGCGGGCCGCGGCTGGTGCAGAACAACGAAATCCTGGCCTTCGACACCGACCTGATCGGCAGCTACGGCATCTGCGTCGACATTTCAGCCGGACCTGGTGGATCGGCGATGGAAAGCCGCGCCCCGACATGATCTATGCGATGCAGCACGCGGTCGAGCATATCCAGACCAACATGGCGATGCTGAAACCCGGCGTGTCGTTCACCGAACTGACGCAGAACTGCCACCGGCTGGACGCCAACATGCAGGCGCAGAAATACGGCTGCATGATGCACGGGGTCGGCCTGTGTGACGAGTGGCCGCTGATCCGCTATCCCGACAAGTACATCGAGGGCGCGTTCGAATACGAGATGCAGCCCGGCATGGTGATGTGCGTCGAGGTGCTGGCCAGCCCCGAGGGCGGCGATTTTCGATCAAGCTGGAAGACCAGGTGCTGATCACCGAGGACGGGCTACGAGAACCTGACCACCTATCCCTTCGACGCCGCCCTGATGGGCGTTGCCTAGCCGCCGACGCGTTCCGCCGAGTAGGCAATCGCGCGCTGGTAGTTGCCGCTGTCGTTCCAGGCCGACAGCACCTGGAAATTCCGGGTCCCCGGTCCGAAGGGCTGGCCCGCCTTCCAGCCGTTGGCCTTCAGCATGTTGGCGGCCGAGGCCAGGGCGTCGACGGCATTGTAGGGGTCGGCGCGACCGTCGCCATTGGCGTCCACGCCGTAGCGTACCCAGTTGCCCGCCAGGAACTGCATGTGCCCCAGCTCACCCGACGGGCCGCCGCGCGTGCTGGACGTGATCACCCCGCGGTCGACCAGTTGCAGGGCCGCAAGGGCATCGACTTCGAACCGCGGGTGGCGGCGGCAATAGGAGGCCAGCGTCAGCGCGCCGGACACGATCGGGGTTTCGCCGAGGTAGCCGCCCCAGCTGGTCTCCAGCCCCCAGATCGTCGCCAGGATCCCGCCAGGTACGCCGAAGCTGCGTTCCAGCGAAGCGAAAAGGTTGGCGTTCTGCTGCACGCGGCGGCGGGTATTGCTGATGAAAGCATCGGCGGTCGAGCCGCTGCGCTTGGCCAGAAAGGTGCCGGGATCGCTTTGCAGGGTACCGGTCTGACTGGCGGGGTTCGATTCGAACCGCCAGGTGATGCCGGACAGTTGCGCCGAGGCAAGCGCCTGCAAGCCGCGCGCGCCGACGCCGTTCTTTTGCGCATCGACCGAGAAGTTCTGAAGATATCCCGGAAAGGCGCCCTTGCTGGTGATGCAGGGCGCGGCATGGACGGCGAGACCCGCAATCGAGAGGGCGGCGGCGGCAAGGATTGTGCGTATCATGTGTTGTCGGGACCTTCTTGGCTGTTACTTCACGTGTTCGGTTTTCGATTGCGGGCGTGCCAAGAAATAGCAGGCCTGACCGGCAAGGGAAGTCCCGCCGCGCAGCCAGGGCGGTCAGAGCGTCAGTCGCGCCAGGATACCGTGGTGATCGGAGCCGAGCAGCGGGCGCCGCTCGGTCGTTCCCTGCGCGGTTTCCGGTATCAGCACGTGGTCGATGGGCAGCGGCACGAGCGGCGAGAACCGGGTCATGGAATTGAACGCACGGCCAATTCGCCGGGTGCCCGTGGCCCGGGCGATGCTGCGCAGGCTGTGCGACCAGGGCACCATGTTGAAATCGCCGCCCACCAGCACCGGCCCCTCGAGTTGCCGAAGTCGCGGCAACAGCCGGGTGCGCTGCGGGTTCTGGCCATGCGGCCAGGGCCAGTGAAGATGGATCGACACGATCCAGAGCGGCCCGTCCGGCGCGGCCACCCGGATCGCCGCCAGACCCTGCCGTTCAAGGCAGACCGCGGCACCCTCGACCAGCGGCCAGCGGCTGGCCACCGCGACCGCGCCGACGGGGGCGAAGGGGCAGATGATCTGGCTGGGAAAGTCCGTTCCCAGCGCCGACAGCAGCGCGGCCTGGGTCGGTGTGACCTCTTGCAGGGTCAGTGCATCGGCGCCCGTGGCGCGGATATCGGCGATCAACGGTGCCAGGTCGCGCGCCTGGAACAGCATGTTCTTCTGGTAGATCGAGACCGGCCCCATCGCACCCGGCGGGACAAAAAGGGTCGTCCACAGCACCGGAGCAAGCGCCAGCGCGGCCAGCCCCGCACCGGTACAGTGCCATCCGGCGATAAAGTCCCAACCCGAGCAGCGACAGCGCCAGGCAGCCGATCGCGATATGCAACCGGAAGACGGCCAGCGAATCGCCAATCGGATGCAGGGCGCCGCCATAGCTTGCCGCCAGCAGGCCGAACCCCGCAGCCATCGCCATCCAGAAAAGCCCTCGCAGCATCTGGTCGCTCCCAATCCCTCGCGCCCCGGCTTACCCGCAAGCGCCCGCGCAGACCATGGCAAACCCCTGTCACCTTGCCGTGACGCCGCTGTCACACGGGTTGCCTTGCCGCCGACCGGACGCCACCCTTGCGGCCCGGGGCAACCACGATGGAGCAGGCCGATGCCGACCGAACGCGTCACCTTCAAGGGCCACGACGGCGCAGACCTGGCGGCTCGGCTCGACCTGCCCGACGGCCCGGTGCTGGGCTGCGCGCTCTTCGCGCATTGCTTCACCTGCGGCAAGGACATCCCCGCCGCCCGCCGCATCGCCGGCCGGCTGGCGGCGATGGGGCTGGCGGTGCTGCGGTTCGATTTCACCGGGCTGGGGCATTCGGAGGGCGAGTTCGAGAACACGTCCTTTACCTCGAACATCGGCGACCTGGTGGCGGCGGCGGCTTATCTGAAGGAACGCAAGCATGGCGCCGAAGCTTCTCATCGGTCATTCGCTGGGCGGGCGCTGCGGTGCTGCGGGCGGCAGGCAAGATGCCGTCGGTAAAGGCGGTGGTGACGATCGGCGCGCCGTTCGACCCCGAACACGTCACCCACAATTTTGCCGACGCCCTGCCCGACATCATCGACAAGGGGTCGGCCGAAGTCAGTCTGGGCGGGCGCCCGTTCCGCATCGGGCGCGAATTCGTGCGCGACGTACAGGAGGAACGGCTCGCCCCCGCCATCGCCGGACCTGCATCGCGCCCTGCTGGTGCTGCACGCCCCCCGTGACGCATCGTGTCAATCGACAATGCCGCGAGTATCTTCATGGCCGCCCAGCACCCCAAAAGCTTCGTCACGCTGGACGATGCCGACCACCTGGTCAGCCGCGCCGAGGATGCCGAATACGCAGCAGACGTCATCGCCGCCTGGGCCAAGCGCTATATCGACTTGCGCCCGCCCGCGCCGCCGCCCGGCGCGCCCGAGGGCATCGTCCGGGTCACCGAGGCGGATCCGCAAGGCTTCCTGCAGGACGTCAACCACGGGCCGAAGCACCACACGCTGGCCGACGAGCCGCTGGCATATGGCGGCACCGACCGTGGCATGACGCCCTACGGGTTCCTGTCGGCGGGTCTGGGCGCCTGCACCTCGATGACGATCCGGATGTATGCCCGGCGCAAGGGCTGGCCGCTGGATCACGTCAGCGTCGATGTCACCCACGACAAGGTCCATGCGCAGGATGCCGGTCCCGGGGCCGGCAGCCACAAGATCGACGGCTTTCACCGGGTGATCACGCTGATGGGAGGCCTTGACGCCGACCAGCGCGTCGAAACTGCTGGAGATCGCCGACAAGTGCCCGGTGCACCGGACGCTCGAGACCAGCTCGAAGGTGACGACCGAACTGGTCGATTAGCGTTTCGCATCCTCTGCCCTGGTGAAGCGGCTGACGATATCATGGTCCTTGCGCGGTCCGGTCACGGTCCAGCGCGAAGACCAGTGCGGCCAGTCGGTGAAATCGTAGGCGGCGACATAAAGGTCCGGCGGGCAGTCGTGGCGGTCGGTAGGGTCGTCACTGTCCGCGTCGATCCGGTGAAACGGGCGACCGTCGGCAAAGTACACCGCAATCCCGCCGCCGTCCTCGCGCCACAGGTACCGACGCTGCGCCCGCATCGGCACATCACCGGGAAACACAAGCGTTCCGGTTTCGTCGTAGATCAGCCCGCCCTCGCCCGCTGTGAACCGCGCCTCACCGGCAAAGCTGCCCCGGCGGGCAAGCAGCCGGTCCTCGACCGTGCGCTCGATCCGCCAGAGACCCACGAAATCCGCCAGCCTCAATTGCCGTATCGCCTGATGCTATCGTCGCCGCCGGTCCCCTCGACGCGGCAGCGCCCAAATGTGTCTCGCACCGCATTGTATTGCGTCCGACCCAAGGCGTCGAAATCCTGCAAGGCTCCGTCGTCGACCAGCCTGCGGTCGGTCAGCGCCGCCGCGATCTCGTCGCCGGTCATCGTCCGCCATTCCGCCAGCGCCGGATCGGCGGACAGTAGCGTCGCTGCGGCCAGCACGAACCTCATCCCGCGTCCTCCTTGAAGGTCCCCGGCCCCCGGTCTAAACCCCGCACCAATTCCAGACAAATCAAAAGGCGCATCGCCCCGTGATTCCCCGCTATTCCCGCCCCGACATGGTTGCCATCTGGTCGCCCGAGACCAAGTTCCGCATCTGGTTCGAGATCGAGGCCCATGCCTGCGACGCGCAGGCCGAGCTTGGCGTGATCCCGAAGGAAAACGCTGCCGCGGTCTGGCAGGCGAAAGACGTCGAACTTCGACGTGGCCCGGATCGACGAGATCGAGGCCGGTCACCAAGCACGACGTCATCGCCTTCCTGACGCATCTGTCGGAGATCATCGGCGGCGATGTGGCGCGCTTCGTGCATCAGGGCATGACCTCGTCGGACGTGCTCGACACCACGCTCAACGTGCAACTGGTACGCGCCGCCGACATCCTGCTGGCCGATATGGACGCGTTGCTGGACGCGCTGAAGCGCCGGGCGTACGAGCACAAGGACACGGTGCGCATCGGGCGCAGCCACGGCATCCATGCCGAGCCGACGACGATGGGCCTGAACCTGGCCCGCTTCTATGCCGAAATGGACCGCAACCGCACGCGGCTGGCGAACCGCCCGGGCGGAAATCGCCACCGGCGCGATCTCCGGCGCGGTCGGCACCTTCGCCAACATCGACCCCGCCGTCGAGGCGCATGTCTGCGAGAAGCTGGGCCTGACGCCCGAGCCGATCCGCACCCAGGTGATCCCGCGCGACCGCCACGCGGCTGTTCTTCGCCACGCTCGGCGTCATCGCCGCGTCGTCGAGAACATCGCCACCGAGATCCGCCACATGCAGCGCACCGAAGTGCTGGAGGCCGAGGAATTCTTCTCGCACGGGCCAGAAGGGCTCGTCGCGCGATGCCGCACAAGCGCAACCCGGTGCTGACCGAGAACCTGACCGGGCTCGCGCGGCTGGTCCGCATGGCGGTGATCCCGGCGATGGAGAACGTGGCGCTCTGGCACGAGCGCGACATCTCGCATTCCTCGGTCGAGCGCGATGATCGGCCCGGATGCGACGATCACGCTGGATTTCGCGCTGGCGCGGCTGACCGGGGTGATCGACAAGCTGGTGGTCTACCCGGAGAACATGCTGGCCAACATGAACAAGTTCCGCGGCCTGATCCATTCGCAGCGCGTGCTGCTGGCGCTGACCCAGAAGGGCGTCAGCCGCGAGGATGCCTATCGGCTTGGTGCAGCGCAACGCGATGAAGGTCTGGGAAGCAGGGCGCCGATTTCATGACCGAGCTGAAGGCCGACCCCGACGTGACCGCGGCGCTGAGCGAGGCCGAGATCGAGGACAAGTTCGACCTTGGCTATCACACCAAGCATGTCGACACGATCTTCGCCCGGGTGTTCGGAACCGGCTGATCCTTGCAAAGTCATTTTGCCGCAGCCGACTTGCGTGCTATTGTCGTGGCAATCGCAACAGGAGGACCAAGATGACCTTCAAGACAGTTCTGGCCGCCGCGCTTCTGGCAATGGCGCCCAGCTTTGCGCTGGCCATGGGGTGCAGCGATCACAGCGCCGAGCAGGCCAGCAGCTGCATCGACGGCTTCGTCTGGGACAAGGACGCGGGCACCTGCGTCGAACAGGTTTCCAGCTAGGCCGAACCGGAAACGTACCGGTGTCCGAAATCGCGACGGCGCCCACGCGCCGCACGTTGATGCTTGTTGATTGCCGCGATCCTGGCTGCCGGAACTGCCACGCTGCCCACGCAGGCCGGCGCCCGGACCTGCGAAATGAAGTCGCGCGCCAAGAATGGCCATGCATGCCCGGCGGGCCTCGTCGATGACGGCAGCACGCTTGCCCGCATAGACGCCAGCGGGCAGGTCCGCCCTGCGGAAACTTTTCCGAACACCCGAACGTGATTGCCATGTGGCCGACCGGGCTACCTATGATGCAAACCATTCAACACGGAGTTCGCAGATGAAACGCTTTCTGATCGCCGCCGCCCTGACCCTGCCCGTCGCGGCCTTGGCCGCGGGCAGCGACAGCAGCAATCCCCCCAGCCCGACCGAGACCACGACGACCTGCACCGGCGGCAAGGTGTGGTCCGATACCAAGAAGGACTGCGTCAATCCCCAGCAGGGCAACCTGCGCGACGACGAGCTTTTCCGCGCGGTGCGCGAGTTCGCCTATGCCGGTCAGTACCGGAATGCGGCGCGGGCGCTGGCCGCGATGTCCGATCCAGGCGACGACCGGGTACTCACCTACAAGGGCTTTATCGCCCGCAAGACAGGCGACGTGGCGCTGGGCAACGCCTATTACGCCCAGGCCATCGCGCGCAATCCCGACAACCTGCTGGCGCGGTCCTACATGGGACAAGGCCATGCCGAGGCAGGCGACCTGGCGGCGGCGCGCGCGCAGCTGACCGAGATCAGGACACGGCAAGGCCGCGGCACCTGGGCCGAAGTGTCGCTGCGCATGTCGATCGAGACCGGCGCGGCATCGGCCTACTGATCGGTTGCTCCGCCACGGCGCGACTTTCGTCGTGGCGGTAGCCGATCCTTAACCGGTCTCTGCAAGTCTGCATCCGACCAAGTGGCGGAGACCGACGTGCAGACAGAGATCATCCCATCCGACGCCACCGCGCCGCACCCGCCGCCGGGCCGGGTGCCACCGCGGCGGCTGAGCAAGCGGCAGAAGGCGGCCATCGTCGTGCGCCTGCTGCAGGCCGAGGGCGTTCCCGTGACACTGACCGACCTGCCCGACGCGATGCAGGTCGCACTGACCCGCGACATCGGCACGATGCGTTACATCGACCGTGCCACGCTGGCCGCTGTCGTGGCCGAGTTCCTGGGCGAGCTGGACAATATCGGGCTGGCCTTTCCCAACGACCTGGGCGGGGCGCTATCGGTGCTGGACGGAACCATAAGCAGCGACACCGCCGCGCGGTTGCGGCGCGAGGCCGGACTGGGCCTGGCCAAGGACGCCTGGATCCGACTGGCCGAGATCGACAGCGAACGGCTGGTGCCGATCCTGCGCGAGGAAAGCGTCGAGATCGGCGCGGTGATGCTTTCGAAGCTGAAAGTGTCGAAATCCGCCGAACTGCTGGGAATGCTGCCCGGCGAACGGGCACGGCGCATCGCCTTTGCCATGTCGCAGACCGGCCAAGTCAGCCCCGCCACCGTCGACCGGATCGGCGCGGCCCTGGTGGCGCAGATCGACGCCGCCGCCCCCAGCGCCTTCGACGACGCGCCGGTGGAACGGGTCGGCGCGATCCTGAACTACTCGCCCGCCGCAGACCCGCGACGATGTGTTGGAAGGGCTGGCGTCCGAGGACCAGGGATTTGCCGACCAGGTACGCCGCGCAATCTTCACCTTCGCCAACATCCCCGACCGGATCGACCCACGCGACGTGGCCAAGATCGTGCGCGGCGTCGATGCCGCCCAGTTGATCACCGCACTGGCCGCCGCGACGGCCGAGGCCGAGGCCGCCGCCGCCGAGTTCATCCTGGGCAACATGTCGCAACGGATGGCCACCCAGTTGCGCGAAGAGATCGAGGGGCTGGGCAATGTCAAGGCGAAGGACGGCGAAGCCGCGATGACCGCGGTGGTCGCCGTGATCCGCGAACTGGAAGCGGCCGGCGACATCCTGCTGGTGGCCGAGGAAGAGTAGACCGCAACCGGGGCTGGGTCTTGCAGCCAAGGTCGGCGCGGTGCCGCTGGACAACCGGCACCGGTGTTGCATAACCTGTGGCCATGACAGACGGGCGCAGATGGCACGATATGGGCGGTCTGGATGCCGGCGCGATCGACCGCGCCGAGCATGACTATGCCTTGTGGGAAAAGCGCGTCGATGCGCTGCTGGTCATCGCCTCTTCGCGCGGCCATTTCACCGTCGACGGCCTGCGCCGCGCGCTCGAGGACATGGGCGAACAAGCCTTCGAGACCATGTCGTACTACGAGCGCTGGATCGCCGCGATCAACCAGAACCTGGTCGAGGCGGGCGTCTATTCGCTGGAGGAATTGGGCGCCAGAATGCAGGCGGTAAAAGCGCGCGGGCCGACCTATGGCGAAGCCGCCGATGGCTGAGCGGAAGACCCTGCTGCGCGCCGACGAGATTGCCTTGGCGCCGTTCGATTTCCGGCATCCGCTGGACGCCGATGCCGAGATCCGGCTTTTCGGCCTGGGCCGCATGACGGGCCTGCGACAATCCGGCGTCACGCTGGCGCACCTGGCCCCCGGCAAGACCTCGTTTCCGCTGCACCGGCACCACGCCGAAGAGGAATGGATCTTCATCCTGTCGGGCGCGGGCACCCTGACCCGCGACGACGAACAGACCACCATAGACCCCGGCGATTTCGCCGCCTTCCCGCCCGGTGGCTCGGCGCACAAGCTGGTCAACACCGGCGACGAGACGCTGATCTACCTGATGGGCGGCAGCGTCGCCAAGGTCGAGGTCGTCGATTTCCCCGAGGCCGGGCTGTGCCTGACCCGGACCGGCGAAGGTGCCGGGATGGTCGCTAAGACGGCACCTGAAGGTAGTTTCACTGCCTTCGACTTCATGGCGCGGATGAAACCAGATGACTGACCGGGTGCGCGTTCGTGCGATGATGCCGCCCGGCCATGTGCGCACGCCGGCCTACCTGCGCGGCAAGACCGGCATCGTCGAGCGCTCCCTGGGTAATTTCGCCAACCCAGAGAAACGCGCCTACCGCCAGCCCGCCGAAAAGCAGCCGCTCTACCGGGTGCGCTTTTCGATGGGCGAAATCTGGGGCGGCGGGGCCGAGCGACCGGACGACACGCTGGATGCCGAGATCTACGGCCACTGGCTGGAAAAGGTGCCCGACTGATGCCGCATGACCATGGCGTTTCGATGTCGCCGTCGGGCCACCCCTACCGGCCCGATGACGACGTGCCGCTGACCTATTGGCAGACGATGGAGATTGCGATCCGCGAACTGCTGATCGAGAAGGGCGAAACCACCGCCAAGGAAATCGCACGCCAGATCGACGCCATGGATGCCCGCTCGCCCGCCGACGGCGCCAAGGTTGTGGCGCGGGCCTGGACCGATCCGGACTTCAAGGCGTTGTTGCTCCGCGATGCGCCGGCAGCCTGCCGCGCGGCGGGTGTGGACATCGGGCCGTTGAATCTGGTCGTGGTGGAGAACACCGGTGACGCGCACAACGTCGTGGTCTGCACCCTTTGCTCTTGCTACCCGCGCGACCTGCTGGGCCTGCCGCCCGACTGGTACAAGTCGCGCGCCTACCGCAGCCGCGTGGTGAAGACACCGCGGGCGGTGCTGCGCGAGTTCGGGGTGGAGCTCCCCGAAAACGTCACCGTACGCGTCCACGACAGCACCGCCGACATGCGCTACATCGTGCTGCCTGCGCGCCCGCAAGGCACCGAGGCCATGGACGAGGACGCGCTGGCCGGCCTGGTGACCCGCGACGCGATGATCGGAACGGGTGTGCCCCGCGCCCCTGCGTGAGCCGGTTCTCACGTCTGGGTCCGAATGCGCAGGGTATCGTGCTGATGATCTGCGCCATGGCGCTGTTTTCCATCATGGATGCGACCGCCAAGGAAATCGCGCAGCGCACCGACACGGTAATGGCGATCTGGGCGCGCTACCTCGGCCAGACGGTTGTGGTGTCGCTGCTGGTCCTGCCGCGTCTGAAAAGCGTGCTGAAGACCGGCTATCCCAAGCTGCAACTGCTGCGCTCGGTCTTCCTGCTTGTCGCCACCACCTGCTTCTTCTTCGGCTTCGTGCTGATCGGCCTGGCGAATTCCGCCGCGATCATGGCGGTGAACCCGGTGCTGATCACCGCAGGAGCCGCGATATTCCTCGGTGAACGCTTCGGTCCGCGGCGCGCGCTGGGGGTGGCTGCGGCCCTGTTGGGGGCGCTGATCATCATCCGACCAGGTGCGGGCACGTTTTCGGCCTATGCGGTGCTGCCGCTGATCGCGGCGGTGGCCTATTCGGGCTATGCGCTGGCGACGCGCTTCGTGGGCCGGGACGAAGACGCCTGGACCTCGCTGCTGTATACCGCCGCCTTCGGGGCGCTGGTGCTCAGCGTCGTGGTACCGTTCTTCTGGGTCCGTCCCGATCCGCTGGTGGCGGCGCTGATGTGCAGCCTGGGGTTCATCGGCGCGCTGGGGCATTTCTGCCTGATCCGCGCCTTCATGGCCGCCGAAGCCAGCGTGATCGCGCCGTTTTCCTATTGCGGCGTGATGTTCGCGACAATCTGGGGCCTTGCACTCTTCGGCGAAACACCCGCCCTGGACCAGCTTCCTGGGGATGCTTGTGATCGTCGGGGCCGGGATTTATGTCTGGCACCGTGAAACCCGCGCCGCCCCGGCCAGCCCCCCGCCCTGACGCCACAGGCCCGATGGAAAAACCCCGACGATCCCGCAGCGACTATCTGGCCGATCTTGGCCTGCGCGCCGTGATCGGGCTGTGCCTTGCCCTGCCCTATCGCCGGCGCGTGCCGCTGATGGGATGGATCGTGGCGCGGATCGTGTCGCCGCTGGCGCGCTGGCCGCGCCGCATCCGCGAGAACCTGGCCTATGTCATGCCCGAGATGCCCGAGGCCGAGGTCAGACGGCTGGTCCGCAAGGTGCCTGACAATTTCGGTCGTTCGATGATCGAGATCTATTCCGGCGACCCAGTTCCGCGATCGCGTGCGCGACATTGCCGTTTAGCGGAGGCGGCGTCGCGGCGCTGGCAGAGGCGCGCGACAACGGGCCAGCCGGTGATGCTGGTCACCGGGCATTTCGGAAATTACGACGCGCCCCGTGCCGCCCTTGTGGCGCAACGGCTATCCGGTCGGCGGCCTGTTTCGTCCGGCGCGCAACGACTTTTTCAACGACCACTATTCCGCCGCCATCGCCGCGCTTGGAGAGCCGATGTTCTGACCGACCGGCGCGATCTGCCGAAGATGATCCGCTTCATCCGCGAGGGCGGGATGCAGGGCATCGTCATCGACCTGAACGCCTTTGGTGGAGAGCATCTGGATTTCCTGGGCAAGCCCGCGCTGACGGCGATCTCGGCGGCGGAGATCGCGTTGAAATACGGGGCCCTGCTGGTGCCGATCTACGGCATCCGCCAGCCAGGCGGGCTGGACTTCGACATCCGGGTCGAGGCGCCGATCCCGCACAGCGACCCGGTGACGATGACGCAAGCGTTGAACGACAGCCTTGCGGCGCTGGTGCGGCAATATCCCGACCAGTGGTTCTGGATACATCGACGCTGGAAACTGCCGCGCGACGGGGTACGACGCCTGAACACCCAGTTCGCCGGACGCCCGCACCGGTGCACGTGACGCTATCGTACTGTTTCGAGCCTGGCGGCAGCAAGGATCTCGCGGTGCCCCTGCCGTTGCAGCAGGACGACCACCGGATCGGTGCCGACGATGGTCGCCGTCAGGTCCAGCGGTTCGGTGCCGTCCCAAGTGCCGAGCTGCGACCATTCGGTGACGATGTTGTGATAGGTGATGGTCTTGCCGGCATTCTCGCCGCGCCCGATCTCGACGGTTTCGCGGGGCTTGTAGCGCACGATTTGCACCACCAGCGCCGATGGCCGCGCCCAGCGGATTGCACCTGATCGACACCTTGTTGCCGCTGCGCACGATCTTCAGATCGGCGGGATGCGGCGCGTCGCGGTGCCGCTCGATCAGCTGCGCCAGTTCCATCGGCTTGTAACCGACGACATGGTCGGCGCCGCCGACGATCATCTGCGGCGTATAGATCGTGCGGTGGCCCGCCGCCCGGGCATAGCCGCGCTGGCGCTTGGTGTAGGCGGGTTTGGCGAAACTGTCCTTCCAGCCGATGTAATCCCAATAGTCGACATGCAGCGCCAGCGGGATGACGTGATCCATGCCCGCCAACTCTGCCAGCAGTTCATCGGCGGGCGGGCATGAGGAACAGCCCTGGCTGGTGTAAAGTTCGACGACGACCGGGCTGGTCTGCGCATGGGCCGCGGAACCCAGGATGGCACAGGCGGTCCAGACCGCGGCCAGTATGTTGCGCATGACGAACCTTCCTTGCCTCTTGCTCCCCCGTCCTACTCAATTAGACTTGGGCAGGCCAATCAAGGTTTAGCGAGGCGACGGTAACGCGCGATAAACCGAAAGAGACGGATTGCCGTTCGGTGTGCAATGGTATACAGACCGCGCCAAAGTCGCAATTTGACCACGAAATTCAACCCTCAGGGAGGTTGCCCGCATGACCATCATCGTCGGACAGGACACATCGAAGACCCGCAAGACGCTTACCGCCGGGGGCGCCAGCATCGCCTATTACTCGATCCCCGCCGCGCGAGGAGGCCGGGCTTGGCGATTTCAGCCGCCTGCCCGCCGCGCTGAAGGTGGTGCTGGAGAACATGCTGCGGTTCGAGGACGGCAAGACGGTCACGCGCCGACGACATCAAGGCGTTCGCCGAATGGGCGTCGAACGGCGGCAAGAACCCGCGCGAGATCGCCTATCGCCCGGCGCGCGTGCTGATGCAGGACTTCACCGGCGTGCCGGCGGTCGTCGACCTGGCCGCGATGCGCGACGGGATCGTCGGCGCTTGGCGGCGATGCCGAGAAGATCAACCCGCTGAACCCGGTCGATCTGGTCATCGACCACTCGGTGATGATCGACGAGTTCGGCAATCCGCGCGCCTTCCAGATGAACGTCGACCGCGAATACGAGCGCAACATGGAGCGCTACACCTTCCTGAAATGGGGCCAGACCGCGTTCGACAACTTCCGCGTCGTGCCGCCCGGCACCGGCATCTGCCACCAGGTCAACCTGGAATACCTGTCGCAGACCGTCTGGACCGACACGACCAGAACGGCGACGATGGTCGCCTATCCCGACACGCTGGTCGGCACCGACAGCCACACCACCATGGTCAACGGCCTGGCCGTGCTGGGCTGGGGCGTCGGCGGCATCGAGGCCGAGGCGGCGATGCTGGGCCAGCCGATCTCGATGCTGATCCCCGAGGTCGTCGGCTTCAAGCTGACCGGCGCGATGGTCGAGGGCACCACCGCCACCGACCTGGTGCTGACGCGTCGTCGAGATGCTGCGCGAGAAGGGCGTGGTCGGCAAGTTCGTCGAATTCTACGGCGACGGCCTGGACCACCTGCCGCTGGCCGACCGCGCCACCATCGCCAACATGGCGCCGGAATACGGCGCGACCTGCGGCTTCTTCCCGATCGACGACGAAACGCTGCGCTATCTGCGCCTGACGGGCCGCGACGAGGACCGCATCGCGCTGGTCGAGGCCTATGCCAAGGCGAACGGCATGTGGCGCGGCGCCGGATTACGCGCCGGTCTACACCGACACGCTGGAGCTCGACATGGGCACCGTCGTGCCGGCGATCTCCGGCCCGAAGCGCCCGCAGGACCGCATCGCGCTGGACGTCGCCGGCCGCGCTTTCGGCGACTACGTCAAGGGCCAGCGCACCGGCAAGGACGCTCGATCAACGCCGAGGTGCGCTGGGAAGGCGAAGGCGGCCAGCCCGAGCCACAGGATATCCCCGGCGACGAAGGCCATCACAATCGCGGCTACGTGCAGACCGAGGACGGGCATTACCAGCTGCACGACGGCTCGATCGTGATCGCCGCGATCACCTCCTGCACCAACACCTCGAACCCCTACGTGATGATCGGCGCCGGTCTGGTGGCGCGCAAGGCCGCGCGACAAGGGCCTGAACCGCAAGCCCTGGGTCAAGACCTCGCTGGCGCCGGGCAGCCAGGTGGTCACCGACTATCTGGAGGCCGCCGGCCTGCAGGAAGATCTCGACGCCATCGGCTTCAACCTGGTCGGCTACGGCTGCACCACCTGCATCGGCAACTCCGGCCCGCTGGAGCCGGAGATCTCGCAAGGCGATCAACGACAACGACCTGATCGCGACCTCGGTGCTGTCGGGCAACCGCAACTTCGAGGGCCGGATCAGCCCGGACGTGCGCGCCAACTACCTCGCCTCGCCGCCGCTGGTGGTGGCCTACGCGCTGGTCGGCGACATGAACCATCGACCTTGCGGGCAGCCCGCTCGGGCAGGACAAGGACGGCAACGACGTCTACCTGAAGGACATCTGGCCGACCCAGAAGGAAATCGCCGACCTGGTCGAGCGCACCGTGACCCGCAAGGCGTTCCAGGAGAAATACGCCGACGTCTTCAAGGGCGACGAGAAATGGCGCGGGGTCGAGACCACCGACAGCCTGACCTACGACTGGCCGTCGACCAGCACCTACGTGCAGAACCCGCCCTATTTCCAGGGCATGGCCAAGGACCCCGGCACGATCCACGACGTCAAGGGCGCCCGCATCCTGGCGCTGCTCGGCGACATGATCACCACCGACCACATCTCGCCCGCCGGATCGTTCAAGGAAACCACGCCCGCCGGGCAGTACCTGCTCGACCGGCAGGTGCCGGTGCGCGAGTTCAACTCCTACGGCTCGCGCCGCGGCAACCACGAGGTGATGATGCGCGGCACCTTCGCCAACATCCGCATCACGAACGAGATGCTGGCCATGTCGATGGCGGCGTCGAGGGCGGCTATACGCTGGGGCCGGACGGCAAGCAGACGTCGATCTACGACGCGGCGATGGCCTACCAGGACGCAGGGCACGCCGCTGGTGATCTTCGCCGGCGAGCAATACGGCGCCGGATCGTCGCGCGACTGGGCGGCCAAGGGCACGGCGCTGCTGGGCGTCAAGGCGGTGATCGCCGAGAGCTTCGAGCGCATCCACCGCTCCAACCTGGTCGGCATGGGCGTGATCCCCTTCGAATTCACCGGCGGCGACACCCGCAAGTCGCTGGAGCTGAAGGGCGACGAGACGGTCAGCATCACCGGGCTGGAGGGCGACCTGAAGCCGCTGTCCGAGGTGCCCTGCACGATCACCTACGCCGACGGATCGACCAAGGAGATCACCCTGAAATGCCGCATCGATACCGCCATCGAGATCGAATACGTCGAGCATGGCGGCGTGCTGCACTACGTGCTGCGCGATCTGGCCAAGGCGGGATGAGGCCGCCGGCTGGGCAGAAGATTAAGCCGCCCCGCGGCTAGCCACTGAATTTGCTGAGTGGCAGGGTTAAACGGTAAGGACGCAACACAACGGTCCTGCCGGGCAGCGCCCCGCTGGATTTCGATGCAGGCGCCTCGATAAACGGGCGTCCAATTGACCCGCCGCGGCCTCTTTGAACTGCCTGGTTCCCGCATCACCTCGGCGCGTTTGTTTCCTGATTCGATCCGGGGCGCGGCCGCGGTTGAACACCGGAATGCTGGGCTTCGGGGACGTCCGCTTGACGGCACGCAGAGGTCCGGAACGCGCTTCCTTCGTCAGAAATTCCAGATTGTTCCGGGACTTCAACCGACCTCTGACCAACCGTCCGCAAACTGGTAACACGATACCGGGGAACGCCGCTCAAGGTTGTTTTTGCGGTTGCGGATTTCGCCCGATTGGCCATCATGGAAACAATAAGCTCAAGCAATTCCACTTGCTTCGTTTCTGTAAAGGATCAGCCCATGGCCAACGTCACCACCTACGATTTTCACGGCGTCACCGTTACGGGCGGCGGCCCGAATTTCAATTACGAGGTGACCGGCGCCATTGACGATGAAGTCATCAACTGGTCCGAATCCGGCGCGGCCGGCGACGACGATGGTCAGTGGCAGATCGGTGAGGATTACAACGAACCCGGGTTCGGGGCGGCCATCTACCTCGGGCAGATAGAGATCAATGGTCAGCTTCACCACCTGTTCAACCAGGGAGGTTTCCATTTCATCACCGCGGATATCGCGGATCCGATTCCAGTGGCGAACGGAACCACCTTTACGACGAACGACCTGGCGATCATCAACGCCGCCCATTGCTTCGGCCCCGGCACCCAAATCGCCACACCCGATGGATCGCGCGCGGTCGAAACTCTGGAAATCGGCGACACGATCCTGACCCATGACCATCGCGAAGTGCCGGTGAAATGGGTCGGGCGGCAGCGCGTGGTCAACCGTTTCGGCCTCGGCGAACGCCGCGCACCGGTGCGCATCGCCGCCGGAGCGCTTGGCGGCGGCCTGCCCGATGCCGACCTGACGGTCTCTGCCGATCACGGCATAGTCCTTGACGGGACCGTCATCAACGCCAGCGCCATGGTGAATGGTACGACGATCAGCTTCGTGCCGGTTGCCGAGCTGGCCGACGATTTCACCTATTACCACATCGAGACCGAGGCGCATGAGGCGGTCCTGGCCAACGGGGCCGCTGCCGAAACCTTCGTCGACATCCCCGACCGCAAGGCCTTCGACAACTATGCCGAATACGTCGAGCTTTACGGGGTCGAAAGGATCGTGCCCGAGATGAAGGCCCCGCGCATCACGTCGCAGCGGCTGTTGCCCGAGGCGCTGCGCCACAGGCTGGGGATCGCCACGCAAAGCATCGACATGGCGGAAACCCTGCTTCGGGCCTGACGCCGCGAAGCCCACCCAGCCGCGACACTGCGGAAAACCGCCCCCCACTGGGGCCGTTTTCGTCATGCAAATCGCCTCGGGGCGCGGGATTCCGCCGATAGGGCCCATGCATCTCTCGAAACGCACTGTTTCCTTTGAGTTTTTCTCAAATGCGGCTAAAGATTGGCCCTGTCAACGTGGGGGCTGATAGCATGACCGGAATGTTCCGGACCGTTGCGCGTCGTTATGCGCTGTCCATGCCGATCCTGGAGGTCGGATTCTTCACTTTGCTGATCACCCTGCTGACGCTGGTGAGCTGAGCTTTACCGCGCGGCCTCTGCCAGGGCCGGGCGAATGCGATCTTCCAGAATTCGTGACGTGACCGGTCCCGCGAACCGCAGGATGATCTTGCCGTTCGCATCCAGCACGAAGGTTTCCGGCACCCCGTAGAGCCCCCAGTCGAGCGCGGTACGCCCGCTGCGGTCGGCGCCGAGCGCAGTGTAGGGATTGCCCAGTTCCTCCAGGAACGCCTGCGCCTTGTCCGGGTCGTCCTTGTAGTTGATGCCGTAGATCGGCACGCCCTCTGCGGCCAGCTTGTCGAGGGTCGGATGCTCGACCCGGCAGGGCGCGCACCAGCTGGCCCAGTAGTTCACCAGCTTGACGCCACCCGAGCGCAGCGTCGCGTCGTCGAAGCTGGGATACGTGCCCAGCGGCTCCAGCACCACGGGCGGGGCCACCTGCCCTTCGAGCGCCGAGGGCAGCGCGTCGGGGTCGTCGCGGTTCATGCCGACGAGGAACAGCACCGCCAGCCCGGCGAAGACCAGCGGCGGCAGCACCATCAGCGGCGAGACCCTAGCCATGTGTGCGCCGCGCCTCCGCCGCATCGAGCCGACGCTTCATCCGCCGGGATTGCCAGACGCTCAGACCGACGATCAGCGCCAGCAGGGCAAGGCTGATCGCATAGGCGCTCAGCACGGTGCCCGCGTATTTGCCAAGTTCCGGCATCATCCCATCCGCTCGCGCAGTTGCAGCACATGCAGGCGGCGCGACCGGATCTCGGTCTGGGTGCGGATCAGCACCAGCGCCACGAACAGCAGCACGAAGGCGGCGATCGCGACCAGCAGCGGCAGGTAGAAGACATCGGCCACGTTCTCCTCCTTGTCGAGGCACAGCGACGCGCCCTGGTGCAGGCCCTGGTTCCAGAAGTTGACCGCGTAGCGCGACAGCAGCGCAAAGACCGAACCGACGAGGCAGAGCACGCTGGTCAGGTCCGCGGCGGTGTCGGGATCCTCGATCGCCGACCAAAGCGCCATGTAGCCCAGGTAGAACAGGAACAGGATCAGGAACGAGGTCAGCCGCGGATCCCAGGCCCACCAGGTGCCCCACATCGGCTGGCCCCAGATCGCCCCGGTGACCAGCGCGATCAGCGTCATGGTCACGCCCACCGGGGCCGCGGCCTTGGCGGCCAGCGCGCTGACGTGGTGGCGGCGGATCAGCCAGATCAGCGAGGCAACCAGCATCATCAGCCAGGCGTTGATCGCCATCAGCGCGCTTGGCACATGCAGGTAGATGATCTTGACGGTCGATCCCTGGCGATAATCCTCGGGCGTGAAGAAGAAGCCCCAGACCAGCCCCACGGCCAATGCCGCCGCCGCCAGCCCGGCGACCCAGGGCAGCACCGCGTCGGCGGTCGCGATGAACTTTCGCGGATTGGCGTATTCCCAAAGAGACATGGCGACTACCTACGATTCTTGACGCGGCGCAACAAGGCTTCTTCGGTTCGGAAATATCCCCGCCGGAGGCATTGGAACTCTATGTCGCACCAGAGACTTTCATGCCTTCGGCGAGGATATTTCGGAACCAGAGAAGCCGGGGGATCACCGAAGATTGATCCGGATCGCGGCGGCGGCGGCGAACGGCAGCAACGCCAGCGTGGCAAGCGTGATCCCGGCCAGCAGCATCAGCGGCGTCGCCGTCGCCTGGCCCTCTGCCCCGCGCCGCACCACCTCGGCGCCGAAGATCAGCGTCGGCACGTAAAGCGGCAGCACCAACAGCGACAGCAGAAGCCCGCCGCGCTTCAGCCCCACCGTCAGCGCCGCGCCGAACGCGCCGATCATCGACAGCGCGGGCGTGCCGAGCGCCAGCGAGGCCAGCAGCCATCCG
The DNA here is from genome assembly GCA_963768205.1 of uncultured Alphaproteobacteria bacterium. Classification (GTDB taxonomy): domain Bacteria; phylum Pseudomonadota; class Alphaproteobacteria; order Rhodobacterales; family Rhodobacteraceae; genus JAHELH01. The sequence continues at coordinate 288,492 of CAVYHB010000008.1, read as the reverse complement.
AAGCCCTGTGGCGCGAGGTTCAGCAGCAGCCCCAGCAGCGGCGCCGCCAGCGTCAGCGGCAGCCCGGTCGTCACCCAATGCGCCGCCGCCTTGACCGCGACGACGCCCTCCATCGGGATCGGCGCGGTGGCCAGAAGATCAAGGCTGCCGTCCTCGAAATCAAGCTGGAACACCCGGTCGAGCGACAAGAGACACGCCAGCAGCGCCGCCACCCACAGGATGCCCGGCGCGATGGCCCGCAGCGTTGCGCTGTCGGGGCCAACGCCGAACGGCACCAGCACGGTGACGATCAGAAAGAAGCTGAGGCCCAGACCAAAGCCGCCCCCCGCCCGGACGGTCAGCTTCAGGTCGCGCAGGAACAACCGAATCACGAGAATGCCACGTCGAAAGCCCGGCCTGCGTCGCGGCGCGCGCGAAACGCCGACACGTCGAGGTCGCGCGCCTCCAGGCCCAGATCGACATGGGTCGCGATCAGCGCCGCGCCGCCGGCGGCCAGATGACGCCGGACAGAGGCTGCGAACAGCGCGACGCTGGCGATGTCCAGCGACACTGTCGGCTCGTCCAGCAGCCAGACGGGGCGCCGCGTCACCAGAAGCCGCGCCAGCCCCAGCCTACGTTTCTGTCCGGCCGACAGGTCCTGCGCGCGTCGGTCCCGAAGACTTTCTATTTCATAGGCTTGAAGGGCGTCGTTGATGTTGCCACCGCCATAGACCCCGGCCCAGAATTCCAGGTTCTCCGCAACGCCAAGCATCGCCTTGATGCCGTCGGAATGCCCCGAATAGGCGATGCTGTCGGGCACGCAGCTTACGGTTCCCGCCTGGGCCGGTTGCAGTCCCGCCAGCGTGCGCAGCAGGGTCGTCTTGCCGCACCCGTTGGGGCCGCGCAGCACCAGCGCCTCGCCGGCGGCAAGGTCAAAGCTGACGTCCTGCAGCACCGGCAGACCGCCGCGGGCGCAGCCCAGATCGGTGACGGTCAGCAAGGCGTTCAGACCGGCAGCAGGGCTGCGGCGACCCGGCGGCCCTCTGACAGCAGGATGTTGAAGGTGCGGGCGGCGGGCGGCGTGGCCATCGCCTCGACCCCCAGACCGGCCACCTCCAGCGGATCGCGCAGCGCGGCGGGCACATGCGCGGTCTCGGCACCGGTGCCGATAAAAAGCACGTCGATATCGCCCGCAAGCGCCAGCAGCGCGTCGGCATCGCCGTAGCCGGCCCAGCTGCTGGTCGAAGTCGGCGTGATAAGGATTGCGCCCTGGAACACCTTGCCGCCAATGCGGAAAAAGCCGGGGCCGTAGCCATCGACCGGCCGGACGTCGTGATAGGTGATCTCGTTCAGCCGCATCCCCTGCCCTTTCTAGTCCCAGACCGGCAGTCCGCTCACTGCCGAAACCGCGATGATCCCATAGGCCACGACACGGTACAGCCGCTCGCGGCCCGGATCGAACAGCGCCGAACCAAGCGCCACCGCCCCCAGATAGACCGGCACAAGGCAGAGGCCAAGCAGAATGGGTTGCCAGCCCAGCAGGCCGTTCAGGCCGAGGACCGAGATCATCAGGATGTCTGCAAGGATCAGGAACAGCATGGTGTTGGCGCGGATCACCGACGCCGGCAAGGGTCGGGCCATGTAAAGCAGGATCACCGGCGGCCCCGGCAGCCCGGCGGCCCCGCCCAGAAACCCGGCCAACGCGCCGATGCCGTAGATCATCGGGCGTCGCACCTGGCCGTGATAGCGGATGCCGCCGACCAGCAGCAGCAGAAGGCCGCAAGTCAGCAGAGACACGGCATAACGGAATACTTCGGGTGACAGCCAGATCAGCACTGCGACCCCCAGCGGCACCCCCAGCAATGCCCCCGCGCCCAGCCGTAGCACGTCGCGCGGGTGGCCGTCGCGCAGGGCGCGCGGCACGGCGGGCAAGGGACCGAGGATGTCGAACACTACCAGCGTGATCAGCACCCAGACCGGCGGCAGCACCTGAGCCGCGATCGGCAGATAGACCATCGCGGTGCCGAACCCGGAAAAACCGCGCACCAGCCCCGCCAGCGCCACGCCAAGGAAAAGCAGCCAAAGCCCTTCGGTTGCCAGCGCCTGTCCAAGCGCGGCCACGGGTCTAGTTGTCTATGTTGGCGTATTGATTGCCGGCATTGGCGTCGGGCTTCGACCAGTCGCGCTTGGTGCCCAACATCAGGACGATGTTCTTGGCGACGTAGACGGTCGAATAGGTTCCGATCACGACGCCGAAGGTGATGGCGAAGACGAAGCCCCGGATCACGTCGCCGCCCAGGATCAGCAGCGCGATCAGCGCGATCAGGGTGGTGCCGGAGGTCATGATCGTGCGGCTGAGAGTCTCGTTCACCGACGAGATTCATCACGTCGCGCAGCGGCATGGTCTTGAACTTGATCAGGTTCTCGCGCACCCGGTCAAAGATCACCACGGTGTCGTTGATCGAGTAACCGACGATGGTCAGCAGGGCCGCGATGGTGGCCAGGTCGAACCTGATCTGCAGAGCCGAAAAGATGCCGATGGTCAGCAGAACGTCATGGAACAGGGCTGCGACGGCACCCACCGCGAACTGCCATTCGAACCGCAGCCAGACGTAGACCATGATCGCTAGCAGCGCGACGAGAACGGCAATGATCGCCGACTGGATCAGCTCTCCGCTGACCTTGGGACCGACGCTTTCGACGGCCGGAAAGGTCAGGCTGGGATCGACCTCCTGCAGCGCCTGCTCGACGGCCAGAACGGTTTCGGCGGTGACGCTTTCCTGGCCCTCCTGGGCCTGAATGCGGATCATGGCGACGTTCTTGTCGGCCCCGAAGGACGGGTCGAACACCTCGGTGATCGATACGTCGCCCAGGTCCAGCGGCTGGATCGCCTGCCGGTAGGCGCCGACATCGACGCTTTGCGTCGATTCCGTGCGGATCGTTGTGCCGCCCTGGAAGTCGATGCCGAAGTTCAGCCCGACCGTCAGCCAGACCACCAGCGACAGCACCATGGCGATGCAGGACGCGCCGAAGGTGTAGCGGGCGTAGTAGAAGAAATCGAAATTGGTTTGTTCGGGGACCAGTCGCAGGCGCATAGCTCAGACCTCGATTGTTTTCGGGCGGCGGCGCTCGAACCAGATGATGATAATGAGGCGGGTGATGAAGATCGCCGTGAAGATCGAGGTCAGGATGCCAAGGCCCAGCGTCACCGAGAAGCCGCGCACCGGGCCCGAGCCCATGGTGAACAGGATCACCGCGATGATGAAGGTGGTGATGTTGGCGTCGAGGATGGCGCGATAGCGCCTTTTCATAGCCCAGTTCGATGGCGCGGGCCGGTCCCTTTGCGGTCTTCATTTCCTCGCGTATTCGCTCGAACACCAGCACGTTGGCGTCGACCGCCATGCCGATGGTCAGCACGATCCCGGCGATGCCCGGCAGCGTCAGCGTGGCCCCGATCATCGACAGCAGACCGAAGATCAGGCCGACGTTGATGATCAGCGCCATGTTGGCGATGATGCCGAACCAGCCATAGCTGAGCGCCATGAACACCAGCACCGCGGCGAAGGCCACCAGACAGGCGATGCGGCCTGCCTCGATGCTGTCCTGGCCCAGTTCCGGGCCGATCGTGCGCTCTTCGAGGAAGGTCATCTTGGCGGGCAAGGCGCCGGCGCGCAGCAGCACCGCAAGCTGCGTGCTTTCCTCGACACTGAAGCGCCCGATGATCTGGCCCGACCCGCCGGTGATCGCCTCGCGGATCACCGGGGCGCTGATGACCTCGTTGTCCAGCACGATGGCAAAGGGCGAGCCCACGTTTTCCGATGTGTACTGGCCGAACTTGCGGGCGCCTGTCGGGTTGAAGCGGAAGTTCACCGAGGGCTGGCCGTTCTGGTCGAAGGCGGGCTGCGCGTCGGTCAGTTCCTCGCCGGTGACCACGGGAGTCTGTTCGAGCACATACCAGGTGTCTGCCTCGTCCAGCGAGGGCAGCAGTATGTTGCGCGGGCCGGGGTTCTGGGCGGGGTCGCCGGGGCCGACGACCGGGTGGAAGGTCAACTGCGCGGTGGTGCCGATCAGCGCCTTCAGTTCCTCGGCCGATCCGATGCCGGGCACCTGGATCAGGATGCGATCCTCGCCCTGGCGCTGGATCGTCGGCTCGCGGGTGCCGACCTCGTCGACGCGCCGGCGAATGATTTCAAGGCTTTGCTGAATGGTGCGGTTGTCAGTGGCAAGCTTTTCCTCGTCTGACAGTTGCACAAGGATGTCCGCGCCATCGGCGGCGACCTCGATGTCCGAGGCCCCGACGCCGGTCAGCGAGACGACGGGCCGCGCGACCTCGCGGGCCACTTCCAGCGCGCGCGCCATGCCGTCGGGGTTCGAAATGCGGATGCGCAGGGTGCCGGGGGCGCTGTCCTGGCGCCGGATCGTGCCCACGACCGCCCGTTCGTCGCGCAGCGCATCGCGGATCTCGGGCCAGTAGCCGTCCATCCGGCTTTCGTAGACATCCTCGACCTGCACTTCGGCCAGAAGATGCGCGCCGCCGCGCAGATCGAGGCCGAGGTTGACGATCGTCGAGGGCAGCCAGTCGGGCCACAGACCCTGCGCCGCGACCCGTTCGGGGGTCGAGCCCAGCTTGTCGATCTCGGCCACGGCGTCGTTGTGCATCTCGACGCGCGAATAGAACAGGTTGGGCATGGCAAAGGCCAGCCCGAGGGCGACCAGCCCCCAGATCACCACCCGTTTCCACAGAGGGATTTGCAGCATGTGCGCGGCCTTTGGTTAGAGTGCAATCCGAAAAGTGGGAACCGGTTTTCGGAACGAATTGCGCGGAAGAGAAATCAGTTTCAGGCGTCGTTGGCGGGTTCGGTCTTGGTCAGAACCTGAGCGATGGTCGACTTGATCACCCGCACCTTGACGTTTGGTGCAAGTTCGACCTCTATCTCTCTGTCATCCTTGACTTTTGAGACCTTGCCGATCAGCCCGCCGGAAGTCACGACCTGATCGCCGCGGCGCAGTTCGCTGACCATTTTGGCATGTTCCTTGGCCTTTTTCTGCTGCGGACGGATCAGCAAGAAATACATGATCGCGAAGATCAGGATCAGCGGCACGAAACTGCCAAGGGCCCCGGCCCCTCCGGCCGCTTGCGCATAGGCGGGCGTTGCAAACATCGGTCGTTCCTTTGGTTGGTTCGGGGCACCCCGGCCCGCTTCGAATTGGCGCGCACCCTATCCGTGGCAATGGGTGGGCGCAAGGCGGTGCCGGGCGGGAATCAGGTCGCTGGCATCACGGACGCATGATGCCGGGATCGGATGTCTGGCGGACCGCTCCGACCCGCGCCGGCGATGGCGGGTAAGGTATTCCTGACTTCTCTGCTCCAAAGCGCCGCTGATATCATGAAGGCGACACGCGCGTTCTGTAACGAGTGTTCTGTTGCTTGCGTAACGAGTGCTCTGTTCCCCTTCCCGCGTTGATCTTCCCCCGCAAACCGGCCTACATCTCGGCGCAAATCGCACCCGAGAGGCCGAGCCATGCATGACATCAAGGTAATCCGCGACGATCCCGCCGGCTTTGACGCCGCCATGGCGCGGCTTGGCGTCGGTTCGGTGGCGCGGGACATCCTAGCGCTCGACGAAGCGCGGCGCGGCGCCATCGCGCAGGCCGAGGCGGCGCAGGCGGACCGCAACGCGGCGTCGAAGGACGTGGGCGCCGCCAAGGCCAAGGGTGACGACGCGGAATTCGAGCGGTTGCGCGCGCTTGTGGCCGAAAAGAAGGACCAGATCGCACGGCTGGAAGACCAGGCGAAGGCTGCCGATGCCGCCTTGCGCGATGTTCTCCTGGGACTGCCGAACCTGCCGCACGGCGACGTGCCAGATGGCCAGGACGAGACCGACAATGTCGAGATCCGGCGCTGGGGCGATGTGCCGTCATTCGATTTCAAGCCGGTGGAGCATTATGAACTGGCGGCTGTCGCGGGTGGCCTCGACTTCGAGACCGCCGCCAAGCTTTCCGGCTCGCGCTTCGTTGTGATGCGCGGCGCGGTGGCGCGGGTGCACCGGGCGCTGGCGCAATTCATGCTGGATATCCACACCACCGAGAACGGCCTGACCGAGACCAACACTCCGGTTCTGGTGCGCGACGAGGCGATGGTGGGCACCAACCAGCTGCCGAAATTCGCCGAAGACAGCTATCGCACGACGAACGGCTGGTGGCTGATCCCGACCTCGGAAGTGACGCTGACCAACACGGTGCGCGAATCCGTGCTGGACGGGGCCGCGCTGCCGGTCCGCATGTGCGCCCATTCGCTGTGTTTCCGGTCCGAGGCCGGGTCGGCGGGCAAGGACACCAGCGGCATGTTGCGCCAGCACCAGTTCGAGAAGGTCGAGATGGTGTCGATCACCCATCCCGACGCCTCGATGGCCGAACACGAGCGCATGACGCGCTGCGCCGAGGACATACTTGAACGGCTGGGGCTGGCCTACCGCACGGTGGTGCTGTGCACCGGCGACATGGGATTCGGCGCGCGGAAGACCCACGACATCGAGGTCTGGCTGCCGGGCCAGGATACCTATCGCGAAATCTCCAGCGTCAGCGTCTGCGGCGATTTCCAGGCGCGACGGATGAATGCGCGGTTCAAGCCCGCAGGCGGCGGCAAGCCCGAGTTCGTGCACACGCTGAACGGCTCTGGCCTGGCCGTCGGGCGCTGCCTGATTGCGGTGCTGGAGAACGGCCAGCAGAAAGATGGCTCGGTGGTCTTGCCGGCTGCGCTGGTGCCCTATGTCGGGGGCAAGACGCAGATAACAAAGGACGGCGTTCTGCAATGAAGGACTGGGCACGGGCGAAAGCGATACTGGTGCTGGTGGCGGCGGTGGCTTTCGCGATGTCGCCGTGGTTTTCCGGGCAGTTCGGCGGGTTCGACCCGCAGCGCTTTCCGATCCCGCAAGTCAACCCGCCGGCGCAGCCCGCCGGCTACGCGTTCTCGATCTGGGGCCTGATCTATCTTTGGCTGATCGTCCACGCGGGCTATGGCCTGCTGAAACGGGCCGAGGATGCCGCATGGGATGCGACACGCTGGCCCCTGCTGGTCAGCCTTGCGGTGGGCGCAAGCTGGATCGCGGTGGCGCAGACTTCGCCCCTGGCGGCGCTGGTGCTGATCTGGATCATGCTGGCGGGCGCGCTGGCCGCCCTCTTCGCGGCGCCACGCACCGAACCCTGGATCGCAAGCGCGCCGTTGTCGGTCTATGCAGGCTGGCTGACGGCGGCCTCTTTCGTGGCAGTTGCCATCAACGCGGCCGGCTACGGGATCGGGCCGAACGCGCTGGCCTGGGCCTGGATCGTGACGGTGGCGCTGGTGGTCCTGGCAGGCGCCGTGCAGGTACGGCTGGGCCGGGTGCCGGGCTACGGGCTGACGGTGGCCTGGGCACTGGTGGCGCTGGGAGTGACCAACTGGCCGACACACACGATCCTGGCGCTGGTGGCCTGGGCCCTGGCGGCGATGATCGGCGCGCTGCCCTTCGCCTTGCCCGACCGGCGCGGCTGAACCCCTATTCCGCAGGCACCGGCGCGGTGGTGCGGTGCTTGGGAAACGGCACCAGCCGCTCTGCCTCTTCATCCCACAGCTTTAGCGTGAAGCTGTGCAGCGCCTCGGGCCACTTGATCCGGCGCAAGGCCAATTCTTCCGGCATCGCGTGGTGGCACTTGCGCAGCCGGTAGCTGGGGATGCGCGGGTTGAAATGGTGGATGTCGTGATAGGCGATGTTGCCGGTGCCGATGTCCCAGAGATGGCCGAGATCGAGGCAGGACGAACCCTGCAAGGCCGCGCGGCGGAAGTCGAGGTCGGGTTTGCGATCCCAGTAGGTGTCCTCGAAATTGTGCTGCAGAAACACCAGGAAGACGCCGATCATCGACGAGATCACCGCGATGACGGCGTAGGTAAGCGGCCCGGCCCAGCCGAACCCGAGATAGAGCGCGTAAAGCAGCGCCGCCAGCATCGCGTTATGCGCCAGAACGCCCGCGACACCGATCTTGGCGGTGTTTTTGGGCCAGCGGTAGACGATAAAGAAGGTCAGGATGCCGCCGATCGGCAGCATGAAGGCCGGGTTGCGATAAAGCCGGTACCACAAGCGCCTACGCCAGGGGGCGGCGTTCCATTCGGCAACCGTCATGGTGTGGATCTCGGTGGTCTCGCGGTGGTCGAGATTGCCAAGATAGGCGTGGTGGATGTCGTGGTTCACCTTGCCCGCGTAGTACGGCGTCAGGGTGACGATCGACAGCACGTAACCCGCGACCGTGTTCATCCAGCGTTTGGAGAACAGCGAATGGTGGCCGCAATCGTGTTGCAACACATACAGCCGGACCCCGGCGAAGGCGGTGATCGCGCAGAACGGGGCCGCAAGATACCAGGTGTGCGACAGCTTTATCGAGACGTAGAGCGCGGCCAGGAAGAATGCGTAGCTACCAAAGAAACTTAGCGCACCGATGCGGTCGTCCTTGACGGTGTAGCCGTTGAGATATTCCTTGATCGTCATGGCAGTCCGATCGCTGTTGTTGCCGGCAGGAACTCGGGCCGCGCGAAAAATCCCCAGTCGGCTTGGCCCTGCGCCGATAGTTTAACTATATCCCAAGGTGCATTGTCCAGAGTGGCCGGACGCTCAGGGCCAATCCGGATTTCGCTCTGTCGGCAGGCGTGCGGCCAGGTCGGATTTCAACGGGCGCAATGTCTCGGGGTCGTAGACAGCGCCGTCGTCCCCGCCGAACGCAAGGCGGTGCAGGCCGGCCGTGCTGACGTCGCGGGTCTGCTCGGTCAGCGGTCGGGCGCGGCCCATGCGGCGTGGCTTGGCATTCGACAGAATCCCGCCGAACCGACGCCCGTCGCGCGCCGTCGCGATGAAATCCGGATCGACGTGAAGCCCGGCCTCGACCGCGCCCTCGACGATCCAGTCGAGCGTGTATTCCGACAACTGCCGTTGCGCGCCGCTGCCACCGACCATGCCGTGATCGCCGGGGAACCATTCCTGCCGGTAGCGCCGGTCCGGGGTGTCGCCGTTCAGCGCGTCGAGATTGACCCAGGCCGTAGGTTCATAGAACCGCCGCCGCTCGTCGATGGCGATGGCGTGGCGTCCGGCCTTGACCAAACTGGACAACACCAGGTCGTGAAACAGGTATTTTGCGTTGAAGGGTTCCGCGATCACGCCCAGGACTCCCGGCACCCCAAGCGCGCCGACAGTGTCCCAGATCCCCAGATAGGCGATGCCAAGCGGCGTACCGGGGTCATGGCCGCGCTCTTCCCGCCAGGCTTTCTCTGCCGTGCAGGTATGCATTTCGGGCGCGTATCCCAGCCGCCATTTCGCCGATTCGGGACTGCCCGGCCGGGTGCGGTCGTCGCGGTCGCGGTAGCGGGCGAAAGCCTCGGGGATGCGGTGCAGGTTGGCCTCGTCCGGCAGGCCAGAGGCGCGGATCATGCCGGCCAGCGAGCGCGCGGTATAGGCGCCGCGCGAAAAGCCGAAGATGTAGATTTCGTCGCCGGGGCGGTATTCATGCGCCAGCCAGGAATAGGCGCGCAGGATGCGGTCGTTGAGGCCGAAACCGAAGGCGCCGGCGACATAGGTATCCAGAAATCGCATCAGGGACGTGTCGCCACGGCCCTCGCCAACGCCGGTGAAATAGCGGGCCTTCTGCAAGCCGCCGTCGGGGTGCTTGTCGGGAATGGCGCCGGAAAGCCGTTCGACATTGGTGGCATTTTCGTTGTCGGGTTTGTTCCAGGTGCCATCGCAGAAAATCGCAAGGCGCTTCATGGCAATCACTCCGGTCAATGCCGAAGTGTCGCGCGCCGCCGTCGCGCGCGTCAAGGGTGCCCGTTGCAATGGCGCGCGCCCTATCGTTGTTCGTGAGACTTCTTGCCGGTATGCTTGCGCAGGCGCGACGGGGTGGATTTCTTGCGATTCTTGAACGGGTTCTCGTCTGACTGGCTGCGCATCCACAGCCGGATCGGCGTGCCTGGCATATCAAAGTCGTCCCGCAACCCGTTGATAAGGTAACGTGAATAGCTTTCCGGAACCTTGTCGGGATGGCTGCACATCACGACAAATCCGGGCGGCCGCGTCTTGGCCTGGGTGGCGTAGCGCATCTTGATGCGGCGCCCGCCGGGCGCAGGCGGCGGGTGGGCTTCCAGCATTCCGGTCAGCCAGCGGTTCAGTTGCGCCGTCGTGACGCGGCGGTTCCAGACCTCGTGCGCCTTCAGGATCGCGGCCTGCAGACGGTCCAGCCCGCGCCCGGTCAGCGCCGAAACCGTGACCAGCGGCGCGCCGCGCAGTTGCGGCAGCAACCGTTCGAAGCTTTCGCGCAGGTCCTTGAGCTTGGCCTGTTTCGCCGGTTCCAGATCCCATTTGTTCACCGCGACGACGACGGCCCTGCCCTCGCGCTCTGCCAGGTCGGCGATGCGCAGATCCTGTTGTTCAAAGGGGATCGCGGCGTCCAGCAGCACCACGACGACCTCGGCGAATTTCACCGCGCGCAGCCCGTCGCTGACGCTGAGCTTTTCCAGTTTTTCCTGCACCCGGGCCTTCTTGCGCATGCCAGCGGTGTCGAAGATGCGCACCGGGACGCCGTCCCAGTCGGTCATCACGCTGATCGCATCCCGAGTGATCCCGGCCTCGGGGCCGGTCAGCAGGCGCTCTTCGCCGATGATCGCGTTGATCAGGGTGGACTTGCCCGCGTTCGGGCGCCCGACGACGGCAACCTGCAAGGGCCGCGCCTTGGTGGGAATGCGCGGGCCGTCGGGATCGTCGTCGCTGACATCGACATCGGTTTCGGGGGCGTGATCCTCGGCAGCGCGGGCGCGGTCCGCGAAGACATCGGCCAGTGGCATCAGCTGGGCGTAAAGATCGTTCAGCCCCTCGCCATGTTCGGCGGACAGGCGGATCGGCTCGCCAAGCCCAAGGCCATAGGCCTCGATCACGCCGGCATCCGCCCCGGACCCCTCGCCCTTGTTGGCGGCAAGGATCACGTGGGCGGATTTCTTGCGCAGGATCTCGGCAAAGACCTCGTCGGCGGGCAGGACCCCTGCCCGCGCGTCGATCATGAAGAGGCAGATGTCGGCCATCTCGACCGCGCGTTCGGTCAGCTTGCGCATCCGGCCCTGCAGGCTTTCGTCAGTGGCCTCTTCCAGCCCCGCGGTGTCAATCACGGTGAATTTCAGGTCGCCCAGCCGCGCCGCGCCCTCGCGCAGGTCGCGGGTGACGCCGGGCTGGTCGTCGACCAGCGCCAGACGCTTGCCGACCAGCCGGTTGAACAGCGTCGACTTGCCGACATTGGGTCGGCCCACGATGGCAAGGGTGAAACTCATCTCGTCCGCTCCGGCGGGTTGCGAGCGCCCCACCTACACCGCTTCGACGCTAACGGAAAGCGTGAAGCTGGCCGCGTTCGGAAAGCACGTACATGGTGCGGCCCGCCACGGCCATGTTGCTGGCGGCGCCGCCGGGCAGCTCGACCCGGGCGCGGTCGGCGCCGGTGGCCGGATCGTAGGATTTCAGCGTGCCGTCATCCGAGGCGACCCACAGCGCGCCGCCTGCAAGAACCGGGCCGTAATGAGCAAAGATCGCCTTGGCCTTTCGCGTGCGTTCGCGACGGAAATAGGGCAGATCGCGCGACCAGATCTCGGTGCCAGAGGCAGCATCGAGGCGCACCAGCTTGGACTGGTCGCTGATCAGGAAGACCGACCCGCCCGCGACCGACACCGGGCCGTAGGCGCCGTGCGTCGCGGTCCAGATGCGATTGCCGGACCCGGCGTCGATCGCCACGGCGCGGCCCGACTGGTTGGCGGTGTAGATCACGCCGTCGACAACGACGGGGTCCGCGGCGATGTCGGTGATGTTGGCATAGGCCCGGCCCTTGCGCTGCCCCGCGACCGTGGCACCCCAGATGCGCACGCCGCCCTGGCGCAACGCGGCCACGATCTCGCCCGAGCCGAAGGGAAAGATCGCCACCTGTTCGGTGACCGCGGGTCCCGCGCCGCCGACGACGCCGGCCTGGCTGGGGGTGCCGGGCAGCGTCCATTGCACGCGGCCGTTGTCGGTGCGGATCGCCCAGGCCTGGTTGTCGCGGCTGACAACGTAGATCAGGTCGCCCAGGATCGCCGGGCTGCTGGTGGCGGGCGCGGCAAGGTCCTGGCGCCAGATCTCGGCGCCGGTGGCAGCGTCGAGGGCGGCGACCTGGCCAAAGCCGGTGGTGGCATAGACCCGGTTTCCGGCCACCGCCACGCCGCCGCCCGAAGCGTCGCCGTCGCGGTCGCTGGGCGGCGTCAGGTCGCGTGCCCAAAGCGTTTGCCCCGCCGTCGAGGTGGCGGTGACCCGGGCGCGGCTGTCCAGCGTGAAAATGCGCCCGTCGGCGACAACCGGATCGCCGGCGATACGGTGCTTGCGGTCGTTGCCCTGGCCGATGCCCGCGGTCCAGACCAGTTGCGGGTTCGAGGTGAAGGCGGGATGCGCTATGCTGTGGGTGGGACCGCCAGCGGTCTGCGTCCAGGCAGCGTTGACTGTCGGTGCCGGCAGGCCGAGGGCGGTATCGAACGCCGCGACCTCGACCTCGGCGGCGGTATCGCCTTCGGAAGAGGCAAACGGACCGATATCGCGGATCGGCAGACGTTTGCCCTGAAGGATGATTTCCTTGTCGGCGCAGGCCGCCAGAAGGCCAAGCCCGGCTGCCAGCCCGATGCCCTGGATGATATTCACTGCTCGCGTCCCCCTGATCCGTTCAGGCCCCTGGCCGGTATTTCCGGCAGCGTGCCACGCGTTGTCGCGGTCACGCGGGCGATGCCTCGCCACCCAGGGCCACAATCAACTGTGTCACCCGCCGACGCAAGCCCGCAGTCGCCTGGGTGTCCTCGGTCAGGGCACGAAGCCGGGCGATTGCGGCATCCGTGTCACCCATCTCGATCTCGGCCAGTGCCACCTGCTCTTCGGCCAGAACCCGGTAGGCGGACCCTGCGACCAGCAACGGCTGCAGCATCTCGATGCGCTGTGCCGGCTCGGTGTCGCCCGCGGTCAGAATCACCTTTTTCAGCAACGCCAGATCCCGGTAGAGCGACGGTACGCCGGCATCGGCAAGCACCGTGTCCAGCGCCGCGACTGCGGCGGCAGGATCGTCGCTGGCGACCGCCTCGTTCGATTGCAGCAGGCGCACGACCGTCTGCGCCTCTCCGTCCAGGTCAACCGTGTCCAGGGCCGCCTGCCGGGTGCCGGCGTCCCCGGCGTCCATGGCCGCCAGGATCGCGTCGCCACGAGCCTGCGCCGCGGCTGCATCGCGCGATTTGGTGTACTCGTTCCAGGCCGTGCCGCCGACCAGGCCCAGCACGATCAGCAGCGGAATCCAGCCCCATTTGCGGAACAATCGAAACAGCTTGTCGCGGCGCACCGCCTCGCTGACTTCCTCGATAAAACTGTCTGTCTCGCTCAAGGCGCGCGCCTCCGGTTCGGCATTTTCCCCCTCTTACACGCAAGGCCAAGCCATTGCCAAGGGCGGCCCGGCGGCGCTGGCTGTGGCTCGCTTGCGCCGGGTTCCATAAATGTTTAATCTGAACCGATCAGTTTAGCGTATTTCGTACCACAAGAGTCTTGCTGCGAAGAGAATGATCTGTATCCGTCCCGGCAGACGATTGGCGAAGCGAATGACACGGACTCAGGGGCGCAGATGCGATTCTTCTCACTCTTAACGGCATTACTGGTGTCCGTCTCGTTATATGTGCTGGTTTTCGAACGCCCGGCCCTGCTGGCCTTCGCTTCGGGCGAAGAGGCGACGGCCGAGGACGCCCCGGTTCCAGAGGCCGAACCCGCGACCAGCGTGGCGGTGGTGGCGATGTCGTCGACGGCGGCGCCGGTCGAACAGGTCGTGCTGGTCCGTGGTCGCACCGAGGCCGCGCGGCAGGTCGACGTGCGCGCCGAAACCAGCGGCCAGGTGATCTCGGACCCGCTGCGCAAGGGCGCGTTCGTGCAAGCCGGCGATCTTCTGTGCGAGATCGACCCCGGCACCCGCGAGGTGGCGCTGGCCGAGGCTGCCGCCCGCCTGCTTGAGGCCCGGGCCCGCCTCCCCGAAACAGAGGCGCGCGTGGCGGAAGCCGAGGCGCGGCTTGCCGAGGCCGAAATCAACGACAACGCGTCGCGCAAGCTGAGCGAGGGCGGGTTTGCCAGCGAGACCCGGGTCGCCGCGACCGGCGCGGCGGTCGAATCGGCACGCGCCGGGGTGCAGGCCGCCAAGTCCGGTGTCGAGGGCGCGCGGTCGGGCGTGCAATCGGCCGAGGCCGCGGTCGCCGTGGCCAGGAAAGAGATCGCGCGCCTGCGGATCGCAGCCCCGTTCGCGGGTCTGCTGGAAACCGACGCCGCCGAGCTGGGCAGCCTGCTGCAACCCGGCGGGCTATGCGCCACCATCGTCCAGCTTGACCCGATCAAGCTGGTCGGCTTCGTCCCCGAGACCGAGGTCGACAAGGTCACCGTTGGCGCTAAGGCGGGCGCGCGGCTGGCCACCGGGCGCGAGGTGACCGGGCGGGTGACCTTCCTGTCCCGCTCTGCCGATCCGCAGACCCGCACCTTCCGTGTCGAGGTGCAGGTGCCCAATGGCGACCTGTCGATCCGCGACGGCCAGACCGTCGAGATCGGCATCGAGGCCGCAGGCCGCCCGGCGCACCTCGTGCCGCAATCGGCCCTGACCCTTGACGACGAGGGCATCCTCGGCGTGCGCACCGTCGAAGACGGCAACCGCGCCGGCTTCGTACCCGTCACCGTGCTGCGCGATACGACCAGGGGCGTCTATGTCACCGGACTGGCCGACCAGGCCGACATCATCGTCGTCGGCCAGGAATTCGTCACCTACGGCGTTCCGGTCGACCCCACCTTCCGGGAGGCCGTCCAATGACCGGGATTGTCGACTGGGCTGCGTCGCATGCCCGCATGGTCATCGCCTTCATCGCGCTGTCGCTGCTGGCGGGCGGTTTTTCCTATTCGGTGCTGCCGAAAGAAGGCGAGCCCGATATCGAGATCCCGGCGATCTTCATCTCGGTCCCGTTCCCCGGCATTTCCGCCGAGGACAGCGAGAAGTTGCTGGTCAAGCCGATGGAGACCGAGCTTGCCGACCTCGACGGGTTGAAGACCATGTCGGCCACCGCGTCCGAAGGCTATGCCGGGGTCGCTCTGGAGTTCGAATTTGGCTGGGACAAGACCAAGATCATCGCCGATATTCGCGACCGGATGAACAATGCCGAGGCCAACTTTCCGCAGGGCGCCGAGCAATATTCGATCAACGAGATCAATTTCAGCGAATTCCCCATCGTCATCGTCAACCTGACCGGCGCGGTGCCCGAGCGCACGCTGCTGCGGGTGGCCAAAGATCTGCAGGACCGTCTGGAAGGGCTGGAACCGGTGCTGGAAGCAGCCCTTGCCGGCCAGCGCGACGAAATGCTCGAAGTGGTGATCGACCCGCTGCGGCTGGAGGCCTACAACGTCACCGCGGGCGAGTTGATCAGCGTTGTGGTCAACAACAACCAGTTGATCGCCGCGGGCGAGGTCGAGACCGCTCAGGGGGCCTTCAGCGTCAAGATCCCCGCCAGTTTCGACGATCGCCGCGACATCTACGGCCTGCCGATCAAGGTCAACGGCGACCGCGTGGTGACGCTGGGCGAACTGGCCGACATCCGGCTGACCTTCGAGGACCGGGTCGGAACCGCGCGGTTCAACGGCGAAAGCACCGTGGCGTTGCAGGTGGTCAAGCGCAAGGGCTTCAACCTGATCGACACCGCGACGCTGGTCCGCCAGGAAGTCGAGGCGGAACGCGCAAGCTGGCCCGCGGACCTGCAACAGGCGATCCGCGTCGGCACCTCGAACGATCAAAGTTTCACCGTCGCCTCGATGGTCAGCCAGCTGGAAGGTTCGGTCCTGACCGCCATCGCGCTGGTCATGATCGTGGTGCTGGGGGCGCTTGGCGTGCGCTCGGCGCTGCTGGTAGGCCTGGCCATTCCGACATCCTTCCTGATGGCCTTTGCCCTCTTCGCCGTCATGGGGGTCACGATCTCGAACATCGTCATGTTCGGCCTGATCCTGGCGGTCGGGATGCTGGTCGATGGCGCGGTGGTGATCGTCGAATACGGCGACCGCCGCATCCATGAGGGCGTCGGCCCGATGCACGCCTATACCGAGGCCGCCAAGCGGATGTTCTGGCCGATTGCGGCCTCGACGGCGACGACGCTTTGCGCGTTCCTGCCGATGCTTTTCTGGCCCGGCGTACCTGGTGAATTCATGGGCATGTTGCCGGTGACGATGATCTTCGTGCTGACCGCCTCGTTCATCGTCGCGATCGTGTTCCTTCCGGTCATGGGCGGCGTAGCCGGGCGCCTGAGCCGCAAGCTTGATCATGCCGGCGACGGCCTGCGCCGTATCCTGCCAGTCTGGCTGCTGCGCGCGGCCCTGGTGCCGCTGGCGATGTACGTGGTCTTTCTGGGAGCCATGCAGGCGCTGAACCCAATGTATCTGCCGCGCGCCCTGGGGATCGACGGCGGGTTGCCGCTGCCGCCGGCCCTGTCGGTACTGCCGGGCGGAGTGCTGTTCGTCCTCGGCGCCATGCTGACCACCATTACGATGGGATCGGTGCACACCGAACGCCATGCAAAGCGCGTGGTCTCAGGGCATCGGCGCACGGCGTTCGGCCTGTTCATCAAGCTGATCGTCGGCAATCCGGTGATGCCCGTCGTGGCGATCGTCGGCATCGGCTTTCTGGTGGTCAGCGTCTTCACCTATTTCGGCGCCAACAACCGCGGTGTGGAATTTTTCGTCGAATCCGAGCCCGAGCAGGCGATCATCTATGTCCGGGCGCGCGGCAACCTGTCGCTGGCCGAGAAGGATGCGCTGGTGGCCCAGGTCGAGGAGGTGGCTCTGGCCACGCAGGGCATCGACACCGCCTTCGCCTTCGCCGGCGACGGCGGGCTGAACCAGAACACCGGCGGCGCCCAGGGCCCGCTGGACGCAGTCGGCCAGGTGCAGATCGAACTGGTGCGCTGGGAGGACCGGCCAACGGTGGCGGGAGAGCCGTGGCTGGGTGTGCTGGAAACGCAATCGGTCGATCCCGACTACGACGGCGACCTGATCCTGGAGCGGCTGGAGGCAAAGCTGGCGCTGATACCGGGCATCGAGACCGAGATCCTGAACCTTTCGCGCGGACCCGCGTCCGGCAAGCCGGTGCATCTGCGGCTCAAGGCCGAGAACTGGGACGACCTGCTGACGGCGACCGAGTTGGTGCGCGCGAAATATGCCGCGACCGAAGGCCTGATCGACATCGAGGACACCCGTCCCCTGCCCGGCATCGACTGGCAGATCGACGTCGACGTAGAGGCGGCGGGCCGTTACGGAGCCGACGTCGCGACCGTCGGCGGCATGGTCCAGCTTGTGACCCGCGGCATCCTGCTGGACACCATGCGGGTGCCGTCCTCGGACGAGGAGATCGAGATCCGCGTGCGCCTGCCCGAAGTGGACCGGGTGCTTTCGACGCTCGATTCGCTGAAAGTGCGCACCCGCGACGGGCTGGTGCCACTGTCGAATTTCATCACCCGCAAGCCAGTGGCCAAGCTGGGCCAGATCGACCGCGTCGACCAGAAACGCTATTTCGACGTGAAGGCCGACGTGACCCCCGGGCTGACCAAGGAGATCGTCGACCAGGACGGCACGGTCCGCGAGGTGCCGATAAACGCCAACGAGCGCATCGCCGTGCTGACCGAGTGGCTTCAGACCGAAACCCCCCTGCCTGCGGGCATCGACTGGGAATGGACCGGCGACCAGGAAGAGCAGCAGGAATCCGGCGACTTCCTGATGAAGGCTTTCGCGGGGGCGCTGGGGCTTATGTTCATCATCCTGCTGGCGCAGTTCAACAGCTTCTACAATGCGGTTCTGGTGCTGCTGGCAGTGGTGCTGTCGACCACCGGCGTGCTGATCGGGATGCTGGTGATGAGCCAACCATTCTCGATCATCATGACCGGGACAGGCATCGTGGCACTGGCCGGTATCGTGGTGAACAACAACATCGTTCTGATTGATACCTATCAGGAATTCAGCAAATACATGCCGCGGATCGAAGCAATCATCCGCACTGCCGAGGCGCGGATCCGGCCAGTGCTGCTGACCACGATCACCACAATGGCGGGTTTGACGCCGATGATGTTCGGCCTGTCGCTCGACTTCATCGGCGGCGGCTATTCCGTCGATTCTCCCACTGCGCTTTGGTGGAAACAGCTGGCCACCGCAGTGGTCTTCGGCCTTGGCATCGCAACCGTCCTGACGCTGGTCTTCACGCCTTCCATGCTGGCGCTGCGTGTCTGGGTGGTGGCCTATGCGCGCGGCCTGGCGCGGCTGCTGGCGTGGCTGAGCTTGCCAAAATCCAGCCAAGTGGCGCGCGACTGGGCACTGAAACGTGCCGCGCGCCGCGTCAAGACGCCCGAGATCATCTGGGATGTGGAGATGCCCGCCCGGCCCACCGCCCCAGCGGCGGTCGTCGGCGAAGAGGACCAGCCCGACAGCACCGCCGACGATGCGCTGCTGAAGATGCTGACGATCAGGGCGGCGGAGTAGCGCAGCGCGCCCCGGACCTGATCCGGGGCCTCCGGGGTGAGCGCAGGAGGTCCCGGATCAAGTCCGGGACAGGCTGTGTCAGTATCGCGGCGTCACGCGCAGCCTGATCCCGTTCCTGGCCCGCACCGTTAGGTAGGCCACCGGCACCGGCTCGTCGCCCGCGATCCGCTCGAACCGGAACGCCCGCACCAACAGCGCCAGCAGCAGCGGCCCTTCGACCATGGCGAACCCTGCCCCGGTGCAGACCCGCGCGCCCGACGAGAACGGAATATAGGCCTCGCGCAGGCACTGCCTGCCGTTTTCAGAGGCAAAGCGGTCGGGGTCGAACGCATCGGGCGTTAGCCACAGCCTGTCGTGCCGGTGCAGGTGCCAGGGGCTGAGCACGACCTGGCTGCCCTTGGGCACGTCACGGTCGCGAAACCGCTCGGGACAGGTCGCCTCGCGCACCATCATCGGCACCGGGGGATAAAGCCGCAGCGTCTCTCGGAACACATCACGTGTGAACTTGAGCGTCGACAGGTCTGAAAAGGCGGGGTTTTCCGGCAAGGCGGCGGTTTCCTCGGCGACCCTGTCCTGGGCCTCCGGGAACATCGCCAGCAGGTACAGCGCCCAGCCAAGTGCCGAGGCGCTGGTCTCGTGGCCTGCAAGAAAGAAGATCGCCACCTGGTCGACCATCTCCTGCGCGCTGAACGTTTCGCCGGTCTGCGGATCAGCGGTGGTCATGATCTTGGTGGCCAGGTCGTCAGGTGCGGTACCGGCCCTGATCTCGACCATGCGGGCCGTCGTCAGTTCGGTGATCGCGGCACGGATCGCGCGGGCCGCCCGCTTCGTCGCCGGGCGATGAAAGCGCGGCATCCAGCGCGGCACGGGCACGAAGGCGGCAAGGTTCAGGATCGGCTGGCTGCGCTGGTAGGCACGGAACTGGCGGAACACCTCTGCCGCCAGGTGATGCTCGATCGGGATCGAGAACAGCGTGCGAAAGATCACGTCCGCCGCGGCATGGCTCATTTCCTCTTCGATCTCGATCACGCCCCCGCCCAGCCGCGCCACCGCCGCCTGGCCCGCGGCCAGCATCGCGGGAAAGGTATCGCGCAGGCGCCCGCCCTCGAACGCCGGATCGATGATCCGGCGCTGCCGCGCCCAGGTTTCGCCATTGGTCAGGAAAACCGAATTGCCCAGAAGCGGTCGCAGCCCCTCGCCCACGCGGTCCGATTTCGGGAAGTCCATCGGGCGTTCGTTGAGCACGATGCGCACCAGTTCGGGCTGGTTGATCAGAAAGACTGCGGAAGAACGGCGTCCGGAACTCCGCCATCCAGGCGTGATAAAGCTTGGCCGGTTGTGCCGACAGGATGTCCTGCCGGAACATCCGCAGTAGCGCAACAGCGAGACGCGACCCGCGCGCGCGGCGGGTTTCGGTGGGATCATGCAGCCTTCTTGGAGGTGAAGGGCGAGGCCGCGACGTCGATGCGGCTTCTTGACGGCGCGCGGTTGGCATAACGCCTGCCCAGCGTCAGCGGGCCCGCGGTGATCTGGAAGTAATCATAGTCGCCGGGCCGGTCGAAGGCGCAGAGATACTGGAAATGCAGCCGGAAAAAGCGCCAGCGCAGGGCGTTCCAGCGTGCCGGGCTGAGGGTCTGGGTGAAGGCCGCCGAGATCACCAGTGGCCAGCGCTGGTTGGCGGGCGCCACGCCGGACACCGCCACCGGATCGCAGAGCGCGAAGGCGCAGCCGTCGCCGGGAGCGGTGATGTCGATCCAGGTCAGCTCGTCGCGCTGCGACAGGTAATGCAGATCGGCGCGCAGCCGGTCGGCCCAGGGCAGGAACGAGATCATCGGCACCACCTGCCCAAGGCTGAGAAACGACAGCGCCGGGCCATTGGCCGGGACACGGCCGGCGCGGATCAGGTCGGCCAGGCAGGACACCGCCAGATGCGCGCCCGAGGAATGGCCGACGACCAGGACCTCGTCGACATTGCCGGTCAGCGCCGCGGCGATGGTCTCGGTGAATTCGGCCATCCGATCTTCCAGTTCGGGCGGGTTGGCGCCGCGCAGCTTGGCGGTATAGGCGTAGTCGTGCATCAGGTAATAGGCGTAAAGCTGGCCGTCGCGGGCCTTGAACCAGCGCAGCGCCAGGACGGTTCCGGCCAGAAACAGCGGCCAGAATATGACGCGACCGACGGCGATCCAGACCCAGTGCTGCGGATCGAGCGCCGCGCCGAAGATGGCGTAACCCCGTGCCGCCACCGCCAGGATCGCGGTGTTGGCCACCGTACCCATCAGATAGCCGAACAGCAGCGCCGCCAATAACTGCGCGATCAGCATCGCCACCGGGTAAAGTGCTGCGATCACCGGCCCCTTGCGCAGCCACATCAGGCGCCGCAGCGCGCCGCTGGAAATGTAGACCCAGGCGGTGCGGACCAGTTGCAGGTAGGTGGCCGGGATGCTGGAGGACATCGAATTGCGCACGATATCGGACCAGACCAGAACCTCGACATCGGCCGTGACCTGGCGCGCCCTGATCGTGGCATCGACTTGCCAGCCATAGCCTTCACCGGTCCCGGCGGACTGGTCGATTTCATAGCCGCTGATCGCTGCCTGTTCGGCGCTTTCCTTGCGGTAAAGCTCGCGGTAGCGACGCGGGTGAAACGGGTCGTAGCCGGGGATGTAGAACACCCGGCGGCGGCGGACGGATTGGTCTTGCTGGCTGCCCATGAAACGCCTCAAGCATTGATTTTCGGGCAGACTACGCGATGTTTCGGGCGAAAATAAGCCGGGCCGCTTAACCAAGGGCCGCCAGCGCCGGAAATTGCTCCAGCAACCACCACGAGAAGGTGGTGAACTGGCCGGTCAGCATCATCAGGCCAACGGTCCAGAGCAGCAGCCCCATGATCCGCTCGATCCGGTCCATATGCCGCTTCATCCAGGTCATGGTACCGGTCAGCCGCGGGAAGAACGCCGCGACCAGCAGGAACGGGATGCCCAGCCCCATCGCATAGACGCCCAGCAGCACCGTGCCGCGGGTCAGACGACGGCCTCGGTTGCCGCAAGGCTGACGGATCGCGCCCAGTTGCGGACCGATGCAGGGCGTCCAGCCAAAGGCGAAGGCCAGTCCCAGGACGTAGGCACCGAAGGCCGAGCCGCCGCGGTCGCCCGCATCCATCCGCATCTCGCGATCCATGAAACCGATCCGGTAGATGCCGATGAAATGCGCGCCGAAGATCATCACGATGATCCCGGCGATGATCACGAACCAGTCCTGGTTCTGCAGAAAGAACGCCCCGAAGGCGCTGGCGGTGAAGCCGAGGAACAGGAACACGGTGGACAGGCCCAGCACGAAGAACAGCGCCGACAGCATGACCCGGCGACGCGCCGCCATCTGGCCGGTCATCTCGGTCATCGAAATGCCGCCCATGTAGGCCAGGTAGGGCGGCACGATGGGCAGAACGCAGGGGCTGAGGAACGACAGCAGCCCCGCGACAAGCGCCACGACCATGGCCGGAATCAGGGCCGCGTCGATGATTTCTATGCCGAACATGTCGCCTCTTTTTCCCGACACTTACCCGAACGCGCCCCGCGCGTCACCTCATGCCCCGTCACTTCCGCGTGCCGGGCCTGAAACATCGGGACCTTGCATCGCGCCCGTGTTGCGCTATCCGTCTGGGCATGAGCCATGACGTCGATCTCGATACCAGGGGGCTGCTATGCCCACTGCCGGTGCTGAAAGCGCGCAAGCGGCTTCAGACGATGGCGCCCGGAGCAGGTGCTGCGGGTCGAGGCCGACGATCCGGTTGCCGTAGTCGACTTCCCGCATTTCTGCGACGAGGCCGGCCACGCGCTGTTGGAGGTTCGGCCCCTGGGGCCCGCCCAGGTGTTCCTTATCCGCAAGGGCGGATAGGCGTACTGCGCGAGCCGATTCGGGGCATGCTGAGCGTTAAGTGCCGACCTACCGCCCCAGCGACCACCAGCCGCGTTTCTTCGGTTTTGAGTCCTCGGCTTCGGCCGTCGCCATCTCGGGCTCGGGCTCTTTCGCCTTCGGCTTGGCCTTTTCCTTCACCTTCGGCTCTGGTTCGGGCGTCGGCGCATCGTCCACGGTCTCGGCTTTGGCGGCCTCAGGCACGGCGTCCGGAACTTCTGCCGTATCGGCAACCGCAGGTGCGTCGGCCTTCTTCGTACGGCTGCGCGACGTGCGGCTACGCTTCGGCTTGGCCGGTTCCTTTTCGGCGTCGGGTGCGGCCTCCGCTTGCGGCGCCGCCTCCGCCTCGGGGACCACGTCTGCCTCGGGGGTTGGCTGCGCCGTTTCCGGCTCGGCCTCGTCTTTCTTGCGCGACCGGGACCGGCTGCGCGCGGGACGCTTGCGGGCGGGTTTCCCATCCGACGTCTCGCCCGATTCGGGCACTTCCACCAGCCCGCCGTCGCTCTCGGTCTCGTCCTCTGCCTCGGCCGGTGCGGCATCGGCGGTCACATTACCCTGATCGCCGTTGTCCGACTGGTCGGCCCGGTCGCCCCGATCCGACCCACCGCGCCGACGCCGGCGCCGCCGGCGGCGCTTTTTCGGCTGGCCGTTGTCGCCGTCCTCGGCCTCCGGCGAGACCTCGGCGGCTTCGACGACATCGGCCTGATCCTCGGTCTCGGTCTCGTCCTCTTCCTCGAGGTCGGGCATCAGCGACGCATCGACCGACACAACCGGCGACAGCGCCGCCGGAACGGCCCGTGTCGCGGTCTTGAACTTCTCGATGCTGAAATCGGGCGAGATCAGGAACGGATCGGCCTCGATCCGCACGGCCATGCCATAGCGCGCCTCGATCTGGGCGATGTGCTCGCGCTTGGCGTTCATCAGGAAATTGACGATGCCCACCGGCGCCTTCAGCAGCACCTCGCGGCTGCGCTTGCGCCCGCCCTCTTCCTCAAGCTGGCGCAGGATGTTCAGGGCCAGGTTGTCGTCGGACCGGATCAGGCCGGTGCCGTGGCACGACGGGCAAGGCTGCGTCGTCGCCTCGAGCATACCCGGACGCAGGCGCTGGCGCGACATCTCCATCAGGCCGAAACCCGAGATGCGGCCGACCTGGATGCGGGCGCGGTCGGTCTTCAGCTTGTCCTTGAACAGCTTCTCGACCTTGGCGTTGTTGCGCCGTTCCTCCATGTCGATGAAGTCGATCACGATCAGCCCGGCCAGGTCGCGCAGACGCAACTGGCGCGCCACTTCCTCGGCGGCTTCCATGTTGGTCTTGAGCGCGGTTTCCTCGATCGAGCCTTCCTTGGTGGCCCGGCCAGAGTTCACGTCGATGGCGACCAGCGCCTCGGTGACGCCGATCACGATGTAGCCGCCAGAGCGCAGCTGCACCGTCGGGTTGAACATCGAGCTGAGAGGTAGCGATTCGACCTGGTAGCGGGCGAACAGCGGCTGGCTGTCGGTGTAGTGTTTCACGTTCTTGGCGTGGGACGGCATGATCATCTTCATGAAGTCCTTGGCGGTTCGATAGCCGCCCTCGCCCTCGACCAGGACCTCGTCGATCTCCTTGCCGTAAAGGTCACGGATCGACCGCTTGATCAGGTCGCCTTCCTCGTAGATCGGCGCGGGCGCGATGGATTTCAGCGTCAGTTCGCGGATCTGCTCCCACATGCGCTGCAGGTATTCGTAGTCGCGCTTGATCTCGGCCTTGGTGCGTTTGGCGCCCGCGGTGCGGATGATCAGACCGGCACCCAGCGGCACATCGATCTCGTTGGCGATTTCCTTGAGTTTCTTGCGGTCCGCCGCGATCGTGATCTTGCGGCTGATGCCGCCGCCGCGGGCAGTGTTGGGCATCAGGACGCAGTAGCGACCAGCGAGGCTTAGATAGGTGGTCAGCGCCGCACCCTTGTTGCCGCGCTCTTCCTTGACGACCTGGACCAGCATGATCTGGCGGACCTTGACGACCTCCTGGATCTTGTAGCGGCGCGGGCGCGGCTTGCGCGGCTGGCGGATTTCCTCGGCAACGTCCTCGTCCGCGACCGATTCGATGTCGGCGTCGCGCTCGGAGGCTTCGCTGACCAGGTCGCCGTCATCGTCCTCGTCTGCATCGGGGGCGTCTGCCGTTTCGGGTGCGATGGGTTTCGCTGCGCCGTCGGCCTGCGAAGCCTTGGGCGCATCCGTCCCTTCGGATTGGTCAGGCGCAACCGCCGCCTCGTCGCCTTCCTCGTCCAGATCGACGACGCCCATGCCGGGAATTTCATCGCTGGCGACGTCGCGGGTTTCTACGGCATCGTCGGAATTCGCCGCCTCGGGTTTGGCGCGCGACCGGCCACGCGACCGCGACCGTGACCGCGATTTCGGCTTTTCCTTGTCCTCGTCCTCGGCCTGCTGTTCGGCATAGGCGCGCTCTTCGGCAAGCAGCGCCTCGCGGTCGGCTACAGGGATCTGGTAGTAATCGGGGTGGATTTCCGAGAACGCCAGGAAACCGTGCCGGTTGCCGCCGTATTCGACGAACGCCGCCTGCAGCGAGGGTTCGACCCTGCTGATCTTGGCGAGGTAGATGTTTCCGGCTAGCTGGCGTTTGTTCTCTGATTCAAAGTCGAACTCCTCGACCTTGTTTCCGTCGACCACCACGACGCGGGTCTCTTCCGCGTGGGTGGCATCGATAAGCATTTTCTTTGCCATTTCAACTCTGTGCACCGCGGCACGCACCGATCCCCAGGGGGGGCCGGATCATGCAGGGGGTGTCTTGTTCGGGCGATGGCGGTTGGGAAACAGCCAAGACGAACGGACCCTCGGGTCCGTGCCTCGCCTCTGCTCCACCTTACGCGCCTCATCGCTTTGGGTCTCCGGCGTTCCGGTTGGAACGCCCGTTCATGGCCCGATCACCTTGGCGGCAAATCGGGCGATTTCCTGGCCATTGGCCTGGTTAGGTAAATGCACCTTTCCGGTCGGCGTTTCGCGCCGAGACCCGGTCAGGTCGCAAGAATTTCAAATCGGCGCAAATGGCGGCAGGGCCGCGGATGCGCTTGGACCAACATAAGGGACAGCCATGTCCTTTTACAATCCGGAAAAGACCCCGCGGGCCGGGTTGGACGAAACAAATCGGCGCCGGGTCACAGACCGAAGCCCGAAAACGGCAGGTATCGCACCATGTCCCCCGGCCGCACCGTCCGCGCGCCATCCTCCAGTTCGACTAGGCCGTCGGCCCAGGCCAGCCCCGAAATCCGGCCCGAGCCTTCGGATTTGAAGGACTCGACAGTGCCCTCCGACGTGAGCCGCGCGCGCAGATACTCGCGCCGGCCCGGCTTTTTTGTCTTGGCGAAGGCGGCGGGAACGAGAAATCCGCGCGGCAATCGCCAGTCTCCGCCCGCCAGCCGGCGGAACGCGGGTTCGGCGAAAATCAGGGTGCAGACGAAGGCCGCCACCGGATTGCCCGGCAGGCCGAACACCGGCACGCCGTCCCAGAGACCCAGCGCCAGCGGCCGTCCCGGCTTGATCGCGATACGCCAGACCTTCGCGGTGCCGGTGGCGTTCAGCAGCGCCGAGACATGATCCTCGTCGCCGGCCGAGGCGCCGCCCGAGGTCAGGATCACATCCGCCTGCCCGGCACCGTCGTCCAGCCGCGCCTTCAGGGCGGCGCGGTCGTCCGGCACGTGGCCCAGGTCGACCGGCGCGTAACCCCAGCGCGCGATCAGCGACAGCAGCATCGGGCGGTTGGCATCGTAAATCCTGGTGTCGGGCGCGGGTTGGTCGGCGGGCACGACCTCGTCGCCGGTCGATAGGACGCCGATGCGCAGGGCACGGTGCACCTCTACCTCGTGCACGCCCGTGGCCGACAGGATCGCCAGTTCCTGCGGGCGCAGGCGGGTGCCCGCCTCCAGGATGACCTGCCCGGCCATGACGTCCTCGCCCGGCTTGCGGGTATTGGCGCCGGGCTTCAGCGACCCATCAAAGGCGATGCGCGTCGTCTCGGCGGTCACGTCCTCTTCCAGCACCACGGTGTCGACGCCGTCGGGCAGTTGCGCACCGGTCAGGATGCGCACGGCATGGCCCGGAGGCACGGCATCCTCCAGCGGCACGCCGGCGGCGGCGCGGCCCGGTACCAGCGGCAGGATCTGCGGGCCGTCGGCGATGCCGGCATGGTCAAATCCATAGCCATCGACGGCGGAGTTGGCGGCGGGCGGGTTCGACCGGGCCGCGATCGCGGCGCGTGCCAGGTAGCGGCCCGCCGCGGACGAAACCGGCAGCGTTTCGGTTTCGGTCACCGGATGCAGGATCGCGCGCAGACGGTCATGCGCCTCGTCCACCGGGGTCCAGTCGACACCGGGCGGCAGCGCGAAGCAGTCGTTCTTCAGGCGTGGCGGCCTCATCCCGTAAGTCCACATTTTTGCAGAATGAAATCAGAGATTTGCGCGGTGTCGTTCAGGTGCATCACCGGCCGGTCGAAACCGGGATGCGCGGCATCGCTGGCCAGCGCCAGGACGCTGGGATCGCCCGGCGCGATCAGCGGCTGGCCGGTGGCGGCGCGATGCGCCTCGATCTTGGCATGATCGTCGCGCTTGTAGCCTTCGATCAGCACCAGGTCGACCGGGCCAAGCCGGGCCAGCAGAGTCCTTCAGCGTCGGCTCGGCGTCACCGCGCAATTCGTGCATCAGCGCCCAGCGGTTGCGCGACGACAGCAGCACCTCGGTCGCGCCGGCGACGCGGTGACGGTGGCTGTCCTTGCCGGGGTGGTCGACGTCGAAACTGTGATGGGCGTGCTTGACGGTCGACACGGTCAGGCCGCGCCCGGTGATCTCGGTCACCAGCCGCTCCATCAACCCGGTCTTGCCCGAGTTCTTCCAGCCGACGATGCCGAAGATCTTCACTGTGCCTGCGCCTTAAGGATGGCTTCGGCCAGCACGCATATCCTCGGGCGTGTTGATGTTGAAGAAGGGGTCGTGGGGCGCGGCGGGAAATTCCGCCAGCGCGGTGCCGTGGCGGTCGGTCCAGGCGACGATCTTGCGCAGGCCATCTTGCAGCGCCGCGCGCAGGTCGTCGCGCAGGGCGACCGGCCAAAGGCCGAAGGTCGGGTGGCGCAACAGGCCGCGCTCGGGGTCGGGCGTGGCGGCAAGGGCGATGGGTTTGCCTTGCGTTTCAGCAGCTGCTTGCAAGGCGCGTCACCAGGTCTGCCGGAAAGAACGGCGTGTCGGCGGCGGCGGTGACGATGTGGCTCGGCGCCGCTGCTCCGCGGCCCAGTCGAGACCGGCCAGCACGCCCGCCAGCGGGCCGGGAAAGTCCGGCAGACTGTCGGGCAGCACCGGCAGATCGATATGCGGCGAACCGCGCCGGATCGCCATTGGCGTTCAGCAGCGATCCGTGCCGACCTGCGGCGACAGCCGTTCGATGACATGGGCCAGGATCGGCCTGCCACCCAGCGACAGCAACGACTTGTCGCCGCCGCCCATGCGCCGCGCCAGGCCGCCCGCCAGGATCAGGCCCGGGAATGTCAGTCGGCATCGGCGCTTTTCCGACGATGCTTGCGGTCTTCCTCGGGCAAGGCAGCCTAGATCGGCGTCGCGGATCAGGCGGTCTTCGCCCGCCAGGCAGACGAACCGCTTGCCGCGCATCCGGCCGATCAGGGTCAGCCCGATGTCCCGCGCGATATCCACGCCCCAGGCGGTAAACCCGGAGCGGCGTGGCCAGCACCGGAATGCCCATGATGGCGGTCTTGATCACCATCTCAGAGGTCAGCCGCCCGGTGGTGTAGAGGATCTTGTCGGCTGGCGTCGCAGCCGGTCTGCGCAGCATCCAGCCCGCGATCTTGTCGACGGCGTTGTGGCGTCCGACATCCTCCATGTAGACCAAAGGCCTGTCGCCCTGGCACAGCACGGTGCCGTGGATCGCACCGGCCTCCAGATAAAGGCTGGGCGCGGTGTTGATCCGGTGCGCCAGCGCATAAAGCCAACTGGTTTTCACCGGCGTATCCGGCAGCGTGACGCCCTCCAGCCCCTCCATCATGTCGCCGAAGACCGTGCCGACCGCGCAGCCGGAGGTGCGGGTCTTCTTCTTCAGCTTCTCCTCGTACCGGGTCTGGCTGGCGGTGCGGACAACGACGACCTGCAAGTCGTCGTCATAGTCCACGCCGGTCACATCATCTATGCCCTGCAACATCCCCTGATTGCTTAGAAATCCCAGCGCCAGGTATTCAGGATAGTCGCCGATTGTCATGGCCGTGACGATCTCCTGGGCGTTCAGGTAGATCGTCAGCGGGCGCTCCATGACCACCCTTGTCGTCACCGCCGCGCCGGTGTGATCGGTGCCCTCGACCGCGCGGGTCAGGCGCGGGTCGGTCGGGTCGGGACCGATCAGGAAATCGTCAGCCATCCTTCGGCACGCCGTCCCCGGTCGCGTTCGGCACGAAAAGCGCCTGGCCGTCGATGGCATAGGCCCCGATCAGCGCCTGCGCCTTGTCCGAAACGAGCCATTCCTCCAGCGCCGCCGCCAGGCCAGCCTTCACATGGGGGTGCCTTTCGGGGTTCACCGGCAGGTAGGCATACTGGTTGAAAAGCGCCGGATCGCCCTCGTAAAGCACCGTCAACCCGTCCTTGTTGCCGAAATTCAGCCATGAGGCGCGGTCGGACAGCACGTAGCCCCCCATCCCGGCGGCGGTGTTCAGCGTCGCGCCCATGCCGGCCCCGGCGGCGCGGTACCAAGCGGGATCTGCGGCCTCGGTGTCGATCCCGGCCTCGTTCCACAAGGACAGCTCGCGCTTGTGGGTGCCGCTGTCGTCGCCACGGCTGACAAAGACCGCCTCTGCCGCCTCGATCGCCTTCAGCGCCGCCGCGATGCCGCCGGTCCCGGCGACGCCGGCCGGGTCGTCCTTCGGCCCGATCAGGACGAAATCGTTGTACATGATCTCGCGCCGGTGGGTTCCGTAGCCTTCGGCCACGAACGCCTCTTCGGCGGCGCGCGAATGGACGAGGATCGCGTCGACGTCACCCGCCTGCCCCAGCCGGATCGCCTGGCCGGTCCCGACGACGAGAAGTTGCACCTCGATCCCCAGGTCGGCCGCGATCTCGGGCAGCAGGATCTCCGACAGGCCCGAGTTGTGGAACGACGTCGTGACCGCCAGCCGCATGTCGTCGGCCAGCGCCACGGTTCCGGTCATCATCAGGCAAAAAGCCGCGATCAGTCGTTTCATTCCACGATGTCTCCCTTGATGAAGGCCGCCGCTTCCGCCGTCTGCGGCCGGTCGAAGAACGCGTCGGCGCGATTCTGTTCGTGTACGCGGCCACGATAGAGAAAAACCACGTCAGAGGCCAAGCGCCGTGCCTGCCCGATGTTGTGGGTCGCCATGACGATGCGGGTGCCGGTGGCAGTGACCTCGCCAAGGATGGTTTCGATCTCGCGCATCGACCGTCCATCGAGGTTGGCGGTGGGTTCGTCGAGGAACAGCAGGTCGGGCTCGAAGATCAGGGCGCGGGCCAGGGCCAGTTTCTGCTTCTCGCCGCCCGACAGCACCGCGGCGGCGCGCTGCGCCATGTCGCCAAGGCCGACCCGCTTGGCCCAGTGCTCGGCGCGTGCGCGGGCCTGCGCCCTGCCTTCGCCGCGCAGGATCAGCGGGAAGGCGATGTTGTCGCGCACAGAACGGCGCAGCACCACCGGGGTCTGGAAGACGAAGGCCTGGCGCGTCCGCGCCTGCGCCAGCGGCACGTTCCAGGCTATGCTGCCGGTGCCTAGCCGCGCCAGTCCGTGCAGCATCCGCAGCAGCGTCGTCTTGCCCGCGCCATTCGGGCCCATCACGATGGTGATGCCGTCGCCGGCAATATCCAGATCGACCGGCCCGACCAGCATCCGGCCGCGTCGGCGCACGCCCGCGCCGCGCGCGGTCAGGGGCAGCAGCGGCGTCACCATGTGCTTTCCTGCTCGGTCCGGCTAAGCGCGTGGATGCCGATGTTAACGGCGATGGCAAGGCCGATCAGGACGAACCCGAGGCCGAGCGCCAGCGCGAAATTGCCCTTGGAGGTCTCCAGCGCGATGGCCGTGGTCAGGATGCGGCTGACATGGTCGATGTTGCCGCCCACGATCATGACCGCGCCGACCTCGCCGATGGCGCGGCCAAAGCCCGCCAGCGCGGCGGTCAGCAGGGCGCGGCGGGCATCCAGCAGCAGCGTGGCCATGCGCTGACGCTTGGTGGCGTTCAGGCTGAGCAGCAGGTCGTGGTAGTCCGACCACAGATCGCGCACCGCCTGGTGCGCGATCGAGGCGATCGAGCGGCGTGACGATGATGACCTGGGCGATGATCATCGCGCTGGGTGTGAACAGCAGGTTCAGCGCGCCAAACGGGCCGGCGCGGCTGAGAAACAGGTAGACGATCAGGCCCACGACCACCGGCGGCAGGCCCATCAGCGCGTTGAGGATGGCGATGACGAAACGGCGATAGCGAAACCGCTGGATCGCAAGATACGTTCCCAGCGGCATGCCGATGACGCAGGCGATGACGACCGCGGTCAGCGTCACGTGAAGCGAGCGCAGCGTGATCTCGACCAGGTCCGCGTCGAAGCTGACGATCAGCTGGAACGCGGCCACCAGGCCCTGCCAAATCTCGCCCATGTTGTTCCCGGTAAGCCCCTGTCGGCGGGCAAGGTTTCAGAGATTGCGGGCGGGGGCAAGACGCGCCGGGCGCCAAGAAAAATGAAACCTTTGTCGGCGTGGGACGTACCTACAAGTATCAATCGGCACGAAATGGCCCGATTGTTGCCCATACGACGTCATCGGGTGGCCATCGCCAGTCAGCGACCTTCGTGCCCAGTCATAGCCGCAGAGCGGCACCCAGGTGACGCCGGTCTGGCCCGAAACGGGGATCGGCGTTACCACGACTTCCCCCCTTTCCGAAACAGATCACGATTGGCGAATTCACGCGCAATTGCGAGGTCCTTAGATTGAACTCCGCGGCGCGGGCGCTCATGCTGTGGGGTGTCCCGCTGCATACCCTCCTCAAGGAGATCCGGACATGAGACGCTGCCTTTCCATCCTTGCCGCCGCCCTGGCGGTAACCCTGCCCGTGGCCGACATGGCCCAGGCGGACCACAACCGCCGTGACGGCGCGCTGCGCCTGCGCATCGGACCTATCGAGTTTCGCGCACCCGCGCGGGTCATCACCCGGTCCGACCGGCGGCGCGGCGTCGTGGTGACACGGTCGTTCCCCTACGACGGGTTCGAGGATGACGAGGTGTTTCCCTTCGTTCAGGGTGAAGATGGCCGTTGGCGCCATCTGCCGGACGGCCGGGCCGGCAGGCTGGATCGCGAACTCGGTGCGGCGCTGGACGCGATGCGGCGTGACCTTGCGCTGCGCCAGGGATACGAGGCGCCGCGCGGCGGCGCGGTCGCGGTGTCGAAACTGCCGCGCCCGGCCCCGCGGCGCACGCCGATCATCGAGGAAGAGGCGGTGTTGGGGCCGGTCCCGCCGGTCGCCGTGCCGGTCACCGATGTCGGCCAGGCCAGCGCGGCGGACGTGACGACGTACGGGGCTGACGCCTTCGCGCTGCTTTCGAAGCCGGACGCGCTGGGATTGCCAGACCTGCCCGGCGGAGGCCAGTATTACGTGCTGAACGGCAGGATCGTGACCCTGGACGCCGAGGCGCAGCGGGCGCTGACCGTGGCGGCATTGGAGGCGGCGCTGCAATAGGACGGTTGCCGCCGCTGCGATCCCGGGAACAACCCGTCCCGGATTTGATCCGGGACGCGGCGTGAATAGCTTCTATTCCGCCGCCAGTCGCTTCGGTTTCAGCATGTCCTTGAGATAGCGCCCGGTGTGGCTGGACGTCGACGGCCGCCACCTCTTCCGGCGTGCCGGTCGCCACCACTTCGCCGCCGCCATCGCCGCCCTCCGGGCCGATGTCGATGATCTGGTCGGCGGTCTTGATCACGTCGAGGTTGTGTTCGATCACCACCACCGTGTTGCCCTGATCGACCAGTTCATGCAGCACCTCGAGCAGCTTGCGCACGTCCTCGAAATGCAAGCCCGTCGTCGGCTCGTCGAGGATGTAGAGCGTGCGGCCGGTGGACCGCTTCGCCAGTTCCTTGGACGAGCTTGACCCGCTGCGCCTCGCCGCCCGACAGCGTCGTCGCCGGCTGGCCGACCTTGATATAGCCCAGGCCGACGCGCACCAGCGCATCCATCTTCTCGCGGATCGACGGCACCGCTTTGAAGAACTCCTGCGCATCCTCGACCGTCATATCAAGAACGTCGGCTATGCTCTTGCCCTTGAAACGAATTTCCAGCGTTTCGCGGTTGTAGCGCTTGCCCTTGCAGGTCTCGCAGGTGACGTAGACATCCGGCAGGAAATGCATCTCGATCTTGATCAACCCGTCGCCCTGGCAGGCCTCGCAGCGCCCGCCCTTGACGTTGAAGCTGAAGCGCCCGGGCTTGTAGCCGCGCGTCTTGGCCTCGGGCAGCCCGGCGAACCAGTCGCGGATCGGGGTGAAGGCGCCGGTATAGGTGGCCGGGTTCGAGCGCGGCGTGCGCCCGATCGGGCGCTGGTCGATGTCGATGACCTTGTCGAGATGCTCCAGCCCCTTGATCGTCTCGCAGGGCGCGGGCGTCTGGCGCGCGCCGTTCAGCCGCATGCGAGGCGGTCTTGAACAGCGTCTCGATGGTCAGCGTCGACTTGCCGCCGCCCGAAACGCCGGTGACGCAGACGAACTTGCCCAGCGGAAACTCGGCGGTCACGTCTTGCAGGTTGTTGCCGGTGCGCCTTGACCACGGTGACGCTTCTTCTTGTTGCCCTTGCGCCGCGTCGCCGGGATCGGGATCTCGCGCGCGCCGGTCAGATACTGCCCGGTGATCGAGGCCGGGATTGGCGCATGATCTCGGCGGGCGTGCCTTGCGCCACCACCTGCCCGCCATGCACCCCGGCGCCGGGGCCGATGTCGAAGACATAATCCGCCTCGCGGATCGCCTCCTCGTCATGTTCGACCACGATCACCGTATTGCCCTGATCGCGCAGGTTCTTCAGCGTCGCCAGCAGCCGGTCATTGTCGCGCTGGTGCAGGCCGATGGACGGTTCGTCCAGCACGTAAAGCACGCCGGTCAGGCCGAGCCGATCTGGCTGGCCAGCCGGATGCGCTGGCTTTCGCCGCCCGACAGCGTGCCGGCATTGCGCGACAGCGTCAGGTATTCGAGGCCGACATTGTTCAGGAAGCCAAGCCGCTCGCGGATTTCCTTGAGGATCGCGCGGGCGATCTCGTTCTTCTGCTTGGTCAGCTTGGCTCGGGCACGGTCTCGCACCAGTCGAAGGCCTCCTTGATCGACATCTGCACCACCTGGCCGGCATGCAGACCCGGCGATCTTGACCGCCAGCGCTTCCTCGCCGCAGGCGGTAGCCGCCGCAGGTGCCGCAGGGGCGGTTGTTCTGGTAGCGCTCGAATTCCTCGCGGATCCACGCTGAATCGGTCTCGCGGTAGCGGCGTTCCATGTTCGGGATCACGCCTTCGAACGGCCGCGTCGACCTGATAGACGCGGCCGCCCTCGTCATAGCGGAACTGGATCTCCTCGTCGCCGGAGCCGTAGCAGGAACACCTGCTGCACCTCTTCGGGCAGGTCCTTCCAGCGCGGGTTCTTGTCGAACTCGTAGTGCTTGGCGATGGCCTCGATGGTCTGCAGGAAATAGGGCGACTTGCCCTTGCGCCACGGCGCCAGCGCGCCGTCGTCGAGCGTGAGCGTCGCGTCCGGCACCACCAGGCGTTCGTCGAAGAACAGCTCGACGCCCAAGGCCGTCGCAGGTCGGGCAGGCGCCGAAGGGCGCGTTGAACGAGAACAGCCGCGGCTCGATCTCGGAGATGGTGAAGCCCGGAACCGGGCAGGCGAATTTCTCGCGAGAAGGTGATGCGCTCGGGCTCGCGCTTCGCCCTCGGCGTCGGCGCGGTTTCCAGAATCGCGATGCCGTCGGCCAGATCCAGCGCGGTGCGGAAGCTGTCGGCGAGCCGCGTTTCCAGCCCCTCGCGCACCACGATCCGGTCGACCACCACGTCGATGTCGTGGCGGAACTTCTTGTCGAGCGTGGGCGGCTCGTCCAGTTCGTAGAACGCACCGTCGACCTTGACCCGCTGAAAGCCCTGCTTGCGCAAGCTCCAGGAATTCCTTGCGGTATTCGCCCTTGCGGTCGCGCACGATCGGGGCCAGCAGATAGGCGCGCGTGCCCTCTTCCATCGCCATCACCCGGTCGACCATGTCCTGCACCTGCTGCGCCTCGATCGGCAGGCCGGTGGCGGGCGAATAGGGCGTGCCGACGCGGGCGAACAGCAGCCGCATGTAGTCGTAGATCTCGGTCACCGTGCCGACGGTCGAGCGCGGGTTCTTGCTGAGTGGTCTTCTGCTCGATGGAAATCGCCGGGCTGACAGGCCCGTGATGTGGTCGACGTCCGGCTTTTCCATCATGTCGAGGAACTGCCGGGCATAGGCCGACAGCGATTCGACGTAGCGGCGCTGGCCCTCGGCATAGATCGTGTCGAAGGCGAGGCGGACTTGCCCGAGCCCGAAAGCCCGGTGATCACCACCAGCTGGTCGCGCGGAATATCCACGTCGATGTTCTTGAGATTGTGCTCGCGCGCGCCGCGCACCTCGATCTTCTTCAGCTCCGCCATGACTGCCGCCTCTTAACCGGATGTTCATACATAGGCCGGTTGACTGCGGTCGCCAACCAAAATCTGGAACATACAGCGAACATCCACAGGAAATCAGCCGCCACGGCGCGCGGCCAGCAGAAGGTGGATCGCCGCGCCGCCAAGGAACAACACGACAAGCGTCCCCACCAGCCCGCCATAGCCCGCCGCTGCGATGATCGCGACCATCAGCGGCGTTCCGGTGGTGTTGCCAAGGTTGCCCATCTGCGCCAGCCCGCCATTGGCCAGCGCCCGGTCCTCGGGTGCTGCGTTCAATTGCGCCACGGCGGCGAAGGACGCGCCCTGCACCAGGCCCAGGCTGGCCCCCAGCGCCAGCGCGAAACCGGCGTGGCCCGGAACCAGCCACAGCAGTGCCGCGCACAGCGCGCAGCCAAGAAAGCCGGTGATGACCACAGACACCGCCTTTATATACCGCAGCAGCCAGACGCCCAGCGTCAGCGACGACAGGATCGACAACAGCGGCATCGCCCCCAGCACGACCGCGCGATGCGCGGGGTCGAGGAACGGCGGCAGCACGGTCAGGACGCTGACGAAGCAGGCGGTGTAGAACAGCCAGCCCAGCGCCGGCGCGCCGATGGTGGCAGAGGTGTAGATGCGGCGATGCGCGGTGATCAGGTCACGCGGCTCGATCCGCTGCACCTGCTTGACCACCGTGGGCAGACGCGGCCAGAGAACCAGCGCCATGATGGACATATAGGCCGCATGGGCCAGCATCAGGCTGGACAGGCCGAAGCCATCGACCAGAGCCAGCCCGCCCCAGGCCAGAATCGCGAATGCCACGCCAAAGAACGTGCCCCACAGGGTCAGCGCCAGGCCCGCGTCACGCGGCGCGGTGATCTGCGCGATCATCGTCGGCGCGGCGACCACGATCGCCAGGTGCGCGGCGCCCTCGACGACGCGGGTTGCGAGGAAGATCGGCAACGGCGGAAACAGCGCCTGAACTGCCGAGACCCCTGCCCCGACCAGAAGCGCCGACAGCAGCGCCCGGCGATACCCGATGCGCGCCACCAGCACGCCCGCGACGATGCCCAGCAGGATGCCGAGAAAGCCGACCAGCGACACGGCAAACCCCAACGCCGCACCCGCCTCCGGGTAGACCTCGGACAGCCGGTCGAAGATCACGCTGATCTTGCCGTATTGCGCCGCCGCCCCCAGCCCGGCGGCCCATAGCAGCAGCACCAGCCGCCAGTCGGTTGCCTCGCGCATATTCATCGCCCCGCTATCGTGGGGAGCGGGTGCGGGGTCAAGGGTGCAGGGTTTTCCTGACCTATGGGCGAATCGGATTTCTGGTTTATGGTCGCCGAAACGGATTTTCTGACGATGGGGTGCGCCGATGTTCCGCTTGCTGCTTTTGAGCCTTTGTTTCCTTGCCAGTGCCGCTGTCGCACAGGACCGCCCGCGCGCGATCCTGGTGCTGGACGCCTCCGGATCCATGTGGGGCCAGATCGAGGGCAAGGCCAAGATCACCATCGCGCAGGAGGTCATCGGCGACCTGTTGCAGACACTGCCGCCCGAACAGGTTCTGGGCCTGACCGCCTATGGCCACCGACGCAAGGGCGACTGCACCGACATCGAGACGATCATCGCCCCCGAGGGCGACCAGCGCGCGGCCATCGGAGCGGCGGTCAACGGCTTCAAGCCGAAGGGCAAGACGCCGATGACCGATGCGATCATCGCGGCGGCCGAGGCGCTGAAATACACCGAGGAAGCCGCCACGGTCATTCTGGTCAGCGACGGGGTCGAAACCTGCAATCCCGATCCCTGCGCCGCCGCGCGGCTGCTGGAGGCGACCGGCGTCAACTTCACCGCCCATGTCATCGGCTTCGATGTCGGCTCGGACGCGACGGCGCTGGCGCAGATGAAATGCCTGGCCGAAGAGACCGGCGGTACCTTCACCACCGCCGCCAATGCCGCGGAACTGGGTGACGCCCTGACCGTTGTGGCCGAACCGGCCCCGCCGCCTGCCCCGCCGGCGCCGAAACCGTTCCTGACGACGTTTAACGCCAAGGACGGACCCGGCGGGCCGACGATCACCAAGGGGCTGGTCTGGACCGTGCTTGACGCGAACGGCGCGCCCCTGTTGCAGGGCGGCGACGACTATACCCCTACGCTGGAATTGCTGCCGGGCGACTTCAGCGTCTCGGTCATGCGCGAGGCCGACGGGGCCAGCGCAGAGCGCGGTTTCGCCGTGGAAACCACCCACCAGACCATCGTCGTGGTCCTGCCGGAACTGCCGCCCGAACCGGTGCAGGTGCGGGTCTACGCCACCGATGGCGACACCGGCCCGCGCATCCCGGACGGGCTTGTCTGGGACCTGACCGATGCCGCGGGCAACCCGGTCGTCGAAAGCGTGCTGACCGGTAACCTCGACCTGTCGCTGGTCAAGGGCGAATACGTGGTTTCGGTGCTGCGGACTATCGACGAGACCACCGCAGAGACGCGGTTTGGCGTCGGCCAGGTCAACAAGACCGTGACGCTGGCACTGCCCGAATACCGCCCCGCCGCGACGCTCGAGGCACCCGAAACCGCCGTCGCCGGGTCGGTCGTGCAAGTCCGCTGGAGCGGGCCGGATGCCCGCAACGATTTCATTGCCGTGGCGACGCCGGATGCCAAGGGCGCGCTCGCCATCAACTACACCTACACCCGCGAGGGCCCGTTGCTGAACCTGACGATGCCGCCCGAGCCGGGCGAATTCGAACTGCGCTACATCCTGTCCGACGGCCGCAAGATTCTTGCCAGCCAGCCGATCACGGTGACCGAAGTGCTGGCGACGATCAGCCCGCCCGACGACCTGCCCGCCGGCGCGGATGTGCAGATCGACTGGAAAGGCCCCGACTACAAGAACGACTTCATCGGCGTCACCGAGCGTGGCGAGGAGAAATGGATCAACTACACCTACACCCGCGAGGGCTCGCCCATGGTCCTGACCATGCCGGCCGATCCGGGCGACTACGACCTGATCTACGTGCTGAACCAGGACCGCGAGGTCATCGCCCGCGTGCCGATCACCGTGACCGGGATCAACTTCGGGCTCACCGCGCCGGAATCCGCCCCTGCGGGCGCGACCATCCAGGTCAACTGGAAAGGGCCCGACTACAAAAACGACTTCATCTCGGTGGCCGAGATCGACAGTCCCGACAACCAGTACGTGGGCTATACCTACACCCGCGAGGGATCGCCACTTGACCTGATGATGCCGCTGGAGCCGGGGCGCTACGAGATCCGCTATGTGCTGTCGCAGGGCCGCAAGGTCGAGGCGCGGGCCGAAATCGTACTGACCGCCGTCATGGCAGAGCTGAAGGCCCCGGACAGCGCCGATGTCGGCGGCTCGATCCAGGTGTCCTGGCAGGGCCCGGACTACAAGAACGACTTCATCGCCATCGCCCCGGTGGGCGTCGACGAGCTGAAATACGACCGCTACACCTATACCCGCGAAGGCACGACGCTGGACCTGGAGCTGCCGGCCACGCCCGGCGACTACGTGATCCGCTACATCGCGGCCGGCAATCCCAAGCTGGTGCTGGCGAGCCGCCCGATTACCTTGCTTGAGGTCAGCGCCAAGATCAGCGGACCCAAGGTCGCCACTGCGGGCAGCAAGATCAAGGTCGAATGGGAAGGCCCCGGCAATGACCGCGACTATGTCGCAATCGGCAAACCGGGCGAACGCTATTTCAGCTATTGGTACACCAACCGGGGAAACCCGGCAGAACTGAAAGTGCCAGACGAACCGGGTGCGTGGGAGTTGCGCTATGTGCTGAACTCTGACCGCAGGACCATCGCGACCGTGCCTCTGGAAGTGGAGTGACACGCCCGCCGCAGGTCGGTTCATTTCCAATGCCTGTGGCGGTGGTTCTTTGGCGCCATGAACCATCAACCGGTCCACCTATGGCTGCGGGCAGTCTGGTCGCCCGCCCAGGCACGTCGTCGTCCCAGACTTCCTGGCAGTTCTTCCAGTCGGCATCGCACTGAATGCAAACGGTTCGGGTGTCGCCATGCCCGGCATTCTCTTCGTAGCAGCCACTTGTTTGGCCCCACGATTGCCGGGCCGTCGCTGCCGGCGGAATTCAGGATGCAGTATCCAAAGCCGTCTTCGTGTGGCTGTGGTGCGGCGGGCTGTGCAGGCAAGGCGAAACCGGCCATCGCCGCGATGCAGGCCACAGAAAGGACGGCCCCTTGGCCCGGCCTGGAACAGAGAAGCGATCCGGTTCATTTTCGTGGCCTTTCCTGCTGTTTGACCGCCGACGCGATGTGCGCCGGGTGGCGGAAACTGACGGTACCGTCCGACAGGGTGAAGTCGGCAAGCTGGCGGGCGGCCTCGGATTGAAGCTTGCGGTAATCGGCCTCGTCTATCAGGTCGGCCAGTGTCCAGCCTTTCACATCCATCCGCACCCACTCTGCGATCGAGGGAAAGGTCGCCGCGCCGCCGAGTGTGTCGATCCTGACGCCGGAAATGCCGGCCCCCAGGAACAGATCGCGCAGCATGTCCGGATCGCCCAGGCTGTAGGGCGCGCGCAACGCGTCTGCCGCGCGGGCACCGAACAGGCGGTGGATCAAGGCCGTCATCGCGCGGTAGCCCGGGGTTTGATCGAGCGGCGCCCACACGGCCACTGCCAGACGCCCGCCGGGCCGCAGGACCCGCCACATTTCGCGCAATGCAGTACCCGGGTCGTCAAAGAACATCAGCCCGAACTGGCTGATGACCGCATCGAACGAGGCGTCCGCAAACGGAAGGTGTTCGGCCTGCCCCTTTCGCCAGTCGATTGCACCCGCACGGCGCGCAGCGGTGGCAAGCATGCCGTCGTTGCAATCCAGACCAACCACATGGCCCGTTGAGCAGACTTTCACCAACGCCTCGCGCGCCAGCACTCCGGTTCCGCACGCGACGTCCAGGGCATCGAGGCCGGGGGTCAGACCCGCCGCCGCCACGACACGCGGCGCCCATTCGCTGAACAATGCCGGTACGAAGAATTCGTCGTAAATGTCCGCCGCACTTTGGGTAACCTGTCCTTTGCGCGCCAAGTCCATCTTTTGCCCCTTTCTGGATGTGGGTTAGGTGCAATCCTGGCCGAAGGATGAGCCCGCAAGACTCGGATGAATAGTCCACAATCTGTACTGAACAGCCGGTGGGTCTGTGATAGACTTGCCGGAGAGGGGACATCAGATGCGAAGTTACGGTCAATTCTGCCCGATAGCGAAAGCGGCAGAGCTGTTCTGCGAACGCTGGACACCGCTGGTCATCCGGGAACTCGCAACCGGCGCATCGCGGTTTTCGGAAGTCCGCCGGGGAGTTCCGCTGATGTCACCGACATTGCTGTCGCGCAGGCTGAAACAACTGGAGGCCGAAGGTATCGTCGAGCGAACCAAGGCAGATCGCGGGCGGGGTATGACCTACCAGCTTACCGAGGCGGGTCGCGAATTCGTGCCGGTCATCGAGCAGCTTGGGGTTTGGGGACAACGCTGGTCCCGCCGCGAACTGGCCGACAACGAAGTCGATCTTGGCCTGCTGATCTGGTCGCTGGAGAAAAGCGTCGACCCATCGGCATTTGGCGAGAAACGCACGGTTGTCCGGCTGGAATTCAACGATCAACCCCCGGCAAAGTCGCTGTGGTGGTTCGTCAACAACAGCGCGGAATGCGAGCTTTGCCTGGAAGATCCGGGCTTCGATGTCGATCTTTACGTCATCTGCGCGTTGCCCGACATGATCCGTGTGATCCGGGGCGATATCGCGCTGTCACGCGCCACTGCCGACGGAAGGATGGAATTGCACGGCTCTTCCAAGGCCCGAAGCGGATTTCGCGATTGGCTGAACCTGAGCCCGCTGGCGGGGGTGAAATCCCGGCGCCAGACTGCCTGATCCGGGATCACAAATAATCCGACCGCTGCAACCCGTATTTCGCCATCTTCTCGTTCAGCGTCCGGCGCGGCAGGCACAGCTCGTCCATCACCGTCGACGATGGAGCCCTTGTGGCGGCGCATGGTGTTGTCGATCAGCATCCGCTCGAACGCCTCGACATATTCCTTCAGCGGCTTGCCCTCGGTCGTCATCGCCGGCTGCGCGTCGTCGTTTTCGGCCATCAGCAGCGAGGCGATGGTGCCGGAGCCGCGGCGGTTCTGCAGCACCGCGCGCTCGGCCACGTTGATCAGCTGGCGGATGTTGCCGGGCCAGGGCGCCTGCAACAGCTGCGCCGCCTCCTGCGCCGTGACCTGCGGCGCGTCGCAGCCGTATTCCTCGGCGAACTGCTCGCCGAACTGGGTGAACAGCATCAGGATATCCTCGCCGCGCTGGCGCAGCGGCGGCAGCGTGATCTTCATCGCCGCCAGCCGGAAATACAGGTCCGGGCGCAGCACGTCCTCGCAGGTCTTGCCCTGCTCCTGCAGGTTGCGAGATCGCCACGATCCGGGTCTCGGGCGGGCGTGCCCTGTTCGTTGATCCAGGTCAGCAGCCGGGCCTGCAGCGCCTGCGGCAGCGCCTCGATGTCTTCCAGCACCAGCGTGCCGCCGCGCGCCTCTTCCAGCGCGGGCAGCGTGCCGCCCTCCTCCACCGGGCCGAACAGCCGCTTGGCCAAGGTCGTCCTCGTCATGCGCGGCACAGGAGACCAGCACGAACTTGCGCGCCCGCCTTGGCCCCCACCGCGTGCAGCGCATGGGCCACCAGCGTCTTGCCGGTGCCGGTCTCGCCGTCGATCAGGACATGGCCGTCGGCCTGGCCCAGATCGAGGATATCCTCGCGCAGCCGTTCCATCACCGGCGAGGCGCCGATCAGCTTTTTCATCAGCGTCGATGCCGTCGGACAGCTCGCGGCGCAGCGCGCGGTTGTCCAGCGTCAGGCGGCGGTTCGACGTGGCCTTCTTGGCCAGTTCGGTCATCCGGTCGGGGTTGAACGGCTTTTCCAGGAAATCGAAGGCCCCGATCCGCATCGCCTCGACCGCCATCGGCACGTCGCCGTGGCCGGTGATCATGATCACCGGCAGCGCCGCTGTCGACGCTCATCAGCTTTTTCAGGAAGGCCATGCCGTCCATGCCGGGCATCTTGATGTCGCTGACCACGACGCCGGGATAATCCGGCGCCCAGCGCCTTCAGCGCATCCTCGGCGCTGGGAAAGGTCTCGGTGTCGAAGCCCGACAGCGCCAGCCACTGGCTGATC
Source organism: uncultured Alphaproteobacteria bacterium (assembly GCA_963768205.1). Taxonomy (GTDB): domain Bacteria; phylum Pseudomonadota; class Alphaproteobacteria; order Rhodobacterales; family Rhodobacteraceae; genus JAHELH01. Next base: position 246,161 of record CAVYHB010000008.1, on the reverse strand, counting down.
GACTGCCGCATGTCCTGTTCGTCATCGACGATCGCGATCTTCATGGCTTGAGCCATGTCGTCACCTCACTCTGCGGCCTTGACGGTCCTGTCCGACCAGGCGGCAACTGCACCTCGAACACCGCCCCGCCCGTGCGACCGTTGCGGGCGTTCAGCCGGCCGCCCAGGTCGTTGACGATGCCCGAGGAAATGGCAAGCCCAAGCCCGACACCGTCGCCCGGCGCCTTGGTGGTGTAGAACGGCTCGAACAGGTTGTCGAGATCCTCGATGCCGGGGCCGTTGTCGCGCACCGTCAGCGTCGCGATCTCGCCCGCCGACAGGATGATGTCGATGCTGGGCTCGTCCACCGTCTTGGTGGCGTCGAGCGCGTTGCGCAAAAGGTTGATCAGCACCTGTTCCAAGCCGCATCCGGTCGGCCATCACCATCACCGGATGCGCGCGGCATGATCCGGGTGATCCGCACCTTGCGGGTCTTCAACTGCGGCTCCATCATCGACAGCGCCGACGACACGCAGTCCCTTGCATCTATGGGTTCGAACGCCTCGCCGCCCTTGCGGGCATAGGATTTCAGCTGCCGCGTGATCGCGCCCATCCGGTCGATCAGGTCGTCGATGCGCTGGAACGACGACAGCGCCTCTTCTGGGCGGCGGCGCTGCAGCAGCAGCCGGGCGCCCGCCAGATAGGTCTTCATCGCCGCCAGCGGCTGGTTCAACTCGTGGCTGACGCTGGCCGACATCTCGCCCAGGGCCGCCAGTTTCGAGGATTGCGCCAGCGTCTGCTCGGCCACTTCGAGGTTCTTTTCCACCCGTTCGCGTTCGGCGATTTCCCGCTGCAGGCGTTTCGTTCAGACGGCGAAGTTCCGCCGACTCGCGCTGGAAGAAGATCGACCGCGCCAGGGCGCGTCGGCTCGAGAAATAGAAGATGCCCGCCAGCAGGATGGCGAAGAACATGATCTCCAGCGCCAGCACCCCGTTCACCCGCTCGCGCACGCTGGCATAGGTGGTGAAAGACACCATACGCCAGCCCCGGAATGGAATCCGGCGTTTCCTGCCGCATCAGCGCCTCGCCGCGAAAGAACGCCTCGGCCGGCAGCGCCGTCCAGTCGGCGGTGGCCTGGATCGCGCGCTCGATCGCCGAGGGCGGCGATTGCGCCGCCAGCGCCTCGGCCTCGGACAGGCCGCGCCACTGCGGCTCGGTCGCCAGGATGATCGGCCCTCGCTGTCGGTCGACCAGCACCGCGTCGGATATCGTCGCCCATGAAGCTTTCGAACTTCGACAGGTCGACCTCGACCACGATCACCCCGATCAATTCGCCGCCGGCCTGGATGCGGCGGGCATAGTTGAACAGGATCTGCCCCGCCTCGGTCTGGTAGGTGTTGAACACCGTGTCGTCCGAACGCAGCGCCGAGATGAAATAGGGCGCGGTCGCGGTGCAGCGAGCCCAGCAGGGTCGCGGTCGGTCGCCGCCACCGCGCGGCCGCTTTCGTCCAGCATGATCATCGAGGCGGCGCCGATCTCGTCCTTGACGGAAATCAGCCGCTGCGAGACTTTGCGCGAAATCGTCAGAGTTCAGCGCGCCGATCAGCGTCGGATCGCGGCTCAGCAGCAGCGGCACCACCGAGTTGCGCTGCAATTCGCTCATCAGGTTGCCGACATAAAGCGCCTGGCGCACCTCGGACCGGTCTTGGTGGCGGTCGGTGTAGCGTTCGGTCAGGAACTGGTTGGTGAACCAGACCACCACGACCGCCAAACCGGTAAACAGCAGCAACAGCAGCCGAACACGCCAGGACAAGCCCGTCGAAACGGGTGCGTCTTCGGGGGTGTTCGGCCTGGCTCATGGGGTCAGGATACGCCTGCGCCGTCCCCGGCTCAAGCGTCGTCAGGCGAGCGCCATCGCCGCTGTCAGCGATGTGAACAGCGCGGCCCCGTCCTGGCTGCCATGGGCGGCTTCGGCGGCGCGTTCGGGATGCGGCATCATGCCGAGCACGCGGCGATTTTCCGACAGGATACCGGCGATGTCGGCGCGGCTGCCGTTGGGATTGCCGGTATAGGTGAAGGCGATGCGGTCCTCGGCGCGCAGCCGCGTCGATCAGCGCGTCCTCGGCGACGTAATTGCCGTCGTGATGGGCGATCGGGATCTGCAGCTCCTGCCCCGGCGCATAGTCGCTTGTGAAGGCGCTGTCGGTGGTGGCCACCCGCAGCCCCATCGGTGCGGCAGACGAATTTCAGGCCCGCGTTGCGCATCAGCGCGCCGGGCAGCAGGCCGGTCTCGGTCAGCACCTGGAAGCCGTTGCAGATGCCCAGCACGTAGCCGCCCTTTTCGGCGTGCGCGGATCACCGCCCGGCAGATCGGCGAATTGCGCCGCGATGGCGCCGCAGCGCAGGTAGTCGCCGAAGGAAAACCCGCCCGGAATGCCGACCAGGTCGAGGCCCTGCGGGCAGGTCGGTGTCCTTGTGCCAGACCATGGCGACCTCGGCCCCGGCGCGGCGCAGGGCGACGGCGAGGTCGCGGTCGCAGTTCGATCCGGGGAAGACGATGACGGCGGCTTTCATGGCGGCGGCTCCTGACTCAGGCGGCGAAATCGGTGATGACGGCAACCCCCGGCGGGGCGGGCGCGTCGAAGGCGGCAAGTTCGGTGCTGGCGTCCGACAGGCCGACGCGGCGGGCGATCAGCGGCGTCAGGTCGACCTGACCGCTCTCGATCAGCGACAGCAGGCTGGGATAACGGTGCGCGGGCATTCCACGGGTGCCGAACAGCGCCAGTTGCCCAGAATAGACCGCGTCCATCGGCAGGGTCATCTCGGTATGCGTGCCCGCCGGCATCCCGATCTGCACCATGCGGCCCAGTTTGCGAAGGGATAACATAGCGTTGCGGGTCGTGTCTGCAATACCCAGGGCTTCGACCGCGACATGGGCGCCGCCGCCGGTGATGGCGTGGATCTGGCTCAGCGCCTCCGGGTCCGAGGCATTGACCGCGGCATCCGCGCCAAGGCCGCGGGCATGGGCAAGCTTCTCGGCCACCACGTCCACCACCACGACCCGCGCGCCCAGGGCGCGGCCCAGCAGCATCGCCGACAGTCCGACCCCGCCACAGCCCCAGACCGCCAGCCATTCGCCGGGCGCCAGCGCGGCGCGCCCGGTCAGTGCGTGCCAAGCGGTCGTGACCCGGCAGCCGAGGCTGGCGGCGAGGCCCGCGTCCATCCCGTCCGGCAGCCGTGTCAGGTTGACATCGGCACGCGGCACCGCGATGGCTTCGGCAAAGGCGCCCGGCGCGGTGAAGCCCGGCACGATCTGGGTGGCGCAGGTGGTCTGGTGACCGGCCTGGCAGGCGGGACATTGACCGCAGGCCAGAATGAAGGGCGCGATCACCCGGTCGCCAACCCGCCAGCGGGTCACGTCCCTGCCGGTCTCGACCACTTCGCCGCAGAACTCATGACCCGGCACATGCGGCAGAACGATGTCGGGGTCGGTGCCGGTCCAGGCGTGCCAGTCGGACCGGCAGATACCGCAGGCCAGCACCCGCAGCACGACGCCGTCAGACGTGCAACCGGGGTCCGGCAGATCGACCAGGTGCAACGGTTCGCGCCAGCCTGTCAGCTGCGCGGCGCGCATCAGATAAGCTCCACCCGGTAGCTTTCGATCACCGTGTTGGCCAGCAGCTTCTCGCACATGGTCTTGACCTGGGCCTGCGCCTTGGCCGCGTCGGTCTCTGCCAGGTCCAGTTCGATCACCTTGCCCTGGCGCACCGCCTCGACCCCGTCAAAGCCCATCGCCCCCAACGCATGGCGCACGGCCTCGCCCTGCGGGTCGAGCACACCGGTCTTCAGCATCACATGCACCCGCGCTTTCATCGCCCGTTCCCCTTGCATTCCATGCCGAGGGACGAACCTTATCCGACCGCGAAATGCAAGCGGGAATCAACCCCGCACGGCCCTAGCTATTCCCGGTTGCCGCTGCGCTGGACCTTGCCGGCATCCTCGTCGACCCGGAAAGCGCCCCGGCCATTGCGGTGCAAATCGTTGCGCTCGTAGGTGCCGCGCCCGCCGTCGCGCACCCAGATCGCGTGAAACGCGTTGTCCCCGATCTCGTTCTCGGCGACGTGGGTGTCCGCGCCCAGCTTGATCTCGACCCCGGCCTTGGCATTGCCGTGGATCCCGTAGCCCTTGACCAGCCCCCGCGCATCCTGCTGGGCGTACAACCCCGACTGGAGATTGTTGCGGATCTCGTTCTCGAGGATCGCGGGGTCGGCGCATTCCTTGATGGCGATCCCGGAATAGGCGTTGCGCACGATCACGTTCTTCATGATCCGGCCCTTGCCGCCATCGTAGATGAACACGCCGCTTTGGGCGCCGTCATGGATCAGGTTGTCCAGGATCAGGGGATCGCCGCCGTCGGTCACCGCCACAGCTGCCAACCCGCCGGACGAGATATCGCTGAGTTCCAGAACACCGGTGCCGCCTTCGAACTTCACCGCGAATTTCTTGCCGGATTCCATGCGGATGGTCAGGTTGCTGATGACACCACCGGTGGCGGTCCAGTGGATCGCCGTTTCCTCGCGCACCCGCAGGACGATGTCCCTGCGGTCGCCGACGCCGATGATCTCCAGCGGTTTCTCGACCCTAAGGCCCCTGGTGCAAATGCCGGGATAGACCTCGATCCGTGTTGCGGGCTTGGCCGCCGCAACCGCGCGGGCGAGATCGACGTAATCGCCGCCGCCATTCGGGCGGACGGTCACCGTGGCGGTGGCCAAGGCGGGCGGATCAGGCTTCATGACGGCGGTCGGCGGCGTTGGCCTGAGCGCCGCGACGGTTTCGACCGGGCATTCCCGGGCGATGAATCCGCGGGCCAGGGTCGCGAAGGTGTGGCTTTCGCAATCGGCAAGGAAAGCCTTGTAGCCGAAACATCCCAGCGATTTCGCCTCCGGCCATAGCACCGTGCAGGCCTGGGCCGCCGGGTCCGGTGCCGCGGGCCGTGCTGCCGCCGGGCTGACAGCCGCCTTCAGGACCTGGCTTTGTTCCAGGATGCGGCGCATCGGGATCGCCTGATTGAACCCGGTGCGGCTGTTGCGCGCGTGGTGCAGTCCGACGACGCGCCGGTCCGAAATGCGGATCACCGGCGAGCCGGAATTCCCGCTCAGCGTATCGCAGGTGTGCACCAGCTTGCCCTCGGCGGACAGCGCCGGTGTCGCCGCCGCGCAGCCCTCGCGGCTGATGTGCTGGGACTGACCCTCGGGGTGGCCGATGATCCACAGGAACTCGGCATCCTGGGGATCGGCATCGGCAAGTTGCATCGTGCCGTAATTCGAGGCCGGATCGCCGAACACCTTGAGCAGGGTGTAGTCGAGATCGCGGTTGGTCTCGACGATCTGAGGCGACACCGTATACTTGTCGACGCCTACGGCCCGGCCCGGGTTGATGTAGCCCGCGACGAACTGCGCCGCGGTGACGCCGCTGACGGCCCCGGTGGGATCGCCGTCCATGCCGGGAATGCAGTGGTGGTTGGTCACGATGTGCTGAGCATCGACGATGAAGGCGGTGCAGAAGCCCGGCTTGCCGGTTTCGTACAGCAGGTCGAGCCGGCCGATCGGGCGGCCAAGTTTCACGGCCGGGCCCTCGGGGCCATAATCGACCACGGGTTCGTTCTGATATTCGCCGAAGGCCTGCTCGAAGGTCAGCCCGTCAGACGACTGGCGCGCGGTGATGACGATCTTGCCAAAGTCGACCGGGTCGAATTCGGCGGGTTGCGCAATGGCCTGGCCGGCCAGCAGCAATGTGCGAGTGAAACAAACCGCATAGCACCCCCCTTGCTACGTGGGGGCAGGATAGCAGTTTTGCGGCGAGGCGGCAAAACCCCGGCCCCATCGCGTCGCGTGTGCCGGGTGGGTGCCCATGGCACCAATTGCCCCTGCCCGCGGGCGGTGCCGACGTGTGTTCATCATGTGCAAGAGGGAAGTGGCGCGGTTGACGGGGCTCGAACCCGCGACCCCCGGCGTGACAGGCCGGTACTCTAACCAACTGAGCTACAACCGCGCGTGGGGTGCGGAATAGGCCAAGCAATCAGGCCCGTCAAGCGCCCTTTCCCTATCGCTCGGTTTTTTCGGACCTGCCGGGAATGGTGGGTGATAACGGGCTCGAACCGCTGACATCTTCGGTGTAAACGAAGCGCTCTACCAACTGAGCTAATCACCCCTCGCGGCGTACTAGCCAATGGTCGCGGTCCATGCAAGGGCGGCACGCCTAGGTCCCTGACACCAGCCGGACCTGTTGGCCGTCCTTCAGGTGATAGACCACCCCCTGCCCGCCTTCGATGGCCGCCATGCCGGCGCTGTCCAGCCCAAGGCAAAGGCCGCGCAGGACCCGCGACAGGATGCCATGGGTGACGATCACGGCAGGTCCTGTCAGTTCATCCAGAAAGCTTTGCGCCCGGCCCACAAGGTCGTCCAGGCGCTCGCCCTCGGGACTGGTGAAATGCCAGTTGAAACCGTCGGCAATCTCGCGGTGACCGGGCCAATTGTCGTCGATCTCGTCGTGGGTCAGTCCTTCCCACAGGCCAAAGCTGACCTCTTTCAACCGATCGTCCGGCCTCGGCGCGCGCCCGATCGCGGCCAGCGCGATCTCTGCCGTTGCCCAGGCCCGGCCCTGCGGGCTGGCAAAGCAGGCCACGGCGTCCGGATCGATCACAGCGCGCGCCAGGATCTGCCCCTGGTCGGCGGCTTGTGTCCGGCCCAGGGCGGTCAGCGCCGAATCCCGCTGACCCTGATGCCGGCCTTCAGCATTCCACACGGTCTGGCCGTGGCGCAGGACGAATAATTCGGGGTATCGGGTCACCTTGGCACTCCAGACTGTTCCGCCCGGCGCATTGCCGCACTCAGAGAATGCGTTGTGACCGCGCCGGGTGCGAACGCAATTGCGGGCAATCGCTGCCTCGCACACATTCTTTCGCCGATAAAATGGTGGTGGGCGATAACACCTGAACGGCGGACATCTTCGATGTGAAAAAGACTCCGTTCGCGACGCTACCGATTTCTGTTCCAAAGAACATTTCGAAAACAACGAGAAATGGGTTCTCTCCAGGCTGTTTCGGTTCTTGCAGGTTCACTGAACCAACGCACACTTCGTAAATCCGCCCGTTGCTCCTAACCTTCAGGTTCTTGCAGATCGGTCTGGTATCGATCCCATCCCACCTGCTTAGTGTACACAGACAGTCATCAGTGAACATCCTGTCGCTATCGATTGCGAAACTGACAGCACAAGCCGGTGAGGCCGGTTCAACCAACGGGCATCAGCTGCTCGGTCTTACAGTCCAGGACTTCATGCCGCGACTGGTTCAAGCATGAGGCTCTCTGCAATAAACCTGAGATGAGCAGGGTCGAAAGACCATCTGCCATTTTCGCACTGCTCTGCGGGTATCCATCCGGCAAGCGCAGCCTCAAAGAGTGCCTGATATCCAGGGCTTTCGTATCCGGCTTCGATCAGCGCATGCGGAAGAAAAGTCAGGGGTTGAAGTTGGGGCATGTTCGAGTCTCCCTGTATTCGGCATGTTTTTGAAACTGCCTTTACTGCACAACATCTTGTAGCACATCTGCCACCAAATACAAAATATATGTCTAGAACGTCCTACTTGGTCGACGTCACCAGGTTGCCAATGAATCGACGCGGACGATACCCCAAGAGCTCTAACTCCGCAACGCGTGCGCGATTTTCCTCGGCTAATAGGCAAGGCCATGCCCACATTCGATCTCCACCAAGAAATCACCAACAAAATCGTCGCAGCCATTGAACCGCAGGGAGTTCCGCCTGCGATGGACCAAATCCAACGCCCGCCCCTTCAAAAACGTGGTGTCCCAGAACCCCTACAACGGCGTCAACATCCTCAGCCTTCGGGTCTCTGCCCTGGCTGCCGACTACCCGTCCAATATCTGGGGCACCGATCGGCAGTGGCAGGAAAAAGGGCTGCCAGGTCCGCAAGGGCGAGAAGATCATCTCCGTGGCTTTCTACAAAAACCTACAAGGTCGAAGAGGAAGAAGCCGAACGTTGGGTCGCCCGCGCGAGCCACGTCTTCAACGCAGCGCGAGGTTGATGGTTTCCAAACGCCGCCAGCACCAACGCCATTCGATCCGATTGCCGGCGCCGAGGCCTTCGTTCACGCCACCGGCGCGGTGATCAAGGAAGGCGGTGACGAAGCGTGTACGTCCGTCGACGGACTGAAAGATCCTTATACCGTATTCGACGGCCCCTGCCTGCGAGCTCGCGTGGGTGAAACGAGAGTTCGAGCTGGCACAGTCAATCGAGGTATTGGCGTCATGAACACACATCCCGACTTGCCGCCGACCCCCGGGGCATTCGCCCTGGAAACTCGCCCGGAGCGACGCACCAGCCCCTGACCCCGCCAACCCATTCTTCAAGCCCGCCGGGGTCGCCGTGCGGCGCTTGTTGATTCAGGCTGTGGCCGAAGTCTTCGGCCCAAAAGTACCCTCTTGATGTTCGCATCAGCTTACGACCGCGCCAGCGTGCTGGCCTTTCCGGTCGGATACTCCGAGGCCCGTGCAGACGACCTTGACGCCGCCCTCGATGCACATGCGCTCCCGCCTGGGAGGTACATCGAGAAGGACTTTTCCTTGATCGTGGACGAGATGCGGGGCTGGAGGTTGTCTAACCTTCTAAAAATGCTTAGTTCATACTGAACTAGCTTGCTTTGTTGTTGATGGAGTGACCCGGCAGCATTAAGTCTCCGGCAATCCAAATCATCATGCCAGTCTCTGATCCTCCCCCGTGTCCCATCAGCTGGAGCTATCGTTTCGGATGCCTACAACCCATTTTTCCCTCACCGACGGCAGGTCATCGTTGGCCGATGGCAGAGCAATGAGCCTAATGTCCGCTAAGTACGCTGTCGCTTCTTCCCGAACTGTTACCTGGCGGGTTCGATAATCATGGAACCTGCACGTCCTTTCACACCTGAAACCCTGGCGAACCGCTGGGGATGTTCAGCCGAAACCGTCCGACAACTCGTGCATCGCGGCCAACTCCGCGCCTTCTTTGTCGGACGTCTGATCCGCATACCCCGCAATGTCGTCGAGGACTACGAATGCCAGACATCACCATCGGACGCCTCCGGGGCGGATTTTGCGTCTCCTGGCGGGACAACGGAAAACGCCGCCGTCATCAGCTTGCGGCACGCACCCGAGCGGAGGCGGAAGCAGAGGCCGTAGATGTCTTCCGGAAAGAGACCGGGCAACCCACCGGTCTCACCGTCGCGGACCTGTGGGACAGATACCTCGCGGAGCGCCAAGGCCGCCCGGTCGCCGAGACCATGATGTACACCGGCAAGGCTGGTGTCTGGCCCATTTCGGCGCGCTCCGGGCCGACCAGATCGAAACCGGGACCTGCCGGTCGCTATGCCTCGGTTCGCGCCAAAGCCGGGATCAAGCCGGGCTCGATTTGGACCGAGCTCAGCCATCTGAGCACGGTCCTGAACTGGGCCGCCAAGACCAGGCTGATAGACCATGTGCCGCACATCGAGCGACCCTCCGAAGCCAGCCCCCAAGGACCGGTATCTGACACGTGCCGAGATCGACCAGTTGCTGGCAGCGCCTGCTGAGCCCCATATCAGGCTGGCGATCCTGTTGATGCTGTCGACCGCAGCCCGTGTCACGGCCATCCTCGAACTGACATGGGACCGGGTCGACCTCGACCGGGGTCAGATCGACCTTGCGCAAGTCATCGACCGGCCCGAGGAAAGGGCGGGCAGTGGTCCCGATGAATGATGGACTGAAGGAGGCCTTGCTGACCGCCCGCGAGGCAGCACTGACCGATCACGTGGTCGAATGGGCCGGGAAGCCGGTCAAGAACATCATCCGCGGATTCTAATCAGCTGTCGCGGCAGCCGGTCTGACCGACGTCTCCCGCACGTGTCTGCGCCACACCAGCGCCGTGCACATGGCCGAGGCAGGTGTCCCGATGGCCGAGATCAGCCAGTACCTGGGACATTCCAATGCATCGATCACCGAGAGGGTCTATGCCAGGTTCTCGCCAGACCACCTCCGCAAGGCCGCTCAAGTCCTTGATTTTACTCAATCCGCAAAATCGTGATGTTAGGCTTAGGTTCAATGAACCAGCGCGCTCTTCGCAATTCGTAGCTAAGTATTTGATTTAATGGTGGGTGATAACGGATTTGAACCGCTGACATCTTCGATGTGAACGAAGCGCTCTACCACTGAGCTAATCACCCATCGCGGGCGGGTTTAGCGTTACTCCGCCGCTTCCGCAAGTGGGTCCAGCGGGATCACCGGAGCCTCGGAATCCGCCGCAGCTTCGGCCGCCTTGATCGCCAGCTTGCTGCGCCGCAGCCGCAGTTCGATGATCTCGGCGTGCTCCAAATCTTTCTGGCGCTTGACGTTGGCCTTGCCGAACGGTTGCAGGTTCAGCGTCTCGCCGCGCGACAGCGCGTCGCCCAGTTCTTTGAGCATAGCCTCGATCACCGGCTTGGCGGCCTTTTTCTTGATCCCCGAGGCCAGGACGACCCGGTCGATCAGGTCGCGCTTGCCCAGCGAGACGATGTCCTCCGTCGGCTTGGCGTCGACGTCTTCCACCTTCGGTTGATCCGACGCGACAAGCGCGTCGGGTTCGGCGTCCGGTACCGTCGCATTCGTCGGAGCGGCGCGCGGTGCTGTGGGTGCCTTGATTTTCCGGGATTTCGTGGTCGTGCGAACCATCCTTGACCTGCTCGTTTCTGGTTTCTTCGTTGTTTCGTCTCGGCGCGGTACGGCCCGTTCAAGCCCGACCGCCTGTCACCTGTCATACATATTTAGGGCGAATTGAGCAATCGTTAACATCATCTGGCGTCCGGACCGAGGGACCCGCAGTCGAGGTGTTGCAGACAGCACGCAGCAAAAAGGGGTACCCGTCCCCGGATACCCCCCCGATTTCCGTGCATCACCGCTAGTGCGTGACGGGGCTGGCTCCCTCGTCAGTGGGTCTCAGCGCCGCCTTGGCCGCTGCGGCGGCCTCCTCGGCTTCCTCATCCCACTCGACCGGCTCGGGCACCCGAACCAGCGCGTGCTTCATCACCTGGCGCACGTTCTCGACGGGGATGATCGTCAGCCCGTCCTTCACGTTGTCCGGTATCTCGGCCAAGTCCTTCTCGTTCTCGGCCGGAATCAGCACCGTCTTGATGCCGCCGCGCAGGGCCGCCAGCAGCTTTTCCTTGAGGCCGCCGATGGGCAGCACGTTGCCGCGCAGCGTCACCTCTCCGGTCATGGCGATGTCCTTACGCACCGGGATCTGCGTCAGCACCGACACGATAGAGGTCACCATCGCCACACCGGCACTCGGCCCGTCCTTGGGCGTGGCGCCCTCGGGAACGTGGACGTGAATGTCCATCCGGTCGAAACGCGGCGGCTTGACCCCGATCTGCGGCGCGATCGAGCGGACGAAACTGGCCGCCGCGTCGATGCTTTCCTTCATCACGTCGCCCAGCTTGCCGGTGGTCTTCATCCGGCCTTTGCCCGGCAGGCGCAGCGCCTCGATCGACAGCAATTCGCCGCCAACGCTGGTCCAGGCCAGCCCGGTGACGACACCGATCTGATCCTCAGCTTCCGCCAGACCGTAGCGATGCCGCTTGACGCCAAGATATTCTTCAAGGTTTTCAGGCGTGATGACGACCGTCTCGACCTCTTTCTTGATCAGCTTGGTCACTGCCTTGCGCGACAGCTTGGCAATTTCACGCTCTAGATTCCGCACCCCGGCTTCGCGGGTATATGTGCGGATGATCTCCAGCAATGCCGCATCGGTCAACTGGAACTCGCCCTTGCGCAGACCGTGGTTCTTGATCTGCTTGGCGATCAGGTGCTGCTTGGCGATCTCGGTCTTTTCGTCTTCGGTGTAACCCGCCAGAGGAATGATCTCCATCCGGTCCAGCAGCGGCCCGGGCATGTTGTAGGTGTTCGCCGTGGTCAGGAACATCACGTTCGACAGGTCATACTCGACCTCGAGGTAGTGGTCGGTGAACGTGCTGTTCTGTTCCGGATCCAGCACCTCAAGCATCGCCGACGCCGGGTCGCCCCGGAAATCCTGGCCCATCTTGTCGATCTCGTCGAGCAGGATCAGCGGGTTCGTCGTCTTGGCCTTCTTCAGCGCCTGGATGATCTTGCCGGGCATCGAGCCGATATACGTCCGCCGGTGACCCCGGATTTCGGATTCGTCCCGTACGCCGCCCAGCGAGATGCGAATAAACTCGCGCCCCGTGGCCCGCGCCACCGACTTACCCAGACTGGTCTTGCCAACGCCGGGCGGGCCGACAAGGCACATGATCGGGCCTTTCAGCTTTTTCGACCGCTGCTGCACGGCAAGGTACTCGACGATCCGCTCCTTGACCTTCTCGAGGCCATAGTGGTCGTCGTCCAGCACCTTCTCGGCGCGGGTCAGGTCCTTCTTGACGCGGCTCTTAACGCCCCACGGAATGCTCAGCATCCAGTCGAGGTAGTTGCGCACCACGGTCGCCTCGGCGGACATCGGTGACATGTTCTTCAGCTTCTTCAGCTCGGCCTCGGCTTTGTCTCGGGCCTCCTTGCTCAGCTTGGTCTCGGCGATCTTCGCCTCAAGCTCGGCAACCTCGTTCTGGCCGTCCTCGCCGTCGCCAAGTTCCTTCTGAATGGCCTTCATCTGCTCATTCAGGTAGTACTCGCGCTGGGTCCGCTCCATCTGGCTTTTGACGCGGGTCTTGATCTTCTTCTCGACCTGCAGAACGCTCATCTCGCCCTGCATCAGACCGAAGATCTTCTCCAGCCGTTCGGCCACGCTCAGCGTTTCCAGAAGTTCCTGCTTCTGACTGACCTCGACGCCCAGGTGTCCCGCCACCAGGTCGGCCAGCTTGTCGGGCTCGCGGGTCTCGGACACGGCGCCCAGGGCCTCTTCGGGGATGTTCTTCTTGATCTTGGCGTAACGCTCGAAATCCTCGCTGACCGATTTCACCAGCGCCGAGACCGTCGCCGGATCGCCGGTCACCTCTGTCCAGCACCTCGGCATGGGCCTCGAAGAAATTGTCGTTCTCCAGATAATCGGTAATCCTGACCCGGCTGCGGCCCTCCACCAGCACTTTCACGGTGCCGTCGGGCAGCTTCAGCAGTTGCAGGACGTTGGCCAGCACGCCCACGTCATAAATGCCGTCCGAGGCCGGATCGTCGATGCCGGGGTCGATCTGGCTCGACAGCAGGATCTGCTTGTCGTCCTGCATCACCTCTTCCAGCGCGCGCACCGATTTCTCGCGGCCGACGAACAACGGCACGATCATGTGCGGAAACACCACGATATCGCGCAGCGGCAGGACCGGGTAGGACTGGGTAAGATGCTCTTGCATGCTCTTTCCTTATACTCTGGCAAGACGGCCACGACCCCGACGATGCGGCAGCACTGGGCGCGTCTCCTCTTCTGGCCTCAATATCTGGGGCTGATGCCCTTCTTGTTCAAGCAATCGTTGTTTGCGCTCACTTGAATGTGCCTGCTGCGGGGATGTCGCGCAAGGCGCGATGCGGATAATTGCGCAGATTTCGCGACATATCGGACGTCGATCAAGAGCCCATCACCGCAGCGACGCGAACTTCCTGAAAGCACGCTGAAAGCACCCACCCCACGCAATTTCCGCCGCACCGCCCGGTTGCCGCCACATTCGTTTCCCACCTCTTCGTCACCGCATGACTGAAAGGTACCCCCTGTTGTTCGTCGCCGTTCCGCTGTTCCCGCTCGCCGCCATCGCTTCCGTGGTTCTGTTCCTGGTGGCCGAGAAACGCCCCGATCTCTTCACTCGCCCGCTCGACATCGCCGGTTACATTTCGGTGCCCGTCGTGCTGACCGCGCTTCTGATGGCCGCGCTGGCCGGGACCGGCCACGCCACCGGCATCGCCTGGCTCATGGTCGTGGTGCTGTCGCACGCGCGGGCTGATGGGGCTAATCATGGTGGTGGCCTTCATGCTGGCCGCGCGCCTGGCGATCCGCAAATTTAAGCCTACCGAAGGCTGATCCGCTAAACCGGCTCAATGTCGCCCGCCGCGCGGGCTGCATGGAACCCGGCCTCGAAGCTGGCGAACCGCCCTTCGGCGATTGCCTCGCGCATCGCGGCCATAAGGTCCTGATAATAGTGCAGATTGTGCCAGGTCAACAGCATCGAGCTGATGATCTCGCCGGATCGGAACACATGATGCAGGTAGGCGCGGGAATACCGTGAACAAGCCGGGCAGCCGCACCCCTCGTCCAGCGGCCTGGGATCGTTTTGGTGCCGCGCGTTCTTGATGTTCACCACGCCGCGGCGCGTGAATGCCTGCCCCGTGCGCCCCGAGCGGCTGGGCAACACGCAATCCATCATGTCGACCCCGCGCTTCACCGCGCCGACGATGTCGTCGGGCTTACCGACCCCCATCAGATAGCGCGGCCGGTCGGCGGGCAGCATGTCGGGCGCATGGTCCAGAACGCCGAACATCGCCTCTTGCCCCTCGCCCACGGCGAGGCCCCCGATGGCATAGCCATCAAATCCGATTTCCCTTAATTTAACGGCACTTTCGTCGCGAAGCTCACGCGTGACGCCACCCTGCTGGATGCCGAACAAGGCGTGGCCGGGCCGGTCACCGAACGCCGCCTTCGACCGCGCCGCCCACCGCATCGAAAGCCGCATGCTCTCTGCCACTGCGGCCTCGGTCGCGGGCAAGGCCGGGCACTCGTCAAAGCACATCACGATGTCACTGCCGAGAAGACGCTGGATCTCCATCGAGCGCTCCGGCGTCAGCTCGTGGCGCGATCCGTCGACATGGCTGCGAAAGGTCACGCCCTCTTCGGTCAGCTTGCGCAACTCGGCCAGGCTCATCACCTGGAAGCCGCCCGAATCCGTCAGGATCGGCCGCTCCCAGTTCATGAACCGGTGCAGCCCGCCCAGCCGGTCGATCCGCTCTGCCGTGGGCCGCAGCATCAGGTGATAGGTATTGCCCAGCAGCACGTCCGCCCCGGTGGCGCGCACGCTTTCCGGCAGCATCGCCTTCACGGTTCCCGCCGTGCCCACCGGCATGAAGGCGGGCGTGCGGATCTCGCCGCGCGGGGTGCTAATCGCCCCGGCGCGGGCCTTGCCGTCGGTGTCGTGAAGGGAAAAGGAAAAGCGCGACATGCCCGCCTGATACGCAAAGCCGGGATGCTTGCCTAGAGGGCACGCCCGTGACGCCTCTGGACGCCCCGGCCCGCAATCCCTATATAAACACTCGGATAAGCAAGAGGCCGCCATGACAGCCGAAACGCCCGAGCAGTTCGAGGGCACGCCCCTGATCAAGCCGTCGACCACCGATCACCCGCTTTACGAGCCGGCGGTCGAGGCGTGCCGGTCGGTCTATGACCCCGAGATCCCGGTGAATATCTACGATCTGGGTCTGATCTACACCATCGACATCAACGCCGAGAACGAGGTCAAGGTGATCATGTCGCTGACCGCGCCCGGCTGCCCCGTCGCGGGCGAAATGCCGGGCTGGGTGGCGGATGCCATCGAGCCGCTGCCCGGCGTCAAGCATGTTGATGTCGAACTGGTCTTTGATCCACCCTGGGGCATGGAGATGATGTCAGACGAGGCGCGGCTGGAACTGGGGTTCATGTAACTGCAAGTAATTTAGCTTGCTTTCAAGAAAAGAAATCGTTATAGATTTCCCATGAGCCACGCGGTCCTTACTGGAGACATCGTCAACTCTTCTGCCATCGAAGCGGCGGAACTGGACGTGACGATGCAGGCACTGCATCACGCTGCCATCGAAATATCCGGCTGGAACGGGCATACTGTCACCGGTTTCGCGCGGCGTGGCGGTGACGGCTGGCAAATCGCCATGGAACGCCCTGAACTGGCGATGCGGGCCGCGCTATTCCTGCAGGCCATCCTGCGTCGGCTTGCGCCCGAACGGGCCACCCGAATTGCAATCGCCTTTGGCGACGGGGCATTGCCCACCGCGACTTGGCAAGACCCCAACAAGGGCCACGGCGACGCCTTCACGGCTTCGGGGCGTCTGATCGACCATGTCCCCCGACACGCTCTGATGGCACATGCTGCGGGCGGGCTAATAGCGGCTACGCTGCGTCTGGCCGATCACATCAGTCAGGGTTGGACCCAAGCTCAGGCCCGCGCGCTGGTAGAGGCCCTGCCCCCTGACGCGCAGACACGCGCCAAGGCGGCGGCAAAACTTGGCATCTCGCGTCAGGCGGTCAATCAGGCGCTTTGGTCCGCCGGGTATCCTGCCCTGACGGATGCCTTGGAATTCGTTGAAAAGGTCCGGCAATGAAAGCCCGGTGGATTTCCTTTGAGCAAAGCAAGCCAATCCGCTTGCATCCGCCCGCCTGATGGCTGCGACCTTCACCGCTCTTGTGTTGGCCCATATGCTCGCCGATTTCGTGTTTCAGACCGACAGGATGGCGCAGGCCAAGGAAACCAGACATCTCGGCTGGCTTCTGGCGCATATCGCACTGGTCGGGGTGACAGCAATCGCCGCACTGGGCATGGTCGGCTGGCCGATCCTGATCCTGATGGGGGCGCATCTGGTCATCGACCTGGCCAAAAGCCTGGCCCCGCCCCGTCGGCTTGCGCCGTTTCTGGCCGATCAGAGCGCGCATCTGGTCAGCCTTGCCGCCCTCGCCTGGTGGCTGCCCGATCTTTGGGCCACCGGGCTTTGGACTGGTCTTGATTGGCTGCCCGGCCTTGGGGCGATGGCCGCCGGGCTGATACTTGCCGCCCGCGCGGGCGGCTTCGCGCTGGGTTTTCTGGTTGCTCCCTTCGACGATCCGGACTTGCCCAAAGGCCTAACCAACGGCGGCAGGATCATCGGCTGGCTGGAACGCGGGATGATCTTTATGCTGGTGATGGTCGGACAGCCGGCTGGCATCGGCTTTCTGATCGCCGCCAAGTCGATCCTGCGCTTCGATACCGCATCCAGCAACCAGAAGGCCGCCGAATACGTCATCATCGGCACCCTTGGCTCGTTCGGCTGGGCGCTGCTGGCAGCTATGCGACCGTGGCACTGATGCAGCACTTGCCACCCATTGGAATCCCGCTGAGGACACCTTAGATTAGAGCGATCCGAAGGAGCACCTCGATGTTTGGCATTCCCGGCAAGCAAGCCGTCTCCATTACCCCCAAGGCCGCCGGCGCAGATCGCCAAGCTGATGGCCAAGGACGGCCACCAGGGCCTGCGCATCGGCGTCAAGAAGGGCGGCTGCGCGGGCATGGAATACACCATGGAATACGTCACCGAGATCGATCCGCACGACGAGGTCGTCGAACAGGACGGCGCGCGGGTGATGATCGCGCCGATGGCGCAGATGTTCCTGTTCGGCACCGAGATCGACTACGAGACGTCAGCCTGCTGGAATCCGGCTTCAAGTTCCGCAATCCCAACGTGGCCGACGCCTGCGGCTGCGGCGAATCGATCAAGTTCAAGGATGTCAGCGAACTGGAAGCCGAGTGAGCCTGTCGGACGCCGACGCGGCCTTTGCCAAGGAGCTGTTCGCCGGTCTTGGACCCCTGACCACGCGCAAGATGATGGGTGGCATGTGCCTTTATTGCGAGGGCACGATATTCGCCATGATCCACTCGGACGGGAAGATATTACTCAAGGGCGGCAAGGGGTTCGGCGACGAACTTGAGGCGGCCGGCGGGGAGCACTGGACCTATACCCGCGCGGACGGCAAGACCTCTGCGATGCCTTATTGGACCCTGCCGGAGGCCGCACTGGACGATCCCGAACTTGCCTGCGACTGGGCGCGCCGGGCGCTGTCGCATCTCTGACAAGCCAACGGACGGGAGAAAGTGTCTGCCTTAGGGAGCCCTCTCCCCCGCTCAGGCCTTCTTCAGATGCAGGTATGTTTCGTCGAATCGCTTGGCCAGGTGGTCGCCTGCCAGGATCACCCTGCCCGACCCGATGGGGGCGACGTTGGTGTCGTGGTTGGGATTGAAGAACAGCGGCACCGAAATGCGCTCGGCATCGGTCCCGATCACCCGGTGCGGCGTCGCCACGACGCGGCCGTTCGTCCACATCTCCAGCATCTCGCCGAAATTGATCGCGAACTCCCCCGGCGGGGCGGCCAGCGGCATCCAGCCGCCGCCGCGCCTGCGCACCTCCAGCCCCGGGCTGCCGTCCATCGCCAGCAGCGTCAGACAACCGTAATCGGTGTGGGTGGCGATGCCGAAATCACGCTCGGTCGCGGCTTCGGGCCGCTCGGGATAGAAGTTGCCGCGCAAGAGCGCCATGGGCCGGTCGAACTTGTCATCGAAATAGCCCGGCGCCTCGCCGATCGCGCCGGCCACCGCGCGCAGCAGCGTCAGCGAGAAGGCGCAGGCGCGGGTGTAGTAGTTGCGCACGATCCGGGCGAAATCGGGCGGCGTGTCGGGCCACTGGTTCGGGGCGTAATAACGCAGGCCTGCGTAGGGATCGGCGGGATCGAGTTCGAAGCCGCAATCGAAGACCTGCTTGAAGTCAGGGTTGGCGTCCGGGTCGACCTGTTCCGAGCCCGGCCCGCCCCAGCCGCGGTTCGACCCGGTGACGGCCATGTCGATCTCGGCCTTGCGCGCCAGCGGCAGGTGGAAGAACGCGGAATAGGCCGCGATCACGCGGCGCACCTCGGCGCCCGTCATCGGCGTGTTGTGCACGGTCATGAACCCCACGTCGGTCGCCGCCAGCCGCGCCGCCTGCATCGCCCGGTCATGGTCCGCGTGCGCGGTGTCGGTCAGGGCGGCGGCATCTATGCGCGGGATCATCGGCTTTCCTTTCGGGCGATCTGCGACGGATAGCATGATCATGCGCGTGCCGGGGTCTGCTGGCAATGCGCCCCCTTTCGATCCGTTCGCGAACTGGGTATCGAAGGATGTCGGATAATGAGGGGATCAGATATGGCCGAACGCCGCGGGCTTGCCGCCGGAAACTGGAAGATGAACGGGCTGGGCGCCAACCTGGCCGAGATCGACGGGCTGGTCTCGGCGCACCCGGCCCCGAAATGCGACATCCTGATCTGCCCGCCCGCAACGCTGGTGGCGCGTATGGCCCACAAGGTTTCGGGCGACGCGCTGGCCGTCGGCGGGCAGGACTGTCACGCCGCCGCATCCGGCGCCCATACCGGTGACATCTCGGCGGCGATGCTGGCCGATGCGGGTGCCACCCATGTCATCACCGGCCATTCCGAGCGGCGCAGCGATCATGGCGAGACCGACGACGACGTGCGCGCCAAGACCGAAGCCGCGCTGAACGCGGGCCTGATCGCCATCGTCTGCATCGGCGAGACGCTGGCGGAACGCGAGGCGGGCCGGACGCTGGAAGTGGTGTGCGGCCAACTTGCCGGCTCGGTGCCGGCGACGGTGACGGCGGCGACGCTGGTGGTGGCCTACGAGCCGGTCTGGGCCATCGGCACCGGCAAGGTACCGACGCTGGACGAGATCGCGCAGGTTCATGACGCGCTGCGCGCGGAACTGGTGGCGCGGTTCGGCGACGCGGTCGGCAATGGCATCCGGCTGCTTTACGGTGGCTCGGTCAAGCCAGGCAATGCCGACGAGATCTTCGCCGTGTCCAATGTCGACGGCGCGCTGGTCGGCGGGGCGTCGCTGAAGGCGGTGGATTTCGGTTGCATCATCGAGGCGCTTGAGCGGCGGGCGCGGTAGCGAGGGTTTGCGCCGCGCATCGCGCGTCGCGACGGTTGGGGGCGCTGCCCCCAAACCCCCGAGGTATTTTCGGCAAGATGAAGGAGCCGGGAAGCGTCAGGTCGACGTGACGTCGTGATCGTAGAGCCAGGCAAAACGGTTCAGGGCCGCCCGGGGGGCGATCAGGCTGCCGGCGCGCAGCGCGGTGTGCGCGGCGGCTCGGACCAGCGGATTGGCCAAGTGGTAGTTGCGGGCATTGGCATTCGCGGCCTCGATGGTGCGCATCGCGCGGGCCTGACGCCGCGCCTGGAAGAGCGGCAGCGCCCCGGATACCGGATGCGCTGACAGGCAGTCCGCCAGCACCCAGGCATCCTCCAGCGCCAGGTTCGCGCCCTGCGCCAGGAACGGCAGCGTCGGGTGCGCGGCGTCGCCGATCAGCACGCGGTTGTCGTCGTGCCAGCGGGCCGCGACCGGATGGCGGAACAGACCCCAGAGGTTGACCTGGTCGACCCGGCGGAGCCAGTCGCTGAACCTGCGGGCGCGAAAGTCCGCGGAACGCCTGCGCCAGGTTTTCGGGATCGTCGGGGTGGTGCCAGCCCTCCTCGGCCCATGCGCCGCGCTCCTCCACCGCGACGATATTGCGCAGCCCGCCTTTCAGCGCATAGCTGACCAGATGCCGCCCCGGCCCCATGAAGACATGCGCCTCGGGCGCTGGCGCCGGCATCCGGGATCACCGCGCGCCAGGCGACCTGGCCGGTGAAGAACGGCGCGGCGTCGCCGTTCAGCGCGGGCCGCAGCGCGGAATGCAGACCGTCGGCGCCGACCAGCAGATCGGCGTCGGTCGTCGATGCCGCCGCGCGATCCCAGCGCGATCATGACCCCGGCTGCGCGCGCCGCGCGTTCGAGCAGGGCGATCAGCCGGGCGCGGTGGATCAGGATGAAGGGATGCGGCCCGGCGTGGTGCCGCGCCAGGTCCAGCCGAAGGACGCGGGCGCCGCGCCGGTAGTCGCGCAATTCGACGGCCCGGTTCTCCAGCCCCGCGGCGCGCAACTCCGCGCCGAGCCCAAGGCCCGCCAGCACGGCAGCGCCATTGGGCGAGATCTGCAAACCCGCGCCGACCTCGGTGAGAACCGGCGAGACCTCGAGCACCGTGACCTGTGCGCCGCGCCGCGCCAGCGCGATGGCCGCTGCCAGCCCGGCGATCCCGGCGCCGTTGATCTGCACCGGCAGACCGATCAGCACGGACCCGGCCCGAAACGAAAAACACCGGCGCGTCGCCGCCCCGGTGCCTGCATGTGTCTGGCCTGCCTCATCGCCTAGTCGTCGCGATGCACCTTTTCGCGGCGCTCGTGACGTTCCTGCGCCTCGAGGCTCATGGTCGCGATCGGCCGCGCATCGAGGCGTTTCAGCGAGATCGGCTCTCCGGTAACTTCGCAATAGCCGAATTCGCCCTTGTCGATGCGGCGCAGCGCGGCCTCGATCTTGGCGACCAGCTTGCGCTGGCGGTCGCGGGTGCGCAGTTCAAGCGCGCGGTCGGTCTCCTCGGAGGCGCGGTCGGCGATATCGGGAACCGCTCGGGCGCTGTCCTGCAATCCTTCAATGGTGTGCTTGTTCTCGTCCATCAATTCCGACTTCCAGTTTTCCAGCTTGCGGCGGAAATACTCGGTCTGACGGGCGTTCATGAACGGCTCATCCTCGGCTGGCTGGTAATCGTCCGGCAGGAAAGTCTCAGCCTTCATATTGGACCCCTTCGTTTTACCGGATGTGTCAATTTTCTTATTAACTGTCATCAGGTACCCTCCACTAAGGCGGTCATCTAACTGAAGGCGTGCGCCTTGTCACGCCCTGATAACGTCGCCTTGCGCGATTGTGTGCAGATCGGTATTCACGCGTTAACAATCGCGGCAAGGACACTGTTTTATCCATGAAATTCAACGGAACCGACGCTTATGTCGCCACCCGAGGACCTGACCGTCGCGGTCAATGCGGCGATCACGCTGGAACGGCCCCTGCTGGTCAAGGGCGAACCCGGCACCGGCAAGACCGAACTGGCGCGGCAGGTCGCCGCGGCGCTGGGCCTGCCGATGATCGAATGGCACATCAAGTCGACCACCAAGGCGCAGCAGGGGCTATACGAATACGACGCGGTCAGCCGGCTGCGCGACAGCCAGCTTGGCGACGAGCGCGTGCATGACGTCGGCAACTACATCAAGCGCGGCAAGCTGTGGCAGGCCTTCGAGGCCGACGGCAAGGTGGTGCTGCTGATCGACGAGATCGACAAGGCCGATATCGAGTTTCCCAACGACCTGCTGCAGGAACTCGACCGGATGGAGTTCCACGTCTACGAGACCGGCGAGACGGTGCGGGCGAAGCACCGGCCCATCGTCATCATCACCTCGAACAACGAAAAGGAACTGCCGGACGCGTTCCTGCGGCGCTGCTTCTTCCACTACATCCGGTTCCCCGACACCGACACGATGAAGCGCATCGTCGAGGTGCATCATCCGGGCATCAAGGACGCGCTGCTGACCGCGGCGCTGACCCAGTTCTACGAGATCCGCGACATGCACGGGCTTGAAGAAGAAGCCCTCGACATCCGAGGTGCTGGACTGGCTGAAGCTGCTGCTGGCCGAGGACCTGACGCCGAGGACCTGAAGCGCGACGGCAAGGACGCCCTGCCACGCCTGCACGGCGCGCTGCTGAAGAACGAACAGGACGTGCACATGTTCGAGAGGCTGGCGTTCATGGCGCGCGGGCAGCGCTAGCCCGAACCTGAAGGGTTTGCCCGCCGGAATCCGGGACGGCCCGACCGTCCTGCCGGGCAATGATTTCCGCGGCCGCTAAACCGGTCGAACACCCCCGGTTTCCGGGGGCGGCCAACGCGCAAATCAACGCTCTTCATGCGATTTTGATGTGCGGTGCAGCAATCCCCTACTACCTCAATCTTCAATGTCAGGATCGCCATTATGCCTGTACACATGTGGAAATCCCCTTCGACCGTAAACACAATACTCCCCGGCGTGCAAAGCGACCCCGATCTGGTCGCGCTGTCCGATGGCGGTTATGTGGTCGTCTGGATCGACAACGACAACATCATCGGCCGATACTACAACGCCGACGGACCCCCGCGCACCGGCGAAATCGTCATGGCCGACGCAGCCGATCCCCTGACCACTCCCGACGTCGCGGTGCATCAGGACGGCACGGTGTTTCTGATCTACAACATCAATGACGCCGGCGCGGATACAAATGCCATTGCCGCATTCGATACAAACGGCACGCTGTTGTCGGCGGCGCCGGACACGACTGGCTCGACGGCAGCGGCGACGACGATGTGCTGGACGGCAGCGCCGGGTTCGACACGCTGGTCGGCGGCAACGGCAACGACACGCTGAATGGCGAGAACGGGCTGGACATGCTGGCCGGCGGGTCGGGTAACGACCTGCTGACGGGGGGGCTGAATGCCGATGATTTCGTCTTCGCGAACAACGGCGGCAACGTCACGATCACCGATTTCGACACGTTCAACCCGAACGCGGACATCGACCTGTCGGGCGTGACGGCGATCGTGGATTATGCCGGTCTGCTGGCCAATCACATGAAAAAGGTCGGATTGAACGTGGCGATCAACGACGGCGCTGGCACCACGATCACGATGCTGAACGTCACTCTTGGCGATCTTGACCAGACTGTTCTCCGGTTCTGAAACCGGTCCCGTTTCGGGCTTTCGCGATTGTCGGGTCGCGATTCGGCGCAGCGTCCCGCCGCTGCTGAAGCGCGATCACGATCAATTGCCGGCTCTACGGCATTGATCCCGGCCCTCGTTCTCGGCTATCCAGCCCCGTACCGCCATCGGAGACCGCCACGCATGATCACTGTCCGTCCCGTGGAGGCCCGCGACCGTCCCGAATGGGACAGGATGTGGACCGCCTATCTGGCGTTCTACGAAACCTCCGTTGCGCCAGAGGTTTACGACACGTCCTTCGCGCGTCTTCTGGGCAACGATAGCCTGGATTTCCACGGGATGATCGCCGAGATTGATGGCAAGCCGGTCGGTCTGGTACATTTTCTCTTTCACCGGCACATGTGGAAGATCGAGAACGTGGTTTACCTTCAGGATCTTTACGCGGACCCCGACGCACGCGGCAAGGGCGTGGGCAGGGCGCTGATCGAGGCGGTCTATACGCAGGCCGACAAGGCCGGTTGCGCCTCGGTCTACTGGCTGACGCAGGACTTCAACACGCAAGCCCGCCGGCTTTACGACCGGATCGCCACGCTTACCCCGTTCATTCGTTACAACCGGACCTGACATGCGCCATATCCTGATGATCCTCTTGGGCGCTGACCCTGGCCGCCTGTGGCGCCGCTCCGGTGCCCGAGGCCACCACCCGGCTGGTCACCCTGCCCTCGGCGCTGCCGCCGATGAAGACCTTCGCCAGCCCGCGCGTGACCGCGCCGAACCGCTCGAACGCGTCGATCGCGCGCGATTTCCTCGATCTCAGCTTCGCGCTGGAAAGCGGTCGCGCGCTGCCGGTGCTGACCCGGTTCGAAGGCCCGATCACCTTGCGCGTGACCGGCAAGGTGCCGGCCAGCCTGGGCCCCGACCTGAACCGCCTGCTTGGCCGGTTGCGCCGCGAGGCCGGGATCTCGATCACCCAGGTCGCGGGCGATCAACCGGCCTCGATCACCATCGAGGTGCTGCCGCGCGCC
The DNA here is from genome assembly GCA_963768205.1 of uncultured Alphaproteobacteria bacterium. Taxonomy (GTDB): domain Bacteria; phylum Pseudomonadota; class Alphaproteobacteria; order Rhodobacterales; family Rhodobacteraceae; genus JAHELH01. The sequence goes on along the minus strand of CAVYHB010000008.1, from coordinate 221,815 downwards.
GAACTGCAACGCTACGTCCCGCAGGCCGCCTGTTTCGTGGTGCCGCGACTGTCGTCCTGGGCCGAGTTCAAGCGCAACCGGCGCGGGCCCGCCGTCGACTGGACGACGCTGACCGACGCGTACCCGCATGGCGATCTTCCTGCCCGGCGACGTCAGCCCGCAGGAAACCCGCGACTGCCTGCACGAAGAGATGGCCCAGGCGCTGGGGCCGCTGAACGACCTGTACCGCCTGGGCGATTCGGTCTTCAACGACGACAATTTCCACACCGTCCTGACCGGGTTCGACATGCTGGTGCTGCGCACCTATTACGCGCCAGACCTGCGTTCCGGCATGACCGCGCGCGCAGGTCGCGGCCCGGCTGCCGCGCATCCTGGCGCAGCTTAATCCGCGCGGCCAGTTCAACGCGGGCCCCCTGCCCGGCGACACGCCGCGCGCCTGGATCGACGCGATCGAAGAGGCGCTGGGCCCGCGCACCAGCGACACCCGCCGCCAAGCCGCCGCGCGCCGCGCGGTCGCCATCGCCAGGTCGCCAGGGCTGGAGCGACAACCGCATGGCGTTCAGCCTGTTCGCGCTGGGCCGCCTGTCGCTGGCCGGAGAGGCCGACATCGCGCTGGCCTCGTTCCTTCAGGCCGGCACGCTCTACAACGCCCGTGCCGGAAACCCGCCTGCAAGGCGCGCATGTGGCGATGCAGCTGGCCGCCTTCGCGCTCAGTTCCGACCAGTCGGATGCCGCGATCCGGCTGGTCGACACCAACCTCGCCCCGGTCGCTGCCGGCCGAGAACGCCGCCCTGCTGGCGACGCTGCTTGATGATCAAGGCCGAGGCGCTGGAGCAGCAGGGCCGCGAGGCCGAAGCACGGGCGGTGCGGCTCGACAGCCTGGGCTGGGCGCGCTACGGCTTCGGCTCGGAAAATGCGGTGCGGCAACGGATGTCGGAAATCTCGGCGCTGGGCATCCGGGTCAAACCCGTCTCGCCGTCATGAACATCCTTGTCTTCGTCTTCCTTGGCGCACTGGCCGGGGCTGCGCTGGGGGCGCTGACCGCCCGGCGGCGCGGCGGCAACCGGCTGGACATGGCGCAATACGCGGGCAGCTTCGCGATCCTCTTCGCGCTGATCGCGATGTTCGTCGGCATCTTCCTGATGCGCCAGATGGTCTGATGTTCCTGCCGTTCTTCGACAACCTGCGCCGCGCCGGCGTGCCGGTCAGCCTGCGCGAATACCTGGGCTTTCTCGAGGGCATGGCGGCGGGCCTGGTGACCTACGACATCGACGGCTTCTACTACCTCGCCCGCACCGCGATGGTGAAGGACGAGCGCAACATCGACAAGTTCGACCGCGCCTTCGCCGCAGCCTTCGAAGGGCTGTCGAGAAATCACGCTGGACGCGGTGATCGAGGCCGTTGATCTGCCCGGCGACTGGCTGGAGAAGCTGGCCGAGAAAGCACCTGAGCGAGGCCGAGAAAGCCGAGATCGAGGCGCTTGGGCGGCTTCGACAAGCTGATGGAGACGCTGAAGGAGCGGCTGGAGGAACAGAAGGGGCGGCACCAGGGCGGCAGCAAGTGGATCGGCACGGCGGGCACCTCGCCCTTCGGCGCCTACGGCTACAACCCCGAAGGCGTGCGCATCGGCCAGGACGAAAGCCGCCACCAGCGCGCCGTCAAGGTCTGGGACAAGCGCGAGTTCCGCAATCTCGACGACACCGTCGAACTGGGCACCCGCAACATCAAGGTGGCGCTGAAGCGCCTGCGCCGCTGGGCCCGCGACGGCGCCGCAGGAGGAACTGGACCTCGACGGCACGATCCGCGCCACCGCCGAGCACGGCTATCTCGACGTGCAAACCCGGCCCGAACGGCGCAACGCGGTGAAGGTGCTGCTGTTTCTCGACGTCGGCGGCTCGATGGACCCGCATATCAAGGTGGTGGAAGAGCTGTTCTCGGCCGCCCGGTCCGAGTTCAAGCACCTGGAATACTTCTACTTCCACAACTGCCTTTACGAAGGCGTCTGGCGCGACAACCGCCGCCGCTGGAACGCCCAGACGCCGACACGGGAGGTGCTGCGCACCTACGGCTCCGACTACAAGTGCATCTTCGTGGGCGACGCCTCGCATGTCGCCCTACGAAATCGCCTATCCCGGCGGTGCCAACGAACACTGGAACCCCGAGGCCGGGCAGGTCTGGCTGCAGCGCGCGCGCGACCAGTGGCCCGCGCACCTCTGGATCAACCCGCTGGCCGAACGCTACTGGCCCTATACCCAGTCGATCGCGATGATCCAGACCATCTTCGGCGCGGACCGCATGGTGCCGATGACGCTGGCCGGGATCGAGACGGGGATGAAGGTGCTGGGGCGATAACGCTCTGCCGCGCCGCGAATTCATACGGCAATGTTGAAAGCCCGAATGGTCGGCATGACGCCGGATGGTCGGACCTGCCGGACATTGATATGACCGGGCTGTTTCTTTTCCTGACTCTGCTATGCGTCGCCGCCCCGGCAACAGCTCACCCAGCGTTGCGATATTGGCCGTCACCTCCCGATCACAAGGATCAGACCGGTCAGGTGCAGATGACCCGCTGCAACGCGGCGATTTGCGCCACACTGCTGCGCGCCTTTGACAAGGCAGGTGCACCAACCATTACGCCCATCGTCGGCAAGCGGTTGATCCGGAACAGGGTTCCCGATGTTGCCGACACCTACGGTGGCCGGGTCAATATGCCGCTGATGACGATCTCCAGCAACACTCTGGTCGCGCGCAGCAGCATCAAGTCAGGACTCTGCAATGCGCCAACCTGGTAACGGGTAAACTGACACCCTTGCCTTGCGCGACGGCCCGAATGTCTTGAACACTCACTTAGTCGCCGATGCGGTGCAGCTTTAGCTCCAGCAGTTCCTCGGTCCCGGCAATCGCCGTGTGGTTGTGGATCAGCAGATCGGTCGCGACACCCGCTTCGCCGTCGGTCCCAAGCACGAGGATGGTGAAACCGTCCGCCTCGGTTGTGTGCGTGTCAGGCGAAACCGCCTGGTCCATGCCGCTGCCCAAGCCCTTGCCATCGAGACTGTAGGTTCCCTCGGTCATCACCTGCTCGACGATCAGCCGCGCCCCGCCGCCGTCGGAATGTGGCATGTTAAGGACCATTTCGCAGGTATGGTTGCCCGCGCCGTCGAACGCGCACACACCGGCCCCGCCCATGCTGCCGTCATGCGACCGGAACGTCGCGGCATACGATCCCTTGAGGGCCGCGTCGCCTAGATGTCCGCCCCCATGGACGGCCCCGGCTGCCGGGAAGACGAGAAGGGCGGCGGCGAGGACGAGTTGAAAGGTCTTAGTCATCAGAGGCTCCAATGCTACTTTAATAAGAATCTAATGTATCATATTCTTCTTTAAGTTGCACTGTGGCATTCCGGTCCGGGCCCATCGAGAGCCGCAGCCGCCAACGGCACGCGGGCGGGCGTTTCTTGGCTTGCTAACGCGCTGCGATCTGGGTCAGATCGTGGCCATGCCGATGCATTTCACAGCCGACCGAATTTGCCGCGCGGCAGGTACGGGCCGGTGCGGCCCTGGCCAGGGCAGGCCTTGACGCCATCCTGCTGTTTGCGCCCGAAAGCCAGTATTGGCTGACCGGGTACGACACCTTCGGCTTCGCGATGTTTCAGTGCATGGTGCTGACGGCGGACGGCGATATCGCGCTGCTGACGCGGCGACCCGACCGGTTGCAGGCCTATCGGACCTCGGTTCTGCGCGAGGATCAGGTGCATATCTGGCCCGAACACGCGGGCGCCGATCCCGTCGCCGATCTGGCCGCCCTGCTGGCGGGGATGGGGCTGCGGGATGCGCGACTGGGGATCGAGACCCGGACCGCCGGGCTCAATCACTGGAACGGCAGCCGCGTCGCGGCGGCCATCGGCGGGCTTGAGGACGCATCGGACCTGGTCCCGGCCCTGCGCCGCGCCAAGTCGCCCGCCGAGATCGCGATGCACCGCAAGGCCGCAACCCTCAGCGACGACGCGCTTGACGCCGGGCTGGCCGTCACCGGCGCGGGAGCCTTCGAGGGCGACATCCTCGCGGCGATGCAGGGCGCGGTGTTCCGCGGCGGCGGCGACTACGCGGGCAACGAGTTTGTCATCGGCTCGGGCGACCAGGCACTTCTGTGCCGTTATTTCTCGGGGCGGCGGCATCTCGATGCGACGGACCAGTTGACACTGGAATGGTCGGGCGCTTTCGCCCGTTACCATGCCGCGATGATGCGCACGGTCGTGGTGGGCCGCCCGAACGCGGCGCAACTGCGGATGCAGGCCGCCGCCGAGACGGCGCTGGAGGCCTGCGAAGCCGCGATCCGCCCCGGCGCACCGATGGGCGATGTCTTTGACGCGCATGTGAAAGCCTTCGAGGCGCACGGGCTGGGCCATGCGACCTTGCAGGCCTGCGGCTATGGCATGGGTGCCGTCTTCACGCCGATCTGGGTGGATTTCCCGATGTTCTATCGCGGCAACCCGCTGGAGATGCAGGAAACCCAGGTGTTCTTTCTGCACATGATCGCGATGGACGATGCCGCTGGTCTGGCAATGTGCCTGGGCCATTCGGTGCTGGTGACCGGCAATGGCTGTGAACGGCTGTCGCGGCACGGCACCGGGCTGATCGCGGTATGAGGCGTCTCATCGGCACATGGCGCCGCCACAAAGTGCTGGTGACCGCGCTGGCGATGGCGCTGGCCCTGACGCTGTTCTTCGCGGTGCGCCTGGTAGTCTTCACCATCTACTGGTCTGACCCCGCCCACCGCGACCAGGCGCCGGAGGGCTGGATGACGCCCGGCTATGTGCAGAACTCGTGGAATATCTCGCCCGAAGCGCTGCGCGCGGCGATCGGCCCTGCCGCACGGCCCGGCGAAAGGCAGACCCTCGACCAGATCGCCCGCCGGCAGGATGAGCCGGTCGAGGCCGTGATTCGGCGGATCGAGGCGGCCGTCGCGGCCGAGCGGGCGGCCGAACAATGACCGAGGTCCTGCTGGCGCTGGTGCCGCGCTACGGGATGTACCTGGTTGGCGTGGCGACGTTTCTCAGCTGTCTGGCGTTGCCGGTGCCATCGTCGCTGGTGATGCTGACGGCGGGCGCCTTCGTGGCGGCGGGCGATCTGGCCCTGTTGGAAACCGCCGGGATGGCTTTTGTCGGCGCTGTGCTGGGGGATCAGGCCGGGTACCTGATCGGCGCGCGCGGCGGCGCCTACCTGACGCGGGCAACGCGGGCACGGGCAACGGGCAGCTCGGTTGCTGGAACGCGCCGCGACGTTGTCGAACCGCTGGGGCGGCATGGCGGTCTTTCTCAGCCGCTGGCTGTTCAGCCCGCTTGGGCCCTACATGAACTTCGTCACCGGCGCGGCGGGCATGGCCTGGCCGCGCTTCGCGCTGTGGGGCGCGGCGGGAGAGGCGGTCTGGGTCGGTCTCTACGTCGGGCTGGGGTATTCGCTGGCGACGCGGATCGAGGCTCTTGGCGCGATACTCGGTAACCTCAGCGGGGTGCTGGCGGCCGGGGCGGTGACGGTCGGGCTGGGCCTGTGGCTGCGGACGGTCCTGCGCACCGAGGATCGGCGCGGCGCGGACGGCCGGCGGCTTAATCGGCACAATTGAGGGCGTGCGCCATTGCCGAGGGGCCTTCGGTTCACCATATTCAATCCATGCTGAAGTTCACCCCAATCCTGCTGGCGATCCTTTATGCCCTGGCGATGTACCGCTTTTCCGCGTGGCGCACGGCCAAGGAGCTTGATGCAAAGTCGACCGAACTGGCCGATCCGATGCTCAAGACCCTGACCGACCGCATGGCCGCGGCGCTCGATCTGCCGCGCATCCGGGTTCACATTTACGAGATAGACCCGGTGAACGGGCTGGCCGCCCCGGACGGGCGCATCTTCATCACCCGTGGGTTCTTCCGGAAATACCGCGCGGGCGAGGTCACCTCGGACGAGATGGCGTCTGTCATCGCGCATGAACTGGGCCATGTGGCGCTGGGCCATTCGCGGCGCCGGATGATCGACTTTTCCGGCCAGAACGCGCTGCGCACCGCGCTGGCGATGGTGCTGGGCCGGTTCCTGCCAGGCATTGGCGTGATGATCGCCAACGGTCTGGCGACGATGCTGGCCGCCCGCCTCAGCCGTCAGGACGAATACGAGGCCGACGCTTATGCCAGCGCCCTGCTGGTCAAGGCCGGGATCGGCACCGCGCCGCAGAAGTCGCTGTTCGGCAAGCTGGAGGCGCTGACCCAAAGCAACCGGGGCGCGGCCCCCGCATGGCTGATGAGCCACCCCAAGACCGAGGAACGCATCGCCGCGATCGAACGGATGGAAGCGCGCTGGACCGCAGGCAAGTCGATCACCTGACCCGTGCCGAATGGCAACAATCGCGTACGCGCTGTCAACCGGACCGCAAGTAATGGTCTTGCCGTTGCACGCCCCTGGGGTAGCCTGCCGAAAAACCGGAATCCGGAGGCAGGCAATGAACAGAGCAGTGCGGCGTCAGCAATTATTGGAACGATTGCCCAAGGGTGGCATCGGCATGGAAGTGGGCGTCTGGGAGGGCGGTTTCAGCGAGGAAATCCTGAAAGTCGTCCAACCAAGGATCCTGCATCTGGTGGACCCCTGGTCCTATCAGCCGGAATTCGGCAACACCGCATTTGGCAAGTCCAAGAACGAAACGACGATGGACGAAAAGTACCTGCTTGTGGCCGAGAAGTTCCGCAACGACCCCCGCGTGGCCATTCACCGACGGATGTCGCATGAAGTGCTCGAGGAATTCGACGATGCTTCGCTTGACTGGATCTATCTGGACGGCAATCACAATTTCGAGGTGGTGAAGAACGACCTTGCCCTCAGCCGGGTCAAGGTCAAGCCAGGCGGCATGATCTCGGGCGACGATTTCCTTTGGAAAGTCGATGACGGGGCCCCGGTGCGCACGGCCGTGCGCGAGCTTCGCAGCGAACTGGGCAATCACGCGCACCGGTTCTCGACGATGGGGCAACAATGGGTGCTGACACTGACGGCGGCCTAAGCGGCGGATTTTGCCGCTATATCTGACCCGACAGCGCCTTGCCCAGCCGCGGCAGGCGCGCCTTTTTCATCAGCCTGCGCAGGTCCCAGGTCTCGCCCGACAGCCGCTCGGCCATTGCGTGGACCAGCGCGACCGCATCGGCAACGGTTTCAGGATGCTCTGACCACAGCTGCCAGAGAAACCCGTCGGGATCGCGGCGTTTCAGCCCTTCTTCGGCCAGCGTGTGACCGGGGAAATCCGACGCGTTGAGCGTCAGCAGGATGTCGGCATGCCCGGCGATGGCGGCGGCAAGGACGTGGACGTCGTCCGGGTCAGGCAGCCACAGCCGCGCCTCGATACCCGGTGCGGGCCGCACTTCGGCCCTGGGCCAGGCGGCGCGCAGCAGCGCCACCTCGGCACGCGCCTGCGCCTCGCCTTCCGACCCCAGCTTGCGCGCCGCACGCGCCCATTCCTCCAGGATGCGTTCGGACCACAACGGCTCGAACAGGCCCTGCGCCGCCACCCCCAGGATCACCTCGCGCATCACGGTGGGGTACAGCACGCAGGCGTCCAGCAGCACCTTCACGCGGTCAGGCGGTAGAAAACGGCCTTGAGATAGCCGGTTTCGGCCAGTTGCGGCAGTTGCGGATGGTCCGGCCCGGCAAAGCCGGTGTGGATCATCTGGGCGCTGCGTCCCGCCCGCCCGATGCCGCGCGCCGAGACCTTGCGGAACGCCGCCAGGTCGACTGCATGGCTGCACGAGCAAAGCCCCAGGTAGCCACCCGGCGCCACCAGATGCGCGGCCAGGCGCGCCACCTTTTCATAGGCGCGCAGCCCGGCCTCGAGCGCCCGTTTCCCGGGCGCGAAGGCCGGCGGGTCGCAGATCACCAGGTCGAACTGCGCCCCGTCCTGCGCCAGGGCGGACAGCGCGTCGAAGGCGTCGTCCTGCCGGATGGCAAGGCGGTCGCCTGCCGCGCTGGCGCGCGCGCCCGCCTCGGCCAGCGCCAGCGCCGGGGCCGAACTGTCCACCGCCAGCGCCGAAGCCGCGCCGCCCGCCAGCGCGGCCAGCGAGAAGCCTCCGACGTGGCTGAACACGTCGAGCACCCGCGCCCCCGATGCCAATGAGGCCGCGAAGGCATGGTTCGGACGCTGGTCGTAGAACAGGCCGGTCTTCTGGCCGCCGGTCAGGTCGGCCAGATAAACCGCGCCGTTCATCGGAACCTCGACCGGATTGTCGGCCTTGCCGCGCAGAACCTGGGTGGCGTCGTCCAGCCCTTCCAGCGAACGGGTGCGCCCGGCGGCGTTCTTGACGATGGTGGTGACGCCGGTCACCGCGGCCAGAGCCTCGCACAAAGGTTCGATCAGGGTCTCGGCCCAGGCGGCGTTCGGCTGGATCACCGCCGCCTCGCCGAAGCGGTCGATCACGACCCCGGGCAGGCCGTCGGCCTCGGCATGGATCAGCCGGTAGAACGGCGCGTCGTAAAGCCGGTCCCGGTGCGCCAGGGCCATGGCAAGCCGCGCCGCCAGCCAGTCGCCATCGATCCGGGCCGCCGCATCGCGGTCCAGCATCCGCGCGGCGATCTTCGAGACGGGATTGAACGCAACTAGTCCCAGGGGCCGACGCTCGGCATCCTCGAGCTGCGCGATGGTGCCGGGGACCAGCGCCCGGGTGCGCCGGTCCATGACCAGTTCATTATCATAGACCCACGGCGCGCCGTGCCGGATCGGGCGGGCGTCGGCCTTTGGAAGCAGGCGGATAACGGGAAGGGAGGACGGCGTCATGCCGTCCTCCCTAAACTGTCGCCGTGGGCCTTGGAAGGGTCTAGATCGCGCCGATCACGGGTTGGCCGCGATGCCGCTGGTCTATCCCGCCATTTCCCGCCGGATAACGCGGGCCAGGTGGTCGGTGATGCGCACCTTCTGGGTTTCGCCATGGGCCACGGCCACGATCGCGGTCTGGCCGCCGTAGGCGTCGAAATTGGCCTTGACGAGGCGGGCGGGTACCAGCGTCTCGCCGGTTTCGGCGTCGAGCACGGTCATGTAGAATTGGATCTCATGGACGCCGCCCACGGTGTAACGGGCCTTTTCCGTCAGTGCGTGGAACCGCGTGACCATGACCTGAAGCACGACCGGGCGGTCGCCCTGCAACTGCGACACGCCGCGGGTCAGCCCGGCCTCGACGATGGCCTTGACCTGGGCGTGGCGGTCGCCGATGGGGTCCTCGCGCCAGACGATATCGCCGGACGGGTAGTAGCGGTTTGCCTCGGAAACCCGCAGCGAATGCGGCACGTTCACGGTGACGTCGACGACCTTGAAGCCGGACGCAACCTGCGCCACCGGCGCGGCTGACAGCGGGGACGCGATCGGCGCGTCACGGGTTGCGGTCTCCATCCGCGCACTGTCCTGCGATGCACAGGCCGAAAGGCCCAGTGCCGCCGCCAGCGCGATGAATGTGCGAAGTGTCGTTCTGCCTTTAGTCGGGTTCATGACCCACCTCCTGAGCGTTCTGCCCGGTTCTTTGATGGGTCGAATCTGCTGCCGAATTGGGGCTGAAATAAGAAAATCCCGGAGCATTTCCGGGATTTTCGCTTTTCGGTTGTGTGTCGTTCGGGTGCCGGTCAGGCCGTCTGGCCGCGGGTCGCGACGCCCTGGGCGCGCGGCTTACGGAACCAGGCGATGGCGCTGCGGACCGCGGCGGCCATCATGTCGGCACGCATCTGGCGCGCCCGGGCATCGATCTCGACCAGGTCGTATCGGGTTGTGTTCGTCGTCATGGCTTAGGTCCTTTCGGGATCCTGTCTGTCGTCGTTGCTCAGGACTTAGGCACCTCTGCGCCCGGATGCGACCGCCAGTTCTGCATGTCCGTCATGCAAAATCGGCAAGGCTGCGCGGGGACAATAATCATTGGAAAATGACGTTGTTAGCGCTAACCTGATGTGGTAGCCGAGGCACAATTGGCCAGGAACGGATTGGACCCATGACACTGAACTCCACGATCGAGGCCGTCACCGACCGCATCATCGACCGCAGCCGCGACACCCGCGCGCGCTATCTCGACCGGATGGCGGCCTGGGCCGACGCCGGACCGAAGCGCGCGCATCTGTCCTGCGGCAACCAGGCCCATGCCTATGCGGCGATGGGACAGGACAAGGACGCTCTGGTGGCGGCGCGCACGCCGAACCTCGGCATCGTCACCGCCTATAACGATATGCTGTCGGCGCATCAGCCGTTCCAGGACTTTCCCGCCCTGATCAAGGACGCCGCGCGCAAGGTCGGGGCCACGGCGCAGGTCGCGGGCGGCGTGCCGGCGATGTGCGACGGGGTCACCCAGGGCCAGCCGGGGATGGAGCTGTCGCTGTTCTCGCGCGATGTGATCGCGCTGGCGGCGGGTGTCGCGCTTTGCCACAACACCTTCGACGCCGCCGTCTTCCTCGGCGTCTGCGACAAGATCGTGCCCGGCCTGGTGATCGCGGCGGCGACCTACGGTCATATTCCGGCGGTGTTCCTGCCCGCCGGCCCAATGACCAGCGGCATGACCAACGACGAAAAGGCCCGCGTCCGCCAGCAGTTCGCCGCCGGAGAGGTGGGCCGCGAGGACCTGATGGCCGCCGAAATGGCAAGCTACCACGGCCCCGGCACCTGCACCTTCTACGGCACCGCGAATTCCAACCAGATGCTGATGGAGTTCATGGGCCTGCACCTGCCAGGCGCCTCGTTCGTCAACCCCAACACGCCGCTGCGCGAGGCGCTGACCGTCGCGGGCGCGCAACGGGCGCTGGAGATCACCGCGCTTGGCAACGACTACCGCCCCGCGGGCGAGGTGCTGGACGAGAAAGCCTTCGTCAACGGCATCGTCGGACTGATGGCGACGGGCGGCTCGACGAACCTGGTGCTGCACATGCCCGCCATGGCGCGGGCCGCGGGCGTGCTGCTGGATATCGAGGATTTCGACCAGATCTCGGGCGTGACGCCGCAGATGGCCAAGGTCTATCCCAACGGCCTGGCGGACGTTAACCATTTCCATGCCGCCGGTGGCCTGGGCTACATGATCGGCGATCTGCTGGACGCGGGCCTATTGCATCCCGACACCCGCACCGTGGCAGGCGACGGGCTGGCGCGCTACACCCGTGAACCGAAGCTGAAGGACGGCGTGCTTGGTTGGGAGGACGGCGCCGGCGCAAGCCTCAACGACAAGATCATCCGCCCGGCGCGCGACCCGTTCCAGCCCACCGGCGGTCTTAAAGAGCTCAAGGGCAACCTGGGCCGCGGCGTGATGAAGGTCTCGGCGGTCAAGCCGTCGCACCACGTGATCGAGGCCCCTGCCCTGGTGTTCGAGGACCAGGCCGACGTCAAGACCGCCTTCAAGGAGGGCCGACTGAACCAGGACACGGTCGTCGTGGTCCGCTTCCAGGGTCCGCGCGCCAACGGCATGCCGGAATTGCACTCGCTGACACCGCTGTTGGCGGTGTTGCAGGATCGCGGGCTGAAGGTGGCGCTGGTCACCGACGGGCGCATGTCGGGGGCCAGCGGCAAGGTTCCCGCCGCCATCCATGTCTGCCCCGAGGCAGCGGCGGGCGGCCCGCTGGCGCGACTGCGCGACGGCGATCTAGTGCGCGTCGATGCCTCCTCGGGACGCCTGGAAGTGCTCGGCGTCGATCTGGAGGCGCGGACCCCCGTGACCCCGGACCTAAGCGCCAACAGCCACGGGCTGGGGCGCGAGATGTTCGAGATGTTCCGCGCCAATGTCTGCGACGCCACCGACGGTGCGGCGGTTGTGGTCTGACCCGACTGGCTGCATCCTTGGTTCACAAATATCCCCGCCGGAGGCATCCCTCACTGGCGGCTTTCGAAAGGACAGCGACATGATCACCCCGCAAGAGGCAAGCGCACGGACGCTGGAATTGTGCCGCATGGCCCCGGTCATACCGGTGCTGGTCATCGACGACGCCGCCGTCGCCCGACCGCTGGCCGAGGCGCTGGTCGCGGGCGGTCTGCCGGTTCTGGAAGTGACCTTGCGCACCGGGGCGGCGCTGGACGTGATCCGGGCGATGGCGCAGGTTCCGGGCGGCATCGTCGGCGCGGGCACCGTGCTGACGCCGCAGGACGTGGCCAATGCCAAGGCGGCTGGCGCGCGGTTCGCGGTGTCGCCGGGGGCCACCGACCGGCTGTGCGCCGCCTGCGAGGAGGCCGGCCTGCCGCTGCTGGCGGGTGCGGCCACCGCGACCGAGGCGATGGCGTTGCTGGAGCGCGGCTATACCACGGCCAAGTTCTTCCCGGCAGAAACGTCGGGCGGTGCGCCGGCGCTGAAGGCACTGGGCGCGCCGCTGCCTCAGATCACCTTCTGCCCGACCGGCGGGATCGGCCCGAAGAACGCGCCCGATTACCTGGCGCTGTCGAATACCCATTGCGTCGGCGGCTCGTGGGTGGCGCCGGCGGACATGATCAAGGCCGGCGACTGGGCCGGGATCGAGGCCCTGGCGCGGGAAGCGTCGAAGCTGGGCGGATAGCCGTCAGGACCGGTGGGCTGAAGCCCGCTTGCGCCAGCCGCACGGCCGCGGACCAATAGACGGCAGGGTACGCGCAGGCACGCAGCCTACCCCAACTGGACGCCCCGGCGCCCCGCCAGATCGGTGAAATACTGCCAGGCCACCCGGCCCGAGCGCGCGCCGCGCGTGGCCTGCCACTCGATCGCCTCGGCGCGCAGCGTGGCGTCGTCGATCTCGACGCCGTGCGCGTCGCAATAGCCCCGGATCATCGCCAGATAGTCGTCCTGCGTGCAGGGATGAAAGCCCAGCCACAGGCCGAACCGGTCCGACTAAGCGACACCTTTTCCTCGACCGCCTCCGACGGGCTGATCGCCGAGGATCGTTCGTTCTCGATCATGTCGCGTGGCATCAGGTGGCGGCGGTTCGAGGTGGCGTAGAACACGACATTGTCGGGCCGCCCCTCGATGCCGCCGTCCAGCACCGCCTTCAGCGACTTGTAGTGCTGGTCGTCATGGCTGAACGACAAATCGTCGCAAAACAGAACGAACCGTGCCTCGGACCCGCGCAGCAGGGTCAGCAGGCGTCCAATCGCTGGGCAGGTCTTCGCGCTGCACCTCGACGATCTTCAGAGCCTCGTGTTTCGCGTGAACATCGGCATGGACCGCCTTGACAAGGCTGGATTTTCCCATGCCGCGCGCGCCCCAGAGCAAGGCGTTGTTGGCAGGCAGACCGCGGGCGAACTGCACCGTGTTCTCGCAGCAGGGTATCGCGGGCCCGGTCGATGCCGAGCAGCAGCGGCAGGTCGACCCGGTTGACCTTGGCCACCGGCTCCAGCCGGTCCGGATCGACGTGCCAGACGAAGGCCTCGGCGTGCGTCGAAATCGGGGGCCGCCTGCGGCGCCGGGCTCAGCCGCTCCAGCGCCTCGGCGATGCGGGCCAGGGCGTCGTCGCTCATGGCCGCGCGGCTCGTCTGCCGGCTCCGGCTCGTCGTCGAACTCGGCCTAGATGTCGTCCAGGCTTTCGTCCTCGTCCAGAACGCCCTCTGCGCGCAGCTTCGCATCGCGCTTCTTCTCGACCCGGCGCACCAGCTGGATCGACACCTCGTAAAGCCCGTAGACCACGACGAACAGGATCACCTGGGTGATCACGTCCGGCGGCGTCACCAGCGCGGCCAGCACCAGGATGCCGACGACCGCGTATTTGCGCACCTGACCGCAGCCCACGCGACGACACCAGCCCGGCCTTGCCCATCAGCGTCAGCAGCACCGGCAACTGAAAGCACAGCCCGAAGGCCACGATGAACTTGATCGTCAGCGACAGGTATTCCTGCGCCGAGCCCTGGAACGCGATGCCGGCCGGTGGTGTTGTCGACCTCGCCCTCGACCGCCAGCGTGCCCTCCTGCTGGAAGCCCAGGAAGAAATCGAAGGCCAGCGGCGTGACCGACGTAGAACGCGAACGACGCGCCCAGAAAGAACATGAACGGCGAGGCGACCAGGAACGGCAGGAACGCGCCCTTTTCGGACTTGTAGAGCCCCGGCGCCACGAACCGCCACATCTGGTAGCTGATATAGGGAAACGACAGCACCAGCCCGCCCAGCAGCGAGATCGAGATCGCGACGAAGAAGCCTTCCTGCAGCTTGATCAGGATCAGCCCGCAATCGTCGCCCATCGCGCCGCGCGCGTCGCACAGCGGCTGGGTCAGGAAGTTGAAGATCGGGTTCCAGACCGTGAAACAGATCACCATGCCGATGATGAAGGCGATGACCGAATGGATCAGCCGGGTGCGCAGCTCGGCCAGGTGCTCGATCAGCGGCGCGGAACTGTCCTCGATCTCGTCGCTCTCGACGCTCATGCGCTGCCGTCCCCTGCCTTGGCGGGCTTGGCCTTGGCTTGGGCGCCGGCTTGACGGCCGGCTTGGCGTTCGGCTTGGCCGCGGTCTTCGGCTTCGCGGCGGCTTTCGGTTTCTGCCGCGGCCCTGGGCTTCGGCGCGGCCTTCGGCTTGGCGGGTGGCTTGTCCGCGACCTTTGCGGGCGCGGCCTCGGCGGCGCGTTTCTCGGTCGCCTTGGCGGCTGAGTAGTCCTGGATCTTCCTGGCCGTCGCCGCGCGTTCCTCGCTCAGCTTCTGAGTCTCGGGGCCTTTCGGGGCCGTGGATTTGCCCGGCTCCCACTTTTCGAACTTGCTAGCCGCGTCGCCCAGCTTATCCAGCCCCATGCTGCGCGCCGAGGTGGCCTTTTTCAGGTCGCTCGCCACATCCTTGACGCCCGCCTCGTCGGCGGCGTCGTTCATCGCGCGCTGGAATTCGCGCGCCATGCCCTTCATCTTGCCGGTGAAACGTCCAAGCGTACGGAACATGCCGGGCAGGTCCTTGGGACCCACCACGATCAGCGCCACGATGCCGATCAACAGCAGTTCGGTCCAGCCGATGTCCAACATGAGGGCCTGCCTTCGCCCTTAGCCGCGGCTTTTCGACTTGATCTTCTCGGCATCCAGCGTGGCGTCTTTCTTGACGCCGTCCGAATGGCCCGGAGCGTCACGTCGCCATGTTCCGGCGGGGTGACGTTGCTGACCTGGTCCGAGGCGTCCTCGATCTCGCGCTTGCTGTCGTCGACGCCGCGCTTGAAGGCGGTGATGCCCTTGCCGACCTCGCCCATCAGCGACGAAATCTTGCCGCGCCCGAACAGGACCAGCACCACGACGGCGATCAGCAGAAGGCCCGGAAGGCCGATATTGTTCAGCATTGGGTTGCTCTCCCTTGTGGAACCGCCCGCGCGCGGCCCTTCGTCATTTCCTGCCCCTGTATCTAGGGATTCGCCGCGGAGTGTGAAAGCGGCAAAAGCCGAATTGGACGCAAATTTGACCGAAGTTGCGCGCTACGGGCCTTTGAGTCCGGCGAATCGCGGCCTCACTGGAACAGGATACCCTGGCCGAAGCCACCGATGGCGCTGGCCAGAACCGGCGACAGGATCGCCACGATGGCGTTCAGCGACTTGATCGAGCTAATCTCGGGCAACTCGGGCGGCTCTTCCGTCGCCTCGGAAGTTGAGTGCGCGAGGTCCTCGCGCAGCCGGTCCAGGCGCGTGGCATGGATCAGCATCACCGGCAGGTAGCACGACAGGATCATCACGCTGTAGCCGACGCCGATGTAAAGCGACACGGCGCTGACCATGTCGCCGTAAGCCGCCCGCAGGGTTTCGTCGGCGATCAGCCGGGTCGGCCAGTGCATCCAGGCCAGAAGGAACGTGATCCCCGCCGTCAGCAATAGTCCGGCGCAGTAGAGATAGCGCTGCGCCACGGTGGAAGCCGTCGTTAACCGGGCGGCGCGGCTGCGCACATCCTCCGTCCCGCGCCGCGTCCAGCCCAGCGACAGGATCATGCCGGTCAGCGCCGCCGCCGCGCCGAAACTGGTCAGCGTGTTGATCGGATCGGTCAGCACCCGGAACATCGCCAGCGCGCTGCGGTCAAGGCAGGGCGCACCATCGGCGCACCAGGCGGTCTGCCCGAGGCTCAGCGAGGCCTCGAAGAACTCGCGGCCCAGCAAATAGTAGGTCTCGAACCCGCCCAGGCTTTCGGGCTCCAGCACCGACAGCACCACGCCGACCGAAGCGCCCAGCAGGATGCCCGTCATCGCGTAGACCGCCGCGCGGCGGGTATAGTTGGCCGCCAGATCCAGCGCAAAGATCAGCAGGACCGAGATCGACACTGCCCCGAAGAACGCGAAGGCGGCCATGAACTTGTAGCGCCCGATCAGCTCGATCATCTGCGCGGGCTCGGCGAAGCCCTCCGTCGGCAGGTTCAGCGTGGCGTCGCCGAAGGTCTTCAGCAAGTATTCCAGCAGCAGGTAGACCGCGACCGGGATCAGCAGGATCAACAGGGTCGCGGGCTGGATGTCGATCCGCGGATCGGAGGACGCCTGGGCTTCACGCATGACGCGATTATGACCGCGGCGCATTGCCCAGGCAATGGGGCCGGGTCTCAGGCAGCGTCGCGGGTGGGAAACACGAAACAGCGGTCGCGGCGGATCGTCAGCCACAGCGGCATGCCGGGCTTCGGGCAGGAACACCGACGGCACCGTCGCCTTCAGGATCGACAGGTCGTGGTCCATGCGGAACTCGACCAGGCTTTCGTGACCCATGAACCGCGCCCGCTGCACCACGCCGCGCGCCGGCATGCCGTCCTGCGGCGTCGGGTTCGGGCCCTTGCCGCCGCGGTCGAAGTCGATCTTCAGGTGCTGCGGCCGGATCACGATATCGACCTGGGTGCCGTCGGGATAGCCCGGCGCCAGGAACTGGCCGAACGGCGTGTCGGTCAGCGCGCCCTGCACCCTGCCGCGGATCACGTTGATATCGCTGAAGAACGCCGCCGCCGCCTTGTCGACCGGCGCGTTGTAGACGTTGTAGGGCGCGCCCTGCTGCACGATCCGCCCGTCGCGCATCAGCGCGATCTCGTCGGCCATGCGCATCGCCTCGTCCGGCTCGTGCGTGACCAGCAGGACGGCGGTGCCCTCTTCCTTCAGGATCTCCAGCGTCTCGTCGCGGATGCCGTCGCGCAGCCGGTTGTCGAGGCCGGAGAACGGCTCGTCCATCAGCATGACGCGCGGGCGCGGCGCGATCGCGCGGGCCAGCGCCACGCGCTGCTGCTCGCCGCCCGACAGCTCATGCGGAAACTCGTCGAGGAAGCGCGCCAGGTGCACCCGGTCCAGCAGTTCCTCGGCCCGCGCCTGCCGCTGCCGCGCTTCGGCCCGGTCAGGCCGAAGGCCACGTTTTCGGCCACCGTCAGATGCGGGAACAGCGCGAAATCCTGGAACATCAGCCCGATGGAGCGCCTCTCGGGCGGCACCCGGAACACCGTGTCGCAGACCAGCTTGCCGTCGACGAAGATCGCGCCCTCGTCCTGCATCTCGACGCCCGGCGATGCAGCGCAGCGTCGTCGACTTGCCGCAGCCCGACGGTCCCAGCAGGCAGGTCACCTGCCCCGGCATCACCTGCAGCGACACGTCATCGACCACCGCGCGCCCGCCGAAGCGGCGCGTCAGATGCTCGATTTCCAGCCGGGGCGTGGTGGCTGGTCACGGGCGGGCCTTCGCGCTAATTCCGATGGTTTTCATCGGACTTGGCGGCAGATAGCAACCGGGCCGGCCCCGCGCAAGGCGGCTGGGGCACCGCATGGATGCCTCCGGCGGAGGTATTTTCGGCAAGCATGATTGAAGGACCCTGCCTCCGGTCCCATCCGGCGCTCAAGTCGCCTAAAGCGTCGAGTTCATCGCGCCGCCGTCCAGCAGGATGTTCTGCCCGACGATGAAGCCCGCGCAGGTTCGAGCACAGGAAGGCGCAGGCCGCGCCGAATTCCTCGGCCGTGCCATAGCGCCGCGCCGGGATCGTCGCGACGCGGTTGGCGCGGGCCTCGTCCAGGCTGATGCCCTGGGCCTTCGGCGACGCCGCCGTCCAGCGCAGTCGGCGCGGTCGGTGGCATGGATGCCGGGCAGCAGGTTGTTGATCGTCACGCCCGATGGGGCGACCTGCCGCGCGGTGCCCGCGACATAGCCGGTCAGCCCGGTGCGCGCCGCGTTCGACAGGCCCAGCACCGGGATCGGCGCCTTCACCGATTGCGAGGTGATGTTGACCACCCGGCCCCAGCCCTGGTCCATCATCGCCCGGCAGCAGCGCCTTCATCAGCGCGATCGGCGTCAGCATGTTGGCGTCGAGCGCCTTGATGAAATCCTCGCGCTCCCAGTCGGTCCACAGGCCCGGCGGCGGACCGCCCGCATTGGTGACCAGGATGTCGACGTCGCCCGCGGCCGCCAGCACCTTGGCGCGGCCCGCTTCCGACGTGATATCAGCGGCCACCGGCGTGACGCTCGACGCCGAATTCGTCGCGGATCGCCTCGGCCGCGGCCTCCAGCGCCTCCTGCGCCGCGCGCGTTCATCACCAGATCGACCCCCGCCCCGGCCAGCGCGCGCGGCGCAGCCCAGCCCCAGTCCCTTGGACGACGCGCAGACCAGCGCGCGCTTGCCCGTATCCCCAGATCCATGTCAGTGCCCTCCCTGCCGATTATCCGTTCGCTCCCGCCTAGCATCTGCCCGGGCAAACCGGAAGGCCGCGAATTCGGAACCGCGCCGCGACCCTGTCTTACTTCTGCCCCAATCCTGCCACAACTTTCACGACTGTCCGGAAATCGGAAACAAAGCCCCGTGGTTGTCGGGTGATGTTGCCAATTTCGTTGACCGGCCTGCCCGTGCGGTCCAAGGTCTGATCATTATGACGGTGGGGGTGTCACGCGGGTCCTTGGGGGAGGACCATCGTAAGGCGCAGCCACCGAGTGTAAATGGTGGGCTGCCGATCATGACGTTTCAAACGGTTCAGAGACGCGCCAAGGCGCAGGGGCTTCGGGTCTATCCGGGCCGAGCATTTCATCGTCACCAACGGCGCCAATCTGGGCGATCCGGTCTCCGACACTTCCGAGATGATGCTCGACGACATCTACCAGCTGTCACCCGAGGCGCGCACGCTGGCGGCTGGCGCTGTCGGCGACCGGCGGGCTGGCGCATCTGGTCGTGGCCGAAGGGTCGCAGCTGGGCACGGTCGGCGGTCTGGTGCATCTCGACTGCTGCGCCACCTTCATGGCCCCCGACGGCACCATCGTCGAGGCGCTGGTGCTGGTCGAACTGGAGCGCGGCACCGACGCTTATCGGCGCCACCTACCTGTTGCCGCTGGCCGACCTGCTCCCCAAGACCGACTATGCGCTGGTCGCGGTCGATGCCGACACCCCGCGTGATGAAATTCGCCGATCTGGCCTGCGTCTCGTTCACCCGCGGCACCCGCATCACCATGGCCAACGGCGAACAGCGCCCGATCGAGGATATCGCGCGTCGGCGACCGTGTCCTGACCCGCGACAGCGGCGTTCAGCAGGTGCGCTGGATCGGCCAGCCAGACCGTGCGCGCCAGCGGCGCCTTCGCCCCGATCAGGATCGCCAAGGGCGCGATGAACAACGCCAACGACCTGCGCCTCAGCCCGAACCAGCGGATTTTCGTCTACCAGCGTGCAGGACCGGCTGCAAAGCCGGCCAGGCCGAGGTGATGGTCAAGGCGGAACTGCTGGTCAACGGCGATACCGTGACCCGCGGCGACGGCGGCTTCGTCGACTACTACCAGATCCTCTTCGACAACCACGAGTTCATCTTTGCCGAGGGCATCGCCACCGAAAGCCTGACGCTGGATGTCGCGACCAGCCCGGCCCTGCCGCGCGAGGTGCGGACCGCATGGGCATCGCCCAGCCGATGCGGACCCTTCGCCATCCGTTCGAGATCGGCGAAGGCATGCTGGACAGCGCGATCGCGGCGGACGTGCTGCGAACGCGCCTCGGCGCTCTAGCGATACCGGCAATACCGGCAGGCCATCCTGATCACGAAACGCAGCAAGACGGCACGATGTGACCCCTTGAACGCGGGGCATTTCGCTGAGCAGCCGCTCGGTGCCATCGACCGCTCCATTGCTGAAAATTCTCAGCTGTTGGCGCCGCCAAGATACCGGACGCGCGCTGTGAATGTATGTCCCAAGCGCAGACATCAGGCCAGCCTACCGGACCGCGCGGACCTTCGGGTCGGTGATTGCCCTTCTCCCACCCCTCGCCTATATGCCGCTCATGCTGGACCGCGCCCCCAATGCCCCCGACCTGCCCGCCGAGATTGCCCGGCGGCGGACCTTTGCGATCATCTCGCACCCCGATGCGGGCAAGACCACGCTGACCGAAAAATTCCTGCTGTATGGTGGCGCGATCCAGATGGCGGGCCAGGTGCGCGCCAAGGGCGAGGCGCGGCGCACCCGGTCGGACTTCATGCAGATGGAGAAGGATCGCGGCATCTCCGTCTCGGCCTCTGCGATGTCGTTCGACTTCGGCAAGTACCGCTTCAACCTGGTCGACACCCCCGGCCACAGCGATTTCTCCGAAGACACCTACCGCACGCTGACCGCGGTCGATGCCGCCGTGATGGTGATCGACGGGGCCAAGGGCGTGGAAAGCCAGACGCAGAAGCTGTTCGAGGTCTGCCGGATGCGCGACCTGCCGATCCTGACCTTCTGTAACAAGATGGACCGCGAAAGCCGCGACACCTTCGAGATCATTGACGAGATCCAGGAAAACCTGGCGATCGACGTGACGCCGGCGTCCTGGCCCATCGGCGTCGGCCGCGATTTCATCGGCTGCTATGACGTGCTGCGCGACCGGCTGGAACTGATGGACCGCGCCGACCGCAACAAGGTCGCGGAAAGCATTTCCATCGAGGGGCTGGACGATCCGAAACTGGCCGCAACACGTGCCCGCCGACGCTGCTGGAGAAGCTGCGCGAAGAGCTGGAGATGGCGCGCGAACTGCTGCCGCCGTTCGACGCGCAGGCGCCTTCCTCGAAGGCTCGCTGACGCCGATCTGGTTCGGCGTCGGCGATCAACTCCTTCGGCGTCAAGGAACTGATGGACGGCATCGGCACCTACGGCCCGGTGCCGCAGCCGCAGAACGGCCACGCCGCGCCAGATCAGCGCCCGAGGAGACCACCGTCACCGGCTTTGTCTTCAAGGTGCAGGCCAACATGGACCCCAAGCACCGCGACCGGGTGGCCTTCGTGCGGCTGGCCTCGGGGCATTTCCAGCGCGGCATGAAGCTGACCCATGTGCGCACGAAGAAACCGATGGCGATCACCAACCCGGTGCTGTTCCTCGCCTCCGACCGCGAACTGGCGGAAGAGGCCTGGGCCGGCGACATCATCGGCATCCCGAACCACGGGCAATTGCGCATCGGCGACACCCTGACCGAAGGCGAGGCGATCCGCGTGACCGGCATTCCCGTCCTTCGCGCCGGAGCTTCTGCAGATCGGTGCGCGCGATGGACCCGCTGAAGGCCAAGCATCTGGACAAGGCGCTGATGCAGTTCGCCGAGGAAGGCGCGGCCAAGGTGTTCAAGCCGATGATCGGCTCGGGCTTCGTCGTCGGCGTCGTGGGCGCGTTGCAGTTCGAGGTTCTGGCCAGCCGGATCGAGCTGGAATACGGGCTTCCCGGTGCGCTTCGAGGCGTCGCAGTTCACCTCCGCCCGCTGGGTCAGCGGCCCCCGGGACGCGGTCGAAAAGTTCGGTCAACGCCAACAAGCAGCATATCGGCCACGACAATGACGGCGACCTCGTCTATCTGACCCGGCTGCAATGGGACATCGACCGGGTCGAGCGTGACTACCCCGAGGTGAAGCTGACGGCGACCAAGGAAATGATGGTCTAGTCGCCGCCCCGTGATTCCCTTGCCACAAGCCGCGCCCTAGTTGCGGACACGCTGCCTCTTTTCTGGACAGAACCGGCCCCTTGCCGCAGGTTGTTTTCAATAAGAAAACAATGAGAACGAGGCAGACCGTGGCAAGAACCGGGACCAAACCCAAGGGCGACACCTATTACGACAGGCGCGCGCAAAACTATGACAAGCGGCGCAGCCGCCAGGAATGGTGGCACGTCGAACAGCGCGAGATGAAGTCGCTGCTGGAAAGCCTGCCGCGCGGACTGAAGGTGGTCGACGTGCCGTTCGGCACCGGACGCTTCGTGCCCTACTACGCCGAGCTGGGCTACGACATCTACGGGCTGGACGCCTCGGACCACATGATCGACGCGGCGCGCGCGCCCCTGGGCGAGCTGTTCAACGCCTGCACCACGGCCGTCGGCGACGCTGCCGAGCTGCCGTTCGAGGATGGCGCCTTCGACCTGCTGGTCAGCACCCGGTTCCTGCGCGACATCATCGTGTTCAGCCATGCCCGCCGCGTACTGGCCGAGTTTGCGCGGGTGACGTCGAAATACGCAATCATTCAGCTGGGCAATACCATTCAGGGCCACGAAACCCCCGCCGACGACGAGATCATGAGCTCGAAGATGTCAATGGAGGCGGTCGACGACCTGCTGACCGCAAACGGGCTGATCCCGGCCGAGCGCCGTCTGGTCAAGTCGGATGACGGCCCCGAAGGCGAAATCCATCACGTCCTGTGCCGGAAAGCCAAGGCATGATCTTCGAGTTCGTCGGCCTGCCCGGAAGCGGCAAGTCGACGATCTTCACTGCCGCGGCGGACCGTCTGCACCAGGCGGGCCTGCAAACCACCACAATGCGGATGCTGGCGAAACATGCCGTCGAGACCGATCACCGTAAGATCGGATTCCTGCGCCGCCGGGTCGAACGCGCCAGCCTTTACGGCGCCATGGCCTTTGGTCAGGACTACCCGCGGATCTTCGACCTGCTGATTGCCAACGCCCGAGGCGACCTTTCGACCGGCCTATGGAACATGGAAATGCTGTCGCACCTGCATTTCGCCGGTTGGTGCGGCCTGCCGGATCATCCGGTCTTCATGGACGAAGGGTTCCTGCACCGCGGCGCGGCGACGTTCCTGCTGACCCGCGACGAGGCCGGGTTTCGCGACTATCTCGGGATGATCCCCCGCAGCCATTGCGTGATCCACGTCGCGGCGTCGGTGGAACTGGCGGTGGACCGCGCCCAGGGGCGCAAGTTGAAAAAGCGCGTGCCGGCGGCGTGGCTTGGCGGCTCCGAACACGAGATGCTCGACAACCTGCGCTATTTCGGCGGTCTGGTAACGCTGGGGTGCGATCTGCTGCGCAAACGCGGCGTGCGGGTGATCGAGCTGGACGCACGGCAACCGGTGGCGGCGACAGCGTCGCGCCTGGCCGAAACGGTGATCGAACTGCAATCGCCCACATCTGACGCCGAAGCAGTCAACCGGGTGGCCTGACGCGACCCGCCGCATGGGTGTCCATGCAGCGGGTGCCAGTCAATGTCGGCAGGTCAGGAGCTGGGCTGGTTCTCGGCCTCGCGGGCCGAGACTTCTTCCTGGCGGCCCGGACGGCGGACCCAGAAGACAAAGAGCAGATAGACCATCCCAAGCACGGCCATCGTGGCCGCTCCGGGGATAAGGTATGGAACAAAGTCCATGGGCATTCCTCCTTATATGTACAGCAACACAAACGCGCCCGGTGTGTTCGGGATGTGACCAAATCGTGCAAAACCGGCGGCTTTGTGGCCCGGGCACCGGTCTGACATGGTGCAGGGGCGCGCAATTCGCGGGATTCTGCCGCATCGCAGCATCGCGGAGCCGGAAAACTTGACCCTCGGGGTTCATTGCCCTATCTGCGGCACCTGACGAAAGACGGGCAATATGGCCTGTCAGGCCGCACAGGAAACAGCGGCCATTACTCAGCCGCCGATCCGAAAGGCACACATGACCACATTCTCCGACTTGGGGCTCGCCCCCAAAGTACTTCGCGCCGTAACCGACGCCGGCTACGAAACCCCCACCCCGATCCAGGTCGGGGCCATCCCCCCTGCCCTTGAAGGCCGCGACGTCCTGGGCATCGCCCAGACCGGCACCGGCAAGACCGCCGGCTTCGTGCTGCCGATGATCACCCTGCTGGCACGTGGCCGCGCCCGCGCGCGGATGCCGCGCAGCCTGGTGCTGTGCCCGACGCGCGAACTGGCCGCCCAGGTGGCCGAAAACTTCGACACCTATTCCAAGCATGTGAAACTGACCAAGGCGCTGCTGATCGGCGGCGTCTCGTTCAAGGAACAGGACACGCTGATCGACAAGGGCGTCGACGTGCTGATCGCCACGCCGGGCCGCCTGCTCGATCATTTCGAGCGCGGCAAGCTGATCCTGTCCGACGTCAAGATCATGGTGGTGGACGAGGCCGACCGGATGCTCGACATGGGGTTCATCCCCGATATCGAACGCATCTTCGGGCTGACGCCGTTCACCCGCCAGACGCTGTTCTTCTCGGCCACCATGGCGCCCGAGATCGAGCGGATCACCAATACCTTCCTGTCGCAACCCCGCCAAGATCGAGGTCGCGCGCCAGGCGACGGCGTCCGAAACGATCGCACAGGCGCGTGGTGATGTTCAAAGGCTCGCGCCGCGACCGCGAGGCCGACGCGAAAAGCGCGCGCTGCTGCGCGCGATCATCGACGCCGAGGGCGACGAACTGCACCAACGCCATCATCTTCTGCAACCGCAAGACCGATGTCGATATCGTTGCCAAGTCGCTTGCAGAAGCACGGCTATGACGCCGCGCCGATCCACGGCGATCTGGACCAGTCGCAGCGCACCCGCACGCTGGACGGCTTCCGCGAAGGCAACGCTGCGGTTCCTGGTGGCCTCCGACGTGGCCGCGCGCGGGCTGGATGTGCCCGCCGTCAGCCACGTGTTCAACTTCGACGTGCCCAGCCATGCCGAGGATTACGTGCACCGCATCGGCCGCACCGGTCGCGCCGGGCCGCGACGGCAAGGCGATCATGATCTGCGTGCCCGCGACGAAAAGAACCTCGCCGATATCGAGCGCCTGATCGGCAAGGAAATCCCGCGGGCGGAAAGCCCGCTGGAAGGCCATGTCGCCGCCCCAGACGCCGAGGCCGACGAGAAGCCGGCCAGGCCGTCTCGCAGCCGCAGCCGCAAACCGCGCGGCGAGAAACCGGAAAATCGGCAAGCCGAGGCCGCCGCCCCCGCGAAGGCCGCCGAGCCGTCCGAGGCCAAGCCAGACAAGCCCGAAAAAACCGACAAGCCGGAAAGGGCGCCTCGCTCCCGGGGTCGCGGGCGCGGCGGACGCGAGGAAGAGGTCGTCGGCATGGGCGATCACATGCCCGGCTTCCTCACCATAAGCTTCGACGACCGTCGCACCGACTGACGGGCCAACCGGCCCGCAAGGCCCCAGCCACGACGAGCGAGAAAAGCATGACCTCCAGCGGCGATCTGCACCGGTTCTTCCTGTCGAACGGCCAGGAGGTCCTGCACAAGTGGTTCCACTATTTCGACATCTACGAGCACCACTTCGCCCGGTTCCGCGACCGCCCGATCCGGATGCTCGAGATCGGCGTTTTCGGGGGCGGCTCGTTGAAGATGTGGCAGGACTATTTCCATCCTGAAAGCACGCTTGTCGGTATCGACATCAACCGGGCCTGCAAAGCCTACGAGGGCGGCAATATCAACATCGCCATCGGCAGCCAGGATGACGAGGCTTTCCTGCGCAAGCTGGTGCGCAAGTTCGGCCCGTTCGACATCATCCTGGACGACGGCAGCCATCAGAACCGCCACATCCTGACGTCGTTCGAAGTCCTCTACCCAGAACTCTGTGCCACCGGCGTCTACCTGATCGAGGATACGCACAGTTCTTACCTGGAAAACTTCGACGGCGGGTTGCGGCGCGAGGGCACGGCGGTCGAGGCCTTCAAGACGAAGATCGACGAGTTGAACGCGCATTTCTGCGCCGAACTGCCGGTCAACGACTTCACCCGAACCACGCAATCCATCTGCTTTTACGACAGCGTCATCGTGATCGAGAAGCGCCCGCAGGGCCGGCGGCAGACCGTCATGACCCACGGCATGGGCGTAAAGCGCCCCGACGGAAAGTAGACCCGCGCATCAGTCCAGGTAGCTGTCGGCGCGCTGCCCGGCGCGCTCCAGATGGATCGGCAGCACCCGGCCATAAAGCTGGCGTGTGCGTTCCGGCGCAGCCGACCATGTCCGGCTCCTCGACATAGGAGAAGATCGCCACATAACGCCGGCGCGCACCCGACAGCGGCGCCACCCGGTGCAGCGAATACCGGCCCAGGAAGAGTCTGCAGGTCGCCGGGATGCAGGTTCAGCGTTTGACCTGGGCCGACGTGCCGTCCAGCACCGCGCGACCTCGTCGAAATTCTCGTCGCTGCCGCGCGGATGCCCGGCGCATATTCGAACGCCCCGCCCTCGTCGGCATTCTGGATCGCCAGCGTCACCGTGTAGTTGTTGGTGTCGAAATGCCAGGGAAAGCCGTTGCCCGCCTCGGCCATGTTGACGATCACATCGGCCAGCGGGATCGGCATAGCGATAGAACCGCGGAGCTTCGCAGGCAGTCGCGGATGAACGCGTCGAACCCCGGCGCGTCGTAGATCGTGCGCAGGGGTGCCGCAGGTGCGAAATTGTCGGCCGGGATGAACGCGTTCGAGCGGTCGTAGAACCGGCGCTTGGGATGCTCTGGCGGCAGGTCGGGGTCGTCCTGGGTGAAATAGGCGTTGGTGCGCCCGAAAGACCGATGCGCCTGATCCGCGACGCTTTCCGCCTCGGCCAGCGCGGCCGCGACACCTTGCGGCGTCAGGAAATCCCGGATCACCGCGCAACCGTCGCGCGCCAGGTCGGCGCGGACCTGTGCCAGCAGGGCATTGCGGCGCGCGCCCGGCGTGGCGATCGGATAGCGGTCTAGGTCGATAAGGTCGCGGGCGGTCATTGTCATGGTCTCGGTCCCTCGCGACTGATCCCAACAAAGCGGGGCATGACGGCTCCGTCTGGCCGGAAATCGACTTGAAAAGTGTCGCTTATCCGCCACCGCGCCATGACAAAGGCCCCGGACGCGGTGCCGGGGCCTTTTGGGGTCGCAAATTCAGGAAGGCTCAGGCCAGTTTGGCGTCCAGCGTGATCTCTGTGTCGAACAGCTTAGACACCGGGCAGCCTTCCTTGGCCTTGTTCGCGGCCTCCTGAAAGCTGTCGTCGGAAGCACCCGGAATGTCGGCCTTCAGGTCAAGATGCACCTTCGTAATCGTCAGGGTGCCGGGATCCAGCGTCACGGTCGCCGTGGTCTCGATGCTGTCGGCCTTCAGGTCGTAGTCGGCCAGGATGTTCGACAGCGCCATCGAGAAACAGGCGGAATGGGCGGCCGCCAGAAGTTCCTCGGGGTTTGTGCCCTTGGCGCCTTCGAAACGGGTGTTGAAGCCGTAGGGCTGATTGTCGAGCACACGGGTCTCGGTCGAAACCTGCCCCTTGCCATCCTTCAGACCGCCAGTCCAACGGGCGGAGCCTTTCTTGTTGATCATCGTGCAATCTCCTTGCTGGGAACGGCCCGAGCGGCCGCGATTCCTTTGAGTACCTAGCCTAGGACAGCCGGCTGACCACCACCGTCACTTCGGGTTTCTTGCCGATCTCGTCCTGCGCCGTCTTGCGCACGATGCGGCGCACGCGCCTCTTCCAGCTTGTCATCGTCGGCCAGCGTCTTGCCGTCGGCGCGGCCCAGGAACTGGCCCAGATCCGCCTCCAGCACATCGACCAGCGGCGCGTTGGCTGCGCCCGGTCTCGGGCAGGCCCATGATCTCGCACCAGGGCTCGCCCAGCGGCTCGTCGCCGTCTTCGTCGATGATCACGGTCGACGATCACATGGCCGTTCAGCGCCATCCGGATCCGGTCGCGCACGACCCCGTCCAGCGCGCCGATCTGCACCGATCCGTCCAGATAGATCCGCCCGGTCTCGACATATTCGGCGACCTTGGGCGCGTTGCCGCTCAGGTCGATCATCATGCCGTTGGCGGCCATCACCGCCGCGATGCCCCTGGCTCGCCGGCCAGCTTGACATGCTCGCGCAGGTGACGGTGTTCGCCGTGCATCGGGATCACCATCTGCGGGCGCACCATGTCGTGCATCGTCTCCAGGTCGGGCCGGTTGGCATGGCCCGAGACGTGGTAGCGTCCGTCTGCCGTCGTCGACCACGTCGACGCCCATCTCGCTGAAATGGTTCATGATCCGGATGACCGAGCGTTCGTTGCCGGGAATCGTCTTGGACGAGAACAGGAACAGGTCGCCCTCTTTCATCTCAAGCCCGAGGTACTTGCCGCGGCCAGCTGCGCGCTGGCGGCGCGGCGCTCGCCCTGGCTGCCGGTGACCAGCAGCATCAGGTTCTCGCGCGGGATCGCCGCGCGCGTCCTCGGGGCTGACCACATGTCGGAAAATCGCTCAGCACGCCGGTCTCGACCGCCGCCTCGACCATGCGCCGCATCGCGCGGCCCAGCAGCACGACCGACCGGCCCGCCCGCTGGCCGCCTCCGCCAGCGTCTTCAGCCGCGCGACGTTCGAGGCGAAGGTGGTGGCGACGACCATGCCCTTGCCGCGTCGCGGATCAGTTCTTCGATGCTCGGGCCCAGCGATCGCCTCGGACCGGCCCGGATGTGGCGAGAAGACGTTGGTCGAATCGCAGATCAGCGCCCGGACGCCGGTCCTTCGCGACCTCGGCCCAGAGCGTCGGGGTCGAACGCCTCGCCGACCACCGGGGTCAGGTCGAGCTTGAAGTCGCCGGTATGGATGATCCGGCCCTGCGGGCGTGTCGATCACCAGCGCCGAGCTTTCCGGGATCGAATGCGAGATCGGCAGGAAGCCGACCGTGAACGGCCCGGCCGTCGACCTTCTCGGGCCAGGCGCGACGCGGTCGTGCACCAGCGTCGGCGATCATGGCCGTGCTCCTCCATCTTCAGCCGCGCGATGTGGGCGGTGAAGGCGCGCGCATAGACCGGCGCGCTCGAGACGCGGCAGCAGATGCGCCAGCGCGCCGACGTGATCCTCGTGCGCATGGGTGATGAAGATCGCCTCCAGCCGGTCGGCACGCTCGGCCAGCCAGGCGATATCGGGCAAGATCAGGTCGACGCCGGGCGTCGTGTCCATGTCCGGGAAGGTCACGCCGAGGTCGACCACGATCAGCGTTCCTTGCCCGCGGGGCCGTAGCCGTAGACATAGCATTCATCCCGATCTCCCCGGCGCCGCCGAGGGGAAGGTAGATCAGTCGTTCGCTGCTCATGTCTGGGGATTGTCCTTGTTGTATCTGTGGATGACGGTCAGGCCGTGCATCGTCAGGTCGTCCTCGATGAGGTCAAATAGCACATCGCCCTGCGCGAACAAGGGCGCAAGCCCGCCGGTTGCCGATGACCCGCATCGGCTTGTCGTATTCGCCCTTTATCCGCTCGGTGATCGCCCTGAACCAGGCCGACATAGCCCCAGAACACACCCGACTGCATGCAGGCCACGGTATTGGTGCCGATAACCTTCTGCGGCTTGGTCACGTCGACATGCGGCAGCGCGGCGGCGGCCATGTGCAGCGCCTCGAGGCTAAGGTTCACGCCCGGTGCGATCACGCCGCCGACATAGGCGCCGTCATGGGCCACCACGTCGAAGGTGGTGGCGGTGCCGAAATCGACGACGATCAGGTCGCCGCCGTGCCGGTCGAAAGCGCCGGCCGTGTTCACCAGCCGGTCGGGGCCGACGATCGTGCCCTGATCGACGCGCGGAGCGACCGGCAGGGCACAGTCGGGCTTACCCACGACCAGCGGTCGCGTGCCGAAATAGTGGTCGCAGAGAAGCCGCAGGTTGAACACCACGCGCGGCACGGTGGACGAGATGATCACCTCGGTGATGTCGATCGGCACTTCGTGGTGCTTCATCAGGGTCGAGAACCAGACGAAATACTGGTCCGCGGTGCGCTGATGCTCGGTGGTGGTGCGGAACGTGGCGAGGAATTTGCTGCCGTCCCAGACCGAAAAGACCGTGTTGGTATTGCCGCAGTCGATGCAGAGAAGCATGGGGCTCTCCCTTAGAAAAAGACATCCGCCGCCGGAATCGCGCGGCGGCCCTGGGTCGTCGCCAGCACCAGCGCACCGCTGGCATCCACGGTATCGAAAATGCCGGTGGTGCTGGCGGTGCCGGTGCGGGCGGTGATCTGCTGGCCCAGACGCGTGGCGCGGGCCAGCCAGGCCTCGCGCATCGGCGCAAAGCCGTAGGTGGTGAACCGGGTCTCCCAAGTGGCATAGGCCGGGGCAAGTGCGGCGAGAAAGTCCGACGGATCGACAAGCGCGCCGGTTTCGCCCGCCAGCGAGACCGGCGCGGTGGCGTCCCGCTCGACCTCGCCCGCACCCGGCACCGCAGCAAGGTTGACACCGAAGCCGATGGCCAGGTGCGACGTGTCTGCGACGCTGAAGCTTTCCAGAAGGATGCCTGCCACCTTGCCGCCGTTCAGCAGCACGTCGTTGGGCCATTTCAATGCAAAGGGCGTGGGCTGCCCGGTGACCGCCGCGAAGGCGTCGTAAAGCGCCAGCGCCGCCACGAACGACCGCAGCGCCACCGTGGCGGGCGGCTCTTGAACGCGCATCACCAGAGTCGCGGCGAAATTGCCCGGCGGCATCGCCCAGGGCCGCCCGCGCCGCCCGCGCGCCGCCGTCTGGTGCCGCGCCAGGATCCAGCACGGACCGGGCAGGCCAGATGCCACGCGCCGCGCCTCGGCGTTGGTGCTGTCGGTCTCGGTCAGGATGCGCCTTTCGACGCCGTCAGGCCAGCGCGGCCACTCTGGGCTCAGTTGACAAGGGCACTCGCCGCCGCCGCCGCGAAGCCGTCGACGCCGAAAAGGTTGACGACGCCCAGCAGCATGATCGCCGCCGACGCCATCAGGAACGCCCATTGCGAGGGCGCCATGACGCCGTCCAACGCATCCACATCCTCGCCGAAGTACATGTAGTAGACGATGCGGAGGTAATAGAACGCGCCGATCACCGAGGCGACCACGCCCGCGACGGCCAGCCAGGCCATGCCCGCGTCGACCGCCGCCTGCAACACGTAGAACTTGCCGAAGAAGCCCACCAGCGGCGGCACGCCCGCCAGGCTGAACATCAGGACCAGCACCGCCAGCGCCTTCAGCGGCTCGCGTTTCGAGTACATGTTCAGCGCCGCGATATCGGTGACCGACCTTGCCGTCCTTCTCCATCGACAGGATGAAGGCGAAGGTGCCGACGTTCATGGTGACGTAGATCGCCATGTAGATCAGCATCGCCTGCACGCCGAACGCGGTGCCCGCCGCCAGCCCCATCAGCGCGAAGCCCATGTGCCCGATCGAGGAATAGGCCATCAGCCGCTTGATGTTGCGCTGGCCGATCGCGGCGATCGCGCCGAGGAACATCGAGGCCACCGACAGAAAGGCGATGATCTGGCGCCAATCGGCGGCGATCATGCCGAACGCATCATGCACCAGCCGCGCGAACAGCCCCATCGCGGCCATCTTCGGCGCGGTGGCGAAGAATGCGGTGACCGGCGTCGGCGAGCCCTCGTAGACATCCGGCGTCCACATGTGGAACGGCACCGCCGAGACCTTGAAGGCCAGGCCCGCGAGCATGAACACCAGGCCGAAGAGCAGCCCCAGCGACAGGTGATCGCCACTGGCCACCGCGATGATACCGGTGAACATCGTGGTGCCCGGCATAGCCGTAGACCAGCGACGCGCCATAGAGCAGCAGGCCCGAGCTGAGCGCGCCGAGCACGAAGTATTTCAGCCCGGCCTCGGTCGATTTGACGCTGTCGCGGCGCAGGGCGGCGACGACGTAGAGCGCCAGCGACTGCAGCTCCAGCCCCATGTAAAGCGCGATCAGGTCGCCGGCGCTGACCATCACCATCATGCCCACCACCGCCAGCGCCACCAGCAGCGGATATTCGAACCGCAGCAGGTCGCGCTTGACCATGTATTCCTCGCTCATCACCAGGATGGCGGCGGCGCTAAGCAGGATCACGACCTTGGCAAAGCGGCGCGAAACCGTCATCGACGAACATGCCGCCGAAGGCCGCGTTGGCGCCTTCGCCGGTCAGGCCGATCCAGGCGGCCAGCAGCACCATAACCACCGCCGTGCCCCACAGCATCATCGGCGCGGTGCGGTCCTTGCCGGTGTAGACGCCGAACAGCAGCGCGGCCATCGCGAAGATGGACAGCACGACCTCGGGCAACAGGATCGAGAAATCGGCGGAAGTCATGTCAGTGCCCTTCGGTAGTCGCTGCGGCAACGGCAGTACGGCCTTCCAGCACGTCCGTCCGGTATTCGGCGATCAGGTTTTCGACCGATGGTCCGATGATGTCGGTGACCAGGCTGGGATAGACTCCCAGCAGCAGGGTCATGACGACGAGCGGCGCGAAGATCGCCTTTTCGCGGGGGACCATGTCGGTGATGCTTTTCAGGCTTTCCTTGATCAGGTCGCCCATGACCACCCGGCGGTAAAGCCACAAGGCATAGGCGGCGCTGAGGATCACGCCAGACGTGGCCACGGCGGCAACCCAGGTGTTGGCCTGGAAGATGCCCATCAGGGTCAGGAATTCGCCGACAAAGCCAGACGTGCCCGGCAGGCCGACGTTGGCCATGGTGAACAGCATGAAGATCAGCGCATAGGCCGGCATCCGGTTCACCAGGCCGCCATAAGCGTCGATCTCGCGGGTGTGCATCCGGTCGTAGATCACCCCGACGCAGAGGAAGAGCGCGCCCGAGATGAAGCCGTGGCTGAGCATCTGGAAGATCGCGCCGTCGATGCCCTGCTGATTGGCGGCGAAGATGCCAGCGGTGACGTAACCCATATGCGCCACGGAACTGTAGGCGATAAGCTTCTTCATATCGGTCTGCGCCAAGGCCACCAGCGACGTGTAGACGATGGCGATGGCGCTGAGCCACAGAACGAAGGTCGCCAGCAGATCGCTGGCCACCGGAAACATCGGCAGACTGAAACCGCAGGAAGCCGTAGCCGCCCATCTTCAGCAGGATCGCCGCCAGCACCACCGACCCGGCGGTGGGTGCCTGCACGTGGGCATCGGGCAGCCAGGTATGCACCGGCCACATCGGCATCTTCACCGCGAAACTGGCGAAGAAAGCGACCCAAAGCAGCGTCTGCATCCCGCCCGCGATCTGGAACCCCATCACCGTCATCGGGGTACTGTCGAACGTATGGTTCAGCAGGCTGATATCGCAGGCCCCGATGCAGGTGGTGCCCGCCTGCACATACATGCCGATCATCGCCACCAGCATCAGCACCGAGCCGAGGAATGTGTAGAGGAAGAACTTGAACGCGGCATAGATCCGTGCCTTGCCGCCCCAGATGCCGATGATCAGGAACATCGGGATCAGGCCCGCCTCGAAGAACAGGTAGAACAGGATCAGGTCCAGCGCCACGAAGACGCCCAGCATCAGCGTTTCCAGCACCAGGAAGGCGATCATGTATTCCTTGACCCGCACCTGCACGTCCCAGCACGCCAGGATCGTCAGCGGCATCAGGAACGTGGTCAGCAAGACGAAAAGCACGCTGATCCCGTCGACCCCAACCCGGTATTTCAACCCGATCAGCCAGTCGCGTTCCTCGACGAACTGGAAGCCGGGGTTGCCGGGGTCGAACTCGGCCAGGATGAACAGCGAGATCAGGAAAGTCACCGACGTGGCGATCATCGCCAGCCACTTGGCGTTCTTGCGCGCGGCCTCGTCGTCGCCGCGCAGGAAAATCGCCAGGATCGCGGCAGCGACCAGCGGCAGGAAGGTGACGATGGAAAGGACGTTGGCCATCAGTTCGCTCCCCGCTCAGCGTCATCCAGGTCACCAGGATCACGATGCCCAGCACCATGGCAAAGGCGTAGTGGAAGAGGTATCCGCTTTGCGCCCGACCCGCGAGCCGGGTGAAGAACGGCACGATGCCCATCGCCAGCCCGTTTATGCCGCCGTCGATCACGTTGCCGTCGCCGCGCCGCCACAGAAAGCCGCCAAGGTACTTGGCGGGACGGGTGAAGACGACGTCATAGATCTCGTCGAAGTACCACTTGTTCAGCAGGAAGCGGTAGAGGATCGGCTGGTTCTCGGCCAGCCGGCCCGGCAGCGACGGCCTGGCGATATAGAAAAGGTAGGCCAGCGCGAATCCGATCAGCATGGCGAAGAACGGCGAGACCTTGACCCAGGCGGGCGCGTGATGGGCGTTGTCCATCACGTGATTGTCGGGATGGGTGAAAACCGCGCCCTGCCCGGGCGTCCATCCGGCAACGGCAGACCCGTGGTCGGCGGCAGCGGCGGGTTCGGCATGGGTTTCCGCGGCGTCGCTGTGGCTGTCGCCGACCGGTTCGGTCACGGCGGCAACCGCGCCCGCGGCATCACCCTCTGCGGCCTGTTCGACCGCCGCGGCGACGCCTTCGCCGTGGCCGTCGGTGGCGGTGGCGTCCGCCTCGGCATGACCCGCGTCAGCCTCGGCGGCATGGTGCACCGGCACGCCGTAGAATTCGTTGACCTCGTCGTGGTCGCCGAAGAAACTGCCGAACCAGATCATGCCGGCGAAGCATCGCGCCGACGGCCAGCACGCCCAGCGGCACCAGCATCGTCATCGGCGATCTCGTGGGCGTGGTCATGGGTGTGCTTGTCGCCGCGCGGCTCGCCGTAGAAGGTCATGAAGATCAGCCGCCAGGAATAGAAGCTGGTCATCATCGCCGCGACACCAGCAGCCAGAAGCGCATAGTCCCGGCCGCGGTATGCGCGCCCCAGGCGCTTTCGATGATCGCGTCCTTCGACAGGAACCCGGCAAACCCGATATGGGTCAGCGGGATGCCGACGCCGGTGATCGCCAGCGTGCCGATCATCATCGCCGCAGAAGGTATAGGGGATCTTCTTGCGCAGCCCGCCATAGTTCCGCATGTCCTGCTCGTGGTGCATCGCGTGGATCACCGAGCCGGCGCCAAGGAACAGCATCGCCTTGAAGAAGGCGTGGGTGAACAGGTGGAACATCGCCGCCGAATAGACGCCGACGCCCGCCGCCACGAACATGTAGCCGAGCTGCGAGCAGGTCGAATAGGCGATCACGCGCTTGATGTCGTTCTGCACCAGGCCCACGGTGGCGGCGAAGAACGCGGTCGAGGCGCCGATGATGACGACGAAGGTCTTCGCCTCGGGCGCGAATTCCATGATCGGCGACATCCGGCAGACCAGGAACACGCCCGCCGTCACCATCGTCGCGGCATGGATCAGGGCCGAGACCGGCGTCGGGCCCTCCATCGCGTCCGGCAGCCAGGTGTGCAGGAACAACTGCGCCGACTTGCCCATCGCGCCGACGAACAGCAGGAAGGCCACCAGGTTGGCGGCGTTCCAGTCGGTCCAGAGGAAGCGTCACCTGCGTTTCGGCCAGCTCGGGTGCTGCGGCGAAGACGATGTCGAAGTCGATGCTGTCGGTCAGGAAGAACAGAGCGAAGATGCCCAGGGCAAAGCCGAAATCGCCGATCCGGTTGACCACGAAAGCCTTGATCGCGGCGGCATTGGCGCTGGGTTTGCGGTAATAGAAGCCGATCAGCAGGTAGGACGCGACGCCGACGCCCTCCCAGCCGAAGAACATCTGCACAAGGTTGTCGGAGGTGACCAGCGCCAGCATCGCGAAGGTGAAGAACGACAGGTAGGCGAAGAACCGCGGCTTGTAGCTTTCGCCCTCGCGGAACTGGCTGTCGTGATCCATGTAGCCGAAGGAATAGAGGTGCACGAGCGCCGAGACCGTGGTGATCACGATCAGCATGATCGCGGTCAGCGGTCCAGCCGGATCGCCCAGTCGGTGCTGAGTGAGCCGCTTTCGATAAAGCGGAACAGCGGGATCTGCTGGGTGACGCCGTCGAAGCTGAGGAACACGATCCAGCTTAGCAGCATCGCCAGAAACAGCAGCCCGGTCGAGATCGTCTGCGCCGCGAACTCGCCGATCAGCCGCCAGCCGAAGCCGCAGATCAGGGCACCGACAAGCGGGGCGAAAAGGATGATGGTTTCCATAGCCCTAGCCCTTCATCACGTTGACGTCTTCGACGTCGATGGTGCCGCGGTTGCGGAAGAAGCAGACCAGGATGGCCAGCCCGATGGCGGCCTCGGCGGCGGCGACGGTCAGCACGAACAGGGTGAAGATCTGGCCCACCAGGTCGCCGAGATAGCTGGAGAAGGCGACGAGGTTGATGTTCACCGCCAGCAGCATCAGCTCGATCGACATCAGGATGATGATGACGTTCTTGCGGTTCAGGAATAGCCCGAAGATGCCGATGACGAACAGCGCCCCCGCCACGGTGAGATAGTGTTCAAGTCCGATCATCCGTTCTGTCCCGAAACTCGGCAAAAGCAGTTCGAACGGCTCAGCCGGGCGATCCTGCCCGACCCGTAGAGCCTGTTCATCTCTTCCGCCACTTCATTGAAGGTAAAGCTTTTTTCCATCACGATCAGCGCGCGCATGGCGTCCTGCGGCTGTTCGTCAATCCGCCGGTCGATGGCAACGTGCACAACGATCTGCTTGGCTGCTCCGCAGGCGGCCAGGACATAGACCGGGCCGTCGCCGCGGTGCAGCGGGCCGCCCAGTACCCGGGCCGACCGCAGGCCGTCCCGGTAGAATTCGGCGTCCGAGTACGCGGTGCCGCCGGCGTCCTCGCAGGCGGGCGGGGTCAGCGTCAGCGCCATGGCACCGACTGTCGAGGCGCACAATATCGCGGCGCAGGCGAAAAAGCCGTCACGTCCGGTCATGGCGATCCCCCAGACGTTTCTTCTTTTCGCGGCGGCGGCGAATGGCGGTCACGCTGAGCGCGATCAGGCCGACCAGCGGCAGCAGCGGCGCAAGCTGGTTCATGACGTGCCCCCGATCACATCGCAGGCGCAGGTGCCGAACTCGGCTGTGGTCCGGCGCACGCCCGCGCCCATTTCGGCCAGCGCCTCGCCGATGCGGCGCATGGTGTAGCGGCCGGCGCCGAACACCATCTCGTCGTAGCGGGCCGCGATGGCCCGGCCGCCCAGTTCCGGCAGCACGACCAGCAGCTCCTGGCCCGTCGGGCAATGCTGCAACACCAGCCGTTCGGGAACGCCCGGCACATGGGGTTCGCGGATCACGTCCCAACTTACAAAGGTTTCGCCAGTGACCTGGAAAAACACCGCCGGCGTGTCGGACCGCGCAGCCTCGGGCGTGACAAGCCGGCCCGCCGCACGGTCGTAATAGCACTCGGGCGGCGGCGACAGGGCCGTCGCCGTCCCGGCGCAAAGCACCAGCAGGGATATGAGGGCCAGGCTTCTCAAGGCGCCACGGCCCCTGCACCGACATCACGTCCCGCAGATGCGTCCCCGTTGCCGGTTCGCGGCGGGTGCACCAGCGCCGGAACTCTCGGGAAATGGTCGGTTCCGGTCATTCGCCGCCCTCCGCGTAGGCGCGTTTGCCGCCCCGGTCCTCGGGGTAAAAAGCGTTGCAGACGCAGCTTTCGACGCCGCTGTTCCAGATTTTCGTTTCGGCACCGCGCTCTCGCAGCGCCTGGGCAACCTGGCTTTGCGTCACGGGCCGGGGCGATGTCATGAGGCCTTCATAGAGGCCGTATACCGAATCCGGATGGCGGGGATGGCCATAGGGCAGCGAGTAGTCATCGGCATGTTCGGCCCGCATGACCCGGCCCGACGGGCAATGCTCCAGATAGATCCGCGACGCGGTATCGTTCTGATTGGAAGCGAAATAGGCCACGAAGCCGTTGCCGTACTGGTCCACGGCGCGGATCTGCCATCCCTCGTGAAGCCGAAGGTAGCAGGGCGGCACTGATTCCGGTGACTGCACCGGTTCCTGAGCCTGCGTAGGCCCCGCCAGGAACGCCAGCGAGACGGCGATATGTGTGCCCGTGGCGATCACCCGTTCACAGCCCCTGCCCCGGCTTGACGTCGCGCACTTCCATCGCGGTGGCGGGATCGCGGTACATCTGCGCCAGCACGTCCTGCCGCTTGATATCGGTGCGATGGCGCAGCGTCAGCACGATGGCCCCGATCATCGCCACCAGCAGGATCAGCCCGGCAAGCTGGAAAAGCAGGATGTAGTCGTCGTAAAGCAACTGGCCAAGCGCGGCGGTGTTGTGGATCTCGGTCGCCAGCGGCGCAGGCGCGGCGCGCAGGCCCATGGCCTCGTCCGAAAACGCCCAGGTGCCGAACACCAGCCCCAATTGCATCAGCAGCACCACGCCGATCAGCAGCGCCAACGGCATGTATTTCGACATCTCGCCCTTCAGTTCGGCGAAATCGACGTCCAGCATCATCACCACGAACAGGAACAGCACCGCCACCGCGCCGACATAGACGATGATCAGCAGCATGGCGACGAATTCGGCCCCCAGCAGCACGAAGAGGCCCGCCGACGACAGGAACGCCAGGATCAGCCACAGCACCGAATGCACCGGGTTGCGGCTGACCACGGTCAACAGGCCCGCCGTCACCACGGTGATGGCGAAGACGTAGAAGGTGAAATCGGCGACGCTCATGCACTGCCCTCCTTGCTCGCCCGAGATGACCTCTCGGGCGAGGTTCATCGCCTTGGTCATCGCCGGCACGCCGCCGAACATCCCGGCCAGCGTGATGGTCTCGGTGATTTCCTGCTCTGTCGCCCCGGCCTCGACCGCGTGGCGCACCGTCAGGCGGATCTGCGCCTCGGCCTGCGCGCCCAGGATCGTCAGCCCCTGCAAGGTCAGCAGCAGCTTGGTCTTGGCGTCCAGGCCATCGGGGTTGAGACCCTTGCCCCTGAACGCCTCCATCACATCCTTGGGCATGGTCGGCCACATCGCCTCGATGGCGCCGGGGCTGAACTGCTCCATCAGAGGGCCCATCGACTTGGCCCAGTCCTGGCCCATCTTCATCAGGTCCTCGAAGGGGTTCTTGGAATCGGTCATCCGGCAGCCTCTCTGCGCGATCATCGGTAGGGCGCATCCAGTTCCAGGTTGCGGGCGATCTCGGCTTCCCAGCGGTCGCCGTTTTCCAGCAGCTTTTCCTTGTTGTAGAACAGCTCTTCGCGGGTCTCGGTGGCGAACTCGAAATTCGGGCCCTCGACGATGGCATCGACCGGGCAGGCCTCCTGGCAGAAGCCGCAATAGATGCATTTGGTCATGTCGATGTCGTAGCGCGTGGTGCGGCGGCTGACCGTCCTCGCGCGGCTCGGCGTCGATGGTGATGGCCTGCGCCGGGCAGATCGCCTCGCACAGCTTGCAGGCGATGCAGCGTTCCTCGCCGTTCGGATAGCGGCGCAGCGCATGTTCGCCGCGAAACCGCGGGACTTAGCGGGCCCTTTTCATGCGGATAGTTCAGCGTCGCCTTGGGCGCGAAGAAGTATTTCAGCCCCAGCTTCGAAGCCCTTGATGAAATCCATACAGCAGGAAGTACTTCGCGGCGCGGGTATAGTCGATCTGGGTCATGCTCATGTCAGCCCTCCGCCACGGTCCAGCGGGCATAGGCGCCGCCGAAGCATCTCGAATTGCGCCAGGAACGCCACGATCACCACCCAGGCCAGCGAGCAGCGGCAGGAACACCTTCCAGCCGAGCCGCATCAGCTGGTCGTAGCGGTAGCGCGGGGTGATCGCCTTCACCATGGCGAAGAGGAAGAAGAAGAACGCCATCTTGCCACCATCCACAGGGCGCCGTCGGGCAGGCCCGGGATCGGCGACAGCCAGCCGCCGAAGAACAGCAGCGAGATCAGCGCGCACATCAGGAAGATGGCGATGTATTCGCCGGCCATGAACAGCAGGAACGGCGTCGAGGAATATTCCACCTGGTAGCCCGCCACCAGTTCCGATTCCGCCTCCGGCAGGTCGAACGGCGGGCGGTTGGTTTCGGCCAGGCGCTGATGAAGAACAGGAACACCATCGGGAAATGCGGCAGCCAGTACCAGTTGAACAGGCCCCAGTCGCCGTCCTGCGCCGCGACGATATCGCCGAAATTCAGCGAGCCGGTCGAGATGATCACGCCGACGATGATGAAGCCGATCGAGACCTCGTAGGAGATCATCTGCGCCGCCGAGCGCAGCGACCCAGGAACGGGTATTTCGAGTTCGACGCCCAGCCGCCCATGATCACGCCGTAAACCTCGAGCGACGAGATCGCGAAGACGTAGAGGATGGCGACGTTGATGTCGGCCAGCACCCAGCTGTCGTTGAACGGGATCACCGCCCAGGCGATCATCGCCAGAACGAAGGACTGGTCAGCGGCGCCAGCATGAACACCGCGCGGTCGGCCCCGGCCGGGATCACCACTTCCTTGACGACGTATTTCAGCGCATCGGCCACCGATTGCAGCAGGCCGAAGGCGCCCACCACGTTGGGGCCCGCGGCGCATCTGCACGGCGGCCCAGATCTTGCGGTCGCCATAGACCAGGAACAGCAGCGAGATCATCACGAAGCCGATCACCAGCAGGCTTTGCGCCGCGATCAGCAGGGCAATGCCCAAGCCGGTCTCGAGAAGAAGTCAGCCATGCGTCCTCACACCGTCGGTATGCCCTTCTCTGCGCAATTCGCGACCGTGACTTCGGCGTCGATGGTGCGTTCAGCCGCGCGGCAGCGCTGGTGATATGGTGTAAACCGCATCTCCCCGCCAAACGCCACCCTCTTCGACGATATTTGTGCGCAGATGCCGCGCAAATCCGTAGCCGCGGATCAGCGCGTATTGCGCCGCCGCGCATTCGGCATAGGCCGCCACGTCGGCGCGGTCGCGCGCGCCGCGCATCTGCACCAGAAAGCTGACCAGATCGCCGTCCAGCAGCCGGGTCTCGATCCCCTGGTAGGCGGGTGTGAACGGCACGATGTCGCTGCGGTCGGGTCCGTCGACGCGCAGGCCCGCAACGCCCAGACAGGCCAGCAGCGCCCAGTGCGCCCGGGCCGACGCGGTTCGGCACGGCCTACTCCGCCGCGATGGCGGTCCCGGCGCGGGCGCGGGCGTTGGCGCTAAGCTCGGCCATCAGCGTCGAGGCCCGGGCGATCGGGTTGGTCAGGTAGAAATCCGCGACCGCATAGCGGAAATCTGCCGTCGCCGGTCTTCTGCAATGGCACCCGGCTCCAGTCGTTTTCCGGCACCTCGTCGATCCGGGCCAGATGCGGCACCTCGGCCACCAGCGCGCGGCGCAGCGCGGCCAGGCTGTCATAGGGCAGCGTCGCGTCCATCTCGCGCCGACAGCGCCCGCAGGATCGCCCAGTTTTCCTTGGCCTCGCCCGGCGCGAATCCGGCGCGCAGGGCCAGTTGCGGGCGGCCTTCGGTATTGACGAACAGGCCCTGCTCCTCGGTATAGGCAGCGCCCGGCAGGATCACGTCGGCGCGGTGCGCGCCGCGGTCGCCGTGGCTGCCCTGGTAGATCACGAAGGGCCCGTCGGCGAATGTCGATCTCGTCGGCGCCGAGGTTATAGACCACCTCTGCCCCGTCGAGCGCGGCATCGATGCCGCCCTCGGTCACCGCACCCACATCCATCGCGCCGACACGGGCCGCGGCGGTGTGCAGCACCAGGAATTTCGAGTCCGTGGTCTCGGCGAATTTCATCGCCTGCGCCAGCACCGCCTCGCCGTCGTTGCCGGTCAGCGCGCCCTGCCCGATGATGACGATGCGTATCCCTGTCGCGCGCGTCGGCGTGGTCCTCGCCCGCCATCTTCGACAGCGCGGCGCGGTCCGTCTCCGGCGTGGTAGTAGTCATAGGTCAGGTCGACCTTCGGGCCGACGACGCCGACCTTGGCGCCCGTCGTCCAGGCCTTGCGGATGCGGGCGTTCAGCACCGGCGCCTCGTCGCGCGGGTTGCAGCCGATCAGCATGATCGCCTTGGCGGTGTCGATATCCTCGATCCGTGCGGTGCCGACATAGGCCGAGCGGTTGCCGCGCGGGCAGCTTCGCCCCGTCGGTGCGACATTCGACGTGGCCGCCCTGCCCCTCGATCAGCTGCTTCAGCGCAAAGGCCGCCTCGACCGGCACCAGATCGCCGATCAGCCCGGCGACCTTCTTGCCCTTCATGGCGGTGGCGGCGGCATCGAGCGCCTCGGCCCAGCTTGCCGGCCGCAGCTTGCCGTTCTCGCGCACGATAAGGCTTGTCCAGCCGCTGACGGCGCAGACCGTCCCAGACGAACCGGGTCTTGTCGGAAATCCATTCCTCGTTGACGCCGTCATGGTTGCGCGGCAAAAACCGCATCACTTCGCGCCCCTTGCAATCGACGCGGATGTTGGACCCCAGCGCATCCATCACGTCGAT
Organism: uncultured Alphaproteobacteria bacterium; assembly: GCA_963768205.1. GTDB lineage: Bacteria > Pseudomonadota > Alphaproteobacteria > Rhodobacterales > Rhodobacteraceae > JAHELH01. The sequence goes on along the minus strand of CAVYHB010000008.1, from coordinate 179,724 downwards.
GCTTTCGGTCTTGGTCAACTCCCACGGCCGCGCGGTAAAGGCATAGGGCTTCGATACCAATGCGCCCACCGGGCACAGGTCGATGATATTGCCCTGAAGGTTCGAATCGAGCGTTTCGCCCAGGTAGGCGGTGATCTCGCTGTCCTCGCCGCGACCGGTCTGGCCCATCACGTGAATGCCCGCGACTTCGGTGGTGAAGCGCACGCAACGGGTGCAGGAGATGCAGCGCGTCATGTGGGTTTCGACCAGCGGCCCGAGGTCGAGGTCCTCTGCCGCGCGCTTCGGTTCGCGGAAGCGGCTGAAATCGACGCCGTAGGCCATCGCCTGGTCCTGCAGGTCGCACTCGCCGCCCTGGTCGCAGATCGGGCAATCCAGCGGATGGTTGATCAGCAGGAACTCCATCACCCCCTCGCGGGCCTTCTTGACCATCGGCGAGTTGGTCCGGATCACCGGCGGCGCGCCCTCCGGCCCGGGCCGCAGATCCTTGACCTGCATCGCGCAGGACGCGGCTGGCTTCGGCGGTCCGCCGACCACTTCGACCAGGCACATCCGGCAGTTGCCGGCGATCGACAGCCGCTCGTGATAACAGAACCGCGGGATCTCGATCCCGGCCTGCTCGCAGGCCTGGATCAGCGTCATCGCCGGATGAACCTCGATTTCCGTGTCGTCGATGATGATCTTGCGAAGATCGGCCATGTGATAACCCTACGATTTGCGTGTTGCCGCCCGTTGGGTCCGTTTTTTCCTAATTCGCGTACAAAAGCCAGCCCGTCAGGCTGTTCTTTTCAATTTCTTCGCGGCCCAGGCGGCAATAGCTTTCCGCGTCGCCCTGCACCACGCCGTTCTGCGCCAGGTAGGCGTTCACACGGGCATCGCGCAGGTCGCGCGCCGCGCCGTCCTTCGACAGTGCCCGGAAATCGCCGTCGGTATAGCCCAGCGAGCGGGCATAGGCCGCCAGCTCGTTCAGCTTGCCCAAGGCGCGGAGCTTGCGCGCCGAGATGTCGGGGCAATGCTTCTGGATCTGATAGCCCACCTCGCCGGCCACCAGTTCGCCCATAACGCGCTTGTTGCTTTCCAGCGGCGGCAGGGCGGTAGCAGCCGAAGCGGTGGCCGTCAGGGCAAAGGCCGCCAGCACGGCCGTCAGGGGAAAAGTCGCGGTCATCATCAAGGTCACTCCGCTGCGACAGGTTCACATTGCCGCTTCCGCCACTGGTTGGCATCCTCCAGATGCGCCCAGCCGAAAGCGTGGTCACTGTCCCCATGCGCGCGCCGGTATTCCAGCCGGTCGAGCGCCTCCTGAAGTGTCGGGCGATGTCCCGCCTCTATCCACCACATCACGAAGTGCTTGTTTCCAAGCACTTCGAACCATTCAGACCGCCGGTTATAGAACTGACGGTGCACGGTATTCCAGACGAAATTCCCCAGGTCGGCGGAGCTTTGCCAGACCGTCAGGTTGGCGACGAACTGCGGATCGCCGCCGATCGCGGTGTCGGTGTTGCCGGTGCCCGGCTCGCCCGAGCCTTCCATCATCCACACGAAACCGGGGCTGCGCTTGCCCAGCCCGTTGATGCGGTCGAGATTGGCCATGAACTCGGCCACGCGCGGGTCGTCGGTGGCGGCCTGCAACCGCCCCACGTTCAACTGCGCCAGATGCATTTCGGTCTCCAAACCACTCAGAACGCCGCGTAAATCGCCAGCAGGGCGATCAGGATCTGCATCCCCCAGCCCAGAACGAAGAACCCGGTGCGCGGGCCGCCGGCCGGCTTGCCGATGCCCTTGATGTGGACGAACACCATGCCCAGCCGCGACAACAGCGCGATGGCGGCGAAGAGGTTCACCCAAAATGCCGGCGCCCCGGCGAGGATGGCGGCGGCGACAACGGCCACCATGACGGCAAGGCTTTCGGTGGAATTGATATAGGCGCGCTCGGTCCGGTAGACCTTGTCGGCGTAATCCGCCTTCGGCGTCTCGCCGGGCACCATGCCGATCTTGGCTTTCGGCAGCACCGAGATCAGGTTCAGCACCAGCACCAGCAGCGCCCAGACGGCGACCGAGACGATGGCGTGCCCGTAGTCTGCAAACTGTTCCATGAGATAGTCCTTCCCTGCCGGTGCGGCTGCGCGTCACCGAATGATTCGGTCCGCAGGGGTCATTATTTAACCGTATCGTGAATTAAAGCAACCGCGCTGGTCGGGCAAGTGTCCCGTCTGCCACCTAAAGCTGGGTGCAGCGGCCCTGCAAGGTCACCGTGTCCTCGATCACCGGCAATTGATCGGGGGGCGTGTCGGGGCTGACCACCCATTCGGTGTCGGACCCGCCATAGGTCAGCAGGCAGTAGCGCGTCGCCTGATAGCGCGCCGCCTCGAGCGAGGCCTGCGGGTTCACGGCATAGGGCGTCACCGTCACCGTTATGTCGCGCTTGTCCTCGCTGCTGGGGCTGGCGCGGGCCTTGAAGCGGACGCCGCCGGCCTCGACTTCGGCGCGCTTGGCACTGCCGCTGCCGATCCCGAAGCGCCCACCGACATTGCGGGCCACGCTGCACGAGGCAAGGCCGAGGATCAGAACGAGAAGGACGAAAATGCGCATGTCAGATCCCTATTCCGCCGCCACGGCGCTGACGCGCCCGGTTCGTTTCGCCTTGATCCGGTCCTCGATCTCGTCGCGGAAATGCCGGATCAGGCCCTGGATCGGCCAGGCCGCCGCATCGCCAAGCGCGCAGATGGTGTGGCCCTCGACCTGCTTGGTCACGTCCAGCAGCATGTCGATTTCCTCGACCTCCGCCTCGCCGCGCACCAGCCGGTCCATCACCCGCATCATCCAGCCGGTGCCCTCGCGGCAGGGCGTGCACTGGCCGCAGCTCTCGTGCTTGTAGAACGCCGACAGCCGCCAGATCGCCTTGATGATGTCGGTGGACTTGTCCATCACGATCACCGCCGCGGTGCCCAGGCCCGACTTCTGCTCGCGCAGCCAGTCGAAATCCATGATGCACTCTTCCTGCATGATCTTGCCCGGCAGGCAGCGGCACCGAGGATCCGCCGGGGATCACCGCCTTGAGGTTGTCCCAGCCGCCGCGAATGCCGCCGCAATGCTTGTCGATCAGCTCCTCGAAGGAGATCGACATCGCCTCTTCGACGACGCAGGGGTTGTTGACATGGCCCGAGATCGCGAAAAGCTTGGTGCCGGCATTGTTCGGACGGCCGAAGCCCGCGAACCATTCCGCGCCGCGGCGCAGGATCGTCGGCACCACGGCGATGGATTCGACGTTGTTCACCGTGGTCGGGCAGCCGTAAAGCCCGGCCCCCGCCGGGAACGGCGGCTTCATCCGCGGCATGCCCTTCTTGCCTTCCAGGCTTTCCAGCAGCGCGGTTTCCTCGCCGCAGATATAGGCCCCGGCGCCATGTGCCAGGAAAGGTCGAAATCAAAGCCCGACCCGCAGGCGTTCTTGCCGATCAGCCCGGCGTCATAGGCCTCGTCGATGGCGACCTGCAGCGCCTCGCGCTCGCGGATATATTCACCGCGCAGGTAGATATAGCAGGTGTGCGCGTTCATCGCGAACGACGCGATCAGGCAGCCCTCGACCAGCGTGTGCGGGTCGTGGCGCATGATCTCGCGGTCCTTGCAGGTGCCGGGCTCGGATCTCGTCGGCATTGACCACCAGATAGGCGGGCCGGCCATCGCTTTCCTTGGGCATGAACGACCATTTCAGACCGGTCGGAAAGCCCGCGCCGCCGCGCCCGCGCAAACCGCTGGCCTTCATCGTGTCGACGATCCAGTCGCGGCCCTTGTCCAGAATGCCCTTGGTGCCGTCCCAATGGCCGCGCGCCCTGCGCGCCTTTCAGGGTGCGGTCGTGCCATGCCGTAGAGATTGGTGAAGATACGGTCCTTGTCGGAAAGCATCGCTTACCCCTGATTGTCCCGGCGCCTGCGCCAGATCTGATAACTGACGACGAGCGCCCAGAAAAACCCCGCGAGCGCCGCGAAGTCAAAGAGAAAGGCGAAACGGTAGGGCCAGTTCATCTCGCGGCCCACCACCTGCGCGCCGATCCAAAGCACCATCGTGGCCACGATCACGATCGCCACCTGCCGACCCTGGCGGGCCAGCGCCCGGTCCTGATCCTCGGCCCCGCTCATGGCTTAGTAGACGCCGCCCTTGTCGACCTTCTTGGAAAACTCGGTCTCGCCGCCCGCGGCGAGGATCCTGGCCTGTTCGACCCAGTCGTCGCGGCTGACGCGGCCCTTGACGCCCTTGATGTTCTCGTCGGCCCAGGCGACCTCGGCATCGCCCCAGCCAGCGATCTGGTCGAAATGGTAGATGCCCATGCTCGTGCAGCATAGTCTTCCAGCTTCGGGCCGACGCCCTTGATTTCCTTGAGATTGTCGGCGCCGCCGCCCCGCGGAGCGGCCAGCGCGCCGGGTGCGCCCGCATCCGGCGTGGCCTGCGCTGCCGAAGCGCCCTTGGCGCCGGGCTTCGGGCCGGCGGGCTTGGCCCCTTTGGCTGCCCCCGACCCCGGCCTGGTCGCGTCGGCGGGCGTGGCCGTCGTGGCGGTCGCGGCGGCAGAGGCGCCTTTGGCTTTCGGTTTGGCCATGGATTTCGGCTTGGCCTTGGCCTTTGCGGTGGCGGATTTCGCCGCCTTTGCGGCCCCGGCAGGCGCACCGCCCGGTCGCGGATCGGACGCCGAAGTGTCCGCCTTGGCCGCCCCGGCCTTTGCCGGGCCCGCATCGGGCGGCGTCGCCACGGCGGCACCGGGCGTCGCCGCCGCCGCGGTCGGCGTGGTTGCGGCGCGGGTGGCATCTTTATCGTTGGCGGAACGCGGCACCGGGCCCGACCCGCTGTCGCTGCCATCGCCCAGCACGAATGTCAGCACGACGAAAACCGCGATCCCGACCAGCAGCCCCAGCAGGAACGCCCCGAAAAAGCCGAAGCCGCCGACCCACATGAACAGTACCAAGAACACCACGGCGAAAGCCGCCGAGATGATCAGCACCGTCGACATCGGCATCCGGTTATCCATGGAGCTCATGATCGTACCTCCGAATTCAGCATTAAACGTTCCTGCGATCAGTACTTAGCGCGTTTCGAGAACTCTGTCTCCACTCCCGCCGCCAGCTTCCCTGCCTGCCCGACCCAGTCGTCGCGGCTGACACGGCCTTTGAAGCCGACAAGGTTCTGGTCGGCCCAGGCGATCTCTGCCGGGCCCCAGGCCGCGATCTGGTCGTAGTGGTAGATGCCGATGTCGTTCAGCACGCCTTCCAGCTTGGGCCCGACGCCCTTGATCATCTTCAGATCGTCCGGCTTGCCGTCGCGCGCCGCGGTCAGCACCCGGGGCTTGGTCTCGGACGGCTTGCCGCCCGCGTCCTTTGCGGGCTTGGCCCTGGCCGCCTCGGGCTGCTTGTTCACGCCGCCCGCCTCGAACCGCCCGCTGGGCGCGACATCGCCGTCAGCGGCCCTGTCGGTCGCAGGCTTGCGCCCGGTCTGCGCCTTGCCCGCGCCCTTTTCGGCGGCCGCCGCAGGTTCGGTCTCGCGCGGGCGGGCGTGTTTTTCCTCGTCGATCTCGTCCTTGCTCATGCCGACCTGGCGGGCGGCTTGCTTGGCGGCCTTTTCCTGCGCATTGGTGATCGTCGGATCGGCGTCGTTCCAGGGCGTGCGCAGCGGCACTTCCGATCCGTCGATGCGTTTGATCGTGTCGCCCAGGTCGACGGCCAGCTGCACGGAAGCGTTGAACTTGGTGTGCCCGCTTTCCTCGTGTTCCTTGAGGCTGGTCAGCCCGTCCAGCGGCTCGGAGGCGAAGCGCCCGTTCTGCGGCCCCGGCACCGGCACCTCGCCCGCCGCCAGCGCGTCGATGATCTCGGCCAGCCGCTCGGCGGTCAGATCCTCATAATAGTCCTTGCCGATCTGCGCCATCGGCGCGTTGGCGCAGGCCCCCAGGCACTCGACCTCTTCCCAGGAGAACTTGCCGTCATCGCTGAGCATATGCGCCCGGGGCGCGATCTTGTTACGACACACGGCAACCAGGTCCTCGGCCCCGCAGATCATGCAGGAAGTGGTGCCGCAAATCTGGATATTCGCCACCGAGCCAACGGGTTGCAGCTGGAACATGAAGTAGAAAGTGGCCACCTCCAGCCCGCGGATATGGGCCAGCCCCAGCATATCGCAGATATGTTCGATGGCGGGACGGGACAGCCAGCCTTCCTGTTCCTGCGCGCGCCACAGCAGCGGAATGATCGCGCTGGCCTGCCTGCCCTCGGGAAACTTCGTCAGTTGCGCCTCGGCCCAGGCCTGGTTCTGCGCCGTGAAGGCAAAGTCTGTCGGTTGCTCGGGATGCAGTCGGCGCAACATGGGATCAGTGCCTTTCGGTCGTTCAGGTCAGCGGGCCGCGGTCGGTCCCAGAGATGTGCGCGAAATTCACCGCAACTGCAAGCAAGAGGCTTACGCCGCCGCCGCGATCTCGACCGCCGCGGCGACCGGCCGGGCATCCGGCGCACAAGGACCGGCGGTCAGGCGAAGGCCGCCGCCTTCCAGGCGCACGGCGCGGTCCGCGCCCAGCTCGTAGCCCGCGAATTCCAGCACCTGTTCGCGCGTCAGCCCGGCCTGGAACTGTACTGTGTAGTAATCGGCGCTTTTGACAAGCTCGCAGCCGATCGAGGCGACGGCGTCTTCGAAGAACTCCAGATCGCCCTTCTCGGTGCCTTCGGGCAGCGGCGCACAGCCGATGGCCAACATTAAGTACGCCCCGCAAATTCCTGAAATCGCTTTTTTATTCAATAGCATTACGCCTCTCCCTCGGCCACAAGACGGCACCCGGTAAAGACCGAATACTGCGCCCCCACGAATTCGCTCAGCCGGTTCAGCATGGCTTTCGTCGCCGCGTCCTGCGTCATGATCTGCGCCGGCGATGCGTCGTTCAGCTGCTTTGACAGGCCCTGCATCTGCTGTGCCAGATATGCCCGGTACTTGTCGAGACCCCCGAGGACCTGCGCCTTGGTCAGCCCCGACTGAAGCGTGTCGAGCAGCGGCACGATGTCGCGCTGGACCTGGGCCAGGTGCCGGGCGTCCTCTATCGCGACCTTCGGTGGCCAGGTCTCCTGCCCCTGCATCGAGGGCACCGCCTGCCGCAGCGCCGCGTCCAGCCGGGCGGCGGCGTCGAAATTTTCGAAACAGATGTCCAGCTTACGCTCCAGCCGCCGCGACGCCTCGCCCTCGACGAAAGAGGACCGCGCGTACCAGGCCTGTACGGCCACGAATATCGCCGCCAGCAGCGTCGCGCCGGCCAGAAGGTGGTTGCCGCCCTGGCGCGGTGCGTGGAACGGCTTTCCGATTTCCGTCAAGCGCCGCGCCCGTTGCGGGGTCGGATGCCTCCGGCGGGGATACTTGGAAACCAAAGAAGGACCATCACCGGTCGATCTCTCCAAACACCACGTCCATCGTGCCGATGATCGCCGCCACATCCGCCAATTGGTGCCCGGTCGCAACATAGTCCATCGCCTGCAAATGCAGGAAGCCTGGCGCCCTCAGCTTGGCGCGATAGGGCTTGTTGGTGCCGTCGGCAACCAGGTAGACGCCGAACTCGCCCTTGGGCGCCTCGACGGCGGCATAGACCTCGCCCGCGGGAACGTGGAAGCCCTCGGTATACAGCTTGAAGTGATGGATCAGCGCCTCCATCGAGGTTTTCATCTCGCCCCGGCTGGGCGGCGCCATCTTGCCTTGGGTGATCACCGGCCCCGGCTCTTTTCGCAATTTTTCAACGGCTTGCTTGATGATCTTCAGGCTCTCGCGCATTTCCTGCATCCGGCAGAGGTAGCGATCGTAGCAATCGCCGTTCTTGCCCACCGGGATGCCGAATTCGAACTCGTCGTAGCATTCGTAGGGCTGCGCCCGACGCAGGTCCCAGGCCATGCCAGAGCCGCGCACCATGACGCCGGAAAAGCCCCAGTCGAGCGCGTCCTGTTCGGTAATCACGCCGATATCGGCATTGCGCTGCTTGAAGATGCGGTTCTCGGTCAACAGGCCGTCGATATCGTCGATCACACGGGGAAAATCGTCGGCCCAGGTGTCGATGTCGTCGATCAATTCGGGCGGCAGATCCTGGTGCACGCCGCCGGGGCGGAAATAGGCGGCATGCAGCCGCGCGCCGCAGGCGCGTTCGTAGAACACCATCAGCTTCTCGCGCTCCTCAAAGCCCCAGAGCGGCGGCGTCAGCGCGCCGACGTCCATGGCTTGCGTGGTAACGTTCAGCAGGTGGTTCAGGATGCGCCCGATCTCGCAGTAGAGCACCCGGATCAACGAGGCGCGGCGCGGCACCGGTGTGCCGGTCAGCTTCTCGATGGCCAGGCACCAGGCATGCTCCTGGTTCATCGGTGCGACATAGTCGAGCCGGTCGAAATACGGCAGGTTCTGCAGGTAGGTCCGCGCATTCCATCAGCTTCTCGGTGCCGCGATGCAGCAGCCCGATATGCGGATCGCAACGCTCGACGATCTCGCCGTCAAGCTCCAGCACCAGACGCAAAACTCCATGCGCTGCCGGGTGTTGTGGGCCGAAGTTGATGTTGAAATTTCGGATCCTCTGTTCGCCCGTAAGCGCGTCGCTGAAACCTGTACCGTCCATCATGCTACCCTTTCTCCGTCCAGGCGCCACTGCGCCGGGATGCGGTCGAACGTTGCCTGGATAAAGTCGTACTGCGCCGACAGGAAGTCGCGCAACTGGTCATATTGCCCGTCGTCCATCTCGGCCTCCGGGCCCTTGAGGACGCGGGTCGAGAAATCGGCGGGCTCGCGGTCGAGGCCAAGGAAATCGCATAGGTCGTCGACGATCGGCTGGCTGAAACAGCTCTTCGTAGAACACGATGCGCAGCTTGGCAGGGTCCACCGCCGCCAGCAGGTTGGTCACCGGCGCGATGTAATCAGACCGGCGCACCACCTCTGGCTCCTTGCCCTTGAGGATGCGGCGCACGATGTGGACCGAGCGATAGGCGACCTCGTGCGGCGTGAGAGCGCGGCGCTTGGCGATCATGCGGGCGTGGCTCCAGATCCGGGCGACCGGGTCGCGCATCAGGTAGATGAAGCGCACATCCGGCATCAGTCCGGCCATCTGCGCCAGCCGGTCGCGCGGCAGCAGCCCATAGGCAGGTGTCACGTCGCCGACCAGTCGTTGATCGGTCAGGCCGTTACGCAAGATACGCCAGGTAGGCGGCATCGTCGGCCTTGCGCGCGCGCAGCACCTTAAGCCACTCGGCGGCGTCATCGCGCAACGCGCGCCTTGATCGGCCGGAATTTCGGATCGAGCGAATCCATTTCGCTGCAGGTTGCTGTCGTACCGGCCCTGCACATCCGCGATCCAGGGCTGCCAGTCGTCGAACTCGACCGCGTCGAAATAATGCAGTTCCTTGATGCCGCGCATGTAGCATTGCGGATGGTCCGAGATGTAGCGGTGCAGCCAGCTGGTGCCCGCCTTGGTGGCACCGACGCAGAAGAAAAGCGTGGGATCGGCCATGCGCTGGCCCGTCAGTCCCGCCCGCCGGCGGGCCCGATGTCGTCCTTGAAGGCGACGACCCACAGCAGGACCAGCGCCACCAGCGGGATGGCGGCGAACAACGCCACCCAATTCGGGATGCCGTGGCGCGGCAGTATGCTCCAGAACGGCACGACCAGAAGCGCCGCCATGATCGATCCACAGAAAAACCGCCGCCCATGACATCGTTTCCCACATCTTGGCCTCTTTCTTCTCGTCGCCCGGCAGGATGTATTCCGCGCCCTTCCCAGGGGCTCATGAAATCGAACTGCCGGTATTCCTGCACCAGCTTCACCGGCTCGTAGACAACGCGCTTCTGCTCTTCGTCATAGCGCACTTCGGTATAGCCGGTGGTCGGGAAATCCTTGCGCAGCGGATAGCCGCGAAAGCCATAGTCGGTCAGGATGCGGCGCAGGTCGGGATGGCCCGAGAACAGGATGCCGAACATGTCGAACACTTCGCGCTCGAACCAGTTGGCGGCCGGATAGACCTCGATGATCGAGGCCACCATGTCGTCCTCGCGCACCGCGCAGTTTCACCCGGATGCGGTGGTTCTGGTACATCGACAGAAAGTGGTAGACCACGTCGAACCGCGCCTCGCGCTCTGGGTGATCGACGGCGGTGATATCGACCAGAGTCGAGAACTTGCACGTCGCGTCGGTCTTCAGGAAATCGGCGAAGGTCACCAGCGAGCTGGGCGCGATCTCGACCGTCAACTCGCCGCAGCGTCACCGTCCCAGCCCAGCACGCAATCGGGGCGCTTGCCCTCGATATGGCGCGCCCAAGTTCGTTCAATGCCTCTGACATGGCGTCTCTATCCCTTGCCTTTAGCGCGCGATTGTGCCGGTGCGGCGGATCTTGCGCTGCAATTGCAGCAGGCCGTAAAGCAGCGCCTCGGCGGTCGGCGGGCAGCCGGGCACGTAGACGTCCACCGGCACGATCCGGTCACAGCCGCGCACCACGGAATAGCTGTAGTGATAATAGCCGCCGCCATTGGCGCAGGACCCCATGCGAGACCACGTAACGCGGCTCCGGCATCTGGTCGTAGACCTTGCGCAGCGCCGGTGCCATCTTGTTGGTCAGCGTGCCGGCCACGATCATCAGGTCCGACTGGCGCGGGCGAGGCGCGCGGCGCGGTGCCGAAGCGTTCCATGTCATAGCGCGGCATCGCCGTGTGCATCATCTCGACCGCGCAGCAGGCCAGCCCGAAGGTCATCCAGTGCAAGCGCCGGTGCGCGCCCAGTTGATGATGTCCTCGGTCGAGGTCACCAGGAACCCCTTGTCCTGCAACTCGCGGTTCAGGGACTGGGTCGCAACCTCGCGGTCGGGGCCGGCGTCGTTCAACGCGGTGCTCACTCCCATTCCAGGGCTCCCTTCTTCCACTCATAGGCGAACCCGACGGTCAGCACGCCCAGGAACACCATCATCGACCAGAAGCCGACGATCCCGACGTCCTTGAACGCCACCGCCCAGGGGAACAGGAACGCCACTTCCAGATCGAAGATGATGAAGAGGATCGAGACCAGGTAGAACCGCACGTCGAACTTCATCCGCGCGTCGTCGAAGGCGTTGAAGCCGCATTCGTAGGCGCTGACCTTCTCGGGGTCGGGATTGCGCACCGCGATGATCACCGCGGCCAGGATCAGGACCACGCCGAGGGCGATCGCGAGGGCCAGGAAAATCAGGATCGGCAGGTAGTTGCTGGCAAGGCTGTCCAAGTCGCTCTCCTTCGCGGCGGCGCGTGGTGGCGCACGCTTCTGATCTACCTATCGCCCCGGTCAGACAGGGTCAACAATGGACGGGTCGGTCGCGGGTTGACACGCGCTCGTGTTCGGCGCGCCTTGTACCCCCGACACGATGCCGCCGATGGGCTGCTGATCAGCCGCCGGGCCTGCGGTTCAGCCGGTATTTGGCAGCGAACCGCCGCCAAGAGAAACCGGGTCTCAGCCTCGGCAGCCGCAGCGGCGCGGCCAGCCGGTCGATTTCATGCGTGTCGATGATCCGCTCGGCGCAGCCGCAGCCCTCGCCCAGCCCGACCTTGCGATATCAGAACGTCTCGAAACTCCGCTCTTTACGCATCGGCACTGCTGTGACCTCCCCGCCCGGATCAAAGGTTAACGCCGTCCGTCAACCATTCCAAACGCTTGCCGCGCGGCGGCTAAACTTTCTGCCCCGCGGAATGTTTCGCGCGCGAAACATTTTCGCGTCAGTCCCTCATCCACCTCCAGTCTGGGGCCCGCGCGTGCGGCCTTGCTTGACCTCGTCGCCCTTGTCAGAGCAAATCGGATGATCAGCTGGAAAAGGGCCTGCCCGCATGAAGACTGTTTCGCTTGCGCTTGCTATTCTGACCGGAATTCTGGGATGCGGTGGGCTTTATGGCATCGCATTCGCCAAATCGAATGCACCCGTTGTGCTTTTATCCGGCGACGATGCGGCAGCCGCCCTGACCGGGCACAGTTTCAAAACCGACGCCAACACGATCTGGAGCTTTGGCGACGATGGCACCCAAAATTCTTTTTCACTTTTCCGCAATGTCAAACAGTGGGTTGCAGAGGGCACGTGGCGGCAGCGGAGCGATCTGATCTGCTGAACCTCCGTTGTCAATTATGTGCGCGCGTCCAAAAGAGTTCGACCGCCTGCGCGCCGAGCAATGTGCCCGCGTGTTGCATGATGCCGATGCATTGGATTTCACCAAAGGCCCAAATACGACCAAGCGCTATTTGTGGAATTTGAGGCTCACGCAGACCCCGCCACCGGTGCCGGAATTGTGGCTGACATAGCAGCGTGATCCGGACGGCGACCGTTGCTGTTCAGTCCGCCCACTCCGGTTTGCGTTTCTCAAAAAACGCCGAAATCCCCTCGCTGCTTTCTGCACCCTCCCAGACCCGCACCAGCGCGGCGATCGTGTCGTCGATCACCACGTCGTCGATCACCGGCCCCAGCCGGCGCACCAGCGCCTTCGCCTCGGCGACCGCCCCCGGTGCCGCGCCAAGATAGGGCGCCACTTCGGCCTCGACTGCCGCATCGAGGTCATCGGCCGCAACCGCGCGCGCCAGAATACCCAGCCGCACCGCCTCCTCAGCCTCGAAGAGGCGCGCCGACATGAACACTTCGCGCGCCCGCGCCTCGCCCATCCGCGCCACGACATAGGGCCCGATGGTGGCCGGGATCAGGCCAAGCTTCGTCTCGGTCAGCCCGAACTTCGCGCCCGCGACGCCCACCGCCACGTCGCAGACGCAAGCCATGCCGATGCCGCCTCCGAAGGCCTGGCCCTGGATCCGCCCGATCAGCGGCTTGGGCAGCGTATTCAGCGCCTGCAACATCGTCGCCAGCTTGCGGGCCTCGCTCGCCCGCGTAGCCGCGTCCGCCGCCATCTGCGTCCGCATCCAACTCAGATCGCCGCCGGCGCAGAACGACCGGCCCGCGCCGGTCAGCACCACGGCCCGCACCGCGGGGTCAGCGCCCAACTCTGCCGCCGCCCGCGTCAGATCCGCGATCACTTGCCCCGACAGCGCGTTGTGTTTTTCGGCCCGGTCCAGCGTCAGCAGCGCCACGCCGCGCCCGTCGATCGTTATCCAAAGCGTCTCATACATCGCCGGTCCCCTGCTTCTTTTCTTTGAAAACATACAATATCCGCCCGTTCAACCGGTCCGCAGCGCCCGCGCCATCGCGCCCGCCTTCGCCAGAACGCCCGCGTCCAGCCCGGTCGCGTAGCCCAACGATACCAGCCGGTCATGCACCGCCTCGGTCGCCACGTTCCCCGCCGCCCCCGGCGCATAGGGGCAGCCGCCAAGCCCGCCCACAGCGGCGTCGAAGACCCGCAGGCCCAGCGTCAATGCCGCCTCGATATTGTCCAGCGCGCGGCCGCCGGTGTCGTGGAAATGCCCCGCCAGCCGGTCGGCCGGGACCTCCGACAGCACCGCCCGCAGCATCGCATCCGTCGCCTTGGGCGTGCCGCGTCCGATGGTGTCGCCCAACGAGATCTCGTAGCAGCCCATCGCCAGCAACTGCCCGGCCACCCGCGCCACCTGCCCCGGGTCGGTCGGCCCGTCATAGGGGCATTCCAGCACGCAGGACACATAACCGCGCACCGGCACGCCGGCCGCCGCCGCCGCCTCGGCCACCGAGCGCGAATCGCTCCAGGCTTTCGGCAATCGCTGGCGTTGATGTTGGCCTTCGAGAACCCTTCCGAGGCCGAGCCGAAGATCGCGATCTCGTCGGCTTTCGCCGCCACCGCGCGCCTCGAACCCCTTCATGTTCGGGCGTCAGCGCCGCATAGGACACGCCCGGCGCGCGCCTGATCCCGGCCAGCACCTCGGCCCCGTCGGCCATCTGCGGCACCCATTTCGGGCTGACGAAGCTGGCCACCTCGATCCGCCGGAACCCCGCCGCGCGACAGCAGATCGACCAGCGCGATCTTGTCGCGCCGCCGGGATCATCCGCGCCTCGTTCTGCAACCCGTCGCGCGGGCCGACCTCGAATATCTCGACCCGCTCAGACACTCTCGTCCCCCGGCTTCTTTTCTTCGAAAATACGCAAACTCCGCCCTCTCAAGCCTCCCACGCCTCGTAGAAATCGCGCTTGTAGAGCAACTCGGCGCCCTCGGGCGGCAACGCGGCCTGAAACGCGGGCCGGTCGGTCAGCCGCTGCATACCACGCCGCCATCGAGGGAAACCCGTCGAGCCGCACGAAATGCCGCGCCATGTAGACCGCCTGGCCGACGCAGACATCCGCCGCCGTGAAGCCGCTGGTCAGCAGCGTGTCGCGGTTTTCCACCGGCGTCGACAGCCGCGCGTCGATCGCCGCAAAACATTTGCCCAACCGCGCCGCCTCCAGCTGCATCACGATGGGCGAGCGCATCGCATCGTCGTAAAGCGCGATATGCTGCTGGGTCAGGGCGGCTGAATGCTGGCTGACAGTTTCCGAGAAATGCACCCAGGTCAGCCAGTCCGCCCGGTCAAGCGAGCCGGGCTCGCGGCCCAGGCCGGGTTCCGGGAACCGCTCGCAGAGATACTGCACGCAGGCCAGCGATTCCCACATAACCTCGCCGTCGATCTCCAGCGCGGGCACCCGGCCCACCGGGTTCAGCGTCAGGTATTGCGGCGAACGCAGGGTCTTGTCGAAAGGATAGACCACCAGTTCGTGCTCGACCCCCAGTTCGTGCAGCAGCCAGAGCACCCGCATCGAGCGGGTCTCGTGACAATGGTGCAGCCGGATCATCGCGTCTCTCCAATTCTCGACAGGTCGGGCCGTGTCGACAGGTAACTCCTGCGCGCCGATACCGCCCCGAACCAGCGCTCCAGCGCCGGGGTTTGCGCCAGCGCGCCGCGCCCCTCCGGCGCCTGCGCGAAATAGCCGATCATCGGGGCCAAGTGGCAATCGGTGGCCCCGATGGTCTTGCCGTCCAGCACCAGCCCCTCGGCGGCGATCTCGTCGAGCGCCGCCAGAACCGGCCCGGCAGCGGCCAGCCCCTCGGCCAGTTCAGCCCGGTCCGTGCGTTGCCCCTGCGCCGGTCCGAAGACCGCTTGCGAAAACACCTGCCGCACCAGCGGCCAGTAGCCATAGGCATCCGCGATCCCGGCCACCTGGCGCGCGCGGGCGGCGGTTTTCCGGTCCTGCGGTTCGGGCAGCAGATAACGCAGTATCGCGGCAGTTTCAAACAGCCGGAACGCCCCGTCGCGCAGCACCGGCACCCGGCCGAACGGATGGTGCCTGCGCAGGGCCGCGGCCTGCGCCGAATCGAAGGGATCGACCTCGACATAATCCGCCGTCAGCCCGGCTTCGGCGAGGCCCATGCGCGCCGCCCAGGTATAGACGCTGAACCGGTAGCCGATCAGCTCCAGGCTCACGCCGGTTCCTCCTCCAGCCGGATCAGCGCGGCCCCGGCCTCGACCTGCGCGCCGGCCTGGGCCAGCACCTCCGCAACGGTGCCGTCGCGCGCCGCCGTCAGCACGTGTTCCATCTTCATCGCCTCCAGCACGGCCAGCCGGTCGCCCTTGGCAACCGCCTGTCCGGGCTTGGCGAAGACCGCGCGCAACAGCCCCGGCATCGGCGCGGTGACGACATCGCCGCCGTGATGCGCCGCGTCGCCGGTTGCCAGCGGATCGGGGACGGTGAAGTGGTAGCCATTGCCGAAAAAGACCGACAGCGCGGCGCCGTGGCGCACGATGCGGGCCGGGGTCTTTTCTCCGTCGATCCACCAGTCGGGTCCGCGTCGCTCGACCCGGTGCTGAGTGTCGCCCACCGTCACCGCGAAGCGGCCCGCCCCCCGCGTCGCGATCCGCAGAGCGATGTCCTCCTCACCCCAGCGAACAATGGCCTGCTGGTCCACCGGTTGCCACAGGCTGAAACCGGCCAGCGGCGGCAGGTCTCCGTCCAACCCCAGCGCGCCGATCCCGGCGAGGGCGCGGGTCCGCGAGCACGGCACCGGGGTCGCGGTCAGAGCGTCCAGGTGCCGCCCGATCAGCCCGGTATCGACGTCGCCCTTCACGAAATCGGGCTGCGCCACCAGCTTTCGCAGGAACGCATGGTTCGTCACGCAGCCCGCCACCTGGGTGCCCGCCAGCGCGCGGGCCATCCGGTTCAGCGCCGAGGCCCGGTCCGGCCCGTGGGTGATGATCTTGGCGATCATCGGGTCATAGAACGGCGAGATCAGGTCGCCCGCCTGCACGCCGCTGTCGGCCCGGGCATTTCCGGGGAATTCCAGATGCGTCAGCCGCCCGGTGGCGGGCAGGAACCCGGCGGGCACGTCCTCGGCATATAGCCGCACCTCGAAGGCGTGGCCGGTCAGCGGAATGTCGGCCTGCGCCAGCGGCAGCGCCCCGCCCGCCGCCACCTGCAACTGCCAGGCCACCAGGTCGACGCCGGTGATCGCCTCGGTCACCGGATGCTCGACCTGTAACCGCGTGTTCATTTCCATGAAGAAGAACCCGTCCGCCCGCAGCCCGCCCGCGCCGTCGACGATGAACTCGACTGTGCCGGCACCCTTGTAGCCGATCGCCTCGGCCGCCTTGACCGCCGCCTCGCCCATCGCGGCGCGAACCTCGGCCGTCATACCCGGCGCCGGGGCCTCCTCGATCACCTTCTGGTGACGGCGTTGCAGCGAGCAGTCGCGTTCGTGCAAGTAGACCGCGCGTTTGCCGTCGCCGAAGACCTGCACCTCGATATGGCGCGGTTTTTCCACGTATTTCTCGACCAGCACCGCCTGGTTTCCAAAAGCCCCTTTCGCCTCGGACCGGGCGCTGGCCAGCGCGTCGGCGAAGTCCTTGGCCCGCTCGACCAGACGCATCCCCTTGCCACCGCCGCCCGCCACCGCCTTGATCAGCACCGGGTAGCCGATCTTGCCGGCCTCGCCTTCCAGCAGGGCACCGTCCTGATCGGCGCCGTGATAGCCCGGCACAACCGGCACGCCCGCTTTTTCCATCAGCGCCTTGGCCGCGTCCTTCAGCCCCATCGCCCGGATCGCTTTCGCCGACGGCCCGATGAAGACCAGCCCGGCAGCCTCGACCGCATCCACGAAATCGGGGTTCTCGCTGAGAAACCCGTAGCCCGGATGGATCGCCTGCGCGCCGGTGTCGAGCGCCGCCCGGATGATGCGGTCGCCGTTCAGGTAGCTTTCAGCCGGCGGCGGCGCGCCGATATGCACCGCCCGGTCGGCCATGGCGACATGCATCGCCCGCGCATCGGCGTCGGAATAGACCGCGACGGTCTCGACCCCCAGTGCGCGGGCAGTGCGCATCACCCGGACCGCGATCTCGCCGCGATTGGCGATCAGGATCCTGCGGAACATGGCAATCCTCCTGGACCCGGCGATTTCGCATACCGTGCGAATCGCGCTAAGGTTGTGGCGTTCAAATTTCGAGTCATCATTTCCGGAGACCTATCATGCGTATGCTTTGCCTCACCCTCATATTCAGCCTCGCCGCCGCCCTGCCCGCCGCGGCCGCGCCGATCACCACCGATGCCGGCCAGTGCTTCAGCGCCCGCTGGGCGGCCTCGCGCGGGACCGACTGCAACCAGGTCTGCCGCCGCCACAGCCTGAGCGCCGAGCAGATGCCGATCAGCGGCGCGGCCGGGGCGCAGCCGATCTATGTCTGCCGCTACCGGGCCAACCCGCAATGGGCGTTCGGCACCCAGTCCTCGGGCAATTGCCGGGCCGAGGATGGCGGGCAACTGGTCAAGCGCACACGGTTCGAGTGCCTCTGCGCGCGGCGGGTGCGCTGCTAGGCCGGTCACGCGCTGTCCTCCAGTGCGCCGCGCAGGGTTTGCGCGGCGGCCGCGTCGAACGCCACCAGCAGAACCCGGGGCGGGTCCTCCAGGTCAGCCAGCCCGGCGCGCAGCGTCCTGACCGCGATCCGTGCCGCCCGGTCGGCCGGGTAGCCGTAGATCCCGGTCGAGATCGCCGGGAAAGCGACGGTCCGGCAGCCAAGGCCCGCAGCCGCGTCCAGCGCGTTGCCGTAGCAGGCGGCCAGCAGGCGATCCTTTGCTTCGGGGTCGCCACCCCAGACCGGGCCCACGGTATGGATCACGTACCGGGCCGGCAGATCGTACCCGCCGGTCACCTTGGCCGCACCGGTCTCGCAACCGCCCAGCGTCTTGCACTCCGCCAGCAGGCCCGGCCCGGCGGCGCGGTGAATCGCGCCGTCGACGCCACCGCCGCCCAGCAGCGTCCTGTTCGCCGCGTTGACGATCGCATCCACCTTCAGCGTGGTGATATCGGCCACGACCACCTCGATCTGCGCCATCACGCGTCCCTCCGCCAGCCGCCCGCAAGCAACGTCTCCGCCTCAGCCGCCATGCGCTCGACGATCCGCCCCGCCGGTTCCACCGCTCCGATCAGGCCCGCGACCTCTCCGACGAAGGTATTGGCGCCCTGCGGATCGCCCACCGCCCAGGCCGCCTTCCATTTCGGCCCCTCGGCCTCTGCCGCCGCGATCAACCCGTCGAGGTTGCCATGCCAGCGGTTGGTGAAGGAGTTCTTCAGCACCCGGCAGGAATAGCGCTCGGGCCAGTTGAGCCGCCGGGCCACGTCCATCACGGTCGAGCGGATCGTGTCGTCGCCGGTGGCCGCCAGTGCGGCCCGGTGCATCTGCCCCGATACCTCCGCCTCGTCGCTGGCCCAAAGCCGGCTGCCCACCAGCACGCCGTCGGCCCCCAGCATCAGGGCGGCGGCCAGCCCGCGCCCGTCGCCGATGCCGCCCGCTGCCAGCAGCAGTACCTCGGGGTGATTTCGCGCCAGCATATCGGCCACTTCAGGCACCAGCGTCATCGTCGCGCGGGCCTCGCCATGGCCGCCGGCCTCGGAGCCCTGCGCCACGATGACCGCCGCGCCCACCGACGCCGCATGGCGCGCGTCGCACAGGGTCTGGACCTGACAGATCAGCGGCACACCCGCTTCGGCGATCCGCGCCGCGAAGGGCGTCGGGTCGCCGAAAGACAGGAAAAGTGCGCGGGGTTCATGCGCCAGCACGGCGTCCAGCACTTGCGGCTTCTCGGCCAGCGCCCAGGTGATCAGCCCGCAGCCCACCGGCTCGTTGCCCGCCGCCGCGAACTGCGTCTCGATCCAGGCGTCGTCGCAATAGGCCCCGCCGATCAATCCCAGCCCGCCCGCACGGCAAACCGCCGCCGCCAGCGCCCCGCCCGCGGCAAAGGCCATCGGCGCCGAGACGATCGGGTGGTCCAGTCCGAACTGCTCTGTCAGCCGCGTCCTGATCACCACATCCCCTACTTCTTCTCTTTAGAAATCCGCATCTTCGACGCCTGAAGTCCCGCGCTACATCCGGAAGATGCCGAACCGCGTCTCCTCGACCGGCGCGTTCAGCGCCGCCCGCAGCGACAGAGCCAGGACCTCGCGGCGTTTTGCGTGGGTCGACGACGCCGTCGTCCCACAACCGGGCGCTGGCATAAAGCGGATGCGACTGGCGCTCGAACATCTCCAGCGTCGGGCGTTTGAACGCCTCTTCCGCGGCGTCGGTCCATGTCTCGCCCGCACGCTCCACATTGGCACGCCTGACCTGCGCCAGAACGCCCGCCGCCTGGGCCCCGCCCATCACCGAGATGCGCGACGAGGGCCAGGTCCAGAGGAACCGCGGGTCATAGGCCCGGCCCGCCATGCCGTAATTGCCCGCCCCGAACGAGCCGCCGACGATCATGGTGATCTTCGGCACCGCCGTTGTCGCCACCGCCGTCACCATCTTGGCGCCGTGCCGGGCGATGCCCTCGTTCTCGTATTTGCGGCCGACCATGAAGCCGGTGATGTTCTGCAGAAAGACCAGCGGCATCTTGCGCATCGAGCACAGCTCGACGAAATGCGCGCCCTTCTGTGCGCTTTCGGAAAACAGCACGCCGTTGTTGGCGACGATCCCGACGGGCAGGCCCATGACATGGGCAAAGCCGCAGACCAGCGTCTCGCCGAACCGCGCCTTGAACTCGTCGAAGCGGGAGCCATCGACAACCCGGGCGATCACCTCGCGGATGTCATAGGGCGTGCGCAGATCGGCGGGCACCACGTCGAGCAGTTCCTCGGGATCATAGGCTGGCGGCTCGGATCGCGCCGAATTCTCGGCGTTGTCCCGCGATCCGAGCGACCCCACCGCGCGTCTGCGCCAATGCCAGCGCATGGGCGTCATCCTCGGCCAGATAATCGGCCACGCCGGACAGCCGGGTGTGCACGTCGCCGCCGCCCAGGTCCTCGGCGCTGACCACCTCGCCCGTCGCCGCCTTGACCAGCGGCGGCCCGGCCAGAAAGATCGTGCCCTGGTCGCGCACGATGATCGACACGTCCGCCATCGCCGGAACATAGGCCCCGCCTGCGGTGCACGAGCCCATCACCACGGCGATCTGGGCGATGCCCTGCGCGCTCATCTGCGCCTGGTTGAAGAAGATGCGCCCGAAATGGTCGCGGTCAGGAAAGACCTCGTCCTGGTTGGGCAGGTTGGCGCCGCCGCTGTCCACCAGGTAGATGCACGGCAGATGACACGCCTGCGCGATCTCCTGCGCGCGCAGGTGCTTCTTGACGCTCATCGGGTAGTAGGTGCCACCCTTCACGGTGGCGTCGTTGCAGACCACCATCACGTCGCGGCCCATCACCCGGCCGACACCGGTGATCAGTCCGGCCCCGGGCGCGGCACCGTCGTAAAGCCCGTGGGCCGCCGTCGCGCCGACTTCGAGAAACGGCGATCCGGGGTCCAGCAGCCCGGCCACCCTGTCGCGCGGCAGCATCTTGCCACGCTCGGCATGGCGTGCGCGGGCCTTTTCGCCGCCGCCCGCCGCCGCCTGTTCCGCGGCGTCCCGGACGCCTTGGAGCGCGTCGAGATGCGCGGCCCGGTTGGCGCGGGCGCTTTCGGTACCGGGGATGAATTGCGAAACCAGTTTCATGTGCCGGTATCCTCTGGCGCGGGCAGCAACTGGCGTTCGATCAGCCAGCGTTGCCGGTAGGCATAGCGCGCGGCGCGCGCGACATCGACCTGAAAGACTGGCGTTGACCGCCGCCGCCACCGCGCCGCCGACGATCGGCACGATCTGGCCGGCCTTGCGCGCGGCCAGGCTGAGGCCCAACTGGCGCGCAACCCGTTCGACGATCTTCTCGACCACCCAGTCGCCGCCCTTGTCCAGCACGATGCGGGCCTCAGGGCTGGACAACCGCCGGGCCAGCGCACCCAGGCTGTCCAGCGTTTCCTGCCGCCGCTCGGAGGCCAGCGATGTCGCGACCTCCAGCACCATCAGGCGGAAGACCTGTTCGGCGTCACTGTCGGCGGTGAAGCCGTAGGCGGCCCCGGTGGCACGCACGTTGCGGGCGGCAAGCGCGATGGTGGCGGGCACGTCCGCCGCCAGACCCGCCGCGCCGAACCAGCCCGCCGCGCCGCCGGTCGCCGCGTTGGTGCCCTGCGCCCAGGCCTGCACCCGGCGCGCGGCAGTATCGCAGGCCAGGATGTCGCCGGTGTCGTGCGAGGTCACTTCGCGCGGCACCGTCAGCCCCGCCGCCCGGTCGGCCTGGCGCAGACCGGCGCGCAGCATGCCCGCCGGGATCAGCGCCGAGACCAGCCCGCCCAGCGGTTTGGTCAGCTTTTCCGCGCCCTGCCCCATGCGGGTCGCGCGCTTTTTCTCGAAACTCTTCTGCTCTTCGATCACCCGCTCGATGATCGCGGTGATGCGGTCGGACGCCATCGGCGACTTGGGATCGGTCATCGCGAAGGGTGCCCCGTGCTGTGATGCGATGCCATCGCCCTAGTACTCCATTGCCATGGCTTCGAGATAAAGCGCCTGCTCGCCGGTCAGCCGCATCAGGCAGGCCGCCGTCGCCGGGCCGCCGCCGGTGCCGCCGCCCCATTGCGCGCGCTCGTAGTCGCAGGTTGCGTCGCGCCAGGCGATCCAGGCGCGCTGCATGTCGCGCAACGCCTCGGCCCGGTTGCCCCCATCGCCGGCATCCCTGGCCCGTTCGCGGGTGCGCAGGTCGGCATACTGCGCGTTGAGCCGCGCGTCCCACCAGGTCAGTTCACGGTCGATGCAGCCGCCCATGCCGATCGTGCTGCTGCCCATCGGGGTGGCATCCATGCAGGCATTGGCCGACAGCCCGATGCAGGCGCGCGCCTCTGGTGTCGTCGCCGCCGCGTCCAGGCAGGCCGCCGTTGCGCCAATGTTGAAGTCCAGATCCTGGGCCGCGAGAGGTGCTGCCAGAAGCCCGAAAACGACGACGGTTATTCCACGCATCTTCTGCCTCCTACCGGCGGTAATCCGGATTGTCGTAATCGAACCGGCAGCCCGCCTTCCAGGCGTTGCGGTCGTTGCCATGGTTCGGGATGCCGTCCTTCAGCATCAGCGCCAGGTGCATCAGGTTCCAGGTCATGATCGTGGTGTTGCGCTGGGTGAATTCGTTGTCGAAACCGGCGGGCTTGCCGTCGACGTCATCGCCGTAGGACGGCCCCGGCCCGGCCTCGCCGATCCAGCCGCAATCGGCCTGCGGCGGGATCGTGTAGCCGAGATGCGACAGCGCATAGCCGGTGGTCATCGCCACATGCTTGATGCCGTCCTCGTTGCCGGTGACCACAGTGCCGCCGACCTTGCCGTAAAAGACCGACTGGCCGCGGTCATTGAGTTCGCCCGACATGCCGTAAAGCCGCTCGATCAGGACGCGGCAGACAGAGCTTTCCTCGCCCAGCCAGATCGGCGAGCCGATCACCAGGATATTGGCCGCCTTGACCTTTTCCCATACCGCGGGCCAGTCGTCGCGGTCCCAGCCGTGCTCGGTCATGTCGGGGTAGATGCCCGGCGGGATGTCGTGGCTCAGCATGTGGACATGCTCGACCGAGACGCCGTTCTTTGCCATGATCGTCGCCGAGACGTTGAGCAGCAGCTTGGTGTGGCTCTCGGAGGATTGTTTCTTCAGCGAGGTGTTCACGAACAGGGCGCGCAACCCGGAGAAATCGGTGGTGTTGTCGGCGCAGAGCTTTTCCTGGTGGTCGTTGAGATTGGTCATTCGGTTCCCATCGGTTCGTTGCAGCACGGGCAAACCGGCCCGCATGAAGTACATTACATTGGCGTCACCGCCCTATTCGGCCAGTTCCTTCTTCACCGCCTCAAGTTCACGTTCCAGAAAATAGGAAATCAGCGACCGGATCGCCACCAGCAGGCCCAGAAACACCAGATCGGCCATCGCCAGGCTGATCGCGGTGTGGATGATGTCCGACACGATCAGCAGTTCCAGCCCGCCGAGGATATAGCGTCCCAGTTCGACCCGTTCGGAATTCAGGCCGCGGACCCGGGTCAAGGTGTCGCGCGAAAGCTCCGCACGGAAAAAGCCGAAGATGAACCGCGCCGCGCCGATGAAGAGGACGACGCAGCCGACGACGTCGATGACCGCCGCGATCCAATCGAACCCCGTGACCAGCAGCGCCATCTGGTCATGCAGGATCGGCGCCTCGCGGACGTAGTCGAGAAAACCGGTGCCGGTTTGTTCAGCCACTGGTGACCCTCACCCCATCGCCCCCATCAACTCGCGACCGACCAGCATCCGCCGAATCTCGGAGGTGCCGGCGCCGATCTCCATCAGCTTGGCATCGCGGAACATGCCGCGCGACGGGCGCGTCGGCCAGGAACCCGGCGCCGCCCATCGCCTGCACCGCCTGATGCGCCTGTTTCATCGCCTCTTCGCTGGCGTAAAGACAGCAGGCCGCCGCGTCCTGACGCGTGACGTCGCCGCGGTCGCAGGCGCGTGGCGACCTCGTAGACATAGGCGCGCGCCGAGTTCATCGCGGTGTACATGTCGGCGATCTTGCCCTGCATCAGCTGGAACGACCCGATCGGCTGGCCGAACTGCTTGCGCTCGGCCATGTAGGGCATCACCTCGTCGAGGCAGGCCGCCATGATGCCGAGCGCCGATGCCCGACAGCACGACGCGTTCGTAATCCAGCCCCGACATCAGCACGCGCACGCCCTTGCCCTCCTCGCCCAGCACGTTCTCGAACGGCACCTCGACATCGTCGAAGATCAGTTCGGCGGTGTTCGAGCCGCGCATCCCCAGCTTGTCGAAATGCGGGCTGGTGGAAAACCCTTTCATCGACTTTTCGATCAGGAAGGCGGTGATGCCCTTGCTGCCGGCCTCGGGGTCGGTCTTGGCATAGACCACCAGCGTGTCGGCGTCCGGCCCGTTGGTGATCCAGTACTTGGTGCCGTTCAGCCGGTAGTGATCGTTGCGCTTCTCGGCGCGCAGCTTCATCGAGACCACGTCCGAGCCCGCCCCCGCCTCGGACATCGCCAGCGCGCCGACATGTTCGCCCGAGACCAGCCCCGGCAGGTATTTCTGCCTCTGCGCGTCGGTGCCGTTCAGCCTGATCTGGTTGACGCAGAGGTTGGAATGCGCGCCGTAGGACTGAGCGAGACCGAGGCCGAGGCCCGCGCCATCTCCTCGACCGCGACCACATGCGCCAGATAGCCCATGTCGGCGCCGCCGTATTCCTCGGGCACGGTGATGCCCAGCAGGCCCAAGCTCGCCCATCTCGGGCCACAGCTCGGGCGGGAAAGGTGTTGTCGCGGTCGATCTCGGCGGCCATCGGCTTGACGCGGTCCTGCGCCCAGCGATGCACCATCTCGCGCAGGGCATTCACATCCTCGCCCAGGTCGAATTGCATGGAATGAGTGAACATGGCCCGCCTCCGGCGCAGTTTATTGAACAGTCGTTCAGTTATCAGGGCGCATTCCGCGCGTCAATCGCGGGGTCTGCGCAGTTGAAGCGACACGGGCGCCACCTAGATCAGAGGCAGACACCGCGAAAGGGTTCCGCCGATGCTACGCCGAATAGGTCTGACCGCAATCCCGTTCCTGCTGGCCATGCCCGCCCAAGCCGAAGAAATCGGCCAGGTCGGCGTCGACTGGGTCGGCAACGACATCATCATCGAGGCGTTCCAGGACCCCGACGTCGCGGGCGTGACCTGCCACATCGCCTATTTCGAACGCTCGATCCTCGACCGGCTGAGCCAGGGCAACTGGTTCGAGGACCCGTCGAACGCCTCGATCGCCTGCCGCCAGACCGGGCCGATCCGGATCGGCGACATCGACCTCGACGAGGATGGCGAGGACGTGTTCCGAGAACGTCGCTCGATCATCCTGAAGACGTTGCGGATCAAGCGGATATTCGACGAGGAGAACCAGATGCTGGTCTACCTGGCCCATGCGCGGGAACTGACGGAAGGCTCGGCGAAAATGTCGATTTCGACCGTACCGCTTTACAACGCGCAGATCGGCGCGGCGCAGTAGACAAACTAAGGGCGATGCCGTCGCCGGCATCGCCCCCTACTCACAAACAACCCAACTCGTGAACAACTGGATGTGCGTGTTGCCGCAACCCGGTGTCAGCGCCGGATGTAGACGATCCGGCGATCCTCGGGCTCGACGAAGACGTACTGGCCGTTCAGGTTGACGTATTGCAGGTCGGCGTCGGGAACCGGGTAAAGCGTCACGGCGTCCGGCACACCCGCGCCGACCACGACCTCGCCATTGACGAAGACCGGTTCGACCGGGTTCTGGGTGACATAGGTGATGACCGTCTGGTCAGGCTCGACCGCGGCACCGCCGACGATACCCAGCGCGGCACCGGCCGCGACGGCCACCGGGCCGCCGACGATCAACGCGCCTGCCGCAGCACCCATGGCGCCCAGCGTCAGGGCCGCTTCGCCCTGGTTTTCGTTTTCGTAGGTCACGGTCTGCACTTCGACAACCTCGCGGTTGGGGTAAAGCGCCACGACCTCGCCCTCGACGGGCACGGTCAGATAATCGCCATAGGCCCAGCCTTCGGCACCGTTGTAGTTGACCTTGCACCAGTTGGCTTCGGCCAGGCAGCCGTTGACCGTGACCTCGTCATTGGCGGCGATAACGTCCTGGATGACATAGTTGGCGCCGGGTCCGGCGCGCAGGTTCAGATCGGTCCAGGCGGTCGCGGTGGTCTGCGCCATCGCGGTGCCCGCCATCAGAACGCCTGCCATCGACAGGCCCACAAGCTTTTTGCTCAACATTTTAATCTTCCTTTTGCATTGTCCCCCGCGGGAGTGGTCCGTCGGGGTCAGATGCAGGGAAAACGCCGCGCTTCGGGATCGGTTCCGGGGCCGGGCGGGAATGGCGCGGTCTGTTTCAGAAAGCGGCGGCTTCTTGCCGGAACGGGTGCCGAAAACCGGCCCCGGACCGGATTATGGCCTGGCAAGGCTTTGATAAACCGTGGAAACCTCGCGTCGGATGATCCGAGCAATCAGCGCGCAATCATCCCGCGAAAAGGTCAGCGGCACCCGCATGTCGAGCAAGCCCGGCCAGCACCCGGTCGGTCTGCGGCAAGCTTCGGGGCGGGCATAGCGCCAGCTGTCATAGCGCGACGTGAAGCCCACCGGGTCCGCCGCGCCGAACCATTTCAGCTCGACCCCGCGCGCCCTGCAGCGGGTCACCACGTCCTCGACCGCCTCCGGCGTGCCAGTCCGGCAGCAGGAACTGGAACGACGAGCCGACGAAGCTTTCCGCCTCGGGCCGGTCGATCAGCCGCAGACCGGGAGTGTCGCGCAAGCCCGTCCTCGAGCACGCGGTAGCGGTCCGTTCCAGCGGGCGCATTGATCCGCTGAGCGGCGCGCAGTTGCGGGCGCAGGATCGCGGCGCGCAGGTTGTCCATGCGGCCCGACATGTTCGGGGTCTCGTAGCCGGATCGTCTCGAAAACCTCGGGCGGCGGCGCGGCGCGGTGCCGGTCGTACAGCATGTAGGAGCCCGACAGGATCACCGCGCGCGCCATCAGATCGGCGTCGTCGGTGACCAGAAACCCGCCCTCGCCCGAATTCATGTGCTTGTAGGTCTGCGTCGAATAGCAGCCCGCCGCGCCCGTGCCGCCCCGAGGGCACGCCGCGCCAGGTCGCCCCCATGGTGTGGGCGCAATCCTCGATCACCGTCACGCCCGCGCCGTCGCAGATCGCCATCAGCCGGTCCATGTCGCAGATATGCCCGCGCATGTGGCTGAGCAGCAGCAGCCTGCGCCCCGGTGGCGCCGATCTTGGCGGTCAGATCGTCCAGGTCGATGGTCAGCGTCGGGCGTGACCTCGACGAAGACCGGCTCGCGCGCCGACAGCGGCGATCGCGCCGGGCACCGGGGCCAGCGTGAAGGCGTTCGACAGCACCCGTTCGCCGGGCGCACGCCGACGGCGCGCAGGGCCGTCGCCATGGCATAGCCGCCCGAGGTCACGGCGAGGCAGTATTTCGCGCCCATGGAGGCGGCGAATTCCTGTTCCAGCAGCGCGGTTTCGCGCGATCTCGCCGGGGGCCGTGTTGTAGCGGTGCAGCCGGCCGTGGCGCAGCACCGCCAGCGCCGCGTCGATGCCCGTCTTCCGGGATCGGTTCCTGCTGGGTGAAACTGCCGGTGAATTGTCGTCCATGTTCCGCCTCCCCGGCGCGACTGTGCGGTGCCGGGGGCCCGCGTCAATGTCGCGCTTGGGCCCGCATCGTGTCGCAAATCACGCGGCAATCGCGCGCGGCGGCCCCGCACAGTCGGGGCATGGATATCACTGCCTTTCTGCTTGAGACTGACCCATGACGCCCTGCCCGACCGGGTCAGGGGCCAGGCAGAGCTTTGCCTGCTGGACCTGATCGGCATCGCCGTGGGCGGCACGTCGACGCGGCTGAGCGGCATCATCCGCGACCATGCCGCGGATCAGTTCGGCGGGCGGCACCCGATGCTGTTCGACGGGCGCGGCGCCAGTGCGGCGGGCTTCGCGCTGGCCGGCGGCATGACCATCGACGCGCTCGACGGGCATGACGGGTTCAACCCAGCCAAGGGGCATGTCGGCTGCGGCCTGTTCCCCGCGACGCTGGCGCTGGCGCTGGAGGCCGGGTGCGACGACGGGGCCGAGTTTCTGGCGACGATGGCCGTGGGCTACGAGCTTGGATCGCGGCTGGCGCTCAGCTTGCACGCCACGGTGCCCGACTACCACACTTCGGGCGCCTGGGTGGCCGTCGCGGCCGCCGCCGCCGGGGCGCGGCTGATGCGGCTTGACCCGGACCGCGCCGCCCATGCCATGGGCATCGCCGAATACCACGGGCCGCGCAGCCAGATGATGCGCTGCATCGACGCGCCCACGATGGTCAAGGACGGCTCTGGCTGGGGCGCGATGACCGGCGTGTCGGCAGCGCTGCTGGCGAGCGCCGGCTTTACCGGCGCACCGGCCCTGACCACCCTCGGCCCGCCCGACATCTGGGCCGATCTCGGGCAACGCTGGCTGATCTGTGAGCAGTATTTCAAGCCCTACCCGGTCTGCCGCTGGGCGCAGGCCCCGGTCGAGGCGGCGCTGGCTTTGCGGCGCGCGCATCGGCTGACCAGTGCGGATATCGAGGCCATTGAGGTCGCCACATTCCACGAGGCGACGCGACTGGCGGTCACTGCGCCGAAAACCACAGAAGAGGCGCAGTACTCCACCTCGTTCCCCACCGCCGTGGCGCTGGTGCGCGGCGCGATCGGGCCCGCCGACATCGCCGACGAGGCGCTGGACGACCCGGAAATCCTGCGGCTTTCCCGCGCCATGACGATGGTCGAGGACGACCATGCCAACGCCAACTTTCCCAGCGGACGGCTGGCGCGGGTGACGCTGAGCTTGCGCGACGGCACCGAGCTGACGAGCGGCTGGACCAGCCCGCGCTGGGACGCGGCGCATCCGCCGACCGAGACCGAGTTGCGCGACAAGTTCCATGCCCTTGCCGACCCCGCCCTGGGCGCGGGGCGCGCGGCGGCCATCGAGGCCGCGTTGGCAAACCTGGCGCACGATGGGCTTGCACCGCTGGTGCGCCTGATCTCTCAGCCGATCAATCCTGCCACGATCCGCGCCAGGTCGGCATAATCGTCCAGCAGCGCCTGCGGGTGCAGGTCTGCGACGCCGGGCCCCAGCGGGCCGAACGTGACCAGCACGCAGGGCACCCCGGCGGCGCGCGCCGTGCTGCGGTCCGTGATGGTGTCGCCGATCAGGACCGACTTTTCCGGGGCTCCGCCCGCACGGCGGATCGCTTCGAAAAGCGGCGCGGGGTCGGGCTTGCGGACCGCCAGCGTGTCGGCCCCGATCAGCGAGGCGAAAAGGCCGCGCACCCCGAGCCGGGTCATCAGCAATTCGGCCAGGGCTTCGGGCTTGTTGGTACAGATGCCGACCGCGTAGCCCGCGGCGCGCAGGGTCTCGACGGCGTCAACCGCGCCGGGATACAGCACCGTGTGACGGTCGATGTTGTCGCCGTAATGGCGCCAGAAGCACCGGATATTGCAGCGCCACGGCATCCGACGCATCCGCCCGCACGCAGGCGCTGGAACCCCAGTTCCAGCATCGCCCGCCCGCCGCGCAACGCGGTGGCCTGGTCACGCCCCGGGTCCAGCAGGTCGCCGTGCCCCAGGCCGCGAAAACAGGCGTTGGCGGCGGCGATCAGGTCGCCGCTGGTATCGGCCAGCGTGCCGTCGAGATCGAAAATCACTGTGCGCATGGCCCGGGTCCGTCGGCTGAGGTTCGCGGCTTCCCTGTAATGTGGCGACACCAGATTTGATAGGGTCAAGACTTGCGGCACACCGCGACTGGGGTAATAGGGGGGACGAAACGATAAAGAGCAGGGTCATGGCAACATCAGCAGTCATCCTGGCCGCGGGCCAGGGCACCCGGATGCAATCGGATCTGCCCAAGGTGCTGCACGAACTGGCCGGGGCCCCGCTGTTCGTCCATGCGCTGGCCAGCGCGCAGGCGCTGGAGCCTGACAAGGTGGTGCTGGTCGTCGGTCATGGCGGCGCGGACGTGGCCGCTGCGGCGCATGCCATCGACCCCGACATCGTGATCGCCGAACAGGCAAAGCAACTGGGCACCGGTCACGCCGTGGCGCAGGCGCGGGACGCGCTGGCCGGACTGGATGGCGACGTGGTCGTGCTTTACGGCGACACGCCGTTCATCTCGGCCGAGACGCTGCGGGCGATGCAGGATGCCCGGTCGGCGGGTCACGACGTGGTGGTACTCGGGTTCGAGGCTGACGATCCGGCGCGCTACGGCCGGCTGGTGATGTCCGGCGACAGGCTGGAACGGATCGTCGAGTTCAAGGACGCCGACGGATGAAGAGCGGCGCATAACCTTCTGCAATAGCGGCGTTATAATGGCAGATGCCCGGTCCTGTTCGACCTGGTCGGCCGGGATCGGCAACGACAACGCCAGCCGGCGAATACTACCTGACCGATATCGTCGCCCTGGCCCGCCGCGCGGGGCCTGTCGGCGACCGCCGTCACCTGCGACGAGGCCGAGACGCTGGGCATCAACAGCCGCGCCGAACTGGCCGCGCGCCGAGGCGGTGTTCCAGGCCCGCGCACGGGCCGAAGCGCTGGACAACGGCGTCACGCTGGTGGCGCCCGAAACCGTGTTCTTCGCCCATGACACGGTGATCGGTCGCGACGTCGTGGTCGAACCCAACGTGGTCTTCGGCCCCGGCGTCACGGTCGAGACCGGCGCCCGCATCCGCGCCTTCAGCCATCTCGAGGGCTGCCATGTCGGCAGCGGCGCGGTGGTCGGCCCCTACGCCCGGCTGCGCCCCGGTGCCGAACTGGCCGACGACGCCCGGGTCGGCAATTTCGTCGAGATCAAGAACGCCGAGCTCGGCGACAGGCGCCAAGGTCAACCACCTCAGCTATATCGGCGACGCCTCGGTCGGCGACGGCACGAATATCGGCGCCGGCACGATCACCTGCAACTACGACGGCGTCGATGAAGCACCGCACCGAGATCGGCGAGCGGCGTCTTCATCGGCTCCGACACCATGCTGGTCGCGCCGGTCACGCGTCGGCGACGAGCGCGATGACCGCGTCGGCGGTCGGTGATCACCAAGGACGTGCCCGAGGGCGCGCTGGCGGTGGGCCGGGCCGAGCAGGTGAACAAGCCCGGCGCTGGCGCGCAAGCTGTTCGAAATGCTACGAGTCGGCGAAGGCCGAAACGCGGCAGAAAGGGCGAGTAAAATGTGCGGAATTGTCGGTGTCCTGGGCAAGCACGAGGTCGTCGCCGATCATGGTCGAGGCGCTGAAGCGGCTCGAATACCGCGGCTATGACAGCGCCGGCATCGCCACGATCAACGCCGGCACGGCGCTGGACCGCCGCCGCGCGGTCGGCAAGCTGGTCAACCTGTCGCGACCTGCTGGTGCACGACCCGCTGCCCGGCAAATCCGGCATCGGCCACACGCGCTGGGCCACCCACGGCGCGCCGACCGACGCGCAACGCGCATCCGCATCGCGCCGGGCCCGGTCGCGGTCGTGCACAACGGCATCATCGAGAACTTCCGCGAGCTGCGCGCCGAACTGGAAGCCGAGCGGCGTCGCAGTTTCACACCGAGACCGACACCGAAACCGTCGCCGCTGCTGGCGCAAAGCTTCCTCGACGCCGGGCTGGCCCCGCGCGACGCCGCCGAGCAGACCATCGCCCGGCTGACCGGCGCCTTCGCGCTGGCTTTCCTCTTCGACGGCGAGGACGACCTGATGATCGCCGCGCGCAAGGGCTCGCCGCTGGCCATCGGCCACGGCGACGGCGAGATGTTCGTCGGCTCCGACGCCATCGCGCTGGCGCCGCTGACCGACCGGATCACCTATCTGGAAGAGGGCGACTGGGCGGTCCTGACCCGCGCCGGCGTCGAGATCCGTCGACGCCGAAGGCCGCCGCGCCAACCGCCCGGTGCGCACCATCCAGATCGACGCCGCGCCGGATCGACAAGGGCGGGCACAAGCATTTCATGGCCAAGGAAATCGCCGAGCAGCCGACCGTGATCGGCGAGGCGATCAGCCATTACCTGACGCACGACGGACGCGGCATCGACCCTGCCCGACCGGCGCTCGATTTCGCCGACGTTCGACCGGCATCACCATGGTCGCCTGCGGCACCGCCTATCTACGCCTGCCTGGTCGCGAAATACTGGTTCGAGCAGCTGGCGCGGCCTGCCGGTCGAGGTCGATATCGCCTCGGAGTTCCGCTACCGCGAACCGCCGATCCCGGCCGCGCACGCCTGGCGCTCTTCGTCAGCCAGTCGGGCGAGACCGCCGACACGCTGGCCGCCCTGCGCTATTGCGAGCGACAAGGCCGACGCAGATCGTCGTCGGTCGTCAATGTCGCCGAAAGCTCGATCGCGCGCGAAAGCGACCTGGCCCTGCCGATCCTGGCCGGGACCGAGATCGGCGTCGCCTCGACCAAGGCCTTCACCTGCCAGCTGACCGTGCTGGTGCTGCTGGCGCTGAAGGCCGCGCGCGACCGCGGCGCGGATCGACGCCGAAGCGCTGGCCGACGCACCTGTCGCAGCGCTGCGCAGCCTGCCCGGGCTGATGAACCAGGCGCTGGATCGCGACGCCGAGATCGCGCGCCGCCGCGCGCAAGCTCGCCGAGGCGCGCGACGTGCTGTTTCTGGGCCGCGGCGCCGATGTATCCCGCTGGCGCTGGAAGGCGCGCTGAAACTGAAGGAAATCAGCTACATCCACGCCGAAGGTTATGCGTCCGGCGAGCTGAAGCACGGGCCCATCGCGCTGATCGACGAGACCGTGCCGGTGATCGTGATGGCGCCGCGCGACGCGCTGTTCGACAAGACCGTGTCGAACATGCAGGAGGTGATGGCGCGCGGCGGCAAGGTGCTGCTGATCACCGACGCGCAGGGCGCGGCCGAGGCCGGGGACGGCGTCTGGCAAAGCCTGATCGATGCCCGATGTCGCCCCGCTTTTCGCGCCGATCCTCTACGCGATCCCGGCGCAGCTTGCTGGCCTATCACACCGCCGTGGCCAAGGGCACCGATGTCGACCAGCCGCGCAATCTGGCGAAATCCGTGACGGTGGAGTGAGCCATGGCCAAGCAATTTCAAAGCATCGACAAAGCGGTTGCAGGATTTCATCGAAGCCCAGCACATGTTCTTCGTCGCCACCGCCGCGCCCGACGGGCCGGGTCAATGTCTCGCCCAAGGGCATGGACAGCCTGCGCGTGCTGGGCCCCAACCGCATCCTGTGGCGCAACCTCACCGGCAGCGGCAACGAGACCGCCGGCCACCTGCGCAGGTCAACCGCATGACGCTGATGTGGTGCAGCTTCACGCGGCGGCCGATGATCCTGCGCGCCTATGGCACGCGCCCGCACGCTGCACCCGCGCGATGCGGACTGGGAGGCGCTGAACGCGCGTTTCCCGCCCGCGCTGGGCGCGCGGCAGACTCTACGACATGAGCGTCGAAATGGTGCAGACCTCCTGCGGCTACGCGGTGCCGTTCTTCGACCATGTCGGCCCCCGCGACACGCTGGAGAAATGGGCCGAGGATCGCGGGGCCGAGGGCATCCCGGACTACTGGGCGGAGCGCAACCGCACCACCATCGACGGCCTGCCCACCGGCATCGTCGAGCCGTGACGCCGGACGCCGCCCTCGCGGCATTGCGCAGCCACAGCCAGCCCGGCAAGGCCGACGACATGGCGGCCTATCACAAGGTCGCGCGCGCATCTACCTGGGCGTGGCCAACCCGGATATCGACGCGGAAACAAAGGCATGGCGGGCAGAGCTCACGCCTGACGGAGCGCCTCGATCTGGCCCGCGATCTCTGGGACACCGACATCCACGAGGCCCGCATCGCCGCCGCCAAGCTGCTGACCCAGGCCCGCATCCGCCCCGACGGCGACGCCTGGCGGCTGATCGTCTCCTGGGTGCCCGATTTCGACGCCTGGGCGATCGCCGACCATGCCTGCCATCGCCGGCCAGAAACGCCTGGTGGCCGAGCCGTCGCGGCTGGACGAGGTCGAAAGCTGGACCCGCTCCGACCACCTCTGGACCCGCCGTGCCGCCCTGGTGATGACCCTGCCCTGGACCAAGCAGAACCACCCCAAACCGGCACGAGCAGGCGGTGCGCGACCGGATCCTCGGCTGGGCCGCGAGCTATGTCGACGACCCGGAATGGTTCATCCAGAAGGCCGTCGCCTGGTGGCTGCGCGACCTGTCGAAACACGATCCCGCCCGCACCCGCGCCTTTCTGGACAGCCACGGCCCGGCGATGAAACCCTTCGCCCGGCGCGAGGCCGCCCGACATCTGGGCGACTGACCCGGTCGCTTCTTCTCGTTTGAAAATACGCAAATTCCCGCGCGGCCGCACCCGCACTGCCGCCGCACCCTTCGCGCCAATCGGCCCCGCTGCCTGCGAAAGCAGGCAGATGGGGACATATCAAGCCGCGCGCAGCGGCGCTTTCGGATCAGCCCCGGTCGCGCAGGGCGCGGCGCATGATCTTGCCGGTCGCGGTCATCGGCAGTTCCGTCACCCGCTCGACAGCGCGTGGCGCCACGTGCGGGCTGATCCGCTCGCGCACCCGGGCCGATCAGCGCCTCGGGCAGCCCGTCCCAGTCGGCGCCCTCGCGCAGCACCACGAAGGCTTTCACCGCCTCGGTGCGCACCGGGTCGGGCACGCCGACCACGGCGGCCATCACCACGTCCGGGTGGCCGGTCAGGCAGGTCTCGATCTCGGTCGGGCCGATCCGGTAACCGGCGGAGGTGATCACGTCGTCGTCGCGGCTGACGTACCAGAAATAGCCATCTGCATCGCGCCGCCCCAGATCGCCGGTGCGCATCCAGTCGCCGGTGAACTTTTCGGCCGTCTTTTCCGGCAGGTTCCAGTAGCGCAGGAACATCACCGGATCGGGCGCCCTGACCGCGATCTCGCCCATCTCGCCATCCGGCAGCACCTGCCCGCCGGCGTCGATCACCGCCACCTCGTGCCCCGGCACCGCCTGCCCCATCGAGCCGGGGCGCACCGCCATCGAGCCGTGACAGGAGGCGGTGACCAGGTTGCACTCGGTCTGGCCGTAGATCTCGTTGACCGGCGCGCCCAGCCTCGATAGCGCCCAGTCCAGCAGATCGGCCCCCAGTGCCTCGCCGCCCGAACCGATCGACCGCAGGCCAAGACCGGCGCGGCACCGGCGCCTGGCGCATCAGCTTCAGCGCGGTGGGCGGCAGGAAGGCGTTGCGGATGCCTTCCGAGCGGATCAGTTCGAAGGCCGCCTCGGGGTCGAATTTGCGCTTGGCCTGCGACACCTGCGGCACGCCGTAGTAAAGGCAGGGCATCGCCATATCCATCAGCCCGCCGATCCAGGCCCAGTCGGCCGGCGTCCAGCCGATGTCGCCGGCTTGCGGAAAGCCCTCGTGATGCGCCTCGATCGACGGCAGGTGGCCGATCAGCGCGCGGTGCGCGTGCAGCACGCCCTTCGGCGATCCGGTGGTGCCGGAGGTGTAGATCAGGACGGCCGGGTCCTCGGCGGCGGTGTCGATCGGCGTGAAGTCATGTGCCGCGTCGATCTCGTCCCAGAAGCCGCGCACCGGGGCCGGGGCCGCGTCGACGCAGTAGATCTCGTGCAGGTCCGGCAGGTCGGCGCGCAGGGCCTGCACCTTGTCGAGACTGGCCGCATCGGTGACCAAAGCGCGCGCGCCGCTGTCGGAGAGCCGGTAGGACAAGGCGTCGGGACCGAACAGCGTGAAGAGCGGCAGCGCCACCGCGCCCAACTTGTAGACTGCCATGTGGGTGATCAGCACCTCGGGCGATTGCGGCAACAGCACCGCCACCCGGTCTCCCTGCCCTACGCCCCGCGCCCGCAGCGACGCGGCCAGCCCGTCGCTGGCACGCGTCAGTTGGCCAAAGCTCCAGTCCTGCCGCGTGCCGTCGGCGTGGATATGCCGGATCGCCAGCCTGCCGGCGTCCTGCGCCGCCCAGCTGTCGCAGCACGCCGTCGCGATGTTGAAGCGGCCGGGCACCTGCCAGCGGAACCCGGCGCGCATCGCGCGCCAGTCGCCGATCTGTGGCAGAATCCGGCGATCCATGGCCTAGTTGGTGTAAACCACAATCTCCGGCAATCCGTCCAGCGGCGCATCCAGCAGCCGCATCGCGGCAAGGCTGACCTGGCTGCCGCCCGAGCCACCCGAGGGGATCAGCTGGACCTGCACATTGCGCCCGCTGGCGGCATAGAACAGACGTCCGGGCTGGCGTTCCTTGACCAGCGGCGTCTTGATCCAGAACCCGGGCTCGTCGGCCGCGCCCAGCGAGGCCACGGTGGTTCCGAGCCGCCCTTCACCGGAGGTTGGCGCCGGCGCCGGAGGCGGAGCCGCCGCGGCTGCCCGCTCCTCGGGCGTCGTGGTGTCGAATTCCTCGACCGTGCGCGCGTTCTGCGGCGGTGGCGGCGGCGTGGTCGAGACGACCTCGACTTCCTCGATCACCGGAGCTGCGCCAAGCGCGTTCGCGGCGGGGTCGGCCGCCGGGTCGGTCTCGGTCGCGGGCGCATCGGCGTCAAGTTGCGGTTCGGCTGCGACCGCCGGTCTGGCGGCAGTCGCAGTCAGCGGGGCTTCGCTCGTGCAGGCGCCGAGCAGAAGGATCAGGGCAAGGGGGGCAGAGTGTTTCATGGCCGGCAAACTACGAGGAAATGAACGGGCGTTCAACGGCTTCACAGGCGCTTTCTGCACCTTGCGGCGAAGCTTCGCCAAGCCTAGGTTGGCAGGTATGACACCCCGACTGATCGACCCCTTCGAGCGCAGGATCGACTACCTGCGCGTCTCGGTCACCGACCGCTGCGATTTCCGCTGCGTCTATTGCATGTCGGAAAACATGACGTTTCTGCCCAAGAAAGAGCTTCTGACGCTGGAAGAGCTCGACCGCCTGTGCTCGGCCTTTGTGGGTCTCGGGGTGGAGAAACTGCGCATCACCGGCGGCGAGCCGCTGGTGCGGCGGGATATCATGACGTTTTTCCGTTCGATGTCGCGGCATCTTGCTACCGGCGGCCTGCGGGAACTCACCCTCACCACCAACGGCTCGCAACTCGCCCGATTCGCTGATGAATTGGCCGATGTCGGGGTGCGCCGGGTCAACGTCTCGCTCGACACGCTGAACGACGACAAATTCGCCCGCGTCACCCGCTGGGGCCGCCTGCCCCAGGTGCTGGCGGGGATCGAGGCCGCGCAAAAGGCGGGCCTGCGCGTCAAGATCAACTGCGTCGCGCTCAAGGGCTTCAACGAGGATGAACTGTTCGACCTCACCACCTGGTGCGCCGCCCACGACCACGACCTGACCTTCATCGAGGTCATGCCGATGGGCGACATCGGCAGAGCTTGACCGCCTCGGCCAATACTGGTCGCTCGAACGACGTCCGCGCCCAACTCGCGCGACGCTACACGCTGACCGAACTCGTCCGAACGCACCGGCGGCCCCGCCCGCTACTTCCAGCTTGTCCGAAACCGGCCAGAAAATCGGCTTCATCACGCCGCTCACCCACAATTTCTGCGAATCCTGCAACCGCGTCCGCCTGACCTGCACCGGAGAGCTTTACATGTGCCTCGGCCAGGAAGACATGGCCGACCTCCGCAAACCCCTCCGCGACTTCCCGGATACCGACGCGCCTCTAGAGAGCGCCATCCACAAGGCCATCGGCCTCAAACCCAAGGGCCACGACTTCGACTATTCCCGGCAGAAGGCGGATGGGCAGGTGTCGCGGCATATGAGCCATACGGGGGGGTGAGGTTTTCTATTCCTCTTGTAGAATTCTGGATAGGTCTAGGATGACCTCGCAAAGCGGGTAACGCCGAAAGTTCCGACAAGAACTCAGAGATATTGAGGCGTTGCGCGGTCAGAAACCAAGGCTCAGCAGTTCGCCATGAGTGGATCCAAGCTTCGGGCGCTACACAGGAGATCGAGTTGTTTTTTTGCACTCGAGAGCTCGCGTTCCGAAAGCCCTTTCGGCGAGGCTACAGTTTTCTGAAGATGGCCCAATCGCTTCGTAGTTTAGAACACTTGTACACTTGTGCGGCTTCCATAGCACTCTCCAGTTCACCTGACGTGTTATACGAACTTTTCTACTAAACCGTTAATTGAAGTCAAAGATGTGTCCTGATCGGCCACTATTTGCTCATTCCCATCGACACACACCGCCACCGAAACTCTTCTGTGGAATGGTTTCTCGCCTATCGGAATAATGACAATCCACTGGCGTTCACTGGGCAACCGATCACGTAAGCAACCGTTCCCAACGTTCGAGTGATCTTTCCTCACATCTTTGTCCGCCAGGTTGAAAATCTTCGGCCCGCCTACCTCTAGAGCGCGCGCAAGCGGCGACTCGTTTGGCAAAATGACCCCATCGTCGACCCTTCGAACCCACAGCAATTCCATAGATGGTGTGAAACAGGAGACGAGCCTACTTGCTCAACATCAAGCGCATATCAAACTCTCGCCGAGTTCGGCGCGCATGCCGGGTCGCGCCAATAATCGACAATTGCTGCTCTTAAACCTTCTATGCTCGTGCGGTGCTGTCGCTTGGCTTCCATTTTGAAGTCGGCCAACTCTGCACATTTTGAATGAGTTCTATCTGCGTGTCGACTGCTCGAAGTCTACATGTTCAAGGAGTGCCAACTTGTAACGGGAGATGCCTGAGCATCCCTCTAGCATTCAAATCTGAGCCACCAAAAATAGCAGTAACGGCAACTCTTGCGAATAATCGAATACCCCCTAACTTGGGTCGGTTGATTCTAAGGTCTCGCGGGGGAGAAACTACACAAAGTGACAGTCAATGAATTTGGATCATTAAGCCGTTCACCATCAAAGGCCCATGCTGGGAAATTCGACACAATTCCACCGTCGCAGTATTGCCTACCATCGACATTTACCGGCTTGAACAACAGCGGAATAGCCGCGGAGGCGGCGACAGCATGGCTGACAAGCGTGTCAGGAGTAAAGTCGTTGCTAAAAAGCTTCAATTCCCGTTTTCGAGATCCGCTGCAACAATCTTAAGGCCATAGCCATTAGCTACAAAGATGTCGTTGAAAGTTACTCCCTCATCCGAATGTTGATCTAATTTTTCTCTGAGGAGTTTTTCTATCAAACTTTTGGGTCTATCCATTGAAGCAAAGCCGCCATATCTCTTTGTAATATAGGTAAATGAAAAAATAGTTGGAACTATCGCGGCGAATAGATATATGGTTACGAAAGAAACCAAGGCAAAAAGAAACTAAAAAATGCACCAATAACGCTAAGAAAAACCAGGGCTACCGCACCATACCTGTAAGCACGAATGGAATTATCAAAAATACTAACGGCAAAAAGTTCAAATTCTTCGCCGGTCGAATTCGCGGGGTTGAGCACATAATCTTTCAGCCAAGCTATATGTTTCCATTCCTTTGGCTCCAAGAACCCCGTGAGGTTTG
This sequence comes from uncultured Alphaproteobacteria bacterium, assembly GCA_963768205.1. Classification (GTDB taxonomy): domain Bacteria; phylum Pseudomonadota; class Alphaproteobacteria; order Rhodobacterales; family Rhodobacteraceae; genus JAHELH01. Next base: position 140,527 of record CAVYHB010000008.1, on the reverse strand, counting down.
GAATTTCTTCACCTAAACCCTGAAGAAAGGTGAGCGCCTCACTGCCGCGAACACCGTCTCTTAATGTCAAACAGTTCATCGCCCTTCCACCCCGCGGCAGCCAGAGCCGCAACTATTGCACCTGCGGAAGTTCCAGCATATCCTTTCACGTTGTAATCATGATGCTGATCTAATGCTTTTAAGAAATCCAACGTGGGCAACGCCCTTCGCCCCCTCCACCTTCAAAGACACAATAGACGTCCATCATCAATACTCGTTGCTTCTAATTCTCGTGCGCAGCGCATCTAATAGTTGCCAAAAAAAACTAATTTCGCAAGCCCAATATTAGGGCCTGTGGATAATCAGGATTTCCATTGGCTCTGATTTCTGACTCAACCTTGCATAATGGAGGTTTGAATGAACGAGCGGCGATTTGAGGTGTCGGATGTGCTTTGGCAACGGCTTGAACAGCACGTGCCGGGAAATTCCAGCGAGCCTTAGGGAGCGTGATTTCACGCACCGAATGTCGGCAAAAGATGGTCCGTGAAATCACGCTCCCTACCCCACCCGTCCCCACACCTCGTTACCGCTACGATCAATCCCACCAAGCGAGCCGTAGGGTGCGCATTCATTGCGCACCATGCATAACCAATAAATCACTCACCCTACCCACCCGTCCCCACTCCCCGTTACCGCTACCATCAACCCCACCAAACACTTAACCCCCCGTCCCCATGGGGACACCGTCCGAACTCACCCAAATTCCGCCCCCAGATCGGCCCGCGATCTGGTCACCCAATGCTCCTCCAGCCAGGGCGTCGGACGGCAGTATCTCAGCCACGACCCCCGATACCCCGCCACCGCCTCCGGCATCTTCGGCCGCCCATGAAAACACACCACCGAGCACCCCTCCGGCAGCCTCGGTTCCCTGATATAATTCAGCGGCGGCAGGTTCATGCAGTCGTGCTTGAAGCTGACCACGAGGTCGCCGGGGATATAGGCGAAGGCCCCGCGCTCCTGCGCCAGGGTCGAGGTGTAGCGCTGCTCGGACCCGCGCGCCTTTTCGACCTCTGCCGTCGGATTGGCGGCCAGCGTGTCATAGAGCCAGCCGTGCCGCGCCGGATCGAACCGGAAAACCGAGCCGTGGCCGGTCGCCCGGCCCCGCCGCGCCTCGACCCAGTCGGCGCGCATCAGGACGCGGCCGGGTGCCATCGTCAGCAGGTCGTCCAGCGGCCCGGTGATCACCACGTCAAGGTCGAAGCCCAGGAGCGGGCCGTCGAGATCCGGGATCAGGCCGGGGCGGAACAGCGACACCTTGCGCATCGCGCCCTGCCGGTTGGCCACGGCGAGGGCGGCGTTCATCGGCGCGTGAAACGGTTCGACAGGCAGGTCGAGCACTTCGATATCGGGGTGGAAGCCCGTCGCGTCCTCGGTCATGCAGAAGAACCGTACCGGAGCCGCGATGTTGCGCCGGGCGCCGGAGTAGAGGCGGTTGACGTATTCCGGCCCGAAGAGCTTGCCCCACTTGATGCAGATGACATTGGCGACCGGCATTGGCGTCCTTTCAGGCAGAGGCCTTTCGCTTAGCGGCCACGATCGCCAATGTCACGCCTCGGCAAAAACTTGCCGTTACGTCAATCTGGCGCGTTGTGCGGAAGCGGCGTTAACGCTAACAGGTCACCGCTTTCTGTTGCCGATTCCCCGGCAATGGACCCCTGCGAGCGAGGCACGACATGTCGAACGAAGATGAATCCCGGATTTCCGAAGCCGCCTATCACCTGTGGGTGAAAGAAGGCCGCCCCGAAGGCAAGGACCTTGATCTGTGGCTGAAGGCCCAGGCCGAACTGGCCGCCACCGAAGCGCCCACACCGAAAAAGCGCCGTGCCGCCGCAAAACCGAAGGCCGCTGCCGCAGCCGCCAGGCCGAAAACGAAAGCCGCGGCCAAGCCGAAGGGCGCCGCCAAGCCGCGCAAAACGACGAAGACCTGACCGGGCCAGCCGGCGCGGCCTAGCCCGCCGGCAAGCGCGCCTCGACCATCCCGGCATACCAGGAACAGCCCGCCGGGATCGCCTCGTCGTTGAAGTTGTACTCCGGGTGGTGGACCATCGCGGTGTCGCCGTTGCCGACCAGGATATAGGCGCCGGGGCGTTCCTGCAGCATGAAGGCGAAATCCTCGCCGCCCATGATCAGCGGCGCCTCGTCGCAGGCCCCGGCGACCTGCGCGCGCGACCTCGGCGGCGAAGTCGGTCTCGGTCTCGGCGTTGACCATCACCGGGTAGCCTGCGCCGGTAGTCGACCTCGGCCGTCGCGCCGAAGGCGTCGGCGGTCGTCTCGGCAGCAGCTCTCAGCCGCGTCTCGGCCAGGTCCTGCACGTCTCCGTCCAGGCGTGCGCACGGTGCCCTTCAGATGCACCGCGTGCGGGATCACGTTGAAGGCCTTCGACGAGGTCTCGAACGAGGTGACCGAGACCACGACCTGCGCCACCGGATCGACGTTGCGGCTGGCGATGGTCTGCAGCGCGATGACGACGTGGCTGGCGACCAGCGGTCGTGTCGATGGTCTCGTGCGGCTTGGCGGCGTGGCCGCCCTTGCCCTCGACTGCGATCTCGAACTGGTCGGTCGGCGGCAAAGAACGCGCCCGGGCCGGATCGCGAAGCTGCCGACCGGGCGGCCGGGCCAGTTGTGCATGCCGTAGACCTCCTCGATGCCGAAGCGGTCCATCATGCCGTCGTCGCACATCTCCTTGCCGCCGCCGCCGCCCTCTTCGGCGGGCTGGAAGATCACCACGCACGGTGCCGTCGAAATTGCGCGTCTCGGCCAGGTACTTCGCCGCGCCCAGCAGCATCGCGGTGTGGCCGTCATGGCCGCAGGCGTGCATCGTGCCCGGCGTCTTCGAGGCATAGTCGAAGCCCGTCGCCTCGTGGATCGGCAGCGCGTCCATGTCGGCGCGCAGGCCGATGGTCCGGCCCGTGGTGTCGCTGCGGCCCTTGATGACGCCGACGACGCCGGTGCGCCCGATGCCGGTGACCACCTCGTCGCAGCCGAACGTCGCGCAGCTTGTCGGCCACGAGCGCCGGCGGTGCGGTGGGTGTCGAACAGGATCTCGGGGTGGGCGTGGATGTCGCGCCGCCAGGCGGTGATCTCGGGCAGCAGTTCGGCAAAGCGGTTCTTGACGGGCATGGGGGCGGACTCCTTGCGCGGCGACGGGATGGGCTGGCCGCTGCCCAGTGGTATTTCCGGGCCGGGAAAGATGCAATTGCCGCAGCCGGCAAATAAGGAACCGGTCGCGGCGCGGTCCGTGCCACCGGAACGCCGGGACCATCGCGCGAAGGTGACAGGAACATTGTTCCGGGAAACCGCTGAACCGGCGCAAAATGTTTCGGTTGGCGGCGCACGCGGACGGGTGGAAATGCTTGATAAGTAAACCAATCGCGCGCATCTGGCGGCATATGCCGTTGTTGCCGGAGGATGCGCCATGTTCGAGAGCTTCGAGTTTGAAACCCTGACACCGGGGCTGGCCTCGGTCTGGCTGGGCCTTGCGTTGGGGATTGCCTTCGGCGCGCTGGCGATGATCACGAAATTCTGCCTGCGCCGCAGTCTAGTCGGCGAGACGGGCGAGCGACGGTCCGCGGGCGGGCGTCTGGCTGACGGCGCTGGCGGTGGCCGTACTGGGCACGCAAGCCGCCGTGGCCGCCGGGCTGATCGACTTTTCCGAGCATCGCTTCATGGCCGCGGATCTGCCGGTGCTGGCCATCGTGATCGGCGGGCTGGCGTTCGGCGCGGGCATGGTGCTGACGCGCGGCTGCGTGTCGCGGTTGACCGTGCTGCTGGGCACCGGCAACCTGCGCGCCCTGACCGTGCTGCTGGTCTTTGCCGTCTCCGCCCATGCCACGCTGAAAGGCGTGCTTGCGCCGCTGCGCTCCGGGCTTGGCAGCGTCACCCTGCCGCTCGGCGAAAGCGTCTCGCTGGCCGGCCTGCCCGGCGGCGCGCCGGTCTGGGCCGGGGCGCTGGCGCTGGCGCTGGCGGCGCTGGCGGTCGCGCTGCGCTCCGGTGCAAGGCCGCTGCATCTGGGGATGGCGGCGCTGATCGGTCTGCTGGTGCCGCTGGCCTGGGTCGGCACCGGGTTCGTGCTGTACGACGAGTTCGACCCGATCGCGATGGAAAGTCTGTCGTTCACCTCGCCGATGGCCGAAACCCTGTTCTGGTCGGTCGCCTCGACGGCGATCCCGGCGGGCTTCGGCGTCGGGCTGATCGGCGGCGCAGTGGCAGGGTCGCTGGCGGCGGCGCTGCTGAGCGGCGGCTTTGCCTGGCAGAGCTTCGAAAGCCCGGCGCAGACCGGCCGCTATGTGGCGGGCGGCGCGCTGATGGGCGTCGGCGGCGTGCTGGCGGGCGGCTGCACCATCGGGGCGGGCCTTTCCGGCGTGCCGACGCTGAGCCTGGCCGCACTGCTGGCGCTGGGGTCGATCGTGGCGGGGGCGCTGCTGACGCACCGGGCATTGCGCACGCGCCCGGTGGCCGAAAGCGCCTTCGTCCCGGCCGAGTAGCGCGTCACTCCATTTTGCGCCGGATGCGGTGTACCGCCCACCAGACCAGCGCCACCACCGGCAGGACCAGCGCGGCGGTCAGCATTTCCTTGCTGACGCCGGCGGACTTTGCCAGCGGATAGGCGATGTAGGACACCAGGTTCACCGCGTAATAGCTGATCGCCACGACGCTCAGCCCCTCGACGGTCTTTTGCAGCCGCAATTGCAGGTCGGCGCGCCGGTCCATGCTTTCCAGCAGCGCCTGGTTCTGCGCCGAGCGGTCGACATCGACGCGGGTGCGCAGCAGTTCGCCGGCGCGATTGCGCGCGCGCCGTCATCGTCTGCAGCCGCGCCTCGGTGGCGCGTCACCGTGCGCATCGCCGGATCGAAGCGGCGGGCCATGAATTCGGCGAAGGTCTGGCGGCCCTCGAAGCGATCCTCGCGCAGCACCTCGATACGCTGGCTGACCAGCGCCTCGTAGGCGGCGGTGGCGCCGAAACCGAAAGCTGTTCTTGGCAGTCAGGCTTTCCATCTCGGCGGCGATGCGCAGTAGCCCGGCAAGTGTCTCGTCAGACCGCGCGCCTTGCCCGGTCATCTCTTCGACCAGCACCTCCAGCGCGCGGTCGATGCGGCCCAGTTCGCTTGACAGGTCGCGGGTGCGCGCGAAGCCCAGCATCGACATCGCCTTGTAGGTCTCGATCTCGCAGATCCGCTGCACGATGCGGCCGATGCGCTGCGCGCCGGTGTCGGGGCGCGGCGAAGACGGCGAACCGCATGTGCCCGGCGCTATCGATGCGGAAATCGCCGGCGATCACGGCGGCGCCGTCGAGGATGCGGCTGACGGCCAGACTTTCGGAGACGAACCAGGCCGTCGATCCGGTCGGTGATCTCGCCCTCGGTGGCCGCCCGGTCGACCCGGATCAGCGCCGAAGAGATGCAGACGCCGGGGGCCCGGTCCAGCCAGTCCTTCGGGAACAGGTCGAAGGCGTCCTCGGCGAATTTTTCGCCGTCCTCGCCTTCGACGAACAGGGTGTAGGTGACGAATTCGGTATGCGCCTCCCACTTCAGCTTGAAGCGGCCAAGCTTCGCCGAAATAATGCGTGGCACCGGCCCCGGGATGCTTGGCGCCGAAGCGGTCGAGCAGGTCGACAAGATGCGCGTGGTCGGCGGCGCGGTCGCGGACAGCGGCATCGGTCGGCTGCTTGATCGCCAGATAGGCAGCCTGGCCGGGGGCGCCGAGCACCGGGAACGGTCGCGCGTGCAACTCGTTCGCCAAGGCATAGCGCAGCGGGTGGTCTTGCAGAAGGGCCATCGTGGCGTTCCCGTCATGTGTCGCGGCGATCCATACCCGGCTTTGCCGGTTTCGCAAATGCGAGATCCCCGGCCCCGTGGTGCGCAAGCGACACATGATGCGCCGCGAACGGGCGATTTCCGCGCGCCGATCCGGCGGATGCTGGGCGAAACCACGAACGGGGTATGACATGAAAATCGGATTCATCGGGCTGGGCAATGTCGGGGCAAAACTGGCGGGCAGCCTGCTGCGCAACGGCCACGACCTGACGGTGCGCGACCTTGAGCGGACGGCGGCAGACCCGTTCCTGGAGCGCGGCGCGCATTGGGCCGAGAGCCCGCGCGCGATGGCGGAGGCCTGCGACATGGTGATCACCTGCCTGCCCAGCCCCGCCGCCTGCTCGGCAGTGATGGAGGCCGAAGACGGCATCATCGCCGGGCTTTCGGCGGGCAAGATCTGGGCCGAAATGTCGACCACCGACGCCGCGGAAGTGGCGCGGATCGCCGAATTGGTACGGGCCAAGGGCGCGATGCCGATCGACTGCCCGGTTTCGGGCGGCTGCCACCGGGCGGCGACCGGCAACATCTCGATCTTCGCGGGCTGCGACCGGGCGACGTTCGAGGCGGCCCTGCCGATCCTGACCACGCTGGGCCGCCGGGTGCTGCACACCGGCGATGTCGGCTCGGCCTCGACCCTGAAGGTGATGACCAACTACCTGGCGACCGCCAACCTGCTGACGCTGTGCGAGGCGCTGGTGACGTGCAAGGCGGCGGGGCTGGACCTGGCGACCACCTATGAGGCGATCAAGATCTAGTTCGGGCACGTCCTTCGTGCACGAGACCGAAAGCCAGGTGATCCTGAACGGCAGCCGCGACATCAACTTCACCATGGACCTGGTGCTGAAGGACATCGGCCTGTTTCAGAAGATCGCCGACAGCGCCGGCGTGCCGCTGGAAATCTCGCCGCTGATGATCGACATCTTCCGCGACGGCATAACGCGCTATGGCGCCCGCGCGCAGTCCGACGACATCATCCGCCGCCTGGAAGAGGCCACCGGTCTTGATATCCGCGCGCCGGGCTTTCCGGCCGAGATGATCGACGACGAACCGGAAGAACCGGGCTACGAGGTGGTGCCGATCCGGGGCTGACGCGCGACCGGGAATTCGAACGTCGCGTGCATTCCGCTGTCGCCGTCATGGATGACATAGCTGCCGCCAAGCTGGTCGACCGAGGTTTCGATGATCTTCATGCCGATGCCGGTGCCGGCGGGCGCGGCGCTGGCGTCCCGGCCCGGACCGTCATCGCGCAGATCGACCTGTGCCATGCCGTCGGCGCCGATCCGGGCGGTCATCGACAGGGTGCCGCCGCGCCCGTCCGCAAAGGCGTATTTCAGCGAATTGGTGGCGAATTCGTTCATGATCACCCCCAGGGCCGCGGCCTGGTCGGACCGGATGCGGATGCTGTCGGCCTCGCAGACAAGCGTGACATTGTCGGGGCAAGAGGCGGCGATGAATTCTGTGATATTGGCGAAATAGTCGCGCAGATCGACCATGTCGCCGGCATCGGTGCGGTAGAGAAGGTCGTGCAAAGCGGCCACCGTCTCGACCCGGCGCTGGACCTGGTCCAGCGCGTCGCGGGCCTCGGTCGAGGTCAGCGCGCGGGCTTGCAGGCGGGTCAGCGACGAAACCGCCTGCAACGAATTCTTGACCCGGTGGTCGACCTCGTGGCGCATGGCTTCGGCGCGCTTCAGGGTGCGCCGCAGGTCAAGCTGCGTCATCACCTGCGCCGCCATCACGCGCATAGCGTCGCGTTGCAGCGGGGTCAGGCGCTTGGGCGTCCCGTCGAGGACGCACAGCGTTCCCAGCGGCAGCCCGTTGTCGGACACAAGCAGCGCCCCGGCATAGAACCGCATGTTGAACGCGCCGCCGCAGACCGGGTTGTCCACGGTGCGCGGATCAAGCCGCGTGTCGGGGATTTCGACGAATTCCTGTTGCAGGATGACGTGGCTGCATATCGACATTTCCAGCGGCGTCTCGTGCAGGCCCGCGCCGACCTCGGCCTTCATCCACTGCCGGTCGGCGTCCACAAGGCTGATCAGCGCCACCTCGGTGTCGCAGATCCGCGCGATCAGCGCGACGATGTCGTCGAACGGCTTCTCGGGATCGGTGTCGAGGATTTCATAGGAATTCAGGGCAGCGAGGCGTTCTGGCTGCCGCGGATGCGGCGGGGCTAGCATGACGGGCATCCACAAATGTTCGCCCGGCGCAGATACCAGTCTTGCGGGTGTGAACGCAAGTCGCGCGCAAGTGCTTGCGCCTGCGTCTGCGAAGGCTAGGCTGGCGCATCTTTTGGGAGATCCGGCATGACACTTTCCGGCAAACACGCGCTGATCACCGGCGGCGGCACCGGCATCGGCCTGGCCATCGCGCGGGCGCTGGCCGGCGCAGGGCGCCGAGGTGACGATCACCGGGCGCAGGCTCGACGTGCTGGAAGACGCCGCGACAGGACACCGCGCGGCTGCACCCGCTGGTGATGGACGTGGCCGACGAGGCCAGCGTGCGCGACGGCGTTCGCCGCGGCCGTGGCGGCGCGCGGCCCGGTCGCGATCTGCGTCGCCAATGCCGGCATCGCCGAGGGCCGCGCGCTGCACAAGACCGACCTGGAGTTCTGGCGGCAGGTGATGGCGACCAACCTCGACGGCGCGTTCCTGACGATCCGCGAAAGCCTTGACATCGATGCGCGATCTGGACTGGGGCCGGGTGATCGCGGTGTCGTCCATCGCCGGGCTGAGGGGGCTGAAGGGCGCGGCGGCCTATTCGGCCTCCAAACACGGGCTGATCGGGCTGATCCGGGCGCTGAGCGAGGATTACCTGGGCAAGCCGATCACCTTCAACGCGCTCTGCCCGGCTTATGTCGAAACCGAGATCATCACCCGCAACGTCGCCTCGATCCAGGCGCGCGCCGGCGTGTCAGCGAGGACGAGGCCCGCGCGATGATGGTGGGCGCCAACCGGCACGGGCGGCTGGTATCGACCGACGAGGTGGCCGAGGCGGCGCTGTGGCTCTGCGGCGCGCATTCGGGCAGCGTCAACGGCCAGTGCATCGAGATCGCCGGCGGGCCAGATGTGCGCCTGGATGACCAGATTTGACGCATGGATTTCGCAGCACCGCGCGCTTTTCCACCTGCCCGAGGGCGTGATCTATCTCGACGGCAACTCGCTGGGTCCGCTGCCGAAAGCCGCCGCCGCGCGGGTCGCGCGACTGCGTCGACCGACGAATGGGGCGAGCTGCTGATCACCGGCTGGAACAAGGCCGGCTGGATGGCGCAGCCCGCGCGCGCTGGGCGACCGCATCGGCCGGCTGATCGGCGCGGCACCGGGCCACACGGTGATCGGCGACACCCTGTCGATCAAGGTCTACCAGGCGCTGGCCTCGGCGCTGCATGTTGCGCCCCGACCGCCGGGTGATCCTGTCGCGATACGCGGCAACTTCCCGTCCGACCTCTACATGGCCGAGGGGCTGATCGGCGCGCTCGACAGGGGCTACGAGCTGAAGACCGTCGCGCCGGACGAGGTGGCCGACCATATCGACGAACAGCGTCGCCGTGCTGATGCTGACCGCAGGTCGATTACCGCACCGGGCGGCATGCACGACATGGCCGCGCTGACCGCCAAGGCGCATGCGGCCGGCGCGCTGGCGGTCTGGGACCTGGCGCATCAGCGCCGGCGCGATGCCGGTCGACCTGACCGGCGGCCGATGCCGACTTCGCCGTCGGCTGCACCTACAAATACCTCAACGGCGGCCCCGGCGCGCCCGCCTTCATCTATGTCGCCCCGCGCCATGCCGAGCCGCCCGCCCCGCCCTGTCCGGCTGGCTGGGCCACGAGGCGCCGTTCGCGTTCGATCGCGACTACCGCCCCGGCGCCGGGCATCGAGCGGATGCGCGTCGGCACGCCGCCGGTGCTGCAGATGGCCGCGCTGGAGGCGGCGCTGGACGTCTGGGACATGGTCGACATGGCACGACGTCCGCGCGACAGTCCATCGAGCTGACCGAGCTTTTCATCGCAGCTGGTCGAGGCCGCCTGCCCCTCGGCTCACGCTCGCCAGCCCGCGCGATGCCGGCACCGCGCGGCAGCCAGGTCTCGTTCCGCCATCCCGGAAGGCTATGCCGATCATGCAGGCGCTGATCGCGCGCGGCGTGATCGGCGATTTCCGCGCGCCCGACATCCTGCGCTTCGGCTTCACGCCGCTTTACACCGACGGAAGGCGACGTGCGCGGCGCGGTGGATATCCTGGCCGATATCCTGAACAACCGCGCTGTGGGACCGGCCCGAATTCAAGACCCGGGCACAGGTGACATGAGCCGGTTCGACCGACCCGGCAAACAGCCGACGGCGCACAGATGTCGTTCGAGGGCCGGATGTCCTATGGCGACTACCTGTCGCTGGACGCCGATCCTGACGGCGCAACACCCGCTGTCGGACGCCCATGACGAGATGCTGTTCATCATCCAGCACCAGACCTCCGAGCTGTGGATGAAGCTGGCGCTGCACGAACTTGTCGCCGCCCGCGCGGCGATTGCCGGCGGACCAGTTGCAGCCGGCGTTCAAGATGCTGGCGCGGGTGGCGCGGATCATGGAGCAGCTCAATTCGGCCTGGGACGTGCTGCGCACCATGACGCCCGCCGAATACACCCGGTTCCGCGAAGCCCTGGGCCAGTCGTCGGGGTTCCAGTCCTGGCAGTACCGGCTGATCGAATTCGCCGCCGGCAACCGCAATCCGGCGATGCTGAAGCCGCATGAACACCGCCCGGACATCCTGGCGCTGTTGCAGGCGGAACTGGCGCGGCCCAGCCTTTACGACGAGGCGCTGCGCGCGCTGGACCGGCGCCGGCGTGGCGGTGCCCGGCGCGGTGCTGGACCGCGACGTGTCGCAGCCCTGCAGGCGTCGGACGCGCGTCACCGCCGCCTGGGCGCAGGTCTACCGCGATCCGGAGCGCACATTGGACGCTCTACGAACTGGCCGAGAAGCTGGTGGATTTCGAGGACTACTTCCGCCGCTGGCGCTTCAACCACGTCACCACGGTCGAACGGGTCATCGGGCTGCAAACGCGGCACCGGCGGCACCGGCGGCGTCAGTTACCTGCGGCGAATGCTGGAGGTCGAGCTGTTTCCCGAGCTGTGGCAGGTGCGAACCGAACTTTAACGAGCCCCTGGCACGTTGATGTTTCGCGAGCTTGCGTCGGCGAAGTGTCCGTTGCCCGCGGTCGAACCGGGTCGCAAAAGTTCCGGCGGCCGCGTTGTCGTGCCGTGCCACAGGCGCGCTCACCCCTGCCCTCGTCGGCGCGGAGCAACAGGAGTTGACGGAAGAGCGCCACTCATTTATTGAACTCTGAATTCAGAGTTCGGAATGCAATCATGAAACTGCTCAAAACCCAGCCAAGCCTTGCCGAACAGGTCTACGACGCGATCGTCGACCAGATCTGCGAGGGAGCCCTTGCTGCCGAAGAGCATCTTGTGCAGGAGCAGTTGGCCGAACGGCTGGGCGTATCGCGCCAGCCGGTGCAGCAGGCCATGGCGCTGCTGAAAGCCGACGGCATGGTCGAGGACGTCGGGCGTCGCGGGGTCAAGGTCACGCCGCTGGACCTGGACCGGATGCGGCATCACTACGATATACGCTCTGCGCTTGACGGACTTGCCGCGCGCATGCTCGGCGCGCGCGTGCAGGCCGACCCCGGTCTGGGCAAGATGTTCGCCGGGGCCGCCGGCGACATTCTGCGCCGCGGCAATGCCGCCGTCGAGACCGGCGACGTTGCCGGACAGGTGCATCATGACATGGCGCTGCACACCCTGATCTACGAGATGTCGGGCAACCCGCTTCTGGCCCGCACGGCCGAGCCGCACTGGCGCTTCCTGCGGCGGGCCATGGGCGAGGTTCTGCGCCGCGCCACCCTGCCCCGGGAGATCTGGCGTCAGCATGCGGAAATCGTCAACGCCATCGTCGAAGGTGCGGCCGACCGCGCCGAGGCGTTGATGGTCGCGCATGACCTGGAGGCCGCCGACACGTTGCACGCCGCGCTAGATAGCCGCGCCGCCGTACAGACCGACACGCGAGACCACACCGGAGAGCAATGACATGACCGCCCTTCTGACTGTCGGAGAGATGCTGGCGGCGCAGGCCAGGACGCAGCCGGACAGAACCGGCGCCCGCGATCTCGAGCGCCACCTCACCTTCCGAGACTGGAATGCCCGAGCCTGCCGTCTTGCCAACGCGCTGCTGGGGCTGGGGCTGTCGAAGGGCGACCGGGTCGCCGTTCTGGCCTACAACCGGGTCGAATGGGCCGAGATCTACGTCGCCGTGGCGAAAGCCGGGCTTGTCGCCGTGCCGATCAACTTTCGCCTGACCGGGCCGGAGGCGGCGTTCATCTGCACCGATTGCAACGTCTCGGCGGTGATTGCCGAGACCGCCCTGGCCGATCTTGTCGAGGGCATCCGGGGCGACCTGGCGGTGCCTGGCGCGCACTATCTTCTGATCGGCGGCGACGACCGGACCGGCTGGACCGGCTATGAGGCGGTGATCGCCGCCGCTGCAGCGGACGAGCCGGGCGTTGCGGTCTCCCCCGACGACGCCTGGTGCCTGATGTACACTTCGGGCACCACCGGCAAACCCAAGGGCGCCATTCGCAGCCATCGGGGGATGGCGATGCTGGCGCTGATGACGCAGGTCGAACTGGGTCTTACCCGAGCCGACGACGCGCTGCTGGTGATGCCGATGTGCCATGCCAATTCGCTTAACTTCTTCACGGCGTTCCTGGGGATCGGCGGCATCGTCACCGTCTTCTCTCGGGCCAGCTTCGACGCGGCGCTGTGCCTGCGGACGATCGGCGAAATGGGGGTGACGTTCTCGTCGCTGACGCCGACGCATTTCATCATGATGCTGGACGTGCCCGAGGCCGAGCGCGGCGATGCCGGGTTCGAGCGGGTGGCCAAGCTGATGATCTCGTCGGCGCCCGCCCGCGTCGAAACCAAGCGCGCCGTGATGGAGATGTTCCCGAATTCCGGACTGTTCGAGCTTTACGGCTCGACCGAGGCCGGCTGGGTGACCTTCCTGCACCCCGACGAGCAGTTCGACCACCTGGGCACCGTCGGCCGCGAGGTGACGGGCTCGGCGCCGATCCGGCTTCTGGACGAGGACGGCAACGAGGTGCCCGACGGCGAAGTGGGCGAGCTGTATTCCTGCGGGCCCTATGCCTTCGAGGGCTACTGGAACCTTCCCGAAAAGACCGCCGAGGCGTTTCGCGGCGCCTATCTCTCGGTCGGCGACATGGCGCTGCGCGACGCGACGGGGTTCATCAAGCTGATCGACCGCAAGAAGAACATGATCATCTCGGGCGGCGAGAACGTCTACCCGACCGAGGTCGAGGCGGTTCTGGCGCACATCCCGACGTCAGGGACGTCGCCGTCGTCGGCCGCCCGGACGACAAGTGGGGCGAACGGGTCGCAGGCCGCCGTCGTGCTGCGCGAAGGCGCGGCGCTGACCGGCGCGGCACTGATCGACTGGTCGCAGGGACCGGCTGGCCGGGTTCAAGCGGCCGCGCAACATCGTTTTCCTCGAAGCCCGACGAGATGCCGCGCAACGCGACCGGCAAGATCCTGCACCGCGTCCTGCGCGACATGATGGCCGAACGCGCCTCGTGATGCGCCGTAGCCTATCCCAGCCATTGCAAGGAGACACCCGATGACAGACCGCCAGGACCTGAATCGCGACGACCGACCAGCGTCGCCGCGTGGATCGCGCAGGCTCGCTGAAGGCGCGGCGTCGACCGCGTCTTCGGGCTGCAGGGCGGGCATATCCAGCCGATCTGGGATCACGTTGCGCCGCCTCGGCATCCGCATCATCGACGTGCGCGACGAGGGCGCCGCGGTGCACATGGCGCACGCCCACGCCGAGCTGACCGGCGGCCTCGGCGTCGCGATGGTGACCGCCGGGCCCCGGCGTCACCAACTGCGTGACCGGCATCGCCAACGCGTCGCTGGCGCGGGTGCCGGTACTGCTGATCGGCGGCTGCACGTCGCGCCCGCAGGCCAACATGGGCCCGCTGCAGGACATCCCGCATGTCGAGATCATGCGGCCCGGTGACCCGCTACGCGCGCACCGCGCGCGTGCCCGATCAGGCGCTACGCGAACTCGACGAGGCGATCGCCCGGGCGATGGGCGACATGGGCGAGCCGGGCCCGGCCTATATCGAGTTCCCGACCGACGTGCTGCGCACCCGGATCGCCGCCGCACCTGGTCCTCGACGACTGGATGCGCCGAAAAGCCGCCCGCCGCATCGCGCCCGAAGCGGCCCGCGTCGCCGAGGCGGTCGCGGCGATCCGCGCGGCGAAACGCCCGCTGGTCGTCAGCGGCCGCGGCGCGCGCGGCGCCGGGGCGGCGCTTGTCGCGGTTTCTCGACGCGGCGGACGCGCTCTACCTCGACACCCAGGAAAGCCGCGGCCTGGTGCCGTCCGAACATCCCGCGGTCGTCGGCGCGGTGCGCGCCGCGGCGATGGCGCAGGCCGACCTGGTGATCACCCTCGGGCGCAAGCTCGACTACCAGCTCGGCTACGGCTCGCCGGCGGTCTTTCCCGACGCGCGCTTCGTGCGCATCGCCGACACGCCCGGCGAACTGATCGACAACCGGCGCGGCACGCCGGAGATCGCTGGCGCCGCGTCGATCTCGCGCTCGACGCGATTACCGATGCGCTCGGCAACGACGCCGGCAGCCGCGACGAGCGACTGGCTCGACGGGCTGCGCGGCAAGCACCGCGAGCGGATCGCGAAGGGCGGCGCAGGCCGGCGCCGCAGACCGGCGGCGACGGCAAGATCCACCCGCTGGCGATCTTCGAGGCGCATCCGCGAGGTCGCCGATCCCGACCACATCGCGGTCGCCGACGGCGGCGACCTGCTGAGCTTCGCCCGCGTCGGCCTGTCGCGACGCACCTACCTCGACGCCGGCGCCTTCGGCTGCCTCGGCGTCGGCGTGCCGTTCGCGATCGCCGCCGCGCTGGCCTGTCCGGACCGGCAGGTGATCTCGGTCACCGGCGACGGCGCCTACGGCATCAACGCGATGGAGATCGACACCGCCGTGCGCCACGGCGCGAAGGCGGTCTTCATCGTCTCCAACAACGCCGCCTGGAACATCGAGCGCTACGACCAGGAAGTTCAACTACGGCGGCCGCGTCGTCGGCACCACGCTGCGCCATTCCGACTATGCCGCGATGGCGCGCGGCGCTCGGCGCGCACGGCGAGCGCGTCGAGGATCCCGCAGACCTGGCCGACGCGATCCGGCGCGGCGCTCGCCAACGCGCCGGCGGTGATCGACGTCGTCACCTCGCAGCAGGCGGTGTCGTCCGACGCGCAGCAAGGGCCTTGGCTTCGTGCCGGACTACCAGGCGCTGACCGCCTGGGACGACGCCGAGCGCAAGCGCCGCGAACCGGCCTAGGCGGGCGCCGTGGACCTGTCGCTTTCCGGCAAACGCGCGCTTGTCACCGGCGCCTCAAGCGGGCTGGGGCTTCACTTCGCGGGCGTGCTTGCCCGTGCCAGCGCCGACGTGACGCTTGCCGCGCGCCGGATCGGCAAGGTTGATGCCGCTGCCAGGGACCTGCGGGCCGACGGGCTGGTGGCGGAGGCTGTCGAACTTGACGTGACCGATCCGGCATCGGTCGCGCGCCCTTTCGACGCGGGCACCCCCTACGATGTCGTCATCAACAACGCTGGCATCAGCGGCTCGGGCGCCGCGCTCGAAATCGAGATCGACGCGTTTCGGCAGGTGGTCGACACCAATCTTACCGGCGTCTTCGCGGTGGCTCAGGCAGCGGCGCACGGCATGGCCGGACGCCGCGGCGCTATCGTCAACATCGCCTCGATCCTGGGCCTGCGGGTGGCGGGCCACGTTGCGGCCTACACGGCGTCGTAAGCGGCGGTGGTGCAGCTGACCAAGGCGCTGGCGCTGGAATGGGCGCGGCAGGGCATCCGGGTCAATGCGCTGTGCCCCGGCTGTATCGAGACCCCGCTGAATACGGACGTCTTAGCCGGCGATGCGGCAAGGCGCTGGTCCGCCGCATCCCGCAGCGGCGCTTGGGACAGCTCTCCGATCTCGACGCGCCCTTGCTTCTGCTCGCCTCCGAGGCCGCAGCCTTCATGACCAGGTCGGTCGTGGCTGTGGACGACGGTCATCTTGTCTCCGGTTTGTGAGGACACCCATGGGTTTCACCATCTCCCCCGAGGTTGCCGCGCTGCGCGACCGGATCGAGGATTTCGTCGCGCGTCATGTGCTGCCGCTCGAAGCCGATCCTGCCGCCTATATTGCGCACGAGAACATCGACCTGGACCGGCTCGCCGCGCTGCGCGCCAAGGCCCGGGCCGAGGACCTGTGGTGCCTTCAGCTTTCGCCCGAATTCGGAGGCCGCGGTATCGGCAAGGTCGGCATGGCGGTGTGTTACGAGGCGATGAATCGCTCGATCTTCGGGCCGGCGGTCTTCAACTGCGCCGCCCCCGACGACGGCAACATGATGGTGATCGAGGCGCTGGGGACGCCGGCACAAAAGGAAAGGTGGCTTCTCCCCATCGTCGAGGGCCGGGTAGTCTCTGCCTTCGTGATGACCGAGCCGCATCCCGGCGGCGGTTCCGATCCCGGCATGATGCGCACCACGCGCCACCCGCGACGGCGACGATCTACGTGGTGCACGGCCACAAGTGGTACATCACCGAGGCCGCGGAGGCGGCGCATTTCATCCTGCTCGCGCGCACCTCCGACGATCCTCGCCGCGGCCTTTCGGCGTTTCTGTTTCATCGCGACGATCCGGGCTGGGAAATCACCCGCCGGATCCAGATCATGGGACCGGACGAGCACGGCGGGCACTGCGAACTGACGTTCGACGGCCTGCGCATTCCGAAAGAGAACCTGCTGCTTGAGGAAGGCCGCGGCCTCAAGGTCACCCAGATCCGGCTTGGCCCTGCCCGCCTGACCCATTGCATGCGCTGGCTGGGCCTGTCGAAACGCTGCGTCGGGATCGCGCAGGACTACGCGGCCCGCCGCGAGGGCTTCGGCATCCGGCTGGCCGACCGCGAAAGCGTGCAGGTCATGCTGGGCGATCTTGCCATGCAGATCGAGATCGGCCGCCTGCTGGTAATGAAGGCGGCCTGGGAAATCGACCGCGGCGGCTATGCGCCAGCAAAGAGGTGTCCATGGCCAAGATCCACGTGGCCAACCTGCTTCACAAGGCCGCCGATACGGCGATCCAGATCAACGGCGCGCGCGGCTATTCCAGGGACACGGTCCTGGAATGGATCTACCGCTACGCCCGGCAGGCGCGCCTGGTCGGACGGCGCCGACGAGGTGCACAAGATGGTCCTGAACCGGCACCTGGAAGACCGCGGCGCGCAGTTCTATTGCTGGGACACCGCAGAATGAGCCGCTGTGCGCATCAAGGGCCAGGTCGATTTCGATCCGCAGGCGCTTGTCCGGTTCCTGGCCGCGCGGTTCGGGCCACAGGACGGCAACGTCGGCATCGAGCGGATCGGCGGCGGCCAGTCGAACCCGTCCTATTTCCTCGACTACGGGCCGCGGCGCTTCGTCCTGCGCAAACAGCCAGACGGCCCGATCCTGCGCGGGGCCCATGCCATCGACCGCGAATACCGCGTGCTCGAGACGCTCTTTCCCACCCCCGTGCCGGTCCCGCGACCGGTTCTGTTCCACGACGACCCAGGCCTTCTGGGAACGCCGTTCTATCTAATGGACAGGGTCGAGGGGCGGGTCTTCACCGACACGGGCCTGGCGGGACTTGCCGCCGCAGAGCGCAAGCCGATCTGGATGGCCGTCGCCGACACCATGGCCGCGATGCACGCAATCCGCCGCCACAAGGCCCGCGACATGGCGACATGCCACGACCCGGCGCCGCTGATGCCCTTCCACAAGGCCTTTGCGCTTTACCGGTTTGCGGTGATCTTCGTCGGCATTGCCGATCGCGCCCGGTCGGAAAGCGCCACGGACCCCAAGGCGGCCAAGCTTGCGCCACTTGCCGTGCGATTTGCAATGCGCGGCCTCGAAGTCGCAAGCGGGCGGCCGCACGTGATGCCGGTGCCGTCCCGCCTATAGCGCGACCCGACCGTCGCCGGAGGCCGCGGGCGGCGGGGTGGCGGGGTGGCGCGCGCCGGTCCGGCGGGACCTTTAGGCCGGCGATCAATGCGCCGGTGCAGGCGGTGTCGGCTACCTGCTGGGGATGCTGGAGGGGCAACTGTGGCAAGTGCGGACCGAACTGCGAGTGCAAAGTTTCAGGCGGCGCCCGCCCATTCGTCCAGCGCCGCCTGCAGTGCCGCCCAGTCGGTGTATTCCATGTCCTGCCCGCGCTTGGCCTGGCGGTCCTTTTGCGACGCGATCCAGCGCATCGCCCAGTACCGGAAAAAGTCGTACCTGGCGAAACGGAACGCTCCGGCAACATGTTCGATGCGCCCCGGCTGCCAGCCGGTTTCCGTCACGAAGCGATCGACGCAGGCGCGCAGGCCGTCCCAGTCCTCGGCATCGCCGCCGGCAGCCGACAGCGACACCGACACGAACAGCGTCCGCCGCGTGTCGAGCGTCTGCTGGTTGCGCCGGGCATAGTCGACCAGCGCAGGCTGATAGGCCCCGGCATGGACAGAGCCTGCCAGAATGCAGGCGTCGACGCCGTCCGGGTCGGGGGCCTGTGAGGCTTCCGCGGTCTTCACGCGGTGTCCCGCGTCCGACAGCCGCGTGGCGGCGAAGCCGGCGATTTTTTCGGTCTGGCCTTCGGTTGTTGCAAAGACGATCAGGATATTCATGGCACGGCCTCCGGAACCGGGACATCTTCACCCGGCAGCACGCACCATCGCATTGATCTGACGCAAGATGCGCCCGGTTCAGGCGCTTTTCAGCGCCGGGTGCTTGTGCGTGCCCGCCCAGGCGCGCACCGCATTGCCGAACGCGCCGAAAAGCTTGATCGACACCGGGTCCTTGTCGGCGTTGAATTCGGGGTGCCACTGCACCGACAGGGTGAAGCCCGGCGCGCCCTCGACATAGATCGCCTCGGGGGTGTCGTCTTCGGCCACGCCGTCGATCACGATGCGCGCGCCCGGGTCCATGATCCCCTGCCCGTGCAGCGTGTTGGTCTTCACCCAGGTCTCGCCCATCAGCCGGTGGAACACGCCGCCTTGCGTGAAGCTGACCGTCTGGCGCAACTCGAATATCTCCTCCAGCGTGCCATCGGGCGGCATCCGGTGGTTCATCCGTCCCGGCAGGTCGCGGATCTCGGGATGAAGGGTGCCACCGTAGGCGACGTTGACCTCCTGAAAGCCGCGGCAGATGCCCATGTAGGGCTGGCCGCGTTCGGTCAGGGCGCGGATCAGCGGCAGGGTCACCCGGTCGCGGGCGCGGTCGAAGGTGCCGTAGGCGTCGGTCGGCTCGGCCTGCCGTATTCCTCGGGGTGGACGTTGGGCCGCGCGCCGGTGAACAGGAAGCCGTCGAAATGGGTCATCAGCTCTTCGATACCCACAAGGTCGGGATCGGTCGGGATGATGACGGGCGTACAGTCGGCGGCCTTCGAGATCGCGTGGCTGCAATAGTAGCCGCCTGCATGAACCTGGTAGGTGTCCGTGATCATGTGGCTGTTGCCGATGATCCCGACGATCGGTCTTTGCATTGCGCGGTCCCTGGCGGTTTTGTCTTGCGCCCCTTCATAGTCAGGCTTTCACGTCCGGTCGAGACCCTTCGCCGCCGCAACGGTTAGGCATTTGACTAAATATCAGTTGACGGCGGATTGCGCGATCCTATAGTTAGGCACATGACTAAGCATGATCCCAAACTCGACACCATGTTCCAGGCGCTCAGCGATCCGACGCGCCGGGCGGTGCTGAGCCGCCTGATGCAGGGACCGGCCAGCGTATCGGACCTCGCCGAACCCTTCGACATGGCCCTGCCCACGTTCCTGCAACATATCGGCAAGCTGGAAAAAGGCGGCCTGATCCGCAGTGAAAAGCAGGGCCGCACCCGGATCTGCCAGGCCGAACCGGCGAGCCTGGCCCCGGCCCGCGACTGGATCGAGGAACAGCGCGCGGTCTGGGAAGGCCGGCTGGACCGGCTGGAGGAATTTCTTGAAACATTGGACAAGGACAAAAAGACATGAGCAATCACCTGAGCATCCACCGCATCCTGAAGGCCAAGCGGTCTACGATCTGGCGCTGCTGGACCGAACCCGACTTGCTGAAGCCCTGGTTCATCCCGAAACCGCATTCTATCGAGGATGTCGAGATCGACCTGCGCGCCGGTGGCCGCTTCTTCACGCTGATGCGCGTCGATGGCACCGACTACCCCAACGACGGCTCGATCCTCGAGGTGGTGCCGCAGGAGCGCCTCGTCTTCACCGACATGCTGCTGGCCGACTGGCAGCCGGTGGACAAGCCCGGCCTTGGCTTCACCGCGACACTGACCTTTGCCGACCATGCTGAGGGCACGGAATACACCGCCATCGCCCGGCACCGGAACCAGAAAGACGCCGACAAGCACGAGGCGATGGGCTTTACCGAGGGCTGGGGCACGGTCGCCACCCAGCTGGAAGACTTCGCCAAGGAAATGGAGCGTAACGGATGACCGACACACTGGAACGCGACCGCACCCTGGTGCTTGACCGCATCCTGCCCGCGCCCCGCGATGCCGTCTGGGATGCCTGGACCGATCCCGCCCGTCTGCCGCAATGGTGGGGCCCGCGAGGCTTCACCTGCCGCACGCACGAGATGGACTTGGCGGAGGGCGGCCAGTGGCGGTTCGACATGATCGGCCCCGATGGCACGGTCTTCCCAAACCGCCACCGCTATCGACGCATCACACCGAAAACCGCCATCGACTATACGCTGGACGATGACGGCACCGGCACCCATCACTTCGAGGCCGAGGTCCGATTTGCCAAGGCCAAGGACGGCACCCGCGTCACCCTGACGATGATTTTCCCCAACGCCGCAGAGCGCGACGCGGTCGAGGGCTTTGGCGCAGTGGCGCATGGCTACACCACGCTCGATTGCCTGACCGAGGCCGCAGCGCCCGACACGCTGTCGCTGACCCGCATCCTTGACGCCCCGCGCGACCGCGTCTGGCGCTGCTGGACCGAACCAGAAGAGATGGCGCATTGGTTCTTCCCCGACGGCATCGACATCGTGACCGCCGACTTCGATCCGCTGAAGGGCGGCGACTGGCGCACTGTGATGAAAGTGCCCGAAACCGGCCACACCATGGCCGTGCGCGGCAGGTTCGAGGCGGTCGAAGCGCCCGAGCGGCTGGTCTTCTCCCACGGCTGGGAGGATGAAACCGGCGCCATCGCCACCCTGACCCGCGTCACTGTCAGCCTGCACGACCTGAACGGCAAGACCCGGCTAAGCCTTGTGCAGCAGGGTCTTACCTCGGAAGACAGCCGCGAGGGGCACCGCGAGGGCTGGGGCCAGACGCTGGATCATCTGGCCGCGCATCTCGATGGCTGATGACCGCATGCGCCACGAAACCCTGACATTCGCGCGCCACTTTCCGGCGTCGCCGCAGAGGCTTTGGCGCGCCTGGACCGACCCCGCGGCCCGGGCGATCTGGGCCGCTCCCGCGCCCCAGGTCAGCATCGAGTTCCTGCGCGCCGACACCCGCACCGGCGGCCAGGAAACCTCGATCTGCCGCGCGCCGGGCATGGCGGATATTCACGCCGAGGTCCGCTGGCTGCTGGTCCGCTCACCAGACTGCACCGTCAATACCGAGGCGATCACGCAGGACGGATCCCTGCAGTCGCTGGCGTTGGTAACCGCGGAAATCGGCGGATCGGACGACGACGCCCACCTGGGGCTGACCGTGCAGCTTGTCAGCCTGGCGGGCGACATGGCCGCCGGTTACCGCGACGGATTCACCGCAGCGCTTGGCAATATCGGCGACTACCTAGCCCGCGCAGACGCCCCCCATTGAAGCCCCCGACACGCCGCACTACGCTGCCCGGAAAACCTGCAAAGGACCGAGCAGCCCCATGAAAGACGCCGCCCCGCAAACCGTTCGCCTGGCCGACTACACCCTGCCCGGCCACCTGATCGACCATGTCCACCTGACCTTTCGCCTTGAGCCCGGCAGAACCCGCGTCCTGTCGAAGATCGCCTTCCGCCCAAACCCGGCGGCGCAGCCGGGCGGCGACCTGCGTCTTGATGGCGAGAAGCTGACCCTGATCTCGGCGAAGATCGACGGCAAGCCGCTGGAACCCAACGGCTATAATCTGACGACGGAGGGTCTGACCGTCCCTGCCGCCAACCTGCCCGAAGGCGCCTTCATCTGGGAAGCCGAGGTCGAGATCGACCCCGCCGCCAACACCGCGCTGGAAGGGCTTTACATGTCGCGCGACATGTACTGCACGCAATGCGAGGCGGAAGGATTCCGCAAGATCACCTTCTACCCTGACCGCCCCGACGTGATGGCCACCTTCGACGTGCGGATTGAAAGCGACATGCCGGTCCTGCTGTCGAACGGCAATCCGGGCGCGCGCGGCGACGGGTTTGCCGAATGGCACGATCCCTGGCCAAAACCGGCCTACCTGTTCGCGCTGGTCGCGGGCGACCTCGTGGCGCATTCGGACCGCTTCACCACCGCCTCGGGCAAGCCGGTCGACCTGAATATCTGGGTGCGCAAGGGCGACCAGGACAAGTGCGATTACGCGATGGACGCGCTGAAACGCTCGATGCGCTGGGACGAAGAAGTCTACGGCCGCGAATACGACCTCGACGTGTTCAACATCGTCGCGGTGGACGATTTCAACATGGGCGCGATGGAGAACAAGGGGCTGAACATCTTCAACTCCAAGTACGTTCTGGCCAGCCCCAGAACCGCGACCGACCGCGATTACGAAATGATCGAGGGCATCATCGCGCATGAGTATTTCCACAACTGGACCGGCAACCGGATCACCTGCCGCGACTGGTTCCAGCTGTGCCTGAAAGAGGGGCTGACGGTGTTCCGCGACCAGCAGTTTTCGGGCGACATGCGCAGCCATGCGGTAAAACGCATCGACGATGTGCTGCAACTGCGCGCGCGCCAGTTCCGCGAGGACAACGGCCCGCTGGCGCATCCGGTCCGGCCGGAAAGCTACATAGAGATCAACAATTTCTACACCGCCACGGTCTATGAGAAGGGCGCCGAGGTGATCGGGATGCTGAAGACGCTGGTGGGCGAAGAGGGCTACAAGACGGCGCTTGATCTCTACTTCGACCGGCATGACGGCGATGCCGCCACCATCGAGGACTGGCTGCAGGTGTTTCAGGACGCCACGGGCCGCGACCTGTCGCAATACAAGCGCTGGTATACCCAGGCGGGCACGCCGCGGTTGAGTGTGGCAGAGGACTTTGCCGACGGCACCTACACCCTGACATTCCGCCAGAAAACCCCGCCGACCCCCGGCCAGTCCAGCAAGGCGCCACAAGTGCTGCCGATCGCCGTCGGCCTGCTCAACCCGAACGGCGACGAAGTGGTGCCGACCCGAGTGCTGGAGATGACGCAATCTGAACAGACGTTCAGTTTCGATGGCCTCGCCGCCAGACCGATCCCGTCGATCCTGCGCGGCTTTTCGGCCCCGGTGATCGTGACCCGCGACAGCACGACCGAGGAGCGCGCCTTCCTGCTGGCCCATGACACCGACCCGTTCAACAAGTGGGAGGCGGGGCGCGCGCTGGCCAAGGACGTGCTGACACGCATGGTTACCGATGGCGACAGCCCCGGCCCCGCCTATCTTGGCGCCTTGCACCGGGTGATCCGTGACGACCGGCTTGACCCGGCGTTCCGCGCCCTGGCGCTGCGCCTGCCGTCCGAGGACGACATGGCGCAGACGCTGTTCGACGGCGGCATCACCCCCGATCCGCTGGCGATCCATGACGCGCGCGAGGCGCTTTTGCGCGCCATTGCTGCGCATCTGGCCGCGCAGCTTGGCGCGATCCACGAGGCGATGAACCTGCCCGGCCCCTACACTCCCGAAGCCAAGGCCGCCGGGTGCCGGGCGCTGCGCCAGACGGCGCTTGACCTGATCACCCGCAACGACGCCGGCCGGACGGCCCGCAAGCAGTTTCGCGACGCCGATAACATGACCGAGCAATTGGGCGCGCTGACGGCGCTGCTGGATATCGGGGAGGGCCAGGCCGAACTGGCCGCCTTCTACCTGCAATGGTCCGACGACCGCCTGGTCATCGACAAGTGGTTCGCGATGCAGGCGATGCACGCCGCACCGCAACGCACCGCCGCCACGACCAGGGCGTTGACCGAGCACAAGGATTTCGACTGGAAGAACCCGAACCGGTTCCGGTCGCTGATGGGGGCGCTGTCGGCCAATGCCGCCGGTTTCCATGATCCCTCCGGCGCGGGCTACAGGCTACTGGCCGACTGGCTGATCCGGCTGGACCCGGTCAACCCGATGACCGCCGCCCGGATGTCCACCGCCTTCGAGACCTGGCGGCGCTATGACAAGGACCGCCAGGACCTGATCCGCGCCGAACTGCGCCGCATTGCAGCCAGCGATACGCTCAGCCGCGATACCGGCGAAATGGTGCACCGCATCTTGGGGGATTGAGGGCAAGGCGATGGCCAGCAACGCAACGAAGGGCTTTGCAACGGTCGAGGATTACCTCGCCACGGTCCCACCAGACCCGCGCGCCATCCTGCAGGCGATCCGCGCCCGCGCCAAACAGGCGGTCCCTGTGGCCCGCGACTGCATCTCCTACAACATGCCCGCCCTGCGCGACCGAAAGGTGTTCTTCTTCTACGCCGCCTTCAAATCCCACATCGGAATCTACCCGCCAGCGACCGAAGATACCGCCCTTATCGCCCGGCTTGAACCGTGGCGCGGGCCAAAGGGCAACTTGTCCTTCCCGCTGTCCCAGGACATCCCGCTGGACCTGATCGCAGACACCGTCCTGGCGCTGTGGCACCAGCATCACCGACCAGTCAAATGACCGAAACCGGAGACTGACATGACCCGCAAGACCGCCCTCATCACCGGTGCCAGCACCGGCATCGGTGCCGCCAGCGCCCGGCTGCTGGCGAAAAACGGCTATGACATCGCCGTCGCCTATCGCACCGACATGGACGGCGCAGAAGCAGTGGCCAAAGACGTGCGCACCGCGGGTGGCAAGGCGGTCCTGTTCCGCGCCGACGTTGGCGAGGCCGGCGAAATTGAACGGATGTTCAGCGAATTCGATTCTGTGTTTCCCCGCCTCGATGCCCTGGTGAACAACGCCGGCATCGTCGCCCCGGCAACCCGCGTCGAAGACATGACGCCAGAGCGGCTGCACACCATGTTCGCCGTCAACGTGATCGGCGCGTTCCTTGTGGCGCGCGGTGCGGTGCGGCGGATGTCCACCAAACATGGTGGAAAAGGCGGGGCCATCGTCAACATGTCCTCTGCTGCCGCGCGCCTGGCCGCGCCCAATCTCTACGTCGATTACGCCGCCTCCAAGGCCGCCATCGACACCCTGACCACCGGCCTCGCGCTGGAGGTCGCCGCCGAGGGCATCCGCGTCAACGCCATCCGCCCCGGGCTGATCGAGACCGCGATCCACGCCAAGGGCGGCGACGCGGGCCGCGCCCAGCGGCTGGCCTCGACCGTACCGATGCAAAGGACCGGCAGCGCCGAGGAGGTGGCCGAGGCGGTGCTGTGGCTGCTGTCGGACGCGGCCAGCTACGTCACCGGCGCTCACCTGGATGTGAGCGGCGGGCGCTGACGATCCGGGCGGCATAAGGGAACAGAATTGGCCCGGCCCCCGTTGGTTTCAAAAGCAAACAACGGAGACCCAAATGACCGATATTGCACAAGCGAAAATCCTGATCGTCTCGACCAACGGCTTCGAGCAATCCGAACTGGAAACGCCGCTGGAAAAACTGCGCGAGGCCGGGGCGACGGTGCACGTCGCCACGCCGGACGGCGAGGACATCAGGGGCTTCAGCGACGGCAACTGGGGCGATACCGTTCCAGCCGACCTGAAGCTGAAGGAGGCCCGTTGCGACGATTACGACGCGCTGGTTCTGCCCGGCGGCCAGATCAACCCGGACATCCTGCGGATGAACGACAAGGCGGTGTCGCTGGTCCGGGAGTTCACTGAAAGCGGCAAGATCGTCGCCGCCATCTGCCACGCGCCCTGGCTACTGATCGAGGCCGACGTGGTCCGGGGCCGTGAAGTGACCTCGTGGCCGTCGGTGCGCACCGACCTGAAGAACGCGGGGGGCCACGTGGTCGACAAGGCGGTGGCGGTCGACGACGGCATCGTCACCAGCCGAAATCCAGGGGATCTGGACGCCTTCGTCGCCAAGATCATCGAGGAGATCGGGGAAGGACGGCACCAACGTGACGCCGCCTGAAACAATTCCCACGGCCCCGGCGCATAAGCCGGGGTCATTTGCAGCGGTTTGCAGCTTTTTCGTCGCGGAACCGCGGCAATTGTTTCAGCCGGATCACGATCCGCCCACGAAAGAACACGAGACGGATCAAGGCCTTCCGGATGCCACATTGATGCGGCATCCTGAAACAATGGCCGACCTTTACGAATATCGCACTGCCGGACGCCGCCCCCTGACAATCGGGATCTTCGTGGTCGCCCTGCTTTGCGTCGTTCTGCTGTCGCTTGACGGGGCCGGCTGGCGGCTCTGGTCGCTTTGGGGGCTGGTGAATGTCGCGCTGGCGCATCACCTGCTCAGCTACCCGGTCGCGGGCAGCCGGATCGACGCGAATTGCTGGACCACCTTCATCGACCGCCGCCGCCGCTCGATCGCGCTGCGGCAGATCAAACGAGTGGTGCTGCGCAAGGCGCGGCGCGGTCGCCTGGCCTGCACGGTACACCTGGCCGACGGCAGCGCCACGCGCATCGCTGGCAACTGCCTGCCGCCCGCCCGCACGCTGGCAACCAAGCTGCGCGGCAAGGGCATCAACGTCGAATTCACCTAAGCCGCAGCGCCGGTCACTCGGTCGGCACACCGGTCGTGGCGAAGGCCATCAGCCGCTCGGTCGCCGTGGGCTCGGGCTTGATCTGGCAATAGTCCTGTGCCCGGGTCCATGTCGCCATCTCGGCGCGCTTGGACTTGGAATGGAACGGACCCCAATCGCGCATACCGCGATTGACGGTGCCGCGGCTCACCACCTGCTTAGTGGCGATCCGCACGGCGCAGGTTAGGTTCGCCGCGCCATTTTTCAGCGCCGCTCCGCTTTGCGCCTCGCAGCCATAGCCGCGCGCGGTGCGCGGGTCGATCTGCACCAGCCCGAACCAGCGCCCGCCGCCGCCGACAGCGCCCGGGTTCCAGGTGCTCTCATGCTTGGCCAGCGCCGAGAACAGGCCCGCCCAGAACGCCCGGCGATCCGCTTCCGAGGCGGTGCGGTAACCGGGGCAGAACTCGTCGATGTCCTTCGGCGTCATCGACGTCAGGGCGATGCCGTGGTCTTCCAGCGCGTCCAGCGTCGCCTGGGTCCAGATCACGCCCTCTGGGCGGAAGTCCCAGCGCATGGCGGGCAGCGTGTCGGGCTCTTGCGTGACAGGGGCCACGGAGCAGGCTGAAACGCCCAGAAGGGCACCAAGGAATGCGCAGCGAGCGAGGCGTTTGATAGGCATGATACAGTCGTTCTTGCGGTAACCGGCCAGCCCGGCAGCGCGCCCTGTTGCCAAAACCAACCGATTCGGGCAATCCCGCCGGTTCCCGATCGGCGGGGATCAGCCTGTTCGCTACCCGGACGACCGCAACGCGCCGCGCTTTCGGTGATGGGCTCACGCCGCATGAAGCGCCAAAACGGCGTATCGCCGCAGGCGATTCCGGGGGGATCACGCCGCCCACTCGCGCAGAGGTGAATGCAAGAAACGACGGTTTGCGTTACCCCGGGGCAGCCCTGACCGAAAGCCCGATCCATGCGAATGCTGATTGCCGCCATGCTGCTTTTTTCCACACCGCTATACGCCCAGGACCGTGCCGGGCGCGACACGCCGGGCGAGTGGATCGTCGATCACCACGCGGCTTTCGGCCTGTGGGACAGCATGTGCGACCACCGGGTCACCGGCAGCACGCGCGAGGATCGCTGCTACCTGCGATATGTCGACGTTTTCTCGCCGCGTCCGCATTTCGCCGCGCAGTTCCTGTTCCTGACCCCCGGCCCGACGGTCGATTTCGGGATGGAGCGAGGCACCCGATTCGAGGCCGCCGGTTTCCGCGTCGAAGCGGGCGGCGCGACAGTCTGGTCAACTGACCGCGACGGCTGCCTGCGCGGGCGCGACTGCACCTATGATGGGCCCGAGGCCACGGCGCTGATCGTGGCCATGCGGGCCGGCGACCGCCTCGCCTTCGACTTCATAGATCGTCACGGCCAGCCGCAATCGCTGCGCTGGGACCTCGTGCCCTTCGCCGCCGCCCATGACGATTTCCGCGAGCAGGCCGCAGCACGCGGTCTCTGACCGGCTTGCCCCGGACCGGGCCTCGTCCTAAGAAGCGGCAACCGCTCAAGGACCCTGCCCGATGCTCGACCTGACCTACGAGACCCCGAAACCAAAAGTCATTGCCGGCGCCACCGGCGACTGGGAACTGGTGATCGGCCTGGAGGTCCACGCCCAGGTCGCCTCGCAAGGCCAAGCTGTTCTCCGGCGCCTCGACGCAGTTCGGCGCCGAGCCCAATTCCAACGTCGCCTTCGTCGACGCGGCGATGCCCGGCATGCTGCCCGTCATCAACGAATTCTGCGTCGAGCAGGCGGTGCGCACCGGGCTTGGCCTGAAGGCGGAGATCAATCTGACTCGCGCCTTCGACCGCAAGAACTACTTCTACCCCGACCTGCCGCAGGGCTACCAGATCAGCCAGCTTTACCACCCCATCGTCGGCGAGGGCGAGGTGCTGGTCGACATGGGGCCGGGCATCGCGCGCCGGGTCCGGATCGAGCGCATCCACCTGGAACAGGACGCCGGCAAGTCGATCCACGACATGGACCCGCACATGTCCTTCGTCGATCTCAACCGCACCGGCGTCGCGCTGATGGAGATCGTCTGCCGCCCCGACATCCGCGGCCCCGAGGAGGCCGCCGCCTACGTCGTCAAGCTGCGCCAGATCCTGCGCTATCTCGGCACCTGCGACGGCAACATGCAGAACGGCAACCTGCGCGCCGACGTCAACGTCTCGGTCTGCCGCCCCGGCGATTACGAGAAATACCAGGAAACCCAGGATTTCAGCCATCTCGGCACCCGCTGCGAGATCAAGAACATGAACTCGATGCGCTTCATCCAGGCCGGCGATCGAGTACGAGGCCCGCCGCCAGATCGCGATCCTCGAAGACGGCGGCACGATCGACCAGGAAACCCGGCTCTACGACCCCGACAAGGGCGAGACCCGCGTCGATGCGCTCGCAAGGAAGAGGCGCACGACTACCGCTATTTCCCCTGCCCCGACCTGCTGCCGCTGGAGATCGAACAGACCTGGGTCGACGACATCGCGGCCGCGCTGCCCGAACTGCCGGACGCGAAGAAGGCGCGCTTCGTCACCGACTTCGGCCTCTCCGAATACGACGCCGGCGTGCTGACGGCGGATGTCGAGGCGGCGCATTACTTCGAGGCGGTCGCGGCGGCCGCGACGGCAAGCTCGCCGCCAACTGGGTCATCAACGAGCTGTTCGGACGGCTGAAGAAGGAAGACCACGACATCGCGCAAAGCCCGGTCAGCCCGGCGCAACTCGGCGGCATCATCGCGCTGATCGCAGCGCGGCGAGATCTCCGGCAAGATCGCCAAGGACCTGTTCGAGATCGTCTATACCGAGGGCGGCGACCCGTCGCCGAGATCGTCGAGCAGCGCGGCATGAAACAGGTCACCGACACCGGCGCCATCGAGGCCGCCGTCGACGAGGTCATCGCCGCCAACCCCGACCAGGTCGAAAAGGCCAAGCGCCAACCCGAAGCTTGCCGGCTGGTTCGTCGGCCAGGTGATGAAGGCGACCGGCGGCAAGGCCAACCCGAAGGCGGTGAACGAACTGGTGACGGCGAAGCTGGGGCTGTAGCCCTCTTGGCAGCGCAACAGCTCTGTGCAATCCTTAACCATAGGTTGCACAGAGAGCATTCGTTTTGTTGATCTTCTGGCAGATCGCCACCTTCTTCGGGATCGTTGCCCTGTCCGTCGCCTGGGGCAGCTGGGTCTGGGACAGTCACCGGACCATCCAGGCGCCGCTGACCCTGGGAGAGGTCGTCGTCCACGGCGTGCCCGGTACGGATGTCGACGCGACCGCCCGCGCGCTGGCGCTTGGGGTCGCAGGGACCGTGGCCGAGCATTACCGCACCGTCGATTTCATCAATGAAGCGTCGCGGACCGCCGGCGAGTTCCTGATTCTCGCGCGTGGCGCCGCGCCCGAACCGTTGCTGCTGCAAAGTCGCGGCGAAGTCGACCGGCTGGACGTGACGGTCGAATTCGCGGGGGCCAAGGTCGATTCGAAGGGACTGGCCGCGCTCTTTCGCAGCACCCGCCCGCCTCGCGGCGCACTGTCGATTTCGGTTTCGCTGATCAAGGGCGCCAGCGACACCGAATGGAAGGCCACGGCCTCCGCGACCTTTCCCGAAAACAGCGCCTACGGATTTCAGACCGAGGCCGAAGGCACCCTCGACGCCATCGCCAGGACCATCGGCCAGCGGTTTGTCCAGGCGCATTATTCAGTGAACGACCAGTTCTTCGCCGCCATCGCCGGCGGCGATTTCACCAAGCTTTGGGATGTCCGGCGCGAAGCCGCGGAAATGGCGCTGCGCGGTATCGGTGGCGACGTTGAAGACACCGAGGCGCTGCGGGGCGAGGCGCGGGCCGAATACACGCGCATCCAGCACCTTCTGAAACGCTACCGGCGCCGCGACGATCTGCAACGGCTCGGGGCCTATCTCGCGCAGGTCGCCGACCAGCTCGAACTTGCGCGCGGCCATGCCCATGCCGCCCGCGAATCCGCCGAGCTGGAAGGCGATCGCCAGGAGATGACCGAACTGCTGGCCGCGATAGAGCTCGAGATCGACAACCGGAATAGCCAGACGACGGCAGTGGCACTCGCTGGGCCCGAAACCGGCGGAACGCTGGAGCAACTTCTGGAAAAGCTCCGCACGGTCAATGAAACGGCGATCGCGGACCTGAAGATCGACGAGATGATCGCCCGCTTTCCGGCGAAACGCGCGCCCCGGATCGGGCTGGTGCTTGCCGTGCCAACCGAGCTCTGGCTGCCACGCGTCGAGATCGTCGGGACCGGAAGCGGCGAGCCCGACAAAGTTCTCGGCGAACATGCCTCTCGAATTCTGTCGCTTTTCGCCAGCATCGCGCCCGAGGCTGAATTCGTCATCAGCCCCGTCGGCGGCGCAAGCCACGCGGTCTCGGTCGCGGATATCGGCCATGCGCTGAGCACCCTCGCCGCCATGGACCTCGACGCGATCTATCTCGATTTCGGTGTCAGCGCCCGCTCGTTCGGGACCGAGGACGGCGCACAGCGATGGAAGGCGGCGACAGAGGCCAACCTGGAACGGATGGCCGGGTTCAAGGGTCTTGCGATCCTTGCGGCCGGCAATGACGATGTCGAGGTGCCCGCGCTCCGACTGTCGCGGGCGACACCGGCCTTTGCCGTCATCGGAAGCGCCGCGACGCAAACCAGGGCGCCGCGTTTCTCGAACTACGGGTCGGGCGTCGATTTCGTGGCCCCCGCCGAAGTCAGCACCTTTGTCGACAACGCCCGCTTTGCGCAGCAACGCGGAACCAGCATGTCGGCGGCGGTCTTCGCGGCGGCGGCCATCCGTCTTGCAGCCATCTCTGAAACGCCACCCGGCGGCGCCAGGCTGAAGCAGGTCATCGCCGAAACCGCCGTGGCGGAGGGCGAGGCGCCGATGCCGGATTTCGCGGCGGCGGGGCAAGTGCTCGACGCCGCCGCCGGAAACTGAGGCAGCCCCGCGCGGACATTTCGCGGCCCCAGCCGGTCGTCCCGGCCTCATCCCGCTCTGTCGTCCCGACGCGAAACACGCCGCCTTTGTCGCGTCCCGGATCGCGGCGGCTCTGCAACACCCCGGCCCGCATCGACGGCGACGGTCCCGGTTGGCTTTGGACTCTGCGCAAATGGCTTGCTAGCCTTGAAGGGCTGCACATCTGGGGGAGATCTCATGCCGGGGTATGAGTACAAGGTAATTCCTGCACCGAAAAAGCCGTCCAAGATCAAGGGCGTTCGGGGCACGGATCAGAAATTCGCCGCGTCGCTGGCCGAGATCATGAACCACTGGGGCCGCGACGGCTGGGAATACCAGCGCACCGACACCCTGCCCTGCGAAGAGCGCCAGGGCCTGACCGGCAAGACCACCGTTTTCCAGAACATGCTGGTGTTCCGCCGCGCCATCGTCGACGAACCGGTCGAGATGTCGGTGCGCACGCCGACCGCCACGCCGAAACTCGCCGCCCCCGCGGTGCCGCAGATCGAAAAGCAGCGCGAGCCGGCGGCAGTGGCCGATCCGGAACCCGAGCCTGCCGCGGCGCACGCGTCGCAGCCAGAGACCGAGGCCGCCCCGTCGATGCCCGCGTTCCGCTCTGGCGTCGCGGCCAATGCCGGGCCCGCGCTGCGCGCCGCCACCCACGATGCGCCCGAGGGAAAGGCCCCGCGCATCGGCGCGCCGACCGCCTCGGATGGCGGCACCCATGCCCGCGCGCCGGATATCCGGGCGCAGTAGCCGCTATTCGTTGATTTCAAGCCCCAGCGCGTGAATACGCCCCATCAGGTCCTTTCCCAGGGCCTGATGCACCGCGCGATGCCGGGCGATCCGCGACATGGGTCCGAAGGCGGCGTCGGCGATCACCACGCGGAAATGGCTTTCGCCGGTGCCCGGGCTGCCAGCATGCCCCGCGTGCAGGTGACTTTCGTTCACCACTTCAAGCGCGCGCGGCGAAAACGCCTGTCGCAAGCGGGCCTCAATCTCGTCGCGGACCGGCATTTTAGCGTCTCCCTCTTCCTTCTTCGGCCAAAACCCTTAAACTCGCTGGTCCGAGTCGAAAAGGCAGGCAGTATGACAAAATCAGATCCGTTCGGTTTCGATATCCGCGTTTCGTCGGACAAGAAGAAGCGCACCCGCGGCAAGCGTGGCATGTCGGGCGCGTTCGAGACCTCGACCCGGGTCTGCGAGCATCCGGCGTGCGAAGAGGCCGGCCAGTACCGCGCGCCCAAGTCGCCCGATCACCTGGACGAGTTCCTGTGGTTCTGCAAGGACCACGTGCGCGAGTACAATCTGAAATGGAATTTCTTCAACGGCACCACCGAAGAGGAATTCCAGGAACAGATCGACCAGGACCGGGTCTGGGGCCGCCAGACCAAGCCGTTCAAGTCGAAGGACGAGCAGCGTGCCTGGCAGCGGCTGGGCATCGACGACCCGCACCAGGTGCTGGGCGAGAACGCGACCCGCAACCCGGGCAAAGGCGTCACCGGCGCCCGCAAGCTGCCGCCCACCGAACGCCGGGCGCTGGACATCCTGGATGCCAAGGACCACTGGACCAAGGCCGAGATCCGTAAGGCCTACAAGGCGCTGATCAAGATCCTGCACCCCGACATGAACGGTGGCGACCGTGGCCACGAGGAACAGTTGCAGGAAGTCGTCTGGGCCTGGGACCAGGTCAAGGAAAGCCGCAACTTCCAGAGCTGACGGCGGCGGGTCAGGTCAGCCAGTCGGCCGCGTCCAGGTCATCGAGGTAGTCGAAGGCTTCGCGGGCCGCGTCGCGCCGGGCACGATCCAGATCGGCGGTGACCAGGCCTTTTGAGCCGTCCGCGCGGGCCAGTACCGCGCCGTCGGGTGCGACGATGCAGCTTTCCCCAAGGTAGGTATGGGCGGCGTCGTGGCCGATGCGGTTGGCATAGCCGACAAAGCAGTGGTTCTCGATGGCGCGGGCCGGGACGGTGATCCGCCCGACGCTGTCGAACGGCACCATCGCCGCCGTCGGCACCGCGATCAGGTCTGCACCCTGCCGGGCCAGGGCCCGTCCGCATTCGGGGAATTCGACATCGTAGCAAATCAGAACGCCGATGCGGAAGCCGTTGTAATCGAAGATGAAAGACGAGCGCCCGCGTTGAAACGTGCGCTTTTCCCATGCCCCGTAGGGCATCTGCTTTCGGTAGGTGCCCACATGGCCCTGCTCGGGCGCGAAGACGAAGGCGCTGTTGGCGGTGCCGTCCGGCAAAGCTTCGTAGCTGCCGACGATGAGCGCCACCGCGGTTTCCGCCGACAGGCCGGCGAGGTCGGCGATGACGCCCGGCGTGACCTCTGCCGCGACCGGCCCGACGGGCAGTTCGGAATAATACCCGGTCAGGAAGCACTCGGGAAACACCAGCAGGTCGAGCGTGCCTTTCGCCCCGCGCGCCACCCGTGCGATCTCGGCCATATTCGCGGCCACGTCGCCCGGCGTTCCGGCGGCTTGCCAGAGGCCGAGGCGCAGATGCGGGGTGGATTGCATGGCGGGGCTTTCCTGGTCGATGTCCTTTCCTGCCGCGCGCCCGTGCGTTTTGCAATCCGATTGCGTCCCCCTGCCGGTGCAACATAGCCTGCGGAAAAGCCTAAAGGGACCGGACCGGATGGACGACTATCTGAACTGCGATGCGACGGCTTTGGCGCAAGCGGTCGCCAAAGGCGAAGTGACGCCCGAAGAACTGCTCGACACCGCGCTGGAGCGCGTCGGCGCGGTCAATGACCGGATCAACGCGGTCGTGCTGCTGGCCGAGGACGTGGCGCGGCGCAAGATCGCGCAGGGCCTGCCGCAGGGGCCGCTGACAGGTGTGCCGTTCCTGCTGAAGGACCTCGGGGCCGAGGCGGTGGACTACCCGTCGCACAACGGCTCGCGGCTTCATGCCAACACGCATTATCCGCGCAACTCGGCGCTCTACGACCGGCTGGAGGCGGCGGGGCTGGTCACCTTCGGGCGCACCGCCAGCCCCGAGGGCGGCATCGGCCCGGTGACCGAGGCCGCGGTCTACGGCGGGCCGACGCGCAACCCGTGGAACCTGGATCGCACATCCGGCGGCTCGTCGGGCGGATCGGGTGCGGCGGTGGCGGCGGGGATCGTGCCCGCAGCGCATGGCTCTGACGGCGGCGGATCGGTGCGCATTCCGGCCTGCAACTGCGGTCTCTTCGGCTTCAAGCCGACCCGCGGCCGCCTGCCCGACGGGCCGTACCATGGCGAGGGCTGGGCCGGGATGGCGATCGACGGGTTCCTGACGCGCAGCGTCCGTGACACCGCGCTGCTGCTGGACGTCTGCGAAGGCCCGGACCTGGGCGCGCCGTACTATCCGCCGCCGCTGCAACAGGGCTATCGCGCGGCGCTAGACGCCGCACCGGGCAAGCTGCGCGTGGCGCTGTGCGACACCTCGCTGACCGGGGCGAAACTGCATCCCGAGTGCGAGACGCGCGGTGCACGAGGCCGCGAAAGTGCTGGAGGAGATGGGCCACGAGATCGTCCCCGCGCGGCCCGAGGCCGATACCGACGGCATGATGCACGCCTGGACGATTATCGTCGGCTGCGGCGCCGCGCTCGGCGTGCGCAAGACCGTCGAGGCGCGGGGCTACCACTGCAGGACGGCGAAGTCGAGGGCGTGACGCTGGGCGCTGTCGCCTACGCCAGATCAATTAGCGGCGACAAGTATCTGGAATGCGTGGGAAAGATCCATGCCTATGGGCGGCAGATGGCGGCGCTTCTTCCAGGACTTCGACATCCTGCTGACCCCGACGATGGCCGAGCCGCCCGCATTGATCGGCCGGTTCAGCCACGACCGAACCGACTATGCCAACTATCGCACCGGGCCGGACGGCGTCTTTGCCTATTCGCCGTTCACCGCGGCCTTCAACGCCAGCGGGCCAGCCCGCGGCGTCGTGCCGCTGCACTGGTCCGGCGACGGCCTGCCGATCGGCATCCACCTCGCCGCCCGCTTCGGCGAGGATGAGCTGCTGATGTCGCTTTGCGCCGATCTGGAGCGGGCGCGGCCGTGGTTTGATCGCCGCCCTGCAGTGGCGCCATGACAAGCCTTGCAAGCGTTCGGGCAATAGGCTCAACTCACGAAATGGTGAGCCAGGGGAGATGCGCATTTGACCACGCCCGTATCGGTGGAGGCCCGGTCGGCCCGCAAGGTTTATGGCCAGGGCGAAGCGGCGGTGCGTGGCGTTGGACGATGTGTCGGTCGAAATCGACAAGGGCGAGTTCTTCACCCTGCTCGGCCCCTCGGGCTGCGGCAAGACCACGCTTCTGCGCCTGATCGCCGGCTTCGAGACGCCGACCGCCGGCGCAGATCCTGCTGAGCGGACGCGACATCACCGAACGACCCGCCGAACAAGCGCCCGGTGAACACGGTGTTCCAGAGCTACGCGCTGTTTCCGCATCTGAGCGTGGCGGCGAACATCGGCTTCGGGCTGGAAATGCTGGGCCGGCCCCGCAGGCCGAGGTCAGCGCGGCCACCGAAAAGATGCTGGCGCTGGTGCAGCTGGAGGACTTCGCCGGGCGCAAGCCGCACGCAGCTGTCCGGCGGCCAGCAGCAGCGCGTGGCGCTGGCCCGCGCGCTGGCCCCGGAGCCCGAGGTGCTGCTGCTGGACGAGCCGCTGTCGGCGCTGGACCTGAAGCTGCGCAAGGAAATGCAGAGTCGAACTGAAGCGGCTGCAGACCGAAACCGGGATCACCTTCGTCTTCGTCACCCACGACCAGGAAGAGGCGCTGACCATGTCGGACCGGATCGCCGTGATGCGCGCCGGGCAAGATCCTGCAGGTCGGCGCGCCGCGCGAGATCTACAACCACCCGGTCGACCGCTTCGTGGCCGACTTCATCGGCGAGACCAACTTCCTGACCGGCACCGCCGAAGGCGACGCAGGTGCGTCTGGCGATCGGGCGATCGTGATAGGCGTGTCGCCCGAAGGCCGCAGCGGACCGATCACCCTGGCCGTGCGCCCCGAGCAGGTGCGCCTGCGCGCGGCGGGCGCCGAGGGCAGCCTGCCCGCCACTGTCGCCGACACCGTCTATTTCGGCACCGACACCCATTGCCACCTGGCCCTGGACGACGGCACCGAGATCGTCGCCCGCCTGCAGAGCGCCGCCCTCGGGCGAGGTCGGCCTGCAGCGCGGCGAGGCGGTGGGCGTGCGCTTCGCCGACGGCGCGGTCGCAGGTGCTGGGGCGACTGAGCAGTGCGCAGGCCGAGGACCGCGCGAGCGCCAGCGAACGCGCGCAGCGGCTGGCTGCTGTCGGCCCCGGCGCTGATCCTGCTGCTGTTCGCGGCCTCCGGCCCGCTGCTGATCATGCTGGTCTATTCGTTCCTGACACCGGGCCAGTACGGCAACGTCGAGTGGGACTTCTCGCTCGATGCCTGGGTCGGCATGCTTTATTCGCGCGACATCTTCGACGGCGAACTGAAGCTGGCGGATGCGCATCTGTCGATCTTCTGGCGCTCGGTCAAGCTGTCGATCTATACCACGCTGTTCGCCTTCGTCTTCGGCTTTCCGACCGCCTGGTACATCGCCACGCGCGGCGCCGCGGGCACGCACCGCGCTGCTGTTCCTGATCACCATCCCGTTCTGGACCAACCTGCTGATCCGCACCTTCGCGATCAACCAGATCATCCGCAACGAGGGCGTGCTGAACACCTTCCTGCTGTGGACTCGGCGTGATCGACGAGCCGATCATCCTGCTTTACACCGATTTCGCGGTCTTTCTGGGCATGACCTATGTCTACCTGCCGCTGATGGTGCTGCCGCTGTTCGCCGCCATCGACCGGTTCGACATGCGCGCTGCTGGAGGCGGGCTACGATCTTTATGCCAGCCGCTGGCAGGTGCTGCGCCGGATCGTCGTGCCGGTGGTCAAGCCGGGGATCATCGCCGGATCGATCCTGGTCTTCATCCCGTCGCTGGGCGCCTATGTGACGCCGCGCATCCTGGGCGGCGGGCGCAACATGATGATCGGCAACTTCATCGAGCTGCAGTTCGGCGCAGGGCCGCAACTGGCCGCTGGGGGCGGCGCTGTCGATGACTGCTGCTGGTGATCGTGGCCGGCGCGCTGATGGTCTATGTCCGCTTCGCCAACCGGGACAGCGGCCATGGCTGAGCGCAGCATTCTCGGTCTCGCGGCTGCCGGGCTTCACCACCATCGCCATCGCGGTCTTCGTGATGCTCTACCTGCCGATCGCGCTGCTGGTGCTGTTCTCCTTCAACGCCGGGACCTCGCCCGCGATCTGGGAGGGGTTCTCGCTGCAATGGTATCCCAAGGCCTGGAGCAACGAGCTGGTCAAGGACGCCACCCTGCGCTCGCTGATCATCGCCGTCGGCGGCGGCGCTGATCTCGACCACCGTGGCGACGATGGCGGCGCTTGGGCACGACGCGGCGCAGGCGCACGCAAGGGCCAGACCTTCATCTACCTGCTGATCAACCAGCCGCTGATGGTGCCCGAGATCGTGACCGCCGTGGCGCTGCTGATCTTCTTCGCCTCGATCAAGGTGGCCACCGGCTACCAGGGGCTTGGCTACCTGATCGCCGCGCATTCGGCGTTCTGCATGCCGTTCGCCTACCTGCCGATCCGGGCGCGGCTGGAGGGCATGGACCTGACGCTGGAAACCGCCGCCGCCGACCTTTACGCGACGCCGTGGCAGACCTTCCGCTATCGTGACCCTGCCGCTGCTGATGCCGGGCATGATCGCCGGGGCGATGCTGGCCTTCATCACCTCGCTGGATGACGTGGTCATCACCCTGTTTGTCAAATCCGCCGGACAGGATACGCTGCCCACCTACATGCTGGGCCAGATTCGGCGCAGCGTGACGGTCGAGGTCAACGCGATCTCGACGCTGCTGCTGGGCCTGACGGTGGTCATGCTGACGGCGTTCTTCCTGCTGACCCGCAAGAAGACCTGAACGACCAAGAACAACAAGCAAAACCAACAAGGAGACCGACATGAAAAAGCTACTGTCCACCGTCGCGCGTGCTGCTGGCCAGCACCGCGTTAGCCAGCGCCGAAGGCGAATTGCAGCTCTTCAACTGGGGCGACTACACCAACCCGGAACTGCTGGAGAAGTTCGAGGCCGAAACCGGCATCAAGGTCACGCTGACCGATTACGACAGCAACGACACCGCGCTGGCCAAGGTCGAGGCCGGCGGCGGCGGCTATGACCTGGTGGTGCCGTCGGCCAACTACGTGCCGATCTATGTCGAGAAGGGCCTGATCCAGGAGCTGGACCTCAGCCGAGCTGCCGAACCACGCCAACATCGCCGCCGAATGGGTCGACGTGCCGTGGGATCCGGGCCGCAACTACACCGTGCCGTGGCAGTGGGGCTCGACCGGGATCGCGGTGAACGCGGACGCCTATTCCGGCGACATCAACACCTCGGCGATCTTCCTCGATCCGCCCGACGAACTGGTGGGCAAGGTCAACGTCGCGCCCGAGATGAACGACGTCCTGTCGCTGGCGCTGATGTATGTCGGCGGCGAGCCCTGCACCGAAGACACCGAGATGCTGAAAAAGGCCCGCGACGCGCTGATGGCGGCCAAGCCGAACTGGCAGTCGATGGACTACGGCATGACCACCAAGCTGGCGGCCAACGACGTGATGGCCTCGATCTACTGGAACGGCGCGATCTTCCGCGCGCGGCTGCAGAACGACAAGGTCAAGTACGGCTATCCCAAGGAAGGCTTTCCGCTGTGGATGGACTCGGTCGCGCTGCTGTCCGATGCCACCAACGTCGACGAGGCCTACCAGTTCATGAACTTCATCATGGAGCCGGAGAACGCGGCGCTGATCTCGGCCTTCGCGCGCTATGCCAACGGCATCGACCGGGTCCGATCCGTTCATGCCCGAGGACATGAAGGACGCGCCCGAGATCGTGATCCCCGACGAGTATCAGGCGGCGGGTCACTTCCTGCCGACCTGCTCGGCCAAGGCGCAGGAATACTACACCGCGATCTGGACCGAACTGCAGAAATAACATTTCCGCACCTGACAAGAACAGCCGGGGCCCCATACGGGGCCCCGTTTGCGTTCAGGAAGATCGGCCTCAGTGCAATTGAATCCTGACACCGGACGTACAATTGGCGCAGGGCCGCGGCGGTGGCACACCGTCTTTCAGCCAGCAACGCCCCGGGCCGTTAGGCGTGGTCGGGCCGGTATACGTCCATGCCTGGCACTGACCTTCGGCCTCGCATCGCGCCTGGCACGCCTGCCAGCCGCCGCCGGTCTGGAAATGACGATAATCCATACCCGGGCGGTCAACTCCTGGTTCATAGTTGCGCTGGGTCGCGCACTGGACAAGGTAGTTCTCGCGGATCGTCCTGAGCCAAATGTTGGGTTGTGCCACGCAGCCGGTGTCGCCCTGATAGGTCACACGCACGTTGACGAAGACCCGCTCGCGTGCCGGGTTCCGGTTGCAGATCGCCTGCGCGACTTCCTGGTGCAGACGGTTGTACGGCCAGTCGTAAACCTGGTTCGACGAGGTGCACGCGCTGGGGCGCAGGCTGTGCGGGTTCGCCCAGGCCGCGTTGACGCATTCGTCGATGTTGCGCCGGGCCCGTTCGCGGGCGGTGTTCGGCATATAGGCTCCGACCGTGCCGCGTCCGGTGAAATTGTGCGACACGCCCGACCCGCCACCCGTCGGGCTGATGCTGATCGTTGCCGAGCAACTGCGCGTATAGTCGCGTGAGTGGGCAGGCATCGCCAATCCCATTGCCAGAGCCAACAGACACGCGCCCCTGAAGCCCAGGCGCGGCACCGCTCCAATCCTACTGTGAAATGACATCTCACCCCCCCCCTGAATCGATGTTGAAACCGAGGTGGCAGGATACCGTCTCTACGAATTCATAGATTGATATGTGTCAATCGAACGCCAGTTGCACTGCGGGCGGGAGGATAGACCGGGCCCCCGCCCGTTTTCGTAGCGTCAGCGCATGGTGACCCCGATCGCCAGCCCAAGCAGCGCCAGCGCACGGCCGAGGACGGCGAAGGGTTCCCACTGCCTTCGGCGCGCGCGCCGGTGTCTTTTCCGCCGCCGCGCCGAAGCGCATGTCGCCCAGTCGCGGTTGTAGGCCCGTGTCGGTGTCGGGCGCACCCCGTGGGCGCTGGCAAAGCGAATGATGTCAGGGGTCAGCATACCGCACGCTCCAGTCCGGCCCAGTCGCCCATTTGCCAAGGCTTGCCGACGATTTCGTCGGCACTGAAATGCGCCTCGATCAGCGGCTGCAACTCGGTCTCTTCCTCGTTCATGTGGGTCAGGTCATCGGCCATGAACAACGCGAACCGCTGGCAAAGCCGGCGCAGCAGCCGCGGCCGGTTCACCGGTGCGGCGGCAATGACATCCTGCGCCATCACACGCAACTCGGCGAAGGACTGCAGGTGATGATCGTGGTCTTCGCCGGCATGTTCCGAACCGCCCCGCACCCGCTCCTCGATCGCCGTGTGGATCGCGTGGTTCTCGTACGTCAGGTGGCTAAGGCCAAGATCAAGATGCGCCTCAAACGCGCCCAGCGTTTCCATCAACGCGGTCTCGTCGCCGGGATCGGTCGCGCCCAGCCGTATCAGCAGGCGGGCGCTGGCAAGCCGGATCGCCTTGTGAATGGCATAAAAGAGGTCCTCCTTCGCCGCGGCTTCAGCCGGGGCAATCCTGGATTGGTCAGTCATGTGAATGTCTCCCGTTGCAGCCCCCCCGTTCCTTTTTGGCCTGTGGGGCGAATGCGCGGTCAGATACCCCATTTTCTTTTTTCCGGAAGCCGCGCAATATCGGATTCAGCGTCTGCTATATTCGGACAATCATGGATCACTTCCGGGCCATGCGGGTGTTCGTGCGGGTCGCCGAACTGGGCAGCCTGTCGGCGGCAAGCGCCGATCTGGGCCAGGCCCGCGGCGCGGCCAGCGCCATCGTGTCGGAGCTGGAAAAACACTATGGCGTTCAATTGCTTGAACGCACGACCCGCCGATTACGGCTGACCGAAGAAGGCGTGCTATACCTCGACCGGGCGCGGGCCATCCTGGCCGATATCGCCAAGTTGGAGGATGAGGTCGGCGCTGCCGAACGGGCGCCGCGCGGCCTGCTGCGGGTGCAGATTCCGCCGGGGCTGACACGCCTGGTCGTGGCGCCGGGGCTGGCGCGCTTTTCCGACGCCTATCCCGAAATCACGCTGCAGATCCTGTCGCGCAACGCTCTGCCCGATTTTGCCATCGACCGGATCGACGCGGCGGTTGTGGTGGGCGAACTGCCCGAACTGGACATCATCGCCAGGTCCGTCGGAGGTATTCCGCTGGTGACAGTGGCCGCCCCGGCCTATCTTGACCGTTTCGGCACGCCGGTGACGCCCGGCGACCTGGCCGATCATCGCTGCGTGGCGATCCTGTCAACCACCTCCGGACGCGCCGTGCCGTGGCGCTTTTGCATCGGCGGCCGCGACGAGAAGGTCACCGTTTCCGGACCGATGGCCTTCGAGGCCGCCGAGGCCGCCGTCGCGGTGGCGATCCGCGGCGCGGGGATATTGCAACTGGCGCACTACCTGGTCTTTCAGGACATCACCGAGGGCCGGCTGGTGCCGATCCTGAAATCCTATCGCCCAAGCCCGGAAAAGGTGCATATCGTGCATTCCCGGCACCGGCTGAAGCCGCGCAAATTGCGGCTGTTCGAGGAGTTCCTGATGGACCAGAACCGGCGGATGCGGCGGCGCTGGCCGCGAACCCCGGCCGCGCCCGCCGTGCCGATGCCGCAGGAACCCGCAACCGATCAGCCCGCGCCGGTGCCCCCGTCAAGCGAGGTGAGGCTGGCATAAAGATCCGGCCTGCGGTCGCGGAACACGCCCCAGGACCGGCGCAGGTCGGCCACGGCGTCGAGGTCGAACCGCGCGGTCTTCACCGCCTCGTCATCGCGCCCGGCCCGGGCGACGATCTGCCCGGTCTGATCGGCGATGAACGAGGTGCCGTAGAACGTCACCTCGCAGCCGTCCTGCGCCTCGCGTCCGATCCGGTTCGACGCGGCCAGCGGCAGGATGTTCGCCCCGGCATGGCCCTGCATCACCGTCTGCCAGTGCGGCTGGCTGTCGTAGCCCGGCACCGGAGGCTCGGATCCGATGGCGGTGGGATAAAGCAGCATCTCGGCCCCCATGCAGCGCCATGGCGCGGGCGGCTTCGGGGAACCACTGGTCCCAGCAGATGCCGACGCCGATCCGTCCAAAGACCGTGTGCCAGACCCGAAACCCCGTGTCGCCCGGCGAAAAGTAGAACTTTTCCTCATAGCCGGGGCCTTGCGGGATGTGGCTTTTGCGATAGTTGCCCAAAATCCGGCCGTTTGCATCGACGACAGCGACCGAATTGAAGAACGCGGGACCGGCGCGTTCGAAATAAGAGACCGGCAGCACGACGCCAAGCTCGCGCGCCAGGTCGGCAAACCGGGCGATCAGCGGGTTGTTCCTGAACGGCGCGGCCCAATCGAAATGGCCAGGCACTTGCGACTTGCAGAAGTACGGCCCCTCGAAAAGTTCCTGCAACAGGATCACCTGCGCCGCCCTGCTCCGCCGCCCGCCGCACCAGCGCCTCGGCCCGGTCGGCATTGGCCGCGCGGTCCGGGCCGCAGGCGAATTGCGTCACCGCAAGCGTGACCTCACGCATTCTGAAATCCCTCCAGCACGTTGACGGTGTTCACGCCCACCGCTTCGATGGCATAGCCGCCCTCCATGCAGAAGACCGTGGGTTTGCCCAGCCCGGCGATGCGCCGCCCGGCATCGGTGAAATCGGGACTGTCGAGCTTGAAGAAACTGATCGGATCGTCCTTGTAGGCATCGACCCCCAGCGACACCACCAGCGCCTCGGCGCCGAAGCTTCCGATCCGCGCCAGCGCGGCGTCCAGGGCGTCCGCCCAAGGGCCGTAGCCGGTGCCGGGGAGCATGGGATAGTTGGCGTTCGCCCCCTCGCCCGCGCCGGTTCCGGTCTCGTCGGCGTAGCCCAGGAAGTAGGGAAAGGCGTCCTCGGGCGCGCCGTGCAGCGAGGCGAAGAACACGTCGCCGCGGTCGTAGAAGATATCCTGCGTACCGTTGCCGTGGTGAAAGTCGATGTCGAGAACGGCGACCTTGTTAGCGCCGTCGGTGCGGAACGCCTCGGCCACAAGGGCCGCGTTGTTAATGAAGCAGTAGCCGCCATACATGTCCGCCGTGGCGTGGTGGCCGGGCGGACGGCAGAGCGCGAAGGCCGCCCTTGCGCCGCCTGCCACGTGTTTTTGCGCCGCCTGCGCGCTGGCCGCCGACGACAGTGCCGCCGCCCAGGTGCCGGCAGTGATCGCGGTTTCGGAGGCCAGGCAATAGTAACCCGCCTTGCCGTCGATGTTGCGCGGCGGGCGCGTGGTCTGCATCCGGCGCGCCGGGAAGCTGGCGGCGATGATCTCGCCCGCGAAGCCCTCGGCCTTCCATTCGTCCCAGGCGGTTTCCAGGAATTCGAGGTAGCCCGGCGCGCAGAGGCGCGCGGATGCTGTCCATGTCCGCGGCACCCGGATCGGCGATGTCCGCGAAGCCGCGCTCCTTCAGTCGCGCCAGCACGTATTCGACGCGCGAGGGCCGTTCGTAGGGCGTGACGAACTGGCCGCCCGACAATTCCGCCTGCGGGAAATGCCGCCGATGCTCTTCGCTGTAGAAAACCTTCATCGCAACTTCTCCATCCAGGCAAGCGTGTCCTCGGTCGGCCCGGTGGGTCTGTATTCCGCACCCAGGGGCCGGTCATATCCTATCGCGGCGATTACCTTGAAAACATGGGCATAGGCCAATTCACCGCGATCCGGCGGGCCGCGGTCGGGGACGCCGGCGAACTGGATATGGCCGATCTGCGGCAGCAGGTCAGCCAGCCGGTGGCCCAGGTCGCCCTCGGTCAACTGGACGTGGTAGCAGTCGAACATCAGCTTGAGGTTGGCGGCACCGACCGCCTCGATGATGGCGCGGGCCTGCCCGGTCGTTTTCAGGAAATACTTTGGCGCGTCGTATCGG
The DNA here is from genome assembly GCA_963768205.1 of uncultured Alphaproteobacteria bacterium. Lineage (GTDB taxonomy): Bacteria > Pseudomonadota > Alphaproteobacteria > Rhodobacterales > Rhodobacteraceae > JAHELH01. The sequence goes on along the minus strand of CAVYHB010000008.1, from coordinate 95,735 downwards.
TTGAGCGGCTCGATCAGGATGCCGATTCCATGCGGCGGCCGCCTGGTCGCAGGCATGGCGCAAATTGCCGACGAAGGCCGCCCGCGCCGCATCGCCCGAAGCGAAGCCCGCCATCACGTGCACATTCCGCGCGCCGATTTCCGCACCATAGGCAATGGCCTCGTCGATCGCCGCGCGGGCCTCGTCCTCGCGCCCGGCCAGTGCCGACAGGCCGTTCTCGCCCGGCCTGCCGCGCCGGGTGTTGAGGCCCAGCATCGGCAGCCCGGTTTCGGCCAGCGCCGCCTTCACCGCGCCGGCGGCGATGTCGTAGGGCCAGTGGCATTCCACCGCGTCGAAGCCTGCCGCCTTCGCCGCCCTGATCGCGTCCGGCAGGGGCCGGTCGGCCCAGAGAAACCCCAGGTTGGCCGAGAACCGCGTCACGCCTGCGCCTCTGCGATGGCGTTGCACGCCGCCGCGGCATACCGGACCGCCACCACCGGCCGGTGATTGGCCAGCGTCACCGCGCTGCAGCCGCCGTCGCCCATCCGCCTCTCCCGTGTTCCTTGCCGATACCCTAGTCGATGGCCCGGGCCGAAACCAACCACCCAATCGCGGTGCCGGAAAACCCTGTTTGACAATTCGCGCGCCCCCGTGTCCCTTGCCGAAAACGCAACGAGGCCCCATGCAGCTTTCCCGGCGCATCACTGGACTGACCGGCGGCGGATCGGACGGGTGGGACGTGTTCTACCGCGCCCGTGCGATGCGCGACGCCGGCGAAGACGTGCTGGAACTGACCCAGGGCGAGCACGATATCCGCACGGCGCCTGCGATCCTTCAGGCGATGCATGCCGCCGCCATGGCCGGCCACACCGGGTATTCCGCCGTCCCCGGCACGCGAAAACTGCGCGATGCCGTCGCCGCCCGGGTTGCGGCCCGCACCGGCGTCGCCACCGGTCGCGACAACGTGGTGATCACCCCAGGCGGCCAGGCGGCGCTTTTCGCGGCCCATGCCGCGACCTGCGACCAGGGCGACACGGCGCTTTACATCGACCCCTATTATGCCACCTACCCCGGCACCTTGCGCGGCGTCGGGGCCATCGCCAGATCGGTGCCGGCCCGGGCCGATCATGGCTTTCAGCCGCTGGCCCGCGATATCGCCGCCGCCGCGACGGGTGCGCGGTCGCTGCTGATCAACACGCCGAACAACCCCACCGGCGTGGTCTACACCCCCGAGACGCTGGACGGCATCGCCCAGGTCTGTCGCGATCACGGGCTCTGGCTGATCTCGGACGAGGTCTACGACACCCAGGTCTGGCAGGGCGAGCACGTCAGCCCGCGCAGCCTGCCCGGCATGGCCGAGCGCACGCTGGTTGTCGGCTCGATGTCGAAAAGCCATGCCATGACCGGCAGCCGCATTGGCTGGGTGGTCGGCCCGGAAGAGGTGATCGCGCATCTGATCAACCTGTCGACCCACACCACCTATGGCGTGCCCGGCTATATCCAGGACGCCGCGCTGTTCGCACTGGAACAGGGCCCGGCGCTGGAGGAAGCGATCGCCGCCCCGTTCCGTCGCCGCCGCGCCATCGCCGCAGAGGTGCTGGCGCAGACCAACGCGGTGACCGCCGTGCCCTGCGACGGGGCGATGTACGTCATGCTCGACATTCGCGCCACCGGGCTTGACGGCGAGGACTTCGCCAATCGCCTGCTCGATGCCGAACGCATCGCGGTGATGCCCGGCGAAAGCTTCGGCCAGGCCGCCGCCGGCCATGTCCGCATCGCCATGACGGTCGAGGACAGCGCCTTCCGCGCCGCCCTGACCCGCCTCGTCCGCTTCGCCGAAAGGAGTTCGCAATGACCCACGACCCAGGCGCCGACTTCCGCGCCCTGCACCGAACGGGCGATCCGTTCATCCTGGCCAATGCCTGGGACGCCGGTTCGGCGAAGATGCTGGCGGCGTCTTGGGGCCAGGGCGATCGCCACCTCGTCCGCCGCCCATGCCTTCACGCTGGGCCGCCCCGATGGCGGCACCGTGACACGGGACGAGGCGCTGGCCCATGCCGCGGACCTTGTGGCCGCCGTCAACGTCCCGGTGTCGGGCGACTTCGAGTCCGGCTACGGCGACGATCCCGAGACCTGCGCCGAAACCGTGCGGCTGGCCGCCGAGGCCGGGCTGGCGGGCATCTGCATCGAGGACACCGATTTCGCCGAAGCCACGCATTACGACTTCGACCTTGCCGTCGACCGGATCCGCGCCGCCGCCGCCGCCGCCCGCGCACTGCCGAAGGATTTCGTCCTGGTCGCGCGCGCCGACGGGGTGATGACCAGAACCTACGACATGGCCGAGGCGCTGCGCCGGGTGCAGGCCTTCGACGAAGCCGGGGCCGATGGCCTTTATGTGCCGATGCCGCCGGGGATGCAGTCGCTGCGCAAGGTGGTGCAGGCCACCGAGAAGCCGGTGAACGCCCTGGCCGCGGGCCCTTTCGCCAAGCACAGCCTCGCCGATTTCGCCGCCCTCGGCGTGGCGCGCATCTCGCTCGGCTCGGCACTGGCGCGGGTCACGCACCGGATGATCCACGACGCGGCCGTCGCCATGTTCGAGGGCGGCGACTTCAACATCCTGTCGCATTCGATCCCAAGCAAGACCGTGGACGAGATGATGGGCTAACAGCCTCTTTGGTTTTCAAGTATCCCCGCCGGAGGCATTAAAACCTTTATCCCCAGCCCCTATAGCAGGCGACCCGATCCGATGAACCACGATGACCTGCGCCACTGGTCCAAGCGCGCCGCCGATTGGGCCCACGACTACCACACCCACCTGCGCGACCGCCCGGTGCGGCCCGACACGCAGCCCGGCGACACCGCGGCGAAACTGCCGTCCGCCCCGCCCGAGCACGCGACCGATCCGGCCGAGATCTTCGCCGATTTCGAGGCGATCGTCCCGGATGCCATGACCCATTGGCAGCATCCCCGGTTCTTTGCCTATTTCCCCGCCAATGCAGCCCCCGCCAGCCAGTGGGCCGAGCAGTTGGCCAATGCCATGGCGGCGCAATGCATGCTGTGGCAGACCTCGCCGGCGGCGACCGAGATCGAGCAGGTCATGGTCTCGTGGCTGCGGCAGGCGCTGGGACTGGCGGATCATTTCACCGGCACGATCCACGACACCGCCACCACTTGCACCCTGGCCGCCGTGATCACCATGCGCGACCGGGCGACCGGCTGGGACAGCGTCGACAGACGGCATCACCGGCGGCACGCCGCTGCGCATCTATGCCAGCGCCCAGACCCATTCCTCGGTCGACAAGGCGGTGCGGCTGGCGGGGATCGGGCAGGCCAATCTGGTGAAGATCGCCACCGATGCCGACTACGCGATGGACCCCGACGAACTCGACGCCGCGATCAGCGCCGACCTGGCGGCCGGGCTGACGCCCGGCGGGCGTGGTGATCTGCCTCGGCGGCACCTCGATCGGCGCCATCGACCCGGTCGCCGCCTGCGTCGAGGTCGCCAAACGGCACGGGCTTTACACCCATGTCGACGCGGCCTGGGCCGGATCGGCGATGATCTGTCCCGAGTTCCGTCACCTGTGGGACGGCGTCGACGGCGCCGACAGCATCGTCTTCAACCCGCACAAGTGGCTGGGCGCGCAGTTCGACTGCACCGTGCAGTTCCTCGCCGATGCCACGCCGCAGATCCGCTCGATGGGCCTGCGACCCGATTATCCTGGAAACCCAGGGCATCGACGAAATCACCAATTTCAACGAATGGACCGTGCCTCTGGGCCGCCGGTTCCGGGCGCTGAAACTGTGGTTCACCCTGCGCGCCTACGGGCTGGAGGGGCTGCGCGCGCGCATCCGCAACCATGTCGCCTGGGTCACGGAACTGGCCGAGACGATCCGCGCGATGCCGGAATTCCACATCACGACCGAGCCGCGGCTGGCGCTTTTCACCTTTCACATTGCGCCCGAAGGACAGGATGCCGACGCGGCCACCGCCGATCTTTTGCGCCGTATCAACGACGATGGGCGCATCTACCTGACGCAGACCATGCAGGAGGGGCGGTTCGTGATCCGGATGACGGCGGGCAGCTTCGACTGTACGCGCGAAGACGTGATGATGGTCGCCCGCGTGCTGCGCGAGTTGACGGCGTGAGACGAAAACGGGCGGCCACGAAGGGCCGCCCGTCGATCTTGAGATGGTGTGCCGCCTAGAAGCGGTAGACCGCGCGCACCTGCACCGTAGTAGCGTCGATATCGATGCCGGTGTTGTCGAAATCGTCGAACTGGTGATACAGCACTTCGCCGCCGATCGAGAAGGTCTGGTTGACCATGTACTCGACGCCGGCGCCCAGGAAATACCCGGTGTCCGAGAAGTCGGTGCCACCGATCTGCGCATCGGCAAAGGCGGCGCCGCCGGTGCCGTAGATCAGCGCCTGGCCGGCCTCGAAACCGGCGCGTGCCTTCAGGCGCGCCACGCTGTCCAACTGGCCTGCGCCGCTGTCGAGGTCGATATCGGCGAAGTCGTAATCGACGCCGGCACCCAGAACGAAGGTACCGAAGTCATAGTCGTAACCAGCGGTCAGACCGCCGATCACGCCGCTGCCCTCGTCGGTGGCAGCACCCGAGGCGTTCAGATCGCCATAGCCAAGCTGCACACCGGCATAGGCGCCGGTCCAGTCGACGCCGGGCGCGACGTAGACCTGCGGCGCGTCCAGGACCGGTTCCACGATTGGCTCCGACAGGCTGCCGGCGACGGCGGGGACGGCAAGGGCGGTGATGGCGGTACTCAGAAGAAGAGCTCTCATTGGGATATCTCCAGGTTTCTTTTTTGTTTCAAACCCCTCCGCGTTTTTCATCACGCGGGCGGCTTGGGTTATGAACGTGAGATGTAGGTGCCGGGTTCCACCGTCGAGGGGGCCTCACGAAAACGCGACCGGGGTCGGAACTTACCTGCCGATCGGCCCCTCAAGCATGGCGGGAAGCCGCGCAGACCGTCGCGATTCCGCAACAGCTTGGGCAAACCGGTTGCCGCAAATGGAACAGACGTGTCGCACATCGCCCGGTAGCTTCGGCACAGGCGACAGGCTGGGCAGGGAGCGCGGCGATGGATTGGCGGCTGGTACTGGTGCAGCGCACGATCGGTGCGGCACGCGGTCGCGCGGCACGGGGACGTCCCGCCGCGGCGTGACAGCCACCCTGCCCTTTTCCCATCACCGGACCCACGCACCCATGACCGATCAATCGCCCCGCCGTTCCGGAGGCCGCGCCGCACGCCGCGCCCTGCGGGCTGCTCCTGTGACGCAGGAACTGCGCGCCGTCCGCCCCGGCCTTGTGGGCGGCACCTACAAGCCGCTGACCGAGGCCGGTGTCGCCCGCATCCACGCCGCCGCGTTGCAGGTGCTGGAAGAGATCGGGCTGGCCGATGCGCCGCCCTCGGGCGTCGAGACCCTGACCCGCGCCGGGGCGATCCTGGGCGACGACGGGCGCCTGCGCTTTCCGCCCGCCCTTGTCGAGGACATGCTGGCCAAGGCCGCCAAATCCATCACCCTGCACGGCCGCGACCCGCGTCATGACCTCGATCTGTCCGGCCACCGCGTGCACTACGGCACCGCCGGGGCCGCGGTGCACATGGTCGATGTCGACGGCCGCGCACTATCGCGAATCGACCGTGCAGGACCTGCACGACGCCGCGCGGATCGCCGACACGCTGGACAACATCCATTTCCTGCAACGCCCCATGGTCTGCCGCGACATCCCCGACAACCGCGAGATGGACCTCAACTCGATCTATGCCTGCGTCACCGGCACCACCAAGCACATCGGCGTCAGCTTTACCGAACCGGATTTCGTCGCCGGCGGCATCGAGATGCTGCACATGATCGCGGGCGGCGAGGCGGACTGGCGCGCACGGCCCTTCGTCAGCAACTCCAACTGCTTCGTCGTGCCGCCGATGAAATTCGCCACCGAAAGCTGCCAGGTGATGGAGAACTGCATCCGCGCGGGAATGCCGGTGCTGCTGCTGTGCGCCGGGCATGGCCGGGGCCACCGCGCCCTCGACCGTGGCGGGCGCCATCGTGCAGGCGGTCGCCGAATGCCTGGCGGGCATCGTCTATGTCAATGCCATCGCGCCCGGCCACCCGGCGATCTTCGGCACCTGGCCGTTCGGGTCTGCGACCTGCGCTCGGGCGCGATGTCGGGCGGATCGGGCGAACAGGCGCTGCTGACGGCGGGTTGCGCCCAGATGCACCAGTTCTACGGGCTTCCGGGCGGGGCGGCGGCCGGCATCGCCGATGCCAAGCTGCCCGACATGCAGGCCGGGTGGGAGCAGATGTGTTCCAACGTCATGGCCGGGCTGTCGGGGCTGAACATGGTCTACGAGGCCGCGGGCATGCATGCCTCGCTGCTGGGCTTCTGCCACGAATCGCTGATCCTGGGCGACGACATCATCGGCCAGGCGCTGCGCTGCGTGCGCGGGCATCGAGGTGGACGACGCCACCCTGGCGGTCGAACAGATCCGCGTCGGTCTGCCTCGGCGGGCCGGGGCATTACCTGGGCACCGACGAGACGCTGGCGCGCATGGTATCGGATCACGTCTATCCGACGCTCGGCGACCGCACCTCGCCGAAGGAATGGGCTGAGGTCGGCAAGCCCGATCTGCTGCAAAACGCCACCGCGCGCAAAGAGGCGATTCTTGCCACGCGATCACGGGCGGCGCTTGATCCGGCCACGGACCGCGCGATCCGCGCTCGGTTCCGCATCCACCTGCCCGCCTGAGCCGTCAGCCGATCCGTTGAACCGCAGCGACAGGCGCGACCTCGGGTGTCGCGCCGTCGTTCTGCACAACTGCGCCGAAAATCCGCGCCAGCCTGGTTCGCACGTCGAGGCAGGCCGCAAGATCGGTGCCATTGACAATCGCCAGCCGGAAGCCGCCAGGCGGGTTCGAATGGGTTTCGGGCCGGTCGTCTTCGTGAAACGGCAGTTCCAGTCCCAGGACCCCCGGCGTCGCCACCAGGTCGGCGATGATGTCGCCGCCGGGCTTGCGGTACTGCCGCGTCTCGCCGAACAGCGCCACGCTGTATCCGGTGACAGCAGGCGTCGCCCCGTCAAGCCAGCCCTGCCCGCGATAAAGCGCGTAGACGGCCGGCAGGAAGCCCGGACCGTAAAGGTCGAGCCATTGCTCGGAATACCGCAGGTGCGCTTCGATGATGCGCCCGCCGATGGTCTCGAAGTTCACCACGCCGGTGTGGTCCGCCAGATGCCGGTGGACGAAATCCGACAGGTAGTCCGCTAACCCGGCATCCGCATCGGGGCGCACGATCCAGTAGTCGAACATGCCCTCGCGGGTCGGGATGCCCTGCGACTGACACATCCAGACAGGGCTTCCCCGGTCGATGGCCACATCGGTGCTGACATGGCGCCCGGTCAGCAACTGGCACCACATCATGCCCGGTCGCATCGCCGCCGCAAGATCCGCGGGCCCATCGACGCGCCCGCTGGCGATGCCCATCGAGCGCAGGTTGTAGATCGGCTTGCAGAACACCGGGTAGCTTTGCGGCGCGATGCCGTCCGGGGCGCAGGCAAGGCCCTGCTGCTCGGCAAGCCACAGCTTGTTGTAGATCCGGTTGCGCGACGGGAACATCCGGTAGGCATCGGGATCGTGCAGCGCGATGATCAGGTCGTCGGGACAGGGCGATTTCGCGTAGAAACGTTCCCGCCATGGGTCGCGGTTCAATACTGGCACGATGCGATCCTTCCGGTGTAATTCCCGGGTTGCACTCGCCCCAGCTTACGCCGCGCCCGGCAATCGGTCCACGGTCTTGTGCATCGGCCTTCTCGCTAGGATGCCTCGGCCTTCTCGCCCAGCACCAGCCATTCCTCCTCTGCCAAATCGAGCGCCGCCTGCCGCTGGGCCAGCGCCTCGGTCGCCTTGCGGAACTTGACCGGCTCGCGGGTGAAAAGCTTCGGATCAGCCAGCAGGTCCGCCAGCTTGCCGATCTCGCGTTCGAGCCGCTCGATTTCGGCGGGCAAGGCGTCAAGCCGGTGCTTTTCGGTGAAGCTGAGGCCGCGCGGCGCGGATTTCCGCGGCGTGGGGGCGGATGGCGTCCCGACCTGACGTGGCTTCTCGGGCGCGGGCGCGGTCTCGGCGCGCTGGGCGCGATAATCGCTCCAGCCGCCCGGATAGGCCTGCGCCCGCCCGTCACCCTCCATCGCGATCGTGGTCGTCGCCACGCGGTCGAGGAAATCGCGGTCGTGGCTGACCAGCAGCACCGTGCCGGCGTAATCGCCAAGCAGGTCCTGCAACAAATCCAGCGTCTCGATGTCCAGGTCGTTGGTCGGCTCGTCCAGCACCAGCAGGTTCGACTGCCGCGCCATGATCCGCGCCAGCAAGAGCCGCGCCTTCTCGCCACCCGAGAGCGACCGCACCGGCGCCCGGGCCTGCGCCTCGGAAAACAGGAAATCCTTCAGATAGGCCACCACGTGTTTCGGCGTGCCGCGAACCATCACCTGGTCGGACTTGCCGGTCACGCCCATGTCGGGATCGGTGGTCAGGCTGTCCCAGAGGCTGAGATCGGGATCGAGCGCCGCGCGGTTCTGGTCGAATACAGCGATGTCGAGATTGGTGCCCAGGGTGACCGTGCCGGTGTCGGGTGCCAGCTCTCCGATCAACATCTTGAGAAGCGTGGTCTTTCCGACGCCATTGGGTCCGACCAGCGCCACCCGGTCGCCGCGCAGCACCCGCAGCGAGAACGGTTTCAGAATCAACTTGTCGTCGAAAGCCTTTGAAATCCCTTGCGCTTCGATCACTTTCTTGCCCGAGGCCGGCCCCGCATCCAGCGCCATCTCCGCGGTCCCCTGTCGACGGATCTGCGCCGCCCGCTCGGCGCGCAGCGCCTGCAACGCACGCACCCGGCCCTGGTTGCGGGTGCGCCGCGCCGAGATGCCCTCGACGGCCCAGCGCGCCTCGGCCTTGATCTTGCGGTTCAGCTTGTGGCGGGCGTCATCCTCCTCGGCCCAAATCCTGTCGCGCCAGTCCTCGAACCCGTCGAACCCCTTTTCGCGCCGCCGCACCATGCCGCGGTCGATCCACAAGGTCGCGCGGGTCAGCGCCTTCAGGAACGCGCGGTCGTGGCTGATCAGAACAAAGGCGGCGCGGGCCTGCGACAGGTGTCCCTCCAGCCAGCCGATGGCCTCGATATCGAGATGGTTGGTGGGTTCGTCCAGCAGCATCAAGGCCGGTTCCTGCGCGATCAGCCGGGCCAGGGCCGCGCGCCGCCGCTCGCCACCGCTGGCCGCGGCAACGGGCGTATCGGGGCGAAACTTCAACCCCTCGGCAGCCATCTCGATGCGGTAGGCCTCGCCCGCCGGCAGACCGTCCGCCGCGAAATCACCCAAGGTGGCAAAACCCGACAGGTCGGGGTCCTGCTCCATGTAGCCGACCGAAGCGCCGGGCGGCAGCACCACCTCGCCCCGGTCCGGCTCGACCAGTCCGGCCATCACTTTCATCAGCGTCGACTTGCCCGACCCGTTGCGGCCCACCAGGGCCACGCGGTCGCCCGGCTGGATCACCAGGTCGAGCCCGTCGAATACCGGATCGCCCCCGAAAGTCAGGGCGATGTCGGTCAGTTGCAAAAGCGGGGCGCGGGCCATGGCGGCGGGCTACCTGCGAGGCCGCGCAGGGTCAATGGCAGAACTTCGTGCGCCCCACGGAGAACAGTTCACTTGACCTTGTTTCTGGATTACTGTCGCGGCGTGCGACGCGACCTTGCAGGGGTTCGGATGGCCGACAGACAGATCTTTCACTTCGTTGCGATCAAGCCGACGCATTACGACGACGAAGGCTATCCGATCCGCTTCATCCGTTCGCTGATCCCGTCGAACTCGCTGGCCGCCGTCAACGGACTTCTCATGGACGCGATGGAGCGCAACATTCTCGGCGACGACGTCGAGATTCGCCCGCAGATGATGGACGAGACCAACACCCGCATCCGCCCCGACCGGATCATCCGCGACATCCGCCGTGCGGGCGGCCGTGCACTGGTCGCGCTGATCGGCGTGCAGACCAACCAGTTCCCGCGCGCCGTCGACCTGGCGCAGCCGTTCCTGAAAGCGGGCCTGCCGGTCTGCATCGGCGGTTTCCACGTCTCGGGCTGCATGTCGATGCTGCCCGAACTGCCGCCCGATATCGTCGCGGCTCAGGACCTCGGCATTTCGATCTTCTGCGGCGAGGCGGAAGAAGGGCGGCTGGATGGCGTCATTCGAGATGCCTGGAAAGGAACATTAAAGCCGGTCTACAACTACATGAACGCACTTCCAAATTTACAGGATGAACCGCACCCGTTTCTGGACCAGAAGATCATCGGACGCGTGCATAACGATTTCACCAGTTTCGATCTGGGCCGCGGCTGCCCCTATCAATGCTCGTTCTGCACCATCATCAACGTACAGGGGCGCAAAAGCCGCTTCCGCAGCGCCGACGACCTGGAAGCGATCGTGCGCCGGAATGCCGCGCAGGGCATCCGCAAGTTCTTCGTCACCGATGACGACATGGCCCGCAACAAGCACTGGGAGGCGTTCTTCGACCGGCTGATCCACCTGAAGGAAACCGAGGGCATCACGGTCGATCTGATCATCCAGGTCGACACCCAGTGCCACCGCATCCCTGGCTTCATCGACAAGGCCTGCCGGGCCGGCGTGGGCCGTGTGTTCCTGGGGCTGGAAAATATCAACCCAGACAACCTGCTGGCTGTCGGCAAGCGCCACAACAAGATCACCGAATACCGCGCCATGATCCAGGAATGGCGCAAGTACGGGACCACGATGTATGCGGGCTACATCATCGGCTTCCCCGGCGACACCAGGGAAAGCATCCTGCGCGATGTCGAGATCATCAAACGTGAGCTGCCCATCGACATGCTGCAATTCTATTACCTGACCCCGCTTCCCGGATCGGCAGATCACCAGAGGCTGGCGGCAGAGGGCGTCTGGATGGACCCGGACATGAACAAGTACGACCTCTGCCATCGCGTCACGCACCATGCGAAAATGTCGGATGCCGAATGGGAAGAGACCTACCACGCGGCCTGGACGGCATATTACACGCCCGAACATATCGAAACCGTCGGGCGGCGGGCGGTGGGCCAGAAGGTCAAGGGTGTCAATGTAGACGAAATCTGGGAGTTCTGCCTCAGCTATCTGATTGAGGGCCTTCATCCGCTCGAGGCCGGGATCGTGCGGATGAAGGCGCGTCGCGAGCGGCGGCCGGGCCTGCCTCTGGAACCGGCCCTCAAATTCTACCCGAAATTTGCATACAAGACCGCAAGCAACAGCGTCCGCTATCTCTGGGGCTTTTATCGCGGCTACCGGATGCACAAGCGCATCCATGCCGATCCGATGAAGAAATCCTACACCGATCTGGCGCTGACGCCGCCGACACCCGAGGACTACGAGAGCCTTGCGATGTTCACCGAAACCGCCGGCGGCGGGGCCGCGGTGAAACGCCAGAAAGTGCTGACAGGCGGGGCCGCGGGGCCGGACCTGCGCGAAACCGCCTGAGCGCGGTCAGGTTTTCCCGGCAACCGCTACCCCGCCACCGCGCGCAGCGCCCGCGCCCGGTTCGCCGGGATCGCGCCGATTTCCAGGCCGGTGAAGACATGCAGCGTGTTCATGTCGGCATCCACCACCGCGTGATCGCTGACCCAGCCGCCCATGATCAGGTAGGTGCGCAGCAACGGCGGCATCGTCGCCATCGCCCGGCGCGTATCCGGCTTTTGCGCGAGATCGCGCGCGAAGCTGACCACATGCGCTGCCTTGACCCGCGGCAGCCAGCGTTTTGGCCCCAGGTACCGCGCTTTCAGCAATCCGAAGGCGTCGAGATAGCCGCGCGGCTCGGTGCCCGGAAACGACGAGCAGCCGAACAGCATTTCGATGCCCTCGGCATCGACAAGGCGCGTCATCGCGCCCCAGGCGACCCGCAGGATATCCGGGTCGCAATAACCGGGATGGATGCAGAAGCGGCCGACCTCGGCCATACGGCCCGGAAACCGTCCCAGCGCATCCAGGTCGTAGTACTGGGCGGCATAGCTGCGCGATATCCCGGTGTCGGCGTCCAGAGGCATCAGCCGAAAGCAGCAGACCAGCACGCCGGTCGCCTGCTCTTCGATCAGGACATGGTGACAGGCGGCATCGAAGCGATCGCTTTCGCGGCCCTTCCCGCCGACCCGGGCACCGCCGCGCTGCACGAAGACCCGGTGGCGCAGGCGCTGGGCCGCCTCCTGGCCCGTCGCGCATGTCGCGACCCGCGCCGCGTAGCGGCCTTTCGCCAAGGCTAGCACCCGATCACGATCCTTTTTGTTGGACGAATGGCGCGGCTTCCTAAATATGTCCCTGCAACAGGCAACGCACAAGATATGACTGGGCAGGGCCGGAAAGGACATCTTTGAAATGGACAAAGTCAGCAAGACCGATGAGGAATGGCGCGCCCAGCTATCCGACCTGGCCTACAAGGTCACGCGCAAACACGGAACTGAACGCGCGTTCACGCACGAAAGCTTCCCCGAAGGCCCGGGCATGTTCACCTGCACCTGCTGCGGCGCACCGTTGTTCGACAAGGCGCACAAATTCGACAGCGGCACCGGCTGGCCGTCGTTCTATAAGCCCGCCGATCCCGAAATGGTCGGCGAATCCGAAGACAATGGCTGGTTCATGCGCCGCACCGAAGTGCACTGTAACCGGTGCGAGGCGCATCTGGGTCACGTGTTCCCCGACGGCCCGCAACCGACCGGCCTGCGCTATTGCCTCAACGGGGTGGCGCTGGACTTCAAGCCGAAGGACTGATCGGCGCGCCAGGTCGCGGCGCCGGCTTTTTCCGCCGACCGCCGCGTTGGGGCGCGTCAGTTCAGGAACTGGTCAGCGGTGAAGTTGCCGATCGATCCGAAGAGCTGCCGCAGGAAGGTCACGCCCTTGATGTTGCTGTCGGTGACACGGCGCGAAATCGCGATCACTCGGCCATCCTCCAGCCCGAACCGTTCGATATTCTCGACCGTGCCGTTTTCATCAAAGCTGATCGACACCACTTCGCGCTCGATTTCACGGGTTTCGCGCCACCCATAGGCGCGGAACTTGCTGGCGACGTAGAACCAGCCGCCATCGCTGAGAACGCCCGCCGTCGTCGGGCGGCCCGACCACATCGGCCACGGTGTCCTTGGTGTCGACGCCGACGATGATCTGTCCAAGATCCTCGTCCGACGGCACGTAGCCGTGCTTGCGATCGAGATTGGTGCAGGCAGCGACCGAGAATATGGCCAGCGCGCACAGGCTTAGCCGGATCGCCCAGAATACCTTACCCATACTGCCCCTCGCCCGTGTCTTGGCTTGACCTTGCATCCGGCTTACAGAAGGAAAGGCTCAGGTTCAAGAATGGAACGCCAGATGGGCAACCGAACAACTTCGGGCAATACCCTGCGGATCGCGCGACTTGCCGCGGATCAGAGCCATGCGTTCACTTTGACCCCGGATGCCGCGGCCCGCGCCGCCATCGCCGCCGAATTGGGTATCCCGGCGGTGCGCAAGCTGCGGTTCAGCGGGGCGCTGCATCCGCAGGACCGCGATGACTGGCGGCTCGAGGCCGATCTGGGGGCCACGGTGGTGCAGGACTGCGTCGTGACGCTGGCCCCGGTGACGACGCGGATCGACGAGCCGGTGCGGCGTGTCTACCTCGCCGATCCGCCGCCGCTGCCACAGGATGACGAGATCGAGATGCCCGAGGATGACAGCATCGAGCCGCTGCCGGCCGTTCTGGACCTTGACGCCGTGATGATCGAGGCGCTGGCGCTGGCGCTGCCGGACTATCCCCATGCCGAGGGTGTCGCCCCGTTGGCGCAGACGTATACCGAACCGGGACGGCAGGCGATGAGCGACGACGACGCCAGGCCGTTCGCCGGGCTGGCCGGGCTTCGCGACAAGTTGGTCGACGACGACGAAGGCTGAGCGCCTATCGGCCTCAATTCAGATGGTACACTCCAAGACCGAGCCGGTTCCACACGAGCAGTCTACGCCCGTCCGGGCCGAAACGCACCGACCCGGCCAGGTCCGTGACGCGGCGCAGGACGCGGCCCGATGCAAGGTCGATGATCCGCGCCACCTCGTCGCGGGCGGAGGTCGCGACGAGGTGGCGCGGGCGACGGCGGAGTCGAGCGCACGCCACAGCCGGGCCACCGCGTTTTGCGCATCGTCGATCCTTTCAGCCTTTTGCACGATCTTCGCCAGTTCGCGCTCCATCTCCGCCGTCGTACCGGCCAGCGGCAGCCGGCGCCTCCAGCGCGGCGCTCAGGATCCGCCACCGGTCCAGAATCAGCCGCATCGGGATCGCTAAGTTGACGCTGTCGCGGCGCGAGCCTGCGTGATGCAGGCCGATCACCGTCTGGACTCCGGCGTCGATCACCGGGGGGCCAGAATTTCCGGGCAGCGTGTCGCATGTCTGCGCCAGCCGGGCACCCGAGATGGCGGGCGATTGGCGCGGCATTCATCGCAGCTGATCCGCTGCGCCTCGCCCATCGGGTGGCCGATGACCCAGTGGGGATCCCCGTCCTGTGGCTGTGCGTCCGACAGGGTCAGCATGCCGAACTCGGCGCTTGGATTGCCCGTCACCTCCAGCACCGCATAGTCGAGGTCCTCGTGCGCCGAGACGGATGCGGGGTTGACCTGGTAGGTCTGGCTTTCTCTTCGACCCCTGCTGCGTGTTGCCCGCCTTGAAGATCACCGTCTTGATCCGGCTGGCATCGACCAGATCACCCTCGATGAAGCCCGGCACGCAGTGATAGTTAGTCAGCAGGTACTTTTCACCGACGATGAAGGCGGTACTGGGAAAGAGCCGGGGTCGGTCAGGATATCGAGCCGCCCCACCAACCGTCCAAGCCGGGCATGCACGCTGTTGGCCGAATAGTTGCGGATGCTTTCGTAGTTGTAGCTGCCGACCGCAAGCTCCAGTTCGACGCCCGAGGCTTGTCGGACAGCACCGTTCGGCCGAGGCTGGACCGGTCGAAGCCAATCAGGTCCTGGCAATGGCCCGGCGCGGGTCCGACGGTCGCGCAGGCCGCAATCGGGCCCGCGCACCGCGCCGCTCATCTGACCAGGTCCACCGGCTCGGCAATGCCGCCGCCACAGATCGCGCAGCAGTCGGGGCAGCTTTGCTGATCGTTGTAGCCGCGGCCCCAGTAGGTCGCGCGGTCGCCCATGATCCAGCCGCCGTAGCAGATGTTCTCACCGCGATTGCAGGACAGTACGTAGGTGCGCGCGCCGTCGGTCGGGCTGATGAGGTAGACCCGGTCGTCGCCCGGCCAGTCATGATCGCGGTCCTGGCTGTAGAATTCGAGCGAGATCTCGGTATCGGTCTGGTTGTCGAAGGTCCAGGCCAACGACGCCGCCACCGCGGCTTGCGCCGACAGGGCCAGCAGCGCCAGTCCCGCACTCAATCCCCTGACATCCAAAGACATTTCAGTATCCCCCTCCGGCGTCGCCCGGCCGCCAGTCAAAACTGTGCGAGTCGTTGGCGGCGACGGGGGCCATACTGGATCCGAACAGGCCTGTTTCAAAAGCCTTTCTGCGCTCAGGCGAAGCCGCGCAGTATCGCCGAAAGCGCCTCTGTATGGCGCTCCAGCGCCGCGCGGTCGCCCCGCGTCTCGACGTTCAGCCGCACCACCGGCTCGGTATTCGACATTCGCAGGTTGAAGCGCCAGTCGTCGAACGCCACGCTCAGCCCGTCCAGCCGGTCGATCTCGCCACCCTGGGCAAAGCGTGCCTCGATGGCCGCAACCGCGGCCTGCGGATCGGCGATGCGAAAGTTGATCTCGCCCGAGGACGGATGCCGCGCCCGCATGTCGGCGACCAGCGCCGACAGCGGCTGCCCGGTGGCCGACATGTGCGCGGCGACCAGCAGCCAGGGGATCATGCCGCTGTCGCAATACATGAAGTCGCGGAAATAGTGATGCGCCGACATCTCGCCGCCATAGGCCGCGTCGACCTCACGCATCACCTCCTTGATCAGCGCATGCCCGGTGCGCGAGACCACAGGCGTGCCGCCCGCTTCCGTCACCAGCCGCTGCGTGTTCCACATCACCCGCGGGTCATGCACGATCCTGGCGCCCGGTTCCTGGGCCAGCACCGCGGCCGCCAGAAGCCCGACGATATACTCGCCGTCGATGAAGGCCCCGGTTTCGTCGAACAGGAAGCACCGGTCGAAATCGCCGTCCCAGGCGACGCCGATGTCCGCGCCATGCGGCACGCACCGCCGTCGCCGGTCACCGGCCGGTTTTCGGGCAGCAGCGGGTTCGGGATGCCGTTGGGAAAGCTGCCGTCGGGATCATGGTGCAGGCGGATGAACTGCAGCGGCGCATCCGCCACCTTCAGCGCCCGGGCCAGCGCGTCGAACGTCGGCCCCGCCGCGCCATTGCCGGCGTTGACCAGTATCTTCAGGGGGCGCAATTCGGCGACCGCGATGAACGACAGCACCCGCGCGACGTAGGCCTGGCGCACATCCGATGACTTAGGGTTCCGCGCGTCCCGGCCCCGGGCCCAAAGTCGCCCGCCGCCACCAGGTCGCGCATCGCTCCAAGCCCGGTCTCGCGGCTGATCGGAGTGGCCCCCGGCCCCACCATCTTGATGCCGTTGTCGCCGATGGGGTTGTGCGAGGCGGTCACCATAAGACCGCCGCCCGCGCCCAGATGATCGGTGGCGAAATAGACCTCTTCGGTGCCGCAAAGCCCGATATCCAGCACCTCGACGCCTTCCAGCATCAGGCCGTCGGCGATGGCCGCTGCCAGCATCGGCGAGCTGTCGCGGATGTCGCGGCCCAGCACCACGCGCCCGGGGGTCATGACGCGGGCAAAGGCGCGGCCGATGTCGCGGGCGATGGCCTCGGTCAGCTCATCGCCGACCCGGCCGCGAATGTCGTAGCTCTTGAAACAGGTCAGCGCCGTCATCCCCGGAACCCGGTCGCCACCACGAACTTCTCCGAACTGTCGGACCGGCTGGCCGGCGGCTTCACGTTGGCGACCTTGGTGAATTTCTGTTTCAGAAGCTGCTGCAACTCGCCCTCGGCCCCGCCCGCCAGGACCTTGGCCACGAAGGTGCCGCCCTCTTCCAGCACGTCGAAGGCGAAATACGCCGCCGCCTCGCACAGCGCGATGATGCGCAAATGGTCGGTCTGCTTGTGCCCCGAGGCGCTGGCCGCCATGTCCGACATCACCACGTCGGCCTTGCCGCCCAGCCAGGCCTTGACGCGTGCGTCGGCGCCGTCCTCCAGGAAGTCGAGCACGTGCAGCTCGGCGCCGGGGATCGGCTCGACCTCTTGCAGGTCGATGCCGATGATCCGGCCCTGCGCCTTGCCCGATTTCTCGCCCAGCGCGTTGATCCGCCTGACCGCCACCTGGCACCAGCCGCCCGGCGCGCAGCCCAGATCGACGACCCGGGCGCCGGGCACCAGGAACCGGTACTTGTCGTCCAGTTCCAGGATCTTGTAGGCCGCGCGCCCGCGATAGCCCTCGGCCTGCGCGCGCTTGACGTAGGGATCGTTCAGCTGCCGTTCCAGCCAAAGCGTGGAGCTCAGCCTGCGCCCCCGCGCCGTCTTGACCTTGGTGCGCAGATCGCGCTGTCCGCGTCCGCTTGTCTTCTTTGCCATGTCGTCCTCTGGCCGCTATCCCGTGCACATGCGGCAAGCTTCGGGAAATGGCAACTGTCAGTAGGGGTTCTTCGGCTCCCGGTTCTCGGACAGCGATTGTTGCGACCGTTCCACCAGCAGTTCGATGGCGTCGGCCAGGTGCTCCTGATCGATATGGTGATCGCCGCGCTCGACCCGGATGCGATGCGCCTCGATCATCACGTCGGCATGGGCATGCCCGCGCGGCGGCTCGAAGCGGTAGCAGGCCAGTTCGATCAGCAGGCCCAGCGGATCGGTGAAATAGATCGAATCCATGAACCCGCGGTCCTTCGGTCCGGAATGCTTGATGCCGCGCGCGTCAAGCCGCCCCGCCACCTGGTTGAACGTCGCATGGCTGACCGCGAAGGCCAGGTGATGCACGCATCCCGCTTCCGTCGGCGTACGCCGCGGGTCGGCCTTGCGGTCCTCGTTGGTGAAGATCGTGATCAGCCGACCGTCGCCGGGATCGAAATAAAGATGGCCCTCGTTCGGGTCATCGAGATTGGGCTGGTCGAAGATGAAAGGCATTCCAAGCACCCCTTCCCAGAAATCGATCGAGGTCTGGCGATCCGCACCCATGATGGTGATGTGATGAACGCCCTGGGTTTGCAGCTTGCGCATGGCGCGTATCCTTTGGTCAGCTTTCGGTTCCGGAAGATCATAGCCCGTTTGACGCCCCGATCACCCCCTGCTTCTTCTCTTTGAAAATACGCCCGCCGGAGGCATCCGGCGCCGCAGCCTGGCGCACCCCCGCCGCGACGGGCTCACCTCTCGGCGCGCTCCACTATGGCGTGCGGCGCAGCCGCTCCATGGGATCAGGCCCCTGCCTAGAAGGGTCCCGCCTCCAGCACGCCGTCGCGGCTCATCTGGGCATAAAGCAGGCCTTCGCGCAGGCCCCGGTCGGCGACCGAAAGCCGGTCGGTCGGCCAGACCCGCAGCAACGCCTGCAGGATCGCCGCGCCGGACATGATCAGCGCGTGCCGGTCGCGTCCGATGCGCGGGTCAGCGCGCCGGCCGATCGGGACCCAGCGCCAGGTACTGCCGGATCACCGTGTCGATCTGGTCGGACGTCATCCGCAGCCCGTCGACCTTGTTGCGGTCATAGCGCTTCAGCCCAAGGTGGCTCGCGGCCACCGTGGTCACGGTGTCCGCTGGTCCCGATGATCTGGAACCCGTCGCGTTCCTGCTCGGACTGCATAGGGCGAGAAACTGGCCAGGTTCTCCTCGAAGAACCAGCTCATCAGCGCGAAACGCCCGGCATCGTCCTGCACGTCGTTGAACTGATCGCGCAGCGTCGCCACGCCCAGCGGCACCGAGATCCAGTCGACCACGCGGGCATGGGCGAACGGGCTGTCGGCGCTGGCGGCAAAACCGGTGTGCAGCCGCATGATCGCCTTCGGCCGCTCGACCGCCGGCACCCGCGTCAGGTCGATCCAGACCAATTCGGTCGAACCGCCGCCGATGTCCACGACCAGCAATTGCTCGGTCTTGGTCGAGACCAGCGGCGCACAGGAAATCACCGCCAGGCGAGCCTCTTCCTCGGGTTCGATGATCTCCAGCGCCAGGTCGGTCTCGCGTTTGACGAGCTGGATGAACTCGGCAGCATTTCCGGCCCGGCGGCAAGCCTCTGTCGCGACCAACCGCATCCGTCTAACACTATGCTTTTGCAGCTTCTTCTGGCAAATCCGCAGCGCCTGTACAGTGCGCGCCATGGACTGGCGCGACAGCCGGCCAGAGCGTTCCAGCCCCTGCCCCAACTGCACCGATTTCGAGAAGCTGTCGACGACATGAAACTGGTTGCCCTTGGGCTGGGCAATCAGCATGCGGCAACTGTTCGTGCCCAGATCGAGCGCTGCGTAAAGCTCCGCCGGATCGGGGCGTCTGGGTGCGGGGGGCTCGACCGGGACCGGGAACGCGCCCGCACCATCGGGACGCTTGGGCGCCATCCTGATCGCCCTCCAACCTAAGTTGGCTCGACCCTAGCGGCGGGGCGGGATTCCGCGCAAGCGTCGTCTTGGCGCCGGGCGCAACATGATGATGAGGATTTTTCACATCACTTGCGCTGGAATGTGACCCCGCGCCGAGGCGTAGCCATGCGCATCCGTCGCAAGTCGGCGTCAGCATGTCGAAAACCGTCCTCGTTCCGGCGCGCGGACGCGTAGAAGGACGCCAGGTCAAGGAATCAACCAATGCCCGACGTCACCATCGTTTACTGGCGCGACATCCCGGCGCAGATCATCGTCGGCAAGGGCCGTCGCGGTGCCAAGCGGCCGTTGCCGGAGCGGTTCGAACAGGCGATCGACCGCACCGCGATGCGGATCGGCGCGCGGAATCGGACGAGTACATGCTGGGTTTCCGCAAGGCACAATCCTACCCGGTCGAGGGCGAACAGGACGACATCGCCACCGCCGAGGCGCGCGAAACTCGACGCCGAATACGAGCACGGATCGCCTCAAGGCGCTGGTCGACAACGACGGATGGGCCTGAGCCCGAGAAACCTATGGGAGGCCGCCATGGCTTTGCTGAGCTTCAAAAGACGTGACCCCGCCGCGCGCCCGGTCAGCCCCAGCGTCGAGGCCTTCCTGCAAGGCTATTCCATCGAGGTGATGCCGCGCACCGCCGAGAAGGTCGAGAACTTCCGCGATCTGCTGCCGGAGGGCACCCGCGTCTACATCGCCCATATCGACGGCACCCCGATCGAGGACATGGTGGCGACGGCCAAACGGCTGAACGCCGACGGCTACAAGGTGATGCCGCATTTCCCGGCGCGGATCATCAAGGACACGGCCACGCTGGCCGACTGGATCGCGCGCTACCAGGGCGAGGCCGATGTGCGCCAGGGCCTGCTGCTGGCCGGCGGCGTGGCGACGCCGCGCGGGGAGTTTCATTCCTCGATGCAACTGCTGGAAACCGGACTGTTCGACAAGGCCGGCTTTCAGCGCCTGCATGTCGCGGGCCACCCCGAGGGCAACCGCGACATCGACCCCGACGGGTCCGACGCGCATGGTGATGGATGCGCTGCGCTGGAAGAACGCCTTTGCCGAGCGTACCGACGCCAAGATGGCGCTGGCCACCCAGTTCGCCTTCGAGGCCAAGCCGATCATCAAATGGGTCGAGCGGCTTCAGGCCGAGGGCATCACCCTGCCCGTCCATATCGGCATCGCCGGGCCCGCCAAGCTGCAGACCCTGATCAAGTTCGCCATCGCCTGCGGCGTCGGCCCGTCGCTGCGCGTGCTGCAAAAGCGTGCGATGGACGTGACCAAGCTGGTGCTGCCCTACGAACCCAGGGACGTCGTCACCGAACTGGCGGCGCACAAGGCGAAGAACCCCGATTTCGGCATCGAGGCGGTGCATTTCTTCCCGCTGGGCGGCATCAAGACCAACGCCGAATGGGCGATGAAGGCAGGCGGGACGTCGGCGGTTCCGGCCAGCGCCGCGGCCTGATGCCCGGCGCCCTGCTCTTCGACCTTGACGGCACCCTGCTGGACAGCGACCCGCTGCACATCGCGGTCTTCGCCGACATGCTGCGGTCCCGGGACATAGCTGTAGATAAATTCTACTATCTCAAACATATCCACGGCAGACTTAACGTGGATGTGTTTGCCGAGCTGATGCCCGACCAGGACCCGAGCGCGATGGATGTGGCGAAAGAGGCGGAGTTTCGCCGCCGTCTGGCCGAAACCAACATGCCGCCGGCCAGGGCCTTGTGGCGCTACTGGAACGCGCCCAAAAGGCCGGCCTGCCCTGCACGGTTGTGACCAATGCCTGTCGCCTGAATGCCGTGGCGATGCTGGACGCCATTGGGCTGTCGGACCGCTTCGCGCCGGTCATCACTTCGAACGACGGCTTGCCCGGCAAGCCCGACCCCGCGCCCTACCTGGCCGGTGCCGCCGCGCACAACGTCGCGGCCCGCGCCTGCATCGCCTTCGAGGACAGCCCCAGCCGGTCTCAGGGCCGCGCACGCGCGCGGGCTGCACGGTGGTCGGCCTGACCTCCAGCCTTGACGCCGCCGCCTTGCGGGCGCATGGCGCCCATATCGCCATCGACGATTTCACCGACCCCGCGCTGGCAGCCCTGCTGGACGCCGAAACGGAGCCCTGTCATGACCCGCACCGTGATCGAATCGAAAACCAAGACCGTCGTCATCGGCTTTGACGAACCGTTCTGCGTGATCGGCGAACGGATCAACCCGACCGGGCGCAAGAAGCTGGCCGCCGAGCTTGAGGCGGGCGATTTCTCGACCGTCGAGACGCGACGCGCTGGAGCAGGTCGCCTGCGGCGCCATGGTGCTCGATATCAACGCGGGCGTGGTCTACAACTCCAACCCCAACCCCAACGAGACCGAACCGCCCCTGATGCGCAGGATGATCGAGCTTGTTCAGGGCCTTGTCGACGTGCCGCTTTGCATCGACAGCTCGGTTCCCGGTGCGCTCGAGGCCGGTCTGGCGATCGCCGAGGGCCGCCCGCTGCTGAACTCGGTGACCGGCGAGGAAGAGCGGCTGGAAGCGATCCTGCCGCTGGTCAAGAAATACAACGTGCCCGTCGTGGCGATCTCGAACGACGACACCGGGATCTGCGAAGACCCCGACGTGCGCTTTGCCGTGGCCAAGAAGATCGTCGAGCGCGCCGCCGATTTCGGCATTCCCGGCGCATGACATCGTCGTCGATCCGCTGGTGATGCCGGTGGGCGCGATGGCGCTCTGCCGGTCAGCAGGTCTTTGCGCTGGTGCGCACGCCTGCGCGAGGAACTGGGCGTCAACACCACCTGCGGCGCGTCGAACATCAGCTTCGGCCTGCCGCACCGCCACGGCATCAACGCGGCCTTCCTGCCGATGGCGATCGGCGCGGGCATGACCAGCGCGATCATGAACCCGGTCCGCCCGGTCGAGATGGAGGCGATCCGAGCCGCCAACTTCCTGATGAACCACGACGACAACGGCTACGAGTGGATCAAGTTCAGCCGCATCCTCGACGCCGTGGCCGAAGGCAAGGATTTCGCCGCCGCCTCGACGGAATCGAAGGCCAACACCGGCACCCGTGGCGGCCGCCGCCGTCGCGCGTAAGCCCCCGATCAGCGGGACCGCTTGACCGACAGCCGGGTCAGATGGCGGCGCGGCCCGGAAGCTGAGCTTGTAGGGCTCGTCGCCGTGGCCGAAATCGTAGGTTCCGATGCCCCTGTCGATGGCCCGGCGAATGGTCAAGGCGTGCAGCAGCAGGCTAACCGGAAGCGTGGCGGTAGCGGGATCGCGGCCGATCAGCTTGACGAGTAGGGACTTGCGGCATCGTCGGCGTGCACCGGCAGGTTGCACCGCACCTGGCCCGACGCCCGGTCGCGCGGGATATAGACGCGCCAGCGACCGGTGTTGCGCGCCAGAACCCGGGTCATCCAGGGCCAGGGGAGGAACAGATCTGCCTCGGGATCGGCCTGCCACAGCCGCTGCCAGTCGGGCTGCAACGGGGCCAGCGCGTCCATGTCGCAAAGTATCTGCATGTCGTGCGCCGCCAGCGCGACGGCAGGTGCCGCCGGTCCATGGGGCGTGTCGTACATCGGGCGGCCCTTCGGTCGCGCAAGCTACGCCCGTCATGCCCCTGGAATACGACGATTTTATGAAGCGGGCGCGCCGTTCGCCTCGGCCTTCTTGGCCCACTTGCCGTCGGCCTCGCTCCAGTATTGCGCCGCACAGCCGGCCCCGGTCAGATCCCGCCACTGATCGCGGGCGGCCTCTACCGCCGCGGCGTCATTGCCGTCGAACAGGATGCAGACCCGCTCCAGCCGGGCGACCTCGTCCGACGACACCGGCGCGCCATCGACCGCCATCACGCAGGCTGCGCCGTTGGGGCATTCGGTGCCCGTCGTCAGCAGGACGGGGTGGTCGGCGTCGAATTCTCCGCCTGCCAGCCCGTGCGGCAGAAAGCTCTCGTCCCCCGTCAGCCACAACCGCTCATCCAGCCAGGCCATCCGCTCGGCCGAGGTGCCGCGCACCGCGACGCGCCAGCCTGCCCCCCGCGCCTTGCCAAGCAGCATCGGCAGCGTCGCCTCGACTGGCTGTCGGCTGAGATGATAGAAGAACGCGGCGCCCATCAGGCGGGTGTCGTGGGATCGTAATCGCCGAAGGTCCAGATATGACCTTCGGGATCGGCAAGGGTAAAGGCCTGACCACCGTAGAACTGTTCCTCCAGCGGCAGCAATATGGTGGCCCCGGCCGCGACGACCCGTTCGTGCCGTTCTGCAACGTCCTGAACGACTGCATAGATCGTCGTCGTTTCACGGCCGCCAATCTCGGTTGGATCGGCCATGTAGCGCTCGAACGGGCCATCGTTGGGCGGGCCGAACATCATCATTCCCGCGCCGATCCGCATTTGCGCATGAAGGATTTTGCCGTCATCAGAACGGTATACGGCGTGTTCTTCAAGTCCCAAAACGTCGCGCAGAAATATCAGCGCGGCTTCGGGATCGAGGTAGCGGGTGGCGGGTATCAGCATGGCGGCAAGCCTAACCCTCGCAGCGGTCCGCGATCAAGCGGTTGAGCGCCAGCACGCCCCAGCCGGTCGCCCCCTTCGGCGACAGCGCGGTTTCCGACTTCACCAGCGCCACACCGGCGATATCGAGATGGATCCACGGGCAGTCGTCCTTCACGAAGCGTTGCAGGAATTGCGCCGCAGTGATCGAGCCGCCGGGTCTGCCGCCGACGTTCTTCATGTCGGCGATGTCGGATTTCAACTGCTTGTCATAGGCCTCGCCCAACGGCATCCGCCAAGCGCCCTCGTCTTCGGCATCGGCGGCCTTCAGGAAATCCTTGCACAGGGTCGTCGTCATTGGAGAACACGCCGGCCTTCTCGTGCCCGAGCCCGATGATAATCGCCCCGGTCAGTGTGGCCAGATCGATCATGCCGGTAGGTTTGAACCGCTCCTGCGCGTACCAAAGCACGTCGGCCAGCACGAGCCGGCCCTCGGCGTCGGTGTTGATGATCTCGACCGTGTCGCCCTTCATCGACTTCACCACGTCGCCGGGGCGCGTGGCCTTGCCGTCGGGCATGTTCTCGACCAGCCCGACCAGCCCGACCACGTTGGCCTTGGCCTTGCGCAGCGCCAGCGTCTTCATCACGCCCGACACCACGCCGGCACCGCCCAT
Organism: uncultured Alphaproteobacteria bacterium; assembly: GCA_963768205.1. Classification (GTDB taxonomy): domain Bacteria; phylum Pseudomonadota; class Alphaproteobacteria; order Rhodobacterales; family Rhodobacteraceae; genus JAHELH01. The sequence continues at coordinate 70,937 of CAVYHB010000008.1, read as the reverse complement.
GTCCATGGTCATGTCTTCCATGCCCGCGGCGGGCTTGATCGAGATGCCGCCGGTGTCGAACACCACGCCCTTGCCGACCAGCGCGAAGGGGGCTTCCTTGCCGCCGCCCTGCCACTGCATAACCACCACCTTCGACGGGCTTTCCGAGCCCTGGCCGACGGCCAGCAGGGTGCGCATCCCAAGCTCTTCCAGCTTGTCTTCCTCCAGCACCTCGACCTCGACGCCGAGATCACGCAGGCCTTCGAGCTGGCGGGCGAATTCGGTGGTGGTCAGGACGTTCGACGGGGCCGCTACGAGGTCGCGGGTGAAGAATACGCCGGCGGCCAGCGCGCGGGTGGCCTCGACCACGCCCGAAACGGCCTCGGGCTGCGACACCATGACCGTGACGTCGCCCTCGGGGTCCTTGTCCTTGGTCTTCTGATCGGCATAGGCATAGGCGCGCAGGCTCAGCCCGAGGACAAGCTCATCCACCCGCTTGAGAGTGCCTGCCAAGACCAGCAAATCCTTGCCGTTTCTCGCCTTGCCGATCGTCGCACCTGCCTTGCGCGCCTCGGTCGCCGAGGGCCTGCGACCCAGCCGCACGACCTGCACCGCGTCCGCCGCCATGCCGGTTGGCCAACCCAGGTCGACTGCCTCGCCGGGCTTCAGCTTGTCGAACGCTTTCGAGGCTACCATCCGTTGCAACGCGCCGCGGGTCAGCTTGTTGACCCGGCGCGCGCCGGTGTCCAGCTTGCCGTCGTCGCAGAACACGACGACCCGGCCCTCGGCGGTGGCAATGGCGTCGATGTCGAGCGCTTCGATCCGGGCGTTGATGGGCGATGTCATGTGGCTCTCCGGCTGCTGTTTCGCAACATCTAGGGGCAAGCCGCAGCTTTGGCCAGTTATCAGTTTTCCCCCGCGCGAAGATCGGATAGCTTCGCGGAAAAAGAGGCAGACCGGGAAAGCACTTGGCCAAATTCGACAAATACTTGTTGTCGCAACTGATGATGCTGTTCGGCTTCTTCTCGCTGATCCTTGTCTCGGTCTACTGGGTCAACCGCGCGGTGGTGCTGTTTGACCAGCTCATCGCCAACGGCCAGTCGGCGGGCGTGTTCGTCGAATTCACCGCGCTGTCGCTGCCCAACGTGATCCGCCTGGTGCTGCCGATCGCCGCCTTCGCCGCCTCGGTCTACGTGGCCAACCGGTTGAGCGGCGAAAGCGAACTGATCGTGGTGCAGGCCGCTGGCTTCAGCCCCTATCGCCTGGTGCGCCCGGTCTTGGTTTTCGGGCTGATTGTCGCGGCGCTACTGTCGGTGCTGACGCATTTCCTGGTCCCGCTCAGCATCACCGAACTGGCCAAGCGCCAGGCCGAAGTGTCCGAGAACATCACCGCGCGGCTGCTGACCGAAGGCCAGTTCCTGCATCCCGCCGACGGCGTGACATTCTACATTCGCGAGATCAGCCCCGAGGGCGAGTTGCGCAACATCTTCCTGTCGGATGCCCGCAACCCCGATAACCAGATCATCTATACCGCGCGCCAGGCCCTGCTTCTGCGCCAGGACACCGGGCCCAAGCTGGTCATGCTCGATGGCATGGCGCAGGCTTATTCCGAGACCAGCAAGCGGCTGTCGACCACCAGCTTCGACGATTTCGCCTACGATATCGGCGGGCTGGTCGAGGCGCTGACGCCGGGCGCGCGCGGCGCCAAGGAACTGCCCACGCTGACGCTTCTCGCCCCGGATGCGGCGGCGCTGGAAGAGACCGGGCAAACCGCGGCGGCGCTGATGTACGAGGGGCATGGGCGCATCAACCAGGCGCTGCTGTCGCTGGTCGCCGCGCTGGTCGGGTTTTCGGCGATGCTGGTGGGTGGATTCAGCCGCTTTGGCCTCTGGCGCCAGATTCTCGGCGCGATCGTGGCCCTTATCATCCTGAAATCGCTGGATAACGCGATGGCCGACATCGCCCGCCGCGACACCGCCCTGTGGCCTGCCGCCTACGGCGCCACGGTGATCGGCATATTCGTGGCACCGGTGCTGTTGTGGATATCCGACCGGCCCGGTCTTTTCCGCCGGCGCCGCCGCGCCGAGGCTGCGGCATGATCCTGCATCGCTATATCGCGCGGCGGTTCCTTTTCGCCTTTCTCTCGGTCTTCGCGATCTTCCTGGGCATCTTCGTGCTGATCGACATGGTCGAGCAGATCCGCAAGTTCGACAGCGACACCGTGGGGTTCCTGGAGATCGTCAAGCTGACGTTGCTGAACGTGCCGCAAGGGCTGTACCGCATCCTGCCGCTGATCATGATCCTGGCCACGCTGACGCTGTTTCTCAGCCTCGCGCGCACTTCGGAACTGGTCATCACCCGCGCCGCGGGCCGCTCTGCGCTGCAATCGCTGATCGCGCCGGTCATCGTGGCGATGCTGATCGGCGTGTTTTCGATCGCGGTCTTCAACCCGATCGTCGCCGCCACCTCGAAGCAGTACGAGGTGCTGTCGAACCGCCACCTGCAGGGCGCATCCAGCGTGCTGTCGATCAGCCGCGAGGGGCTGTGGCTGCGCCAGGGCGGCCCCGAGGGGCAGACGGTGATCCGGGCGCAGCGCAGCAATCTCGACGGCGCGCAGCTTTTCGGGGTCAGCTTCCTGGGCTTCGCCCCCGACGGCACACCCAGCTACCGGATCGAGGCTGAAAGCGCCGCGCTGATGCCCGGTGTCTGGGACATCCGCAACGCCAAGCGGTGGAACCTTGCCGAGGGCCGCATCGCCGAGAAATCCGCCAGCATCGCCGAGACGATGGAGATTTCGTCGAACCTGACGCTGGACCAGATCCGCGACAGCTTCGGCACTCCTGCCGCAATTCCGATCTGGGAACTGCCCGGCTTCATCGACCAGTTGGAAGATGCCGGCTTTTCGGCGCGCAGCCACCGGGTCTGGCTGCACATGGAGCTGGCGCTGCCGTTCCTGATGGCGGGCATGGTGCTGGTCGGCGCGGGCTTCACCATGCGGCACACCCGCTTCGGGCGCACCGGGCCGATGGTGCTGGCCGCCCTGGGACTGGGGTTCAGCATCTATTTCTTGCGCAACTTCGCGCAAATTCTCGGTGACAGCGGCCAGATCCCGGTGCCGCTGGCCGCCTGGTCGGTGCCACTGGCGGCGATCCTGCTGTCGCTGGGCATCCTGCTGAACATGGAGGATGGCTGATGCGCGGCCTTCTTCTGATCCTGGCCCTGCTGCTGTGTCCGCTGATGGCCGCGGCACAGGTCGCCACGCTGATCGCCGACCGCGTGACCTTCGGCAACGGCGACGCCGTGATCGCCAGCGGCAATGTCGAGATTCTTTACAAAGGTCAGCGGGTTCTGGCCAGCACCCTGACCTATGACCGGGCCACGGACACGATCACCTTTGGCGGCCCGATCACCCTGATCGAACAGAACGGCGCGGTGCTGACCGGCGACAGCGCGATCCTGTCGGGCGACCTGCAACAGGGTATCGTGCGCGGCGCGCGGCTGGTGCTGGACGATCAGATGCAGCTGGCCGCGGTCGAGTTCAACCGAGTCGACGGGCGCTACAATCAGCTGACCAAGGCCGTCGCGTCAAGCTGCAAGGTCTGCGCCAACAACCCGACCCCGCTGTGGCAGATCCGGGCCCGTCGCGTGGTCCACGACCAGCTGGAACGCCAGCTTTACTTCGACGACGCCCGGTTCGAAGTGATGGGCGTACCGGTCGCCTACTTCCCGCACCTGCGCCTGCCCGATCCGACCCTGAAGCGCGCCACCGGCTTCCTGATCCCGCAGATCGTCACCTCGACCTCGCTGGGCGTCGGCCTGAAGTTTCCCTACTTCATCGTGGTCAACGACCATGCCGACATCCTGCTGACGCCCTACCTTTCCTCGAACACCCGGACCATCGAAGGCCGCTATCGCCAGGAACTGAGATTCGGCTCGATCGAGCTGGAAGGCGCGGCCTCGATCGACGAACTGCGTCCGGGAGAGCCGCGCGGCTACCTTTTCGGGCGCGGCCGCTTCAACCTGCCCGCCGATTTCAAGCTGAACGTCGACGTCGGGCTGGTGTCGGACACCGCCTACCTGCTGACCTACGGGTATTCCAGCACGGACCGCCTGCCCTCGGGAGTGGAACTGACGCGGACCCGGCGCCACGAGTACATCTCGGCCAGCTTTCAAAAGCTGCGCTCGTTGCGCGCCTCCGAAGTGCCGATCGAGGACACGCTGGCCACCCTGCTGGGCCGCGCCGTCTATGAACGGCGCATGTTCCCAAGCGCCATCGGCGGCGAGGCGCGGCTGGTCTTCGACATCGAGGGGCACGAGCGGATCGCCGAAACCATTTCCCCCGGCCTGGCCGCGGCCTGCGTCACCGCTGGCGTGTCGGAATGCACCGCCCGCGACATGCTGCGGGCGGGCATTTCGCTGGGCTGGCACCGAGACTGGACGTTTGGCAACGGGTTTATCGCCGGGGTGAAGACAGACGTGTCCTCGGACGTTTATTGGATCAGCCAGGACGGCGCTTTCGCGCCCCGTGTCTCGCCATGTCACGCCCACCGCCGCGGTCGAGTTCCGCTGGCCTCTGTCGCGCACCATGGCCAACGGCATCACGGATGTCGTGCAACCCGTCGTACAGGTCGCCTGGACCGACACCATGGGGGCCGCAGTGCCCAACGAGGACAGCAAGCTGGTGGAGTTCGACGAAGGCAACCTGACAGAACTCAGCCGGTTCCCCGGCTCGGACATGTACGAACGCGGCTTCCGCACAACGGTGGGTCTCAGCTGGGCTCGGTTCGATCCTCGCGGTCGCGAATACGCGCTGACCGTGGGCCGGGTGATCCGCGCCCGCGACCGCGGCCAGTTTACCGCGGCCTCGGGCCTCGACGGCGGCTCGTCCGACTGGCTGGTGGCAGGCCGCTTGATGCTGGACAACAAGCTGAGCCTGTCCAACCGGTCGCTCTTTGACGACAGCTTCAACTTCGCCAAGTCCGAGACCCAGGTCAGGTGGACCGGCAAGCGCCTGTCGGCCTCTGGCAGCTATATCTGGGTGGTCGCCGATCCCGCCGAGGATCGCACCACCGACGCGTCCGAAATCAACCTCGACGCCGCCTACCGGTTGTCGCGCCACTGGATCGCAACCGCCGAGGGGCGCTATGACGTCAACCTCAACAGGGCCGCCAGCGCCGGGCTGGGGCTGACCTATCGGAACGAGTGCCTGAACGTGGACCTTTCCCTCTCGCGTCGGTTCACGTCTTCGACTACCTTGCAGCCGACCACGGATGTCGGGCTCAGCGTGTCGCTGAACGGGTTCGGACGCAGCGGGCTGGACTATGCCCGGTCGTGTCAGGTCAAAGGCTAGAGCAGACGGAGCCAGAAAACATGGCGATCATTCGATTTCTCACCGCAACCTTCCTGTCGCTCGGGCTTGCCCTGCCGGTGCTTGCGCAGGGCAGCCTGTTCGCGCCGGTGGCGCAGGTCAACGACCGGGTGATCACCCAGTACGAGTTGAACCAGCGCATCCTGTTCTACGAGGTGCTGCGGGCGCCCGGCGATCTGCAGCAGGAGGCGCTGGACCGGCTGGTCGACGAACGCCTGCAACTCGACGTGGCCAAACGGCTGGGCGTCGAGATCCCGCCCGAGGCCATCGAGGCCGGGGTCGAGGAATTCGCCGGCCGCGCCAACCTGACCAGCGAGGAGTTCCTGAGGGCCGTGGCCCAGGGCGGCGTCGACGCGCAGACCGTGCGCGACTTCGTCCATGCCGGTATCGCCTGGCGCTCCGTGGTACAGGGCCGATTCGGACCGCGCACCCAGATCACCGAGGCCGAGGTGGACCGCGCCCTTGCGTTGTCCTCGAACCAGTCGGGGGTGCGGGTTCTTCTCAGCGAGATATTCCTGCCCACCAACACGCCCGAACGCGCGGCCGCGGCGCAGCGTCGCGCCGCCGAGATCACCAAGATCACCACGATCCCCGCCTTCGCCGCCGCCGCGCGGCGCTATTCCGCCGCACCCTCCGCAGGCCGGGGCGGTCGGCAGGACTGGATCCCGCTGTCGAACCTGCCGCCCGCCGTCGCCAGCCAGGTGCTGGCACTGGCGCCGGGCCAGGTCTCGGCGCCGATCCCGGTGCCCAATGCCATCGCGCTGTTTCAGTTGCGCGCGCTAGAGGAAACCGGCGCGCCCGAGGCCGAGGCGGTCTCGGTCGAGTTCGCCCGATACTTTATTCCCGGCGGACGCACCGAAGCCGCCCTTTCGGAGGCCGCGCAGATCAAGGCCGAGGTCGACACCTGCGACGATCTTTATGGCGTGGCCCGGGGCCAGCCCGAGGAACGCCTGCTGCGCGACACCCTGCCGATGGCAGAGATCGCCGGCGACGTGGCGCTGGAACTGGCCAAGCTGGACGAAGGCGAGGTCTCGACGGCGCTGACCACGGGCGACGGTCAGGCGCTGGTGTTCCTGATGCTCTGCGGCCGCACGCTGGCGGTCAACGAGGATGTCAGCCGGGAACAGGTGCGCCTGAGCCTCAGCAACCAGCGTCTGGCGTCTTATGCCAACGGCTACCTGGCCGAACTGCGGGCCGACGCGGTGATCAGCTATAAATGACCTCGCGGCCCGCGCCCATCGCGCTGACGGTCGGTGAACCGGCGGGCATCGGCCCCGAGATCGCCGCCCGCGCCTGGGCTGCCCTGCGCGACGACCTGGCGTTCTTCTGGATCGGCGATCCGCGTCATTTGCCCGCCGATGCGGACTGGAACGAGATTGCCGACGCCGCCGAGGCGCCGGACTGCATGGCGCGGGCGCTGCCGGTGTTGCGCCACGACTTCGACGGCCCAAGGCGCAACCGGGCCAGCCGGATCCGCGCCACGCCCAGGGCGTGATCGACGTGATCGCGCGCGGCGTCGATCTGGTGAAGCGCGGTGCCGCGTCGGCGCTGTGCACCGCGCCGATCCACAAGAAGGCGCTGATCGACGGCGCGGGCTTCGCCTATCCCGGCCATACCGAATACCTCGGCGCGCTGTCGGACGCACCGCTGCCGGTAATGATGCTGGCCTCCGACCAGTTGCGGGTTGTGCCGGTGACGATCCACATCCCGCTCAGGGCCGTGCCGGGCGCGCTGACCCGCGACCTGCTGGAACAGACGATCCGCATCACCCACGCCGCGCTGCACCGCGATTTCGGCATCGCCTGCCCGCGCCTGGCGGTGGCGGGGCTGAACCCGCATGCCGGCGAAGGCGGCGCCATCGGCACCGAGGACCGCGACCGCATCGCTCCGGTGATCCACAAGCTGCACGCCGAGGGCATGGATATCACCGGCCCGCATTCCGCCGACACCATGTTCCACGGGCGCGCGCGGGCAGGCTATGACGCGGCGATCTGTATGTATCACGACCAGGCGCTGATCCCGATCAAGACGCTGGATTTCGACCGCGGCGTCAATGTCACGCTCGGCCTGCCCTTCATCCGTACCTCGCCCGACCACGGCACCGCGCTGGACATCGCGGGCAAGGTCAGGCCAACGCCACCAGCCTGGTCGAGGCGCTGCGCCTGGCCGATCGCATGGCCCGCGCCCGGGCGGCGGGATTAGCGGTGCCAGATTTGCATCTTTGGTTTCCTGATATCCCCGCCGGAGGCATCCGCGCCCTCACGCCGCGACGCCTTTCGCGATGAGCGCCATTGACAGCCTTCCGCCGTTGCGCGACGTCATCGCCCGGCACGGCCTCTCCGCCCGGAAGTCGCTTGGCCAGAACTTCATTCTGGACCTGAACCTGACCGCCAAGATCGCCCGGCAGGCGGGCGACCTTGCGGCCTGCGACGTCCTGGAGGTCGGCCCCGGGCCCGGCGGGCTGACGCGCGGGCTGTTGGCGATGGGCGCGCGCCGCGTGCTGGCGGTGGAAAAGGACGCCCGCTGCCTGCCCGCGCTGGCCGAGATCGTGGCGGAATACCCGGGCCGGTTGCAGGTGCTGGAGGCGGACGCGCTGCAGGTCGACGCGCTGGCGCACCTGACGCCGCCGATCCGCATTGTCGCCAACCTGCCCTACAACGTCGGCACCGAGCTGCTGGTGCGCTGGCTGACACCGCCCGCCTGGCCGCCGGTCTGGCAAAGCCTGACCCTGATGTTCCAGCGCGAGGTGGCGCAGCGCATCGTGGCGCGGCCCGGGGCCAAGGCCTACGGGCGACTGGCGATCCTGGCGCAATGGCGCTGCGACGCGCGCATCGTCATGGACCTCGCTCCGGAAGCCTTCACGCCGCCGCCCAAGGTGCATTCCGCCGTGGTCCACCTGACGGCCCTGCCCGAGCCGCGGTTTCCGGCGGACGCGGCCACGCTGTCCCGGGTCGTCGCGATGGCTTTCAACCAGCGCCGCAAGATGCTGCGTTCGGCTCTGCGTGGCCTCGCGCCCGATATCGAGAACGTTCTGATGGCGGTGGACATCCCGCCCACGGCGCGGGCCGAAGAAATATCGCTGGAAGGCTTCTGCCGCCTGGCGCGCGAAATCGGGCCGCCGCCCCGGACCTGATCCGGGGCCGTCCGGCTATTCCGCGGCCTTCGCCGGTCCGTTGTCGTCGCCCTGCCCTTCGGGCTGCGGCGACGCCGAGGATTTGCGCGGTCGGCGCGCGCGCGGCTTGGGCTGCTTGCTTTCGGGGGTTTCGACCAGGCCGGTCTCTTCGCCCTCGACGTCGATCACGTCGGCCTCGCTGTCGAGAACGGAAGGCTTGCGCCTTTCGCGCTTGGGCTTTTCGGCGCGCGGCTGGCTGTCGCCGGCGTCGCCCGCACTGTCGCGGCGGTCGGACAAGTTCCCGCCCTCGCCCTGGTCGCTGCGATCGTCGCGCGGGTCGGCATTGCGCTGGTCGGGCTGGTTCTGGTTCGGCTGATTCTGATGGCCCTGGTTCGGCTGGTTCTGTTGATTGCCCTGGTTTGGCTGATTCTGCTGGCGGTCGCGGTTCTGCGCCTCGTGCTGCTCGCGCCGGGCATCCTGCTCGCGCTGCGCCTCGGCCAGCATCCGGGTGTAATGCTCGGAATGCTGCTGGAAGTTCTCCATCGCCACCCGGTCACCGGAAAGCTGCGCATCGCGCGCCAGCTGGTTGTACTTGTCGATGATCTGCTGCGGAGTGCCGCGGACCTTGCCTTCGGGGCCTGAACTGTCGAACACCCGGTTGACGACATTTCCGACGGACCGGTTGCGGTTCGGCTTCGACCGCGAACGTGACTTGGACGATCTCATGTTGTTTTACGTACCCAGACTTGCTGTTTGGCTTGGCCTGACCTCTGCCGCGCCTGATTGCGCGGAACTGTCATTCTGAGGTCTTGCAGTAATCGGCTTAATGGCGAGGGGGATGCGAACAATCCCGCCGCCCGCGTGCGAACGAGTAAACATGACCCCGCGACCATGACAAGGCAGAATCGGTAAAATCGGCGTTAACCTGGCCGGAATTTTGCCGGTCTGTGCCCGATCAGCCCGGCTTTCGCGCCGCCACGACCCGGTTTCGGCCATCCAGATCGGAGTGCACGGTGATGTTCGTCAGCCCTGCGGTGGCGAATATTTGCCTCACTTTCTCGGCTTGGGTCGGCCCGATTTCCACAATCAGCCGCCCGCCCGGTGTCAGGTGGCCCCCCGCCCCTGCAGCGATAACGCGGAAGGCAGATAGCCCGTCGGCGCCGTCGGTCAGGGCCATCCGGGGCTCATGGTCGCGCACTTCCGGTTCAAGGCCAGCCATTTCAGCAGCAGCGATATAAGGCGGGTTCGAGACGATCAGGTCGAAGCCGGCGAAGTCGGTGCTTACCGTTGTTTCTGCGCCATCATACCAATCGCCAACCCGCAGCACTGCGGGCCCGGACAGACCCAGCGCATCTCGATTATCGGCCGCGACCCGCCAAGCAGCACACGACTTCTCGATTCCGACACCCCAGGTGCCCGGCCGCTCGGCGAGCAAAGTCAAAAGAATGCAGCCCGATCCGGTACCAAGATCGAGAACGGTACGAAACGGCTCGCGAAGTGCAATTTCGATCAGGGTCTCGGTCTCGGGTCTGGGGTCCAGGACTTCAGGACCAACCGCAAATTGCCGGCCATAGAATTCCCGAGTGCCTGAAATATGCGACACGGGCTCTCGCTTCGCCCGGCGATCTATCGCGGTCTGGTAGGCGACCGCGGCCTCGTTGCCGAGGACTTCTTCGTTGATCAGGGTCAGCCGATCTCGCGGTACGCCCGCGGCAACAGCAAGCAGGCGGCGCGAGTCTGTCGCCGGGTCGGGAACCCCTGCCGCTCGCAACTGGCGAAATCCGGCGGACTGCGCTTCGGCCCCGGTCATGCCTGCTGTGATAGGGTGCCGCCTCACGCCTCTATTTCGGCCAGCATCGTGGCTTGGTCGTCCTCGATCAACGCGTCGATCACCTCGTCCAGATCGCCCTGCATCACCTGGTCGAGCTTGTAGAGTGTCAGGTTGATCCGGTGATCGGTCATCCGGCCCTGCGGGAAGTTATAGGTGCGGATGCGTTCGCTGCGGTCGCCCGAGCCGACCTGGCTCTTCCGGCTTTCCGACCGTTCGCTGTCGATCCGCTGGCGCTCGGCATCGTAAAGCCGCGCCCGCAGCACCCCCATGGCGATCTCGCGGTTGCGATGCTGGGATTTCTCGGCGGAGGTCACGACGATGCCGCTGGGAATGTGGGTGATGCGCACCGCCGAATCGGTGGTGTTCACGTGCTGGCCGCCGGCGCCGCTGGCGCGCATCGTGTCGATGCGGATGTCGTTCGGGTCGATCTGCACATCGACCTCCTGCGCCTCCGGCAGCACCGCCACCGTGGCGGCCGAGGTATGGATGCGCCCGCCGCTTTCGGTGCTGGGCACGCGCTGCACACGGTGCACGCCGCTTTCGTACTTCAGACGGGCGAAGACGTTCGTGCCTTGCACGTTCGCGACGACTTCCTTGATGCCGCCCAGTTCGGTCACTGCTCTTCGATGATCTCGAATTTCCAGCCGCGCGCCTCGGCATAGCGCTGGTACATTCGCAGCAGGTCGCCCGCGAACAACGCCGCCTCGTCGCCCCCGGTTCCGGGCCGTATCTCGATGATCGCGGGACGGGCGTCGGCGGCGTCCTTGGGCAGCAGTGCCAGGCGCAGCGACTGCTCCACCTGCGGCAGCCGCTCTTTCAGGCGCGGCAGCTCCTCTTCGGCAAGCTCGCGCATCTCGGGGTCGGCCAGCATCGCCTCGGCCTCGGCAATGCCGTCCAGCAGACGGCGATACTCGGCGATCTCCTCGACCACCGGGCGCAGTTCGGAATATTCGCGGCCCAAAGCCGCGATATCGCCGGACCCGGCGTTCATCCGGGCCTCGACATACTCGAAGCGCTCGGTGATCTGGGCAAGTTTGTCCATGGGAACCATGTGCGACCCCATGCCCAATGCGATCCGCGTGGTCAAGACTGGTATATGGCGCGAACCGGGCTTATATTACAGTGATGAAGCAGTTGATTGCCATCGCTGTTCTGATCCCGTCCTTCGCCTTTGCCCAGGACGCCCCATCCCGCAATGCCCAGCTTTACCAGCCGCAGCCGGGGGTCGAGTACTTTTGCACCGACCGGGATGGCGAGCGGGTCGAACTGGGTCAGGTCGTCTGCATCACGGCAAGCTGCATGACCTGGATGGCGCGCTGCGAAATGGCAGGCAACAACAACCTGGCAATGTGGCGCAAGTTGCAGGATGGCTGCCCGGGAGTGTCGCTTTATCAGCGCATCAAGGACGCAGGCTAACCGTCTGCTTTCGCGACAACTTCTTGCATTCTATTCAGTATCCGCCGCAGCCGGGCGGCATTGACCCCCATATCCGATGATCCGAACCGCAGCCGCGACAGCACGACCAGCGTACTGCCCGTATCGTGCGGCAGGACTTTTGCCGTCAGATAGTCGGGAAAGCCCATCACCCTGCTGCGCAGGATGTAGGTGACATGGTCGGTCCCGGGCGCGCCCGCCAGAACCTCGACGCGCGGTTCGGCGCGGACGGCGGCGTCGAAGGCGGCCAGCAAGGCGCCGGGTTCAAGCGCCGAAGTGATCTCTCCGGGGCCGATGCGGATGCCCCCCGCGCCGGGATCCGGGGCGGATTCCGGGTCGACATGCCAGCGTAGTGGATCGCTGGGGGCGAGCCGGATATAGGCAAGGGCCGTCGCCGCCAGCGCGGCCATCAGGAACAGAACGATCTTCACGCGCGCCTCTCAAGGGTTTGTCCGGTCGATGTATCCCGGCAAAGCGTCTTCGCAAGGGTGCTAACGCCGGGTCCAGCACCAGAGGCAGATCAGTTCCAGCGCCACATGCGCCCCCGCCACCGCCGTGATGCCCGCATGATCGAAGGGCGGCGAGACCTCGACCACGTCGCCGCCCACCAGGTCGATCCCGGCGATATCGCGCAGGATCCGCACCGCCTGGGCAGATGTCAGCCCGCCCCAGACCGGCGTGCCGGTGCCCGGTGCGAAGGCCGGGTCCAGCCCGTCGATATCGAAGCTGAGGTAGGTCTTCGCGCCGCCGATCACCTCGCGGATGCGCTTGGCCGTGGCCGCCGCGCCAATCTCGTGCACCTCTGCCGCCGGAATCACAGTGATCCCCAAGGTGTCGGGGTTTTCGGTGCGGATGCCGACCTGGACCGAATGCGCGACATCGATCAGCCCCTCCTTCACCGCCGTGTAGAACAGCGTGCCGTGGTCGACCCGGGTCGCATCGTCGTCGACCCAGGTGTCGGTATGGGCATCGAACTGCAACAGCGCCAGGGCCCCGTGCTTGGCCACATGCGCGCGCAGGATCGGCAGCGTGATCGAGTGATCGCCGCCCAACGTGATCACTCCAACGCCGGCCTCCAGCATCCCGGCGATATGCGCCTCGATCCCGGCGGGCACGTCCGGCACGCGGGCATAGTCGAAAGCCAGGTCGCCATAATCGGCGATCGCGAAGTCGAGCAATGGCTCGAACCCCCAGCCATAGGGCGGATCGACCGCCAGCAAGGCGCTTGCCTCGCGGATCGCGCGCGGACCCAGTCGGGTGCCGGGGCGGTTCGTAACAGCCTGGTCGAAGGGCACGCCGGTGACGGCCAGGTCGACGCCGGCCAGATCCTTCGAATAGGTCCGGCGCAGGAACGACGGCACACCGGCGAAGGTGTTCTCGTAGGAATAGCCCTTGAACCCGTCGCGGGTGACCGCAAGATCGATATGTTTCCTGGCGTCTTCCAGCGACATGGGGCTACCTTACCGGTTGCGCGCGTTCCACGAGACGCGCGAAGAACGAGGCGCCGACCGGTGCGATCTCGTCGTTGAAATCATAGGCGGGGTGGTGGCAATAGGGCCCGCCGCCCTGCCCGAGAAAGAGGTAGGCGCCGGGCCGCGCGTTCAGCATGTAGCTGAAATCCTCGGCCCCCATTTCCGGCTCCGCAGCAACATGCACCCCGGCCTCGCCCGCAATATCGCGCGCCACTTGCGCCGCGAAGGCAGTCTTGTCGGGGTCGTTGATCGTTGCGGGGTAGCCTTCGTCGAATTCCAGCGCCGCCTCGACGTTCATCGCGCTTGCGGTGCCGTCGACGATCTCCCTGATCCGCCGGAACGCCATGGCGCGCACGTCGGTATCGAAGGTGCGGATCGTGCCCGAGAACACGGCGCGGTCGGCGATCACGTTGTTGGCGGCGCCGCAATGAAACTGGCAGATCGAGATCACCAGGTCGTCGATGGCCTTGTGGTTGCGCGACACGATGGTCTGGATCGCCTGGACCATCGCCATGCCCGCAGCCAGCGGATCGACGCATTCATGCGGAAAGGCCGCGTGGCCGCCGACGCCCTTCACCGTGACCTCGAATTCGTCCACCGCAGCCATCAGCGCGCCGGGGTTGGTGTGGAACTCGCCCAGCCCGTACTGCGGCGCGTTGTGGATGCCGTAGACCTGGGTGATGCCGAAGCGGTCCATGATGCCCTCCTGCACCATGACCTCGCCACCGCCGCCGTATTCCTCGGCCGGCTGAAAGATCAGCGCCACGGACCCCGCGAAATTCCGCGTTTCGGCCAGATAGCGCGCCGCGCCCAGCAGCATCGTGGTATGGCCGTCATGGCCGCAGGCATGCATCACGCCGGGGGTCTCGCTGGCATGACCCGCGCCCGTCGCCTCGATGATCGGCAGCGCGTCCATGTCGGCGCGCAGTCCGATGCAGGGCCCTGCGCCCTGCCCGCGGATGATCGCCACGATGCCGGTGCGGGCGATGCCCTCGTGCACCTCGTCGACGCCGAAGTCGCGCAGCCGGTCGGCCACGAAAGCCGAGGTGGCCAGCAGATCGAACCCAAGTTCGGGATGGCGATGCATCCAGCGCCGCCACTCGGTCATGTCGGCGGCAAAATCGGCGATGCGGTTGATGACGGCCATGTAGACTCCCCGCCCTACCCGTTGGATAACCCAAGCCTAATTGGCACGGATCGCAGGGGCCGGACAATGACGAAAGACAGCGATGCACTGGTGCATGACCCGCAGGGCGGCCTGCCGCGCCTGCTGGAGATCATGGCAAGGCTGCGCGATCCGGACACCGGCTGCCCCTGGGATATCGAGCAGGATTTCGCGTCCATCGCGCCCTACACGATCGAAGAGGCCTACGAGGTCGCCGACGCGATCGAGCGACAGGCCTGGGACGAGGTCGAGGCCGAGTTGGGCGACCTGCTGTTGCAGACCGTCTATCACACCCAGATGGGCGCCGAGGCAGGGCTGTTCACCTTTCAGTCGGTCGCCGATGCGATTTCCGACAAGATGGTCGCGCGGCACCCACATGTCTTCGGCGACGAGAGCCGCGACAAATCCGCCGAACAGCAGACCCGCGACTGGGAGACGATCAAGGCCGCCGAACGCGCAGGCCGTGCCGCGACCGGCGTGCTGGACGACGTGGCCGTCGGGCTGCCGGCGCTGACCCGTGCGGTGAAACTTCAGAAACGCGCCGCCCGCGTCGGGTTCGACTGGCCCGACACCCGCTTCGTGATCGACAAGATCATCGAAGAAGCGCAGGAACTGGCCGAGGCGCGGACCTCGCAGGATGCCGCGCACATCGAGGAGGAGTTCGGCGATTTGTTGTTTGTTGTCGCGAACCTGGCGCGGCATCTTGATGTCGATCCAGAGGCCGCCCTGCGCGCCGCCAACGCCAAGTTCACCCGCCGTTTCCGCGCCATCGAGGCCGCCCTGCAGGCGCGCGGCAAGCCGGCCCGAAGACAGCGATCTGGCCGAGATGGACGCGCTGTGGGACGCGGCGAAGGCGGCGGAACGGGATAATTCCGACTGATTAAATCAGGTATTGACCTGACCAAAAAACTCAGAGAAGTTGCGCGCCGAGGATAGACCAACCCGAGGACGCCTTTCATGCGTATCACCACCCTTTCATTGGCGCTGCTGGCCGCCTCCGGCCCGGCGCTGGCCGACGAACTGAACATCTACTCCCAGCGCCAGCCCGAACTGATCCAGCCGGTCATCGACGCCTTCACCGCCGAGACCGGCATCACCGTCAATATCGCCCATCTCGACAAGGGCCTGACCGAGCGCCTGGCCGCCGAGGGCGCGCGCAGCCCCGCCGACATCATCCTGACCGTGGATATCTCGCGCCTGGCAGAGGCGGTCGAGGCGGGCGTCACGCAGCCCGTGCAAAGCGATGCGCTGGACAGCACCATCCCCGCCGCCCTGCGCGACCCCGGCGACCACTGGTTCGGCGTCACCACCCGCGCCCGCGTCGTCTATGCCAGCCGCGACCGCGTCGCCGATGGTGCTGTAACCACCTACGAGGATCTGGCCGACCCGAAATGGCGAGGCCGGATCTGCACCCGTTCGGGCACGCATTCCTACAACCTCGCGCTGATGGCCGCGATGATCCACCACCACGGGGCCGATGGCCGCAAAGGACTGGGCCGAGGGCGTAAAGGCCAACCTGGCGCGCAAGCCGCAGGGCAACGACCGCGCGCAGGTCAAGTCGATCTGGGCCGGCGAATGCGACATCACGCCTGGGCAACACCTATTACATGGGCCTGATGCTGGACGACGAGGAACAGAAGCAATGGGCCGACGCCGTGCGCATCGTCTATCCGACGTTTGACGGCGGCGGCACCCATATGAACGTCTCGGGCGTGGCCATGACCGCCGCTTCGAAGAACGCCGAGAACGCCCTGAAATTCATGGAATTCCTGGTCTCCGAAGACGCGCAGGAAGTCTATGCCGCGATCAACTACGAATTCCCGGTGCGCGTCGGCGTGGCGCGGTCCGACGTGGTCGCCGCGTGGGGCGACTTCACGCCCGACGAGGCCAACCTGATGGACCTTGCCGCCCTGCGGTCCGAGGCGCTGCGGATCATGGAAGAGGTCGATTTCGACGGCTGACCCCGGTTCGGGGACCGTCGCGACAAGCAAAGGGCCGCCAGTCCATGGTGGCCCTTTTTCGATGCGCAGTTTACACGCGCGTCACGCTTTGCTCTGGTCCGGTTGGACAAGGACCCAAACATGACCCGCAAGATCATCATCGACACCGACCCCGGCCAGGACGACGCCGTCGCCATCCTGCTGGCGCTGGCAGCCCGGACGAGCTCGAGGTGCTGGGCATCACCGCGGTCGCCGGCAACGTGCCGCTGGACCTGACCGCGCGCAACGCCCGCATGGTCTGCGAACTGGCCGGACGCCGCGACATTCCGGTCTTCGCGGGCTGCGACCGGCCGCTGTCGCGCGCACGCTGGTCGACCGCCGAGCATGTGCACGGCAAGACCGGCCTCGACGGCCCCGACCTGCCCGACACCGACCATGCCGCTGCAGGACAGGCACGCGCGTCGACTTCATCATCGAGACCCTGCGCGCGCGAACCGCCCGGAACGGTCACGCTCTGCCCGCTGGGGCCGCTGACCAACATCGCCACCGCGCTTCAGACCGCGCGCCCGACATCGTCGACCGCGATCGAGCAGATCGTGCTGATGGGCGGCGCCTATTTCGAGGTCGGCAACATCACGCCGGCGGCCGAATTCAACATCTACGTCGATCCGGAAGCCGCTGATATCGTGTTTCAAATCCGGCGTTCCGATCGTCGTCATGCCGCTCGACGTCACCCACAAGGCGCTGACCACCGCGGCCCGCGATCGAGGCGTTCCGCGACCTCGGCACGCCGGTCGGCATCGCCGTCGCCGAGCTGGACCGATTTCTTCGAACGCTTCGACATGGAGAAATACGGCTCCGAAGGCGCGCCGCTGCACGATCCCTGCGTCATCGCCTACCTGCTCACGCCCGGATCTGTTCACCGGCCGGCACATCAACGTCGAGATCGAGACCGCCTCGGACCTGACCCGCGGCATGACCGTCGCCGACTGGTGGGGCGTCACCGACCGCGCCGCCAACGCCATGTTCATCGGCGACGTCGACGCCGACGGGTTCTTCGCGCTGCTGACCGAGCGGCTGGCCCGGCTATGAGCGCTGCCCTGCACCCTTGCCGACCGAGCACGACCTCGACCGCCTGCTGCCGATGGTCGCGGCCTATCATGCCTTTGAGGGCATTGCGCAATCCGACGACGCCCGCCGCGACGCTGTCGCTCCGCTGCTGGCGGGCTCGCCGCACGGCGCGGTCTGGCTGATCGGCCCGCGCCGCGCGCCCGGTGGGCTATATCGCCGTGTCCTTCGGCTGGTCGATCGAACTCGGCGGCATGGACGGGTTTCTCGACGAATTCTACATCCGCGAGGGCGTGCGCGGGCGCGGCATGGGCAGCGAGGTGCTGGCCGCCCTGCTGCCGCAACTGGCGCAGGCTGGCCTTGTCGGCCTGTCGCTGGAAGTGGCGCCGCGACAACGCCCGCGCCCGAAAGCTATATGAACGGCGTGGGTTTCGGCTGCGCGACGGGTTCAACCTGATGACCTGGCGCGCCTGACCGCTGGCATTCGTGCCGCGGCGCGCCTAGCTATGCGGGCATGACCTTGCAGCTTCCCTTCGACAACAGCTATGGCGCGCCTGCCCGCGCGGTTCTACACGCGCCAGCCGCCGACCCCGGTGCCGCGCCGTCGCTGGTGGCGTTGAACGAGCCGCTGGCGCGACGAGCTGGGGCTGGATCGCCAGGCGCTGCGCAGCGACGAGGGCGTCGCCGTGCTGGCCGGCAACCTGGTGCCCGAGGGCGCCGATCCGCTGGCCCAGGTCTATGCCGGGCACCAGTTCGGCGGCTGGTCGCCGCAACTGGGCGACGGCCGCGCGCTGCTGCTGGGCGAAGTGATCGACATCGCAACGGGATACGGCGCGACATTCAGCTCAAAGGCTCCGGCCCCACGCCCTATTCCCGCGATGGGCGACGGGCGCGCCTGGCTGGGCCCGGTGCTGCGCGAATACATCGTATCGCGAGGCGATGCACGCGCTGGGCATCCCGACCACCCGCGCGCTGGCCGCCGTCGCACCGGCGAAGTCGTGCGGCGCGAAGCGCGCGCTGCCCGGCGCGGTGCTGACCCGCGTCGCCGCCAGCCACATCCGCGTCGGCACCTTCCAGTATTTCGCCGCGCGCCGCGACGACGGAGGCGCTGCAGCACGCTGGCCGATTACGTGATCGCCCGCCACTATCCCGAGGCGGACGGCGCCGCTTGGCCTGCTGGAGCGCGGTGATCGCGCGGCAGGCCGCGCTGATCGCGCAGTGGATGGGCGTCGGCTTCATCCACGGCGTGATGAACACCGACAACATGCGCATGTCGCGGGCGAGACCATCGACTACGGCCCCTGCGCCTTCATGGATGCCTATCACCCGGGCCGGGTGTTCAGCTCCATCGACCAGCAGGGCCGCTATGCCTATGGCCAGCCAGCCCGACATCGCGGTCTGGAACCTGGCGCAGCTGGCCACCGCGCTGCTGCCGCTGATCGACGCGGATCAGGACCGGGCCGTGGCGCAGGCGACCAAAGCCGTGCACAGTTTCCCGGATCTCTTCCGCGACGCCTGGCTCGCGCTCTTCCGCGCCAAGATCGGGCTTGGGGACGCGCAGGAGGGCGATCTGGACCTGATCGAGCGGCTGCTTGACCTGATGACCGCGCAGGAGGCGGACTTCACCAACACGTTCCGGGCGCTGTCGGACGGCGCGGCGCGCGACCAGTTCCAGGATGGCGCGGCATTCGACGCGTGGGCCGCGGACTGGATCGCACGGCGCGTGCAGGACACGGCAACCGAGGCGGAACAGGTGGCGCTGATGCAACGGACCAATCCGGCGGTGATCCCGCGCAATCATCGCATCGAAGAGGTTATTCAGGCCGCTGTATCAGGCAACTACGCGCCGTTCTTCAAGCTGAACGACGTGCTGTCAAAACCGTTCGACCTGGCCGGGGCGGACGCGGACTACAGCCGCCCGCCGCAGCCCGAAGAGGAAGTACACGCCACGTTCTGCGGTACGTGAGGGGCCTCAGCCTGCCACCCGCCTGCGTCCCGGTGAATTGATCAGCCATATCCCCGCCGCCACCAGCGCCAGCGCGCCCAGGATCGTCGGGCCGATGCGCTCGTCCAGCAGCAGCCAGCCGAAGGCCACCCCGAACACCGGCGACAGGAAGCTGAACGAAGCGACGCCGCCCGCCGGATAGCGTTTCAGCAGCCAGAACCAGAACAGGAACCCGAACGACGCGATGCAGACGATCTGGAAGGCCATGCCCCACAGGTGCACCGGTTCGACCTCTCGCAGGAACGGGCCGAACCACGGGGCGACGGCCATCAGGAACAGCGCCGAGACGCTGACCTGCCAGAAAAGCTGCATTTCGGGCGGCAGGACCGAGGCGCGGCTGACCCGCGCGTATAGCCCGATCCCGGCCCAGCAGATCGCCGCCGCCAGCGCCATCATGTCGCCGGCCAGGCTGACCGGCCCGCCTGCGTCGCGGTCGAGAAGTGCCCAGGCCACGCCACAGAATGCCACCACCAGGCCAAGTGACTTGCGCCGGGTCAGCGGTTCGGTTGCGATCAGCAGGTGGCCGCCCAGCACCATCCAGACCGGCATCGAGTAGAATATCACCGAGACCCGCGCCACGCTGGTCAGGTCAAGCGCCTGGAAAAGCAGCAGGAATTCCACCGCGAACAGCAGGCCCATCATGAAGCCGTCAGCCCTGGTGCCCGGTGCGAAGCCCGTCCATTTTCCGCGCCAACGCATCCACAGGTACAGCACCACGACCGCCCCGGCAGAGCGCAGACCCGCGGCGAAGACCGGCTGAAAGCCACCGTTCACCACCTTGATGACGACCTGGTTGAACCCCAGCAGCGCCGAGAACCCCACAAGCGAGGCGGCCCCGAAGAGGTCGATGCGATCCTTGCGCTGCATGCCCTGCCCCTGCCGATCCGCCCGGGCCAGCGAACGCGCCCCGCCCGGTGCTGTCAAGCCGGTTCCCGCCCGCGCGCGACCATGCTAAGGCCGCCTTGTCCAGCGCAAGGCCGCCCATGACCATTCTGCAAATATCGTCGCTTCTGATCGTCCTCGCCGGTATCTTCGGGTCGATAAACTACCTGTTTCTCAAGCTGCCATCGTCGATCGGCATCCTGGTCGTCGCCCTCGCCGCCTCACTTGGCGTCATGGGGCTGGATGCGCTGCTGCCCGGGCTTGAGGTCACCGATGCGATCCGCACCCAGGTGATCGGGTTCGAGTTTTCCGACGCGCTGCTCGAAGGGATGCTTGGCCTGCTGCTCTTCGCCGGCGCCCTGCACGTCAAGCTGGGCGACCTGCGCGACGAATGGCCGCCGGTTTTTCTGATGGCGACGCTGGGTGTGGGCCTGTCGACGCTGATCGTGGGCACCGGGTTTTCCTGGATAACCGGAATGCCGCTTCTGGTGGCTCTGACCTTCGGCGCGCTGATCTCGCCCACCGATCCCGTCGCCGTTCTGGGCGTGCTGAAGCAGGCCAAGCTGCCCCGCTCGCTGGAAACCCAGATCGCAGGCGAATCGCTGTTCAACGACGGGGTCGGCTATGTCGTGTTCCTGGTGCTGGTCGGCCTTGCCTTTCCACAGGGCGATGCCCACGGCAGCGGCCTTGCAGGCGCCGCGACGCTGTTCTTTCAGGAGGCCTTGGGCGGCGCGATCCTGGGCGGCGTGCTGGGCTGGCTGACCTTTCGCATCATGCGCCGGATCGACGATTATTCGCTGGAGGTGCTGCTGACGCTGGGCCTCGCGTTCGGGGGCTACGAACTGGCGGTCTGGCTGCATGTCTCGGCCCCGATCATGGCGGTCGTGGCGGGCCTGCTGATCGGTGATGTCGGCGCGAAATACGGCATGAGCGAGGAGACCCGCGATTATGTCGACCGGTTCTGGGAACTGATCGACGAGGTGCTGAACGCGGTGCTGTTCCTGATGATCGGGGTCGAGGTCTTCGCGATCACGTTCAGCACCGACATCCTGCTGGCGGGCACCCTGTCGATCGGCCTGGCCCTTGTCGCCCGGCTGGCGGCGGTCATGGTACCGGTTCTGCTGCTGCGGCCGTTCCGCGATTTCGCCCCCGGGGTGATCCGGATCATGACCTGGGGCGGATTGAAGGGCGGCATCTCGGTCGCCCTCGCGCTCAGCCTGCCCGCCAGCGAATGGAAGCCGCTGATCCTGTCGTGCACCTACATGGTGGTGATCTTTTCGATCATCGTGCAGGGCTTGACGGTGGCGCCACTGGCCAGCCGCGTCGGCCGCGAGCCGGAACTGATGTGAGAAAGCGCGGCTGCCGGGGAGGACAGCCGCGCAATGGATGCCAGCCATTTGGGACGAGGGGCTTGGCACCAGTCTGCCCGGACAGGACTTGGGGATGTTGCGGGCAGAACCAATCAAACCTTTCTTTGCAACAGAGGTGTGACAGATGCATTTGACCGCCGGGAGGCGCGCGGTCGGGCGGGCGCCAGGCTCAGCCGCAGCGACGCCGAGCCGGCAATCGAGAAGGTCAGCGAGGTCACGGCGGTCTCCAACAGCATCGCGCAAGGCGCAGTCATCTATAGGTCGCCCCGGCACGGTTGCCGGTTCAAAGAAACATCCAGTTCCGCGCCGCGGAGGCTTTTCAGGGACTTTCTTGCGCGCGACGTTTGCCGTAGAACGCGGCGTGACGAGTGGGGAGCCGATGACCGACACCATCCTGGACCGCTGCGAGGCCCGTGGCCTGCGCATGACCGAGCAGCGCCGGATCATCGCGGGCGTGCTGCAGGACTCCGACGATCACCCCGATGTCGAGGAACTTTACGCCCGCGCCAGCGCCGTCGACCCGCGGATTTCCATCGCCACGGTCTATCGCACCGTCAAGCTGTTCGAGGAATCCGGCATCCTGGAAAAGCATGAATTCGGCGACGGGCGGGCGCGCTACGAAGACGCCGACCGCGACCACCACGACCACCTGATCGACATGAACTCGGGCGAGGTGATCGAATTCGTCGACCGCCGAGATCGAGGCGCTGCAGGAAAAGATCGCCGAAAAGCTGGGCTATCGGCTGAAAGGCCACCGGCTGGAACTTTACGGCGTGCCGATGAAACGCAAGGACTAGGGTGGCCCCGTCCCGCGCCATCGGCCTTGTGCTGCTGTCGATGGCGGCTTTCGCGTTGTCGGACATGTTCGTCAAGTTCGCCGCCGCCACGCTGCCGGTCGGCCAGATCGTGCTGCTGACCGGCGCCGGCGGGCTGCTGATCTTCGCCGCACTGGCGCTGCGTGCGGGCGACGCGCTGATCTCGCCCGCGATGCGCCACCCGGTCGTGCTGGCCCGCAATGCCGCAGAGATCCTGGCGGTCTATGGCATGATCACCGCGCTGGCGCTGGCGCCGCTGTCGCTGGTGGCGGCGATCACCCAGGTCAACCCGCTGCTGGTGACTGTCGGGGCCGCGCTGATCCTGAAGGAACATGTAGGCCCGCGCCGCTGGACGGCCGTCTTGCTCGGGTTGGCGGGGGTGCTGATCATCCTGCGTCCCGACACGGGCGGCGCGTCGTCCGGGGCCTGGATGGCGCTGCTGGCCGCCTCGGCGCTGGCCGCGCGCGACCTGGCGACGCGCGGTGTGCCGCCCGAAACCAGCAACCTGCAACTGGCGACCTGGGGCTTTGCCACGGTCACCCTGGCGGGTGCTGTCATGGTCGCGGTCGGCGGCACTGCTCCGGTCGGGCCCTGGGAGGCGTTCGTCGTGGTCGCGGCCATGCTGACCATGGCGCTGGCCTATTTCGCCATCACCGCCGCGATGCGCACCGGCGAGGTGTCGCTGGTGATCCCGTTCCGCTATGCCCGATTGCTGTTCGCCACCGCGCTTGGCGTTGTCGTCTTCAAGGAACGGCCCGACGCGGCCACCTTGATTGGCGCCGCCATCGTCATCGGCGCGGGGCTTTATGTGTTCAGGCGTGAACGCCAGGTTTCGCAAGTGGACCATAAAGTCTAGGCTGCGGCAAAAGCTGCGAGGTCCGACCATGCCCCTGCAAACCACCTGCATCGGCGCCTTTCCGAAACCCGCCTACGTGCCGATCCGCGACTGGTTTCAGGTCGGCCATGACGCGCAGGACTACAACGACACCGTGCTGCGGCGCTGGACCGAGGGTGCGGAGGTTCAGGACGCCCTCGACCGCGCCACGGCCGAGGTGGTGGCCGACCAGATCGCCTGCGGCATCGACATCCCCACCGACGGCGAGGTGCGGCGCGAGAATTACGTGCATTACCAGTGCCGCCATTTTGACGGCTTCGATTTCGTCAACCTGACGAAACGGGTGCTGAGGAACGGCGCGTATACCGCTGAACTGCCGACAATTTCCGGCCCGGTACGCGCCCGCGGCACCTCGGTTCTGGTGCGCGACTGGCAGGTAGCGCAGGCCGCCAGCGACCGCCCGGTCAAGATCACCCTGCCCGGGCCACTGACCATCTCGGACACGACGGCGGACGAACACTACAACGACCCACGCGCGCTGGCCTTCGACCTGGCGGCGGCGTTGAACAGCGAAGTGCGCGCCCTGGCCGATGCGGGCTGCACCTACATCCAGATCGACGAGCCGATCTTCGCCCGCAAGCCCGAGGCCGCGCTTGATTTCGGCACCGAGGCCCTGCGCCGCTCCTTCGACGGGCTGGGTCCCGAGGTCACCCGCGTCATGCACATGTGCTGCGGCTACCCCAACCGGCTTGACGACACCGACTACCCCAAGGCCGACCAACAGGCCTACATGCAAGTAGCCCGCCAAGTCGATGGCATCGCAGATCAAATCAGCATCGAGGACGCCCACCGCCACAACCCCGAAACCCTGTTCGGGCTTTTCGACCGCTCGGCCCTGATCGTCGGCTTCGTCACCATCGCCTCAAGCCGCGTCGAACCGGTCGAGGAAATCGCAAGTCGCATGCAAGCCGTCCTGCGCCACCTGCCCGCCGACCGCCTGCTGGCCGCGCCCGACTGCGGCCTCGGCTTTCTGGGCAGGGACCTGGCGATGACGAAACTGCGCCATCTGAGCGAGGCGGCGAGGTCGGTCTGAGGGCGCATGTCCCGCAGGCACGTCCGTTCACCTCCAAATCGTTACCGCTACCACCAGCAACGTCAAATGCTTGTCCGCCGGCCTTGGCCGCGACAGAGCCGCATTTCCGTTCCCACTCGCCCCGACCGATGCTATGTAGCCGACGAATCCCGCACGCCCGGAGGCCCCCATGAGCACCATCATCGACATCCACGCCCGCGAAATCCTCGACAGCCGCGGCAACCCGACCGTCGAGGTCGACGTCATCCTCGAAGACGGCACCATGGGCCGCGCCGCCGTGCCCTCGGGCGCCTCGACCGGCGCGCATGAGGCGGTCGAAAAGCGCGACGGCGACAAGGCCCGCTATCTGGGCAAGGGCGTGCTGCGAAGCGGTCGCCGCGGTCAACGGCGAGATCGCCGACGCCCTCGTCGGGCTGCGACGCGACCGACCAGGAAGCGCATCGACGCGACGATGATCGAGCTCGACGGCACCGCCAACAAGGCCCGCCTCGGCGCCAACGCCATCCTCGGCGTCTCGCTCGCCGTCGCCAAGGCCGCGGCCGACTACGCCGGCCTGCCGCTCTACCGCTACGTCGGCGGCACCTCGGCGCGCATCCTGCCGGTGCCGATGATGAACATCATCAACGGCGGCGAACATGCCGACAACCCGATCGACATCCAGGAATTCATGATCATGCCGGTCTCGGCGCCGAACATCGCGCGAAGCGGTGCGCATGGGCGTCGGAGGTGTTCCACACGCTGAAGAAGGAGCTCTCGGCGGCCGGCCACAACACCGGCGTCGGCGACGAGGGCGGCTTTGCGCCCGAACCTCAGCTCGACCCGCGAGGCGCTCGATTTCATCCTGAAGGCGATCGAGAAGGCCGGCTACAAGCCGGGCGAGGACATCTATCTGGCGCTCGACTGCGCCGCGACCGAGTACTACAAGGACGGCAAGTACGAGATGAAGGGCGAAGGCAAGTCGCTGACGTCGGACGAGAACGTCGCACTACCTCGCCAAGCCTGGTCGCACGACTACCCGATCATCTCGATCGAGGACGGCATGCGCCGAGGACGACTGGGACGGCTGGAAGGCGCTGACCGACGCGCTCGGCGACAAGATGCCAGCTGGTCGGCGACGACCTGTTCGTCACCAACCCCGAGCGCCTCGCCGACGGCATCGAGCAGAGGCGTGCGCCAACTCGCATCCTGGTCAAGGTCAACCAGATCGGCACGCTGACCGAGACGCTGGAGGCCGTCGAGATGGCCCACCGCGCGCGCTACACCGCCGTGATGAGCCACCGCTCCGGCGAGACCGAGGACGCCACCATCGCCGACCTCGCCGTCGCCACCAACTGCGGCCAGATCAAGACCGGCTCGCTGGCGCGCTCCGACCGGCTGGCCAAGTACAACCAGCTGATCCGCATCGAGGAAATGCTGGGCGAAACCGCGATTTATGCCGGGCGCAGCGATCCTGCGGTGATCGCCGGCGCCTTCAGTCTTGCCCGATGCACGGTGTCTCCGGGCTTCCGCTTCGACCGCTTCGAACTGTCCGGCCCCGGCTTCGATATCCCCGGGTCCTGATCTTCTTCTCTTTGAAAATACGCAGATCCGGTCTGGACAACCTGCCATCCCGGTGCTTCAGGCCGCTTCCGTGAAACAAGCGCCAGCCGGACAATGGCGTGCGGGCGCAGCCCGCTCATCTGGATCAGCCCCGTTCGGGGCGCGCGATCCGACCGCCGCCCACGGCGGCGGACACACCGGTCGTGCCGCGACAGGACGTCGGCAAACCCCGCACGACCCGCACCGCGAGATAGGCGAAGGCCTGCGCTTCGAGCATGTCGCCGTCCAGCCCGACAGCCTCGACCGGAGCGACCGGGCAGGCCAGCCCCTGCGCCAGCTCGGCCATCATCGCCGGGTTCTTGCGTCCGCCGCCGGTGACCAGCAGCCGCTGCGGGCGGACGCGGGCAATGCTCCAGCCCCTGTGCCACCGACCCGACGCAGATCGCGACCAGCGTCGCGGCGGCATCGGCGTCGGACAGGTCCGCGACCAGATCGGGCAGGTCCGGAAAATCGTTTCGATCCAGCGACTTCGGCGGCACCTTCAGGAAATAGGCCCGCCCCAGAATCGCATCGACGATCGCCGCATCCGCCCGACCCGACAGCGCCAGCGCCCCGTCGGCGTCGAATCGCGCGCCACGCCGCGCCTGCATCAGGTCGTCCAGCGGCGCGTTGGCCGGGCCGGTATCGAAGGCCAGGCAGGCGCCGTCGGCCTCGGGGCGGTTCCTGCCGGGATCGACCCAGGTCAGGTTGCCGACGCCGCCAAGGTTCAGGAACGCAACCGGCGTCTTCCGCCCCGATCCGGCGGGCACAGGCGAAATGGTAGAACGGCGCCAGCGGCGCGCCCTGCCCGCCGAGGTCGACATCCGCCGTTCGGAAATCCCAGACCACCGGCAGGCCAAGCACCTCGGCCAGCACCTCGCCGTCGCCCGCCTGGTGGGTGCCGCGCCCGCCCGGGTCATGCGCCAAGGTCTGGCCGTGAAACCCGACGAGATCGGCGCCGTGAAGCCCGACAGCAACTCGGCATGGGCGGTCTCGACCACTTCCGCCGCCTCGGCCATGCCGTCTTCGCCGGGCCAGCGCCCCAGGGCCGCGCGCAGCACGGCGCGTTCGGTATCCGAATAGGGCCGATAGCCGCTTTCGCCGAATTCGAGGATCTCGATCCCATCGGTCAGCAGCAGCGCCGCGTCGACCCCGTCCAGCGAGGTGCCCGACATCGCGCCCAGCGCCCAGACCGGTCCGGTGATCTTCATGCCTTTCCCTTCGCCCGCGCGCGCCGTATAGACGCCTGACCCCCAAGTGATGGACCGAAACGCCCATGACCTACCACCCGAAATCGGACTTCATGACCGTGATGATCGAGCGCGGCTTTCTGGCCGACTGCACCGATCTACCAGGGGCTGGACGAGGCGCTGGTCAAGGGCGTCGTGCCGGGCTACATCGGGTTCGACGCCACCGCGACAAGCCTGCACGTCGGGCAGCCTGATCCAGATCATGATGCTGCGCTGGCTGCAGAAGACCGGCGCACAAGCCGATCACGCTGATGGGCGGCGGCACCACCAAGGTCGGCGATCCCAGCTTCCGGGCCGAGGAGCGGCCGCTGCTGACGCCCGACCAGATCGACGCCAACATCGCCGGCATCCGGCAGGTCTTCGCCAAGTACCTCGACTTTGGCGACGGCGCCGACCGACGCGCTGATGGTCGAACAATGCCGAGTGGCTGGACGACCTGAACTACCTCGACTTCCTGCGCGACATCGGGCGGCATTTCTCGGTCAACCGGATGCTGAGCTTCGAGAGCGTCAAGTCGCGGCTCGACCGCGAGCAGTCGCTGTCGCTTCCTCGAATTCAACTACATGATCCTGCAGGCCTACGACTTCCTGGAGCTGAACCGCCGCTACGGCTGCCTGCTGCAGATGGGCGGCTCGCGACCAGTGGGGCAACATCGTCAACGGCATCGACCTGACGCGCCGGGTGCTGGATCACGAGATCTACGGGCTGACCTCGCCGCTGCTGACCACCTCGGACGGCAAGAAGATGGGCAAGATCGGCGACCGGCGCGGTCTGGCTGAACGAGGACATGCTGTCGCCCTTACGAGTTCTGGCAATTCTGGCGCAACACCACCGACGCCGACGTCGGGCCGGTTCCTGAAGCTCTACACCGAACTGCCGCTCGACGAATGCGACCGGCTGGGCGCGCTGGACGGGTCCGAGATCAACGAGGCCAAGATCGTGCTGGCCAACGAGGTGACCGCCCTGTGCCACGGGCGCGACGCCGCCGAGGCGGCAGAGGCCACGGCGCGCGACGTGTTCGAGAAGGGCGGCATCGGCGACGATCTGCCGACGCTGGTGCTGACCCGTGAACGACATCGGCGACGGCATCGCCAATCGCGCAACTGATCGTGCGAATCGGGGCTGGCGTCCTCGGGCAAG
This sequence comes from uncultured Alphaproteobacteria bacterium, assembly GCA_963768205.1. Lineage (GTDB taxonomy): Bacteria > Pseudomonadota > Alphaproteobacteria > Rhodobacterales > Rhodobacteraceae > JAHELH01. The sequence goes on along the minus strand of CAVYHB010000008.1, from coordinate 42,600 downwards.
GACGCCAAACGGCTGATTCGCCGAGGATGGTGCCCGGATCAACGACGAAGTCGTGACGCGATGCCGAGGCTGATGACGGCGCGAAGCGATCGACAGCCGGCTGAAGCTGAGCGCGGGCAAGAAGCGGCACGCGCTGGTGACGCTGGCGGACTGAAGAGCTTCATGCCTCCGGCGGGGATATTTGGGAACCAGAGAAGACCCTTTGTTCGATTCTCAGATATCCCCGCCGGAGGTTCCTAAATTCGCAACCGGCAGGGCGGCCCGGATCAGTTCAGCATCCACTTGCCGTTCGGATAGAAGGCGTGGAACGCGAAGGCGAACATGACATCGTGCGGCACGTCGCGGCCGTTCTTTTCGCACCCGGATCGTGCCCACATCCTTGCCCTTGGCGATGGTTTCGCTGTCGAGCGCCGAGGCCTGGCCCGAAGTCCAGGTGATCGCATAGCCGTTCTCGCTGAGCTTGCCCGCGTCGGCCAGCCGCGCCACCGGCCAGGCGCGATTTCCGACCCGCACGACGCGGGCCAGCGCCGGGATGCCATGCGGCGGCATCTCGCCGTTGTAAAGAAAGGGTTTGCGTGAGCTGTCGTAGCGGACATAGGGGTTGCGGCCATAGGTGCGCGCATGCGGCGGCTGCGCCATGACCAGCCCGTCGGGATTGCGCGCCTTGAACTCGCCCCAGCTTTCCATCCAGCTAGGCAGTTGCTTCAGCGTGTCGCCGGTATGCTCGCCCACGATGCCTTCGCCGATGGCCTGCTGCCACCAGCTTTCGGTCTCGCGGTCGTACATCACCATGTCGGAATTGCGCAGCTTGCCCGAGACGCCGAAAGCTGCGCAGCTTGCCGTTCACCCGGCGGTCGAAGATGATGCCGGAGTTGCACAGCGGGCAGAACGTCACCGCCACCGGCACGCCGCCGACGGTGTCGTTGACGATCTCGTGCCAGGTCAGGTAGCGGATCGGATAGGCGCGCGGCGCTGGCCGGTGCCGATCTCGACCGTGATCACCGGTTCGCGATCGTCGATCCTGGTTTCCTGGCCGGCGCGGATGAACTGCGGTTCGTTCAGCGCCGGGATGCCGTCCTTCGGCGGGCCGCCCGACAGGATCTCGGTCCAGCTGTCGACGCTGGTCTTGTCAAAATCCGTGTTCGGCCATTCACGGGCCCAGAATTCCGGATTGGCGACGGCCGGGACAGCAAGTCCCAGCGCCATGACGGCGGCGAGGAGCAGGGATTTCAGACGCATCGGCGGCAACCTCCTTTGTCGTTCGAAGACTGCCAGAGGTTCCCGCCTGCGCCTAGCCCCGCTCACGCGGGTTTGAGACACCGTCACTCGGTGACGGTGACCTCCTGCATCACGTCCGGTGCGCCGGTGATGGCACCGCTGCGCGAATGGCCGCGCTTGATCGCGTCCAGCACGTCCAGCCCTTCGGTGACGCGGCCCACGACGGTATATTGCCCGTTCAGGAAATGGCCCTCGTCGAACATGATGAAGAACTGGCTGTTGGCCGAGTTCGGATCCTGCGATCGGGCCATGCCGACGACGCCGCGGTCGAAGGGAATGTCCGAGAACTCGGCGTCGATGTCGCCGTGGGCGGACTCGCCCATCCCGGCGCGGCTCATGTCACCGTCGGCGCGCCCGAACTGCACGTCGCCGGTCTGCGCCATGAAGCCGTCGATGACGCGGTGGAAGACGACGCCGTCATAGCCGCCCTCTTCAGCGATTTTGACGATCTGGGCGACATGCATCGGCGCCACGTCTTCAAGAAGGTCGATCTTGATCGTGCCGTTGGCCTCTCCGGTGACGTCGATCTCGAGACCGGTGGCGAAGGCCGGTGCGCCTGCGACGCAGAGGGCAAGAAGCAAATTACGCATCGGCGGCCACCTTGACGCTGATCATCCGGTCGGGCTTGGCGGGCGGCTCGCCACGGGTGATGGCGTCGACATGTTCCATTCCCTTCACCACCTGGCCGTAGACGGTGTATTGCCCGTTCAGAAAGTCGTTGTCCTTGAAATTGATGAAGAACTGCGAATTGGCCGAATTCGGGTTCGAGGACCGCGCAGCCCCGATGGAGCCGCGGGCATGCGGCAGCTTGGAAAACTCGGCCGGCAGGTCGGGCTTGTCCGAGCCACCGGTGCCGGCGCGCCGCAGGTCGAAATCCTTCTCGGAATTGCCGTTGGCCACATCGCCGGTCTGCGCCATGAAACCGTCGATGACGCGGTGGAAGACCACGTTGTCATAGGCCCCGGCGCGGGCCAGTTCCTTCATCCGCTCGCAATGCTTCGGTGCCACGTCGGGCAGCAGTTCGATCGTCGACGGTGCCGCCTTGCAGCTCGATCAGGATGGTGTTCTCGGGATCGTTGAGCCTCGGCCATGCTTGGTCTCCTTTTCACATTTCGCAGCAATCTAGGCGTGGCACGGCGGAAGTAAAAGGGATAAGCGACGGGAAACAGTTTGCCCGCCCCAGGCGTTGACGCGCCGGGAAACGCGCGCACCGCAGGAGCATCGCCATGAGCTGGAAAACCCTCGACGACATGAACCTGGCAGGCAAGGTCGTGCTGACCCGTGTCGACATCAACGTGCCGGTCGAGAATGGCGTGGTGACCGATGCCACCCGGATCGAACGCATCGTGCCCACTGTCAAGGACATCCTCGCGGCGGGCGGCAAGCCGGTGCTGATGGCGCATTTCGGACGGCCCAAGGGCAATCGCGTCGAAGAGATGTCGCTGCGGCAACTGGTGCCCGCCCTGGGAGAGGCGCTGGGCGTGCCCGTTCAATTCGCCGAGGATTGCATCGGCGGCCCGGCGAAGATCGCGGTATCGAAGCTGGGCGACGGCGAGGTGCTGCTGCTGGAGAACACCCGCTTCCACCCCGGCGAAGAAGCCAACGACGGGCTGTTCGCCGCCTCGCTTGCCGCTCTGGGCGAAGTCTATTGCAACGACGCGTTTTCCGCCGCGCACCGGGCCCATGCCTCGACCGAAGCGCTGGCGCGGCTGCTGCCCGCCTGTGCCGGACGGTTGATGCAGGCCGAGTTGAAGGCGCTCGACGCGGCGCTGGGCAATCCGGCGCGTCCGCTGATCGCCATTGTCGGCGGCGCCAAGGTTTCGACCAAGCTGGACCTTCTGGGCAACCTGGTGGATCGCGTCGACTACCTGGTGATCGGCGGCGGCATGGCCAACACCTTCCTTGCCGCGCAGGGCGTCGAAGTCGGCAAATCGCTGGCCGAGCACGACATGGCCGACACCGCGCGCGAGATCATGGCCAAGGCCGAGACGGCGGGCTGCAAGATCATCCTGCCCGTCGATATCGTGGTTGCGGGCGAATTCAAGGCCGGGGCCGCGGCGGAAACGCTGGATGTCGCCGCCTGCCCGGCGGACGCGATGATCCTCGATGCCGGCCCGCAGACGGTCGAGGCGATCGCGCAGGCGATGGGCAATTCGCAGACCCTGATCTGGAACGGCCCGCTGGGCGCCTTCGAGATCCCGCCGTTCGACACCGCCACCATGGCCGCCGCGCACGAGGCGGCGCGGCTGACGGATGCGGGCGGGCTGGTGTCGGTCGCCGGCGGCGGCGACACGGTGGCGGCGCTGAACCAGGCCGGCGTGGCCGAACGGTTTTACCTACATCTCCACCGCGGGCGGCGCGTTCCTGGAGTGGATGGAAGGCAAGACCCTACCCGGGGTTGCCGTGCTGGAGGGTTGATTCAACCCCGGTTTCATCGTCTGATCGGCGCATAGAATTGTGTCCTTGAAACGAGGTATTCCGATGCGCCGCCTGCTGCTGTCCGCCGCCCTTTTGTCGTTCATCCCCGGCCAGGTCATGGCCCAGGACCGGCTGTCCTGGCTTGACCTGATCTCGCCCAACAGGCTGGTCCAGCAAATGGTCCAGTTCGGCATCATGTCGCTGCGCACGCAGATGGATGTGAAATACGGCGACATGTCGGTTGACCTGATGACCGGGCGGGTGACGCTGACGGATGTGAAGATGTGGCCGCTGCCGCCCTGGGACCAGGACGGCGACTGCGTCGTCGCGATCGAACGGTTGACGCTGCGCTCGGGCTCGCTGGACCAGATCGACCGGTTGCGGATGAAGGCGCTGGTTTCGGGGGCCACGGCGCCGCTTGCCTGCCTGCCGCCCGATGGCCAGCAGGCCCTTGGCATGGCGGGGATCGAAACGCTGGACATCCCGCGCCTGACGGTCGACCTGGAATACGGCGTGCCCGGTTCGGACGCCGTGGCCCGGGTCTTCGGCGTGGTCGAGAATGCCGCCGCAGTCGATCTGACCGCCGAGTTCGCCTATATCTGGGTCGATGGCCGCCAGGACATGGAAGAGCCGGACCCGGTGGTGTTTCTCAAGAACGCCCGCCTGACGGTCGAGAACCGCGGCGTCTGGGACGCCCTGAAGGACCAGTTGCCGCCGCCGATGACCGACCCGGCGGGCGGGACGCTTTATGTCGAGGGCGCGATCGGCAGCGTTTTCTCGGACATGAACGGCGACGCGCCGCTGAGCGACAGCCAGAAGGCGTTCATCGCCTCGGTCGTCGAAACCTGGCCGAAATTCCTGGCAGACCCCGACACGCTTGTGCTGGAGACCGACCTGACCTCGGACACCTATCTCGACTTCGAGGCGATGGAGCGCAGCCCGGTCGAAGCCTTCGACACTCTGCAGCCGAAACTGGCGCGGGCTTCGTCCGCGGTGCTGGAGGTGCTGCCGACCAGCCTGCTGAAACAGGCGCTGGGCGCGGAGGCTGCCGCGATGGCCGAGGCCGACAGGCGCCGCGCGGGGCTGGCGCTGGTCTCGGGCGTGGGCGCGCCGCGCGACCTGCAGGCCGGGTTCGAACTGCTCGGCCCGCTGGCCAAGGCGGGTGACGCCGGTGCGGCGCTGGCGCTGAGCGCCGCCCTGGAGGTGCCCGCGCCCGAGGACGCCTATCAATGGGCGCTGCTGGCGGGACGCGGCGACGAGGCCGGGGCCACCGCGCGGCTGGACCGGCTGGAAACCAAGCTTGATTTCGCCACCGTGCTGCGATTGCAGGAGGCGGTGTCGGGCGGCGACACCCATCCGGTCGACGCGCTGTCGTCGATCTCGAACCTGCGCGAACAGGCCGCGATGCGGCTATCGGGCCGCGGCCAGGCGCGATCCTATGCCATCGCCGCGATGTGGGCGATGCTGGGCAAGGCGCTGGGGGACGCCGAATCGGGCGATATGCTGGGCGATATCGACGAGCATGTGCGGCTGGCGGGCGAGGATGCACGGGAAGCCTGGGCTCCTGCCGAAAAACGCGCCAGCGAACTGGCGGTCGAGGCCTGGCTGGGCCAGGACCTGCCGGGGCGGTTCACCCGCTGACGCGTCAAACCGCCCGCGTTAGCGCGATCATGATTGGCCTTCTCGGCGTTTGGTCTTAGAGGATGGGGCAACACTTGCACCCTCTGAAAGGACAAACGCATGAAGGCCACCGGTATCGTCAAGAAAATCCTCGCCAACTACGAGGGCGAAACCCCCGGCGTGAAGGGCAAGCTGTGCCAGATGCTGATGCACGGGCAAGCTGGGCGGCACCGGCAAGATGATCATCCTGCCGGTCGACCAGGGCTTCGAGCATGGTCCGGCCCGGTCGTTCGCGCCGAACCCGCCGGCCTATGACCCGCATTACCACTACCAGCTGGCGATCGACGCCGGGCTGACGCCTATGCCGCGCCGCTGGGCCCGCTGGAGGCCGGGGCCGATACCTTCGCCGGGCAGATCCCGACGATCCTGAAGGTGAACTCGGCCAATTCGCTGATGTCGGACACCGCGGGCAAGAACCAGGCGGTGACGGCGTCGGTCGACGACGCGCTGCGGCTGGGCTGCGCGGCGATCGGGTTCACCATCTATCCCGGATCGGACATGGCGCTCGACATGATGGAAGAGATCGTCGAGATGCGCCGCGAGGCCGCCGCCTGCGGCATCGCCACGGTGATCTGGTCCTACCCGCGCGGCGAGGCGGTCACCAAGGACGGCGAAACCGCGATCGACGTGGCGGCCTATGCCGCGCATATGGCGGCCCTGCTGGGCGCGCATGTCATCAAGGTCAAGCTCGGCACCGACCACCTGATGCTGCCCGAGGCCAAGAAGGTGTTCGAGGCCGAGGGCATCGACATCGCCACCCAGGCGGCGCGGGTGGCGAATGCGTGCGCTCGGCCTTCGACGGGCGGCGGCTGATCGTGTTCTCGGGCGGCGCGAAGAAGGGCGCCGACGCGGTCTATGACGACGCCCGCGCGATCCGCGACGGCGGCGGCAACGGCTCGATCATCGGGCGCAACTCGTTCCAGCGCGACCGCGAGGACGCGCTGGCGATGCTGGGCAAGCTGGTCGACATCTACAAGGGCAAGGACTGATCCGAATGAGCGGGCTGCGCCCGCACGACATTGCCTGACGGGCGCTCCGGCGGCAGGCCGGGGCGCCATCTTCGTGCGTGGAAATTGCGTATCTTCAAAGAGAAGTACCAGGCGGCGCCAGCGTGGCGAGGATGACGGCGGTGTCGAGGCCGGTGACGCTGCCCGCGATGCGCCCGCGCCCCGGTTGCAGACGCGCGGTGATGTAGCCGTCGGCGATGCCGGAGGGGGCCGTGCGGATCAGGATGGCGGCGGTCAGGAGCGTGGCCAGTTCTTCGGCGAAGAGGCGGGCGTCAGGCTCGCCCGGGGCGCTCCAGCGGGCGCGGTGATCGTCCAGTGCCCTGTCGAAGCGGCGGTCGGCGCCGTGCGCGGCATCGAGATCCGCCGCTATTGCGTCGCGGGCGCCGGGCTCGCGGTCGAGGCTGCGCAGGATGTCGAGGCAGATGACGTTCCCCGACCCTTCCCAGATCGAGTTCAGCGGAGCCTCGCGGTAGAGCATCGGCAGGCCCGTGTCCTCGACATATCCCATGCCACCCAGCGCCTCCATCGCATTCGTAGATGACCGGCACGCAGACCTTGTTGTTGAGGTATTTCGCCAGCGCCACGGCGATGCGGGCGAAGGCACGGTCGTCCTCGCAACCGCCGTCGAAGGCGCGGGCGACGCGCATCCCCAGCGCCAGCGCGCCCAGACAGTCGAGCGTCAGATCGGCCAGCACCGCCCGCATCAGCGGCTGGTCGATCAGCTTGCGCTGGAACGCGGTTCGGTGGCTGCACCCAGTGATACGCCTCGGTCAGCGCCGCGCGCATCAGTCCGGCGGGGGCCATGGCGGTGTCGAGCCGGGTGTGGTGCACCATCTCGATGATCGTGCGCACGCCCCGCCCCTCTTCGCCAAGGCGATGGGCCAACGCGCCGTGATACTCGATCTCGGCACTGGCGTTGGCGCGATTGCCCAGCTTGTCCTTCAGCCGCATCAGGTGGATGCCGTTGCGCCCCTGGTCCAGCCAGCGCGGCACCAGAAAGCAGGTCAGCCCGCCGGGAGCCTGCGCCAGCGTCAGGAAACCGTCGGACATCGGCGCCGAGCAGAACCACTTGTGACCGGTCAGACGGTAATGACCACCCTCGGGCGCGGCGCGCGTGGTGTTGGTGCGCACGTCCGAGCCGCCCTGTTTTTCGGTCATCGCCATGCCCAGCGTCGCGGCGCGCTTTTCGCTCACCGGCAGCAGGCGCGGATCATAGGTGCGCGCGGTCAGCTCGCGGCACCCATTGCGCGGCCAGCGCCGGGTCGGCGCGCAGCGCCGGGCACAGCGGCATAGGTCATGGTCAGCGGGCAGCAGACGCCCGGTTCGACCTGGCCAAGCAGATAGACCATCGCGGCATGGGCCGACATGGCCGCCCGGCGTGCCGTCCCATGGGATCGCGGCATAGCCTGCCTCGGCCCCGGCCTGCATCAGGCGATGGTAGGCGGGGTGGAAGTCCACTTCGTCCAGTCGCCGCCCGCCCGCATCGAATTGCCGCATTTCCGGCGGATGCCGGTTCGCCGCGTGCCCGGCCTGGCGCATTTCCGGCGCATCTAGCGTTTCGGCAAAGGCGATCACCGGGCCCGGATCCGTCGCCGCCGTCACCGCCGCCTGCAATGGCGCGTCGTCCAGCCACAACCGCGACGCGCCGGGCGGCGGCTGGTTCGCCACCTCGTGCGTGGGCAGGTCGCCGCGCGGCGGCATTTCGGGCATCGACGCCTCCTTCTGCAAGGAATTGCAACATCATAGCAGTCTTTGTTGAGTTTCGGGATTCACAATGCGCCCCAGATGTGCCATCTTGCGCCAAATCCACCCGCAAGAGGTGGCACAAGAGGCCGTAGATGAGCAGACCCCGCAGCCGCCCCGCCTTCGACGTGATCGTTTTCTTCGCGATCGTGTTCTCGCTGGCCACCTATTTCACCTTTGCCAGCGTGCAGGGCGACTTCGGCCTGTTCCGCCGCATCCAGATCGAGGCCGATGCCGATGTCCTGCGCGCCGACCTGGCGCAGCTGACCGTCGAGGTCGAAAGCCTGCGCAACAAGACGCGGCGGTTGTCGGACGACTTCCTTGACCTCGACCTTCTGGATCAGCAGGCCCGCGATGTGCTTGGACTTGCGCGCGGCGACGAGGTCGTCATCCGCTAGGCTTGCCCTTGGCCCCTGCCCGCGCTTAGTTTGACATTGAACGAGTGGCACCGCGGCGGAGGAACCCAGACATGGCCAGCCGGAAGAAACCTGCCAAGCCGAACGTGTCGAAGGACGACCTGCTGCACTTCTACCGAGAGATGCTGCTCATCCGCCGCTTTGAGGAAAAGGCCGGCCAGCTTTACGGCATGGGGCTGATCGGCGGGTTCTGCCATCTTTATATCGGTCAGGAGGCGGTCGTCGTGGGTCTTGAAGCGGTGGCCGAGGACGGCGACAGGCGCATCACCAGCTACCGCGATCACGGCCACATGCTGGCTTGCGGCATGGACCCCAAGGGCGTGATGGCCGAGTTGACGGGCCGCGCGGACGGCTATTCCAAGGGCAAGGGCGGCTCGATGCACATGTTCAGCAAGGAGCAACACTTTTACGGCGGAAACGGGATCGTTGCAGCGCAGGTGCCGATCGGGACCGGGCTAGCGTTTGCCGACAAGTACACGGGCAATGATCGGGTAACTTTCACCTATTTCGGGGACGGCGCGGCCAACCAGGGCCAGGTGCACGAGGCCTACAACATGGCCGAACTGTGGGATCTGCCGGTGATCTACGTGATCGAGAACAACGGCTATGCCATGGGCACTTCGGTCAAGCGCGCCACCAAGTCGAAGGATTTCTGGGAGCGCGGCATGGCATTCGGCATCGAGGGCGAAGAGGTCGACGGCATGGACGTGCTGGCGGTGCGGGCCGCGGGCGCCAAGGCGGTGGCGCACTGTCGCGCCGGCAACGGCCCCTACATCCTGGAGGTCAAGACCTACCGCTATCGCGGCCATTCGATGTCCGATCCCGCCAAGTATCGCACCCGCGAAGAGGTCAAGAAGATGCGCGAGGAACGCGACCCGATCGAGAACGTGCGCGGCTTGCTGCTGACCGGCAAGCACGCCACTGAAGATGAACTGAAGGCCATCGACAAGGAGATCAAGGCAATCGTCAACGAGGCGGCGGAGTTCGCGCGCGAAAGCCCGGAACCGGACGAGGCCGAGCTCTATACCGATATCTATGCCGACGGCGTGTCGCAGGAGGTGGCGTGATGGGAACCGCGCATTTCGAGATTCATGTGGCCGACAGCGCCCGTGCCCGGGCGTTTTATGGCGGGCTTTTTGGCTGGAGCTTCGATCCGATGCCGGGCGGCGAGGACATGGAATATCACCTCATCACCGGCGCGGGTATCAGCCCGGACGCGGCCCTGAGCGGCGGCATGATGAAACGGATCGGTGCCGCGCCCACGCCCGGATCGCCGATCCGCGGCGCAACGTTGACATTCGAGATCAAGGACGTCGACGCGTCCTATGCATGGGCGCTCGAAAATGGCGGTGCCGAGGCGCTGCCGCCCGCCGACTATCCCGGCATCGGCCGCTGCGCTTATGTCGATGACGGTGAGGGCAATGTCGTGGGTTTCATCACGCCCGAGGCAAGCGACTGACATGGCGAATGAAATTCTCATGCCCGCGCTCAGCCCAACGATGGAAGAGGGAACACTGGCGAAATGGCTGGTGAAAGAGGGCGACGAGGTTGCCGCGGGCGACATCCTTGCCGAGATCGAAACCGACAAGGCGGTGATGGAATTCGAGGCGGTGGACGAGGGTGTGATCGGCAAACTGCTGGTGCCCGAGGGCAGCGGCAACATCAAGGTGAACACGCCCATCGCCACGCTGGTCGGTGACGGCAACGATGCCGCGCCGTCCGCAGCACCCGCCCCGAAAAAGGCGCCGCCGAAATCTGCCGAAGCCCCTGCCCCCGCCAAGGCCGCGCCGCCGGTCACGGAACCTGAGTCCGCCGGCGATACCGAAACCCGGACCATGACAGTGCGCGAGGCCCTGCGCGATGCCATGGCCGAAGAGATGCGCCGCGACGACCGCGTTTTCGTGATGGGAGAGGAAGTTGCCGAATACCAGGGCGCCTACAAGATCACGCAAGGATTGCTCGACGAATTCGGCGCGAAGCGCGTCGTCGATACGCCGATCACCGAACACGGCTTTGCCGGCCTCGGCGTGGGCGCGGCCTTCGGCGGCCTGCGGCCAATCGTCGAATTCATGACCTTCAATTTCGCCATGCAGGCGATGGATCAGATCGTCAACTCCGCGGCCAAGACGCTTTACATGTCCGGCGGCCAGATGGGCTGTCCCATCGTGTTTCGCGGCCCCAACGGTGCCGCCGCCCGGGTCGGTGCCCAGCACAGCCAGGACTATGCCGCCTGGTACGCCCAGATCCCCGGTCTTAAGGTCGCGATGCCCTTCTCCGCCGCCGATGCCAAGGGCCTGCTGAAGACCGCGATCCGCGATCCCAACCCGGTGATCTTCCTTGAAAACGAAATCCTCTATGGCCGCAGCTTCGAAGTGCCCGTTGCCGAGGATCATACCGTCCCCTTCGGCAAGGCCCGGATCTGGCGCAAGGGTGGCGACGTGACCATCGTCAGCTTTGGAATTGGGATGAGCTACGCCCTGCAAGCCGCTGACAAACTTGCCGAAGACGGCATTGAGGCCGAGGTGATCGACCTGCGCACCCTGCGCCCGATGGACACCGACGCCATTATCGAGAGCGTGAAGAAGACCAATCGCTGCGTGACGGTCGAAGAGGGCTTTCCGGTCGGGGCTATCGGCAACCACATTTCGGCGGTGCTGATGCGCGAGGCTTTCGACTGGCTCGACGCGCCGGTGATCAACTGCACCGGCAAGGACGTGCCAATGCCCTATGCCGCGAATCTGGAGAAACTGGCGCTCGTCACTACGGACGAGGTGATCGAGGCCGTGAAACAAGTGACCTACCGCTGAGGCGTACCATGGAAGTGAAAGGCCGCGATCCGGCCACCGAATGCTACCGCGTCGTCCACTTGGTCGACGGTCGCCAGGTCACGGCGCTGGTGCCAGAGCGGCTGGCCGCGGACCTGCGCCTGGTCGGCGCCCGCCCGTCGCACCAGGACGCCTATGTCTGGATGGCGGAACACAAGGACAGGATCGAAACGGCCATCGCCCAGCTTGCGCGCGGCGACCGCCGGCCGAAGCCGCCGTTCGACCAGATCACATTGAGCCAGGACAGCTGACATGCCCACCGAACTGCTCATGCCCGCGCTCAGCCCGACGATGGAGGAAGGCACGCTTTCCAAGTGGCTGGTCAAGGAGGGCGACACGGTCAACGCTGGCGATCTTCTGGCCGAGATCGAGACCGACAAGGCAGTGATGGAATTCGAGGCGGTGGACGAGGGTGTGATCGGCAAGCTGCTGGTGGCCGATGGCACCGAGGCGATCAAGGTCAACACGCCGATTGCCGTGCTGCTGGATGACGGTGAAAGCACCGCCGACATCGTGGACGCGGATTCGGATGCGGATAAACCGGCATCTCCCAAGGATAAGGCACCACGCGACGAACCCTCAACGTCTCCCGAGCCCAAGAAAAAGCCGAAACCGGAGCCCAAGGGCAACCGCATCTTCGCCTCGCCCCTCGCGCGCCGCATCGCCGCCGACAAGGGGCTGGACCTGGCCGGCATCAACGGCACCGGCCCGCACGGTCGCATCGTCAAATCCGATGTCGAGGACATGATTGCCCGGCCTGGGACGGTCGGGGGAAGCGTGCCGTCGCCACTGCCCGCAACCGCGACAAGTACCGATCTTCTGAAAGCCTACGAGGGCCGCGACTACACCGAAATCCCCCTCGACGGGATGCGAAAGATCATCGCGGCCCGCCTCACGCAGGCCAAGCAGACCATTCCGCATTTCTATCTTCGGCGCGAAATCCGGCTCGACGCGCTGCTCGATTTCCGGGCCGAGCTGAACCGGCAACTTGCCAGCCGCGACATCAAGCTCTCGGTCAACGACTTCATCATCAAGGCCTGCGCCCTTGCCCTGCAGCAGGTGCCTGCCGCCAACGCCATCTGGGCCGGTGATCGTATCGTGCAGTTGAAGCCTTCGGACGTGGCGGTCGCCGTCGCGATTGAGGGCGGGCTTTTCACACCGGTCCTGAAGGACGCCGACACAAAGACCCTGACGCAATTATCGCAGGAAATGAAGGACCTCGCCGACCGCGCCCGCGACCGCAAACTCGCGCCGCAGGAATACCAGGGCGGCAGCTTCGCGATCTCCAACCTCGGCATGTACGGCATCGACAGCTTCGACGCCGTGATCAACCCGCCGCACGGGGCGATCCTTGCAGTGGGCGCCGGTGTCAGAAAGCCGGTCGTCGAAGAGGATGGAACGCTGGCCGCGGCCACCGTCCTGTCGATGACCCTGAGCGTCGATCACCGCGTCATCGACGGCGCGCTCGGCGCCGATCTACTTTCGGCGATCAAAGACAACCTAGAAAGCCCCATGGCCATGCTCGCCTGACGCGCTTACGGCTCCCGCCGCCATCTTGCCGGAAATACCTTCGGGGGAGGCTTTGCGGATTCGCAGATCCGACAAAGACGGGGCGGACAGCCCCTTGGACATAGCGCGCGCCCCGCCGGGGCGCTCATTCGGGATGCGGTTCAGCCGTCTTCGAACAACTGGTCCATCATCACCGAGGGCTGTTCGCACCCCGCCTCGCCGACGATGCGCGACGGCACACCCGCCACGGTTTTCATCGGCGGCACGTCCTCCAGCACCACCGACCCCGCGGCAATCCGGCTGCACTGTCCTACGGTGATGTTGCCCAGAACCTTGGCACCCGCTCCGATCAGAACGCCGCATTCGATGTTCGGATGCCGGATGTCGTCTTCCTTGCCGGTACCGCCCAAGGTGACCGAGTGCAGCATCGAGACGTTGTCGCCCACCCGCGCCGTCTCGCCGATCACGATGGAATGGGCATGGTCGATCATGATCCCTTTGCCGATCCTGGCCGCCGGGTGGATGTCGACTCCGAAAACTTCGCTGACGCGCATCTGGAAGAAATACGCCATGTCCGCCCGGCCCTGGCTCCACAGCCAGTGGCCGATGCGATAGGCCTGCACCGCCTGGAACCCCTTGAAGTACAGCAGCGGCTGCAACAGCCGATGGCACGCCGGATCGCGCTCGTATACCGCCACCAGGTCGGCCCGGGCCGCCTCGCCCAGCCAGGCATCGCTGCCATAGGCCTCCTCGGCGATCTCGCGCAGGATCTGCTCCGACATCTCGCCAGAGGCAAGCTTCAGCGACGTTCTGTAGGACAGCGCGCGCTCCAGCGTCGGATGATGCAGGATGCTGGAATGGATCAGCCCGCCCAGCAACGGCTCCTTGGCCACCGCGTCGGAAGCCTCGGACTTGATCCTGCTCCAGACCGGGTCGATCTGCGCAAGTTTTGCACGGGTTTCTGCCATCGGACTTTCCTCATAAGCTGGCCTCACTTACAACAGATAGGCGTAATGCGCCAAGTGCAATAGAGGTGCCTTCGGGATTTCCGGAATGGATGCCAAGCAGATAACCGCGTATCGTCACAAGCTCGAGGCCCAGCTTCAAGCGCTGTTGGCCGAGGACGACCTTGGCCGCGACGGCCAGAAGACCGTGACGCTCGACCAGCAGTCGGTGGGCCGCCTCAGTCGCATGGATGCCCTGCAACAACAGGCCATGGCCAAGGCCACCAGCGCGCGCCGGGCGCAGTTGCGGCAAAAGCTGATCACCGCCCTGTCCCGCATCGACGACGATGACTTCGGCTATTGCGTGCAATGCGGCGAAGAGATCGCGGCCAGGCGCCTCGACCTCGACCCCACCGTTCCGACCTGCATAAGCTGCGCCTCGGGCAGTTAGCTTCGCACCGTCACCAGGGTTTCCAGCACCATCGCCAGGCAGCCGCAGTAATCCGTGTCGCTCAGCCCCGGTTCACGTCCTGGCCTTCGCAACAAGGCCGCCGTCATCAGGCTGCCGTCCCCCCACATCGGATGCACGCGCCCGCTGTCGCGCCGGTAGGCATCCGCCCAGCCCGCCTCCTGCAACAGCCGCCCCAGAACGGCGTGCCGCCGCGCGCACGGTTCCGCGACCAGCACCCGCGCGGCGGCGACGACATCGCCATGCATCACCGGACGCATGGCTCAGATCGACGGCGGCGTCGGCAGGTAATAGTGCAGCGCCAGCCGCAATTCACCGTCCGCGAAATCGCCACCATTGGCCGTGATCACCAAGGGCTCGTCGTCGTAATAGGTCACCGGTTGCCCGGTGATCCCCACCAGCCATGATCCCTGCGCCAGGCCCAGCCCGCCGCCGTAGCGGTTGGTGGAACTGGCGACACCTATGTCGAAGCTGCTCAGTGTGCCGGTGATCGCCGTCTTCACCCGACCGGTCACGGCGAAGACCATGGCATATTTCGGGATCTCGACTTGCGTGGTGGACACTGCCTCGGCGCCGAATACGTGATCGAACTCGACCACCTCGAACTTCGACGCCGCCCCCGACGGCGACAGCGCCAACGCCGAGCCCACCCAAGCCTCGCCATTGTACAAGGCAGCCCGACCGGCATCGGCGATCCAGGCCCGCCAGCCGATCTGCGGCGCAGCGAAGACCCAGCCGCCGTTCGAGGCGATCGCGATCTTGCCATCCTCCCCCGCCCACTCGTTCACCGCGCCCACAGGCACACCGTAGGATACGCCATCGGCGATCCCGATGGGCGGCGTACTGACGTTGATCGAAGCAAGGACCAACTGCGTCAGCCCGTCGAGACGCGCGAAGGCCTCGTTCACCGTGACATGTTTCTGCGCCTGCGCGGGTTGCACCAGGGGCAGGCCAAGCTGTGCCGTCTCACTCATCTATCGTCATCCTTCTGAAAGGCCCCGGCCCGAACCTGTCGGACAGCTGGGCCACCGCAATGTCGTAACTTCCCGTCAAACCGTCGGCAGACCGCGCCGCCTGCGGATAGACCCATGAGGGGGCCGTCACCGTCGTCTCGCGAACCAGCGCATCGTCCGCAAGAACCCGCACCTGGTAGGTTTCGGTATCCTCTCCCAGCGGCACCTCGACCGACTGCCAGCTGTCCCCGTCGGTCCGGGTGCGCCTGATCCACCCCACCTCCAGGTCGCCGCCTGCCGCCAGCCGTGCTTTCAGGTGAACTGGTGCATAAGGCCGCAAGCCGATCCCGTCGAAGGCCTCGACCCGGTGCACGTAGGACGGATCATCGTACCCGCGCTGCGCCGGGCCAATCCGGTAGTGCCGCGCCAGACCGCGCGCCGACAGCGCCAGGTCGATCTGCTGCGCCGCACCGTTCAGAACCACGACCGTGCTGCCTTCTGGCCATGCATCGGGCATGATTCCGTCGGTTCCCGCCTGACCGCGCAAACGACCGGACAGGTCATAGGTATTCTGGCCGACAAGGACGGCCTGCGTGAACTGGATCACTTCCCAGTTGCCGGAACTGCCATCCCCGATGGCCAGTGCATTTGCCCCGTTCAGCACTTCGGCCAGGCTGGCCGAGGCCAGGGTGCCTGAGACCAGCCTGACCCTAAGCGGCGTGCCCCGATCCAGTAGCCCAGCATTTGCCGCGAACAGCGGCGTCAGCGTCTGGCCGATGCTCGACGGAGCCGAAAGGATCCGATTTAGGTCGTATCCGTCGTCCATGGCCGAGCCGAAGACCGCCACCGATCCTGGCCAGGGCCGCGCCGAGGCGGCGATGTGCGGCGCATGCGGCACCTCGTCGCCGCGCAATAATGGCAGATCCAGGAAGACCGGGTAGACCGGGACCGGCGCCACGAAGGACCGCGCCCTGACCGCCACCTCCACCGCATCCGACGGTATGTAGATCTCGGGCTCCACCCTCACCGCCTCCAGCATCTGAAAGCTCGATTGCTCGACCCGGTCGACCCGGTAGTCGGCCATGCCGCCCTCGTCGGGCAAGCTGACCACGTCCCCCGCGCGCACCGACAGCCGTGACAATGGCAGCGCGAATTTTGCCGTGTCCCGCGCCACCCTGGCCTCGGCAAGCCAGCGTTCGACGACGCCGCGCGCCTCGGTGCGCGTCAGCACCAGCGGCACTTCCGTCTGTGCGATGCCGCGCGTGGATTCGTCGGGAAAGATCGCCTCTTCCGCCCGCGTCGCGAATTCGCCGTCGGCCTCGATAAAGTTCAACCGCAGCCGCCCGGCGACTTCCGCCAACGGCGCGCGCGTCACGGTCAGATCGGCTTCGGCCTCTTCGGATACGGCCAGGCGCTCGGTGTCGATCACCGCACCGCTGCGCCCATCGCGACTGCGGAATACCAGCTTCCCGTCACGCTCGATTGCGTCGAAGCCGTAGGCCAGCAACAGCGGCTGCAACGACGCCCGCCCGCTCTCGGCCGCACCAATCGCGTAACCGCGCACCACCCCATAGAGCTTCGATACGTCGTAATCGGTCACCCCGGCGCGCTCGCAAATCTCGGCCACGACGCCCGCCAGCGACCGGTTCGACGCCCGACCGTTCAGCCAGTGGCCCTGCGCATAGTTCCCGCCATCGCTCCACAGGTCTGTATTGCCGGGAAACTCCGGATAGGGCCGCGCATCCCAGGACCAGACATGCGCGCGCGCCATGTCCAGCATCGGCGCGCCGTAAACCTCCGAAACCGGGTTCTTGGCGGGATCGCTCCAGTAATCCAGCGTCGCGCGCAGATACTGCATCTGGATGAAGTCATCACGCCGCCCGTTGCGAGTAATTGGGCAAGCGACGATTCCGACGACTTGGGGTCGAGGAACTTGTTCGGCTGATTGGTTGCCTTGTCGACCGCCGCGCAGCCGAGCTCGGTGAACCAGATCGGCTTCGACCGCGGCACCCAGGCCGTCGGGTCCTGCTGCCGGACGCCCGCGATCCGTTCGTGATGCGGCGTTCGCCCACCAGCCGCGCAGATCCTTGTAGCGGAAGACCCAGGGCTCGCCATGCGCCCCATCGGTGATCGGCGTCCGCATCTGCGCATTCGCGTCGGCATCGCTCGAGGCATAGTACCAGTCGAAGCCTTCGCCGCCCTCGATATTGGCCCGCAGGTAGTCGAGATTGTAGATCGACCCCCACGCGCATCCGCATGATCGTCCCGTCGCGCCAGTCGCGACAGCGGCATGTAGTTGTCGATCCCGACGAAATCGATCTTCGGATCGGCCCAGAGCGGATCGAGATGGAAACAGCACGTCGCCCGACTGCCGTCCTGCGGCTGATACCCGAAATATTCCGACCAGTCGGCGGCATAGCCGATCTTGCAGTCCGGCCCCAGGATGCCGCGCACATCGGCCGCCAGGTCCCGCAGCGCCTCCACCGCCGGAAAGCTGTCCGCCTGCGCCGCGGATCTGCGTCAGGCCGCGCATCTCGGAGCCGATGCAGAACGCATCGACCCCGCCCGCCCTGCGCAAAGATGCGCGTAGTGCAGGATGAACCGCCGATAAGACCATCTCCGCCGGGCCCCGGAATAGTTCGACCGCGCTCGACCGAGCGACCATCGAAAGTCCGCCGTCAGCGGACGCAGTGCCCAAAGAACGCCGCCACTTCCGCTGTCGGCTGCCGCCGTCCTGTCCGGGCTGCCGTCGCGCCCGGGCGCGATCGACAAGCGTGATCCGGCCCCGCCAGGGCAGCGCCGGCTGGTCGTCGGCCCCGGTCCAGGGGTCGGGCAGGCCGTTGCCCGCCAGCTGCTCCATCAGGATGAACGGATAGAACATCACCGCCTTGCCCTGCGCCTTCAGCGCCTGCGATCGCCTCGATCACCGACGCGTCCGCCGGCGTGCCGCCATAGATCGGACGCCCGGCATCCTGCGGCGATCTCCTGCGCAGTCGCCGCGCGTCGACCCCGCCGACCCGCCACGGCATGTCCTTGCCGTCCTGCGCCGTCTGTTCGACCTTGGGCTGCAATCGCGCAGTCGACCGCAGCGCAGATCATCGCCGAACCACGACACCACCAGTGACGCCGCACCGCAGTTGGGCAGCTCGTCCTCCAACGCGCCTCAAGCGACGTCTCGAAATCGGTCTTCCCGCCGGGCGTATTGACGTTGGCCGAGCGGCTCTCGCCCCAGGCCCATACTCGTAATGCACCGGCGTCGTCGCCAGCGCGTATTCCCCGGTTCCGGGGATCAGCGCCACCGCGCGTACCGCGTCGGACGCTCGGCTCGCATGACCGGGCAACTCGCCGTGCGCGGGCCGCATCACCTCGAAACTGAACTGCGGCACCCGGTTGCCGAATTGCGCCAGCTCCAGATCTTCCAGCACCACATAGGCCGTCCGCGATAGGCCGGCACCTCGCCCGCGCCCTCGACCGCCTCGATCTTCGGATCGGGCATCTGGTCGTCGGTGCCGTGTATAGACCCGCATGTTCAGATCGCTCCGGGATCTACGGCTGCCCGTCGGCCCAGACCCGGCCGATCCCGGTAATCTCGCCTTCGCACAGCGCCACCGCCAGGCTGACGGAATAGCTGAATACTCGCGTGACTTCGGGCTGGCTGGGCGCGCCCTTGCCGCCGCCGCTGACCGCTGACCACCTTCTCCTGAAATCGCGTCGCCCAGATCACCTGGCCCGCCAACCCGCATACCGGCCATAGACCTGCGCAACCGCGGTCGCCTTCGCTGGCGCCGGTCAGGCGGAACCGGTCCACCTTGCCGGTCTCGACCGTCTCGGCACCCTGCGCCCATCAGTCGCTGGTCGATCACCCGGCCGAGCGTCGCCCCGACCGCGCGCCCGATCACGGCCGTCGACAGCCCCAGAACCGTGCCCCCGACGGCACGCGCCAACCGCCGCCCCCGCTGCGGAAAGTACAATCGTCGCCATCCAGTCAGCCCTCCTTCGGGAAATGCAAAACGCGCCACGATGCGCCGGCGCCAAGGCGCGCGTCAGCGGGCTCTCGATCACGCCGTGCCCGGTATAGGCATGGATGAAATGTGGGCGTCGCACCGGCTTGCGCCGACGATCCCCAGATGCTTGGCGACACGCGCCGTCGCGCATCCGGAACAGCAGCACGTCGCCGGACGCGATCCGCGTCGTCGGCTTTGGCATCCAGATGCCGCCGCGCGGCCTGCCACAACCGCTCGTCGCCCTGCGGCCTCGGACCAGTCCGCCGAATAGGCGGGCGCCGCTTCGGGCTCGGCCCCGTAAATCGCGCGCCACACCCCGCGCAGCAGACCCAGACAGTCGGTGCCCGCGCCTTTGCGCCGAAGCCTGGTGCACGTAAGGCGTTCCGATCCAGTCGCGCGCCTCTGCCACCACCTGCACCGCCAGATCGCTCATCTGAACAGGCTTCCGCCGTCATGCGGCTGCCCCTCGGAGGGATAGCTCATCAGCCAGTCTTCGCCGGGGATATGCGGAAATCCCTGAAAGTTCAGAATGTTGTTGAATTTGAACCGGCAGGTCTCCAACCGCTTGTCACAGCCCGCCTCGACCCGGATCAGATCGCCGGTTACCACTTCGGCCGCGCAGCGACTTCCCACAGCTCGATGCACCCGGCCGTCGCCGGTCAGCCGGTCATTCTTGACCAGCCCGATCAGCCCCTTGGCTTCACCGTCAGAACCTGCAACCGCCCGCGTTCGAACCAGCGGTCGTCGAACCCGCTCGAGGGCGGCAAACTCGAAGAACTTGCCGTCCGCGCACGATCTCCACGACCGGCTCGGCGAAATATCCTGGCGTGGCCAGGTTCAATCCGGCACGCCGCATCGCCCAGAACCGCCGAGCACGGGCCCTGGTAAACCCGCCCTGACCGGCTGGTTCAGCGCCTCGGTCAGCCCGCGCAACTCGGCCGTGAAGGCCCCGTCGGCGCGCCTGATCTCGCCCAGCGTGCCGCGAAACTGCAGCACGCGCTGTCTGGCGCGGCCCAGTTCACCAGCCAGGCCCGCACCTCAGCCCCGTCAAACCGCCCGGCCTGGATATCCGCCTCGGTGCAGCGCCGGCATCGCTCAGCGCGCCCATGGCCTCGGTATTGTCCACCGACAGGCCTGTGGTCTGCTGCAATGGCCTGCGCCGTCAGACCGGTGTCGGCGCGAAACATGATGCCCGTCGAAGCCAGGTCGCGGTCGTGATCGGTGAACCCATAAGCCTCGCCGTCCGCGCCGCGTCACCGCCCAAGCACCGGCACAACGTCGTAACGCCGGTCTCCAGATGCGCCTCCAGCGCTTCGACCGGCATCAGACCCGCACCTCGACCACCGGTACGTTGGGCACGTCGCCCGCCTGAAAGCTTGCCACCGAGGTCTGGATCCGGTCGGTGTCGAACCGAACCGGCACGTCGAACTCGAACCCCGCGTAGACCTCGACGCCCTCGTCGGGCGGCGTCACGAAGGTCACGACGCCGGTCGTCGTAGATCGACCGTGATAATGCACCGTCCTCGACCAGCGCGTCGCGCTGGATGCCGACACGCACCGTGCCGAGCACCGGCTTGGTGATCGGACGCACGTAGCATCGTGCGCCCGAGCTGATAGGTCTTGGTCAGCTGGAAACTCCGACGTCATCCCGTCGCCGATCCCGATCACCTGGTCCTCGAACGCTGGCGCGCGCGATGCGGCACAGGATTTGAAATCCGACCAGTCCTTCCAGCGAAACCCGTAAAAGCTGCCCCTGCCGCGCCTCGAAAAACGCGATCAGCGTCTCGACATCATCCAGCGACCGCATCGCCACGCCCGCGTCATAGCGACGGCGCGAATGCGCCCAGGGCGTGTTGCGCTCCTCGAACCCGTTGGCCAGCGTCACGATCTCGGTGCGCCGCTCCGGCCCGCCGACCGAGCCAAAGCTCAGGTTGGCCGGAAATCTCACCTCGTGAAAACTCATCGATCCCCTCCTCACCGGTTGCGCTGTCCGCGCGCCAGAGCGCGGCCCATCTGCGCCGCGATCTGGCTCTGGCTGCGCCGGAAGCCCTCGACATCCGGCGTCGTGATGTTCATCACCACGTTCACCGGCCGCGCCGCCGCCCGCGCCGCGCACGCCCAGCTTGCCGTCGGCGCCGCGCGCCAGCGGCATGATCGCCTCCGGCCCCGCCTCGCCCATCAGACCCGATGCCGCCGCGCATCGGGAACGTCGTCGGCCCGCTGACACGACACCGCCCTTGGCAAAGGGCATCACCCGGCCCTGGCGTGAACGCGCCACCCTTCTCGAAACGGCATCAGCCCCTGCATCAACGCTCTCGATCCCCGCCGGCAAGCAGCCCGCCGAAGTGGCTGGTCACCGGCTGCATCGCCGCGTTGTAGGCCGCGTCGACCATCGACTTGGCCACGCTCCTGCAGCGCATCCGACAGCTTCATCCCGTCAAAGACCACCCCGTCGAACGCGCGCGCGCAAGCCCGCGCGCCGATGCCCGCTCGACAGCATCGTCGACCTCGCGCCCGGTGTCGGCCATCGTCGCATGCATCTCGCGCAATTCGCCGTCGAAACGCCGCCGCCATCGACCGTGGCGCCGCCCAGCGTCGTCTCCAGCGCCTCGACCTGGTCGTCAAGCCCGTCCAGATCTCGTCCATTCGTCATCGTCCGTCTCCTTCGATCGTGTCGGGAAAGGCCGCGCCAGCTCGTCCAGCCGCGCCCGCGCCAGCGGCGCGTCGCCGCGCCTTCGCGCCCAGCATCAGCATCAGTTCCGCCGGGCGTCAGCGCGCCAGAACTCGTCGGGCTCAGCCCCAGCCCGCGCAGCCCGGCCCGCATCAGCGCCGGGCCAGTCAAGCCCGCTCATCCCGCCCTCGCGGCAGCGTGAAGGCCCGCGCCAGCAGCTGCGCCGGCCACCCGCGCCGCCTCCACCGGCCCGCCCTCGATCTCGGCGGGCAGCAGATCCGCCGCCGGCCCCTGCCAGCCGCCGCCACGCAGCCCCGCCACGATCAGCGCCAGCACATCGCGGGTCGAAAACC
Organism: uncultured Alphaproteobacteria bacterium; assembly: GCA_963768205.1. GTDB lineage: Bacteria > Pseudomonadota > Alphaproteobacteria > Rhodobacterales > Rhodobacteraceae > JAHELH01. Next base: position 20,330 of record CAVYHB010000008.1, on the reverse strand, counting down.
GGCCCGCTCTCGAACCGCTCGACCAGCTCGACCAGCGATCCCGCCTGCCAAGCGCCGCCTCCAGCTCGGCCAAGCGCGCCCAGCGTCAGCTTCAGCACATGCGCGCTCGCCGTCGATGATCAGCGCCACCTCTCCCGTCCAGGGATTGGCCATGATCAGAGCGCCGTGAAGGTCAGCGCACCGGCCGAGGCCATCGACATCTCGTAGGTCGCCTCGCCATTGTGCGATGCCGGCATATTCGATCGAGGTCACCTGGAACGGCCCCTCGACGATGCCGAAATCCGGGATGATCACCTGAAAATCGGGCGTCTCGCCGTCAAAGAAGATCTGCCGCGCGCGTTCATCCGTGGTCGTCGTCCTTGAACACGCCCGAGCCGGAGATCGACGCCGATCTTCACGCCCGCACCGCCCAGCAACTCGCGCCAGCCGCCCTGGCTTTCCAGGCTGGTCACATCCACGCTTTCGGCGTTGAAACTGATCCGCGTGGCGCGCAGCCCCGCCATGGTCTCGAACTGGCCGTCGCCGGTCATGTCCACCTTGATCAAAAGATCCTTGCCGTTCTGGGCAGCCATATCCGTCACTCCAATATGCAGTTGGAAGAATTCAGTCGTCGCTCGCACCCGCGCGCGCGAAACCGCAGATCGATGCGTCGCGCATCGGCACCGGTCCTCGACGCCGCTTCGCGCCGCGGCGCCGCGCAGGAAACTGCAGGCGACACCAGCCGCCCGCGTGCCAGCATCAGATCGGCGTCCATCAGCGCGTCCGACACCGCCGCCGCCGCCTCCTTGGCCGCCTGAAACCCGGCCGCATCGGTCACCACCGACGACGGTGAAGTCATGCCAGCCCCGCGCCCCGGTCTTGTCCGACGCGTCGCGCACCTCCTCGGGCCCGAGCGCTCACATAAGCGGCGGCACGCGTCCCGGACGGCAGCGCGTCGTAGATCGCCGTGCCCACCAGCGCCGCCAGCGCCGGGTCGGCCTGCAGACGCTGGATACACCGCCGCCTGCAAGGCGGCCGCAACGCCATAACTCATGTCGACCACCTCCTCGTCGGCAAAGCAGGTCAGATAGCGCGCCGCCGCAGTCCGTCTCGGTCACCGCCTGGATGCGGAACAGCCCGCGCGCCCTCGCGAAACCGCTGCTCCGGCCGCGGGCCGCGACGGCGCGCCCACGCGGCGCGGCGCGCACCGTGATCCGGTAGGTCACCGGCGACAGCGTGACAGCTCGCCGGCTCGTCTCGCGCCCGGTCCGCGGCCTGACCTCGGCCCAGAGCGTGCCCAGCGCCACCCAGGCTCTCGCGTATAGCCCGCCGGCGCCGTCCGGCATCCGCTGCGGGCGCCTCCAGCACCAGCTTGCGGTTCAGATGCGGCGCGCTCATCGCGCGCCCTCCCCGAACATGCGCACCGTGCGATAGCGCTCGATCAGCGCGCTCACGCCAAACGGCATGCAGCCCTGCGCCAGCGCGTCACCGCGCTCGCGGTACTCGTAGTAATGCGCCGCCAGCAGCAGCACCGCCTGCGCCAGATCGGCGGGCAGATCGCCCCAGGCCGGCGCCGAACCCGGCGGCGAAACTCGATCTCGACCGACTCCGCCAGCCGGGATCAGCCGGCAGACGCATGCCCGATCGGCACCAGCCGCGGGCCGCTGGCTGTCCCGCTCCAGCCGGTAGCGCGCCGGGTCGACCACCGTCTCGGCCGCCGATGCCGTCGACGAGCGTCACCTGCGTCGACCGACTGACACCGGCGCCACCGGCAGGGCCTGCGCGGCCGCGTCGCGCCAGCCGGTCAGCGTCCAGACAAACTCCGCGCTCGATCAGCACCTTGCCGGTGCGCGCCTCGATCGCCGCCATCGCCGCGCGCAGAAAGCTTTCCAGCACCGCGTCCTGCACGCCGTCCTCGGCAAACCCGGTGCCCAGCCGCAGATGGTCCTTGAACTCCGCCACCGGCAGCGCCGCGCTCGGCACTGTGGTCTCTTCGACTAACATCATGGAATTTCTCCGAAAATCTCCGGACCCCTCGGTCGTGACAATGGATGGGCGCGCGCCACCCGCGTTGCTCGGACGGAGGGGAGCAGCTAGACAACGCGAGGTCTCGCAGTGACGCGCGCCCAGCCGGCCGGACCCGTCAGACCCGACCGCCAGTTCGCCATGCGCCTTACGCGACCGCGAATTTCAGCAGCTTGATCGCGGCAAAGTCGCTCACGTCGCCGCCGACGCGCTTGGTGGCGTAGAACAGCACATGCGGCTTGGCGCTGAACGGATCGCGCAGAACGCGCAGATCGGGGCGCTCGGCGACGGTGTAGCCCGCGCGCGAAATCGCCAAAGGCAATCGCATCGGCATCCGCTCGCGATGTCGGGCATGTCCTCGGCGATCAGCACCGGATAGCCCATCAGACGCGCAGGCTCGCCCGCGGCCAGACCGTCGGACCACAGGAAGCGGCCATCGGTGTCCTTCAGCTTGCGCACCGCGCCGGCGGTCTTGGAGTTCATCACGAAGGTCGCATTGGCGCGGTACTGCGCGCCCAGCGCATAGACCAGATCGACGATCGCATCGGCCGGTCGCGGCGAAATCGCCGTCGACACCGGTCGGCACATAGCCGAGGTTGCCCCAGGTCCAGACGTCGTTGTCGACCGTGGGGTGGGTCAGAAAGCCCTTGGGCTTGTCGACGCCGTCACCGTTGACAAAGGCCGCCGCCTCGGCGCGGGCGAACTTGTCGGCGATGCGGCCGGCCAGCCAGCCTTCGATGTCAAACGCGCTGTCGTCCAGCAGACGCTGCGATGCCTTCGGCAGCGCCGACAGCTCGTGCAGCGGAATGGTGATGCGCTCGATCTGCGGCGTGCCGGTCTCGGCGGTGGCGGCCGGTCTCGGTCGCCCAGCCGGCACCCACGTCGGTGTGGTCGACCAGCACGTCATAGGACGTCGCCTCGACATTCACCACATTGGCGATCGGCCGGATCGACGCGGTCGATTTCAGCACCGACTTGATCGTCTCCGCGGTCTGCGGATCGACCAGATAGCCGCCATCGGCAGTCACCGCCGTGGACATCGCCTTGCCTTCCAGCTCCAGCCCGCGCAGGGCGTCATCGTCGCCGGAGCGCAGATAGGCGTTCGAACGCCTTCTGATGCGGGCGCCTCGACCTCGGCGGCAGCGGCAAGCGCCGGGCGCGCCCGGGTCAATGATTTGCGATCAAGCATGGTCATTCGCTCTTCCTGTTGTTGAAGTTTGGTCATTAATGTCGGCCTGAAAGTCCTTGAAATCGCTCGACAAACCCGCCATCGCGGTCTTCACCTCGGCGCGAGCCGGAGACAGATCTTCCCCGGCCCGAGCCTTGCGTCTCGGTCTTGCTCATCCAGTGTTCCCGTTTGGTTGAGGTTCGACGCTGGCGTCAGCCGCCGGCCAGCGTCGCGGCGCGCATCCTCGAAAGCGCCGCGCCAGTTCACGCAAGGCTCGTCGTCCGAGGCTCTCGCCCTTGGCCGCGACCCGCGCACTGGGCAGCATCGGAAAGGTCACCAGCGACACCTCCCAAAGCTCCAGTTCCGTCAAGAGCCGCTGGCCCTTGTCATTCTTCTGTGGCCTTGCACCGTGCGATAGCCGATCGACAGCCCGTCGATCGCCCCCGCCGCGATCAGCGCCGCCGCCTCGCGGCCCTTGGCCACGTCGGTCAGCAGCCGGCCTTTGACGTAGAGACCGCGCGCGTCCTCGCGCACCTCGTCCCAGACGCCGATCGGCTGGGCCGGATCGTGCTGCCACAGCATCTTGACCCGGCGCCCCTGCCTGCCAGCGCTTTCAGCGAGCGCCGCATAGGCCCCCTCGACCACGTCGCCGCCCTGATCGCAGCGCCGAACAGCTGGCATAGCCCTCGATCTCGTGCCGTCGGTCACAGCACTCCGCGTCAAGCGGCAAACTTGTGTTCCAGATCCATGTCAGTTCTCCGCTCGGTGCACGTCACAATGTTGACGCCTGCGCCAGATCACCCGCCACGCCGTAGACCGTCAGCCACAGCCGCCGCTCCAGCCGCTCCATCATCGCCTCGATCCGGTCCAGCCGTCAGCCATCGACTGCATGTCGACCCGCTCATGGCTTCAGCCGCGATCCGGGGCGCTTGCGACCGCACTCACGCTCACCATCGTCCGCCTCAAGCGCGGCAGCCCCAGCAGCGCGCGCTTTTCGGCATCGGTCAGGAAATGCCGCCTCGCTGACCCGCGCCCACTGCGCATCGCGCTCCGCCGCCAGCGCCGGCACCTGATCCAGATCGGGCTTCAGCTCCACCGCCTCGCCGGTGAACTCCGACAGCCAATGCGACACCGCCGCCGCCACCCGCGTCGCCAGCGGCAGCACCGTCAGGCGGTAGAACGCGCGGTTCGCCTCCTGGTAATTGGCATAGGTCGCGTCGCCCGGAATGCCCAGCAGCATCGGCGGCACCCCGAAGGCCAGCGCAATCTCGCGCGCCGCAGCTTCCTTGGTCTTCTGGAACTCCATGTCCGAGGGCGAGAACCCCATCGGTTTCCAATCCAGCCCGCCTTCCAGCAGCATCGGGCGGCCCGCATTGCGCGCGCCCTGATGATGGCTCTCCATCTCGCTCACCAGCCGGTCATACTGATCCGTGCTCAGCGCTGCCCTGCCCGTCCGCCCCCTTGTAGACAATCGCCCCCGACGGGCCGCGCCGCATTGTCCAGCAGCGCCTTGGACCAGCGCGAGGCCGAATTGTGCACATCCACCGCCGTCGCCGCCGCCTGCATCGGCGAAAACCCGTAGTGATCGTCCTGCGGATGAAAGCTCTTGATATGGCAGATCGGCGAAGCCCGTCGCGCTCACGTCAAAGCGGTGCTTGCGCCCGCCGACGGTATATTCATAGGCCACCGGCCAGCCATCCGCGCCCGGGCACCAGGCTCATCCGGTCCGAGCGCAGCACATGCAGCTCCAGCGGCGCGCCCGTCTCGGCCGCCGACCGCCTCGAGATAGCCGTTGCCGGACAGCAGCAGCTGCCCATACAGCGCCTCGAACAGCTCCGCCCGGCCCTGCGCCGGCGTTGGGGCGCGCGATCAGGCCAGCACCGGATGCGTGTCATAGCGCTGCTCTGATCCTGCAACACCAGCGGCAGCGCCGCCGCCGCCTCGGCAATCAGCTTGACCGCGCGAAACCCCACCGGGTTGCCCGAAAACCCGTGCGCGTCAGCGACACCGTATCGCGCGGGCTCCAGGCCACGCGGCCCGCGCCCTGCCAGGCCATCACCGGCCCGGTCGCCGAGGCCTTCGCCTCCGGCACAGTCTGACCGCCGTGGCCGCGCCGTTCAAGAAATCAAACACCATCGCCGACTGCTCCTCAATACTGTCTCGTCGCCCGGCCCTGCGTCGTGGCGGTCCGACAACCGGACCGCGTGACCCGCGGTTCACTTGTTCCGAAATATCCCGCGCCGGAGGCTCCGACGCTTTACCACGTTGCACCGCAGATCGGAACAGTCTACTCACAGCGCACGCACCGTCGGGCTGCGCCATTTTGCGGCCGGCTCGATCATCAGCTCGTGCAAGCGCCCAGACCAGCGCATCCACCCGGTCCGGGCGCCCTGCGCCCTCAAACCCGCTGCGCCGTCATCCGGCACATCTGGTCTTCCAGCGCGCCCAGCCCGCGCAGATGCCGCACCCGCCCCTGCTCATAAAGCGCCGCCACCGGCTCGGCCCGCGCCACCTTGCCGCGCGACGGCATGCACCGCCCGGTACGGCACCAGCGGATCGACCTGCCGCATCACCGCTCTCCACCAGATCGCCGCCCTGATTGACCTCGGCCACCAGCCGGTCCGCCGCCATGCCGGTCCATCGCGGCAATCGCCGCCTCGCGCCCAGGCCGTCGGCGCTTGCCGCCGCTGACGCTGGCATCCTCCAGCACATAGGCGCGCCAGTCCTGCGGCGGCCCCTTCGGTCACGCGCCGACCACCACGATCCCGCATTCATCCGACCTGCATGCCCCGTCACCGGCGGGTCAACCGCCACCACGATCCGGTCCAGCTCGGGCGCCGCATCGACCCGGCACGCTTCCAGATCGCGCCGTGGTCCACAAGCGCGCCCTCCGCATCCTCCAGCAGCACCCGTCCAGTTCCTGCCGCCCCAGCCGCGTGCCGGCATAGCGCGCCCGCACCTCCTCCAGAAACGACGCCGCCAGATTGGCCCGGTTCGCCTCGGTCGGCGCATGGGTCACCACCGTGGACGACTGCGACCAGGATATCCTTCAGCACCCCCACATTGCGCGGCGTCGTGGTCACGACAGGCCTGCGGATGCATCCCCCAGCCGCAGGCAAACTGCAGCATGTCCCAGGTCTCGCTGCGCCTTCTTCCACTTGGCCAGTTCATCGACCCAGGCCGCATCGAACTGCGGCCCGCGCAACCCTTCGGGCTCATGCGCCGAAAAGACCTGCGCCTCGGCCCCGTTGGGCCAGACCAGCCGCTTGCGCGTCGCCTGCCACTCGGGCCGCCGGTCGGGCGGCGAACAGGCCAGGATGCCGCTGTCGCCAAACATCATCACCTCGCGCACCTGCTCCACGGTCTCGCCCACCAGCGCCACCCGCCGCGCACGGCCCGTGTCCAGCGGCGCGGCGCCTTCGACCTGCGACCGCACCCATTCGGCCCCGGCGCGGGTCTTGCCCGCACCGCGCCCGCCCATGATGACCCAGGTGCGCCAGTCGCCTTCGGGCGGCAGCTGATGCTCCAGTGCCCAGAACTCGAACAGATAAGGGAGCGCCAGAAGCGCTCCCTCACTCAACCCCGACAGAAAGGTTTCAACCGTCTCCGGCGGCGCGCAGGCAAGCCAGGCGGCGCCCGATCTCATCGCGGGCGGCATCGAAATCGACGGCGTAATTACCGACGACGCCACTGCCTTTTCTGCGATCTTCTGCAACACGATTACGTTCCTTCATCGCCATCTGATAGCCCGCCATCACGTCCGATAGCGCCGCTTTCGCCGCGCGGCCCGCGTCCAGTTCGTGCCGCCTGATTTTCTTGGTCAATTGTGCCAGGGCCAGCCCGGCGTCTTTGAATAGTTCTTCGGCCACTGCCAGACACTCGTCGGGCTCGGCGTCGTCAAAGGGAGTGATCAATGCCATACGTCAAAGCCAACCTCTCATGCTTGCTCCGCACGAGAGAAACGGAAAAGCGACCGCGGGGACGTCATCCCCGGGTCGCTCGCCCATTTCTTCCAGCTTGCACAAGTTCTACATCGGACCGTGCGCCAAGTCAAGAAGTTTATTATTAACAATGCCTTAACGGAGCAAACGTTAACAGAACCCTAATTCTGCGCCGGCGCCTCCTCGGCGCGTTCCGCCTCGATCGCGCGCCACTTGGCGACGTTTTCGTTATGCTCGGCAAGGGTTTCGGCAAAGGCGTGCCCGCCGGTGCCATCAGCCACGAAGAACACATAGCTGGTCTGCGCCGGCTTCATCACCGCCTCGATGCTGGCCAACCCCGGGTTGGCGATCGGCGTCGGTGGCAGTCCGTCGATGACATAGGTATTGTAGGGCGTCGCACCGCGCAACTCGCTTTGCCGCAGGCCGCGCCCCAACACGCCGCGCCCGTTGGTGATGCCGTAGATCACGGTCGGGTCGGTCTGCAACCGCATGTCCAGAACCAGCCGGTTGATGAAGACCGAGGCGACCTGCCCCCGCTCTTCCGGCATGCCGGTCTCTTTCTCGACGATAGAGGCCAGGATCAGTGCCTCCTCCGGCGTATCGAACGGCAGGCCCTCGATCGCGTTCCTGCCAGGCAGTCTCCAACCGTTCGGTCTGCCGCGCCTGCATCCGGGACAGCAGATTCGCTGCCGATCGTCGCCCACCTGCACCTCGTAACTGTCGGGCGCCAGATAGCCTTCGGGCGGCACTTCCGCGATCTCGCCGGTCATCAGGTCCATCGCCTTCAGCGCCTCGATCACCTGCCAGCTTGTCACGCCCTCGGCCATCGCGATGCGATAGCGGGTGTCGGCCTGGCCGCGCACCTCGGTATAGACCGGCGGAATGGCGACGTCCTCGGCCGTCGGATCGAACTCCGCGATCTCGACATAGCGGTTGGTGTCGGGGTCCAGCTCCCGCACCTGACGCCTGGAAGGAATTGATCCCGATCCGGTAGACGATCTCGGTGCCGCAGGTGCTTTGCCCGCCACGCGTGACGATATCGACGATCTCCTGCATCGAGGCGCCTTCCGGCACCAGGAAGCTTCCCGCCTTCAACAGCTGCGACTTGTCGGAATAATCCGCGCCCATCCGCATGATGCGCGGATTGGTGACCGCGCCGCGCTCGGCCAGTTCGGCGCTGACCTCGGTCATGTTCGACCCCGACGTCGACCCGCAGGCAGATCGGCGCCTCCAGCGGCCCTTCTCCGACATACTGGCTTTGGCCCCAGCCGATCACCCCGCCCACCGCGACCAGGATCACGATGAACAGCGTCAGGAAATTCGACGCGATGCTGCGCCACATCAGGCGTCGACCTTGCCCAGAACCAGGCTTGCATTGGTGCCGCCAAAGCCGAACGAATTCGACAGCGCCACGTTCACCTTGCGCTCGCGCTTTGTCAGCGGGGCCAGGTCCAGCGTCGTTTCGACCGCCGGATTGTCCAGGTTGATCGTCGGCGGCGCGACCTGGTCGCGGATCGCCAGGATCGAGAAGATCGCCTCGATCGCGCCCGCCGCGCCCAACAGATGCCCGGTGGCCGACTTGGTCGACGACATCGTCGCCCCCTGCGCCGCATCGCCCATCAGCCGCTCGACCGCGCCCAGCTCGATGCTATCGGCCATGCGTCGACGTGCCATGCGCGTTGATGTAATCAATCGCCGACGGCTCCAAGCCTGCGCGCTTCAGCGCCGCCGACATCGACCGGAATGCGCCGTCACCGGTCTCGGACGGGGCGGTGATGTGATAGGCATCGCCCGACAGGCCGTAGCCCAGAACCTCGGCATAGATCTTGGCGCCGCGCGCCTTGGCATGTTCGTATTCCTCCAGCACGACAACGCCCGCGCCCTCGCCCATGACGAACCCGTCGCGGTCGGCGTCATAGGGGCGGCTGGCCCGCTTGGGATCATCGGCGAACTTGGTCGACAGCGCCTTGCAGGCGTTAAACCCGGCAATCCCGATCTCGCAGATCGGGCTTTCGGTGCCGCCCGCAATCATCACATCCGCATCGCCCACATTGGATCAGCCGCGCCGCGTCGCCGATGGCGTGCGCGCCCGTCGAACAGGCCGTCACGACGGCGTGGTTCGGACCCTTGAAACCATAGCGGATCGACACCTGGCCGCATACCAGATTGATCAGCGCGCCGGGAATAAAGAATGGCGACACCCGCCGCGGGCCCGCGCTCCTTGAGCAGGATCGAAGTATCTTGGATCGAGGTCAGCCCGCCGATGCCAGACCCGATCATCACGCCGGTGCGCAGCCGGCTCTTCCTCGTCCTCCGGCTGCCAGCCGGCGTCCTTCACCGCCTGCTCTGCCGCCGCAATGCCGTAAAGGATGAAATCGTCGACCTTGCGCTGGTCCTTCGGTTCCATCCAGTCGTCGGGATTGAAGGTGCCGTCAGATGCCATCGCCGAAAGGGATTTCGCAGGCATAGGTGGTACCGTAGCCGTCGGTGTCGAACTTGGTGATCGGGCCCGCCCCTGACTGCCCGGCCAGCAGGCGGCTCCAGGTTTCCTCGACACCGCACGCCAGCGGCGACACCATTCCCATTCCCGTGACGACCACTCGGCGCATGTCGCGACCCCTCTTGCTGTCCGCATGTGTTGCGGTCCGTGATACCAAGGCTTCGGTCGCAGGGGCAAGGCCGCCCGCGCCGCGGCGGGCGATTTCCGCCCTTCGTCAGCGGCTCAGAGGAATTCGGCCACCGGCTCGGGGGCCTGCCTGGCCATCTCCAGCGCCGCGGCCAGGTCGACGGTGCCCTTGACCAGCGCCCGGCCAACAAGGGCCCCGGCCACATTACGCACGTATTTCAGGCGCGCCACGTCATCCAGCGACCGGACGATACCGCTGGCGATCACCGGCGTGCGGGATTTCTCGGCAAGGCCCGAGATCAGCGCCAGAGACCTGTCGGTATCGGCAACATCGCAGTCGATATCCGTCACCAGGATCGCGGCCAGCGGCGTGTCGGCAAAGGCCTGGATGAACTCGTCCGGGTCGAAGGTCGAGGCATGGCGCCAGCCATCGGCCATCACCTTGCCCTGCCAGACATCCACCGCCAGCACGATCTGGTCGGGATGCCGTGTCGCGGCGCGCTTGACCATGATCGGGTTGCGCACCGCCAGGGTGCCGATGACGACGCGCCCGACACCGCGGTCGATCCAGTGTTCGATCCGGTCAGGGCTGCGCATCCCGCCGCCAAGCTGCACCGGAATCTCCGCCTTGCGGATGATCTCTGTCACCAGGTCCTCGTTGGTCGAAGTCCCGGCAACGGCATCCAGATCGGTCAGATGCATCCATTCGGCACCGGCATCGGCAAATCCGATCGCGGTCTCCACCGGATCGACGTCCCAAACCTCGGCCTCGTCGATGCGGCCCTTGGGCAGGCTGACGCAGCGTCCGTTTCGTAACTCGATCGTGGGATAGAGGATCATCAGCATTATCCTTCACATATGACCCGCCGGGAACAGGGTCCCGGCAGCGATCCGCGCTGTGCGTGGCCGCCAGGTGCCATGGGTTCAACCTAGCAGATCGGCGCCCCCAAAGCATCCGTGATCGCGCGACCTGAAACTGGCCTTCGCACAAAAGAAAACGGCGTCCTCTCTCGAGAACGCCGCTTTCGGTCGATTTGCGTCTTGTTAAAGGGCTCAGGCCGCTTCCTTGATGTACTTGCAGGCATCGCCGAAGGTCTGGATCGTCTCGGCGGCGTCATCGGGGATCTCGATGCCGAATTCCTCTTCGAACGCCATGACAAGCTCGACCGTGTCAAGGCTGTCGGCGCCCAGATCGTCGATAAATGAGGCGGACTCGACGACCTTGGATTCCTCGACACCAAGATGCTCGGTCACGATCTTCCTTACCCGCTCTTCAACTTTTTCGGCCATATTTGTCCTCGTTCCTAAGGGTCATCGCCCAGTTATCTTCTGCCCGTCAGGGCTGCTCTTAGCCTGCGCTAGCGCGGCAGATGCCAGAGGGCTTGCCCCGGCTCGAACTGCGCCGCCTATAGCACATCGTCTTTGGTTGGCAAACGCTTTCGGCAATCGCGCCAGCCCTGCCTAGATCATGGCCATTCCGCCGTTCACATGCAAGGTCGCACCTGTGACGTAGGCCGCTTCGGGGCTTGCCAGATAAAGCGCAGCGCTGGCGATTTCGTCGGCCTCGCCCATGCGGCCCGCGGGAATCTGCGCCAGGATCGCGGCCTTCTGATCGTCGGTCAGCTTGTCGGTCATCGCCGTGGCGATGAACCCCGGCGCGATGCAGTTCACCGTCACGCCGCGGCTGGCCACCTCGTAGGCCAGCGACTTCGACATGCCGACCACGCCGGCCTTCGAGGCGGCATAGTTGCCCTGCCCCGGATTGCCGGTCGCGCCCACCACGGAAGTAATATTCACGATCCGCCCCCAGCGCGCCTTCATCATGCCGCGCAAAGCGCCCCGGCACAGCCGCATGGTCGAGGTCAGGTTGATCTCCAGCACCTGAGACCACTCCTCGTCGCTCATCCGCAGGAACAGGTTGTCGCGGGTGACACCGGCATTGTTGACCAGGACGTCCAGCGATCCCATCGCCTCCACCGCCTGTTTCGGCAGCGCCGTCACCGCCTCGGCATCGCCCAGGTCGCAGGGCAGCACATGCGCCCGGTCGCCGAGCGTCGCCTGCCAGCTCTTCCAGCGGACCCGTGCGCGTGCCCGACAGTCCCACCGTCGCCCCCGCGCCGTGCAGCGCCCGGGCAATCGCCCCGCCGATGCCGCCCGAGGCCCCTGTGACCAGCGCGGCTTTTCCTGTCAGATCAAACATGAGCTTCTCCAGAATTGTCCCTGATTTCGTTGCGCGTCATCGAAGTCCGCTGCTCGCACGCAGCTTCCGGTCACGCAAGGCTCTCCGCCGCCGCCTTGACATCCTCGGGCGTGCCGACGGCGCGCACCTCGACGTCGCGCGCGATGCGGCGCACCATGCCGGAAAGCGCCTTGCCGGCGCCAATCTCCCAGGTCTCGGTCACACCCTGCCCGGCCATCCAGGCCACCGATTCCCGCCAGCGCACCGAATGGGTCACCTGCTCGACCAGCAGATCGCGGATGCGGTCCGGGTCGGTCACCGCCTCGGCCACGACGTTGGCCACCAGCGGCACCTTCGGCGCCTTGAAATCGACGCTGGCCAGCGCCTCGGACATCACCACTGCCGCGGGCGCATCAGTGCGCAGTGGAACGGCGCGCTCACCGGCAGCAGGATCGCCCGCTTGGCACCCTTTTCCTTGGCAATCTCGACGGCGCGTTCGACCGCCGCCTTGTCGCCCGAAACCACGACCTGTCCGGGATCGTTGTCATTGGCCGCCTGGCAGACCTGGCCCTGCGCCGCCTCTTCGGCCACCGCCGTCACCGCCTCGAAATCCAGCCCCAGCACCGCCGCCATCGCGCCCTGGCCCACCGGCACCGCCTTCTGCATCGCCAGCCCCCGCACCCGCAGCAACCGTGCCGCGTCGCCGACGCTCAGCGTTCCCGCCGCCGCCAGCGCGGAATATTCGCCCAGCGAATGCCCGGCCACGTAGTCAGCGTTGTCGATCCCGACCCCTTCGGCCTGTAGCGCCGCCATCGCCGCCAGCGACGTGGCCATCAGCGCGGGCTGGGCGTTCTGGGTCAGCGTCAGCGCGTCCTGCTCGCCCGACCAGATCAGGTCGCTCAGCTTCTCGCCGAGCGCCTCGTCGACCTCGTCGAAGACCGCCTTCGACGCCGGGTAGGCTTCGGCCAGGGCCTGGCCCATGCCGATCGTCTGGGCTCCCTGCCCCGGAAACAGAAATGCGCGCGCCATCAAGCCCTCCCGCCTGGCCAATTGCCATCGGGGACTAGCCTGCGTCGACCGGCGCTGCAATGCAACCTGATCCGGTGACGCCGCTTCAGACGATCAGACCCGCCGCGACCGCCCCTCGGTCTCGGACGGCGCCAGCATCGGGAAAGCGCCGTCGGCGCCTGCGCGTGTCGCGCGGCTACGCGACAGATCGCGCGCGGTCGCACGGTCCTTGGCCGGGCGCAACGCGCGCATCAGCCGGTCATGGACTTCCAGCAGTGTGGCCTCGTCACCGACCGCCACGGGAATGACTTCGGTCTTCTGCCGCAGTTGCAGGCACAGGCTGCGCGGGGCGGCATCGGTTCGGCCGCGTTCCAGAACCGATGCGCCGATTTCGTCGAAGCGATAGCTCGCCTTGATCCAACTCTGCCCCCGCGACGTCATCACAGCGGTTCGCAATTCGCGGCGGCTGGTATCGACATGAACGGCATGGCCGCCCCTCCGCCGGGTCAGGACCACGCCCGCATAGGTCGCCGCCAGCAGGGCCACGCTGGCGAAGGCCCTGGCGACGAACGCGAACTGGGGATCGGGCGACAGCGGAACCAGCCACAGGCCAATCACCGCCAGCCACACCGTCACTGTCGCAAAGCGCACGACGCGCCTCAGAACGCCTCCGGAAAGCCCGTCGGAATTGGGCGAGTGCACCACGAAACCCCAGTGCGTCTCGCGCACAGTGACGGGATCCGGGACACTGCTACCCGCCAAAAGGCTTCCAAAATAGTCCTTCGGACCCGTCATACTTCAACAACCACATTAAGATTCAGTGGCTTGGAAATGCCCTGCAATCATGTCGGGATTGGGACGCGCCTCGTGCATTTTCGGGGTAACATGTTAACCAATCCCGCCTCTTGCATCGCGCCCCGGTCCCGGTATAAGCAGCCCACTTCCGCGAGACCCATGAACTGCGCAGTCTCTCGTGGCCCGGCACGCGGAAGTCTCATCTGCCGGTCCTTTGAAATGCGCTCGAGAATATGAACGGAGCATACATGCCGCTTTACGAGCATGTCTTTATTGCGCGTCAGGATCTTTCCAACACGCAAGCCGAAGGCCTCATCGAACATTTTGGCACCGTCCTCGCCGACAACGGCGGCAAACTCGTGGATCACGAGTATTGGGGCGTCAAGACGATGGCCTACAAGATCAACAAGAACCGCAAGGGCCACTATGCCTTCCTGCGCACCGACGCCCCGGCGCCGGCCGTGCAGGAAATGGAGCGCCTGATGCGGCTGCATGACGACGTGATGCGCGTGCTGACCATCAAGGTCGACGACCATGCCGAACGCCCGTCGGTCCAGATGCAGAAGCGCGACGAGCGCGACGACGCCGGCCCGCGCCGCTGATCGTTGTTCAGGAAAGGAGCTAACCCATGGCCACCAAACCGTTTTTCCGCCGCCGCAAGGTCTGCCCGTTCTCCGGCGACAACGCGCCCAAGATCGACTACAAGGACACCCGCCTGCTGCAGCGCTACATCAGCGAGCGCGGCAAGATCGTGCCCAGCCGCATCACCGCCGTGTCGGCCGAAGAAGCAGCGTGAACTGGCCCGCGCCATCAAGCGCGCCCGCTTCCTCGCCCTGCTGCCCTACGCCGTGAAATAAGGAGACAGACCAATGGACGTCATCCTTCTCGAACGCGTGGCCAAGCTTGGCCAGATGGGCGAGGTCGTTTCCGTCAAGGACGGCTACGCCCGCAACTTCCTGCTGCCGCAGGGCAAGGCCCTGCGCGCCTCGCAAGGCAACATCGAGGCCTTCGAGCAGCAGAAAGCCCAGCTCGAGGCGCGCAACCTCGAGACCACGCAAGGAAGCCGAAGCGATGGCCGACAAGCTGGACGGTCAGACAGTTCATCGTGATTCGCTCGGCCTCCGACTGCGGGCTCGCTCTACGGTTCGGTCTCGACCCGCGACGCCGCCGATGTCGCCACCGAGGGCGGCTTCACCGTCGACCGCAAGCAGGTCGTCGCTGACCGCCCCGATCAAGGAACTGGGCCTGCACACGGTGCATCGTGCGCCTGCACCCCGAGGTCGAGGTCGATATCACGCTGAACGTCGCCCGCTCCGCCGAAGAGGCCGAACTTCAGGCCGCCGGCAAGTCGATCCAGGAACTGGCCGCCGAGGAAGAGGCCGCCGCGGAATTCGAGATCGCCGAGCTGTTCGACGATATCGGCGCCGCCGGTCTGGACGAAGAGACGCTGGAAGTGGCGACGCCCGGAAAGCCAAAGCACCGGCGAAGCGCAGCCCGAGGAAGAGGCCGACGAGGACTGATCGACGGTCCCGCAGCGACAGATCAAGGCCGCGCCCCCACCGGGACGCGGCCTTTTCATTTGCATATCAGCTTATTGGACGCGGATCGGAATGTAGGTCGCGTTGTTCCACTCGACCGCCTCGCTGAGAGAATTGTCCTCGTCGATGATCGCGCCCAGCCAGTAGGTCTGGCCGACATTCAGACTGGTCGGGATCGTCACGGTATGATGATCGGGCGAATAGACATCGGCGCGGCCCAGCGTCAGCGTCCGTCCGCCGATCCGCTGATCAAAGGTCGAGATCGTGTCGTTGGTCGAGATGTAGAACCCGACATCGACATTCGACTGGCTGTTCTTGCCGTTGTTTTCATAGGTGAATTCCACCCGAACGACCTGGCCCCGGCTGACACGGTAGGCAGTTTCTCGAGTCGTGCCCGGATCGGTGATCGTGAAGGTCGGCAAGGCCGCCCCGTTCGAGGCCCGCACCCGGCCCTTGGTATGGTCCGAATACTCGCCCGACGGTCCGGAATACCGCCAGTGGACGACGCCCAGATCTTCCCACTACCGCTGCGACTGCCGTAAAGATCGACCATTCCGTCCGCCACATCCTCGCCCATATAGGCCCGCGCCGTGCTGCCATTCACGTGGATATGCTCGAAATCCGTGCCCATGACATTGTACTCGGTATTCACGTGGTTCAGCTTGGCGCCGTGGCCGAACTCATGCACCGCCGTGGTCTGCAACGGGCCGCAGATCGGTCGCGGTGTCGGAATACCGCAACAGGTTGGCCTTGTTCGTCGATGTCGTCCAGCGCCACGGCGAGCCATAGTCGAACACCACATCGACCTCGTCCATGTGCACGATATCGCCGAAGAACCAGAAACAGGTCCACCAGCTATAGGCAATCGCCGGGGCACCCTGCAGCACGCCCGCATCGGTGCTGCCCCAGATCTCGCTTTGCCCGTTTCCCAGCCCGACACCGCCGCCCGAGGAAAACACCGAATACCGGAACCGCGACGGGTTCAGGTTGAACTTGTTCACCCCGTCCTGGATGCCGTTGAACCATGTACCCGACGGAAAGCTCACCGAACTCGCCTCCAGCGATTTCGAGTTCGAGCTCCACTTGATCTCTTCTCCCAGGCAGGTCTCCTTGCTGTAGGCCTGCGCCGGGGTTGCGGCAAACAGCCCGCCGATGACCAGCGCCGAACAGGCCCAGACAGCGGTGCGAATAGACAATGAGAATGTCATTTTTCTCTCCAGATCAGAATTTCAATGCATTGATAAAAATGGATTACTGTTTGAGAACCGGGTTGCCTTCATTCTCCCGCACGGACCCCTCTTCATCCTCGCGGATCGACCGGGCGCTTTTCCGGGCGCCGGCGCGCTCAGCGACAGGGCCGGCAGCGGAAAGCGTCCCGGTTCCAGGCTTTCGATCGGGCGACGGTCGCGGACATTCGCCTCGGCCAGCTTGGCCACATACTCGATGAACTCCTCGACCGCTATGGGCGCTTCCTGCAAGCGGCTCTTCGCTCTCCAGATGGCGCCGGGGTCTTCGGGTTGCCGGTCGGCTTCGCGCTCGCGGTCTTCTTCGCCGCGCGTCGATCTCAGTCGTCACGACGATCTGCCGCGGTGCCTGCTCGTTATACAGCTTGCGCGCCTCCTCCACCGACAGCCCACGCTCTTTCAGCATCGCCTGCGCGTGCGGCTGACGCATGACCGCGTCGAACTCCGGCGTCGGGTAGGCAAAGCGCAGAAACTCCTTCGGGATCATCGCCCCGCGCAATCACGCCCTGATCGACGATCGCCTGTACCGCAACGCCGAACGCGTCATAAACCCCGCCGCGCAGCACCCGGAACCGGCCATACTGACAGGTCACCAGCGGACAGCCTTCGGCGCCGTTGCCGCGGACAAACAGCACATCCTGCTCCTTCAGCTGGAAGCGCGGCGTGCCGCTGACCGAAAAGAACCCGCCCATGCCGTCCGGCCCGCCCAGGAAGCGTAGGGTCAGCTTTTCGTCCGCCGGCTTGCCGAACAGGACCTTCTCGACCGCATAGGTGACGTAGACCACCGGCAGTTCGGACGGTTCCGCGCTCTTGTCGCCGCCCTCGCCGCCGGTCTTCTCGACCGAATAGGACACGTCGATGACCTGCCCCAGGAAGCCCAGTTCAGCAGCCTCGACCAGGCGGGCCAATCGACCTTCTTCTTCCCGGTCGACAGAGCCATGGGCCAGTCCGGCCCCGGCCATCATCAGCGACACCATCGCGGTCGAGCATGCGTTTCTTAAAATTGATTTCATCAGAATTCTATCCTCCATGAATTGAATAGAACTCGTTTGTATCACGCCACCCTACCTCGCAAAAGTATGCTATTCCAGACGTTCGGCGCGAGATACTCGGCAAAACCGCCCTGATTTGAGCCATTTCCTGCCAATTGAGCTTGCGGGCAGACATGGCGACCCCCCGGAAAAAAATGGCCGCGCGGCGAGAGGTTCTTGTCGTGTTCCGCCGCCCCTAGCCCTCCGGTATTCCGCCCTGTTCGATCAGCGCCTTGGCCATGTCCGCGTAGGCCGATCTCCACGCGTCGGCGATCTCGTCCGAGAACCTGTCGCCCATCGTGTGCCGGACCGTCGCGATCAGCGCCTCGCCCATCGGCGGAAACATCCTCGCCGTAACCCCAAGCGTCCCATGCAACCGGCCAAGTTCGGCATATTGCTCTGCCAGGTCCTCGGGCCGGTGCAGGCCATCGACGATGGTCGCGAGCGTCGACATGAACTTCATCCCCTGCCCCGCCAGATCGTCGCGAAACAGCGCCCGCAGTTCAGGTGCTCGGCCGAACAGGTCCTCGTAGAAAAAGGTCGAGGCCGGCTCGAAATCGTGCCTGATGGCGTCAAAGCTCGTCCGGATGTTCCCTAACTGGCTTGCGGTCAGTGGCATGTGCGCCTCCTCTCGGTTGCATCATGCTAGCGGCGAATACGGACGCACTTCCTTGATTCATCTCAAGTCGCAGCAATCCATGGAAAGCCGGCAACCGGGAACTTCCGGGATTCGGAGCGATGAAGTGTCAGGTCGCCGCGCAGAACGAGCACAGGGGTCCGACGCAAGATCATGAATCGCGTAACGACATCTAGGCCCGCTTGCAGGCGTTACATGACGCTGCCGAAACCCAGCTTCAACAAAGCCTGGCTGGCAAGTTTCGGAAAATCTATAAACGGATTGCGGTTGCCCTGGGCTTTCTCGATCAGCCAGTTTCGGTGACGTTCGTATTCGCCCACCGGATCGGCCTCGTGCCAGGCCAGAAGCACCTCTTTGACGCGATCCTTTGGCATTTCATTGGCCTTGTCGCCGTCACCGATCTCGCCGGGAAACCGCATGAGGAAAAACATTGTGGCGCGCGCCGCAACACCTTTTCCCGCCGCCGGTTCAAAGAATTCTGTCGCCTTCCCGACGACCACACTTCTCGCGTGTGGCTTCGGTCTCTGGCGGGAATTGCCAATAGGGAATGTTCGACCGGAATGAATTGCACGCCGGCTCACACGCGAAGAGGTGGTGAAGATCGGCGCGGGCCACCGGTTCCTTTTCGAACCAGGATTGTGGAACCACGTGTTCGCAGTTGAAGGGCACCGTCGCCGATGTGCGTTCCACTTCGCGCCAAAGGGTTTCGTTCAATATGGCGGCCTCCAGTCCCGTGGTTCCGGTCACTTCCATGCCCCTGCGCTCCGCGACGCGCGCCAGTTTCTCCAACTCGTCGGCTATCGCTTCTGTCGGATCGATCCGGTCATCCGAATAAAGGCTGCGCAAGCCACCGTCCGGCTGAAGATCGACGGCCGGATATAGGTATTGCAGCCGTGCCACTGAATAGGACAGGCGCGATGTGTGGGTCCGGTCTAGATGCGGACCCAGTGCCGTGAATACCTCCGACGCGGATTTCGAAAGTGGAACCCCCTCCCAATAGTGATCGCGCGCGGCATTGTCTTCGGCTTCGTCGTAGTAAGGACCGGTATGCGTGAACGCCTCCCGCATCTGCTCGGCGCGCGCGCGAAGCTGTCCGCGTGTCATCAACGACGGTGCCGGTTGTTTATGAGTAGCTTTCGTCGCAACCTTGTCGCGCGGTGCCGCAACTGTCATGCCATGCACCGGTCCGAAACTGAGCTTGAAGTACCAGCACGGATCGCCATTTTCGTTGGTACCTTGGGTGAATGGCCCGTGGCTGGTGCCGGAGGCCGTTTCAGATGCCGGAGGTCCCTCGAACGCGATATCGATGTGCGCCCAGAGATCGAACAACTCCGGCGCGACAAATGCCCGTTCCCACATCGTCCTTTTCTCCGACACCAGGCCAAGCCGCTCTACATGCTCAACAATTCGGCTGATGCGGATGCCTTCATTGCCGATCCACTCGATCTCGTCGGCATCATTCACGCCATGGATGAAAGGCATGCCATTCTTCATCAGCAAATCGCCGTTGGCATTCCGGCGCGGCACACCGGCATGGTGCAGCGCCGCCATATCCCATTGATCGTTGAATACTGGGCTGCCGGAAGAGCCGGGTTTGGTGTCCGTCGTATACGTCAGGAAATCGTCGGTGAACCCGACAATCGTATTGTCCCGCACGGCCACCTGCATGCGTTCGCCGCCGGGGTGCTGAATGATATTCACGCGTTCGCCCGCAATTGCCTTTCCGGATCCGGCGATGAGGGGGCACCAGCCACGCCGCTTGATCAGCGCCCCGGTAAGGTTGACAGGGGCGACGGCAACGATCGTCATGTCGAGCTGCTCGTCGGTGACAAAAAACGAACCCGGCTCCAGGTCATAAACCTGCGGATCGCGCGGCCCCGACATGCTGGCAAGATACCCAAGCTCGATCTCGGAACTGGCCGCGATCCAGGAATCGGGAAGCACGTGGTTGTTGGTCAAGAACAGTTGCGGCGAAATCATGACGCCCGACCCGAAGCCGACCGGTGCACCGGAACCATCCTTGATACGGACCCTGGCAATCGACCGAGCGGCGAGTATGCCCCGCTCGAAGAACGTGATTCCGGTCAGTTCACTGGCTCCGATGATCCGCTCCAGTGGATCGAAACCTGCAGACGCTCCCTCAATCATCGCCCGCGCGC
>CAVYHB010000007.1:0-12579 GCA_963768205.1 uncultured Alphaproteobacteria bacterium | reverse complement strand
GGCTAGCCGCAATCCGAAGAATCTCTGGTCTAACGTGCCACTTCAAGCAGAATGCGACGCATGTTTTGTCACACGCTCAGAGTGTTGTCCGTCCTTTTGCTCGCCGCTTGCGGGTCTGTCGACTTTGACAAGGCCCCCGTCGGCAGGTTCGACGGCTCTCTGCTTGTCATGTGGGTGGGTGAGCGGTGGCTCGTCGGGTGACGGTCGCTTCGTTTTCGTCCCCAGTAGAACCCGCCCGCTCACCTTTCATCGCGGCGGCGCCGGAGGACGGTCAAGTCGCTACGCCCCGAACTGATGTACACCGATGGCGGCTCGATCCCGCGACCGGGCCAGCTTTTCAATGGCTTCTCGCCCTGGGGTTACGGCCCGGCCTATATGGTGCACGACTGGCTCTTCGTGGCCCGCCATTGTCTCACCGACGATACGCCGACCCCCGAGGAAAAGCGGATCGCCGCGATGCAGTTCCAGGAAAGTGCCGAGATCATCGCCGAGGCCATCAAGACCCTGATCGCGTCGCGCAAGGTCAAGGCGAACGATGTCGCGCCACGCGTGATTTCCGGCGTTGTTGCCGGACCCTTCTCCTATCAGCGCTGGACGGTGAAGGGCGCTTGCAAGGGCGACCGGGTGACAAAAGAGCACCGCGACGAGGTCGACGCCGCTTTCGCGCGGCGCGCAGGTCTGCGCATATTGCGGCAGGATGTCCGGCCCGCGTCGATCATTGCAGAAATCTCGTTCTGAAGGCGGCTGGGCGGCAGCCCGGTCCTCGGCTGATGCCGCTAAGCAACCACCGCCACCCCCCACATCCCCAAGCCGAACACCACATGCCCCGCCAATCCCAGCCCGCGCGCCTTCCATGGGTTAGGCGTCCGGGACGCCGCCCAGCCCAGCCCCAGCCCCGGTTGCAAGATGAACCACCCCGCAACGATGGTCAGCACCGCAAACACCAAGGCAGGCAGCAACGTCGGTGCGGCTAGCCAGTCCGGCCCGGCCAAAAACGCGAACACCACGCCGTAAACCACCCCGACGAAGTAATGAAACCCCCAGCCCAGCGCCAACTCGCCCGCCACCGGCGACGCCACCCCGATATTACCGTGCCGCCAGCGCGGCCAACGCCCGACCCAGCGACCTATCATCGCCCAGTTCGGCCTCGGCACCCCGGCCACGCGGTTCAGCGCCCAGGCCCAGGCATCCATCCCCAAAGTGCCACCCAGCCCCATCAGAATGCCAGTTGTCAGTACGATCATGTTCCATGCCCTCCGCCTGGTTCCCGACTAGACGTGACTTCGTCACACCGCAATCCCGTCAACAGCTCCGCATCCCGAAACCCCGATTGGCCTTGCTATTTGGACCTTCGAGGCGCATATGCGAATTGCGAACGTTAATCTCTGTCGATCCACTGTCTCCGCTTACCGGCGTTCAGTCTCTCGATCTTGACCGACCAAGCCGGGCTGCCGCATACCGCGGGCAGCATACAGATAGGAGACACACGATGGCCAATGGCACCGTGAAATGGTTCAACGCCACCAAAGGTTTCGGCTTTATCGCACCCGAAGGCGGCAACAAGGACGTTTTCGTTCACATCTCCGCTGCTCGAGCGCGCGGGTCTGACCGGCCTTGCCGACAATCAGAAAGTGACCTTCGACATCGAAGCCGGCCGTGACGGCCGCGAAAGCGCCGTCAACCTCGCGCTGGCCTGACGCCGGCGCCAGACGGCACCACGATTTCGGACAAGGGCAGCCCCGCGCTGCCCTTTTTCATGTTCTGGTCCAAGATCCGCACGTCGCCATCGGAACCGATCCGCCTCACAAGGTGTTGAGACGTAGTTGATACACACGATTGGAACCCGGCCATGCTGTACACGATCCTCATCATCCTGCTGATCCTCGCGCTCATCGGCTCGCTGCCGACGTGGGGCTATTCGCGCGGCTGGGGCTATGCTCCATCGGGCGGGCTTGGCCTCGTTCTTCTGATCATCGTCATTCTGCTGGTGATGGGGCGTATCTGACAGCGGGTCGGGCGCGTTTTTGAGGATGTGCTCCGCCAATCCCGGAACCGGGGGCGCAAATCGCCGCGGCGCCTTGCGTCAGCGTCCGAACCGAGCCGCCGGCCTTGATCGAACCGGCGCAAACAGCCAAGCTGGCCCAAAAAAAAGGGACAGAGCCCATGCTCACGCGCCGATTATTCCTTCTGACCGGCCTTGCCGCCTGCGCACCCACCGGCACCCACGTCGCCATGCCGAAGGGCACGCGGCTGATCGTCCTGCGCCACGCCGACCGGCAGGGCGACCAACTGTCGGAGCAGGGGCGGGTGCGGGCCGAGGCGCTGGTAGTGGCCCTGGCTGGCGAACCCATCGACGCGATCTATTCCCCTGGCATCCAGCGCAACCTCAACTCAGCCGCGCCACTCGCCAAAGCTCGAGGTCTGGAAATCCAGCGCATTCCCGCAGAAAACCCCGCCGCAAAACTGATGGCCGCCGGGGCCGGAAAGACCATCGTCTGGGTCGGCAACAAGGGCAATCTGCAGTCGATCTGGGATGCCCTGGCTGCCCCGGAACCGCCGCCGCTGGAATATGGCGATCTATTTATCGTGAAGCCCGCCCGCATCGGCAGCCCGATCGTCGCCCGCAGGCGGTTCGGCCCCTAGGAGGCCCTGAAGCCGCCGCAATCCTGACACAAACTCGCGGTAGATTGGCCTCCCACCGGAAGCCTTTAGTCAGGAGAATGCCCGTGATCCGCCTATGGTCCGCAAGCGCCCCGTATCGTCGCCGCGTCGGCTCGGAATACGCGCGCACGGCATCGGTATTCAGCTTCAACCACGACGGGCTTGAGATCGCGCGGGTCAAGCGGCGCAACAGGCCACGCTGGATGCCGGTTTGGCATATCGTCTTCTTCATCTACCTTATCATGCTGATTCGGCTTGTAGCCCTCGCCGATGTCGGACCTGCCGGATATGCTCTTCGAATGGACGAAATGCGCCACGGAAACGTGCTGGAGCAGGCCGCCGCAGGCATCATGGACATGGATCCGCTTTCGCGTCGCCTCGCGGCCAACCTTCGTGGCCTGGTGAACTTCATCAGCGGCGACTAGTCCGGGCAGCACCCCGGTCAGTCCGTGGCCCAATCCACATCCTCGGCTGGTTCGATATCCAGCATCCCATCCGG
Organism: uncultured Alphaproteobacteria bacterium; assembly: GCA_963768205.1. Lineage (GTDB taxonomy): Bacteria > Pseudomonadota > Alphaproteobacteria > Rhodobacterales > Rhodobacteraceae > JAHELH01. The sequence goes on along the minus strand of CAVYHB010000007.1, from coordinate 9,419 downwards.
CAAGGGCAGCATCAGCGCCGCCGCCGCGTCCGCCGAACCGGTCAGCCAGGTTTCGCGGTCCTCGGACCGAATGATCACGGCCATCCTGTGGTGAATGGGCCGGACATCGGCGTTCGGGGCGCAGGTGACAGTCGCAACCTGCGCGACAGCGACACCGCCCGGCCCGTTCCAGACATCGTAGATCGCCGCGAATGCCATCACCTCGCGCGTCTTCGGGCGCAGCCTCCATGCCGTCTTGCGGCGGCCCTCGCCGGTCCACTCGTACCAGCCATCGCAGGGAACCAGGCACCGGCCAACGCCCTGAAAAGCCGACTTTTCGAATACGGTCTCGGACCGGGCATTGATGATCATCTCCATGACCGGTCGACCGCGCGCATTGACACGCCCGACCGGAATGATTCCCCAGCGCATCCAGACAAGCTTGTGTTCGGGGATACAGACCAGGATGTCCTGCTTGGGCGCGATGTTCTGCCGCGCCGGCACGTCCCCGTCGACGGTCAGAAGTCGCACCGAACGCCAATTCGATCTGCGAGGCGGGTGTGGTCAGGAACAGGCGACCGGGCATGGCGAACCGGGGATTTGGAAAGGTGAGATGGTGGCGAACGATCCCGCCTGCGCAGCGTCAAGGCTGGCACACAATTACCTTGACGCCAAGGCCGGGCTTGCGTACCACCCGCGCGGCGTGGCGGAGTAGCTCAGTTGGTTAGAGCAGCGGAATCATAATCCGCGTGTCGGGGGTTCAAGTCCCTCCTCCGCTACCAGAATCCCGAAACCGGAATTCATCCGGCGTGGCACATCCGCCATTTTCACGTCGCGTCACCCGTCCCGCTTCATGATCCACTCGACGTGCGGCGCGGCGACGAAACGCCATTTCCGCAGCGGGCCCGCCATGACGTTGAGGTAATACATCTCGAACCCGTAGGGTGCCCCGCAGGGGTGATGGCCGCGCGGCACCAGAACGACGTCACCGTCTGAAACCGCCATGGTTTCGTTCAGCTCTCCATCGTCAGTGTAGACGCGTTGAATACCGAACCCATTGCCAGGGTTCAGGCGATGGTAATAGGTTTCTTCAAGATATGTGATGCGCGGATAGTCGTCCTCGTCATGGCGGTGGCTGGGATAGGAGGACCAGTGACCGGCAGGAGTGAACACCTCGGTCACCAGTAGCGAATCCGCGAAATCCTCATTCTCCATCGCGATATTGTTGATGTGCCGAGTGTTGCTGCCTTTGCCGCGCGACGTCAGTTCGATGCCGTCAGGCCCGATCCGACGCGCCTTGTGCCCGCCATTGCCCGGGGCGGAGCAGACCGCGAGCACGCAATCGGTCTCGGCCCTGGCTTCCCACGCGGTGTGGTTCGGCAGGTAAAGGCAATGCGGCGGCGATTTCTCGAAGACGTTCATCCGCTCTCCCAGCACGCCCCAGTCCTGTCCCGCACCGCTGATCGCCGCCTTGCCCTCGACCAGCACCAGGATCACCTCGCGCTCTCCCGTGGCTTCGGCGGCGCTGTCGCCCGCACGCAACCGGTAAAGCGAAAAGCCGACATAGCGCCAACCCGCGCTTTCCGGTGTGATCTGGTGGACCTTGCCACGCGTTCCGAAAGGTTTGAGAAGAAGCTCGGGCATTTGTTTTTCCTAGCGTTCGATGCTCAGGCCAGCGCGGCCGCAGATGTCGACGATGTGGTCATGGCCGATCTTGGGATAGTCGAAGGGCGGCGCCTCGGCCAGGTCCTGTTCCGCCTCGACCACGATCCAGCCGTCATAGCCCATCTGCGTCAACCTGTCGGTGACGGTCTGAAAGTCGATACAGCCGTCCGGATCGCCCGGCACGGTAAAGGCACCCGCACAAACGCCGTCAAGGAAGCTCTTGTTTTCGGACCGGATCCAGCGCGCGACATCTTCGCGCACGTCCTTAAAATGCACGTGGTGCACTCGGTCGCCCCACTTGTCGAGCGTGCCCAGTACGTCCGCCCCGGCAAAGTGCAGATGGCCGGTGTGGTAAAGCAGCGCCACCTCTGGGGACGATCCTTCCATCAGCCAGTCGATATCGTCCTGATACTCGATCATCGAGCCCATATCATGATGGTAGGACAGAACCATCCTCTTTCCCGCCATCCATTTCGCCAGTTCCGACAGCTTGGCGACATAACCCAAGATCTCTTCTCGGGTCAGCTTTGGACGGTTGTTGGCCGGGATGACAGGGTCGCCCTGAACGGTGTTGGAGCACTCCGCGTAGTCGATGCAAGGCGCGCCAAAGGCAACGAACTTTTCGACCTGCTGTCGCACGGCGGCCTTTTCGTCTTCCAGCGAGGCGGCCAACAGGTTGCCCGAGCACCAGCCGTCACAAAGCGCGACACCGCAGCGTTCGAGATAGGCGCGCAGGGCTTCGGTATCGGCGGCCATCCGGCGGCTGCGCTCTACGCCGGCATAGCCTATGCGGGCTGCATCCTGCATCGCCTGCCCGGTGGTGAAATCCGCCGTCAGGTCCGGCAGATCGTCGTTCTGCCAGGCAATGAGAGAAATGCCGATCTTGACACCCATGGTTCGGTCCGCCCGCTGCTTTTGCCGGTCCGCATCGTAGGCCCGGCGCGCCTCCTGTACCTCGGCCCGCGTGCTGACCTCGGGCACGCCGACGTCCCACCATGCACCGCCATTCGGTGCCGACGGGTGGGGGTCGGAGTCGATGACGATCACATAAGGCCCCTTGATACCGCCGCGTTTCGCAAGCGCCTCTTCCAGTTCCGCGATCGAGCCGACATTGACCGAAGTCGCCCCCATCGCGGCGGCGTGCGCCGCAAAATCGATGGCCGAGGTTTGCTCGTGGACCGCGTGGTCCAGAAGGTTGTTGAACTCTGCGCCGCCAGCGGTCGTTTGCAGCCGGTTGATGCAGCCGAAGCCGCGATTGTCGGTGACCACGACGGTAAAGGACCCACCCATCGTCGCCGCCGTCGCAAGTTCGGAATTGGCCATCATGTAGGTCCCGTCACCGGTGAAGCTGATCACGTCGCGCCCGGGCTGGGCCATCTTTATGCCCCTGGCCACGGCGATTTCGTAGCCTATGCAGGAATACCCGTCTTCCAGGTGGTAGGACATCGGCTTTCCCGCCTTCCACAGCTTGTGCGGCTCGCCCGGCATGGTGCCCGCGGCGCACATCGCGACAGTGTTGCCGTTCGCCGCACGGTGCACCGCGCCGATGACCTACATATCGGTGGGCATTTCATTGCGCTCGGGCGCGGCGATCAGCGGATCGACCTTGCCGAACCAGTCGTCCTTCAGATCGTCGTCCAGATCGGGCGCAACATGGTCGCGCAGCAGCGCCGTCAGCGCGGCCAACCCGGTGCCGACGCCCGAGGGGTACGATGTGATTGCAAATTGGTCCTGACGGATCACTGCCCCCGCCGGGTATTGCTGGCGGGGGTGTCGATATTTTGCGGTAGGGTGCGAATTTGCACGAACCCTTCGCTCGCGGGTCATCGGTGGATACCGAAATCCTCGAAGGATTTCGGAACGCTTTCTTTTGAAGAAAGTGATGCCGGAGGAGCGGTCAGCCAACGGATTGGGGCGCGGTTGCAGAAGATCACGAACTGGCCGGAGTTTTCCGCGACGCGGTAACCGCGCCTGTTGATTTCGGCCATGAACAGATCCATTCAGGTGAAGCGTTCGATGTCCCTCGCATTGCGCCGGATCACACCGCCTGTTGCACGGCCTTGGAGGTGAACAGATCGCGAAATCAGACCTCGGGCGAGAGGGGGGAGTTTCGGTTTTGCACGGATGCAGGGTGCGGGAGGATTGGTAAAGGGTGTATCAATGTGACTGAGATGAGCGGTTTCACTCGCCAATTGCCAAACAAGAGCCAAGGGTTCGCAGGATCATATACCCTAAGTTTTCTGACTATTTCGGTTTCTTGTCCCTAGTTTCGATTTGTTCTCGCTTGGACTTGGGAAGCAATTCGTAAAGGCTATCAACCTCAGCCGGGACTGCAATCTTCGTCTCGACTATATAATTTATGAACTTGAACAACAAAAGTGCTGAATTTCGATTGTCATTGATGTTGATTTGCCTTGGGTGGACTGACTCGTTGCCTATAACCCGAATAATGTCCAATGCCTTTTGAAGGTGTGTTGAGACGCCTTGTGCAACGATTTTCTTAATATCGTCATTAATACTTTTCCCCTTGCCACCAAGATGGACACAAAGCTTTTGCAATCCAAGCCTCAATAAAGCAGCGCTAGCTCGAGGTGAATGCGGTAAAACTAAAGCAGCTTCGCGATAATCGGACTCGACCTCTGGAGGGGTCTTTTCGTGCGGAAATTCAACGCCACAATATTGGGAAAAATTAACCTGTCTTCCACCCAAATCGCTGGCGATCTACAGCGACCACATACAGAGAACATTACGTTTTGAAAGTGTGGCGAGCTACCAAGAGTGCGAGGCTCAACAAATATTGGCCCCTTTCCCACATTGTAACTTTCAAACGCTTTTGTCAATTTCCCAAGATCGCCCGTCTGAGAACTTTCTTGCCATTCGTCGCCATTTGGCTTGAACCAAGATTGATGGGCAAATGCACCACATTGTGGACAATCAAACGCACTTTCCTTAAAGGCCGCCGCAACAGATGAACGCAAATTTAGTTTCCTCCCCTTCGTCGCTTCACATTCCCCCCACGCATCCCGGCCCGCCCCGCCGTCGACCGCCCCTTCGACTTCACCGCCGCCTCGACGCCGCCTCGACCGCCGACTGCCGCGCCAGCGGGTCGTCGTGCGATCGCCAGGTCGACCGCCTCCAGCCGCTTGACCTCGTCGCGCAACCGCGCGGCTTCTTCGAACTCCAGGTTCTCGGCGGCCTTGCGCATGTCGGTCCGCAACGCCGTCCAGATGCGCCTGCCAGATTGGCGCCGACCAGCGGCTTGTCGACCTTCGCCGTGACCCGGTTCATGTCGACGTCGCCCTTGTAAAGACCCGACAGCACGTCCTCGACGTTCTTGCGGATCGTGGTCGGGGTGATGCCATGCTCGACGTTGTAGGCCTCCTGCTTGGCGCGCCGCCGGTTGGTTTCGCGCAAGGCGCGCTCCATCGAGCCGGTGATGCGGTCGGCATACATGATGACACGGCCATCGACGTTGCGCGCCGCGCGGCCGATGGTCTGGATCAGCGAGGTTTCCGAGCGCAGGAATCCCTCCTTGTCGGCGTCGAGGATCGCCACCAGTCCGCACTCGGGGATATCGAGCCCCTCGCGCAGCAGGTTGATCCCGACCAGCACGTCGAAAGCGCCCAGACGCAGGTCGCGCAGGATCTCGATGCGTTCCAGCGTGTCGATGTCAGAGTGCATGTAACGCACCCTGATGCCCTGCTCGTGCAGGTACTCGGTCAGATCCTCGGCCATGCGCTTGGTCAGCGTGGTGACCAGCGTTCGATAGCCATCGGCGGCGACGCGGCGCACCTCGTCCAGCAGATCATCGACCTGCATTTCGACCGGGCGGATCTCGACCTGGGGGTCCAATAGCCCCGTCGGGCGGATGACCTGTTCGACAAAGACACCGCCGGTCTGCTCGATCTCCCAAGACGCAGGCGTGGCCGAGACGAAGACCGATTGCGGGCGCATCGCGTCCCATTCCTCGAACTTCAAGGGGCGGTTGTCCATGCAGGACGGCAGCCGAAACCCGTGTTCGGCCAGCGTGAACTTGCGCCGGTAGTCGCCCTTGTACATGCCACCGATCTGCGGAACCGAAACGTGGGATTCGTCGGCGAAGACAAGGGCGTGGTCGGGGATGAATTCGAAAAGCGTCGGTGGCGGCTCGCCCGGGGCGCGGCCGGTCAGGTAGCGCGAGTAGTTCTCGATGCCATTGCAGACCCCGGTGGCCTCCAGCATCTCGAGATCGAAATTGGTGCGCTGTTCCAGCCGCTGCGCTTCCAGCAGCTTGCCGTCGTTGACCAGTTGATCGAGACGCTGGCGCAGCTCTTTCTTGATGCCGGCAATGGCCTGCTGCATCGTCGGTTTCGGCGTGACGTAATGCGAATTTGCGTAGACGCGGATGTGATCGAACGTGTCGGTCTTCTCGCCGGTCAGCGGGTCGAATTCGGTGATTCGCCTCCAATTCGTCGCCGAAAAAGGACAGGCGCCAGGCTCGATCGTCGAGGTGCGCGGGAAAGATCTCCAGCGAATCGCCGCGCACCCGGAATGACCCGCGCTGGAACGCCTGCGTCGTTGCGCCGGTAGTGCTGCGCGACGAGGTCGGCCATCACCTGCCGCTGGTCGTACGTCGATCCGACCTTCAGATCCTGGGTCATCGCGCCGTAGGTTTCCACCGATCCGATGCCGTAGATGCACGATACCGACGCCACGATGATCACGTCGTCCCGCTCCAAGCAGCGCCCGGGTGGCCGAGTGGCGCATCCGGTCGATCTGTTCGTTGATCTGGCTTTCCTTCTCGATGTAGGTGTCCGATCGCGCGACATAGGCCTCTGGCTGGTAATAGTCGTAGTAGCGACACGAAATACTCGACGGCATTGTCGGGGAAGTATCCCTTGAACTCGCCATAAAGTTGTGCCGCCAGTGTCTTGTTGGGGGCCAGGATGATGGCCGGGCGCTGGGTTTCCTCGATCACCTTGGCCATGGTGAAGGTCTTGCCGGTACCCGTGGCGCCCAGCAGGACCTGGTCGCGCTCACCTGCCTTCACGCCTTGGGACAGTTCGGCGATCGCCGTCGGCTGGTCGCCGGCTGGCTCGAATTCCGTATGCATACGAAACCGGATACCGCCTTCCAGCTTGTCGCGGGCGCCGACATCGGGCGCGGGAGCGTGTAGAACGGGCATGGACATGGGGGCGATTCCTTCCTGCCCCTAACTTGATCGCTTTTTGTTCCCGTTCAAGGCGGGCCTTGCGCGAATGTGCCGCCTGCTGACAGATCGCCCGTCATTTCAGGCTATGCGCGAGGTCAGATGGAGTATTTTCAACCCTGGGTGCATTTTCTACTTGCCCCTACGTCAATTCGCGCTTAGCGTGAGTGTGCAAGCAGCAGAACAGACTGCCGGCCAAGTACGAAACACCCACCCCACCCCTCGCTCCCTCGTACCTGGCCGGCAGTCGACCCTGCGCGGCCCATTCGACGCTTGCCACCCGCCCCCGCTTCTTGCGATAACCCGTCAACACCTGATGGAGATTGTCCGATGGCCGCCCGCATCTACAGACCTGCCCGCACCGCCATGTCCTCTGGCACCGCCAAGACCCGGCGCTGGGTGCTCGATTTCGTGCCTGACACTGCGCGCGAGGTCGATCCGCTGATGGGCTGGACAAGTTCAGGCGACACCCAGGCGCAGGTGCGGCTGACCTTCGCGACGAAAGAGGCGGCGCTGGCCTATGCCAAGGAACATGGCATCGACGCGGTTGTCACCGAGCCGAAGACACGGCGCCCGGTGATCCGCCCCGGTGGCTACGGTGAGAATTTCGCGACCAACCGGCGCGGGGCTTGGACCCACTGAACACAAGCCGCGTTCGCGGACAGGCATGGCCACTAAGAAACGGGCCGCCTGCGCGGAGGGCGGCAACCTGCGCACGGTTCGCCAAGCCGACATTGCCACACGGACGGCGCTGGCGAAACGGCCCGCCTTGATTTTCGCCCCGCGGCGGGCCATTCCCTTTGCAGCGGTCCCTTAGCTCAACTGGATAGAGCAGCTGACTTCTAATCAGCAGGTTCCGGGTTCGAGTCCTGGAGGGATCGCCACTGAAATCAACGGACTTAGCGGAAATATTCGGTCCATTCTGAATTAGGATTTGTGCGTTTTCTTGTACGTTTTGCGAAAAAAAACGAGCAGAGAAGGCAGGCATGGACGGCTCACTAGTGCTGGGAGCAGCCCTCCGCTGAAAGCCCTAAAGAGGTTCCGAAAGCCGCACTATGCTGCCGGTGCTCAAATCGCACCATTGCTACAACGCTTTGGTCATTCTGAGGAGATAGCGCTTTATGAATCCCGCCGATCCGGCCTACTTTGCCGACAAGCACCGGACCTGACCATGACCATCAACGTAAACCCTGACATCCTCGTATGGGCACGCGAGACCGCCGGTCTCAGCGTGGAGGACGCAGCTGCCAAGCTACAGCTGACGACCAGCGTCAGGAGCACGGCGGCCGAGAAGCTGGAGGCGATGGAGAGCGGTGAGAAGCAGCCGACCCGGAACCAGCTGAACGCCATGTCCAATGTCTACCGGCGGCCGCTTCTGACCTTTTACATGGCCGAGCCGCCTAGGACGGCGCCTCGCGGTCACGACTTCCGCCAGTCCCCCGACACGCGCAGCAGGCGGGACAACGCTATGCTGGACACGCTGCTGCGGGACGTCTGCGCGCGGCAGCAGACGGTGCGCGAGATTCTCGAAGACGAAGAGGACTTCCGGCCGCTCGACTTCGTCTGTTCGATCACCATCGCCCAGGGCGTCAACCATGCCGTCGCCGCGATCTCTCGAGTACTGGATTTCGATCCGCTTGCCCCGAGGCCGGGCGATGCCGACGCGCTTTTCAAGCGGCTGCGGGCGGCGGCAGAGGCGGCCGGGGTCTTCGTGCTGATCTTGGGCGATCTCGGGTCCCATCACTACCCGATCCCGGCTAGCGTGTTCCGGGGCTTCGCGATTGCCGACCACGTCGCTCCTTTCGTCGTCATCAACGCCAAGGATGCGCGACCGGCACGCGCCTTTACGCTGATCCACGAGCTGGCGCATGTCTGGCTCGGGCAGACGGGAGTTAGCGGCTCCATTTCCACCGGCAACCCTACAACTGATGACGCCCGCGTCGAGCGGTTCTGCAACGACGTGGCGGGCGAGTTCCTCCTTCCGGGCGAGCAGTTCCGGCAGGGCATCGTGGCCTTCGATGGAAGCAACGCCGACGCCGCCCGGGTGGCGGTCGAGGCGATAGCGGCCCGCTGGTCCGTCAGCGAGCCGATGGTCGCCTACCGGCTGAACCGGACAACCCGGAGTACGCGGCAAAGCTCATTGCGGACTACTTCTGGATCGCAAGGTGCAACGCGTCCGCACCCTACCTTTATCTTTCTGCTCCCGAAGCATCGACACTGCTGGTGCCGTGCAAATACGCAAACTACCATGTCGAAACCTATGCCAGCGGAAATGCGTCCGCAATCGAAACGGCGCTTCGGCAGGCTGGGTTCACCCTGGCCCCGGACGGTGTCTGTGACGACGTATTTCCGCGAGTGGCGAAATCCCGGACCGGAAACTGCAGACCTAGATCGACTGGACCAAGCCACACTGTCAGTTCGGCGCGACATCAACTGTGCCCAGATATCCCCTGGATGGTTGCTGCAGATCGTCCGCATGGCAACTTCGAAGCACCTCGGTACAGCATTGAAAACCCCGGTCGAAGGGCAGGAATGCGCCGGGTGCCGACGCTGGAGTGAGCAAGTCGAATGGCGGCTCCGTCCCGCA
>CAVYHB010000006.1:0-144119 GCA_963768205.1 uncultured Alphaproteobacteria bacterium | reverse complement strand
GATGTAGATGTCGGCTAAATTTATAACATAATACCAATGGACTAGTTGGCTAATGTTGCGGACCCCCTCTCCGCCAACGCCGCCCGCCCCTTGTCGCGCCGCGCCCCGCCGCCCGAACTCGGCGCATGGCCCCGTACGCCGTCAGGTCGGGCAGGGCCGACGCGGCGCGTCCCTTCGGTCTAGCTCCCGGGGGCGACGGCTGATCTTCACGGCTTCCGGCATATATCTGGAATTGCAGAACAACCTGGACACCCGCAATAACCCAGTGATTTTAGGACTTGTCGGCGCGCGGAACGTAATAGGGACGTCATGACGTCGGTTCTTTGCCCGGATCGGCATGATCCGAGGCGGGTTCAGGCGTTTTTGGACAGTCTCATCCCCTGGCGAATCGGCGCTCATGGAAGATCAGGCGGTCGAAGTTGTAGGCGAGGTTGGCCAGCGTCAGTTTGGCCTCGGCGCGGGCGAGCCCGATGGTGCGGATGAACAGGCCGAAGCGGTTCTTCTGATGCGCGAAGACATGCTCGACGCGGGCGCGGACGGAGGATTTCTTGGAGTTGGCCGCGCGCGTGCGCTTTCGGCATCGGCTTTGCCGTGCGGCTTGCGGCGATGGATGCGGCTGATGAAGTCATTCTTCGCGCAGCCACTTCTCGTTGCTTTGCGAACGATACGCGGTGTCGGCCCAGACCTCCATCGACGTGTTTTCATCGGACAAAAGCTGCTTCAGCATCCGTCCGTCCGGGGCCGCCGCCGATGTCACCGCACTCTCGCGGATGAAGCCGAACCGGCGGTCGATGCTGATGTGGGACTTGTAGCCAAAGACCGGCAGCGCGATCATCGGCAGGGGTGTGCCGTCTGGGCGATACCGGATCTTGCCGCCGATCTTCAGCGTCCAGCGCGCGTTTGTATCCTTCTGCGCAGCCTTGTTTGGCTCGTCCGGCCAGATCTCGCTGGCGGTTTTCCCGGCTTTGATCGCTTCCTTCTCGGCATCGGTGTTGCGCTGTTTCGGCGCCGGGACCAGGCTGGCATCCACGATCTGGCCGGACATGGGGATGTACCCCTTCTTGTGTAATTGCCAGTCAAACGCCTTCATCACCCGCTTCAGCGTGCCGGTCTCGGTCAGCCGATTGCGAAAGTGCCGGATAGTATTCTCGTCCGGCGTCGGCGCGCCCAGATCGAACCCGAGAAACCGCATCCAGGACAGCCGATCGCGGATCATGAACTCCATCCGTGCGTCTGAGAGGTTGTGCTGGGCCTGCAGGATCAGCGCCTTGAACATCGACACCGGGTCGAACGGCGGGCGACCGCCCTTCGACCCGTCGCCATAGCCCAAGCCCTCGACCAGCCAGCCTCGGAAATATTCGAAATCGACCGTCGCATCGAGCACCTCAAGCGGATCGCCGTGCTTGCTGAGCGCCTCAAGATGATCGGACAGGCCGAAAAGATTGCTGGGTTCCATGATTGCACCTCCGTGCGATCAGTGAATCACAAATCCATCATACCGGTAGGTTTTTGCGGGTGTCCACCTCGCTGTACTGGGCGGCGTTGTTTCTATTTTGGAATTAAAAAGCAAAAAAGCACAGGAACTGTCAACAAATCTGAAAAAGGCTGTCAATTAACATTTCGAATTACAGCTGTTAACGCACTGTTTCCTGAATTGTGTCCAAGTTTGGGTGCAAACTTCAAATAAAGCTTTATCTTCCTTGCGGGTGGGAAAGACTTCGGTGGGGTTTGTAATTTCAGGTTCAAGTAAGAACTGAAATACAACCATAGCGATAGTACTATACAATTTGTGATTGCTGACGCTGGGGGGCGAAATGCATCGAACAAATCAAGTATCGGACCGTTTGGAGCACGCGTTCAGGTCCATCGAACTTGCGGGCGAGGCTGTTCCGAATGCGGTCGCCCGCTTCTCCGCAGAGGTCGGACCGCTGTCACCCGCCAATTCGGACGGGGCCGGGTTCCGCCAAGGGGTCCAGGCGGCGTTTCCTGTTTCGACCGGCGATTTCTACCAGCGTCACGGCAAGCGTGCGCTCGATATCGTTATCGTCCTGGCAACGCTGCCGCTGACGCTTCCGATCATCGCAATCGCCGCAATCGCGCTGTGGATCGAGGGCGGCTTTCCGCTTTACCGGCAACAGCGTCTTGGGCGCAACGGCAAGTCCTTCGCGATCTACAAGCTGCGCACGATGGTCTGCGACGCTGAGGTGCGCCTGGCCGAGTTGCTCGACCGCGACCCGGCGCTGAAGGCAGAATGGGACGTCACCCAAAAGCTCAAGTGCGACCCGAGAATCACGCCGATCGGCAACTTCCTGCGCCGCACCTCGATCGACGAACTGCCGCAAATCTGGAACGTGCTGGTCGGCGACATGAGCCTGGTCGGCCCGCGCCCGATGATGCCGGACCAGCTTGATCTCTACGGTGACCCGCGTGCCTATTTCGCCCTGCTGCCGGGGATCTCGGGGTTCTGGCAGGTCAGCGATCGAAACGAAAGCCACTTCACCCAGCGCACCGATGCCGATTGGGACTACCTGCGCCGCGTATCTCTGGGCGTCGACCTGGCGGTGCTTGCCAAGACATCGCTCGTGGTCCTGCGGCGGACCGGATACTGAGCCGGGCGAACGGAAAGGAAGCGGGTACATCCTCAATGCAGACGCTGCGCGACACCTCGGTGATGCAGATCGGTTCCGACAGCGATGTCTGGGACCGGGTCTGGCATCTTGCTCCCAAGTCCGCGCCGGTGCGCACCGGATTGTTCTCGGCCGGTCGCCGGGACCCTGCGTTCCGCAAGCCGCCGCAACAATCCCTGCTGATCCGCGACGACGCCCAGATCGCCGATGCCCGGGCGCTACCCTGGGAATCCTTCCCGGTCGCCACGGCGCGGTCCGACACGCCGATGTCCCGCCACCGGTCGCGCCAACGCGTTGCCCGGCCCGCGGCGGATGCCCTGTCGTTCGATCTGTTGCGCACCCGGCTCTTGCAGGTGCTGCGCGCCAATGACCTGGTCACCGTTGCCGCGACCGCGCCCTCGCCGGGCTGCGGCACGACCTACACAGCCACCAACCTTGCGCTTAGCCTGGCGCGTCTGCCGTCCTGCCGCACGCTGCTGATCGACCTGAACTTCCGCGCGCCCGGCGTGGCCGACGCGCTTGGAATCGTTCCCACCGGCGGTTTTGCGCATGGTCTGCTCGGCAAGATCCCGTTGACCGACTGCCTGACGCGCTTCAGCGACAACCTGATGGTCGGTGTCGCGGATGGTCCGCACCCCGCCCCGGCAGAACTGCTGATGGACCCCAGAACCAGCAAGACCCTCGCCGCCCTGAAGGACCGCCTGCAGCCCGACGTCATCGTCTTCGACCTGCCGCCGATGCTGGCCTATGACGACGCGACGGCGCTGCTTCCCAGGGTCGACGGTGTGCTTCTGGTGACCGACGGCACCCGGACCGTCGCCAAACAGGTCGTCCGGTGCCAGGAAATCCTTGCCGATCAGACGCAGTTGCTGGGCGTGGCATTGAACAAGGTGCGCCGCGAGGCCGACCGCGATATGAGGTACGAAGATGTATGAGTTTCGCCGTGATGCGGATCGCGCGCGTCCTTACAGGGCGGGGGCATAGTCCATGGGTCCGATCCAGACAATCGACGAATTCCTCGACATGGTGCGGCGGCGCGCCCGCCTGATCGTTGCGATCTCTCTGCTTGGCATCGCGGTCTCGGTGACATTTGCGCTCAGCCTGCCGCATCTTTACCTCTCGTCCGAGGTGATCCAGATCGAGCGGCCCCGCGTCAGCAGCGAGCTTGCCCACTCGACGGTCGAGGGATCCTCGGCGCGCCGGCTGCAACTGATAGAGCAGAAGCTGATGGCCCGCGAGACGGTGCTTGAGTTGATCGAGGAATTCGGACTGTTCCGCGACCTTTCGGCCCTGACCGAGCTGGAGAAGGTGGCGTTGTTCCGCGAGTTCGTCACCATCGAAGGGGTGGCCGCTGCGCGCGAAGGGATGACCGATGACGGCACCGTCTCGGCGCTGACGATCACCGCAAAGCTCGGATCGCCGGAAACCGCGCAGGCGGTCGTGGCTGAATTGGGGCGCCGCACCATCGCGCTCAGCAACCAGGCGCGGGCCGCCAAGACCCGTGCCGCGCTGGAGTTTTTCCGGGCCGAGGAGATGGCGCTGATCGACACCGTCGCGGGCCTGGAGGCAGAGATTGCCGATCTGCGCAGCGGCAACGTGATTGCCATCGCCGGCGGAATAGAGGCGCGGCAGGAACAGATCGGCGCCATCGAACAGGCGCTGCTTGCGGTCGCGCAGAACCGGATCTCGATCCAGCAGCAGATCGACCAGCTAAGCGGCGGTTCACAACGCCCGGCAACTCAGCGTCGCCTGGCGGAACTGAACCGACAGGTCGCGGCGCTGGCCGAACAGCAGGTATTCCTGACCAACCGGCGCGACCAGGTCCGCACTTCGCTGACGCTGGCCCCGGAGGTCGAGCGCCAGCTGGCCATTCTTCAGGTGCGGCTTGAACAGTACCAGGAGCGGCTGGGCGAAATGGCGGCGCGCCGCGCCGAGGCCGAGATCGGCCAACGGCTGGAAGCCAACCAACAGTCCGAGCGGCTGGAAATCCTTGAACCGGCCTCGTTGCCCGACTACCCGGCGGAACCGAGCCGCCGGAAGATCGCCGGCGTCGGCTCCCTGGCTTCGATCCTCGCCGCCCTGGCGCTGGCGCTGTTTCTGGACCTGCGCAACCCGGTGATCCGCACCGCCGCACAGATGCAGCGCGAACTTGGCTTCACGCCGGCCATCGCGATCCCGTTCATGGCTGAAAAGCCGCGTCCTGGCGAGCCGTTGCTGTTCAGCATGGGCACGGGGCTTTGGCGGCTCGCGGCACGGTGCTGGAGCGTGCTGCGCATGGCCAGCGCCGGGCTGCTGGGCGTTCTGTCACAGGTGCGCAGCGCGTCGCGCGCCCGCCGTGTCAACTAGGCGAGTGCGGCGATCGCCTCCCAGTTCAGCCACAGCGCCAGGCCCCCAAGCACCCCGCCGATCAGGCCGAAGACCGCATCGTGCAGCGGGTCCCACACCTGGTGCCGCCGCGCCAGCCAAACGATGAAGGGATGCGTCGCCAGCGCCGCAAGCCCAAGCCCGGCCAGCGCCCCGATCAGCCCCGCCGAAGAAGCCCCAACCAGCAGGAACGAGATCTGGATCGCGGCGCGCATCGCCGCGAGCAGGAAGAACCCGCGGGAATCCCCCGCCGCAAGTGCCGCCTGGTCATAGCTCATGCCGATCACGATGGGGATCTGCACGCAGGCGGTCACCACCACGATGGCCCCCGCCGCCGCATAGCGGGCGTCATAAAGCAGCCCCACAAGCGGCAGGCCGACATGTGCCATGATCAGCACCAGGGTCAGGATTCCCCCGGTCAGCGCCAGCCGCATCCGCCGAAGCTTGGCGAAGTTTTCGGGCGACCCCCGGGCGGGCTGTTCGCGGTAGATCGGGATCAGCACCCGGCCGGTGACGGCATAGCCCAGCTGCATCGGGAAACTCGCCAGGAAAAAGCCGATGTTGTAGATGCCCAGCATCGACAGCGTCAGGACCTTGCCCAGGATCGCCCGGTCGCCCTGGCTGCTGAAGAAGCCGCAGATCGTGCTGCCGAAGATCCACTTTCCGAAGCCGATCAGTTCCGCCGCCGCCGTCCGCTCCCAGCGGAAGCGGTTGCGGTGGCCGGGCAGGAACAGGTGGGTCAACGCAAGCCGCGCGGTCACCGAAAGCAGCGTGCCCGCCACCAGCGCCGCGACCGACTGCCACCAGATCGCCAGGCCGATCATCGCCACGATCCCCAGTACCTGCGCCGCCAGTTCCAGCGCCGTCAGCCGTCCCATCACCAGGTGTCGGTTCGCGGTCTCGATCCGCGTCGGATCGAACCCGCCGATCGCCAACGACAGACCCGCCAGCGGCAGCAGCCAGGCCAGCGCTGGTTCGCCGTAGAACGCCGAGACCGGCCAGGCCAGCCCGCAAGCCACCAGCCACAGGCAGAAACCACGCACGATCTGGATCGTCCATGCGGTGTCGAGGAATTCGGGGTCGTCGCCGCGCTCGCTTTGCGAGATCGACGGCCCGATGCCCACGTCCGAGAACATCGTCAGGCCGACAAGGAACACCGTCACCAGCGCCATCAGTCCGAAGGCCTCGGGGAACAGCAGCCGGGTCAGGACAAGGTTGGCGCCCAACCGCAGCGCCTGCGATCCGCCATAGCCCAGCACGATGAACGCCGATCCGCGCAGCGCGCGGGCCAGCAGGCTGGGGCGTGTGGGCGCGTCGGCGAAGGTGGTCATCGGGTCGGTGCCTTCCCGGGGCGAAGCTCCGCTTCGTGGCGGGGCAGAGGCCGTAGATTAGGCCCGCGCCCGAAGCCGCACAACAGGTCAGGTACGCGCCACAACCATCTGAGAACAATATTAAAAAACAATCCGGATTGTTTCCAGTATTGCCTCGGTTTCCGCGCCGGAACCTGTCGTGACGCCGTCGTGTTTGCGCCACGCGGCGGCTTGCAGGATAACCCGGAAGCTACCGACTTTTCCCGCCGCAAATTGCAGGCCCGCCCGTGAAGCTAGCCTATGTTCTGAATACCTATCCCGAAGGCTCGCACACCTTCATCCGGCGCGAAATCGCGGCGCTGGAACGGCTTGGGCACGAGGTTCACCGCTTCGCCATGCGCGCGCCCGCGATTGCGCCTGTCGACCCGGCGGACACGGCGGAAGAGGTGAAAACGCACTACGTGCTGCACCAGGGCGCGGGCGCGCTCGCGGCTGCCGTGGCCCGGTGCGCGGGTCGCGGCGGACTTGCGCGTGCCACCCGCCTGGCATGGCGTG
Source organism: uncultured Alphaproteobacteria bacterium (assembly GCA_963768205.1). GTDB lineage: Bacteria > Pseudomonadota > Alphaproteobacteria > Rhodobacterales > Rhodobacteraceae > JAHELH01. The sequence continues at coordinate 137,263 of CAVYHB010000006.1, read as the reverse complement.
CTGCGCGCCGCGCGGGCCAGGGCAGGCTGCGCCATGCCGCCTATCTTGCCGAAGCCTGTTATCTCGCGGGCCGCCTGCGACGCGCGGGCGTGCACCACATCCACGCGCATTTCGGCACCAACGCCGCCACCGTGGCGATGCTGACGTCGACGCTGACGGGCATCCCGTTCAGTTTCACCGTCCACGGCCCCGAGGAATTCGACCGGCCCGAGGCGCTGGACCTGCCCGAAAAGCTGCGCCGCGCCGCCTTCTCGGTGGCTGTCAGCAGTTACGGGCGCAGCCAACTCTGCCGCTGGTCCGCGCCGGAAATATGGCCCCGTATCAAGGTGGTACATTGCGGAATTGATCCGGATGATTTCAACGAGCCGCCCGGTGTTCCGCCGGAAACCCGGCTGGTCTGCATCGGGCGCTTTGCCGAGCAGAAGGGACACTTGACGCTGATCGAGGCGATGGGTCTGCTGGGCGACGATGTGCCGCCACTGACCCTGGTCGGCGACGGCCCGCTGCGCCGCGAAATCGAACAGGCGATCGCGCGGCTCGGCCTTGGCGACCGGATAGAGCTGACCGGCTGGCTGTGCGGCGACGAAGTGCGCGCCCGACTGGCCGCTGCGCAGGCGCTGGTGATGCCCAGTTTCGCCGAAGGCCTGCCGGTGGTGATCATGGAGGCAATGGCGATGCGGCGCCCGGTCATCGCCACCTACATCGCCGGGATCCCAGAGCTTGTCATGCCGGGCAAGACCGGCTGGCTGGTGCCTGCCGGCGACGCGACCGCGCTGGCATCTGCGATCCGCGCGCTTGCAGCCGCGCCGCCCGAAGAGCTTGACCGAATGGGGCGGGCCGCGCGTCAACGCGCGCTCGAGCGGCATGACATCGACACCGAGGCTGCCCGTCTGGCGGCGTATTTTCAGGCGTCTGCGTGATCGGAAATTCTACCGCCCGCGCACCCAGCGCGGCGCGCCGCGAGGTGCGGGCAGGCGGGTCAGCAGCAGGACCAGCGCATAGGCCGCGAAGCCGACAGGGTCGCGCAGGAACCGCCGTGCCAGCCCGCCGATCCCGGGCCGCCGCACCGTGTCGTTGACGCGCAGCGCCGGGTAGTCGGCGGCGATCTCGCTGACGCCGCGGTTCTGGCGCCGCCGCACCCGCACCAGGTCGCCAAGCCGCTCGACCACTGGCCAGGCGTAGCTTGCAGGCAGCCGGAACCGCTCGCTCGGTGCGAACTGCAGCCGCACGAAGGCGTCGTCGGCGATGATGTCGGGAAACGCGTCCCAGCGCGCCCGCCCGGCCCGGTTCACCGCGAAAACGCCAAATCCCGGCACATCGGTCTCGACAAAGGGCAGGTGCTGCCAGAACCGCGCATAGGCCTGCGTCAGGGCGGAACCTTCGGCGATTACCTGCGGCGTGCCGCTGGCATAGGCCGGTGCGTCTCCGACCAGCGCGTGGGCCAGTTGCAGAAGCAGCGCGGGGCTGACCTGAACGTCGGCATCGAGGTAAACGGTCACCGCCGCGTTAAGCGCCCGTTCTCCCAGGTTGAGCGCGTTCAGTTTGCCGGGTTGCGCGGTCTCGATGACCCGCAACTCCCAGCCCCGCGCCCCTGCCCGGGGCTGTAATGCGCGCGCCCTGTCCGCCGTCGCATCCGTGCAGGCATTGGCCACGACGATGATCTTCACCGGACCGGGCAGCGGATCCGAGGCCAGCACCGCCGCCACGCAGGCCTCGATATGGCCCGCCTCGTTATGCGCCGGGATCAGCACTGCGACCGCTGGATCAGCGGCGGTCATGGATTGCCTCCCAGCGTGGATTGTCGTCGTCCAGATGCCGCAACGCCCCCCAGCTTCCCCATTTGCCGGGCGCTCCGACATCGACGAAGACGTTGAACAGGCGGCCCCCGGCCTCGTGCCAGATGCCCAGAAGATCGGTGTAAAGCGCCCCCATCTGCGGCGCGTAGTTCAGCGCAATGAAGAACTCTGTCAGCAGGTCATCATCGACGACCTCACCGTGTCCCGCGACATGGCTGCCGCCTTCGTACATGATCAGGTCCAGCCCGAATTGCGCCGCGACCCCGGCGTGATAGGGGAACACGTCGCCTTCCAGCGCCGCTAGCGTGTCCTCCGCCAGCCCGGTGACAGAGCCGTCGCGCAATTCCCGTGCCGCCAGCGCGATCGCCGCGTCGAAACGGCTCTCGGCCACGGCCTCTGCCAGCGCCGCTCCGGTCAGCCCCGCCGCCTCGGCCCGCGCCTGCGCGGCGCCCTGGCTGTCGTCGATCCAGCCGCGCACGATTGCCCCGCGTTCCGGCGCGCCCAGCGCACGGCCGAAATAGCCGGCGATGGCATAGGCATCGACCGATGCTGCCGGTGCGCGGTTCCGGTCAGGGTCCTCCGCCACCCAAAGCGGCGCCTCCAGCGCGTCCGCCTCCAGCCCCTGCCAGCCGGTCTGGGTCGAGATCACCGTGACCAGCCGCGCCCCTGCCGCGCCCCCGAAAACGTCCTTCCAGATCCCCGCCATCTGCGCCGTGCGCATCCCGTAGAACTGCATCCAGGCATAGTCGCGGCCCCAGCGTTCGCGGGCGTGGTCCTCGGCCCAGCCGGCCTGTTCGAATTGCCAGTTCCACACCTCGTTGGAATATTCCACGTAAGCCTTCCGCCCCGGATCAAGCCCATCGCGAACGACTTCGGCAAACCGGCCCATGTAGTCGTCGGTTGCCGCGTGCGGCATGTTGAACCACGGGTCCGCGCTTGTCTCGTTTGCCAGCCGCAGCATGATCTCCAGCGGCACGCCGTGGCGGGCATAGCTGTAATCGCCCGGGCGTGGCCGGTCGCGCCATTCGGCCTGGTCCGAGCCGTTGGTGTCCATCCAGTCCATGAACCGCAACGCGCCGAAGCCGTCGATGCGCGCCAGCCAGTCGGGGTTGAAGACCTCTCCCGCCGCCAGCCGGTCCGCGCGGTCCAGCACCACCAGCGACAGGTTGCGCACATGGTTGCCGGTCTTGCGGCGGTCGGTTCGGTTGATCGTGACGATGACCGAGCCGGGGCCGGGGGCAAAGTCGAACAGAACCTCGTTCTGCCCATAACGGACATTCCGCACCCGCCCGTCCACTTCGACGATGCCGTCGCCGTCGAAGGCCAGCCGGTAGCGTCCCGCCAGCGACACCGCCGCCTCCGGCAGGTCGGTCAGCACCACCGTGCCGATCCCGCGCAGGTCGCCCGGTATCTCGGTGGGCCAGCCGTCCGGGTCCAGCACACCGGCGGCGGCCAGTTCCGTCTCGGTCATGCCGCCCCACTGGCCCGGTCTGTGGCCGATCCAGGGCCGTGCGGTTTTCATCACGTCGAGGAACGGCTGCTGCGTCGACCAGTCGACTACCGCCGCCAGCCCAAGCGCCATACCGCCGCGCCCCGGCACGTCCGCTTGCACGGGCAGGGCAAGGCAGGCCGCCAACAGGAAAACCGCAAGGCGGATCAGACGCATGGAGGGCAGCGTTGATTTGGTGCGCAAATCCGAGATCACGACGGAGCCTCCGGCCTGACGCCGGTTTTCGGATAGCCGGTCACCACCCGCCACACGGTTTCCTGCATCAGACGCGCCGCCTGCGCGCCGGGGGCGTCGGCGGCGGTTCCGTCGGCGCGCAGCAGCCGGTGCGGCAGGCCCACCGGGCTGCGGTGATAAAGCACCGCGTAATGGGTCAGGGCGACGAGGTACGAGCCAAGATCGTTGGGATGGATCGGGTCGAGATTGCCATTGGCGTCCTTGCGAAACAATCCCTCGCGCCCGGAGATATTGTCCACGCCGCCGGCGGCCTCGACCGCGCGCACGAAAGCCGCGAACACCTGGCCCGCCGGGATCACGTAGACCGGCTGGTCCGGCGCCAGACCGACCAGCGCCGGGGCCAGCACCTTGGCTTCCCAGTAGCGCGCGAGGTCGCGGTCCAGCCGCTCCAGCCAGCCTTCGGCGTCGTCAAGCCGGGGCCAGGTCTCGTAAAGGTAGACGCGAACCGCCGGATTGCCCTGCCGCGCCAGCGACGCCCACCGGGACATGTAACGGCCCGAGGCGTGATACCTGATGGCATCGCGGATCTCGACCATCTCGGTCGCGACGAAGGCATCGTAACTGCCGCCGGTCAGCGCGGCCTTGGCGTCGCGATACCGGTCATGCGCGTTCTCGTCTTCGAACCCGTTGATTTCAATCGTCTCTTCCCAATGTGCCCGCAGCGGAGTGCCCCAGCCAAGCTGCACGTCATAGGTGTGATCCGGCCCGGCAAGCTGCTGCAGCATGGCCGGCATATCGCGGCCGACAAGGCTGTGGCCAAGGTGAAAGACCGCAAGCGGCGCGGTCGGCGCGGGCAGGGGCGCGGCATAAGCGGCCCCGATTGCCTCTGGCGACAGGCCCGCGCGCGCGCCCCTTGCCTGCGAAAACACCACCGCCAGCGCCAGCGCCGCGCCAGAAACCAGCGCCAAGGCAAGCCACAGGACCGGGCCGTTCACGTCGCCCCGCGCCAGTCGGATGAAGTCGAATGTCGCCATTGCCTCGGTGTCTTTTGACCCTCTCCACCGGGGCAGTTTCGCCCCTTAACGGTTATAGGTCAGAACCGGGTCGGGGTGGTATGGCGCGATGGAAATTATCTGTTTCCTGTCCGGGGATTGCGCCGCGCAGATGATCCACGACAATGGCGTCGCCAAAGCAGGGGAAATGGCCGCTTGACCTTCATTCGACCGATAGAGGACAGACCGGCTGCCGCGACGCGGCACAGCGTCGGGACCAGAGGCGAGCACCTGCTGATCTATGCGCCGGTGCCTGTCTTCCGCCATGACGGCCGGCTGTTCGTCGAGGCGCAGGCCTGTAACGGGCTGCGGTTGTGGGCCGAGAACTTCGCACCAGTCACCGCGATGATGCCGCTCGAAGACGGCCCGCCGCCGACCGGCTGGCAGCCGGTCGAGGCGATCGGCCCGGCGCGGCACCGCATCGCCATCGAGCCGATGCCGACCGCCTACCGGCCCCTGCGGTTCCTTCGCGCACTGCGGCCCGCGCGGGCCCGCATCCGTGCCCTGATCGCCCAGGCGGACTATCTGTCCTTCGCCATCGGCGGCCTCATCGGCGACTGGGGCGCCGTTGCCGCGATCGAGGCGCACCGGGCCGGTCGGCCCTACGCGGTCTGGACCGACCGGGTGGAATCCCAGGTCGTGCGCCGCGCGGTGCGCTCCGGCCCCCTGAAATCGCGGCTGCGCGCCTGGCTCTGTCACCGGCCCATGGCGGCGCTGGAACGCCACGTGATCCGCCGCGCCGCGCTGGGCCTGTTTCACGGGCGCGACACCTTCGACGCCTATGCGCCCTGGTGCGCCCGGCCGGAACTGGTCCACGACATCCACATCGCGAAATCGGATCACATGCTCGACGACATGCTGCGGGCCAAGATCGCCGCCTGCGACACCGGCCCTCTGCGGCTGGCCTATGTCGGGCGCGCCGATGCCATGAAAGGGCCAATGCACTGGGTCGAGGTGCTGGAAAGCCTGCATCGCCAGGGCATCGATTTCCGCGCCACCTGGCTTGGCGATGGCGACGAGATGCCCGCGATGCGCACGCGCATCGCCGCGGGCGGGTTCGCGGACCGGGTCGAGATGCCGGGCTTCACCGACGACCGCGCGGCGGTGCTCGACACCCTGCGCCGCGCCCATGCCCTGCTGTTCTGCCACCTGACACCCGAGTCGCCGCGCTGCCTGATCGAGGCGCTGATCTCCGGTACCCCGCTTCTGGGCTACACCTCGGCCTTCGCCGCCGATCTGGTCGCGGGTCACGGCGGCGGCCGCCTGGTGCCGGTCGGGGACACGCGCGCGCTGGCCGATGCCGCGGCACATCTGGCCTGCGACCGGGCGGCGCTCGGCGGCATGATCGCGGCGGCGGCGCAGGACGGCGCGCCGTTCGACGACGTCTCGGTCTTCCGCCACCGCAGCGAAATCATCAAGACATACCTCTGAACTTATCGCGCCACTGCAATTGACCCGGCGGCCCGTTTCAGACACCCATGGCCGCGGGGTCCAACCGAACCCGGTGGGCAGAAAATGGCGCGCAATTCAATTCTGGGGCTGCTGCAGAGCTGGCGATTCTGGGCCTGCGTTGCCGCGGTCGGCGCCCTCGCCCTGGTGACGTGCCAGCAGTCCGAAAAGCCCCCCCGGGTGACGGTGATCCCGCCGCCGACCGGCGAAGTCCACGTCCAGGTCTACCTGACCGGCTACAGCTACTGGGACAACACGCCGCCCCGGTCCACGATCATCGCGCGCCCGGTCATCCACCAGGAGGCCGGCGGCACCGGAACCTTCGACGATCCGGTGACGCTTGCCGTCGGACATCGCAAGGTGCGCGAGGAATTCTTCCCCGACTATCCGCCCGGCACCCGTTTCTACCTGCCGGATCTGGCGAAATACGCGATGGTCGAGGATCTTTGCGGCGACGGCGACACTCCGCAGCTGGGGCCCTGCCACATCGGCTATCGCGGCCATGCCTGGGTTGATCTCTACGTCGGCGGCACCCGGCACGACGCGGAAACCGCTACGGCCTGTACCCGCATGATCACCGGCATCCAGCCCGCGATCATCAATCCCCGCCCGGACTACCCTTCCGATCCGGGCGAGGTCCTGGCCACCAATTGCGCGGCCGACAGGAACTTTTCGGACCTCACGCAGTCGCCCTGAGCGTCGAAAACCGGACCGCGCCCGCCGCATCGACGATCCCGCGGAGGTGCCGCGCCAGTACCGCGACGTGGGGCGGCTCCAGCATGGTCAGGTGACCGCCGGGCACGTCGATCACGTCAAGCCCGCCTTCCGCCACGCCGCCCCAGCCCAACCCGTTCTCGATCGTTTCGGGCGCGTCGAACTGGTTCCGGCTGGCGCGGAATATGGTCAGGTGCCCGGCATAGGGCGCCGGGTCGTAGGATTCGATTGCAAGGGCGTTGGCGGCGACGATGGTCTCGACGTTGGTCGCGACTTGCGCGGCGCCGTCGCTGCGTTGCAGGCGGCGCAGGCGGGCCTTTTCAAGATGGTTGCGCAGGCCGGCGTAGCGGTTGCGCGCCAGCGTCGCCAGATAGCCGGGCCCCTGGCGTCCCAGCTTACGCAGGTGAACCCTCAGCCGTTCGCCGGTGTCGACCATCGTGCGGCCGCCCGGCCCGGCGGCATCGAACAACGCCAGCATGATCACGTCGCGACCCGCCGCACGCAGCAACTGGGCCAGTTCGAAGGCGATGAAACTGCCCAGCGACACCGCCGACAGGCAGATCGGCCCCTGTGGCTGGAACCGCAGGATGTCGGCGCAATAGGCCGCCGCGGTGTCGCGCACGCCGGTCGGCACCTCGCCGGTCAACGCCCCCACCGTCAGGCCGTACACCGGCTGGTCGTCGCCGAGGCAGGCGGCCAACGGCCTGTAGAACGCCTCATTCGTGCCCAGAACATGCACCCCGTAGATCGGTGGCCGTGATCCCTTGGGCTGGATCGGCACGACATAGTGCGGGGTCTCGGTCGACGGATCGGATCCCGAAAGCGTCGCGGCGATCCGGCGCGGCGTCGGCCCCGCGTGCAGCGCCGCGATCGTCAGCCGGTGTCCGAACTCGGCCTCGACGGTGCCGATCAGCCGCACCGCCAGCAGCGAATGCCCGCCGAGATCGAAGAACGAGCAGTCGGCGTCGGGCGGCGCGGTCTTGAGGATATCGGCAAAGATCTCCATCACGCGCCGAACCGTGGCATCGGCCTCGGGGGCGGCCTTTTGCGCGGGACGCGCGGGTTCTGGCCGGGGCAGGGCGGCAAGATCGACCTTGCCGCCCGGCGTCTTCGGGAACGCCTCGACGACTGTCACCGCCGGGATCATGTGCGGCGGCAGGTGCCGCGCCAAACTCTTACGAATGTCCTGCGGATCGGGCGGACTGGCGGGATCGGTGGCCGTGACCCAGGCCAGCAGGCGGCTGTCGCGCGCACCCGCGCTGTCCGACGACACCAGCGCCAGCGACACGTTCGGCAGCGTCTCCAGCGCCCGTTCCACCTCGCGCGGTTCGATCCGGAAGCCGTTGACCTTGATCTGCCGGTCGGCGCGCCCGAAGTAGGCAAGCGTGCCGTCCGCCCGCCAGCGCACCAGATCGCCGGTTCGGTAGATGCAGGCCCTGCTGTCCGCGGTGAACGGATCGCGCCGGAACCGCGCCGCGGTCAACTCAGGCTGGCCCCGGTAACCCTGCGCGACCGCCGCGCCGCCCAGCCAAAGCTCGCCCTGAGCCCCCGTCGGCGCCAGCGACCCGTCGGGCGCCGTCACGTAGGCCTGGCAATGCGGCAACGGCCGGCCGATGGGGACGCTGTCGCCAAGCGCAGGTGCCGCGACAGAGTCGGGATCGAACAGGGTGGCGGTGATCGTCGCCTCCGTCGGTCCATAGCCGTTGAGGAAACGCACTCCGGGGTGCATCTGCCGGAACTTCGCCAGCGCCCCCGGCGCGATGACCTCGCCCCCGACGATCACCAGCCGCACCGTGTCGGGCAGGCGGGCGCCGCTGGCTGCCATGTGGTCGACAAGGGCGTGCCAGAACGCGGTCGGCAGGTTCAGGACGGTCAGCCCAAGCCGCGCCGCCTCGTCAAGGAAGGCCCCGGGCGATGTCGCCATTGCCGCGTCGCGCAGCACCAGTTCCGCGCCGCTTGCCAGCGTCGGCAGAATCTCCTCGATCGACACGTCGAAGCTGAGACTGGCGAATTGCAGGACCCGGTCGTCGGGGCGCAATCCGAACGCCTCGGTGATCGCCGCGACATGCGCCGTCAGGGCGGCGTGCGGGATCATCACGCCCTTCGGCCTGCCGGTCGAGCCCGAGGTATAGATCAGATAGGCCAGATCGTCCGGCGTCGGGCCGGGCAGGTCCGTGCCCTGCGGCAGATCGGCCTGCGGGGCAGGCGACACCGCCATCGTCTCGAAGGCCGGGTCCGGCGCGTCCGGCGGCCCCGTCACCAGCACGAGGCGCGGCTGCGCATCGCGCAGGATATGCGCGACGGCTGCGCTCGGATAGCCGGGATCGACGGGCAGGAAGGCGGCGCCGGTTTTCAGAACCGCCAGCATCGCCACGACGAAGTCCGCCGAACGTGGCAGGTACAGCGCCACCACCGCGCCCGGTCCCACCGACCGCGCCGCGAGCGCCCGCGCAAGGGTATCTGAACGCGCATTCAATTCAGCATGGCTCAACCCGCCGGACACGCCCGCCTGTCGCAGCGCCGGCCCGGACGCCTGCGCCATTGCCGCGCGCCCGATGCGGTCGACGATCGTGTCCCAAGCCGGCGTCACCGGCCCGCCAGGGGCCGCGTGCTGCATCAGCCGCTCGCGCTCGTCCGCCGCCAGCATGTCGAGATCCTCCAGCACCGTGTCGCCCGGCAATGTCGCCAGCCCATTCAGCGCGGCGCAGACATAATCCAGCAACCGCGCCGCAACCGGCGGCGCGTGCACCGCGGGATCGTATTCCAGCCGCATCAGGATTTCAGGGTCCTGGTAGACCGCCAGCGTCAGCGGCAGCGCGCCTTCCTCCAGCACCTTCACCCTGCGCCCGGCCCAGGTCCCGCCCAGCGACCGCAACGTCCGGTCGACCGAGCCGCGCTCGAAAACCACCGCGCTGTCGAAAAGCGCGGTGCCACCCGGCAGCCCGGTCCAGCCTGCGATCTCGCCCAGCGGCGTGTGTTCGAACGGTCGGGCCGCGACCTGGGCGGCGCGAAAGTCCCGCAACAGCGTGTCTATCGTGGCGCCGGCCTTCGCGGTCAGCCGCGCCGGGATTGTCGCGATCAGGCAGCCCGCCATGTCGCGCGCGCCGTCGGTCAGGTAGCGCCCCGACCGGGTCGTGCCGAACACCGCGTCGGCCCGGCCCGAACATCGCGCCAGCACCAGCCCCCAGGCCGCCATGACCAGCGTCGCGACGCTGGTTCCGGTGGCCTTGGCCTTGGTCTCCAGCCGTTGCCCCGTGGCGACCGGCAAGCGCCGGTCCAGCAGGCGTTTGCGTCCGTCCGCCACGGCGTCGGCGGGCGTGCCAAGGTCGATCCGGTTCGGCCCTTCGAACCCGTCCAGCACCGTGCGGAAGTGGCGCTCCGCCGGAGCGAGGTCCTGGCCCTGCACCGCCCGGCAATGCGTCGCGAACCGGGGCGGCGGCGGCGCGGCGGGCGCGAAATGGTCGTCCAGCGCCTCGCGCAGCAGCGCGGTGAAGCTGCGGCCATCCAACAGGGCGTGGTGAAAGGTCCAGACCAGGATTGCGTGGCGCGGGCCGATGCGGAAATAGGTCAGCCGCCAGCAAGGCGCGCGTGTCAGATCGACGCCGCGCTCCCGGTCCTGGGTCAGCCAGTCGCGCAGGGCGGCGTCCCGGTCCGGTGCCGTCAGATGCGACCAGTCGACCTCGCCGAAATCCACCGTGACCTCCGGCAACACCCGCTGCACCGCCGCGTCTCGACCCTGCCAGTCGAACACCGTGCGCAACGCCTCGTGCCGCGCCGCCAGCCGCTGCCAGGCCGCGCGCATGGCGTGCGTATCGGCGGGTTCGTCCGGCAGATGTGCCACCACCTGTTCCAGGTTGATCCAGGGGCGATCCGCCAGGACGCTTTCATAGATCATCCCCAGCTGCGTCGGCGTCAGCGGAACACAGTCGTCCGCCGCCATCGCCCGCGCCGCCCGCAGGTCCGTCTTTTGGCTGTAGCTGTTCAAGCCGGGTTTCCTGCTGCCACCCTGTCCACATCGCCGGGACGAATCACCAGGGTTGTCACGATCAGCCCCTTGGCAATCGCGAACCGCCCGCCCAGCCGGTGCCCGTTGGCGAACGGCGCGACGTTCTGACAGAAGAGCGCGCTGAACCGCCTGGATTGCAGGTCGATATCCAGGGTCAGCCCGTGGAAATCGAAGATCTGACGCGACAGCGGAAACTGCGCCTTGTAGGTGCATTCCTTGGCCGAAAAGATCAGCTTGGCCAGCACCCGCGCGGTGCCCGGTTTCTGGCGCGCCAGCCAGTCGCGTTCGGCAGGCGTGCAGACGATCTCGACCAGGTCGGCGTCCAGCGGCACCGCCGCCTCGACATCGATGCCAAGCGACAGCACGTCACGGGTGCGCGCCACGCCCGCCACGCAGGCGGTCGCGCAATGCGAGATGCTGCCGGTCAGCCCCTGTGGCCAGACCGGCCCGCGGTCGGGTCCGCTGGGGATCGGCGCGCGGCCGATGCCAAGGTCTTCCATCGCCTGTCGCGCGGCAAAGCGTCCGGCCTTGTATTCCAGCTTGCGCGCGGTGACCGCATCGCGCACCGCCTCCTGCTCCTGTGGCCAAAGCCCGCCGAGATCCTCGCGCGGGTCGCAGGCCGCGACGGCGATGCCGGGGCCAAGCAGTTCCTTGGCCAGCACTCGGGTGATGTAATGATCCGGATGATCGAAGACGACGTTCATTGCGTTGTGACCTCCCTTTTGGCCCGCAGGGCGCGCCTGCCGGACATGACCGCGCCGCGGTCCTCGGTGCCGGTGTCCTTTGCGGCGGCCGGCTTTGCGCCGCCTTTCGCCCGGTTGTCGATCCGTTCCGCCAGCCCGCGCAGTGTGGGGTGGGCGAAGATGTCGGTGATCGCGACCCGGCCCGCACCGAATTCGCGGGTGATTTCGCGGTGCGCCTGAACCGCCAGCAACGAATGGCCGCCAAGGGCAAAGAAGTTGTCCGAGGCTGCAATCCGGGCGACGCCCAACACCTCGCTCCAGATCGCCGCGATGCGCCGTTCGGTTTCGCTGCCGTCCGCGGCCGGGTCGGCCTGGGCGGGCGCAGGCGCGGCAGGGCGCAGCGCGGCCAGTGCCTTGCGGTCGACCTTGCCGTTCGGGGTCAGCGGAAACCGGTCCAGCGTCACGAATTCCGATGGCACCATGTGCGTCGGCAGGGTTCGGGCCAGAGCGTCGCGCAGCGCCGCCTCGGCGGGCGGATCGCCGGTCAGGTAGGCCGCCAGCCGCAGGTCGCCATCCTTGGCGGTCCGCGCCAGCACCAGCGCTTCGCCTATCCCCGGCAACGTCTTCAGCGCGGACTCGATCTCTCCCGGTTCGATCCGGTGGCCGCGCAGCTTGATCTGGCCGTCGATCCGGCCCAGGAATTCAAGCTGCCCGTCGGCGCGCCAGCGGGCCAGGTCTCCGGTCCGGTACATTCGCGGCGCAGACCCGTCGCCACGCGGGGCCGCGAACGGATCGGGCGGGAAGGCCCGGGCGGTCAGGTCGTCGCGCTGCCAGTAGCCCGCCGTCACGCCGTCGCCGCCGAGGCAAAGCTCGCCGGCGACGCCGACCGGGGCCGGGGCGCCATCCGGGTCCAGCACATAGGCTTGCGTATTGGCGATGGGCGTGCCGATCGACACGCGTCCGATCGCGTCGGTCAGGTCGGCCACGGTGGACCAGATCGTCGTCTCGGTCGGCCCGTACATGTTCAGCAGGCGCCCCCCGGCGGCGGTGCGCAAGTCCTGCGCCAGATCCGCCGGCAACGCCTCGCCGCCCACCATCAGCGTTTGCACCCGGCCCAGCGCCGCGCGCGCCGTCTCGTCGGCCACCAGCATCCGCGCCATGCTGGGCGTGCATTGCAGATGCGTGACACCGTGCCGGTGGATCTGCGCCGCCAGCGAGAAGTCGTCCGCCTCCAGCTTGCCGCCGCGATTGGTCGCCGCCAGCACCTGCGCCAACCCGGTCAGACCGTCCATGACCAGGCCGGTCGCAACGCCGTAGTCGATCAGGCAGGCGATCTCGTCGACGCCGATGCGCTTCAGCGCCTCGACGCGGGCGGTGCAGTCGGCGACGGTGCCGAAGAGGCCCGACTCCTCGAAATACCTCTGAAACGCGAAGTCGAGGATCGCCTCCATCTCGTCCTCGGCCAGCCCGCCGAGGTCGATTTCGAACGGGTTGCTCACGCCCGCGGGCTTTTTGAAGGCCGGGAAGGCCCAGGCGTATTGCTTGATCAGACCGGCGGCGCTGCGCAGGTAATCCTTCATCGGCTCTCGGGCGATCTGGCGCACGGTCTCGCGGTCCTCGCCGACCAGCGTGTGCAGCATCAGCGTCACCGTGTGGTCCGCCGGGTCATGTCCGGCCTCCCGCAGGGCGGCATGATAGATGCCGATTTTCTCGCCGACTTCGTCGATGCTTTGACCCAGCAGATGCGTCAGCACGTTCGCGCCGATGCTGCCCGCCTCTTTCCAGGTCTCGGGATTGCCCGCCGTGGTGACCCAGACCGGCAGCTCCTTCGACACCGGCCGCGGCTGGGTGACCACGGCATGCGGTGCACCCTTGGCATTCGGAAACTCCACCGCCTCGCCGCGCCACAACTTGCGCAGATCGTCGATCGCGCGGAACATTGCGGGCTTGTTCTCGGGCGGCGTGTTCTCGGGACGCAGCACGAAATCGTCCGGCTGCCAGCCCGAGGCGATGGCCAGCCCGGCGCGCCCGTTGGTCAGGTTGTCGATGACCGCCCATTCCTCGGCGATCCGCGCGGTGTGGTGCAGGGGGGCGACGCAGCTGCCGGCACGCACGCCGATGTTGCTGGTCACGGCGGCCACGGCGGCGCCTGTGACCGAGGGATTGGGGTAGGGGCCGCCGAAAGCGTGAAAGTGTCGCTCGGGCGTCCAGACCGCGCAGAAGCCGTGGGCATCGGCAAACTTCGCGCCTTCCAGCAACAGTTCGTATTTCTTCGGCCCGGCGCCGTCGTCGTTGCCCCAGTAGAACAGGCTGAACTCCATGCCCCGGTCGCTGATCGGCAGCGGCGTCTTCGATGTCACCAGACGGTCGCTGTCGCTGCTGAGCACGACCTTCATGCCGCGCGCCAGCGTGTAGAACAGCTCCAGCACCGAGATGTCGAACGACAGGCTGGTCACGGCCAGCCAGGTGCCGCCCTCGGCGTCGTCCAGCCGGTCATCCATCCCGGCGATGAAATTGGCCAGGTTGCGGTGGCGCACGGCAACACCCTTGGGCGTGCCGGTCGAACCGGAGGTGTAGATCAGGTAGGCCAGGTCATCACCGGTGACCTCCGCCGGCGGGGCGGTGTCCGGCGCGCCGGCAAGCCTTGGATCGTCGTCGACCGCCAGCACCTGCGCCCCGGTCTCGGGCAGTTCCGCCGCTAGCGCGCGCTGGGTCAGCACCACAGCCGCGCCGCTGTCGGCCAGGCAATGCCGGATGCGGTCCGCCGGATAGGTGGGATCCAGCGGTACGTATGCCGCGCCCGCCTTCAGCACCGCCAGCGCCGCCGCCACCATGTCCGGGCCGCGCGCGCAGTGGATGCCGACACGGGTGTCGCGCCCCGCGCCGATGTCGCGCAGCACATTCGCCAGCCGGTTGGCGCGGCCGTCCAGCGCGGCATAGGTGATTTCTTCCGCCTCGAAGACCAGCGCCACGGCGCCCGGTGTCCGCGCCGCCTGCGCCGCGATGGCGCCATGCAGGGTTTCGTCCCGCGCAAAGTCGCGCCGGGTCCGGTTCAGGCCTTTGGTGACCAGGCCACGCTCGGCCTCGGGCAGGATCGGCAGCACGTCGATCGCGGTGGCATCGGGATCGCAGGTCGTCACCGCCTGCAACAGCAGTTCCAGCCGTTCGGCCAGGATGTGGAAGAACGCCTGTTCAATTCTTTCGCCATTGCCGATCAGCACAACGTGGTCGCCGTCCGGCGCCGCCGTCAGTGCGGTGCCCTCCAACAGCACTTTGTCGGACAGGTTCACGCCGAAGGCGGGCGTGCCGATTGGCCCGATATCCGGGTCGCGAACGCCCAGGTCGCGGGCGAAGGCCGGGAAGCGGGCGATCTCTGCCTGCCACGCCTCGACATCCGCCGTCAGCGCCGCGAACGAGGGCACCGGTTCGCCTTGCTCCGCGCCGACCCGCAACGGAACCCAACCGGTCAGCAACCACGGCGCGGCGGCGACCAGGCATGCGGTCTCGGTGCCGCAAACCGCGATGTCGGCGCAGGGCGCGCCGCTGCTGCGCAGCGCCCAGACCGCCAGCGCCGCCAGCAGCCGGCTGCCGCGCACGGCGCGGGGCAGGGCCACCGACAGGTGCAGCGTGCCCCCCGGCCGCGCCACAACCGTTGCGGTTGGCAAAGCCACCGGATGGCCCCCCGACAGGCGGCGGCGCCAGTACGGCTCGCCCGGAGCGGCCTTCAGCACCGCCTCTGCCGCCGCCGGATCGGCCGGCGGCAGGACCTGCCCGGAATAATCCGTCGGTATCAGGTCCAGCGGCGCACCGTCGAAATCCGTCAGCGCCGTCAGACGCACCGCCCCGCCTTCGGTGACCACGGTCAGCTCTGCCGGGCCGGACCCCAGCACCGTGCCGGGTTCCTTCCCGCCACCGGCAACCGCCTCGGCGCCGCCGACCAGCACCACGCGGTCGGGCAGCCCGACCTTGGCGCGGCACAGCGGGTTCCGGTACGGCCCATGATCCAGCGCCCGCACCAGTGCCGCGATCTCGGCACCGGACTTGCGGAAATCGATCAGCCCGGCGGTCTCGGGCCGCGCGTCGCGGCCGAAATAGCTGCGCTGCGCCAGGTCCTGCGCCACCGGCTCCAATGTTCCGGTCAGCATTTCCGACAGCAGTTCGGCAAAGCTTTCCAGCCCTTCGGCGTAGCATCGGGCGTTCAGCGCATAGGCGGTCTCGTCGCCCGCCAGGGCGAAGCGCCGCTGTTTCAGGATGCGGCCCTCGTCGATGCCGTCCTCGATCAGGTGCCAGGTGACGCCATGCTCGCGCTCACCGGCCAGCAGCGCCCAGACCGGGGCGTTGACCCCGGCATAGCGCGGCAGCGGGCCGTCGTGAAAATTCACCGCCGCCTGCGCGGGCAGACGCAGGACTTCTTCGGGAATGATCCGCAGGTTGGCGATGCTGAAAAGCCAGTCGAACTGCATGCCCGCCAGCCGCGCCACCAGCTCGGGCGTCAGGCGGTCCACCGGGATGCCGAGGGCCTCGGCCCAGCCGCGCACTTCGGCGTCCTCGGTGATCACCGCGGCAATGCGGCAGCCGCGTTCCAGCATCTGGTCGCCGCATCCGCACAGAAGCGACTCGTCCCCAATCAGAACAGCGGAAAATCCCCCATGATCAACACGTTGCAACATCATCTTCGACCCCCGGAAATTTGCGGTTCGGCCCCTTTGACGGGGACCGGCCGTTTGGCGCGCCGTGGCGTCAGGCCACGCAGCGCGGCGCGCAGATCATGGCGGACCAGATCGCGCAGAAAGCGTGGCGGATCGGCCCGCTGCTTGTTCGATAGAAGGCAGCGCGCGCGATGGATCATCCCGCCCGCCACATGCGCCAGCGTCGCCAGCGCGGCCTGGCCGACACCGTGATTGCGCACGAAATAGCGCCGCCGCGATACGAACCAGTAGCCCGGCGTGCGCCGCCACACCTTCATGCCGGTAGAGACCGACCCGATATGCGCCACGGCGCTTTCGCGCACGTAAAGCGTGACCCAGCCGTGCCGCGCCGCTCTGCGGCACAGATCGGTCTCTTCGTAGTAAAGGAAGAAGCCCTCGTCGAAGAGACCCACCTCGTCCAGCACCGCGCGGCGGATCAGCAGGCTGGCGCCCGCCACCCAGTCCACCGGCTGCGTCTGCGGCGGCAGCGGCAGCGGCACGATATGGCGCGACAGCAGCCGCGAGATCACGCCGGTGCAGGCCGCACCCTCGAACTCGCTGGCGATCGACGGGAAGCGGAACGCGGTGACATGCGGGTCGCCCTCGCGGCCCGTGGATGTAGCTGCCCGCCAGCCCGGCCCGGGGCGACCCCTCAAGCCGGTCGATCAGCGCCCGCACCGCATCCGGCGCGGGAAACGCGTCGGAGTTGAGGATATAGACGTAATCCGGTGCGCCGCCGTCCGGCAGCCCGGTCCGGATCGCCAGGTTGTTGCCGGCGCCGAAGCCGCCGTTGCGCGGCGATGCGACGATCCGCACCCGACCTTCGTCGGTCCAGCCGCGGGCCTCGGCCTCGCGGGTCAAGGTCTCGTAAGATCCGTCGCCCGAAGCGTTGTCGACCACGACGATGCCGCCCGGAATGCCCTCCATCGCGCGCAATGCCGCTTTGACCGCGCGCAACGTCAGGTCAGGCGTGCGGTAGTTGACCACCGCCGTCAGCACCGAAGGTTGCCCCGTCCCACTCATTCCGCCGCCGTCGCCGGAATCCATTCCGGCGCCTCCACGTCGTTCGTCCGGCAGTCCGCCGCGTCCAGGCAAGCCCGAAGCCGCTGTGCCAGGACCCGGACGTTCGGCTCCAGCACCATGGAATCGTGGTCTCCGGGCACTTCCTGCACCACCAGGCGGCTCAGCCAGCCGCCCCAGTCGTTGTCGGCAAGGACATATTCGCGGGCGCGGCTGACCCAGCGGCCCCGGGAAACGCGCCAGTGCCGGTCCAGCGGCGGGCGGAACAGGGTGACCGGCCCGTCCCAGAGCTGAAGGTCGTAGGCCGACACGGCGGCGCGGAACGCCGCTTCGATGGCGCCGTCGCGGAACAGGTCGGAGGCCGCCTGGACAACGTCGCCCGATCGCCGCTTTTCCAGTTCCCAACGCCAGCGATTGCGCAGCCATTCGGCCAGATAGGCTGGACCCTTTCGCCGCATTTCAGATAGTTTTATCAGAGTTTTGTCTGCTGAAGTTAATGTCGGTCGTACGGGCAGCGGCGTGTCCAGCATCACCAGCATGGCAACGTCCTGTCCCGCCGCCGCCAGCTGCCGTGCCATTTCGTAGGCGGTGATTCCGCCGCCCGAGAATCCGCCCAGCAGATACGGCCCTTCGGGTTGCACCTGACGCATCTCGGCGATGTAGTCGCGGGCGGCGGCAGAGATCGAGCCATGCGGCGGCGTGTCGCCCAGAAGCCCGCGCGCCTGCAAGCCGTAGAACGGCCTGTCGGTGCCGATCGCCTGCGCCAGATGCCGCAGGTTCAGCACGTTGCCGAACATGCCCGCGACCATGAACATCGGCGTGCCGTCGCCGCCCGTGCCTTCGTGCATCGCGACAAGATGCTCGAACCGGCGCTTCATGGGCGCCACCGGCACCGGCGCGTCGCCTTCGTCGACGGCCCCGGTCCGCTCGGCGATCAGCGCGGCCAGCGCGGCGATGGTCGGCGCTTCGAACAGCGCCGAAATCGTGAACTCCGCACCGTAGGCCTTGCGGACCTTGGAGAACAGCCGCACCGCGATCAGGGAATGCCCGCCGAGGTCGAAGAAACTGTCGGTGACCCCCACTTTGGAAACGCCCAGCAGGTCCTGCCAGAACCCCGCCAGGGTCTTTTCGATGGCTGTCGCGGGGGCGACGAAATCGGCGTCGCCGTCGGGCCGGTCGAAGACATGCGCAGGCCCGGCCTCTGCCGGCACCGCCTCTGCCTGCCGGATCAGCGCGAGCAGTTCCATCGACGAGACGACGACTTGGGATTGCCCGGTCGCGAGTGCCCGCAGCAATGCCTCCGGCCCTTCGTCGGGGCGGATGCCCTGCGACACCAAGTATGCCAGCCGCTCCTCTGCGGCGCTGGGCTGGCGGGACGTGTCGCTGGCGGCGTCGAACTCCACTTCGCCTGCGTCGACCTCGCCGCGCCTGGCAAAGGTAGCGTCCGCGGCCAGCCGCGTCATGGTGAAACCCTCGATATCGACCAGCACCGCACCGTCCTTGTCGCAGACCGAGACGTCGAATTCCGCGAACCGGTCGTCCTCGCTGTCCGTGGCCAGCCGCACCCAACTGAACACCTCCGCCGGCAGCGGACGCAGCACCTTGGCCCGGCGATAGCCGGCGGGCACCCAGAGGCTTGCGTTGTCGTAGCCCGGCGCCAGGTCAAGCGCCCAGCCCGTTGCCAGGTCCATCAGCGCCGGATGCAGCAAGTAGCCGTCGCGCAGGTCGCCGCGCGCCGCCACCGGCAACGCCAGATGCGCCAGCCCCTCGCGCGCGCCGAACCGCATCGACCGCAGAACCGCCCAGCGCGCCCCGAAAGCCAGATGCGCCTCCTGCGGCGACGCGAGGGCGGCGCCCTCTTTTGCCCGTGTCCGCCGCGTCAGCGCCTGCAGGTCGACACGCGCATCCGAAGCTTCGGCGATACCGGTGATCAGCGACGCTTTCGCCGTCAGCAGGTGCCCGGTTCTGCCCGCCACATCGCAAGCGCCGAGGACCTCGAAGTCATACCCCTGGTCGCTGGGTCGCAGCCGGGTGCGGGCGGCTCGGGTTGTTCCGTCCTCGACCCCCAGCGGACGCAGGAACTGCAGGTTTCTGATCTCGAACGGTCCGCGCTCGCCCTGTGCCGCCAATGCCTCTGCCGCCAGTTCCAGGTATCCGGTGCCCGGCAGGATCGCGTCGCGGGCCGCGGTGCGGTGTTCGTCGATGATCCAGTGCGAGGTCGCCGAAAGCGCCGTCTCGAAGACCCGACGCCCCTGCGCATCGTGCCAGCCGGTGTCGAGCATCGGCTGCGCCACCGGCTCGGGCACCGGGTCCGGCGCTTCATCGCCGCCGCCCGCGGCCTCGGCGGCCATGCCGACCTGCGCCCACACCCCCCAGTCGACCGCCAGCACCCGCGTCTTGCCCGCCGCCTCGCGACAGGGCGAAGGCATTGAGGAATTCATTCGCCGCGACATAGTCGACCTGTCCGGCCGGCCGCGTCGCGGTGCTGGTCGACGAGAACAGCACCATCAGCTCCAGCGCGCCGTCCGGAAACAGCGCGTCCAGCACCCGCGTGCCCTGAACCTTCGGGGCCAGCACGGCCTCGATCCCGGCCCGGGTCTTGGCCAGCAGCCGGCGCATCGTCGAGCACGCCAGAGCCATGCAGCACGCCGTTGATCGTCCCGAACCGGGAGCGCGCCTGGGCCACTGCGGCGGCCATGTCCTCGGGGTTGCAGACGTCGGCGGCGGCGACCATGACCGCGCCGCCCAGCGCCTCCAGCCGCTGCACCGCGCGAATGCGGCGCGAGGTGCGGTCGGCGGGACCGTGGCGCAGCAGGTGCGCGGCCCAGGTGTCGCGGTCGGGCAGGCCATGGCGCGACAGCAAAACGACATTGGCGGAATAATCGCGGATCAGCCGCTCGGCCAGCGACAGGCCGATGCCCCCCAGCCCGCCGGTGATCAGATAGGTGCCGCCTGCGCGGAACCCGGCGCCGCCGGTGTCGCCCGGCGCTGCCAGATCGGTGCGGCGATAGGTCATCTCGAACCGGTCGTGCCCGCGATAGGCGGCGAGGCGGTTGCCCGGTTGCGCCAGCACATCCTCGACCAGCCGCGCTGCCAGATCGCCCGCCGAATCGCGCGCAACCGTCTTGCGCCGACGCCGCAGAAATCCGGCCGGCAACGCAGCCTGAACCGCCTCGATATCCAGCGTGGCGCAGGTCAGCCCGGGAAACTCGCGCGGCAGAACCCCGCAAGGCCCCGCGATCATCGCCTTCTCGGGATAGCGCAGCGCCTCGTTCGCGACCCGCGCGGCGCCGTTCGTCACCACGGTCATATGAACGCCCACGTCGCCTCGGCCTCGGCCAATGCCTGCGCCAGCCAGGTGCAGGCTGTAGAACCCGGCCTCCTGGTTGCGGTCGAAAAAGCTGCTGCCGGGGCGGTGGTCCTCGGCCCCGGTGACCAGCCAGAAATGCGCGATGCGGCCGGGCAGCGCGGTCTCTGCCGCCAAGGCCTGGACCAGCCGGTCATAGCCCGCGCGGCCCTCCTCGGGCGCCATTACGAAGCTGTCCGGGCCGCGTTGCGCAAAGCTGTCGCCCTGGCCGACCTCGATCACCCGACGCCCGGTCTCGCGCAGCGCGCCGATCACCTGCGTCGCCAGCCCGGTATCGTCGGCGAAGACCAGAACTGCCTTGCCGTCGCTGTCCGCCGCTACGTCGATATCGTAAGGCGCCAACGCCTTGCGCCAGGCCGGGCGATAGCCCCAGCTTGCGATGTCGTCTCGGCGGACCAGCGGCGGCGCGTCGTCCTCGGCCCGCGCCTTCCCCGGCTCGATGAAATAGTGCGCGCGCTGGAACTGGTAGGTCGGCAGCGGCACCCGGTGCCGCCGCGCCTCACCCCAGATCTGGCTCCAGTCGGCCTCGACCCCGACGGCCCAGAGCCGCCCGATCACGCCGACGAAATATAGGTCGTCGGCGATCACCTGGTCGGCGTGCCGCAGGCTGCTGAGAACCTGGTTCGCGTCGACCTTCGGGTGCATCTGCGCCAGCGAACTCAATGCCTTGCCGGGGCCGACCTCCAGCCAGACACGTGCCTCGTCGCGCGCCAGCCGGTCGA
This sequence comes from uncultured Alphaproteobacteria bacterium, assembly GCA_963768205.1. GTDB lineage: Bacteria > Pseudomonadota > Alphaproteobacteria > Rhodobacterales > Rhodobacteraceae > JAHELH01. The sequence continues at coordinate 116,082 of CAVYHB010000006.1, read as the reverse complement.
CGCAATCGGCGAACCGCACGGTGTGGCGCAGGTGGTCGACCCAGTAGCCCGGATCGGTCGCCTGTGCGTCGGTGATGTAATCGCCGGTGCGGTTCGACAGGAACGGGATCCGCGGCGCGCGCAGATCGAGCCCTTCAAGGAACGCCCGGAACTGCCCCAGGATCGGCTCCAGCATCCGCGAATGCGCCGCGATGTCGATGGCGATGCGCTGCGCCTCGATGCCGTCCGCCGTCAGCCGCGCCTGCAAGGCGTCAAGCGCCGCCTGCGGGCCGGAGACCGCCGTCAGACCCGGCGCGTTCAGCGCGGCGATATCAAGGTCCCTGTCCAGTAGGGGGCAAGGTCGGCCTCGGACAGCGGCACGCTCAGCATCCCGCCCGCCGGTACGCTGTCGAATAGCCGCCCGCGCAACAGAACCAGGTCGATGCACGCCTCGAAGGTCATCACGCCCGCCAGGCAGGCGGCGGTGTTCTCGCCCATGCTGTGCCCGACCATCGCGGTGGGCGACACGCCCCAGCTCAGCCATAGCTGCGCCAGCGCGTATTCGGTGATCATGATCAGCGGCAGCTGCACCGAGGGCTGCTTCAGCGCCAGTGCCGCGTCCTCGGCGTCGGCCAGCCAGATCGCCCGGATGTCGTAATCGAGCTGCGGTTCCAGATGCGTCAGGCCCCGGTCCATCCACTCGCGGAACACCGGCTCTGTCTCGTAAAGGTCACGCGCCATGCCGGGGTATTGCGCGCCGCCGCCGGGGAGCAGGAACACCACCTCGGGCGCCTCGCCCGCGACGCTGTGGCTGAACACCCGGTAGGGATCGCGCGCCTCCAGCAGGTCCGCCGCTTCGCGCGTGGCTTTCCGCCACAACGACCCGCCGATGCTGAAAGCCGCGGCGGCCTTGCTTCAGCGTATAGGCGACGTCCGCCAGCGGCTGGTCCTGGCGCGCGCGCAGATGCGCCGCCAGCGCATCGGTATTGGCATCCAGCGCCGCCTTCGACCGGCCCGAGACGCACAAGACCTGGAATGGCCAGTCGCTGTCCTCGGCCGCGCCCGGATCGGGGGCCTCCTCCAGCACCACATGCGCATTGGTGCCGCCGACGCCCAGCGAGTTCACGCCCGCGCGGCGCGGCCCCTGCGCCTGCCACGGCGACAGTCGGCGCGTTCACCGTGAACGGGCTTGTCGTCGAAGTCGATCACCGGGTTCGGCGCCTCGTAGCCAAGGCTGGGCGGGATCTCCCCGTGATGCAGCGGCCAGCGCCGCCTTCACCAGGCTGGCCACACCCGCTGCGGTGTCGAGATGGCCGATATTGGTCTTCACCGACCCGATCCGGCAGAAGCCGGCGGCGTCGGTCGTCCGCCGGAAGGCCTCGGTCAGCGCCGAGACCTCGATCGGGTCGCCCAGGTAAGTGCCGGTGCCGTGGCACTCGACATAGCCGACGCTGTCGGCCGTCGATGCCCGCCGCGTCATGCGCCTCGCCATCGCCTCGGCCTGACCGGTCCACGCTGGGCGCGAGATAGCCGGCCTTGGCCGCACCGTCGTTGTTGACGGCGCTGCCCTTGATCACCGCCCAGATGTGATCGCCATCCGCGAGCGCATCCTCCAGCCGCCGCAGCACCACGGCGCCCGGCGCCGCTGCCGAAGACCGTGCCCTGCGCCCGGTGATCGAAGGCGTGGCAATGGCCGTCCGGCGACAGGATCTCGTTCTCCTGGTAAAGATAGCCGCGCCCCTGCGGCAGCTCGATCGTCACGCCGCCCGGCCAGCGCCATGTCGCACTCGCCCGTCCGCAGCGCCTGCGCACGCGTAGTGCACCGCCACCAGCGAGGTCGAACAGGCGGTCTGCAGGTTGAGGCTGGGCCCCTTCAGGTCGAAGCACATGGCTGACCCGCGTCGACAGGAAATCCTTGTCGTTGCCGGTGTGGCGCAGCAGGAACATGCCGACATCGTCGACCAGATCCGGGGTTCGAGCAGATGTTGAAATAGAAATAGCTGCCCATGCCGCAGCCGGCGTAGACGCCGATCTGGCCGTCGAACCGTCTCGGGCGGATGGCCCGCCGTCTCCAGCGCTTCCCAGGCAACCTCCAGGAACTGGCGGTGCTGCGGATCGAGGATCGCCGCCTCCTTCGGGCTGAAGCCGAAGAAGTCGGGATCGAACATGTCAAAGCCGTCAAGCAGCGCGGCGGCAGGCACGTAATTGGCGCGGCGGATCTTCTCGGGGCTTTCGCCGGCGGCCAGCAGGTCGGCCTCGTCCAGACTGGCGGATCGATTCCGACCCCGTCGCGCAAGTTGCGCCAATAGGCGTCCAGCGTCGTGGCGCCGGGCACGTGCACCGACATGCCGACGATGGCAATCGCGTCATCCTTCACCGAATTCGGTTTGCTGCGCCCCAACGCTATGCTCCCACCAGTTAACCCCTTTCCCTTCAATCAGAAAAGAAGTTCCCAGAGGTTAGGATGTCCGGTCCGCCGAGGACAGACTTCCACGAGCATCGAGATGAAGAACATCCCTCAACATTCTGTAATAAAATAGCAAAAATTGGATACACGGATTCGGGAGATTATCCCCGCCATGTCGACAATCCGCACTTGCGAAGGGGATCATTTCGGGATTTGCCGATCCTAAGCTTCAGGTTGTTGGCGGGATGGTCATTGCTCCTGCACGGGTGCCATTCCCCGAACTGATTCCCTGCCATGGTCCGTGCTTACAAAAGCCCGCGCCGCGGCGGCCCGGCAGCCGTCGCACCGATCAGCGGCGCGCCGACCGACGCCGAAGCGGGCGGCGCATTCAAACGCACGGCGCGCAGCGCTTCGGCATGTCCCAGCAGGGAGCCTGCCATCATCCAGGTGATCGGCGTCAGCGCCGCGTTCAACAGCATGTCCAACAGGTTGAGCGCCAGGATCAGCGTCAGCCCCGCGGCCAGGTACGACAGCCCGGCACCGCCGCGCCGCATCGCCTCGCGCGCGATCAGAAAAACCGGCAGCGACAGCAGCCCGAATTCGGCCAGGTAGCCCAGCCAGCCGTAGGTTCCGAAGACGATGATCCAGCGGCCGTCGGGGATCGTCAGGATCTCGCCGCTTTCGGGGTCGAAGACCAGGTTGCGGCCCCATCCGCCCCAGCCCAGGAACGGTTTCTGCGCCGCGCGTTCCAGCAATTGCGTTTCGTTCTCGAACCGGTAGGCCAGCGAGGCGGCGCGCTCGGGGTTGATCGACCGCGCCCAGTCCAGCAGCGCCTCGACCGGCACTAGACCCGTGCCGCGCAACATCGGGTAGATAGTCGCGGCCAGCGCGAAGCCGACGGCGACCAGCACCACGGCGCGGCTGCGGCCCAGCAGCAACAGCGGCAGCAGCACGACGCCATAGGCGAAGCTCGCCAGGCTCTTGCAAAGGTATAGCAGCCCGAAAAGATAGACCGTGGCCCAGCGCAGCCGTGGCCGTTGCCCGGGCTCCGCCACCCGCTGAAGCGTGGCCGCGGCCAGCAGGGCGGAAACCACAAAGAACGCCAGCCACAGCGGGTGCGGCAGGAACACCAGCGGCCGGAACCCGCCGCCCCGCATGGTCTGAACGAAATCGTGCTGAAAAAAGCCGTAGGCCCAGACGTTGATCTGCGGGCTCAGCCGGATCTCGACCAGCGCCGGGACCGAATAGACCAGCGCCGCCGCCACCAGCGCATAAAGCAGCCGCCGCATCGCCTCGGCATCCGCTAGATAGCGGCGCGCCAGCAGGAACGGGATCAGCGCGATCAACTGGTTGCCGACCGCCGAGAAAATGTCGCGGAACCGCAGGCCCGGAAGCTGCCAGGAGGTGAAGCCGATCGGTTCGGCGTTGGGCAGGGTCGAAAACACCATCGGTGCGGTATTCACCAGAACGGTCGGCACCGCCCCAAGCACGAAGATCGCCAACAGCAGCCGCGGCACGCCCCCCTGCGGCCCGGCCAGCGCGGTGCGCCCATAAAGCACCAGGCAGATCGCCAGCACCGACAGGCTGGGCACCGTGGTCTTGTCCAGCGACGGCAGCAGCGGCAGGTTGAAATTCGCCACCGGCGGCAGCACCAGGTAACCGCCGAGCAGCGACCAGATGATCGCCCGCGCCGGATCCAGCCGCAGGAACAGCCGGAGGCAGACCAACGGCCAGAACAATAACATCAGATATGCAAGACTGTTCGGCATTCAGCGACTATGATCCGCATTTTCCGTGCGATTTGAGGGTCTTGACCCTATCCGATCCGGATGACGTTTGACAACTGAAACCGGCGCGGCGATCCTCTTGCGGTCGCGCGTGCGCAGTGTTTCGGAGGCGCTTGTCCCACCGCGATGCCGGACAGTCTCGCGGCGATTCTGACCTTCCAGCGCGGAGCGCGCCATGCAGTTTTCCACAAGCACCGAGGCGATACGGGTGAACGTGCCCGGACCGGGCGTGCTGCTGGACTGCGTGGCCGCGCACCTCGCCGAGGGCTGCGGTTTCGCCGTGGCGACGCTGAACCTCGATCACCTGGTCAAGCTGGCCACCCAGCCCGACTTTCGCCGCGCCTATGCCCGCCACGACCTGATCACCGCCGATGGCCACCCGGTCGTCTGGCTGAACCATTTGGCGGGCACGCCGGTGCGGCTGGCACCCGGGTCCGAGATGATTCTGCCGCTGTGCCGCCTTGCCGCGGAAAACGGCGCGCCCGTGGCCCTGGTCGGCTCGACCGACGCGGTGCTTGCCGTAGCCGCCGAACGCCTTGCCGGCGCGATTCCGGGCCTCGACATCCGCGCCCGGATCGCCCCGTCGCAGGGCTTCGACCCCAATGGCGCCGAAGCGGCGGCCATTCTGGGCGAACTCGATGATGCCGGTGCCCGCCTGGTCTTTCTTGCCCTGGGCGCGCCGAAACAGGAACGCTTTGCCGCCAACGGTCGCGTGGCGCACCCGCGCCTTGGTTTCGTGTCGATCGGGGCGGGGCTGGATTTCATTGCCGGCCGGCAGCGCCGCGCGCCTGCCTGGATGCGCCGTCTTGCGCTGGAATGGTTGTGGCGGATGCTGCAAAATCCGGCCCGGCTGGGGCCACGCTATCTGGCCTGCTTCCGGATCCTGCCGGGGCTGACGGCCGATGCGCTGCGGGACCGTCACCGGCGCACCGCCAGCTGGCGCTAAGGCGCTACTTGTACTCCACCAGGCCAAGCGGCTGTCCGATCCAGCGGTGCCACCAGTACTGCACCACGCCCGCCGCCTCGTAGAATTTCGACAGCGTCAGGTAGAAGGCGTGCTGCCAGGCGAACCGCCGGGTCGCGCCGTGGCGCAGGGCGATGCGGGCGACCTGGGCCGGATAGGCCAGCAGCACCAGCGCCGCGGCGGGATGCAGCAGCGTCCCGATCAGCGCCACCAGCGGCAGCGCCAACCCCCAGAACAGCGCCCGCCGCGTCTCAGCGACCCAGTGGCGTTCGCGGCCCCGGCCGTGCAGGGCGGCGCCCTCGGCAAAGGCGTGCCCGGTCCGCCGTGCGCGCCGCAGCCACGGGCCCGGCCCGCTGAAACCGGCGTCGTGCAGCGTCATGTCCGCGTCCAGCCGCCAGATATTCCACCCCGCCGCCCGCAGCCGCAGGCACAGGTCGGGCTCTTCCCCGGCGATCAGGTGGGTGCGAAACCCGCCAACCTCGGCCAGCGCCGCCCGGCGCGTCATTGCATCGCCGCCGCAGGACCGCGCCTTGCCGACAGGCGTGTCCCATTCCATGTCGCAGAACCGGTTGAAGACCGAGGCATCGGGGCGGCGTTCCCGGCGGCGGCCGCAGACCACGGCGACGCCGGGGCTGCGGTCGAGGAAATGCATCGCCGCCGCGGTCCAGCCCGGCTGCAACACGCAGTCGCCATCGACGAACTGCACGTATTCCGGCGGCGACGCCGTCAGCGCCTCCAGCCCGGCGTTGCGGGCCCGCGCAGCGGTGAACGGATGGCTCGGGTCAAGCTCGACCACCTGGGCGCCGCTGGCCCGCGCCAGCGCCACGCTGCCGTCCGCCGACCCGGAATCGACATAGATCACGCGGCTGATCTCTTCGCGAACGCGGGCCAGGCATTCACCCAGCCGCGCCCCCTCGTTGCGCCCGATCACCACGGCGGCGACCCGCGCGGCACCCGGACCGCCTGCGGCGATCCCGGTCCTGGTCTCTGGCGTGTTCCTGGCCTTGGCCATGCGCGGTGTCCTGTCTTACGTGATCGGAACCAGGCCGATGTCGCCCACGGTCAGCGCGGGCGCGCCCGGGTTGATCAGAACCCGTCCCACCACCTGTCCGTCAAGGCTGATGGCAGCATAGTCGCCGGTGCCGTCCGACACGGTGTCGATCGTCACCAGCGGGCTTGGCGCCGCCGCGTCGTCGTATTCGATAAGGATCTGGTCCTCGCCGGCCACGTAGTCGGTGACGATCGGCGCGGTAGCGTCGGTCCAGGTGCCCAGCACGAAGATGTCCGCCCCGTCGCCGCCCGTGCCCTCGTCGCCATTGCCCAGCACCAGCTGGTCGTCGCCGGCATCGCCGTAAAGGCTGTCCGCCCCGTCGGTGTCGGTCCCGGTCGGGGTCTCGGTGATCACGCCGACCAGGATGTCGTCGCCGTCGCCGCCAAGGATCGTGTCCTCGCCCAGCCCGCCATGCACATGGTCGTCGCCGTCCTGGCCGTCGACGATGTCGTTGCCGGCACCGCCCTTGACCTCGTCGTCGCCGTCGCCGCCCAGTACAAGGTCGTCGCCCCAGTCGCCATAGACCAGGTCCGCGCCCGACCCGCCATCGACGGTGTCGTTGCCGCCCTCGCCATAGACCACGTCGTCGCCGTCGCCGCCCAGCAACTCGTCGTCGCCGCCCTGGCCATCCAGCGTATCGTCGCCCTCGTTGCCCTCGACAAGATCGTTGCCTTCGCCGGCGTTGACCGCATCGTTGCCCATAAGCGCATGAATGATGTCATCCAGTTCGGTGCCCTCGATCTGGTCGTCGCCATCGGTGGCGCCGAACGGGTCCGGTGCCGGGGGATCGCCCGGAACGGGTTCGGTGTGCGGCGGGTCTTCGGGCGGGTGTTCTGCGTCGTGGTCCTCGTCACTGTCCGAGCCCGAAAACGCATCGAGCAGGAACCCGATTGCCAGCATTCCGCAAAGCGCTGCCGCCACACCCATCCTACCGTCTCCAAATCGACAAGCGACCGCGTTCCCACGGCCAACCCCACCCAATTCACCGGCCAACCGAGACAGAATTCCTTCCGACTTTGAAATCTATCCGGCATTTTTGTGGCAGGCGCGGGGCAATCCCGAAACAGTCCGCAAGGCCGCATCGAACTGTATCGCAGTCCGGGATGAATCAAGGCGAGTTTCGTCTGGATAGTCGCCCTTAGATTGTGGTTTCTGATTCGCAAAGCCGACGCTACATGTAGTGGGTTCATTTTTGTGGCGCCGCGTGGGCGATTGTCCGGCAGCTTATGTCCTGGGCGGACATCGCGGGCCTTGTGACCGCGTCGACCATCGGCGCGATCGGCCGGTCCGGACCACGGCGACCGGTGCGAAGCCGTGCGGAAGCCGCAGCCGTAGCGACAATCCAGGTCGACCCGTTCCTTGCCGGCGCCTTGCCGGTTACTGGGGCGACGTCCGCAGCGAACGCAAGCGCGGGGCCACGCCCCGTCGCGGGTTTGCCCGGTTTCGGACCGGCATCCGGGCCGATGTCCGGACTCTGCCCCGACCGGGTATCCTTCCCGCTGCCGATCGGCGTCGCGCCCCGTGCAGCGGCGGCCCGGCCCCGGTTCCGCCGTCATCAAATTCCCCGTCATTCGGCTTGCGCCGGGCGAGGCGGCCACTGCGGCATCCCGCCGGGCACAAGTTGTCGAACCCGCGATTGACCGGAAACAATGGAAGGATAATTATTAATAATGGTTAACTTCCGAAACAATTACATTAACTATTAAGTATAAATAGATGAATTTTCCCACCTCACGAACATTTGTCGTGGAGTACACTGACAATTTGGGAAATAGTTAGCTGCATGATGGGGGTCATTACTTACAATAGAATCATAACCTCGTACAACTATCTATGGTTGTGCACCGCAATACAGACACTAGCGCGAATAAGGCGCTGCATGATTCAACCCCTGGCAGAAAGAGACTCATTTCGCGGGAGAATACTTGTGTTGGCACAGTTAATATCGTTAAAGTTGTGTAAATATACTTACGCATTATCTAAACGTCAGCACATACAACCTGAGATTGTTGCGATATGAACCGGCCCGGCAACACTAGCAGGCGGTTTGTCCGGGCAGCGGTACAGCCCCAGGTATTCGCCGATCCGTCGTTTCGGCGGACGATACGCGTCGGGCGCGGCTTCGCGATCCTGGTCATTTCGCTCTGCGTCTGGAGTTTCGTCTTCTTCAGCGAGATCGTGTCGCCCGAGACATTGAAACTGAAATTCGGCGAGTGGCGGTCACAGCAGTCCACGGGGCATGACCAGGGCGCCGGGCAGGCCGAACCCGCCATGCCCTGGCTGAACGAAACCCGCGAGCCGGACCGCGGGCCGGTAGCGTCTGCCCTGGCCGGGTGCGGCACTGCCCCCGGCAACCGCCCCGCGATGCAGGTCCACGGCATCCTGCCCAGTTCGCCCGACTGGACCTACCATTCGCTGGCAAGCGATTGCGCACAGATCGGCGTCCTGATGCCCGAGACCTTCGAGATCGACGCCACGACCCTCGAATTCCGGCGCAAGGATATTGATGTCGAGGCACAAGATGCAGTCGCGCGGTTCCTGAAGGACTCCGCCCCGTCGCCGATGGTCTTCCCGACGATCACGCTTGGCCGCCATGTCAATGGCGCAAATCTGTCCACGCGCTTCGCCGACCCCGCCGTCCGGGCCGCCACCGTCGCCGAAATCGCCGCCGCGGCGGGCCCCGGCATCCATGGCATGTGCCTTGACGCGGGCGGCTGGCCCGACGCGGAAGTGCCGGTGCTGATCGAACTGTTGTCCGACATCCGCGCCGCGTTGGCCGGCGTGGGGCGCCAGACCTGCCTGATCCTCGCCGCCAAGCAGGCGCACTGGAAGTCGCCGCGCGTGGTCGACCAGGTCGACCGGCTGGTCCTGAAACTGTTCGACGAACCCTGGATCGGCTCACCTCCCGCACCGCTGGCCGACGCCGAATGGTTCCTGCGCACCGCCGGCGAAGCCTTGCGCCGCGTTGGCAAGGACAAGCTGGTGGCCGCCATCGGCACCGCCTCTGTCGACTGGATCTCGGGCCAGCCGATGCCGCAAACGATCCCCTATGCCGAAGCGGTGACGCGGGTCGCCAAGGCTGGGGCGCAGATGCGCTGGTCGCAGCGCAGCGGCAATGCCTTCGCGGCGCTGGTCGACGCCGCAGGCAACCGCCACGAGATCTGGATGCTGGACGCGGTCACCGCCCACAACCAGTTGGTCACGCTGCGCGACCTGGGTATCGGCAAGGTGGCGCTCACGCCCATGGGCTTCGAGGATCCGGCGCTTTGGCGCGTGGTCGCCGGGGCAGGGCGGACCACCCGGGACTTGCAGGACGCGCTGCGCGACGTCGAGATCGAGAATTACGTGCACTACACCGGCGAAGGCCCGTTCCTGCGCGCCGATGCGCCGCCGGTCAGCGGCGAACGGGCCATCGGCATCGACGAGATCACCGGCCGGATCACCGCCCAGACCTACCAGCGCCTGCCCGCCGCCGCGACCGTCCGGCGGTTCGGTCGCGCCGCGCCGAACCAGATCGTGCTGACCTTCGACGACGGGCCGCACCCGGACTACACCCCGCCGATCCTCGACGCGCTGCGCGACGCGCGTGTGCCCGCCACCTTCTTCGTGGTCGGCAACAACGCCCTGCGCGCCCCCGAACTGGTTGCCCGGATCGTCGACGAGGGCCACGAGATCGGCTCGCACACCTTCATGCATCCGCGCATGGACCAGGTGTCCTATTATCGCTCGGTGGTCGAGGTGAACTCGGTCCAGAAGCTGATCAGCGGCACCACGGGCCGGGGGATGCGGCTGTACCGCGAGCCGTTCATGCGCAGCGAGGGGCCGATGACCGCCCGCCAGACCGGCCCGCTGCGGCTGCTGAACGAGGCAGGCTACATCGTCGCGGGCAGCGACATCGTGCCCCCCGACTGGGAGGACATCACCGCCCGCGATATCGTCGACCATGTCATCGACAAGGTCGAGACGGGCGCGGGCAACATCATCGTCCTGCACGACGCCGGCAGCGACCGCTCGCGCACGGTGCAGGCGGTGCCCGCGCTGATCCGCGAATTGCAGGATCGCGGCTACGAATTCGTCACCATGGCCGATGTGCTGGGCAGCAGCCGCGATGCACTGATGCCGCGCGTCGCAGGCTCGCAGGTCGCGCTCGACAATGTGTCCTTCACCTCGATGGCGGCGCTGTGGAAGCTGCTGACCGGCGCGTTCTGGCTGGCGATCATCATCGGCGTGGTGCGCTCGACCGGCGTGCTGATCCTGGCGCTGCTGCGGCGCCCGCACGTTCCCGTCGACCGCGGATACCGGCCATCGGTCACCGTGGTCATCCCGGCGTTCAACGAAGAGCGGGTGATCGTGAAGAGCATCCGCAAGGTGCTGGCCAGCGGCTACCCGGGATTGCAGGTGATCGTCGTCGACGACGGCTCTTCCGACGGCACCAAGGCCCGGGTGCTTGACACCTACGGGCGCGATGACCGCGTCCGGCTGATGACCCAGCCGAACCAGGGCAAGTGGCGCGCCCTGAACGCCGCCTATTCGCTGATCGACACAGAGGTCGCGGTCTGCATCGACGCCGATACCCAGATCACCCGCGACGCCATCGGGCGCATGGCCCGGCATTTCGCCGATCCGGCCATCGGGGCGGTGGCGGGCAAGGTCGTGGTCGGCAATCGCCGCAACCTGCTGACCTGCCTGCAGGCGCTGGAATACATCACCGCGCAAAGCATCGACCGACGCGCCGGCGAACTGATCAACGGAATGCTGGTGGTGCCCGGCGCCATCGGCGCCTGGCGCGTGGCGGCGGTGCGCGAAGCGGGGCTTTATTCCAACGCCACCCTCAGCGAGGACGCCGACCTCACCATCGCGGTGAACCGCGCCGGCTACCGTACGGTCTACGAGGAAACCGCGCTGGCCTTCACCGAGGCCCCCGCCACGCTGCGCTGCTTTCTTGCGCAACGGTTGCGCTGGTCGCTGGGGATGTTCCAGACCGGCTGGAAGCACCGCCGCGCGCTTCGCGAAGGCCGCGCGATCGGCGCAGTGGCGCTTCCCGACCTGGCGATCTTCGGCTACCTTCTGCCGCTGCTGGCGCCGGTGGCGGACGTTCTGTTCTTCTATTTCCTCTACGATTACCTGCACGCGGCCTGGTCCACCGACCTGCGCGTCACCGCCGAACCGCCGGCTTACCTGCTGCTGGGCTACCTGCTGCTGCCACTGCTGGAACTGGGTATCGCGGCCACCGCCATCGCGCTCGACCGGACCGAGAAATTCCGGCTGCTGCTGTTGTTTCCGTTCCAGCGCTTCTTCTATCGGCAGGTCCTCTATTTCACAGTGATCCGCGCCCTTCTGCGTGCGCTGACCGGGCGTCTGGCGGCCTGGAACAAGGCCGACCGGGTGGGGTTCGTCACCAAGCGGGGGGCTTTTTAGGATGAAACGGCGCGCCTTCCTCAAGACACTGGCCGCGGGCGGTATTCTGGCGGGCTCGGCCCTGCGGCTGGACGCCTATGCGCGACGCAAGCCGACGATGACGGTGATCACCGACATCGATCCGGCCACGCCGCTGATCCAACTGCGGGCGATGCTGGGGGGCATGCTGGCCAAGGGCCTGCCGGTATCCTGCATCGTGCGCACCCGCGCCGCCGACGGCACCCTGCTGCGCCAGGACAGCCCGCTGGCGGTGATGATGCGCGACTTCATGGCCCTGGCGCCGGGTCTGCTGGAAATTATCGCCCACGCGCCCGACCTGGCGGGCCAGACCCCGCATTTCCAGGCGCGGATGGCCTACAAGGCCCGCACCGAGCTTGTCGAGGCGCTGATCCCCGACGGCGACCTGCGCGACATGGGTCCGCTGCTGCTCAGCCTCGCCTGCCAGCCCTCGGACCGGCCGCTGTCGCCCGAAGGCGCACGATCCGCCGGGATCCGCAACATCCTGGTTCTGCCGCAGGGCTCCGAGGCGGTGACGACCGAGACCTGGGGCAACGGCATCCTGCGGGTCTTCGGTGGCGTGCGCGGCGATCTTTATGCGGCGGTCGAAAGCCTTGGCCTGCCCGCGCCGCGCCAGTTTCAGAACGTGATCCTGCTGTCGGTGCGCGAGAATGCCGACCGGCCCGAGCACCTGATCACCGCCGCCGCGCGGGTCTATGCCAACGTCGCCCTGCAACACGAGGCCGACCAGTGGACCACCAACCTGCGGCTTTGCGACCTGCAACTGCGCGACGGCTTCTTCTCGTTCTCGCGCGACCTGGCGCTGCACCTCTTCGCGCCCGGTCCGGGTCAGAAGGCGCTGCTGCCCGGCTTCCAGGCGTTCCAGGCGGAACTTGCCGCCCGCGACATGCCGTTCAGCGTCGGCCCGGCGCCCGCGTCGTCGCGGCAACCGGGCGTGCCGGGGCAGGGCTACTGGATCGCGACCGAGACCTTGCCGCCGCGCCGACCGCCGCTTCCGGCCGGATCGAACCCCGAAACGCTGGTCGCGCTTGACTGCGACCGCGCGCCGGTGCCGCTCGATCCGAACCAGCCCTTCGTCGACGCCGGCGTCGGCCTGATCCTCGATCCGCGCGCCGGCGGCATCCAGGGCGTCGACGATTGCGGCCGGCTGCACATTCCGGTGTTTCCGGTGACCGCCGCCGACGCGGCGCGCCCGCGGCTTCTCAGCGGCGCCGACGGCCTGCGCGACCTGGTGATCACGGTGTCCCCCGAGATTCTGGCCACCCGTGCGATGCGCAGCGCCCTGCATGCCGAACTCGGCAAGCTGTCGAAGGACTGGATAACCTCGGTGGTGCCGGTCTCGGGCCTCGTGCGCCCGATTGCCCCCCGTGCGCACCTGATCTCGCTTTACCGCCAGACCGAAGCCTACCAGCCGCGCATCGCGCCCGCCGAACGGGATCTCAGCGACGCCGACAAGGACCTGCTGCTGGAAAACGCGGTGATGGCCTGGAGCTATTTCTACCGCTTCACCAACTCCGCCACCGGCCTCTGCCCGGCGACGGTCAAGTTCATCTACGGCGAAAGCAAGATCCACCACTCGGTGACGATGTGGGACGTGGGCAGCCATCTCAACGCGCTGATGGCGGCGGTCGATCTTGATATCATCACCGAGAAGGAATTCCGCCGGAATGTCGGCAATATCCTGACCAACATCGCCGGGCGCACCAGCGGCGGCAGGACGCTGCCCAGCGAATGGGTGCGGATCGACCGCGCGCGCTATGGCAACCGCAATTTCGACGGCAGCGACGCCGGCCGCCTGCTGGCCGCGCTGTGGAACCTCAGCCGTCACCGATTCGGCGACGACCGCCCTGAAAAGCTGGTCAAAAGCTGGGATCTCGAAAAGGTCATCGTCGACGGGCGCATCCATTCGGTGCACCAGGGCAAGCTGGATTCAAGCTACGAGTCGCATTCCGCCCACTATGCCGCGCGCGCCTTCCGCAACTGGGGCTTCGACGTCGATTCGCCCTACGAGGTGTTCGGCGCCCGCGCCGATAGCGACGACCGCATCCGCCTGCTGGAGGCCGCCGCCGCCATCGGCCCGCTGGGGGCCGAGCCGTTGTTGCTGGAGGCAATGGATTTCGGCCTGTCGCGCGAAAGCGCCTACCTGGCGGACGTGCTTTACGGCGCGCAACTGCGCGAGTTCGACAACACCCGCCGCCTGGTCTGCGCCTCCGAAGGGCCGATCGACCGTGCGCCGTGGTTCACCTACCAGGGCCTGCAGTTCGACGCGCCGGACCGGACCTGGGTGATCGACACGACCGCGACGATCCGAGAATTCGAAGACAAGGCGTTTCAGGACGAGCGCCCGGGTCATCAGCTCCAAGGCCGCCTTCCTGTGGGCGGCCCAGTATCCTCACCCGTTCTCGGACACGCTGGTCTATTACGTGCGCAAGAACGCGAAAACCACGATCGGCTTCGCTTCCAGCATCTACACCAAGACCGACCGGCCGACGCAGAACTACTCGGACATCAACACCAACGGGATCATTCTTCAGGCCGTGGCGAGAATGCTGCGCAGCACCAGGTCGGGATGACCCAGATCAAGGACGGCGCCCGCCGCACCGTGGCACGTTGCCGTCCAGGAACGGACCACGCGGGAGAAAGATCTTGAGACTTGCGGTTCTGATGCTGCTGCCGGTGCTCGGCCTCGGGCTGGCGGCCTGCGAGCCCGAAGTGCAAACCAGCCGCGCCACCTATCTCGATCTCTGTGCCGGATGCCACGGGGCGTCGGGCCGGGGCGACGGCCCGGCGGCGCCGGGCCTGACGGCGCGCCCGGCCGACCTGACGCAGATCGCGGTCCGCAATGGCGGGGTGTTTCCGCGCGTGGCGGTGATGGCCAAGATCCACGGCTATGCGCGCGGCACCGGCCATTACGGCGCGATGCCGTCCTTCGGGCCGCTGCTGCAAGGTCGCAAGGTGCTGGTCGACACCGGCGACGGCGTGATGACGCCGACACCCGAACCGCTGGTCGACCTGGCCGTCTATATCGAGGGCTTGCAGGACTAGGATCGACCGCGGCGCGCTATCTCGGTCGCGCCGGAATGCCCGTCACGGTGACACCGTCGGCGATGTCTTTGGTCACGACCGCATTGGCGCCGATGCTGACGCCGCTGCCGACCGTCACGCGTTCTAGGATGACCGCGTCGGACATGATCGCGGCGCCTTCCTCCAAGACCGAATCGTGGCCCACCAGCGCGCCATGCGACACGTAGCAGTGCGCCCCGATGCTGGCATGTCCGCCGCCACCCAGAAAGACCAATCGCGTCATAGCCACTTTGCGTCCCCCCGTTCGTATCGTGCCTGACCGGTGACGACCGAAAGAGGCGTTGTTGACCGACACGTGGCCGGTCAGGCAACTGGCTTCGCGATAGAGTTTCTGGAAGATGCTGTCCCGTGCAATCCGCAGCGTGCCGATCAGGTCCAGGCGTTGCGCACGATGTCGCGGCACTTGCGCGTGACCAGCACGCTGATCAGCCGGGTCTCGGTCAGCGTCTTCCTGTCGGGATCGACGCCATTTGCCGCCTGCTGCCAGAGATCGTGCCGGGCCGACCGCAGCGCCCTGCGGCTCATGGCATAGGCGGCCTCGGCCCGTTCGGCCTTGTCCGGAACATGGCTCTGATCGGTGATGCGCGCGCCGGTCAACCGGTGCTTCCGGACCGTCAGTACCTGCCGGATCTCTTCCAGGGCGCGCCGGGCACTGCCCAGTTGCGTCGCGGCGCAGCAGATGGCGAAACGCCAGACACTGGACGCCAGGATCGACCAGGGACGGTTCTGCAACCCGTCGGCGCTTTCCCGTCCCATACGCCCGGCGTCCAGCGACCGGGGCCAGTTCAGCACCTGGCGCGCCGGGACCGGCGTGTCGTTCAGGATCACGTCGTGGCTGCCCGACGCGGCAATTCCGACGGTGTCCCGGCCCGGGTCGACCCGGGCCTGCTGATCGCCATCGCGGCGGCGCTGTTCGCGATCCGCGCCATCGAGGGGTACACCTACATCGCCCATCACGGCCTGGTTCGCCTGCCGCAGCAGCCATGCGAAATGCGCCATTCCTGGAACTCGCGGCGGCTGATCAGCTCTGGCTTCATGTTCAGCATCACCAGTCATTCGCACCATCATACCGACCCGTCACCGCCCTACTGGCGGCTGCGCATCGACGACACCGCGCCGATGGTGCCGTTCGGCCCGGTGGTGCAGAACGTGCTGACCGCCTTGCCGCCGCTCTGGCGGCGGGTGATGGCGCCACATGTCGCGAGATGGGACGCGTCCCTGGCCAGCGACGCAGAGCGCGCGCTGATGGCCGCCCAGTCCGGCGAAATGCGCTGACGGTCTGCGCTGCGGGCCGCGTCAGAACCGCTGCACGATCTTCAGCCCGACACCGACAGAGCTGTTGTCGGTGAACGACGACACGGTCGTTCCCAGGGCGCTGACGAACGGCGTCGCGTCGCCGATCCGGGTCGCCACCACGTTGGCCTGGATTTGCAGGTTGTCGCGGGTGTAGACCGCGCCCAGCACCGCGCCGAAGAACCCGTCGGTGGGCGACAGCGGCGTGGTCAGCGGGCTGGTCGAGGGTTCGTAGATCAGCCCCGCCGTCACTGTCCAGTTCTCCGACAGCCGCCGTCCGACGCCCAGCGAATAGGTCACGGTGTCGTTGAAATCCACCAGCGGGCTGGTGGTCGCCCCCGACAGCACCGGCGGCGCGAATTGCAGCTTCGACCATTCCACCCAGCGCGCGCCGCCGAAGACGAAGGTTTCGGGCGCGATGCCGGAAATGAATTCTAGGTTCAGCGACTGCGGCGTCGTGGCCCCGACCTGGCTGACCACGGTGACCGGGCCGAACGGGCCTGGTGCCATCTCGGTGGTCGAAAAGCCGTGGTCGATCGCGGAACTGTAGGTCAGAGACACGCGCAGGAAATAGTCCGGGATCTCGTAGGCCGCGCCCACCACGTAGCCGACGCCGCTGTCGGGTGCCATCGTCGCCGTATAGCCCGACAGCGGCCCGTAAATCCCGCCCAGCAGGGCGAAACTGGCCTCGGCCCGCTGCCAGCGCAGCCCGCCGTGCACGCTGAACCGGTCGCTCAGCCGGTAGCGCAGAAGTGCGGTTATGCTGGTGGTCTCGGCGCTTGCGCTGGTGCCGCCGAACGCCAGCGAGGTCGCGCCATAGGCGACACCCGCGCCGAACGGTCTTTCGACGATGATCCCGAACGACAGCTTCTCGGTGAAGTCATGCTTGAAACTGGCCATCGGCAGCGAGATCTCCGAGGCGATGTTGCCGCTGGGGCCGGTAAACGGGCCGAACGCGTCGTTGCCGGAGATCTTCGGCATGACATGGGCATAGCCCAGTTCCGCCACCGTCCCCTCGCTGAACAGAAAGCCGATCGACTGGCCGGTGGTGTCCAGCCCGCCCGCAGTCACCTGCGCGGCCGCCAGGGCCAGCGCCCCGCTCAGTGCCATTCTCTTGATCATCGCAATGTCCCTTCGTCCCGGCGCCGATCCTAGCCCGGGGCTGGGGCACATCCGTAAGTCAGGATTGCCTTTCGGGTGAATTCCGATGGTTTCTGTGCCGCCGAAGCCACGATGACGGCGGCTGTCAGCGCTGCTTCAGCGTCACGAGCGAGCGGCTGTTGCCGGTCTGCCATTTGCGTTCGGAGGCAAAGCGCAGGCTGCCGTCGTCGTTCAGGGCGAATTGCAGCCGGGCGCGCTCGATCCCGGCCTCGCCGCTCAGCATCAACTGGTTGCCGGTGATCCGGCCCGTCAGTTGGTCAATATCGGTCTCGAAACCGGGTGCGCGACCGCCCGACTGCATCGTGACCGTCCCGTCCGCCTGGCGCACGATGTCCAGCACCACGTCATTGGCCCCCAGGCTGGACCCGCAGCGCCCCGAGATCGTCACCTTGGCGGCATCGCCCACCGTGGTCAGGCGGCACTTCATCTTCGCCTGCGACAGCGCCTCGTGATAGGTGCCGCTGCCCGTCCAGCTGCCGACCAGGTCGGCCAGGCTCATCTCGGCCCGCGCGGCGGCGCCGGTCAGGCAAAGCGCCGCGGTCAGGACCATTCGCATCAACTTCATCTGGTTCGTGCTCCGATACCGCCCCAGCACAGCAGGCTGGGAAACAGGAAAAGATCGGCGATCACCGCCAGCAGCATTGCCGCCGCCGTCAGTTGACCAAAGACCGACACGCTGGGCAACAGGCTGAAGGCGGTGACGGTGAAGCCCGCCAGCAGGATCAGGCTGGTGGTCAGGATCGGCGCCGCCGTGGCGCGCAGCGCGGCCTCGATGGCGGCGCGGTCGATGGCTGCGCCGGGCGCGCGGGCCAGACGCAGGCGGTTAAGCAGGTGGATCGTGTCGTCGACCGCGATGCCGAAGGCGATGGTGAAGGCAATCGCGCCGGTGACGGTCAGCGGCCGGTCGGACAGGTAAAGCCAGGCCTCGACCCCGAGGATCGGCAGCAGGTTCGGCACCATCGACAGCGCCGCGATGCGGACCGACCCCAGAAGCAGCGCCGCCAGGCAGGCCACCAGCGCCACCGCCACGTAGAAGGCAAAGCGCAATTCCTGCACTACCAGCGGCAGTTCGACGCTCGACATCAGCGAAAAGCCCGCGATCCTGGCGCCGTCCAGCCCGGCGGCATCCAGCGCGCGGCGCGTGGCGTCGGCGGCGGCCAGGGTTTCGTTCCAGCCGCGGTCCAGCGGGCCGATGACCGGCAGGGCGAAGGCGCTGCCGTCGGCGGCTTCGAACCGGCGCAGGACCGCGTTGTCGGCCTCGGGCCCGTCGCGGGCGGGCACCAGCCCCGCCCCGGCCTTGTAAAGCGCGGCCCCGGCGCGGTCCAGCAGCGCCCGGTCGGCGGCCGAGATGCCGGGGGCGGGGTCGGCGGCCTCCAGGATCACGAAGGTCTGGTCGCTGCCCGGTAAAGTCGACCTCAGCGCCTCCAGCGTGGCGCGGAAATCGCCTTGGCGGGGCACGTGATCCATCAGCCGGTAGCCGATCACCGTCTGGGTCTGCGCCAGCACCAGCAGCGCCAGCGCAGCGAAAGTGGCCAGCGTGACGGCGCCGTGGCGCGGCAGCAGCCGCAGCGCCGCCGCCGTCACCGCGCGGAACTCCAGCGGCCGCACCCGGATCAGCGGGCCGCGGCGAAACAGCAGCAGCGTCAGCGGTGGCAGCGCCAGGTAGACCGCGATCGTGGTCAGCGACATGGCGATCGGCCCGACCAGCGCCACGTTGGCCAGCGTCGGCGACCCGACCAGCGCCAGGCAGGCAAATGCCAGCGCCGTGGTCAATGCGGCGAGGATCACGGCGGGCATAGTTTCGTGCAGCCCGGCCGCGATAGCCCGCCGCGCGTCGCGGGTTTCGGCATGGCGCATCACCGCGTGGAACACGTGCACGCTGTCGGCGATGCCCAGCACGATGATCAGCGTCGGGATGATCGCCATGAACGGATCGAACGGGATCCCGAGCGCCGCCATGACAGCAAGCGTCCAGCCCAGCCCCAGCAGGCTGGGCACGGCGCACAGCACCGCCGCCCGCCACGACCGGAAGAGAACCAGCGCGATCACGACGCAAAGGAAGGTGGCGATCGGCGTGATCCGGGCCTGGTCGGCGATCAGCGCCACGCTGATCTCGCGTTGCAGGGCCGCCAGGCCGACCGACCGGACCGTCAGCGACGGGTCGGCCAGCGTGATCTCCTCTTCCAGCGCCGCCAGCCGGTCGCCTGCGGGCACGTCGAGATCCGGGATCACCGTCAGCAGCGCCGCCGCCCGGTCGCGGGCCAGCAGGTAAGGGGCCAGCGGCGATCGGGCCAGCAGGGTATCGAGCCGCTGCGCCTCGGGTACGTCTTCCAGATCGCTGCGCGCCAGGTAGGTCAGGCCGGTGCCGTCCGGGTCGGGCAGGGTGAAGATGCTGAGCACACCGCGTACGCCGGGCGCCAGTTGCAGCCCCAGCACCAGATCCTCGAAGGCGGCATAGGTGTCGGGCGCGCCCAGATCGTCCGCCGTGACATGGAACACCTCGTCCTTCGACGGCGCGCCAAAGCGGTCTTCCAGTTCGGAATGGGTGCGGAATGCCTGCGACGTGCCCTTGAGCGCCCGCGCCACGTCGCCCTCGACCTTTAGGTTGAGCACCGCGAACGCCACCAGACCGGCGGTCATCACGGCAAGCATCAGCCCCGCGCCGCCCGGTCGCGCCAACACTCCCCTCAGCATGGCCGCCTCCCCTTCGAGCCGAAGACTGCGAAGATTTAACTGGTGGCGCAAGGATTTTTGCCGCCCCGACCGCTGCGGCGTGTCGACACTGGCGCTTGCAGAGCAGCATGGATTCGGTCCATGACGGCACGGCCAAAACCTGACACCTGATTGCGCCGCCGCCAGAGCCCGAGCCCGAAACCGAAATGAACGCCCGTTCAGACCCAGCGAAAGCCCCCCGGACCAGCGAGCCGATCCCGGCCTGGGTCGACGGCAGGCTGATGCCGGTTGACAAGATGCAGGTGCATCTGCACGGCCTTCGGCACAAGGCGGTCTCGGTTTTCGTGATGCGCGGCCGCGAGACGCTGATCCAGCGCCGCGCCCTGTCTAAATATCACACGCCCGGCCTCTGGGCGAACACCTGCTGCACGCATCCGCACTGGCTCGAAAGCCCGCTCGACTGCGCCCACCGCCGCCTGGCGGAAGAACTGGGGATTGCCGACCTTGAGCCGGTTCATCGCGGCCGCGTCAGGTACCGCGCCGATGTCGGCGGCGGCATGGTCGAGCATGAAGAGGTCGACATCTTCCGCGCTGAGGCTGACCCCGGTGTGACCGTCACGCCCAATCCCGACGAGGTCGCCGACACAGCCTGGATCGACCTCGACGACCTGATCGCCGACATCGCGCGCCGGCCAGATCGATATACGCCCTGGCTCCGCATCTACCTTGCCCGGCACCTCGCCCTGCTGACCGGCTAGGCGCCTGGCGCGTCCTGCGTGTAATAGCCGACCACGTCGCCTTCGGTGGTGCAGCCCAGCCCGTTCAGCAGCCGGTTGGAATAGTTGAAATAGGCGCAGACCTGATTGACCTCGAGGATCTCGCCATCGTCGCAGCCGGCGATCTTCAGCGCCTCGAAATCCGACCGGACCATGCGGCCCACATCCGTCGTCAGCTTGGCGGCATAGCGCAGCAGCGCCAGTTGCCTTCCCTCGAATTCGTCCTCGGGCCGGTGCGCCTTGAGCGCAGTGAAGATGCGGTCGGACCGGGGCTGATCGCTGCAACAGGTTGCGCACGTTCATGAAATGGTGGGTCAGCGAATAGCTGCAGTCATTCAGGATCGAGGTGTAGCTGGCGACCACTT
Source organism: uncultured Alphaproteobacteria bacterium (assembly GCA_963768205.1). Lineage (GTDB taxonomy): Bacteria > Pseudomonadota > Alphaproteobacteria > Rhodobacterales > Rhodobacteraceae > JAHELH01. The sequence goes on along the minus strand of CAVYHB010000006.1, from coordinate 95,106 downwards.
CGAGAAACCAGAACGGCAGCGTGTTGTCGTCCGAATGCAGCACCGAGCGGTAGAGCGTGACATGCCCGTTCATCGTCTCGGGCCGCAGGGAATGCACCCGCATCACCGTGTCCACCGTGCCATGCGGCGTGCGCGCGTGATCCAGCAGTGCCTTCAGCCGCCCGTCCGCCGCGTCGTCGCCGATCATCTCGATCCAGGCCGTCATCGCCGATCCTCCGTTTTGAACATCTGTTCAGTTCGCGGGAGCGGAATCAAGGCACCGCCATGCCGCTTCCTCGGCGATGCGTCTTGCATTAGGGTCGCAGGCGATGCGGGCACCGATTTCTGACGAACTCAGGGCAGGGGCCGAGAACCTGTTGTGCCGCGCCGCGGGGCTTCGGCAGGGCCGGCGCGTGCTGATCCTGCACGAACCCGCGGGCCTGGGCTTTTATGACACCGGGATCATTGCAGCGGTCTGGCGGGTTGCGACCGACCTCGGTCTCGATGCCACTCTGCGCGAGGTGCCCTTCGGCGAAGAGGTGCAGGACCCGCCGCCGGGGCTGGCAGACGCCATGCGCGGCGCCGACTTTTCGGTGTTCCTGGCACGTCTCGGCGATCAGATCCGCTATCGCACCTCGTTAAAGGGGATCAGCACGGTCGTCTGCTATGCGCTCGACGCGCCGATGCTGGCATCGCGCTTCGGGCGCGCGGATCATCGAGGCTTCGTGGCCCTGAAAGAGGTGATCGACGATGCGCTCGCCGCCGCCGGAACCATTCGCATCACCTGTCCCGAGGGCACCGACATCTCGGGCCATCTGGACGAGGCCGGCGACCAGACCCGCGCCATGAACATCACGCGGTTCCCGCAATCGGTGCATTCGGCGGTCTCGGCGCGGGGGTTCGAGGGCCGGGTAGTGCAGCGCGGTTTTCTGGTCGGCACCGGCTCGCACTACTACGCGCCCTATGCTCAGCCCCTGACTGCGCCCCTGACCGTGCACATCCGGGGCCACCGCATCGCCGGGTTCGAGGGCGCGCGCGCCGATATCGACACTGCCGAACGGCATTACCAGGAAATCGCCGCCCGGTTCGGCATCGACCCCTGGCACGTACATTCATGGCACGCCGGGATGCACCCCGGCTGCGCCTTTCCGCAGCCCGCATCGGCCAGCTTCGAACGTTGGAGCGGCGGCGCCTTCGGCAATCCGCGGCTGATGCATTTTCATACCTGCGGAGATTATGCGCCGGGGGAGATCTCGCTCAACCTGCTCGATCCGACGATCACGCTGGATGGGGTGGCGGTGTGGGATGACGGGCGGCTGTATCCCGAACGGCTGAAAGGCGGGATGGATATATTGAGCGAATATAGCGAGTTGCGCGCGCTATTTGATGCACCGTCTCAAGAGTGTGGTCTTGGCGCGTCAGGCGCCCTCAGCTTCGACTGACTCTGCCGCGATGCGCTTGTCCACCTGCGCCCGGAACCGCATCGCGCCCGCGTCGAGACCGAGGTTCATGTAAGGCGTGCGCCGGTGCTTCATGCCCTGGTGCACCAGTTCCAGCACCTCCTTGTCCTCGTGAAACGCCATCGTCGCGCCCTTGAACATCTGCTCGGACAGGGCGGCGTTGTCGGGGTCGGAATTGCGGTGCTGGAACCAGAAATAAAGCGAGCGGTCGGCGTCGACGGGCGTGATGAAATTGTACGAGATGTTGACGAAGGCGTCGTCCGGCAGCGCCTTGTCCGGCCCGCCGGTGCCCGCGCGGGTATAGACCGACATGTTGATCGCGGTGCCGGCAGCCGGCATTCGTAGTGCTGCTTGCGGTCGCAATTGTCGGCATAGGGCAGCATCGTTCGCGTAATAGGGCGGCGCGGGTGGCGGCATAGATCCAGCGCGACACGATCACGCCGCGTCCGGATATCCTCGACCTCCAGCGGCTGCTTGTCGGTGCCCGCCCCGCCGAAGACTGGTGACATGCACCCAGGCGACATGGCTGGGATCGAGCAGATTGTCGATCACATACAGGTAGTTGCAGTCGATGTTCAGGCGCCGCGCGCGGTCTTGCCCCAGGCGGGGTTGTCGTAATTCGGGATATCGATGATCGCGCCGGATCGGCCAGCGCCGTCGCCCATCCAGATCCACAGGAACCCATAGCGGTCCTCGCACCGGATAGGACCGCACCCGCGCCCGTTTCGGGATCGGGTCGCCCTGCGTCGGGGCGGCGACGCAAGCGCCGGTGCCGTCGAAGGTCAGCCCGTGATAGCCGCATTCCACCAGGGACCCCTTCAGGTTGCCGCGCGACAGCGGCAGCTTGCGGTGCGGGCAGGCATCCTCCAGCGCGTGCGGCGTGCCTGCGGCGTCGCGGTAGATCACGATGGGATCGTTCAGCAGCAGCACCGGGGTCAGACGGGCCTCGAAATCGGCGGAGCGGCCGGCGACGTACCAGCAGTTGCGGATGAAGCGGTCGCTATGCATCCTTGCCCTCCGAACGCCTCGAACGCCGCCAAGCGCCTTGGCGCTGAACGCATAGGACGGCCCGCCGCCCATGTAGGTCGCCATCGCCAGCGCCTCGCACAGCTCCGCCCGGGTCAGCCCCAGCCGGACCAGCGACTTCACATGAAAGCCGATGCAGCTGTCGCAGCGGGTCGCAATCGCGATGCCCAGCGCCATGATTTCCTTGGTCTTTTCGTCCAGCGCACCATTTCTTGGCCGCCGCCCCCATCTTGTTGAACCCTGCGACCGTGTCGGGGATTTCCGGCGACAGCATGCCGATGTTCGCCATGGTCTCGTCCATGAACGCGTCCCAGTCCATCGCCTCAGTCCCTTTCGTCCGAGCCCATCCGGCGCTCCAGCCAGCGCACCCCGGCGCTGATGATCAGCACCAGCACCAGGTATTCCAGGATCAGCAGCGAGTAGATTTCCAGCGGGCGGTATTCCGTCACCACCAGCTCGTTGGCCCGCCGCGTCAGTTCCTGCATGCCGATGACGGAGGCAAAGGCGCGACATCTTCACGATATAGATGAACTGGTTGGCCAAGCGGCGGCAGGATGCGCCGGATCGCCTGCGGCAGGATCACGTAGCGCATGGTCTGGACATAGTTCAGCCCGATGGTCTGCGCCGCCTCGGTCTGGCCCTTGGCGATGGACTGGATGCCGCCGCGGTAGATCTCGGCCGTGAAGGCGCTGTCGGAGATCGCCAGCGTGATGATCGCGCCCCAGAACGGGTCGATCGGGATGTTCAGCCCCATGGACTTGAAGATGATCGGCAGGCCGTAGAACACCCAGAACAGCATCGGCAGCAGCGGGATCGAGCGGATGAATTCCACGTAGATCCGGTTGATGATCCGCAGCCAGCGGCGTGCGGCCAGGCCGGGCAGCGCGACGATCAGCCCCAGCACGATGGAAATCACGGCGGCGATCACCGAGATCAGGATCGTGTTGCCCATGCCGTTGAACAGGAACTTGACGTTGATCCAGCCCTGCGGCGTCATCGGGTTGATGACGTACCAGCCCCAGGTGGTGGACGAGGCGCAGCCCGACGCCAGCAGCAGAGCAGCGCGGCGAGGACCGAGCGCAAGTCGCGAATGCGTGTCGACGCATCCGGTCGCCCCTCAATGCTGCAAGATCTGGCTGAGGAACGTCGCGGCAGCGCTCCGATTTCGGCGCCGCGAAGAACTCGGCGGGCGGGCCGCGTTTCGACGATCTCGCCGGCGTCCATGAACACCATCTGGTCGGCGACCTTGCGCGCGAACCCCATCTCGTGCGTGACCACGACCATGGTCATGCCCTCCTCGGCCAGTTCGACCATCACGTCCAGCACCTCGGAGATCATCTCGGGGTCCAGCGCCGATGGTCGGCTCGTCGAACAGCATCACCTTCGGCTCCATGCACAAGCGAGCGCGCAATCGCCACCCGCTGCTGCTGGCCGCCCGACAGCTGCCCGGGGCGCTTGTCGGCCTGTTCGGGGATGCGCACCCGGTCCAGATACTTGCGCGCCCGCGCCTCGGCCTCCGTGCGCGACAGCCCGCGCGCCTTCATCGGCCCGAGGGTCAGGTTCTCGCAGCACGCGTCAGATGCGGGAACAGGTTGAACTGCTGGAACACCATGCCGACCTCGGACCGGATCGCCGCGACCGACTGCGGCGTCGTCGGTCAGCTCGATCCCGTCGACCCGGATCGTGCCCTTCTGGTGCGCCTCCAGCCGGTTGATGCAGCGCACCACCGTCGACTTGCCCGACCCCGACGGGCCGCAGATCACCACCCGCTCGCCGGTGCCCACGGTCAGGTTGATGTCCTTCAGCACGTGGAAATCGCCGAACCACTTGTTCACGCCGATCATTTCGATGGCGTGTCTCGGCCATGTGCATCCCCCCGGGGCCTTCCCCGCAGGGAAGATTTTCCTTGAGGTTAGCGGGCGGAATGACGGTTAGTTCAAGGATCAATGCGCGCAAACGATGCGCCGCGACGCGGATCCACAGGAGAGCATGACAATGAAACACTGATGACGACTGCATCGCGGCGGGCGCGCTTGGCCTTGGGCTGGCCGCCTGCGGCGCAGGCGCAATCGGCGCTGAACGAGATCCTGGACAGCGGCGTGCTGAAGGTCGGCACCACCGGCGACTGGAACCCGATGACGCGTGCGCGACCCGGCCACCAACAGCTACAAGGGCTTCGACATCGACGTGATGACCGAACTGGCCAAGGACCTGGGCGTCGAGGTCGAATTCGTGCCGACCGACTGGAAGACGCTGGTCAACGGCGTGGTCGCGGGCAAGTACCACATGACCGGCTCGGCCTCGATCTCGCCGCCGCGGATGAAGGTGGCGGGCTTCTCGGAAAGCTATCTGGCGGTCGAGATCTATCCCTTCACCACGCCGGAACATGGCGAGCGAAGTTCGACGGCTACGACTCGATCAACAAGCCCGAGCGTGAAGGTCGCCACGACGCTGGGCACCACCTTCGAGGCGCTGGTCGAGCGAATGGTTCCCGAACGCCGAGATCAAGGTGGTCGAGGCCCCGGCGCGCGGCTTCCAGGAGGTGCTGGCGGGCCGCGCGGACGTCTTCATCACCTCGAACATCGAAGGCGCGACACTGGCCGAAAAGCACGGCGTCGTGCGGGTGCCGGGCGCCGGGCCGCGCTCGCCGTCGCCGATCGCGATGCTGCTGCCGCAGGACGATCAGGTCTGGATCAACTACGTCAACAACTGGATCAAGGTGAAACAGGCGCCAGGGCTTCTTTGACGAGACCAAGGCCAAGTGGGGCCTGTGATCGCCGTCGAACGATCGAAGGGCTGCGCTTCGGCCCGGCCCTTGCCGTCGCTGACCGATGCGCCTGGCCTTCTGCACCTGGCCCGAGGTCGAGGCCTACCTGGCAACGCAGCCGCGGCATCCTGCTGCCCGTCGGCTCGACCGAACAGCACGGGCCGATGGGCCTGATCGGCACCGACGCGATCTGCGCCGAAGCCATCGCGGACCGCGCCGCCGACCGCGCGGGTGCGCTGGTCGCGCCCAGCCTGGCCTACACCCCCGCACCGTTCAACACCGGCTTTCCCGGCACCGTATCGGTGTCCGCGGCGACCTGTTCACGGCGCTGGCGCATGACGTCCTGGAGGGCCTGCACGCGCAGGGGTTCTCCCGCATCTACATCCTGAACGGTCACGGCGCCAACCTGGCGCCGCTGCGTTCCGTCGCGGCACACGCCTGCCCGAAACGGCGATCCGTATCCGCAGCTGGTGGGATTTCGACGCGCGTCAACGCGCTGCGCCGCGAGTTTTATGGCGACTGGGAAGGGATGCACGCCACGCCGTCCGAGGTTGCGATCACCCAGGCGCTGCACCGGGCGGCACCACCCGGTGCCGCAGAAAGCCCGCCTCGCAAGCTGGATGCCGCCTATATCGCCGCCCATTCCGGTGATCGCCACGGGCCACCGGATCAGCACCGCCGCGACTTTCCCGACGGGCGGGTCGGTTCGCATTCGGCACTGGCGCGACCGGCGCAGGGGCGGGCATTGCTCGCAGCGGCGGCAAAGGCGGTGGCCGAGGATTACCGGGAATTCGCGACATGAGAACGCCCGTCCCGGGCCTCACCCGGGACGTGTTGCGCCCGGCACCGGGCCTCCGCGCGGTCGGGTCACCAGATCGCAACCCCGCCGCGTTATACCCCGTCCCCGAAGCTTCGGTGCCGGGCTCACAACCCGGTGCAACCAGACAGGTCCGGTCCCCCAGACCACCCCCTAATCGGGTGCAGGGACGGTCAGAGACGTCTTGATCCGGTGCGCGTTGGCGCGTGTCCGGAGCCATCAGGGGCGCAAGCCCCGCGGATATATGTCGATTGGCGGCGCCGCCACCTACAGACAAGTCCAGCGACCGACGTTGAGAACCCCGGACGAAACGCCGCGCGCAATCGCGCGGCGGCGTCAGGCCATGCCTATCCCTTGGACCGTTGCAGCATCCCGAACAGATCCCGCGGATCGTCGGGATCGGCGATCATGTCGAGGTCCTGGTACAGCCCGGTGTCCTTCAGCCGGTCGCGCACATAGCGCAGGGCCGAGAAATCCTCGATGGCAAAGCCGACCCCGTCGAACAGCGTGATCTGGCGGTCGTCCACACGGCCCGGCGTGGTGCCGTTGATGACCTGCCACATCTCGACCACCGGGAAATCCGGCGCCATCTGCTGGATCTCGCCTTCGATGCGGGTTTGCGGCGGGTATTCGACGAAGACGGTCGAGCGGCTCAGGATATCCTTGTGCAGCTCGGTCTTGCCCGGGCAGTCGCCGCCGATGGCGTTGATGTGCACGCCCGCGCCGACCATGTTGTCGGTCAGGATCGTGGCGTACTGCTTGTCGGCGGTGCAGGTGGTGATGATCTCGGCCCCCAGCATCGCATCCTCTGGTGTGGTGCAGGCGGTCAGGTCGAACCCCAGCCCTTGAAGATTGCGCATCGCCTTGGCGGTCGCGGCGCGGTCGATGTCGTAAAGCCGCAGATGGGTAATGCCGCAGATCGCCTTCATTGCCAGCGCCTGGAATTCCGACTGTGCGCCGTTGCCGATCATCGCCATGGTCGTGGCCCCCTTGGGCGCAAGGTGCTTGGCGACCATCGCCGAGGTCGCCGCGGTACGCAGGGCGGTCAGCATCGTCATCTCGCTCAGCAGGACCGGATAGCCGGTGTCGACCTCGGCCAGCAGGCCGAAGGCGGTGACGGTCTGCAGGCCCTCGCGGGTGTTCTTGGGGTGGCCGTTGACGTATTTGAAGCCGTAGACCTCGCCGTCCGACGTGGGCATCAGCTCGATCACGCCTTCCTTGGAATGCGACGCCACACGCGGGGTCTTGTCGAACAGCTCCCAGCGGCGAAAATCGGCCTCGATATAGTCGCCGAGGTCGCGCAGCATCTGCTCGATGCCGACGCGGTGCACCAGTTTCATCATGTTCTCGACGCTGACGAACGGCACATAGGCCAGTTCGGACGGGGCGGGATTGTGGGTGGTCATGGATCAGTCTTTCAGGGGTTGGCTGCGGCGGGCCAGATGCACGCCGGCGATCATGCAACGGGCCGAACCGCCCGCAAGTTCGATGGTGGGCACCCGCAGCGCGCACCAGTTCGGCGCTGGGGGTGATCAGGGCTTTCTGCGCGTCGGTCAGGCTGTCCAGCGCGGTCTGCGACAGCGCCAGGATGCGGCCATCCTCGCCGGTCAGTTCGATGGCGTTGCCGGCGAAGGCGCTGATCTGCTCTGGTGCCAGGTCGATGACGATCGCGCCCGGTCTCCTCCAGCCGCTCGACGATCTCGGCGCGCCGCACCGGATCGGTGATCATGTCGAGTGCCGATCAGCGCGAAATCGGTGCCGATGCACATCAGCACGTTGGTGTGATAGATGTCGCTGCGCCTTGCGGATCGACGGCGTCGAACACCATCGGCTCGTAGTCGAAATGGGTGCAGAACCGTTCCAGCGCGATCGGATCGGCGCGGTGCGAGCGCGCCACGAAGGCGACGCGCGCGATGTGGTCGAGCACCATCGCGCCGGTGCCTTCGAGCGCCAGGCCGTCGGGTTCCAGCCCGGAATAGTCGATCACGTCCTGCACCCGGTACTGCGCCTTCAGCAGCTCGATCACGTCATGGCGCCGCTCGCGGCGGCGGCTTGCGGCGAACATCGGATAGAGCGCGACCTGGCCGCCCGGATGGGTCGAGAACCAGTTGTTCGGAAACACCGAATCCGGCGTGTCGCGGCTGCCGTCATCCTCGAACACATGCACCTCGATGCCCTTGTCCCGCAGGGTTCTCACCGCGCCGTCGAATTCGGCCAGCGCGCGGGCGGCGATGGTGTCGGGATCGCCGTCGGCGGCTTTCTGATAGGCGTTGTCGGCGGCGGTCTCGCCATTGGGAAAGAACCGCTGCGGCCGGATCATCACCACCGAGCGCGGCGCTTGCAGGGTGTTGGTGCGCGGCATCAGAAGGCCCTCGTCGGGCGGTCGAAGACGCGGCGGCCCAGAAGCGAGGCAGTCAGGTCGACCATCAGCGACGCGGTGCGCCCGCGCTCGTCGAGGAACGGGTTCAACTCCACCAGGTCGAGGGAGGTCACAAGGTCGCTGTCGCACAGCATTTCCATCACCAGGTGGCCCTCGCGGAACGTGGCCCCGCCCGGCACCGTGGTGCCGACCGCCGGCGCGATGGCGGGTTCCATGAAATCGACGTCGAGCGAGACATGCAGGTGGCCGTTCGCCGCGGCGACCTTGTCGAGAAAGGCCTGAAGCGGCCTGGCGATGCCGTGCTCGTCGATGACCCGCATGTCGACCGCCTCCATCGGGCTGTCGGCCAGCATGGCGCGCTCGGCGCCATCGACCGACCGCAGGCCGATCATGGCGATGTTCCCGGCGGGCACCGGGTGCGGCATGGCTGGGAAGGCGTCAAAGCCTTTCGCGCCCGAGATATATCCCAGGGGCGTGCCGTGCAGGTTGCCGCTGTCGGTGGTCAGCGGTGTGTGCAGGTCGGTATGGGCGTCGAGCCAGAGGACGAAGAGCGGGCGGTCGCTGGCCTTGGCATGGTCCGACATCCCCGCGACGGTGCCGAGCGACAGTGCGTGGTCGCCACCCATGAAGATCGGGAAGCCCTTGGCGGCGGCATCCTTCGCCGCCTGCATCAGCGCCTCGGTCCAGGCGACCGTTTCGGCCAGCGAATGCACCAGCGGGTTCGGGCAGGTGACGTCGCGCGGGCGCGCCGGCGCGATGTTGCCCATGTCGGTCACGGCGTGACCCAGCGAGCGGATCGTCTCGGCGATGCCGGCGGTGCGGTAGGCGTCGGGCCCCATCAGGCAGCCCTTGCGCTTCTTGCCGCTGTCCACCGGTGCGCCGACCAGAATGCAGGGGGTCTTGTCCATGGGTGTCTCCGTTCGTGCGATTGCCTGCTCCTTGGGTACTTTCCAGATAGGGATAGCCGCCAGCGTCTTTTTTGGCTAAATCGAGAGCAATTCTTGCAAAACGAAAGCCGGAAATTCCGAAATGGACAATCAGGACGCCCAGATCATCGCCGCCCTGCGGCGCGACGCGCGGATGTCGCTGTCGGACCTTGCCTCGCTGGTCGGGCTGAGCCGGGTCACGGTGCGCAACCGGCTGAACCGGCTGCAGGCCGAGGGCGTGATCGTCGGCTTCACGGTGGTGCTGGCCGAGGATGTGCACGCCACGCCGGTGCGCGGGTTGATGATGCTGGGGATCGAGGGGCGCGGCACCGACCGCGTGGTGCGGGTGCTGTCGGGGTTTTCCGAGGTGCGCGCGGTGCACACCACCAACGGAAAGTGGGACGTGATCGTCGAACTCGGCACCCAGACGCTGGAGGCGCTGGACGCGGTGCTGGGCCGCATCCGGCGGCTGGAGGGCGTGGCGACCAGCGAGACCAACCTGCTGCTGGCCACCCGGATGACGACGCGGCGGTAATACCTTGCAACCGCAACGCCTTGCGCCGGTTTTTGTGCCATCCTGCCCGGGTGCGTTTCGCAATTTCATTCCGGGGGGGAAAGACCGTCATGTACGTCAAGGAAATCCTTCACCGCAAAGGTCATGACATCAAGACCGTCAAGCCGGACGAGCCGGTGGAATTCGCCGCCGCCAACATGAAGCTGGAAGGCGTCGGCGCGCTGGTGGTGCGCGATGCCGAGGGCAAGCTGATGGGCGTCCTGTCCGCGCGCGACATCGTCGAGGCCATCGTCGATTGCGGTCCGCGGGCGTTGCAGATGCCGGTATCGGAGGTCGTGAACACTGCGACCGCGACCTGCGCCCCGGACGACACCGTGGCCAGGACCGCCCACGCGATGACGCAGAAACGCGTGCGGCACATGCCGGTGGTCGAGAACGGCGATATTGTCGGGGTGATCTCGGTCGGCGACATCGTCAAGGAACCGCTGGAGGAGATCGAACTGGAACGCGCCACCTTGCGCGACATGGCGCCGTCGCACCGCTAGGCGCGCGGCGGTCGCCCCGCCGGGTCCGCGTCACGCCCGCCCGCCCACCCCGTGCCCCGGACCCGGCGGGGCGACCGCCGCGGCGCACTTGTCTATCGGGGGGCGTTGTGGGATGGCGGGGCCGATCCGGTTCAAACCGAAGGAGTGTTTCCGCCCGTGTCCCATCCCCTGGCCATCGTCGGCGTCGGCAAGATCGCGCGCGACCAGCACATTCCGGCCATCGCCGGCAATCCCGACTTCCATCTGGCCGCCACCGCCAGCCGCAATGCGGGCGTCGACGGCGTGCCGGGGTACCGCGACCTGGCCGCGCTGTTGAAGGCGCACCCTGAAGTGACCTGCGTGTCGCTCTGCACGCCGCCGCAGGCGCGCTATGCCGATGCCCGGCTGGCGCTGGAGGCCGGGCGTCACGTGATGCTGGAAAAACCTCCCGGTGCGACGCTGAGCGAGGTGCATGACCTGATCGAGCTGGCCGCGGCGAAGGGTCTGACGCTTTACGCAACCTGGCATTCGCGGCACGCCCCGGCAGTGGCCGCGGCCCGCGCCTGGCTGAAGGGAAAGACGATCCGCGCCGTCGATATCGAGTGGAAAGAGGACGTGCGGCACTGGCATCCGGGGCAGGACTGGATCTGGCAGGCCGGCGGCCTGGGCGTGTTCGACCCCGGCATCAACGCGCTGTCGGTGCTGACGGCGGTGTTTCCGCGCGCGCTGCACCTGGCCCGCGCCGACCTGCGGTTCCCCGAGAACCGCGACACGCCGGTCTCGGCCGAGATGACGTTTCACGATCCGGGCGGCGCGGATGTGCGGGCCAGCCTCGACTGGCTGCACCCGGGACCGCCCTGCTGGGATATCCGCATCGCCACCGATGTGGGCGAGGCGGTTCTGTCCGAGGGCGGTGCTGCGCTTGCCCTCGGCGGTGCGCGGCAAGCGATCGATCCGGACGCGCCGGGCGAATACCCGTCGCTTTACGCCCGTTTCGCCGAGCTTCTGGCGCAGGGCGGCAGCGAGACCGATCTTGCGCCGATGCGCCACGTGGCCGATGCCTTCACGCTGGGGCGACGGGTGACGGTGGCGCGGTTCGACTGGTGAACGTGGATGCCTTGAATAGCACTTTTCCGATATTTTATCCTGAAGATAGCTATGAAATTGAATATTGAATATCACTTATCGAACTTTTTTCCGATAGCACCATTGTCGTGGGCGTTTTCGGCGACGGTAGCCTGGTGCCGAAGGTCCGAATGGACTTGGACCCGTGGCCCATGCAACAGTTACATTCCGTAACGACCTGACCGAAGGGCACCATGCCGCAGGCCCCGACCGCATCCCCCGACACGCCGGACGGCCTTGCACAGGGCGCGCTGGAGGATCTTGTCGGCTACAACCTCAAACGCGCCTATGTCGTGGTCCAGAACGATTTTCGCGCCGCCATGGGCGAGGGAGGTCTTTCGCCGCGGGTCTTCGCGGCGCTGGCCCTGGTGGTCGAAAATCCCGGCCTGACGCAAAGCGACCTGGCCCGGCGGCTGGGGATCGAGCGGTCGGGCCTGGTGGCGATCGTCGACGCGCTGGACGGCAAGCGCTACCTGCGGCGGGTGGCGGTGCCCGGCGACCGGCGGGTGCAGTCCCTGCTGCCCACGCCCGCCGGACGCACCGCCTGCGACGCGGCACTGGCCCGGGTGCGCGCCCATGAAAACTCGCTGCTCGACGGGCTGAGCGATGCCGAGCGGGTGCAGTTGCTGACGCTTCTGCGCAAGGTGCGCCTGGCGGCGGGGACGCCCGGGTGAGCGCAGGCGGGACGGCGCGGTTCTGGGACCCGTCCTTTGCCTATGAGCATCGGGACGACGGCACCATCCTGATGCGCCAGGCGGCGGCGCTGCCCGACCATCCGCCGCTTCTGGCCGATTATCTCGATCACTGGGCCGACGCAGCACCCGACCGCCCCTGGATCGCGCGGCGCGTCGCGGGCGGCGACTGGCGCCGCATCAGCTATGCGCAAGCCCGGGCGGCGGCGCGGTCGCTGGGCGCGGCGCTGCTGGGGCTGGGGCTGGGGCCGGAGCGGCCCCTGCTGATCCTGTCGGAAAACAGCCTGGAACATGCCTTGCTGGGCATCGCCTGTGCCTACGTGGGCGTGCCCTTTGCGCCACTGGCGACCGCCTATTCGCTGGTCTCGCAGGATCACGGCAAGCTGCGGCTTATCGCGGCCACACTGCGTCCCGGCGCGATCTTTGCCGATGACGGCGCGGCCTATGCCGCGGCCCTGGACGCGGTCGCGGGGACGGGGCGCGCGGTGATCAATCATCGGCGGCCGATAGCCGGCGCCGTGCTGTTCGACGACATGCTCGGTGTCGTTCCGGCCGCCGCCGAAGCGGCCCGCGCCGGCCTGACGCCGGAGACGGTGGTGAAGTACCTGCATACCTCGGGCTCGACCGGCGCGCCCAAGGCGGTGATCAACACCAATGCGATGATCTGCGCTGGACAGGCGATGATCCGCGACTGCTATCGTTACATCGCCGCGCAGCCACCGGTGGTGCTGGACTGGGCGCCGTGGAACCACACCGCGGCGGGCAACAAGTCGTTCTACCTGGTGCTGACCAATGGCGGCACCTACTATATCGACGACGGTCGTCCGGCGCCGGGCAGGTTCGACGAAACCCTGCGCAACCTGCGCGAAATCCGCTGCACCTGGTATTTCAACGTGCCCATGGGCTACGACCTTCTGGTCGAGGCGCTGGAGGGCGACGCGGCGCTGGCGCGCACCTTCTTCGCTGACCTCGGCATGATGTTCTATGCAGGCGCCGGACTGGCGCAGCGCACCTGGGACCGGCTGTCGGCCATAGCGCGCAAGGTGACCGGCGGCGACGTTCTGCTGGCAACCGGGCTGGGTGCGACCGAAACCTCGCCCTTCGCGCTGGCCTGTACACAGGTGCAGGAAAAGGCGGGCAATGTCGGGGTGCCGTCGCGCGGTCTGGTGCTGAAACTGGTGCCCGAGGCAGGCAAGCTGGAGGCGCGGCTGAAGGGGCCGAACATCACGCCGGGCTATTTCGGCGACATGAAAGCCACGACGGAAGCCTTTGACGAGGAGGGATTTTACCGGTTGGGAGATGCACTGCGGCCCGCCGATCCGGACGATTTCTCCAGGGGGTTCTTTTTCGACGGCCGGCTTGCCGAGAACTTCAAGCTGACGACCGGGACCTGGGTCGCCGTGGGCGCGGTGCGGGCGGCGCTGGTCGATGCGATGGGCGGGCTGGTGCGCGACGCGGTGATCGTCGGCGAGAACCAGTCGGAACTGGGCGCGCTGCTGTGGCTGTCGGACAAGGCGATGTCGCTACCCGAGGCCACGCGCCGCGACCGGATGCGGGCCGGTCTGGCGACAGCGGCAGCGGCGGCGACTGGGTCCGCGTCGCGGGTCCGGCGCGTCGCGGTGCTGGACGAGGCGCCGAGTTTCGACCGGGGCGAGGCGACCGAGAAGGGGTCGCTGAACCAGCGGGCGCTGCGGGCCAACCGGGCCGACCTGATCGAGCGGCTTTTTGCCGGGGGCGACGGGGTGATCGTGCTCTAACGGAAGGTCGGCGCGCGCTTTTCCAGGAACGCCCGCAGGCCTTCCTGCGCACCTTCGGTTGTCTGCGCCATCGCCGCCGCGATGCTTTCGGTGAACAGCCCGTCGGCGCGGCTCATGTCGGCGATCCGTCCGATGGCATGGATCATCAGGTAGTTCGAGAACGGCGCGTTGTCGGCGATCCTGCGCGCCAGGTCCAGCGCCAGGGGCAGGGCCTCGCCGTCGCCGACCGCGTAATGCGCCAGCCCCAGCGCCAGCCCCTCGCTGGCGTCAAAGCTGCGCCCGGTCAGCATCATCTCGCGCATCCGGTCGGCCCCGATGATACGGCCGACGCGCACCGTGGCGCCGCCGCCCACGAAGATGCCGCGCCGTCCTTCGGGCAACTGGAACTGCACCGACGGTTCGGCGATGCGGACATGGGTCGCGGTGGCGATCTCCAGCCCGCCGCCGATCACCGCGCCGGTCAGGGCCGAGACCACCGGCAGGCCGCCATATTCGATCAGGTCGGCCACCCGGTGCCAGTTGCGCGAGTGGTGCACGGTTGCCTCGGGCGCACGGTGCTGGTGCTCGGCCAGGTCGAGGCCGGAACAGAAATGCCCGCCCGCGCCGGTCAGAACCACCGCGCGCACAGCTTCGGGCGGCGCCGAGAAGAAGGCGTCCAGCGCGTCGACCAGCGCGTCGTTCATCGCGTTCCGCTTTTCGGGGCGGTCGAAGGTGATGACCGCGATATCGTCCCGGATGTCGAGGCGGATGACGCTTGGCTTGGCGGGGGACGGCATGACACACTCCGGACGGGACGATTGGAAAACGTTATAGGAATGAATTGTTCAGTCGCATAGCGTTTTTGGCTATAGCGGCCGGGCATTCCGGGGAGGGCATTCATCTTGGTCGACTTCAACGCGGTCCGCGCCATCGACTTTCACACCCATGCCGAAGAGCCGTGCTGTGCCGCGCGCGATGACGGCTACAACGAATTCCAGGCCGGGATGGCGGCGTACTTCCGCAACCCGGCGGGGGCGGAGGGGATGCTGCCCACGGTGCAGGACACCGCCGATTACTACCGCGCACGCAACATCGCGGCGGTGATCTTCCCGGTCGATGCCGAGCGCGAGACCGGGTTCCGGCGCTATTCCAACGAGGAAGTGGCGGGGATATGTGCCGAAAACGACGACATTCTGATCCCCTTCGCCTCGGTCGATCCGTGGAAGGGCCGCGCCGGTGCGCGCGAGGTGCGGCGGCTGGTGCGCGAGTTCGGCGTGCGCGGCTTCAAGTTCCATCCCACGATGCAGGGGTTTTTCCCCAATGACCGCGCCGCCTGCTACACGGTGCTGGAAGCCTGCGCCGAGGAGGGCGTCATCACCCTGTTTCACACCGGGCAGACCGGGGTCGGGTCGGGGATGCGCGGTGGCATGGGGATGCGGCTGAAATATTCCAACCCGATGCATCTGGACGATGTGGCGGTGGATTTCCCCGACATGCCCATCGTGCTGGCGCATCCGTCGTTTCCCTGGACCGAAGAGGGCCTGGCGGTGGCGCAGCACAAGCCCAACGTCTGGTACGACATGTCCGGCTGGTCACCGAAATACTTCCCCGAGACCTTCATCCGCTACGCCAATTCGATCCTGAAACGGAAGATGCTGTTCGGCTCGGACTGGCCCGCGATCACGCCCGACCGCTGGTTGGCCGATTTCGAGGCCGCCCCGTTCAAGGACGAGGTGCGGCCGCTGATCCTGAAGCAAAACGCGCTGCGGCTGCTGGGAGAGCCTGGGGCAGGGTGAGGGAGGGCGGACCGCCCGCGCGCAAAACCCCTCTGCCCCTGCGGCTACGCGAATTCGAACCGGATCGCCTGCGCGCCCTTCCAGAGAACCAGGTTGCCCAGCGCCATCAGGTTTTCCTGGCCCTTGGTGATGGTGATGAAATGGTTGCCGGCGAGCTGTCCCATCTTCGACGAAAAGTCGACGCCGCCATAGGCCAGCAGGATCTCGGTCTCGCTGATGCCGCCCGGGTAGAGGATAAAATGCCCCGGCGCGGGGTGGCTGGTGTGGTTTTCGTAAGTGACGCCGAAGTCGTGATCGCCCAGCGGGATCCAGACGCCCTCGCCGCTCCAGCGGACGTGGACGAGTTCGCTGGAATAGGGCATCGCGGCGGTGAAGGCCTTGCAGGTTTCGGGCGCGGCTTCGGTTTCCAGACGGGCCTCGAATTCGAAGGGGCCGGCGGTGATTTTCAGCTTGGTCATGCGTTGGTTCCTTGTTTCTGTTTGTCGAAGCGGTCCATCGAGAACGGCTTGAAATCGTTTCCTATTCGGCCGGTCAGGGCGAGGCGCGCGGCCTCGCGTCCGATCAGAGGGCCCAGCGTATAACCGTTCGCGGTGGCGGCGACGGTCACGCCCGCGCAGCCCGGCACCGGGCCGATCAGTGGCGCGCCGTCGATGTCGATGTTCATCGCCGCCCAGCTGCGGATCGCCGACAGCTGCCCGATGGCGGGAATGGTATGGGCGGCAACCCACAGGTTGCCCTCCAGGCTTTGCGGCAGGACCTGCGGCTGGCCGGTTCGCGCGGTGGCGGCGGTCCAGGCGCCGCCGATCAGGATGGTGCCCGCATCGGTCTGTTTCATGGTCAGGTGGCGGTCGGCATGGGCCAGAAGACAGGGCAAGAGCGGCGGGGCAGGGTCGGTGACCACCATCTGCAAGGGCGCGCCGCGGATCGGCAGCCGGGCGCCAAGCATCGCCGCGATCTGCGCCGACCAGCCGCCGGCGGCGATCAGGACGCGGGCCGCGTGCACGGTGCCGCGCGGTGTGGCAATGTCATAGCCGTCGCGGGCGCGCAGAACGCCGGTCACCGGCGTCATTTCCTCGATCCGCGCGCCTGCGGCGCGCGCCGCCCGCGCCAGCGCCGTGGTGGCGACCAGCGGGTTGATCTTGCCCTCGCCGGCGCACCAGGCCCCGGCGACGATGCTGTCAGAAATCGCCGGGATTATCGCGCGGATGCGATCCGGGCCGATCACTTCGGAGGTGATGCCGACCCGCGCCTCGGCGGCGACCTTGGCTTCGAGAAACGCGATCTGGGCCGCGTCCTCGGCCACCATCAGCCCGCCGGTCACCTTCATCTCGAAATCGGCGGCAAGGTCGGTTTCGAGCTGCGACCAAAGCGCGATGGCATCCTGTTGCAAGGGCAGTGTCAGAAGCTGCGGCGAGCCGCCGGACACCGCCTTGCCGCCGAAATCCCAGGACAGAAGTTGCAGGTGCAGGCTGCCGGCATTTCCGCCCGACGCCTCGCCGTTGACCGCGCCACGGTCAAGGCACAGCACGTCGGCCCCGTCGCGCGCGGCGTAGAGCGCGGCGGCGATCCCGGTGATCCCGGCGCCGACGATCACCAGGTCGGCGCTGGTCTTGTCGAGCGGCGGGCGCGTGCCACGGGCGGGCCGTGCGCCGGGGCTGCTTTCGACATGGCCGCCCCATTCGGGCTTTTCCAGCGAAAGGGCGGCGACGGGGACCGGGCGGGCCGGGATCTGGGGCGCGAAGATCGCTTCGGGCGTCGGCGGGTGCCCGGTTGCCGCCAGCATCCGCAGCGCGGCGGTCAGGCAATAGCGGCCCTGGCAGCGGCCCATCCCCAGCCGCGTCGCCCGCTTGATCGCGCCGGGATCGGTTGCACCTTCCGCGATGGCGGCGCGGACCTGCGCGGCGCTGATATCCTCGCAGCGGCAGAGCGTGGTGGCATCGCAGGGCAAGGCGCGCGGCGGCGCGCCGTAGACCTGCCAGAGGGCGCGTTGGAAGCGGGTCGCCCGAGTCGCGTGGGCAAGATCGGCGCTGTCGTCCGCCATGTTCCGGCCCAGATGCCGCAGCGCACCCGAGGCCGCCAGCCGTCCCTGCGCCTCGGCCAGTTGCGCGCCGCCCAGCCCGCCCGCATCGCCCGCGATCCAGAGGCCGGCTACAGGGGTCTTGCCGGTGCCGTCGCGCAGGGGTTCGGGCGCGCAGGTGTCGGGGTTCAGCCGCACCGGCACACCCATCAGCCGTGCCAGTTCCGCCTGCGGGGCAAAGCCGTCGCCGATGCAGATCGCATCCGCCGCGATGTCGCGCGTGACGCCGTCCGATATCCGCCGCAGCCGCGCGCCCGTTGCCCTGTCTTCCCCGAGGATTTCCACGGCTTCCCAGCCGGTCAGTACCGGCACCCGGTCACGCAGCAGGGCCAGCCGATAGGCCAGCCCGTCGCGCAGCAGCGCGGGCGCGGCGATTGCGGCGCGCGCCAGGGCCAGACCGGGGCCGGGGCGGCCGCGTTCCGCCAGCGCCACGACGTTGACGCCGATGCGGCGCATCTCGGCGGCCAGTTGCAGGCCCAGCGGGCCGTGTCCCGCGACCAGCACCTTGCCGCCCGGCGCCACGCCGTAGCGGCGCACCAGCGTCTGCGCGGCGCCGATAGTCATCACGCCGGGGCGGGTCCAGCCGGGGATCATCGCCGGACGCTCCATCGCGCCGGACGCCAGGATCACCGCGCGGGCGGTGATCCGCGTCTGGCCGCCGGTCCCGTCGCTTCGCAGCTCGAAGCTGGTGCCGTCCTCGGACGCGCGGGCGAACCAGACGGTCTGGCCGCAACGGATCGCCGCGCCGCTGGCCTTGGCGCGCTGGCGCAGCGCATCGCCGCGGCGGTGCTGATCGTCGGCGGGGAACGTGCCGCGATAGCCGTCGCAGCGGGGCTTGAAATACTGGCCGCCGGTCTCGGACCGTTCGTCGAGGACGCAGACGGAAACACCGGCCTCGGCCGCGACACACGCCGCATTCAGCCCCGCGGGTCCGGCGCCGATGATCGCCAGGTCGATGTCGACGGACAGGGGGGCCGACGGCGGCGGGCAGGGTGCCAGCTCGGCGGGCGCGGTGTCGTCCTGCGCCATGACGTCCATGCCCGCCTGCACCTCGGTCATGCAGGCACGCAGCGCACGCTTTCCGTCCACCGTCACCAGGCAGTCCTGGCAGGCACCCATGCCGCAGAAGAGGCCACGGCTGCGCCCGGTGCGGCTGGTGCCGAAGCTGCGGATGCCGGCCTCGGTCAGCGCCGCCGCGATACTGTCGCCCGCACGCGCCTCGAAAACCTGGCCGTTCCATCGGAAGGGCAGGCGCATGGGGTCAGGCCACGCGCTCTGACAGCAGGCCGACGGCGTCCATCGCCTGATGCACCATGGCCATTTCCGCGGCGGGCAAGGGCAGGCGCGGGGCGCGGGGTGCGCCCATGGCGAAGCCCATCAGCCCAAGCGCCGCTTTGCTGGCCGACACGTAGCGGTGCCCGCCCACCAGGCGGATCACCGGCAGCATCTGGCGATAGAGCGCCCGCGCGGCGTCGTAATCCTGTTTTTCGGTGGTCAGGGTGAACAGCTGCGCCGCCGCGGCGGGCAGGATGTTCGAAGGCACCGCGACCCAGCCGTCCGCGCCTTCGACGAAGCTTTCAAACCCCATGATGCCGCCGAACACGCTCATCCGGTCGCCGCACATCTCGATGATGTCGCGCACCCGGGTCACGTCCATCGTGCTTTCCTTGATGTAATCCACACGCGGTATCTCGGACAGCCGTGCCACGATCTGCGGCGTCAGGTCGACATTCGCCGTTGCCGGGTTGTTGTAGATCATGATCGGCAGGTCGGTGGCGGCGGCGATGCGGGTGTAATGCGCCACCAGTTCCTCCTCTGTCGGGGTGGAATAGAAGGGCGGAATGATCATCACCCCGTCGGCGCCCAGTTCGGCCGCCATTTCGCAATTGTCGATCACGTCCTCGGTGCGCTCGGCCCCGGCGCCGATCAGCACCGGCACCCGGCGATCCGCGGCGTCGATCACGCATTTGGCGACGGCGCGGCGTTCGTCGGCATCGAGCGACAGAAACTCGCCGGTAGAGCCCAGCGGGATGAGCCCGTGGATGCCCTCGCGCACCTGCCAGTCGGTGAACCGGGCCTGGGTGTCGAGATCGAGCCCGCCGCCGTCGTCGAACGCGGTGACCATGACCGTGAATGTACCGCGAAACCGCTCGCTCATGCCGTGCTCTCCGTAAAGGTCAGTAATCTGAGGGGATTGTCGCGGATCAGGGCAGCGATCAGCGATGCGGGGAAATCCAGCCGGCCCATCAGCGCGCGAACATTGCGCAGGATATGCCCATAGCCATGGCCGCCCCAGTGCCGCAGCCGGGTCTTGGTGCAGATGTCCTGCGAAATCGTGATCTGTGCGCCGTGGCCGAGTTCGGCAAAGCGCGCGATCAGCCGCAGGCGGTCCAGGTCGGTCGGCAGTTCGGTGTCGCCCATCCAGTAATGCGACTGCTCGATGCCGAAGAAATCCCATTCCACCGTCGCGCCGCGATCGAGCAGCGGCTGGATGCCGTCGCCATCCGGATGGGTGCGGTCCATGTGGCAGAGGATTACGCGGGTCAGGTCGGCGCCGGCGTTCTGCAGGATGTCGAGGATCCGGGTGCAGGCCTGCATGTCGCGGCCCGGGTGCACGCTGATCGCGGCGCCGGTTTCGGCCTGGGCGCGGGCGGCGGCGATCAGCGCGCGATGCTCAAACGGGTGCAGCGGCCAGGAACAGCCGATCTCGCCGATCAGACCGGCGCGGATGCCGGTTCCGTCCAGGCCTTCGGCGATCTCGCGGGTGAAGAGAGCGGTCACCGCGGCTTCATCCATTGCAAGGGTCGCGGGGTCCAGAAAGGCGGCGGTATAGGTTCCGGCGGCGGCGACCACATGAACACCGCTGTCGCGCGACGCCTGCGCCAGGCCCGCCGCGTCGCGGGCCAGACCTGCAACCGACTGATCCACGATCAGCGATCCGTCGTCCCTGGCGAATGCGGTCAGTTCGACGGCGGCGATGCCGGGGTCGGTCTGGTGCGCATTGGCCGGGGTCTCGTTGGAGCGGTAGTCGACCTGCCAGCGGTCGGCCGGCAGGATCGGCGCATCGCGATCGCCGGTGGCCCCCGGCGGCACGATGTCGAACAGCACATGTTCGTGCATCATCACCGGGCCGATCCGGTCAGGGGCGATATCGCCGAGCACCGTGCGCACAAGTCCCATCCGCGCTTAGTGCGACAGGATCTTGGACAGGAACAGCCGGGTGTGTTCCGACTTGGGATTGTTGAAGAAATCCTCGGGCGGGGCTTCTTCGACGATCCTGCCGTCGTGCATCAGCAGCACCCGGTCGGCGGCGGCGCGGGCAAATCCCATCTCGTGGGTGACCACGATCATCGTCATGCCCTGGCGGCTGAGGTCGATCATCACGTCGAGCACTTCCGAGATCATCTCGGGATCGAGGGCGCTGGTCGGTTCGTCGAACAGCATCACCTTCGGTCGCATCGCCAGAGCGCGGGCGATGGCGACGCGCTGCTGCTGACCGCCCGAAAGCTGCGACGGAAAGGCCTCTTCCTTGTCCGGCAGCCCAACGCGGGCCAGCAGTTCGCGGGCATGGTCCTCGGCCTTGTCGCGCGACACCTTCATGATGCGCATCGGCGAGATGGTGATGTTCTTCAGTACCGTCAGATGCGGAAACAGGTTGAAGCTCTGGAACACCATGCCCATTTCGCGACGCTGCTGCGCGACCTTGGCATCGCTCAGCGGCACCCGCTTGCCGCCTTTCCGGTCGCGGTAGCCCATCAGGTTGCCGCAGGCCCGGATCGAGCCGCCGTCGATGGTTTCCAGGTGATCGACACAGCGCAGCAGCGTTGACTTACCGGAGCCCGAGCGCCCGCACAGGACGACGACCTCGCCCTGGCGCACTGTCAGGCTGACGTCGCGCAGCACGTGGTTCGATCCGAAATACTTTTCGACATTGGCGATCTCGACGATCGGCTCGCCCAGATCGCGGCCACGGCGGAGCGGGATTTCCTGCATCGCTGTCATCTTGTCCTCCATCTCAGACCTGGGCCGAGGCGGCGCCCAGGGCAGGGTCGACAGCCTTCACGGCCTTTTCGTCGGCGACCGGGCCGAATGGCTTGTCGTAATGCGCCTCGAGCCGCTTTTGGATCTCGCCCCAGACGGTGGTCATCAGCAGGTACCAGCAGGCGGCGCAGACGTAGGCTTCCAGCACCTTGAACTCGATCTGGGCAAGCTGCTGGGTGCGGCGGAAAAGTTCTTCCATCGAGATGACCGAGGCCAGCGAGGTGGTCTTGATCATCAGGTTGAACTGGTTGCCCAGCGGCGGGATGATGACGCGGGTGGCCTGGGGGATGATGATGTACCACATCCGCTGCGGCCAGGCCATGCCCAGCGCCTGGCTGGCGTCGGTCTGGCCCTTGCCCACCGACAGGATGCCGGCGCGGACGATCTCGGCGAAATAGGCGCCTTCGTGCAGGGTCAGCGCGATGATGGCGCTTTCGATCACGCCCAGCTTCAGCCCGACCTTGGGCAGAACCGTGTAGATGATCACCATCTGCACAAGCAGCGGCGTGCCGCGCCAGAGCCAGATGAAGGAAATCGCGATGCGGCGCAGGATCCAGTAGCTCGACATCTTCATGAAGGCGACGATCACGCCGAGCGTCACGCCCAGGAACATCGCGACCGTCGCCAGCCAGATCGTCGTCCAGACACCGTTCAGCATGTATTCGCTGAACAGGAACCTGAAGAAGTGGTCCCAGCTCCAACCCATGTCTTTCTGCCTCCTGATAGGGAGGAGAGGCGCGCGGGCGCGCCCCTCCGGTCATGTGGATCGGCGTGTCAGCCGCCGGTGTAGAAGTAGGTGAATTCACCCGGCCAGCGGTCCCAGACGTCCATCTTGGTGGTACCGTATTCATCCATCAGCTTGTCATAGGTGCCATCGGCTTTCATCGCGTTCATCACGTCGGCCACGGCCTGCGCCAGCACCGGCTCGTCAAAGGCGAAGGCGCCGGGGGTGCCTGGGAAGAGGCCGGTGGCGGCCTTGGTGAACTTGCCCTGCTGCTGGTAATGTGTGCCGATGGCGTCGCCGGCGAACACCGCGTCGATCTGCCCGCCGCCCAGCGCCAGGAAGGTTTCGCCATAGGTGTTGAAGACGCGGATATCCATGGACTCCAGGCCATTGGCCATCTGCGCGTCGTTGATTTCGCGGATCTTCTTTTCCTCGAAACCGGCGATCTCGACGCCGACGACCTTGCCCGCCAGATCCTCGGGGCCGGCGATGCCCTTGGGGTTGCCATCAGCGGCGATCAGCGCCAGCGCATTGACCGAGAACGGCACCAGTTGCATGAAGCCGGCGCGCTCGTCGGTGAAGTAGAGGCCGGTGTTGATCATGTCCCAGCGGTCGGCATCGAGGCCGGGGATCTGCACGGCGAAGTCGACGTTTTCGTACTTCGGCTCCAGGCACAGGCGCTTGGCGACCTCGTCGCCCAGTTCGACGTGCAGCCCGCGCAGCTTGCCGCTTTCGTCGATCCACTGCTTGGGCGGGATCGTGGCGTTGATCGACATGGTCAGCACGCCTGCCTCGATCACCGGCAGGTCGGCGGGGCAATCCTGCGCCAGCGCTGCCGTCGATGTCAGCGTGAAGGCCGCCGCGGCGGCGAGGGCAAAGTTCCGGGAGTGTTTCATGGAGTTTCCTTTCCGTTGGGATGGGGCGGACCATTGCGGTGGTCTCTGTTGTGGTTAGCTCTGCTTTGGGATGTTGCCGCTGCACCAGTCTGTGACGACCTTGGCGGTGACGTCGACCATGCGGACGAAATCGGCCAGGTCGACCCATTCGTCGTGGCGACCGTTCTGCGACAGGTCGCCGCCAAGGCAGCCGAGCCCGACGCAGGGGATGCCCGCCTCGATCATCGGGTTGCGGATATCGGAACAGGTGTGCATCGGGTTGACGTGCGGCGGCTCGCCGGTGACGGCGTGGACGGCGGCGCTGGCGGTGCGGTAAAGCGGATGGTCGGCGGACACCTCGGCGCCGGTGACGCCGGTGATCCAGGTGATCTCGGGCAGATTTTTCGCCAGCCAGTCGTCGGTCCTTGCGGCGGCCATGACGGCGCCTTCGACCTCGGCCTTGATCTGGTCCAGTGTCTCGCCGGGTGGAAAGCTGATCGCGCCGCCGATGACGCAGGTTTCGTCGATGCGGGAGAATTTGCGCATCTCGCCGCAGTGGATGCGCGAGATATGCAGGTTGGTGGCGCGACCGACCTCGGCCTCGATCAGCGGGTGGCGGATGCGTTTCGCGCGGTCCTCGGCCAGGGCCATCAGGGCCTGGTGCAGGACGAAGGCCTTGTCGATGGGGTTGATTCCGAGGTGCGAGAAGGTCGTCTGCACAGGTTCCGTGGTCGCGGGGGCCTTGCCGCGCAGGGTGATGGTGAATTCGACCTGACCCGAGGCGACGGCCTTGATTTCGTGCATTCCGACGCCCGATTCAGCCGGATGCAGGTAAAGCGAGGCATCGGCGCTCAGGCCGTCGTGCAGCAAAGCCGCGACGCCCCGCGCGTAGTGTTTGCTGGGAGTCGAGGCAAACACCGCGCGACCCATGGGGGCCCTTGACGCCGCGACTTTCTCTATGGCCAGCACGGCGGCGGCGCAGCCGGCAAGGTCGTCGGCGACGCCCCAGCCATAAAGCCGACCGGCGTCGATCTGCCCCGCGAAGGGGTCGTGCGACCAATTTTCGGTGCCCGCCACGGCCTCGCCGTCGGGATGGGCGAACATCAGAAGGCTGGGCAGACCCGCGTCGCCGTTGAGCGTGGCGACGATGGCGCGGCGGGTGCCGACGTTGCGGGTGCCCTCGACCACAAGCTCGCCGATCACCGGGACCGTGCTGGGTTCGTAATCGACCGCCGCGACGTCGCAACCGGCGCGGCGTAGACGCTCCGAGATGACCGACTGCACCGCGTTCTCGCCATCGGGCTGCGCCGCGATCAGATCCCTGAGCAGCGCGACGGCGGCGTCGCTTTCGGTCCTGGTGCCAGGATCGGTCTTCGCTGTCATGGTGCGCGTCCTTGTCAAATTGGATACCGACGGTATACAATCATTGGAGAAGATTGCCGGAGCGATTGCAAGAAGAATCTGCGCCAAACTGCCCAGCGACCATTTGCGATGAGTGGCGCGGCGCGGTGGCGCAAGAGGAAATCAAATCGGATGTTGGGCGTGCTTGCGCGCCGCTAGACAGGAGCCTGAAGGTGAACACATCCACGCCGCCGATCATGCCGCAGGGTGCAAGCCCGGTGCCGGGTTCGCCCGTGACGCTTTCGGACAAGGCCTATCACGCGCTGCTGTCGATGATCCAGGAGCGGCGGCTGCAAAGCGGCACGCCGGTGGTCGAGCAGCAGCTTGCCAGTCTGATCGGCGTGTCGCGCACCCCGCTGCGCCATGCGCTGCAGCGGCTGGAGATCGAGGGCCTGCTGCAGAAAGACGCCAACAAGTCCTACGTGGTGCGCAAAGTCGAGTTGAAAGAATACCTGCAAAGCCTGCGCGTGCGCGAGTTGCTGGAGGCCGAGGCCGCCGCCCTTGCGGTCGAGCGCATCGCACCCGAGGCGGTGGCGGCCGCGCGAAAGACCCTGCACGCGGTGCAGGCGCAGCAGCCCTATGACATGATCTCGCACTGGGCCTCGGACGACGAGGTGCACAACCTCTTCATCCTGAATTGCGGCAACGAGATCATGACCGGCATCCTGCAATCACTGCGGGTGACGACCAACCTTTTCGAGATAGAAAAGCTGTCCGAGCGGCTGGAGCCGGATACAAGGCAGCATGAGCGGATCCTCGACGCCCTGGCCGCGCGCGATCCCAAGGCGGCACGTCGCGCGGTGGCGGCGCATATCCGGTCGCTGTTCCAGTTCGCCGTGCGCGCCGTCAGGTAACGGGGCGCGGCCCGGCGCGGGTCGTCTTGCTCTACCCCAGCCAGGTCCGGTAATCGCTGACCAGCAGATGCACCGGGTCGGTGTCTTCGTCGATATTGGCGAAGCGGCCGATCGGTTCGCGGAAGATGTTGTCGGTCTCGTCGTCGTTGACGGTCGAGACTTCGCCGACCAGCACATCGCCGCCATCGCCCCAGAAGGCATGCCAGTCGCCGGGCCGCAGCGTGACGCTTTCACCTGGGGCGAGGCGCAGTTTCTCGCCCGGGGCATAGTCGTGCCGAATGCCGTCGCAGCCAGACGGTGCCGCCCTTGTCCTCGGCGAAATTCCCGGCATCGTCCGACCCGAAAAGCTCGACCACCAGCGTCGCGCCGCCGCGGTTGATGATATCCTCGGCCTTGATCACATGGGTGTGCATCGGCGACAGCTGGTCCTGGCGCGAGATCAGCAGCTTTTCGGCGTAGCACATACCGCCGCCCGCCTGCAGATCGGCAAGCAGTCCGTTGCGCAGGGTGAACAGGAACAGGCCCATCTCGTCGAAATCGGCCTGCGCCATAGTCGGTGATGTCCCAGCCGCAGCGGGCGTCGATGACATGGCGGGCGTCCGCCGCCCTGGCCTTGAATTCGTGCGGGCGTCCAATAGGCGAAGGGCGGCAGTGCAAAGCCGTGGGACCGGATCATCTCGTCGGCCGACGCGAGGATTGTGTTGATCTGCGAACGCTTCATGCTTTCCTCATTCGTTGCGCTGAAACCTGCTGCGATCAGCGGGATTTCAGCGACTGTCCATTCGCGTCGAAGTAATGCAGCCTGTCGTCGTGGAAGCGCAGACCGGCCTTGTCGCCGGGAACAAGATCGGTGTCGCCATTGATCCGGAGTGTCACCTGCCCGGCCTTGCCACAATCCATGACGACGAAGGTGTCGGCGCCGAGATATTCCAGCACGTCGACCGTGCCGTCGATATTCGCGGGGTCGCCGGTGGCCAGCTCGATATGCTCGGGCCGGATCCCCAGGTGGCGTGCCCCGGCAGGCATTCCGGCGAGGTTCACGGCATCGACGTCGATCACGTTCATCCGGGGCGAGCCGATGAACTGCGCGACGAAGAGGTTGGCCGGGTTCTCGTAAAGCTCGCGCGGCGTGCCGATCTGGGCGACCTTGCCGGCCTCGAGCACGACGATCCGGTCGGCCAGCGTCATCGCCTCGACCTGGTCGTGGGTGACGTAGATCATCGTCGATTTCAGCGTCTGGTGCAGCTTGGCGATCTCGTAGCGCATCTCGACGCGCAGCGCGGCGTCGAGGTTGCGACAGCGGCTCGTCGAACAGGAACGCCGTCGGGATCGCGCACGATCGAGCGGCCGATGGCGACGCGCTGGCGCTGGCCGCCGGACAGGTCCTTGGGCCGGCGGTCGAGATAGGCGTCCAGCTTCAGCACCCGCGCGGCCTCGTCGACCTTGGCCTTGATCTCGGCCGCGGGCAGGCCGGCCGACTTCAGCGGAAAGCCCACGTTGTCGCGCACCGACATGTGCGGATAGAGCGCGTAGGACTGGAACACCATCGCCAGGCCGCGCTTCGACGGCGGCTCGGCCGTGGCGTCGCGCCCGCCGATCATGATCTGGCCGCGGCTGGTTTCCTCCAGCCCCGCGATCATCCGCAAAAGCGTGGACTTGCCGCAGCCCGAGGGGCCGACGAAGATGACGAATTCGCCTTCCTCGATCTCCAGGTCGACGCCCTTGATGACCTGGACGTCGCCGAACCATTTCTCGACGGCTTTCGAAGGTGATAGACGACATCAGTTGCCTCCCTTCGGCGCGTTGCGGCGCTGGCCCAGGTCAGCCAGATCGCCGCGGTCCAGGTGAAGTTGTCGCCGCCGCAGGGGGTGGCGTCGATCGGGTCGAAATACTCGAAGAACCCGTGCTGCTGGATCAGGTCGGCGGTCTCGGCGCGCAGCCGTTCGGCCAGATCGTCGCGGCCTGCGTCGTTCAGCCCGATGGCGATCAGCGCGTTGACCACCGGCCAGGTCGGACCGCGCCAGTATTTGCGCGGATTGAACGATCGCGGCTGCGGGATCGGCCGAGGGAATGCCGTATTTCACCGCATCCCAGACGCGCATCAGCTGCGCGTCAAGTTTCGCGTTTCCGGCGTCGGCCAGATAGGCAAGGAACGCGCCCGGACCCGAGCACGCCGGCGAAGTTCGCCGGTGCGCAGGTTGCGGGCATCATAGGCACCCAGGTCGTCGTTCCAGATCGTCGGCAGCGCGGCGCGCAGCGTCCTTGGCCCAGCCCTCGATCTCGCTGACATCCTCGCCCAGGGCGCGCCCGATTTCGGCCAGATCGTCGTGCGCGCGCAGCAGGATGAAGGTGATGCCGGGATCGGCCATCAGGAACGGGCCTTCGGCGACGATCTTCGCATCGTCCCAGCCGACGCTGCGCCCGAACTCCACCATCGCGATATAGCGGTCGTAGTCTTCCTTGGTGGGCCGCATCTCGGGGTCGACATGGCCGGTGTCGCGGCGCGTGTAGGGGCCGACGCTTGGAGCCATCGACATTCGCCATGCCGACATCCCAGTCGGGGCAGTTGTCGCGCCCGCTTTCCCAGGGATGCATGATCGCGGCGGGGCCGTGGGTGCAGCGTGACCTCGTGCCACCAGCGGTGCCATTTGACCAGCTTTGGATAAAGCGCGGCGATCCGGGCGTGGCCGGCCTCGGGATCGTTGTCCCAGATCCGGCGCGCCAGGATCGCGGCAACCGGCGGCTGGGTGATGCCCGAGGTCGGCGGCGTCTGGTCGCGTGTCCCAGACATCGGGGCCGGGGAAATAGCCGGGGCTCGGCTTGTGGAAGATGATGTGCGGCACCATGCCGCTGTCCCACTGGCTGGCCATCAGCGTCTCCAGCTCGTCCCAGGCGCGCGGCATTGTCGAAGGTCGCAAAGCCCCAGGCGGCGAAAGCGCTGTCCCAGTTCCACTGGTAGGGATAAAGCCCGTCGGTCGGCAGCGTATAGCCGCCCTGGTCGTTCTTGCGCAGGATGTCGCGTGCTTGTTCGTCAAGATCAGTCATCAGTCATCCTTTACCGACCCGGCGGTCAGGCCTTTCGTCATGAAGCGTTCCAGCCCGAGGAAGATCACCATGATCGGCACCGTCGCGATCACCGAGCCTGCCATCAGGTGCTGGCGCGGAATTTCCGAGGAGTTGAGCGAGGCGATGCCGCGCGTCAGGGTGAATTTCGAGGGATCGTCGAGCAGCATGAAGGCCAGCAGGAACTCGTTCCAGGCGATCATGAAGACGTAGAGCGAGACCGAGGCCATGCGCCGGCAGCGACAGCGGCAGGGTGATCTTCCAGATCACCTTCAGCCGCGACAGCCCGTCCATCAGGCCGGCCTCCTCGATCTCGGCCGGCAGGCCGCGGAAATAGCCTTGCAGCATGTAAAGCGCGACCGGGATCGTCGTGACCGGGTAGATCATGACGATCCCGCTGAGCGTGTTGCGCAGGCCGGTCATCGAGAAGGCGATGTAGATCGGCAGCGCCAGCACGATCATCGGCACCATGTAGATCAGCAGGATCGAGCGCGAAAACGCCGCCCGCCCGCGGAACCGCAGCCGCGCCACGGCATAGGCGCCCGGGCACCGCGAACAGCAGCGTGATCAGCACCGTCAGCACCGAGATGATGAAGGAATTCAACAGGTAGGTGCCGAAATTGAACTGGCCGAACAGCTCGGCATAGGACCGGAACAGCTCTGTCCCCTTCGACAGGTCGATGCGAGAAATCGAGCGGGTTCTGGATCAGCTCGGACTGGTTCTTCAGGCTGGTCAGCACCATCACGTAGAACGGGATCAGCACGATGGCGGTGAAGAAGATATAGCCGAACCCGGTGCAGAACCGGATCACCGCCGCCTCGAAGATGTGGCGGTTGATCGGGCCCGGGGCTCGACCTCGTCCAGCATGATCCACAGCCCCAGCGCCGCAAAACCCGCCGCGGCGGTCAGGGCGCCGATCAGTGCCGAGAACGCGGCGACCGACGGTCCGCGATGACCAGCGGGCCGTAGCCGAGCAGGACGCAGGCGACGGCGACGATGGCGGCGGCCGCGCAGGGTTTCCAGCGCGCGACCGCGGCAGACAGGCCAGGCCAAGCGCCGCGCCCCAGACCAGCGACCCAAGACCAGACTGGGGCGGAAGGCGTCGCCGGTGGCAAAGCTCATGCGCGATGGCGACCGTCGTTGCGATCACGAAGGTCCAGAGAACGCCCAGGATCGGTGCGGTGGC
This sequence comes from uncultured Alphaproteobacteria bacterium, assembly GCA_963768205.1. Taxonomy (GTDB): domain Bacteria; phylum Pseudomonadota; class Alphaproteobacteria; order Rhodobacterales; family Rhodobacteraceae; genus JAHELH01. The sequence goes on along the minus strand of CAVYHB010000006.1, from coordinate 65,142 downwards.
GTAGCCGCGGCGCAGAAGTTCCATCATCAGGCCCTTCCTCCTGGCTGATGAAGCGGAAGAAGAAGGCCGAGAACAGCAGCAGGCAGCCGAAGATCACCACCGCGACCGCCGCACCGGCGCCGATGTTCGAGATCGCGAAGGCCTGTTCATAGACGTTGACGGTCAGCGTCCGCGTGCCCGCATTGCCGCCGGTCAGCAGGAAGATGTCGTCGAACTTGTTGAACGTCCAGATGAAGCGCAGCAGGAACAGCACCGACAGGATGCCGAGCAACTGCGGCACGCTGAGATACCAGAACTGCTGGAACGGGCTGGCGCCGTCCATGTCGGCGGCCTCGTACATGTCGGTGTCGATCGACTGCATCCGCGCCAGGATGAACAGGAAGCGACAGCGGGAAATAGCGCCAGATCTCGAAGACCGTGACCATGATCAGCGCCAGTGGGCGCTGGCCGAAGAAGTTGATCGACTCGTTCGTGACGCCCATCTGGATCAGCAGCGCATTGGCCGAGCCCGAGAACGGATCGAACAGGATCACCCAGGCGAAGGCCACGGCGATCACCGGCGAGACGTAGGGAAACAGGTACAGCCCGCGCAGGATGCCCTGGCCGCGGAACGACTTGTTCAGCAAGAGCGCCGCGAACAGCCCGAACAGCAGCGCGCCGACGGTGCCGAAGATGGTGTAGAACAGCGTCACCCACAGCACCGTCCAGAATTCCGTCGCCGTCGAAGACGCGGGCGAAATTCTCCAGCGTGAAGGTGGTGTTGGTCAGCACGTTCGACGAGCGTGCCGGTGACCGTCGCCTCGCTGTCCTGCGGCCGCTGGCCGGCGTCGAGATAGGCCTGCGCGACGGTGACCGGGATGCGTCAGCTCGTCGCGAAACCCGCCCTCCCAGTCGCCCAGATCACAGGTCAGATCGCCGGCCCGTCCAGCGTGCAGCGCGGATCAAGCTCGGTGACGGTCAGGCCCTCGGGGATCGTGTCGCGGAACGTGACGCTCGCGGATCGGCTGATCCTGCGACGAGTTGCGCAGGCGGTAGCGGATCGATCGCCGCGTCGCCGACCGCCTCGGCGTCGCCGCGCAGGTCCTCGCGCAGCACGACCGCTGGCGGGCGCAGATCGGCCAGCGCCACCGGTTTGACGCTGATCCAGAAGATCGCCAGCAGCGGCAGCAGTACGACCATGCGCCACCGCGATGATGGTCGGCACCAGCAGACCCCAGGCCAGGCGCGCTTCGCGGTCGCGCCAGCGGGCCGGTGCCTTTCGGGGGAACGGCGTCGGTCATCGGCATGCAATGCTCCGATCGGAAATGCGGGATGTCGGCGCGGCAGCGTCAGGCCGCCGCCGCCGGAGTCGCAAAGCGTCGCTTAGTTCGACGCCGGCAATCGCCTCGTTCAGCGCGGCCACGGTCGCGGCGGCATCGCGCTCGCCGTCGATATACTCGCGCACGAGCGGTTGATCACCTGGCTGTTGATGATCTTCGAGGCCAGCGCCAGCTGACCGTCGGCCACGCCCCAGCGCTGCGCCACGTCCAGACCGCCGACGATCTCGTCGATCATCGCCTGCGTCGTAGAGCTCGCCCAGCGGTGCCTTGCGGTCGACGCCGACATCGCAGCGTCGCCCAGGCATCCGACGAACTTCGGTCGGGTTCATCGGCGGTGCCGCGACGCACCGGGAACTTGCCCTCGGGCGCGATGGCCAGCGTCTGCGCCGTAGCCCTCGTTCATCGAGAACTCGACGAACTCCATCGCGGCGTCGGTGTCGGCGTCGGAGGTGATGCCGAAGTAGCGGATGTCGCCCCAGGCCGCGCCGTCGGGGTTCGACGGGCCGGCAAAGTTGGTCACGATACCGGTGGCCGCGGCCAGATCGCGGCGAGGTCGGATCGTCGTTGATCGTCGGCGGCGCGCTGTCGCGCAGACCGGCCAGTTCGTCGAGGATGAACGGCGACCAGATGATCATCGCCGCATTGCCCGAGAAATAGAGCGTCGCGCGACTGATCCCAGAACAGCTCACCCGGCGGCGAGGCTTCGGCGATGGCCTTGTAGAACTCGAGCACCTCGATGGTCGTGGCCTCGTCCAGCGGCTGAACGCCGTCCGGGCCGACCGGGCGAGACGCCATTGGCCAGGAACACATGCTCCAGCACCTGGCTCATGAAGTTCTCGTCGACCTTGGTCGCGGCGACGAAGCCGTACATCTCCGGCGGGTTGTGCAGCGCTTCGAGCGCGGCGAGCACGTTGGCATAGGTGGTCGGCGGCTCCAGCCCCGCCTCGTCGAACAGGTCCGTGCGGTAGACGATCATCTGGGTCCAGCCATCGACCGGAACCGAGGCATAGCCGTCGTCGGACGCGGCCATCGCCAAGCGCACCGGGGGCGAAGGTGTCGGCGCCGAGGTTCTCGATCACGTCGGTCGCGGCGTCGGTGTCGAGGATGCCGGCCTCGGCCCAGGGCAGCGCATATTGCAGCGGGTGATAGATCACGTCCGGCAGATCGCCGGCGGCGAAGGCCGCGGTGGCGCGGGTGCCAAGATCGCTTTCGGTCGACCGGGATCACCTCGACCGTGTTGCCGGTCGCGGCGGAGAAGTCGGCGGCCATCTCTTCCTGGCGGGCCAGCCGCTCGGGCTGTTCCTCGGTGGTCCAGAAGCGCAGATTGCATCGGCGCTGGCGGCCATCGCCGACAGGGCAAGCGCAGTGGCCGCACCCGTCAGCATCATGGATTTTCTGTTAAGATTCATTGTTTTCCTCCCGTTGAACCTTGGTTTTCGATTTCAGAGCGACAGCGCGATCCGCGCTGCCAATTGCGCCGGTGTCCGGCGGGGCGGCCCGGCAGAGCCACGCGCCTTCAGCGTTGCGGGAACAAGCTCTCGCAACGTCTCTATATTTTCGCCGCCGATGCGCCGGATCAGCAGGTTGCTCAGCCGACGTCCCGATGCGGTGTGGTCGACGGCGAATGTGGTGAGCTGCGGAGTCACGAGCGCGCCCTCGGGCACCCCGTCGTAGCCGATCACCGACAGGTCGGAGCCGATCTGCAGCCCCAGGTCGGCGGCGGTCCGGTAGACCCCAAGTGCTGCCATGTCGACGGCGCAGACAATGGCGGTCGGCGGCTCTGCCGTTGCCAGCACGGCGCGGCTGGCGATGGCGCCGGTTTCGGTCGTCAGGACATCCGTCTTGACGTGATCCGGGTCCGGCGTCAGCCCGGCTTCGGCCATTCCGGCCAGAAAACCCTCCAGGCGCAGCCCGGCGTAGTTGTACTGCTCGCCGCCGTTGAGAAAACCGATCCGGCGATGGCCAAGCTTCACCAGGTGCCGCACCGCATCGCGCATGGCGTCCTCGCCGAGCACGTCGTGCCAGGCGCATCCGGTGGGGTCGGGGCTGCGCCCGAACAGGACGAACGGAACGCCGGCCTCGCGCAGAACTGTGATGCGGGGATCGTCACGAAGCGTCCGCGGCAGGATGAAGCCGTCGGCCTTGCGGTCCCTGATCAGCGTTCTGATGGTGTCGGTCGTCGCCTCGGGGCTGTCCGCCGTTGCGATGGTCAGGGTCCAGCCTTCTTCGCTGGCGCCTTGCGACAGGCCCGCCAGGAACGCCGCCAGAAACGGGCGGTGCGCGTCGTGGTCGGACAGTTGAATGACCAGGCCCAGCGACTTCGAGCGACCGGTGCGAATCGCCTGCGCATAGCTCAGCGGGCGATAGCCCATCGTCTCGGCCATACGCCTTACGCGCAGCCGCGTGCTTTCGGAGATATCGCTATAGTTGTTCAAGGCGCGCGACACGGTCGACTTGGTCAGTCCGAGCGCTTCCGAAACATCGGAAATGGTCACACGCATGCGCATATTCGAGACATTAATGTGATCCGTCCGACTGGTCATTCTGACCCTCCACGAATCAAATTGACTACCGAAACCGGTTTCGGCAAGCCTTTTTCACGTGGGCGTGGTGACCACGACCCAAGGCGCGCCGTCTGTTCACGCTGCGCCTGAAGCTGGTGAGAGCATCGAGGAACCCCGGAGCGGCCGGGATTTTCCTTGATGGATGGCGCAGGCTGGTCGTTGTGTCAAAAATAGAAATTACGCGCATAAAGTTGCAAGAGACCACCCGGCTGACGTCGATGGGGTCTGATTTATCGGCGCAAGTTGAACAGGGGACGGATCCGTATGGCTGGGCGCAAAATCAACACTATGGATGAGTTCGCCAAAGTCAGCGATATTTCGCGTCCGACCCTGTCGAAGTATTTCAACGATCCCGACAGCGTCCGGAAGACCACAAGGGCCAAGATCGAATTCGCGCTTGAGGAGTACGACTATCGGCCGAACATTTTCGCGATCAATCAGAACCGAAAGCTGACCAAGACCATCGGCATCGTCGTGCCGTATCTGGCCGACCCGTTCTTTTCCGAGATTGTGCGACGGATCGAGCGCAGGTGCATAGATGCCGGATTCTGGCCCATCGTCTTCAGAGCCCACGCCCTGCCATCCGACACCGTTCTGTGTTCGAACGACCGGCTTGCCCTCGGCCTTATCGCGGCCGCCTACCAGAAGGGGCTGCGAGTGGGGCACGGGCCGAACTGCGCTTTGCGCGTTGCGGGGCACGACGACCACCCCTGGTCGCAGTTCACCAGCCCGCCGCTGACGACGGTTGCGCAGGATTTTTCCGCGATCGCAGAGAAATGCGCTGAAACGCTGTTGGGTCGCCGCGACCGGCGCCTTTGCCGCGTCGCATGCCACCACGATCACCATCGCCACTGTGAACAAGCGCTGGAGACCTATGTGAACGGCTGACCCGCGGCACCGGGCTTTGTTCATGCAAGCAGTATGGCGGCCGGGCACCCTGGCCCTGCCTGCTAAGGATCGGCGCGGCGGGGCCTGGAGTCGTTCCAGGCGGTTCAGGGCCGAAAGACGGCGGACGACGTCCACGCCGCGCCGCCCGGAGCGCCGACCAGCCCCCGCGCGGCGCGCCGGCCTGCCGCCGATGCAAGGCTGGTTGATGTCGTACCTTGCCGAATTTCCGAATGGACTCAAGGGAAAATGGCGGTGCAGGCAGTCTCGTGCGAACCGGCCTCTTACCTCATAGACGTCTGCCGTCAGAAGCTGAATAATCCTGATTTGAAGGCAAAAATGATCGAATCCGCTGGACGATATGATTCTTGGGTAATCCTGATCGAAGATACTGGTGTCGGCACCTGTTTGATTGAAGACCTAAGGCCGAAAGGCCTTAACATTGTCGAGATCAAGCCGACACAGTCCAAAAAATACAAGAGCCTACATTCAAGGATCCAAGTTCCAGTCTCATCGTATTCTCTTTCCAGATTCAGCGCCTTGGCTATCAGATCTCTAGGCCGAAATTCTTGCCTTCCCTGCTGGCCGCCATGATGATCAGGTCGATTTAACCACACAAGCGCTTGCATACGAGCATTTGGAGAAGGGTTGTGTGATTTGGATCTGATGCCCACGAAAAGGCGCCCGTTGGCAGGCTTTTGCTGGATTTGGGCGTCCGGGACATACGGCGGGAACGATTGAAAAGAGGCTTTCAGGCGAACTGCAACGATCTGCCGGAAGGAGCCCGAACCGGAAGTGTTGAATCTTGCCGCGAGCGCTCGCGGAGGAAAGCCGCGCCGCGATGCATTGAAAACCGACGCCGCAGTTCAGTGGTGAAACCGGTCCTTGATGCAAGCCGCAGCAAGTTCGGAGAAGGCGATGGCTGGGTCGCGGGACACACCAGTCGCTCAATGCACGACAGCAAGCGCGGTCAAATCTAAGCATCATTGAGCTAACGCAATGCCCGCACCGACTGCGCTTGATACGCATTCGAGCAAGAAACGCGTAGAGGGACAGCAAACTTATGGCGGACGGCGTTCATCTTAAACCTATCGAAGTTGTTCTGACCGAGCTTGCGAGCTCGACGCAAGGGCTTTCGTCGGAAGCTTCGGCAGATCGTTTGCGCAGTCACGGAAGCAATGTACTGAGCGCTGGCAAAACCACACCCGAGATCTTCAAATTCCTGCGGCAGTTCAAAAATTTCTTCGCGATGCTGCTTATCGGTGGCGGCGCGCTGGCGATGTCGGCGGAACGGCTCGATCCTGGTCAGGGCAATCTCTACATCGCCATTGCGCTGATCGCGGTGGTCTTCCTGAATGCCGCCTTCACCTATGCCCAGGAGCTGCAGAGTGAACGCATAATGGACAGTTTCCGCAACATGTTGCCGACAATGGTGACTACGTTGCGTGACGGCGTTGCCCGCGAGATTCCGGCCGAAGAGCTTGTTCCGGGCGACGTGATCATCTTGCATGAAGGCGACAAGGTCCCCGCCGACGGCCGACTGCTGGAAGCGTCGATGTTCAAGGTCGATCTGGCAAGCCTGACCGGTGAGAGCGAACCGCAGCTGCTGGATCCGGAGAAAAGCCACCATAACGTTTTGGAAAGTCCGAACATGGTGTTTACCGGTACGCTCGTTCACGCGGGCGAGGCCCGCGCTGTGGTCTGTGGCACGGGTATGTCGACCCAGATCGGCAACATCGTCGAATTGACCGAAGCGACGAAGTCGGTAGAGACCCCGATCCACCGCGAGCTTCGCCATTTCATCAAGATCATCAGCGCGATCGCGATCTTTCTGGGCACAGCCTTTTTCCTGGTCAGTGTCGCGATCGGCAACGGGACCATCGCGAGCCTGATCTTCGCCATCGGCATCATTGTGGCAAACGTACCAGAGGGTCTTTTACCGACCGTCACTTTGTCGCTGACCATGGCGAGCCGCCGGATGGCGAAGAAGAACGCTCTGATCAAGAACCTCGAAAGTGTCGAGACGCTGGGCTCGACCACCGTGATCTGCACAGACAAGACCGGCACGCTGACCCAGAATCGGCTGGGCGTGAACACCATCGTCATCTCGCACCAGAGCTATAGCGCGGGGGATCCGGCGCTGCGAGACAATCCCGTCTTTCCGTCGGTCGCGCGTGTCATGGCGATCTGCAACAGCGCAGTGCTGATCGACGGAGGATATTCTGGCGACGCGACCGACGGGGCGCTTTTGCTCTTTGCCAAGGAAACGGGCGATCTAGATGCGCTGCGCCGGGCCAGTCCGGTGGCCGAGGAGCCATTCAACTACGCCCAGCGGCGGATGATTTCGGTGGTCGTGCCAGAAGGCGAGGATGCGCCGGTGGCGTTCCTGAAAGGTGCGCCAGAGGTCGTGCTGGCGATGTGTGACACGATCATGCTCGACGGCGAGGTGCTGGATCTGGACGCTCATCACGAGGCGCGGGTGATCGATGAATACCGCAAGCTCGCAGGGCGCGGCGAGCGCGGCATTGGCCTTGCGATGCGGGTGTCGGAAGGCAAGGAGATACCACAGGGCGGTTATGTCTTTGTCGGGCTGGTCGGCATGATCGATCCGCCGCGCCCTGAAGTGCCGGACGCAATGGCGCGGTGCCGTTCGGCTGGGATCCGCGTGATCATGATGACCGGGGACTACGGCCTGACGGCCGAGACCATTGCGCGGCAGATCGGTCTGATTGTCGGACGCGGCCGTGTGGTGCAAGGCGACGAAATGACGGCAATGTCGGACGACGTCCTGCGAAACGTGCTTGCGAGCGAGCCAGAGATTGTCTTTGCCCGGATCGCCCCGGCGCAGAAGCTTCAGGTCGTCCAATCGCTGCAGACGCTCGACGAAACCGTGACGGTTACCGGCGATGGCGTGAACGACGCGCCGGCCCTGAAAAATGCGGATATGGGCGTGGCAATGGGGGTTATGGGCACCGACGTGGCCAAGGAAGCCAGCGACATGGTGTTGATGGATGACAATTTCGCCACCATCGTCAGCGCCATCGAAGAGGGGCGCACGATCTTCGACAATATCAAGAAGTTCATCGCCTACATCCTGACCTCGAACGTCCCCGAGATTCTGCCGTTCATTGCCTTTGTTCTGCTCGACATCCCGTTGCCGCTGACGGTTGTGCTGATCCTCGCGATCGACCTTGGCACAGATATCGTTCCGGCACTCGGCCTCGGCGCGGAACCGCCCGAGACGGATGTGATGAAGCGCAAACCCCGGCAACGGACGGAGCGGCTTCTTTCGCGCAACCTGTTGATCATGAGCTACGGTGTCGTCGGAATGATCCAGGCGGCAGCGGGGTTCTTTTCCTATTTCGTCATTCTCTATTCCGGCGGCTGGGAATGGGGGCAGGACCTTGCGAGCAACGATCCGCTATACCGGACAGCGATCACAGGTTTCTTCGCCTCGATCATCATCTGCCAGATCTCGGACGTGATCATCTGCAGAACCCGGCGGCAAAGCCTGCTTACAGTTGGCGTTTTCTCCAACCGTCTGGTTTGGGTCGGGATAGCGACCGAACTGCTGCTATTGTACCTGATTGCCTACGTGCCGGCAGTCAACGTGTTCTTCGGGACGGCCCCGCTGCAGCCATGGCAGCTGGCGCTCAGCTTACCCTTTGCAGTGTTGATCCTGCTTGGTGATGAGTTGCGCCGGGTCTTCGTGCGGCGCGGAAATCCTTTCGTTCTGCGCTGGCTGACTTGGTGAGCGATAGCACATAACCGTCGCCCTGCATGCCCCAGGCCAGGCACTGGGCAAGTCCGGGGTGTGAATCCCGGAGACAAAATGGACAGCGGAATCGGCCGGATGTTCTGACTGTCGCGGAGGAAAAGCCCGCATCTTGAGCCTGAGACGAACGAGTTGAGGGCGGGGAGATGTACGCTGTGGATATGTACAGCCGCGTTCGGCGTGTGTGCCATGTCGAAGCAATGAGCAAGAGCGCGGCGGCGCGCCATTTCGGGATCGACCGCAAGACGGTTGCGAAGATGCTGGAACACGCAGTTCCGCCTGGAAATCGCCGGGAAGGCCCGCCGGTTCGCCCCAAGCTTGACCCATATGTTTCGATCATCGACCAGATCCTCGAACACGATAAGTCCCACCTGAAAAAGCAGCGCCATACGGCCAAGCGCATCCATGAGCGGCTGGGTGACGAGCACGGCTTCACCGGCGGAATCGCCATCGTCACGGATCATGTGCGGGTGAGGAAGCGCCGGACCCGTGAGGGTATCGTCCCGCTCTCGCATGCGCCGGGTCGTGCCCAAGTGGATCCTGGCGAAGCGCTTGGGGTGATCGGGGTGTTAATTGCAGGCTGCATTATCTCGCGATGGCGCTCCCGCATTCGGACGCGTTCTTCATCGAGGCCTATCCTGCAGAGACCACTGAGGCGATCTTCGATGGGCACACTGCCGCCTTCGCGTTCTTTGGTGGCGTGCCCCTGTCGTTCCACCACGACAGCACCTCGATCGCGGTGGCGAAGATCTGCGGTGACCGCAAACGGGAACGGACCAGACCCTTTCCCGAGCTGCAGTCGCATTACCTGTTCGATGACAAGTTTGGTCGGCAGGGAAACTGACCCATTTTGCGCCGGGATTGACACCAGAGCTCCATGATTGCGGTTTTCCGGGAAGCGGTCATTGGCAGATCATGCAGCTAAGGCCTGCTCAGAGCCCGAAGTGGCGGCTGCTGCGCAGCACATGCACGATCCCGGTAGGCATCTGCCGATCATCCACGCGTTCCAGACCCCGAGTGTTTCTCGGCAAGTGTGGCTCTTACGGATGACCTATTCTCCTTGCATTTGTTGCAAAATTGCGGCACGCTATCAACCCTAGCTCTCAGTGTGCTGTCTTGCTATTGCGCGGGTCCTGTCACTTGGGCCGTCGAATTTATTGGATTAGAAAACAATTATTTAGTCGTGAATGGAACATGCAGTTAGTGCAATTTTTTGGGGCTTTCAAAATCGGCGCAGGGCCATTCGGCAGATGCGCGGGCATTGGTGAGACCGGTCGAGAATGCGCTGCCTATCTCTTCCAGAACAAGAACCGGATGTTCGATCGGAACGACCTAGTTGAAAAATTCTGGGCGTTCGAAGACCCGGTTAGCGCAAAATCCAACCTAGTTTCGATGTCGTCACGGCTGCGCCGGACGCTGAATGCGACCCGGGGGCTGGAAACCGAATTGTGCTCGGACAAGTGGAGCCTCGGCGTTTATTCCAGGGGCGCGTTGAACTCCGACACTGAGGAGCTGGAACAGATCTACGGACAACTGACGACAGGCGAAGGCGACACCCGCGCGGTATCGCAACGACTGGCGGACCTTTATTGCGGCAGTTTCCTGCCGGGGCACAGCAGCAGGTGGACGATGATCGAACGGGAAAGGTTGCAGTCGATCTTTGTACGGGCGGCGCTTCTTGTGATCGACCGGCTGATGCGCAAAGGCGCTTTTGAGGAAGCGATCGACAATTGCCGTCTCGTGCTGGTCCATGATCCGCTGCGCGAGGCGGTGCACCGGCGGATCATGCTGATCCGCGCGATCAAGGGCGAAAACGCCAAGCTGCGGCAGCATTACGCCAGATTGCAGGACTTCGTGATGGCTGAATGCGATGCGCAACCGGATGATCGGACGCAGACTCTCTTGGCCGGGCTGTGCCGGGGGCCGACACGGTCCGAGTTGGAAGTGCTGATCGCGGAAGAATTGGCGATCACCTGATTTCTCCGAAATCTACCGACCTGAAAACGCCGCATGCATGACTGTAGCGGTATTATCTGCCGTGCCCGCAGCGAAGCGGCGCCCGCCCTTGCCATGAAGTGCCAGCGCCTCTGTTTGCGAAAAAACAGGCAAATGTCGGCGCGATGCTGGAGAAACTCGCGGCAGATGTTTGTGCAAAGGATTGCTGATGGCAGTCATACGCCAGCTAACCGCAGCCCCACCCTAATAGGCTCCGATCCGGGCGATTGAGTCCAAGAGGTTGTGTAGATGCCGCGGAATAATTCAGTTTCGAGAACTGAAATCGTCATTCGTGCCTGGCGCGAGGTTGACGCGGCAGGTGAAGAGGCCTTTCGCGGGTCGATCTCATTGCTGAGCGGGTCAAACAGGTTCCATTTCATCGGTTTGCCACAGTTGTATTACCGGCTGACGCAGATCATCGAGTTGAACTCTTTCCGACGGGCAGCGTCAATGAGCGTGGCGGAACCCTCTCACACCGCCGCGCCAGGCATGGCTGGTTTCTGGCTGCGACCGGTTATGGTGCTGCCGCCGGAGGCGGCCAGCCTCGACCGAGTCCGGACCGGAAAATACGACACGAAGCGCGCCGCACATCTGGAAAGTATCGCCTGCGCGTTTGTCGAGGGTTACAACCTGATGCTTGGCAGCTATGCCTTAGCCGCCTTACGGGCGCGGCTGGGGCAGGTGCCGCCGGCATTGCGCGGTTTCCTCGTGGAAGGCGCCGGTATGGCCGCGGCGATCCGTGACGGGCTTTCTACCGGCCATCAGCATTTGCAGGCGTTGAACGGCGCGTTTGGTGGCGAGTACCGCTATCTTGTTCAGGTTGGGGCGGGATGGGCGATGGCGCGGTTGCCGTGGCTCGGGCGCAAGGTGTTCTCTGGTCTGCCACCGGAAAATTTCAGCCTGTCGCTGGACGGGCACGGGTTTCACGACACGTTTTTCCATCCCGAGCGTCTGAAAGGCGGCCAATTGGCCCGGGGCCGAAGCCTGTCGGCGCGGTCCTATGACAGGGGTATCGGTCGGGCATTGTGGTTTGTCGCGCTGGGGCGAACCGACCTTGTTGCTAGCCATATTGACGATATCGATGAAAATCGGCGCGGCGATCTTCTGGCTGGGTTGGGGCTGGCCATGGCCTATGCCGGCCCGGCGGATCCCGGGGAATGTGCGAAAATACTGCACCGGTTTTCCAAGCACCGGCCAGCCTATCTGCAAGGCATCGGTTTTGCCGCCGCGGCCCGGATCGACGCAGGCCATGTGACCGCCAACCTGGCGGCGATCTGCGACGCAGTGTTGGGCCGGTCGGCAGAAGAGGTGGCGGCGCTGGTCGAAGCTCACCACCCGAAATCCCGCCCCGTCAGCCGTAACGAAGCCCTGGCCGTTTTCGAAGTCTGGCGCAGCGCGGTTCAGCACCGGCTCGCGGCAGATGAGACCCGATCATCCGACGAAGGAATACGCCCATGACACATGTGCATATCGCGGCAATGGTGATCCCTGCCTGCCTTCTCGGCGCCGCGCTTGTGGCGCGGCACACCCCGGAACCGGATGTGTCCGGCTTTGCCTTTGAACGGCACAAGCTGGTGTCGCTGGGCGGAGACGCAAAGGGCATACGCGAGGTACATCCGGGTTTTCATCACATCGGAGGCTGGATTTCATCGGTCGGGGCCAGCGTGGCTGCCTTTGACCATGATGGCGACGGGCTGAACAACGATTATTGCCTTGTCGATCCGCGTTTCGACAGCGTGACGATTGGCCCGGTGCCGACAACCGGCAACAGGTTTGCGCCGTTTGCCGTGGAATGGCGTCAGCCTGCGAAGGCCGAGGCCGGGATCGCGCCGATGGGCTGTATGCCATTGGATGCCGATCGCGACGGGGCGCAGGATCTGGCGCTGTATTACTGGGGGCGTGCGCCGTCATTGCACCTGGCGGCGGAGGGGTTTGAGCCGCGCCCGCTGCTCGACAGCCACGAGGTCTGGAACACCAACGCGGCGACGTTGGCGGATTTCGACGGCGACGGGCGGCTCGACCTGTTGTTCGGCAACTATTTTCCGGATGGCATGCCGGTTCTTGGCGGCCCCGGTGAGGTGCATATGCAGCGTTCGATGAGCCGGGCGCAGAATGCGGGGCGCAATCGCCTGTTCCTGGCCAGTGACGACGGTGGGCTGTTTCGCGATGCAAGCGCGGCGCTGGATGAGGCAATGCCTAACGGTTGGACGCTGGCCACAGGCGCGGCCGATCTGGATGGCGACGGGCTGCCCGAGATTTACGTGGCCAATGATTTCGGCTCGGACCAGCTTCTTCACAATCTGAGTGCTGACGGCGTGGTCAAATTTTCGATGGTCCAGGGAGTGCGCGGCCTGACAACGCCCCGATCCCGCGTTTTGGGACGCGACAGCTTCAAGGGTATGGGCGTGGATTTCGGCGACATCGACCGCGATGGCACGCTGGATCTCTATGTCAGCAATATCGCCGAAGATTATGCCCTGATGGAAAGCCATCTGATGTTCCGGGGCACAGGCGATGCGTCGGCCTTTGCCAAGGGGCGCGCGCCATTCGAGGAGATCAGCGGCAGGATCGGGCTGGCGCGCAGCGCCTGGGCCTGGGACGCCCGCATGGCGGATTTCAACAATGACGGCGTGCCCGAAGTCTTGCAGGCCACCGGTTTTCTTAAAGGTGACACCGACCGCTGGCCGGAATTGCACGAGACCGCGATGGGTAACGACGAATTGCTGCAGTTTGCGGGGCTCTGGCCGCGATTTCGCGAAGGGGCCGACCTGTCCGGTGATCGGGTCGATGCGTTCTTTGTCGCCAATGACCAGGGAGGCTATGTCGATATGGCCACGGCTCTGGGGTTTGACCGAGGTACGATTTCACGCGGGATCGCGCTGGCCGATGTGGATGGAGATGGCGACCAGGATGCGCTGATTGCGCGCCAGTGGATGGACTCGATCCTGTTAAAGAATACCGCACCGCCCGCGCGTTCCGGCGTGGTTCTGGACCTGCGGATCGAAAACCCGGATGGCACGACCAGCCCGGCAGTGGGTGCCATTGTCACGCTTAGCGCCGAAGGAAGCGACTTGAAGCTGACCGACATCGTGGCGGTTGGCGACGGCCATTCCGGCAAAAACGCCCCGGAACTGCATTTCGGCCTTGGCGCCTGGCCCGAGGACACCCCGATTTCCGCCGAGATCACCTGGCGCGACGCGCTGGCCACCCATCGCAGAGTGATCGACATCTCGCCCGGGCGTCAGCGCGTAGTGCTGTTGGCCTGGCTTGCCTCGGCTTCGAAGGAGTAACCACCCTTGACCCACTCTACACTTGTGCCCTCCCCGCCCGCCGCCGCCAGCGATCCTGATGCGAGATCCAAGGCGTTGTCCTGGAACGACGTCAGGATCAAGGGGCTCAGCCGGTTCGCAATTGCGATCACGACGCTAAACATACTGGGCCATCTCTTTTTGGGATTTGAGCAATCCTGGGCAACGCCTCTTGTGTCGCTGGCGGCGGCTTATGCCACCGAACTGGTTCTGGAATGGCTGGCCGCACGCGAAGAAGGCCGCGCGCCACGGTATCGGGGCGGTGCCAAGACCTTTGTGCAGTTCCTTCTGTCGGCCCATATCTCGGCGCTGGCAATCGGAATGCTGCTGATGCCGCTGGAACAGCTTTGGGTGATCGCCTTTGCGGCGTCACTGGCGGTGGCGTCCAAACGGCTTTTGCGCGTGCGGGTAGGGCGCGGCACGCGGCATTTCCTGAATCCGTCGAATTTTGGCATTACGGTGGTGCTTCTGGTCTTTCCCACAGTCGGCATTGCCCCACCTTACCAGTTCACCGAGGCGACCTATGGCGCGGTGGATGTGCTTTTGCCGCTGGTGGTGATCTGTACCGGGAGCCTTCTGAACAGCAAGCTGACCGGGCGGATGCCGCTGCTGCTTGTCTGGGTTTTGGCCTTTGCGGTGCAGGCGGTTGTGCGCGCGGCCTGGCATGAGACGTCGGTGTTGGCCGGGATGGTGCCGATGAGCGGCTTTGCTTTCATCCTGTTCACCTTCTACATGATCACCGATCCAGCCACGACGCCATCGGTCAGGCGCAACCAGTGGATCTTCGGCGCGTCCGTGGCGGCGCTCTACGGCCTGTTTCTGGAACTGCACATCGTGTTTGGCCTGTTCTACGCGCTGACGCTGGTCACGGCGGCGCGCGGTGCCTGGTTCGGTGTGATCCTTCCGGCAATGGAGGCCTGGCAACGTCCTGCGCCGCGGCTGGAGCCGGCCGAATGACCAAGGCTCCGGGAACAAACTGCGGAGGGTCGCGTCGTGGCTGACACCGCGCGTTCCATATATGTCAACGCGCTGGCCTGCGAATTTCCCGGCGCGCATGATGGGTCGGAGCTTTATCGCAATCTGATGGAGCGGCGGCGCGAGTTTCGCGCCATGCCGAAGGATCGGCTGGATCTGGAGGCCTATGCCAGCGGCATACAGGTTGAAACCGACAGTATCACCGATATTCAGGTGGCGCTGATTTCGGGTTGGTCGTTTGACCTGGCCCGTTTCAATGTGCCGCGCAGCACGTATGAAAATACCGACCTGACCCATTGGCTGGCGCTCGATCTGGCAGACCGGGCATTGAGTGAAATCGGCGGGGCCGATGGCCTGGACCGCGATCGGACGGCGGTGGTGGTTGCCAATACGCTGACCGGGGAATTCAGCCGCGCTGCGCTGTTGCGGTTGCGCCTGCCGTTTCTGGATTCGGTTCTGCAAGAGGCCTTGGGCGAAACCGGTATCCAGCTCACCGAGGCAGACCCATTGCGACAGTCCTTTGCCGAGCGGCTGCGCAGGGCGTTCCCCGATCCCAACGAAGACATGCTGGCCGGGGGGCTGGCCAATACGATTGCCGGGCGGATTGCCAATCACTTCGACCTGCATGGCGGTGCCTTTACGGTGGATGGGGCCTGTGCCTCGTCGCTGGTGGCGCTGTCGCATGCCGCAACACTTCTGGCCACAAGGCAGGCCGAACACGTGGTGGTGGGGGCGGTGGACCTGTCACTGGATCCGTTCGAACTTGTCGGGTTCTCCCGAAATGGCGCATTGGCGGCGGACCGGATGCGGGTGTTTGACCGCCGCGCCGCCGGGTTCTGGCCGGGCGAGGGCGGGGCAATGATGGTGGTTTCGGCGGCGCGCAAGACATCGCTGCCGGAACGGGCAATGATCCTGGGCTGGGGCATGTCGACGGACGGGGCGGGCGGGCTGACCCGGCCGTCCAGCGGCGGCCAGCTTCTAGCCTGCCGGCGGGCACTAGCCGCTGCCGGATTGGACGGGAACGACCTGGCCTATGTGGAGGCGCATGGAACCGGCACGGCGGTGGGAGATCCAACCGAGGTGCGCGCCCTCGCCGAAATTGCGTCAGGCCGCCAAACGCCGCTGCCGGTCGGGTCGATCAAGGCCAATATCGGCCATACCAAGGCGGCCGCCGGATTTGCCGGGCTGACCAAGGTGCTGCTTGCGCTGGAACATGGCGTGGTTCCACCGCATGTGAGCTGCGTGACGCCGGACGCGGTCTTTGACGAAGTGACCGGCGCGGTCATTCCCGCGTTGGATCCGGTGCCGCTCGACCCTAAGGCGGCGAATGCGATTGGTGTGTCAAGCTTTGGCTTTGGCGGCATCAACACACATGTGCTGATGGCTCCGGTCGTATCGAAGGACGAGAGAAGGCCTGCGCGGCCACTGCGTATGGCGATTGAGACCGAGGCGGAAGCGTTCCTGTTGTCGGAGCCAAGTGCGGAGGTGATGGTCGCGCGGCTGGAAGAAATGGCTGGTGTTGGCCGATCCCTGACACTGGCCCGGCTCGCCGACGCCAGCCGTCACTACAGCCGGGCCGCCGGGAAGAGCCATCTGCGGCTTGGGTTCGTCGCGGGCACGGGCAGCGAACTGGCCGAGCGGGCCAAGGCGGCACGGGCGTGGATCGACGCGGGCTGCAACGCGAACAACAGGCCGGAATGGTTGACATGGGGCGAAGGCGACGGGCCACCGCGCATCGGGTTTGTTTTCCCCGGCCAGGCAGCGCCGGTGCGTGCGCCGGGTGGGGCCTGGGACCGTGCGTTTCCGGAAGTGCAAGCGTTGGTACAGGCGCTGGATTGCGCGCCGGAGCGGACCGCCAGTCGCACCGATATTGCTCAGCCGCTGATAACGCTCGGAAATCTTTCGGCGCTGCGGGTGCTGGAGGCTGTGGGGATTCGGCCCGATGCAGTGGCGGGCCATTCGCTTGGCGAGATCGCGGCACTGGTGGCCAGCGGTGCCTTGAGTGCGGCGGAGGGGCTGCGGCTGGCTGAGACGCGCGGGTCGATCATGCAGCGGGATGGAGTGCCCGGTGGAGGAATGATCCGGCTGGAAACCGATGCAGAGACCGCCGCGTCGCTTTGCAAAGGCGCCGGTGCAGTTGTGGCCTGCGTAAATGGCCCGCGCGAGATCGTGATTTCCGGGCAGGCGCGGGCACTGGCGGAAGTCGAGGCCCGGGCTGCGGCCTGTGGCATTGCGTCCTCTCAGCTCAAGGTTTCGCATGCGTTCCACTCGTCTGATTTAAAGCCCGCAAGGGCGAGTTTTTCGGCGGCGGTGAAGGCGGTGGCGTTTGACTTGCCGGGTCGGGCGGAGTTCATTTCTACGGTTACTGGCGCGGGTGAAAGCGAGCCGGGGAAGTTCGGGCAAAACCTGGTTCGCCAACTCACGGCACCGGTGCAATTCGAAGCCGCGCTGCACGGCCTCTCGGAACGGGTCGGTTTGCTGATTGAGGCCGGGCCGGGGACGGGGCTGAAGCGGCTGGCCGGGCTGAACTGGATTGACATGGTGGCCCTGGATTATGGTTCCGAAGGATTTGGCGGTCTGTACCGTGTCTGCGCGGCGGCCCATTGTGCCGGTGTTGCGCTGAATCTGGATCGCCTGTTCGTGGGGCGTGGCCTGCGGCCCTTCGATCCTGACGAGCGGCCCGATCACCTGACCAGTCCTTGCGGTGCGCGGGACGGAGCGCCTGTAGCGGCTGCTGCGGGCAAGCCACGGCCCGGGCCTGAAGCCGCTCGGGTGTCGGAGGCGGTGCTGTCGACCGACAGTCGGGATCTGGAGGAGTTGGTGCGCCGGGCGCTGGCCAGCGAGACCGGCTTTGCGCCGGATGGCATCGACCTGGAGGCGCGGTTCCAGACCCAGATGAACATGAACTCTCTTTCCGTGGCGCGGGTGTTCGGCGCGGTCAGCCGCCAATTGGGGCTGCCGATAGCAGGCAACCCGATTGATTTCTCGGATGCCAATGCAAGCGAGCTGATTGCTTATCTCAGCGATGTGGCCGAAGGGGGGCTGGACCTTGCGCCGCGCCGGATCGACGGTGTTGACCGGTGGGTGCGGCGATACCGGTTGGCGTGGCGCGGGATCGAAGCGCCGAGCAGCGAAGCCTGTTTCGGGCAGGTTGCCGAGGTTCTGGTGGTGCCTTCGGAATTCACCGCCGAGGCCGCTTGCGCCCTGTTGGAGCAAATCCAGCAACATGCCGGGCGCGGAGATCGCAACCTGGCTGTGATCGAGGATGGTGCGGATGTTTCCGCCTTTTTGCGTTCGATCTGGAAGGAAGGGTTTTTCGACCGCCTAGTCTTGGTTGACCGCAATGGTGTGACGGGGCGCGACGGTGAGGTCGACAGCCTGCTAAATTCAGGCGAACCCGGGTTCCACCATTTCCGTCTGGAAGCCAATGGCGGCATCGGCGTGCCGCGTTTCGAACCGGTTTGCGATGCGCCGGAGACGGTGGCGGCACCGGTCGGGCCGGTCTTACTGGCCGTGGGATGCGCGCGCGGCATTGGCGCGGAATGCGCGTTGAGATTGGCGGGCCGGGATACACATGTGGTTTTTGCCGGGCGGAGCGCGGCGGATCATCCAACCGTTCAGGCCACGATGGAATTGGCGAAAGAGCGGGAAATTTCGGCGTCCTACGAGGTTTGCGACATTGCCGAGCCGGCCTCTCTGGCTGACATGGCGGTACGGCTTCGTCGCTTGCCCCGTGCGCCGAGCGACCTGCTGTTTGCGCCGGCGGTGAATGTTCCGGCCTCGCTGACGTTCTTGGACCGCGAGACGCTTTTGAAAACGCTGGCCCCGAAATGGGGTGGATTTGCCAACGTGCTGAAGGCGTTTGGCGGTGGTCTGCGCAACCTGATTGCCTTTGGCTCGATCATCGGACGCACCGGGCTTGAAGGCGAAGCGCATTACGCGCTAGCCAATGCCCAGCAAAGCCGACTGGCCGGCGATTTCGCCCGAGCGCATCCCGATTGCCGGGTGCTTTCGCTGGAATGGACGGTCTGGAGCGGCGCGGGCATGGGCGAGCGGCTGGGCGTAATCGACCGGCTTGCGACGCTCGGCGTGGACGCGGTGAATTTCGACAGTGCGCTGGGCGAATTTGACCGGCTGATCGCGGATGGCAGCCGCGGGACGATGTGCATCACCAGCCGCTTCGGCGACGATGCGTCGCTGGATAAGGGGCGCAGCACTGGCGCGCCCTTTCGGTTCCTGGAGTCGATTCTGATCGACTATCCGGGGGTAGAGCTGGTGGCGGGCGCACGGCTGCATCCGGGGCGCGACCGGTATCTGGACGGCCACCGGATCGACGGTGCGATGGTTCTGCCGGGCGTTGCCGGGATCGAAGCCATGGCGCAGGCCGCCGAGGCCCTTTCGGGCGCGCCACAGCGGCACGCAAAAGACGTGGCGTTTCACCGCCCGATGCAAATCCCGCCGCAGGGCAGAGCCGTGCGGATTGCCGCACTGCGGATGCCAGACGGCGATATTCAAGCCAGCCTTTTCGGTAGCGACGATGAGTTTCGCGCGCCGGCCATGACCTGCCGGTTTGCGGCAGTTTCAGATGCGCCGGTGCCAGACCGAGCACCGATGCGGGACGGGGCGACGACAGCATTTTCGCTGGGGCCGCTTTATGGCGGGCGGCTGTTTTTCCACGAAGGTCGATACGAGTTGGGCAAGCAGGCCAGGGTTATCGGGTCTCGATCGCTTTCGGTGGAGATTTTCGAAATGCGACGGGTCGAGTTTCGGGCCGTTGGAGCCAGAGCGGGCGGCATTCTGGCCGATTGAAACGGCGGATGCGGCGCTGCATCTTCTGCAACTGGCGATACCGCAAGGGCGGGTTCTTCCAATCTCGCTGGGTAGTGCCGAAATATGCGGAGACCTAACCGGAGCCGCGTGTATTGAAGCCCGGGAAAACTGGGCGAGAGGCGGCGAATACAGTTTCGACAGCCGCATTCTGGGCCAGAACGGCGAGACGCTTGCGCTGATCCGCGATGGCCGGTTCCGGCGCATCGGGTCGCTTGATGCAAAAGCTGTGCTGGGTGCGGCGCCGGCGCTTGGAGAGGCGGTACTGGAACGTGGCGCGCGTGAAGCCCTGGGGATCGACGGGCTGCGCGTGGCCTTTGTGCACGATCCCGGGCTGGACCGCGCGGCAAGGCGTGAAATGGCGCTGGATCGTCTGGGCCTGGCCGGTTGCAGCGCCCACAGGGCCGATGGCGCGCCGATACTGAAATCGGGTGGCGGCCACATCGGCCTTGCACATTGCGAATGCGCGACGCTGGCGATTTACGCACCCGAGCCTGTCGCCTGTGATCTGCAAGAGGCGGCCTCGGCCCTTCCGCCCGGCATCACGTTGGATCAATGGCTGACCCTGGAAATGGCATCGAAGCTGAAATGCCTGGATCGGAGCGCCGAAACACCGATTAACGACCTGCCGATTGCGGCCTGGATTGGCGATCTGGGCGTTCACGGGCTGCGCGCCGGGATTGCGAAGCGCAAGGCAAATCCGGCTGCGCAACCTGCGGGCTGGCGACCCCTGGAACGAAAGGAATCCGGTTATGCTTAAGCGACTTCGCGATGATGACGCGCCGCACGGCGCAAAGCGGCTGCCCCGGTTCCGCTGGACCCATTGCGTAAGCTTTGAAGAGACCAACGTTGTTGGGAACGTCTATTTCACCCGCCACCTGTCTTGGCAGGGCAAGTGCCGCGAAATGTTTCTTAAAGCCCATGCGCCGACAACGCTGGACGAGTTGGCGGGTGATCTGCGGTTGGTGACCCTTTCGGTGCGCTGCGACTATTTCGACGAGCTTGTGGCATTCGACGAGATCGCGCTGGAAATGAGCCTGGCGCATGTCAACCAGCACCGGATCGGGCTGGATTTCGCCTATCTGCGCGACGGGGACGATGGCCGTGCTGGGCAGGCCTTCGCCCAGGGATATCAGGAAATCGGCTGTATGCGGTCGGGCGCCGGTGGCCTGATCCCGGTGCCGCCTCCGGAACATCTGGGCCAGGCGCTGAAACGATTCAGCCCGACATAAGACGACCTAAAGCGAACTCAACAGAGGAGTGAAGACAATGGCTGACAAACAGTTTCCAATCGGAGGCATCGACAATGTGCAGCACGACCTGCGTGTGCTGATGACCTCGGAATCGGGGTTTGAAGAAGTAATGGAACTGGCCGGGTCGATGATCCTGCAACGGACCGACCCTTACATGACCGAAGACGAGCGCCGAGTGGTTGATTTCAAGGTCATCTCGTGGGTCGCCAGCGGATGGAGCGAAAAGCTGGGTGCTGCGATGACTTATGTTCTGTCGGAGGACGAGGATCAGCCGGTCAGCACCATCGAGGCGGAACAGCGCAAGCACGACTTTCCGGCGACGTTCAATTTCAACGTGCTGTTCGACGTGCGCATCAACAATGAAACCGTGTTCCGGAAACTGCATGGCCGACCGGAAGGGTCGCATTTCCGCCAGGTGCCGCCGACCGGCGATCGCGAGATGTCGCCGACGATCACCCGGTTCACCGACCGCAACCAGGTGACGATCAAGCATCCCGAACATGGCGAGATCTTCGTCAAGCCCTTGGATTGCAACGACCGCGAGGGGCGTACCCTCCGCGAACTACCTGGTCGCAAGCTGTTCGAACCTTTCGGATTCAACCGCTGAGGCCTTAACATCATGCCGTCACGCGTGACCGCCTGCGATCCTGCCTTGTACCACGACACCCCGGCGCTTATCGACATTGGGGGTCTGGCGGCCGTTGCCGATCTGGTGGGATTTCAGGCGGACAGGCTGGGCACGCTGCAGCGGTTGTCACGGTTGGGCGGCAATGTCCGGGTTCGTTTGCCGGGGCTGTCCTTTGTTTTTGTTTTCGATCACGCGACGTGCCGCACCGTTCTGGGGCGGCACTTCGAGAAGCTGGATCGTGGGCTTGGACTGAAAAACCTGCGCGATGCGGTTGGCGACACGATGCTGACGGCGGCCGGCGAGGCCTGGCGGCAGGCGAGACGGGCCCATGCCCGCACTTTTCGAGCCTTTCCGGAGGGTTCGGGACGCGCCTCCGCTCTGGCTTGGCTGGCGCGGCAGGACACCAGCGAGGCACTGACGGTCGGCGCGCACGATTTCGGCGAAGAGATTGCCTCCGCGCTTCTATCGCAGGCCGTCGAGGGGCATGTCGCCGGTTTGAAAGCCGCGGTTCAGACCGCGGCGCGCGGCACCTCGCGCCGGACAAGCCGGATCATGACCCAGCCACTGTTCTTCGCGCATCGTGGTCTTGCGCGCATCGGCCAGGGTCTGAGCGGCGCGGCGCGTGTTCTGCAATGTTGGTCCCGCGCCGATACGGCGGGCCCATGGAACCGGTTGCCGCCGAGCGAACGCCTGGGGTTGCTGTTCGCCGGAGGTGAGACGATTTCGGCCCTGTTGGGCTGGGCGCTACTGCGGCTGGCGCATGCCCCGGGCTGGCAAGACAGGATTCGGCAGGAAGGGGAGGTTGCCGCAACCTGTTTTCTGCTGGAACTCCTGCGACTGCATCCACCGGTCTGGATGCTGACTCGCCGGGTGGAAATTCCTTTTGAAGCCGATGGCCTGGTTTTCCGCCAAGGTGATCAGCTCTTGTTTCCGATCTGGAGTTATCATCGCGATCCGCGAGGCTTTGCCCGCCCTGAGTGCTTTGACCCTGACCGGTTCAAGGACCGCCACGCACGGCATAACCCGGCGTTCATGCCATTTGGGCATGGCCCGCACACCTGCCCGGGGCGGCACGGGATATTCGATCTGTTCAACGCGATCCTGCAACCGGTCCTGACACAGTTTGACGTAGTGCCGATGCCGAACACTCCGGACTGGCGCGGCGCGCCCGAATTGTCGCTTCTTCCGGCGCGCAAGGCCGCCGTGACGCTGGCCCCGAAAACACGGGCCGAGGACAGCAAACCCAATTTTCCCGCATCCCGGCAACAAGGTCCGGATGCGGATACTACATGCGCTGAAAAACAGGCGCAGGATCTTTAGCCAGAGAAAGGATAGAAAATGGCAAATCCACTAATACTCAGCACAGATTTCAGCGCCATGGCTGCGGCCAAGGGCAAGGGCTGCCATACCATGATACATATGTCGCGGCTCGATGATTCCATCGAGGTATTCCTGGGAGGTGTCGGCACGACAGCTTTTTCCAATGAGCCGGGCGGGCCGCTCAAGAGCGTTGAGGAAATGCTGGAAAGCAGTCTGGTGGCCGCCGAATGGGTCAGCAATAAATTCTTTGGCAGCGACAAGCGAGCCGGTGATATCACCATCAATTTCAAGACTATACAGAATTCTGATACCCGTTCGACCGCGGTGATCATTGGTGAAAGGCAAGGTTCGCTTTTCCCGGCAACCATCGTCAACATGCTCTATTTCGAGGTCGAATTGCCCGAGCTTGGAATTGTTGCCTTCAACAAGGATCCGATGGTGTTGAAATCGCGCTCGGTCAATCTCAGCGCCGATTTCATCCGCGACGATGTGCGGGTGCAACGCGATCCCGAGGGGCTGCCCGGTTGGATGAAGGAAATTGTCGAAACCGGGTCTTTCAAGGGGATCGAAGCCGTCGGAAAACACGCCCTGAACGAACCGGTCGCGCTTTATGATAAGGACAACCCCGACGAAAAAGTTGGCGAAATGACCCGCGCCGTGGTCAATGTGGTGCCGCATTACGGGTTGGAGGTGCGGGTTCTGGACTCGTCAGTCGATGGCGATCAGTTTTTCATGGTCGTGGAAATCGAAAACGTCAGCGACCGGGATCGCGAGGTCCAGTGGTTCGCCGATCATCTCAACAATCTCGAGGTGACGTCGAAGAACCGGGGATCGGTCAAGCTGGCATCACGTGACTCGCGTGATGAAAACAGCACGCGATTCAAGCTGAGCGCGCGGCACCGGGATCCGAAGAGGGAGTTGCGCCCGTCCGATGCGATCCTGATTGGCGCGTTCAGCGTCGGCGACACGATTGACGGTTTCGCCTCGACCTATGCGCGATTGGTCTCGGACGGTTGAGGTGGATGGGACCGGCGGTTACCGGCGCTTGTCAAATCCCCAAAGCTCAATCCTGAGACCGTTTGGCGACGTCAGTTCGGCGCGGTACATGGGACGGTCCACATCTGCCAGTGGTTGGGGGGCGGTGTCGAATGCGATGCCGCGCTCCTTCATCCGATTGGTTGCGTCGAGAATGTTTTCGAGCATGAAACAGATCCGAAAGGCCCCCATGTCCCTGGATTCGGCGCCCTGTCCGGCGGGTTTGATGGCGATGAAGACGTCTTCGCCCGGCGACATAAACATGGCGTATTCCGGGCTGAGCGCATTCAGCGAAAACCCCATGAAGTGGACGAAAAAGCCAAGCTCGGAGGCAAAGTCGGCGACACGGTATTCGACGGCAAAATGCCAGCAATCGCCCCATTTAAACGGAAATCCGGTGCGGGCGTCGGACGGCGGTCTTTCGGTATTCGCAATCAGGTCGCCCATGCGGGCGCATTCCGGAGCGATACCGGATTGGAAGGGCAGAACCGGCGCGGGGCGATCGGCCAGGGTCATAAGTTTCGTCTCACTCTCAGTGCCATGTTGCCCGTAGGCGCACCGATAATCGTGGGCACGACAATAGTCACAGACAGAACTTAGGGATTACTATCATGAATTCCAATTCCACAGCGGCAGATTTCGATACTCTCGCACCAAAGGTCAGTACGGCCATGGAAGCGCTGCAGGATGCTGCGTCCTTGCGCGTTTTCGGGACGGAGGCCTTTCGGCGGGGAGATTTCCGCGCGGCCGTTTCGGCGTTTTCACAAGCTGCGGAACGGGCCAGGTGCACGACGGAAGAGGCTGAACTTCTGGCGCTTGTCGGGGCGTGCCATCGCCGCTTGGGCAAGCCGGAGCCCGCATTGGCGAGCTACCTTCGTGCGGCGGAGTTATTGCCGAACAACCCACACATCCTGAACGGTCTGGCGGTGGTATCGACCGAGGCGGGGCAACGGGAGAGGGCCGAGGAGTCCCTAGTTCGGGTGATCGCAATCAATCCCCGCTCCGCGGAAGCGCACTTCAACCTGGGTTGTATCCTCCAACAGCAAGGGCGCTGCGGGGCGGCGATCAAGGCGTATCGCAAGGCGCTGGACATCAGCCCGGAGAACGCCGATGCGCGGTTCAACCTTGGCTGCGCGCTGTATGCGGTGCGCGATTTCATCGCGGCGGCGGCGCAATTCGAGCACGTCGTCACGGCGGACCCGAATGCCGCGCTGGTCTGGGAAAGGCTGGGGTTCGCCCGAGTGGCGGCCGGGGAATACGATGCCGCGACGCAGGCCTTTTTTCGCCAGTATGTTCTGGCGCAGGGCCTGCAGAGCCCGGTGGCCGAGACCGAAAACCTGGCGCTCAGGCGCCACAACGAAGACCAGGCCCGCTACCTCACAAGCACTCTCCGGACAGAGGTTGGTGCAACGGATGGCGCAACCGCTGAATTGCGGGCCAACGAGTGCACGGACAGTGTTTCGGGTGTGCAATGGACGATGACCTGTCGCTCGGGCCGTCGCCATGTCCTGCCGGTTGCACCAAGGACTGGAGCCGTGAACGCAAATTGGCGCATTGCCCGGACGTCCGAAGATTTGGCTGTCATCGATGATGTGCTTTGCCCTCGGGCTCTGGCCGCGTTGCAGGATTTTTGCAGGTCAGCGGAGATCTGGACCGATCCTGGCACCGGAACCGAGATCAATGCGGCGATTGCGGATGGGTTCTTTTCGCCGCTCCTGTTCCAGATTGCCGGCGAATTGCAGTCCGAATTGCCCGACCTTCTGGGCGACCTAGTTTTGAGCAGTGCCTGGTCTTACAAGTATTTGGACAATAAAACGCGCGGGCGCATTCATGCGGACAGCGGGGCGGTGACAGTGAATCTCTGGATCGCGCCGGACCGATTTAACCTGGACCGCGAAAGCGGCGGCATGGTGTTCTGGGATTGCATGGCGAGTGCGGAATATTTCCAGGGCGACGTTTTGACACAAGATACAATCGTCGAGGCGCTGGGCATCGACCCCCGAGCTTTTGATCTCAAGATCGTCCACAAATGCAACCGGGCCGTTGTCTTTCCGTCGCGCCGGTTCCATCAAACCGATATCTTCCGCTTTGCTGAGGTCTACCAGGGTCGGCGAGTCAATGTGGCCCTGTCCTTCGACAGGCCATCGTGACCTCGCCACTGTTCAGACTTGCGACACTGTCCGACGGGGCCTGTTGCATTGACCGCTGAAAGGCGAGTGCACGTCTCTCGATCGTCCGCTTTGCCGCCGCGCCGAACAGATCCCGGACAAAGGCTGTTTCGCCACGGACGCCGGGAGCCTTGTTGGCGATGTGGCCGTTTGTATTCGTGCGAATTGTCTCGATCGCCGCGATCGTGGCTTTCGCGGAGATCAGGGATCGGAAAGACTGTCGCGTTCCGAATAGGCGCTTTAGAGCGGCGTGATCACCCTCGATTCGGGTGTTTTGCCACTTCCGATCGATATGCGTGATACTTTTGAAATGCGGATCGTATCGGTGGTTCAGGTCCTGGATCATCTTGCGCTTTCCTGGCGCCTTGTCGGTGCCGATCGAGACAGGGCGGTGCAAGCGCACCCGCTCGATAGCGTAATTCAGAAAGGCCTTTGCTATCTGGGCGTTCCGCCGCGGCAGCAAAAGTCCGTTTTGTCCCGCTCAGCACCAGTTCATCCGACGTGCAGCGAACGTCAGGAAATCCTGAACCCGCCATTTGGGCAAAGCGAGACGAAGTCCCGGAGAGACCCCAAAGTTTACCGATGCTGCGCGATGAATGAAAGATAGTTGAGCGCGCCAAGCCGACACTGGCGTTCGGAAGAGGTGTGTATTTCGGACATTTTGCTTCCAGAAAAGCAAAGATGATTTGGAGCCCCGTTGTTTTTCAGTCCGCCGGGTTTCA
The DNA here is from genome assembly GCA_963768205.1 of uncultured Alphaproteobacteria bacterium. Lineage (GTDB taxonomy): Bacteria > Pseudomonadota > Alphaproteobacteria > Rhodobacterales > Rhodobacteraceae > JAHELH01. The sequence goes on along the minus strand of CAVYHB010000006.1, from coordinate 38,368 downwards.
AACATGTTCTGGTATGCTTGGGATCAATTTGATCCCTCCAATGTCTTCGATCCACTGCAGAATCTGCGCCAGGTTCGCTTGCCCGCGCAGAGATGCGAAAACGAACGGCCTTTCGCCGCGCATTCTGGCGGCGTCGCGCCGCATGACTTCCAGGCTGGCGCCGACGTGCGGGGCCAGATCGGTCTTGTTGATCACCAGGATGTCCGACCGGGTGATGGCCGGGCCGCCCTTGCGCGGGATCTCCTCGCCCGCGGCCACGTCGATCACGTAGATCGTCAGATCGGCCAGTTCGGGGCTGAAGGTGGCCGACAGATTGTCGCCGCCGCTTTCGATCAGCACGATCTCGACCTCGGGATGCCGCCGGACCATCTCGGCCACCGCGGCCAGATTGATCGAGGCATCCTCGCGGATCGCGGTGTGCGGGCAGCCGCCGGTCTCGACCCCGATGATCCGGTCCGAGGCCAGCACCTGCATCCGCACCAGCGCCTCGGCGTCTTCCTGCGTGTAGATGTCGTTGGTGATGACGCCGATGGAATGCGTGTCGCGCAGCGCCCGGCACAGGGCGGCGGTCAGGGTGGTCTTGCCGGCGCCGACCGGGCCGCCGATGCCGATGCGCAGGGGGCCGTTCATGCTGGGTCATGTGCGGAATATCCTTGAATACTGGGTTTCGTGTTTCATCGCGGCGATGTCCGAGCAGAAAGGCGGTGGCGCTGAGGTCGTCCAGGTCGCCGTCTTGCGTCGCGTCGGCGATGTCGCGGACAGAGGCCGGCAACGCGCCGCAGGATCGCCTGGCCCTCGGTCTGGCCCAGCGGCAAAAGCCGTTGCGCCGCGGCGATCAGGTTCGACGCGAAGGCCTGCAGGTACATCTGCGACGTCAGAGCCAGCGGCAAGTCCTCGCAGCTGCGCCGCGCGGCCCAAGCGCGACCGGGTACAGCAAGTCGTCCAGCTGCGATGCCCCAGACGCCGTTCGTCAGTCTTGCAGAACGCGGCACCTTGCGCTTGCGTCTCGAGCAGCCGTTCTGCGGACGCGGCGAAGGCGCGGGCGGTGGCGTCGATTTCCGCAAGCGCCGCGGCGTCCGGCGCATGGTAGGACGCCGCCAGAAACAGCGCATCCGACCGCCCCGCGCCACAGTCCAGACACATCTGTCAGCCAGGCCTCGAAGCTGGCCGCATCGCGGACCCAGCCCATGTCCACCGCCGCCTCCAGCCCGTGGCTGTAGGCGAATGCACCGATGGGAAAGGCGGGCGAGAGCCATTGCGCCAGCGTCAGGATGTGGGCGTCAGTGGGCGTGGCCATGGGTGCGCCCGTGACCATAGGCCCCGCCTTCGGGGGTGAAGGGTTCGACTACCTCGCGCAAGGTCGCGCCCAGCCGTTCCAGCATGTCGCGCAGCACATGGTCGCGCTGGATCAGCAGGCGCGCGGGCTCGATCTGGCAGGGCGTGTGGCGGTTGCCGATGTGCCAGGCGAGGCGGATCAGGTCGGGGCCGGTGATCTTCAAGCAGGTCCTCGGGCGCGGCGCGCACCACGATCACAGCCGCCATCGTCAAGCTCGAAGGCATCGCCGTCGGTCCATCGAGGTGGTGTGCGCCAGGTCGACCAGAAAACTGACCGCCGGCATCGGTCGTCAGCACCTTGCGGCGCAGAAAGCGGGCGTCGTAGTCCAGCGAGCAGGTGGCATTGGCCTCGGACAGGATCGACGCGCGTGGCGGTGGTTGCGGGCAACAGGCAGGGGGCGGTTCATGACCGGCCCCCTACTGGCCCGATTGTCAAAGACGAGAACATGTCGCGGAAGACGTGGCGAGCAATATCCTCGCGCCGTAGGCCCATTGATCTTAGCTGAGCGTCCGATTTTGCATTCAGCGCCTCGAATTCGCCGCATGCGCGATCTGCTTTCCACATAGGCGTTGAAGCCCTGCCCCAGACCGGCAAAGAACGCGTCCAGACGTTCGCGCATGGGGCTGCGTGCTGCAACGGAATGTTTGTGGTCTTGGCTGACATTGGAAACCTCTTTCGATTGTTCGAACCGGTTTCCTCCCTTGGGCAAAAACATAGGGACGCTTGGCCGCAGTCAGCCACATCGCAATTTGGCAAAGCCGCTATGCCGTGCGGGCAAGTCTGAAATCATTCCGCCTGCCCTTCAAAACAGGAAATACCGCTGCGCCATCGGCAGCACTTCGGCCGGTTCGCAGGTCAGCAGTTCGCCGTCGGCGCGCACCTCGTAGGTTTCGGGGTTCACCTCGATGTGCGGCGTCGCGTCGTTGAGGATCAGGTCCCTCTTGCCGATGCTGCGGGTGTTCTTCACGGCGACCGTTTGCTTGGCCAGGCCCAGCGTGCCGCCGATGCCTGCCGCCTGCGCCGCCTCTGAGACGAAGGTGACGGCAGAGTGTTCGACCGAGCGCCCAAAGGCGCCGAACATCGGCCGCGAATAGACCGGCTGCGGTGTCGGGATCGAGGCGTTGGGATCGCCCATCTGGGCGCAGACGATGGTGCCGCCCATCAGCACCATCTCCGGCTTCACGCCGAAGAAGGCCGGGTTCCACAGCACCAGATCGGCGCGCTTGCCTTCCTCGATGCTGCCGATCTCGCTGGCGATCCCGTGCGCGATGGCCGGGTTGATGGTGTATTTGGCGATGTAGCGGCGGACGCGGAAATTGTCGTTGTCGCCGGTTTCCTCGGCCAGCCGCCCGCGCTGCTTGCTTCATCTTGTCGGCGGTCTGCCAGGTGCGGATCAGCACCTCGCCGACCCGGCCCATGGCCTGGCTGTCGGACGCGATGATCGAGAACGCGCCCATGTCGTGCAGGATGTCCTCGGCGGCGATGGTCTCGCGGCGGATGCGGCTTTCGGCGAAGGCCACGTCCTCGGGGATCGACTTGTCGAGGTGGTGGCAGACCATCAGCATGTCGAGATGCTCTTCCAGCGTGTTGACCGTGAAGGGCCGCGTCGGGTTGGTCGAGGACGGCAGCACGTGGTCCTCGCCGCAGATCTTGATGATGTCCGGCGCATGGCCGCCGCCGGCGCCTTCGGTGTGGAAGGCGTGGATGGTGCGGCCCTTCATGGCCTTCACGGTGTTCTCGACGAAGCCGCTTTCGTTCAGCGTGTCGGTGTGGATCATCACCTGCACGTCCATGTCGTCGGCGACCGACAGGCAGCAGTCGATGGCGGCGGGCGTGGTGCCCCAGTCCTCGTGCAGCTTCAGCGCGCAGGCGCCGGCCAGCACCTGTTCCTCCAGCGCCGCCGGGCAGCGAGGCATTGCCCTTGCCCGCGAAGGCCGAGGTTCATCGGGAAGGCGTCCGCCGCCTGCAGCATCCGCCCGATATGCCAGGGCCCGGGCGTGCAGGTGGTGGCCAGCGTGCCGTGCGCCGGGCCGGTGCCGCCGCCGAGCATGGTGGTCAGGCCGGAATGCAGCGCATCCTCGATCTGCTGCGGGCAGATGAAGTGGATGTGGCTGTCGAACCCGCCGGCGGTCAGGATCCGGCCCTCGCCGGCGATGGCCTCGGTGCCGGGGCCGATGATGATGTCGACGCCGGGCTGGGTGTCGGGATTGCCGGCCTTGCCGATCTTGTGCGATGCGCCCGTCGCTGCAGGCCGACATCGGCCTTGTAGATGCCGGTATGATCGACGATCAGCGCGTTGGTGATGACGGTATCGACGGCGCCGTCGGCGCGCGTCACCTGGGACTGGCCCATGCCGTCGCGGATCACCTTGCCGCCGCCGAACTTGACCTCTTCGCCGTAGGTGGTCAGGTCGCGCTCGACCTCGATGATCAGGTCGGTGTCGGCCAGCCGCACGCGGTCGCCGGTGGTGGGGCCGAACATGGCGGCGTAGTCGGCGTGGCTGATCTTGCCGGGCATCAGAGATCACCCATGATGTGCTGATTGAACCCATAGATGCGCCGGTCGCCGGCGATCGGGATCAGACGCACCTCGCGCCGCTGCCCCGGTTCGAACCGCACGGCGGTGCCGGCCGGCGATGTCCAGCCGTATGCCGAGCGCGGCGTCGCGGTCGAACTCCAGCGCGGCGTTGGCCTCGGCGAAATGGTAGTGGCTGCCGACCTGGACCGGGCGGTCGCCGGTGTTGGACACCATCAGCGAGGTCGGCGCGCGGCCTTCGTTCAGGGTGATCATGCCGTCGGCAGGAAACAGTTCTCCGGGGATCATCGGCGGCTCCTAGCGGATCGGATGGTGAACGGTGACCAGCTTGGTGCCGTCCGGGAAATGTCGCCTCGACCTGCACGTCGTGGATCATCTCGGGCACGCCCTCCATGCATTGATCGCGGGTGATGACCTGTGCGCCCGCCTCCATCATGTCGGCCACCGACCGCCCGTCGCGCGCGCCCTCGACCACGGCGTCGGTGATCAGCGCAATCGCCTCGGGGTGGTTCAGCTTGACGCCGCGCGCCAGCCGCTTGCGCGCGACCTCGGCGGCCATGGCGATCAGCAGCTTGTCTTTTTCTCGGGGGGTCAGGTTCATCCTACAGCATCCAGCATTTGGGCAATTCGGCATCTGCAAAGATACTTCAGCGCGGGCAGAAGCGTCTGGCGCAGGGCATAGCCGTCCGCGGCGAGGCAGCGCGCCACCAGCACGTCCGCGCCGATCAGGCTGGCGCCGGCGGTTGCGGGCAGCAAAGCGCGCAGGCGTTCCAGACGCACCTCCGCATCCGCGGCGACACAGACGATCAGCGCCATGGCGCGCGCGCCGTTGGCCACATGCGGCCGGGCGAGATGGGCGGCGATGTCTCCGGCAAGCGCCGTGCGGTCCAGAAACAGCGGCTGGCCGTCGCGGCGGATGTCGATGCGGTCCTTGAAACGGGCGTCGGTGCAGTGTCTCGCCCATGCCGAGGCGGCCAAAAATCAGCGGTTCTACCAGCAGCAGCCCGGCATCCGGGGCAAGATCGACCTGCAGCTGTCGGTTCAGCGCAGAGCCGTTGAACAGGATGGTTTCCTGCGGCAGCCAGTGCAGCCGCGCGCCGCGACCGACGCGCAGGGATCGTCGTCAGATGGCCCGTTTCGCCGGGCTGTGCCCGGTAGGCGCGCTCGGCCGCCTGGGTGGTCAGTGTCAGGGCGGTGCCCGGCGCGGCTTCGGCTGCAATCTCGAAACGGTCGCCGCCGGTGATGCCGCCTGCCGTGTTGATCAGCACGGCCTCGACAGCGGGCCCGGCACGGCGCGGAAACAGACATTTCAGCGAGCCTGACATGCGCAACCCGTCCAACGCCGTGGCACCGCCCGTACGCTTCACCGACAGCGACACAGCACCCTGCGCGCGCGGTTGCTGAAGCACCGGACGATGCGGCGATATGGGCATGGATAGGGTGATCGGTGTCTCCGGCAGCAAGGTCGTTCCGCTGCCGCTCTTTCTGGTGACACTACGCAAACGACCAGTCAAAGCGCACTTCTCGCCGGGATCACGGCACATTATGCCTAATTATTCACCTACGCCTGCGGCATGTGCTTGAATTTTAGGCAAAGTCATTGGGCGCCTCCGAATTCGACAGCCACCGGGATTGCCAATCTTGCTGCATTGCAGAATCGCTATGGCACCTGCTGCCACAATCACGCCGAAAGCGGGTGTGTGACGACCGGACGAATTGGACCTCGGACCAGCCGCCACACGGGTGCAACACATATGTTGCGGAGAACTGGGTAGGGAGTTTCGCTTGCCGAGGCAAGCGTCCCGATGCCGGGCCTCCGCACGGAGATGCAAATGAAAATCCTGAACACGATGCTTGCCACGACGACCGCGCTTGCCCTGCAATCCGCAGGCGCGCTGGCCGCCGACTGCCCGATCAAGGTGGGGGTCCTGCATTCCCTGTCCGGCACGATGGCGATTTCCGAAACCACGCTGAAAGACACGATGCTGATGCTGATCGACCAGCAGAACGCCAAGGGCGGCGTGCTGGGCTGCGAGCTTGAGGCGGTCGTGGTCGATCCGGCCTCCGACTGGCCGCTCTTCGCCGAAAAGGCGCGCGAGCTGCTGACCGTGCACGAGGTCGACGTGATCTTCGGCAACTGGACCTCGCGTCAGCCGCAAATCGGTGCTGCCGGTGATCGAGGAACTGAACGGTCTGCTGTTCTACCCGGTGCAGTACGAAGGCGAGGAATGCTCGAAGAACGTCTTCTACACCGGTGCCGCGCCGAACCAGCAGGCGATCCCGGCGACGGACTATTTCCTTGAAGAACTGGGCGTCGAGAAATTCGCGCTGCTGGGCACCGACTATGTCTATCCGCGCACCACGAACAACATCCTTGAAGCCTATCTGAAGGACAAGGGCATCGCCGAGAGCGACATCTTCGTCAACTACACGCCCTTCGGTCATTCCGACTGGTCCAAGATCGTCGCCGACGTGGTGGCGCTGGGGGCGGACGGCAAGAAGGTCGGCGTGATCTCGCACCATCAACGGCGACGCCAACATCGGCTTCTACAAGGAACTGGCCGCTGCCGGTATCTCTGCTGACGACATCCCGGTCGTGGCCTTCTCGGTCGGCGAGGAAGAGCTTTCCGGTCTCGACACCTCGAACCTGGTCGGACACCTGGCGGCCTGGAACTACTTCCAGTCCGCCGAAAGCGAGGCGAACGAAGCCTTCATCGCCACCTGGAAAGAGCTGATGGGCGAAGAGCGCGTCACCAACGACCCGATGGAGGCGCATTACATCGGCTTCAACATGTGGGTGAACGCGGCGACAGAGGCGGGCACCACCGATGTCGATGCGGTGCGCGCGGCGATGTACGGCCAGGAATTCCCGAACCTGACCGGCGGCACCGCGGTGATGCTGCCAAACCACCATCTGGCCAAGCCGGTGCTGATCGGCGAAATCCAGGACGACGGCCAGTTCGACATCATCAGCCAGACCGAAGAGGTCCCCGGCGACGCCTGGACCGATTTCCTGCCGGAATCGGCGGTGCTGACCTCGGATTGGAAGGACCTTGGCTGCGGCATGTACAACACCGAGACCAAGACCTGCGTGCAGACGCTGTCGAACTACTGATCCCCTGAAAACAGCCGGAGAGGGTGCGCCCTCTCTGGTCCCTCAATCCCCCGGAGCACCTGAGCATGCAAGCGCGCTTTCATCGCCATTCTTTCTGCTTGTCGGTCTGCAGGCTGCCGCCTGGGCCCAGACCGGCCCGGTGCAGGCGATCCTGCAAGAGCACCGCGACGCTGATCCTGAAAAGCTCCCGCACGACCATCGGCCCGGCCATCGACGCCGTGGCGTCAAGCGGGCTGCCGCAGGCGCAGGCGGTGCTGGAGGCCTGGCAGGCCAAGGACATGTGGCAGCGCAAGGCGGACGGGCTGTTCTTTCGCGCCGAGAAATGCCGGCGACGCCTATGTCTTGTTCGATTTCGACACCGGCGCGCAGGTCGGCGAGGCGGACAAGTCCGACCTCGAGCAGATCAAACCGAACAGCGGCATTCGCGCGCTGATCGCCACCGCGCTGGTGCAGTTTCAGCTGTCCGACCCGGATCCCGGCCAACCGCCTGGCTGCGCTGACCTCGCTTGAGCGCAACCCGAACGCCGAGGCGCTTGCGCCCGCTGCGCGCCTCGATCGACGGCGAAACCGACCCCGCGCTGCTGGCCAAGAAGACGCGGCTGGAGCGGTTGCTGACCATGGCCTACGACGCCGACCGAGGCCGCGCGATCGCAGCCATCGAGGAGATGTCGGCGGAGTCTCGGCCTCGACGTGCGCGCCACGCTGAACCCGATCCTGCGGACCCGGCTGCAGGTGTTTCCAGCGGCGATCCCCGAGCACCTGAACATCAAGTCCCGCGCTTGACGCCGGGCAGCGACGCATCTGCCAGCGAGAGCCGCCTATGACCTGCTGGTCGCGGCGGCTGATGCGCCCGCGCTGATCTCGCGTGACGACCTGCGCAACGTTCTGGCCGAAAACATCGTCGACGGCCGCGTCGGCGGTATTGCCGTTGCCAAGCTGAACACGCAGGCGGCGCGGACCGAAGCCTATGAAGCGCTGGTCGCACGCGGGCCTGTGCCGAGCCCGCCGTCACCGAGGACGAGATCGACCGCTATCCTCGCCGACCACCACTTCGCCGAGGTCTACCTCGAGCCGTCGCCAGCGGTCACCGACGCCGCCAGCAAGCGCTGACGCGCATCACCACCCGCGTCGGCATCAATCAGGCGGTCGACCTGACGCTCGACGCGCTGTCGCTGGCCTCGATCTATTTCCTCGCCGCCATCGGCCTTGCCATCACCTTCGGCGTCATGGGCGTCATCAACATGGCGCATGGCGAGTTCATCATGATGGGCGCCTACACCGGCTACGTCGTGCAGCAATTGGTGCCGAACCACACCGTCTCGATCGCCGTCGCGATCCCGCTGGCCTTTGCCGTGACCTTCGCCGCCGGCGTCGCGATGGAGCGGCTGGTGATCCGCTGGCTGTACAACCGCCCGCTGGAGACGCTGCTGGCGACCTTCGGCATCTCGATCGCGCTGCAGCAGCTGGCCAAGAACATCTTCGGCACCCAGGCCCGGCCGCTGACCGCGCCGGGCTGGCTGGACGGGGCCTGGGTGCTGAACGACGTGGTGGCGATCAGCTATATCCGCATCGCGATCTTCGTGCTGGCGCTGTTCTTTCTGGGCGTGTTCCTGTTCATCATGAGGCGCACCCGGCTGGGGCTGGAAACCCGCGCGGTCACGCAGAACCCGCGCATGGCGGCCTGCATGGGGATCAACCCGGACCGGGTGAACATGCTGACCTTCGGGCTTGGCTCGGGCATCGCCGGGGTCGCCGGCGTCGCCATCGGCCTGTTCGCCAAGGTCACGTCGGAACTGGGCAGCGACTACATCGTGCAAAGCTTCATGACCGTGGTCGTCGGCGGCGTCGGCAACATCTGGGGCACGCTGGCCGGGGCGGCGATGATCGGCTTTCTGCAAAAGGGGATCGAGTGGTTCAACCCGTCGAACACGCTGGCCGCGCAGACCTTCATGATCGTCTTCATCATCATCTTCATCCAGTTCCGGCCGCGCGGCATCGTCGCGCTCAAGGGCCGGGCGGCGGGGGACTGAGCCTTGCAGCAGCGTGCCATTAAAAACCAGGGCCGCTCCCGGCCCCGGGTGGGGGTAAAGCCGCCGCCCGGGGAGGCGCGACTTCAATGCAGCGCTCTTTCATTGCCCGCAACCCGTCGGTCCTGATCTTCCTGTCGCTGCTGGCGCTGTTCACGCTCGCCGTCACCGATCTTCCAGCGAGGCCTACGGCACCGGCCTGATCTCGACCTCCTTCGTCAAGATCGCTGGGCAAGACGCTGTGCCTGGCGCTGGTCGCCATCGCGATGGATCTGGTCTGGGGCTATTGCGGCATCCTCAGCCTCGGCCATTTCGCCTTCTTCGGCCTGGGCGGCTACATGATCGGCATGTGGCTGATGTACGAACGCACCCGCGACATCGTCGCGGGCGCGCTGGCCGAGGCGCCGATCCCGCCCACGCCGCAGGAAATCGTCGACGGCATCGGCACCCAGATCTTCGGCGTTGTCGGCTCGAACGAGTTCCCGCTGGTCTGGAGCTTCGCCGACTCGCTGACGCTGCAACTGGCGCTGGTGGTGCTGGTGCCGGGCATGCTGGCGCTGGTGTTCGGCTGGCTGGCGTTTCGCAGCCGCGTGGCCGGACGTCTACCTGTCGATCCTGACCCAGGCGATGACGCTGGCGCTGGCGCTGTACCTGTTCCAGAACGACAGCGGGTTGCGCGGCAACAACGGCCTTTCCGGCCTGCAGAACCTGCCGGGCGTTGACGCGCCGCAATCGCTCATCTCGATCTGGTTCCTCTGGGCCTCGGCCCTCGCGCTGGGTCTGGGCTATCTGCTGTCGGCCTGGATCGTCGCGGGAAAGTTCGGCTCGGTCATCCGCGGCATCCGCGACAACGAGGCGCGGGTGCGGTTTCTGGGCTATTCGGTCGAGACCTACAAGCTGACGATCTTCACCCTGACCGCCTGCATCGCCGGGATCGCCGGCGCGCTGTATTATCCGCAGGCGGGCATCATCAACCCGGCCGAAATCGCGCCCATCGCCTCGATCTACCTGGCGGTCTGGGTCGCCATCGGCGGGCGCGGGCGGCTTTACGGCGCGGTGATCGGCGCGGCGTTCGTCAGCCTGGTCTCCAGCTGGTTCACCGGCGGGCAGGCGCCGGACATACCGCTGGGCTTTTACACGATCAAATGGGTCGACTGGTGGCTGGTCCTGCTGGGCCTGTCCTTTGTGCGGGTCACGCTGTTTGCGCCCAAAGGCCTTGGCGGGCTGGTCGACCTGTGGACCGAGCGGCGCAGCCCCGACCGCCATGGCGCCGACCTTGGCCCCGATCAGGGCGCGTTGCGGGAACGGGAGGCCGCCGAATGAGCACGCTGCTGGAGGTTTCCGGCGTCTCGGTCACGTTCGACGGGTTCCGCGCGATCAACAACCTGTCGTTCCAGATCGCCGAGGCCGAACTGCGCGCCATCATCGGGCCGAACGGGGCGGGCAAGACCACGTTCATGGACATCGTCACCGGCAAGACCCGGCCCGACGAGGGGCGCGTGATCTGGGGCGACAGAAGCATATCGCTGCTTGGGCATGAACGAGGCGCAGATCGCGCGCGCGGGCATCGGGCGCAAGTTCCAGAAGCCCACCGTGTTCGAGGATCAGTCGGTCGCCGACAACCTGCTGCTGGCGCTGAAAAAGCCGCGCGGACCGCTGGCGGTGCTGCTCTACCGGCCGTCGAAGGCCGACCTTGACCGCGTCGCCGAACTGGCCGCGGAGATCGGGCTGGAACCAGCGCTGCCGCGCAAGGCGGGCGAGTTGAGCCACGGCCAGAAGCAATGGCTGGAGATCGGCATGCTGCTGGCGCAGGAGCCGCGCCTGCTGCTGGTCGACGAACCCGCCGCCGGCATGACCCCCGAAGAACGCGAGCACACCACCGCCATCCTGGTCGAGGCCGCCAAGACCCGCGCGGTGGTGGTGGTCGAGCATGACATGGAATTCGTGCGCCGCCTGAACTGCCGGGTCACGGTGCTGCACGAAGGGCGCGGTGCTGGCCGAGGGCAGCCTCGACCATGTCACCGCCAACCAGGACGTCATCGACGTCTATCTGGGGCGCTGAACCATGCTGACCGTCAAGAACCTGACCCTGCACTACGGCCACTCGCAAATCCTGCACGACGTGTCGCTGGAGGCCGGCAAGGGCGCAGGTGACCTGCGTCATGGGCACCAACGGTGTCGGCAAGACCAGCCTGATGAAGGCGATCTCCGGCAGTCATCCGCGCTCGGGCGGCGAGGTGACGCTGGACGGCCGGCCGCTGGGCGTGCTGCCGGCCAATGCGCTGGCGCGGCTTGGCGTTGGCTATGTGCCGCAGGGGCGCGAAATATTCCCGCTGCTGACGCGTGCAGGAAAACCTGGAAACCGGGTTCAGCTGCCTGCCGCGCGGCGAACGGGTCATTCCCGATCGACATCTTCGATCTGTTTCCGGTGCTGCACGAGATGCGAGCCCGGCGCGGCGGCGACCTGTCGGGCGGGCAGCAGCAGCAACTGGCCATCGCCCGCGCGCTGATCACCCGGCCCAAGCTGTCTGCTGCTGGACGAGCCGACCGAGGGCATCCAGCCCAACATCATCCAGCAGATCGGCCGCGTCATCGCCATGCTGCGCGACCGCGGCGACATGGCAATCATCCTGGTCGAGCAGTATTTCGACTTCGCCTACGAACTGGCCGACCGCTTCGTCGTGCTGCGCCGCGGGGCGGTCACGCTGTCCGGAGACAAGGGAAGCGTCGCGCGGTCAGATTTGATGGCGGGGGTTTCGGTTTAAGCGCCGCTTCACATCCGAGGATACGCGGCGGATCCTTTGGATCGCCCAAATGCAGGTGGAGCAGCAAGAAAAACGATACCCGAACGCCTCCTCTTCCGGTTTTGTCAGCAGACATAAGGCGCATATTGCAGCCAATTAAGTGCGCAAGGGGAAAGCCCGCTTTGTCCCGGTCTCCGACCGTTCGCCAAGCGATGTATCAAGGTCCGCAGTGCGGGCCAGGCGGACCTTTACACTTGCGGCGCAGATGAGGACGAAGCCGAGGTCAGAAGGCCGATCTTTCGGGCGGCTGCGGTGTTCTAAGCTGTCGGCGACGCAGGTATCTTGCCGCACTTAACGTTTGGCAGCTTCCCATACGAGGCTGCAATAAGGGGTTTGTGGTTCTTTAGATGCCGCGAGACAAGCTGCTTCATGTAACGGCCCTTCTCTGGCACGCTGCGAGCCAGAACAGGCTCATGCTCTGCCGTGCCAATTTCGGGAAACAGGGCCGTAATCTCCACCATCGCGGCGGCGCCGACGCTCTTGATCGCCTCGGGTCCGGTGAACAGGCTTTCCGCGGGCGCACCCTCGGCAAACACGACCTCGTGGCGATCGAGCAGGACATGGAAGTACTCCACGGAACGAGCAGCGCTATCGACGGTGATCCCCGGAAGCCCGACAAGCTTGACGGCGGGCAACAAGACCTCGTGCTCACCGAACATCCGATCAGAGATCGTGGACCGGAGTAACATGCGGTGTTGCGGGGATACGCTGAGATCGCGTTTCGGCAGGCCGCAGCCCAAGGACCCCGCGGCTATGCAGATCGGTCGAAGTTTCGGGGTCCGTGCGAGATCGATCCTATTGAGCTTGCGTGATCCGATCCACCGAACGGTTTGGGAGCCACGGTCCAGGGTCAACACCTGATCGCCCTTTTTCATGTCTTGAATTGGGATGGACCCTGACGGTGTTGCGATCAACGTTCCTTTAGTGAAACAAGGTACAACGGTGTCGACGGGAATGGAGACGCCATTGTTTGAGATTGTCGTGATAGTAAGCGTTGTCCCAAGCGGCGGCACGCTTCCGATGAACGCTATGAAGTACCCCTGTTCGGCGCCCGGCCAATCAAATGAGCCATCGCCATCCAAATCGTAGTCAACCAGGCCGATCTCGTAAGTCGTTGTACCGTCGGTGACAGTGATCGTATAGTCCCAGGCGATTGCGTTCCCAGCCATAGTTTGCGTGGGATCATTCGGTGTTTCATTCGTGATAGAGTCGCCGGCAATAACCGTCGGGTCGGCACCGTCTTCAAAGGTCAGCTGGCTGTAGGAATTGATCTGAAACGTGCTACCTACCGTCCCGTAGGTAGCAATTTGGTCAGTCATGGTCGTATCCGACCGAAGGGCGCCGTAGATCGAGATCGTCATTGGGTTCTCCTAGCCGAACCCTGTCTCTCGAAACCGTCAACAATACGTCCAATACAAGGAGATTTGTAGATACTTGGTCAACAACACTGCAGTGGCGCATCGTGCTTTGGGCTGACCAGACCTTCATCACCAAAGATCAAGAGCTCGAAGTGAGTTCGATCCGTTTCCCTTGTCGCATCGTATGAAGAGTTGTTGCTGAGGAAGACAGGCTGAAAGGGAACTGTTGGATGAAACCCACCGCTCTGCTTTGCACCGTCGCAATTGCCATTTCTATCGTAGGGAGCGCAGCCATGGCCGCTGACGAAATCGAAGGTCCGAAATTCGAGGTCACTCTGTCGGGAGAGGCGGCCGAATTGCGCCGTTACGCGCCGATGATTGCGGCCGAGGTGCGGGTCGCCGCCGACGATACCGATGCCGCTGGGTCGATGGGCTTCATGCCGCTGGCCAACTACATCTTCGGCAACAATCGTCCCGGTGAAAGGATCGAAATGACCGCACCCGTGACCACCGCCCCTGTCGCCGACCGTGGCAGCCTGCGCGGCGGCGAAGGTGACAAGATCGCCATGACCGCACCGGTGACGACCGCACCCTCTGACGACGGCGTCTTCACCGTGCGGTTCACGATGCCGTCAAAATGGACGATGGACACTCTGCCAGCGCCCGCTGACGACCGCGTTGTATTGGTGCAGGTACCGGAACGCTATGTCGTGGTGGCCGGGTTCACCGGACCGAAAGCGCAGGCATCCATCGACGCGGCAGAACGCGCCATTGGCGAGTTCGTCGCCGTCAACGGCTTGTCGCCGGCTGGCCCATTTGCACTCGCGGGATACAGCGCGCCATCTGTCCCAGACGCGGAGAAGAAATGGGAAGTGCACCGCGAAGTCAAACCGCCCAGTTAGACACAAAGGGCAATCAGGCTCGATTTACCGCAACCTGTGCCAGAGGCCCAAAACGGACCTTCAATGGGCCATCCAGTGCTGCACTTCGGCTCTCGCTTTGCTGCCGCTTGCAAGGCGCATCACTGTCATTCGTTCTATGACGGCCGCGTGGACATTCAGGGCCGATGTAGCCAATCAATTCAAGGTATTTGGGCAAGAGGAATGCATATCCAATTTTGAGCAGACGGATGCAAACTGGCTTCTGCTGCACCTAGAAATGCATTAGTCTAGGGAAGACTGTTCGGGACTCATTTGACTTGATTAATTCAGCGCCGTTGGGATCGCATAAGGCCTGAGCCAAGTTAGACGGATTTGATCGACCTTGCGATGGAACGCATTTTTCCGTTGCCTTGAAGCAGCAAAACAAATTGCGAGGCGCCGTCATCCGCTAAATGGGTCGGGGCCACATAAGCCGTCGTGTGCAAGGCAACGACATGTCCATTGAATTCGGTTTTCAGGGAAGCATATTGTCGGAAAAATAGATTATCTCTAGTTCTCGAAGCGCCGCGCACAGAGAAGGGACCCTTGGCCATGTCCACCAACACCGTAAGGAATTTGACCGACCGAGGTGGGCTCGAGTTTTCGCGCCCGCTGCTCGATGCAATGGCCTGCGCAGTATACACGACAGATCGCAACGGCATCATCACCTATTATAACCCCGCCGCCGCCGAACTTTGGGGCAACGCGCCAGAGGTCGGAGTTAACCTTTGGTGCGGGTCTTTTCAGATACGATCTCTGGACGGTACGTTAATGGCCCATGAAAACTGCCCGATGGCCGTTTGCCTGAAAACCGGCGAGCCGATTAGCAACCGCGAGATCATCGTGGAACGGGCTGACGGCGAGCTCAAGCACGTGTTGGTATCACCTCAGCCAATCCGCGACGATGCCGGACAGATGATAGGAGCGATCAATACGCTTAACGACATCACCGAATTGCGCGCGATCGAGCATGCGCGCGATACAAGTGAACAACTTACCGCGTCGATCCTGCGCAACAGCAAGGACTGCATCAAGCTGCTAGAACTCGACGGGACTCTTCGCTCGATCAACCCTTGCGGATGCGCCAGCCTGGAATTGAGCAGTCCTGAAGAGGCTCAGGGATTAAACTATTTCGATTTCTGGCAGCGCACCGACCGCGATGCGGCGCTGGCCGCGGCCGAGTCAGCGCGGTGCACCGGCTCTGGCCGGTTCACCGCTGATTTTGTCAACAGGTCTGGTAAATTGACAACCTGGGATGAGATGCTTTCACTAATCAGCGATGCGGACGGAGCGGCGACCGGATACCTCGTTATCTCGCGCGACATATCTTCGGAGTTGCAAGAAGCACGGGACAAGACGCGGCAATTGGAGCAACAAAAGGCACTGACGCAGATCGGCGCCCTGGCTCTGACGCATGTTTCATTCCAAGAGTTCATGGACCAGACCATCGCGCGGGTGGCAGAAGTTCTAGAACTGCCGCTGGCCAAAATCCTGCCTTTTGCAGACCAAGCCGATCATCTGTGGTTGGCTGCCGGTGTCGGTTGGAAGGAAGGGCTGGTGGGGAAAGCCAGCGTCGGCGTCGAACTGGCCTCGCAGGCAGGCTATACACTGTCGGTGGAGGGACCGGTTGTGGTTCCTGACTTGCGGATCGAGACGCGGTTCGACGGCCCGCCGCTGTTACATGATCACGATGTGCGAAGCGGTATGAGCGTGACGATACCCGGCCCCGGCACACGGCCCTTCGGTGTTATCGGCGTGCACGACACCCGTGTGCGAGAATTTGACGAAAGCCAGGTTGCGTTTCTGGTGACGGTCGCAAATCTGATCGCCAGTTGCCACCGCCATCACGAGTCCGGCAAGCGCCAAACGCTAATGGTGCGCGAGATCGCGCATCGGTCCGGCAACATGCTGCAATTTGTCACCTCAATTTTCAATCAGACCGTGCGTAGTTGCGAAGACCTGACTGAGGCCAAGGCGAAGTTCCAGGTACGTTTGGCGCAAATGTCGAAGTCCAATCTGCTGATCAGCAATGACGGCTGGACCAAATCCAGCGTAAGGGAACTGGCGGCACAAACTCTGGAGCCGTTCCAAGACCGTATCGAGGTCAGCGGTCGCGACGTGGTACTGTCGGCTGATCTGTGTTTCGACCTTGGTCTCGTGCTGCACGAATTGGCGACCAATTCCAGCAAGTATGGAGCGTTCTCTTGCGACGAAGGGCAGGTAGCGCTGAGTTGGGCGATAGAGACACAGGCGGACAAACCGGAGTTCGCGCTGACATGGCGGGACTGCGAACGTCAGACGACCGCTGCAGCATCAAGTACCGGCTTTGGCACCAAATTGATCCGTCAGCTGGTCGAGTCGAAGTGGTCAGGCAAGGTAGCTATTGAGATGGAGCCGAATTATTGCTTCCGTCTGTCTCTGCCGCTTCCCGCCAACTAGTTCAGCTACCCAGCCCTTGGCCCAAATTGCCCCTCGCGGCGCACTGCGGACAAAGCGGATCCACACGTGTGCGTCGAGAATGATACGGAGATCGCAGTCCCGACCTCACAACTGCGCCAAGTCGCGTTCCGCGCCGCAGCGGTTTTCCCCAAACCGGACTTTCCCGGTGCGCTCAATCGCCGGACTTCAATCCTGCCGTTCGCCGCGCGAATGTTCGATGTCGCAGATGCGGACAAAACCGGAGATTGGTGGCGTGGCATCGAGCAAGACTCCAGCCTCCGACATCGAATAGAAATACTTGAACAGCACTTTTCGTATGCCATACAGGCTGACGGAAAAAAATGGGGAATGTTGGTGGAGATTTTCAAAACAAAAAGAATACGGCTGGCAACTACATTAATTCTGATTGCAGGCGGTCAGTTGCAGGCGCCGATCGTTCATGCGTTCGGCACAGTTAACGGGTTGGGGCAATCCGCCGAGCATGAAAAGATAACCCGTCTTGCGCTGAGAGGGTTCGGGTTCGAGGCGAAAACATTGGACGAGATCGCCGGCAAGAGAGGTTCGTTCGGTGCCGTGGGCGCACCGGACCGGCCCGATCGCGGGCTGAGTATGAACGGATCAAGCTTTGCCCATTGCGACAACGGTGATTTCCTGCCGGTGGCTGGGTACCCAAACAGCCAGGCAAACGCAAAGGCGGTCCTGACCTCCTGCCGCAAGTGGATATTCCAGAACATCGACACAGCAATCGCGAATGCTGGCGCACTCTTGGACGGCAGAGGCATGATCGATGTGTCGCAGATTCCGACCATCATCCCCTGCGTCTACAATGGCAAACCGGGTCGAGCCAAATGCAATGTTCTCGCAAATCTCGGACTGGCACTTCACGCGAGCCAGGATTTCTATTCACATTCGAACTGGTCGGACGAAAATCCGAACGCACCGGTGAGTGTCAAGCACCCCCCGGGGCTGGGCAAAAGTGGACCGTCTCCCTGGATCAACAAACGCAACGCGTCTTTTCCGGCGAAGTTGATCACAGGGTGTTTCGAAGGTGTTCCGGAATCGAGGCATTGCGACAGTCAGGTGCGCCATGAAGATCTGAACAAGGACAAGGGTTCAATCAATGTGTCCAGGGGTTCAGTCGGCAAGGGGAAGACGCCGAGAGCGGCGGGCAATGCCAATTTTGCACGTGCGGTGACCGCGGCCGTTCAGGACAGCCAGGCAAAATGGCGTGCATTCGAGCAGGGCGTTTTAAAGCGATATGGTCAGACCAAAGGCAAGAGGATCATATGTGCAATGATTAAGGACGATCCAACTAGGACCTGTCCTTAGCCCGCGCACGGCTTTCAAATGGGGCGAAATAACTTCTTCCTAGCCCACCATGAACCATCCCGTTGGTGCCGACATCAATCGATGACTGAAAATAAAGGCTGTGCGGGTCGAATCCCGAAACTTGCAGCACAGGAATTAAGCCTCGATAGATTGAGTTCCGGACCTTTCCGGTCCTTCATGCGGGATGCAAAGAACGGCAGATGTGAGGCTGACGCTCCACGCAATCTCGTCTTGCGACTAGGTGCATCGAACGCCCCCCTTCGGGCTCAAACCGGTTATGCGGCCGTGCATAAAGTACGGGGCAAACTATGCAATCTACACCAACGGTCACAGCCCAAAGTTGCCGTCCAACCAACCCAGGAGTGCCGCATCGCAGCTTACCCACAGCGGACACTCATGTACTGCGCAGCATTTTCTGATGTCATTTGACAGGAGTGCGGGACTGAGCAGACCCGTGCAACTGCTGCGAACGCAAGCGCAGAAAGATCAAGCTGACCTTTGGACTTGCAGCACCGATGATGCGGCGGTGCAGCGGATTATCCCAATCCGGTCATTCAACCGTGTCGATGTCGGCAGAAACCGGACCGCCCATACGCCGCGTTTGGTTTTGACATTCAAGAATCGGGAAGAGGTGGCCTCGTTTACTGCTCTGGCGAATGACAAAATCGAACAGTTTGTGCTCTGGCGGAAAGGAGCGTCCGGGAGGATGGCGTTTGGCGGACGATATCAGCAACGTTCCCTCGAAAGCCCAAGGCCGGCATAGTTGTGCGCCATTCCTTGAGGTGGCTCCAGCCTAGGTTGAGCAGGTCTCCGCACCTGCTGATTGGTCTTCCTGCATATCAGTCATACTCAACCGTTATGATCACCGCGTCGGAATAGATACCCGCAACTAGGTTTTGGCCCGCATGGATGCGTCCGTAGATCGTGTAGGTCTGATCCGTGCCTGCGCCAGTGCCTTCGAGATCGTTGGACAGAGTATCGCCCCAAGGCGTTGTTCGAGAGCTGTTCTGGTAAAGACCATAGCGGATCGTGTTGAGGCCAAAGCTCATGCGCCGGTCGGCAGGTCCGCTGGCGCCCGCACCCATGCCGTTATCCAGCCGGATCGAGTACGCCGTGCTGGCGGTGCAACGGACGCTGAGATCGGTTTCGCGGTCCACTGGAGCGGTGATCGCATGCGGGATCGATCCGAAATCGAGCGCGGCGGCGTCGACCTCGCAGCTCGACTGAACATCGGCAGAGACGGTGAAGGCGTTTGGCACCGCCAACGGCCCGCTTGAGGTGCAGTTGGGGACATTGTACTCGACGGAGGCGTTCGAGGCGCCCGCGAAGGTTGACGCGTATAGGCCGGTTCCGACCGACACGCCGGAGGATGTCACGTCAGCGTAGACCGTTACTGCGGCGCTGCCAGAGCCGAGCACGACCGGGATCAGTACGAAGGCTTCGTTCCAGGTGGCATGCGCGGGGCCGTTGCCGGTTGCGCGCAGTTCGTAGTTCAGCTTGGCTGTATCAGCCCGCCGCATGTAGCGCGGCGAATTACCCACTGCCGCGCCACCACTGCCGGGCCCAAACCGAATGCAGGCGCCGATGGCAGACACCGCAGCGCCACTGCAATCGATCTGAAGGGTGCCCGACGTCGCATTGTTCACGCCGGCGCGCACGCTGATCGAACCGAAATTGATGTCGCTCATCGACGCGGTGCAGGTCGCGGCATCGGCCAACCCGGCGGCAAACACCTGAAGAAACGTCCAAAGCAGCATTTTGACGGGGTTCAGCGGCATACAACCCCCGCAACTGTGCTTTGTAGATCGGACCCGGGAGAAAATGCGAACGTGGCCCGGCAGGTGCCTGACGGCAGATCAATTCTGACGGTGTTCTTTTCTTTCAAAGAAGAAAGATAGGCCATCCCGTCATAGCCGATCACGAAGTCCTCTCTGGAATGGCGGACGGTCGATCCGACCGGAAGTGGACGGCCATTGGCGTCCAAAAACTCGACCAGTGCTGCGCCGTTAGTATCGGTGCCTTCGAACGCCACCAGCACGCCCGAGCCGCGTTCCGGCACGACATCCTGCGCGGTCACGCCAAAGGCGACGCCCGTGGAAGCCAGCTCGGTGTCGATCGAAATACGATTGCTTTGATAACTTGCAAGTCCGGTCACCAGGGCGCGGCCGCTACGACCTGTCCGGGTGATTTCACGGTTCTGGAAAAGCACAGGCGTGTCAGGTTGACCTGCGTTCACAATTGCGAAGCTGTCGTGTACCTGCGGGCCAGCTGCGAACTGACCGCCTGCAAAGACCACACCACCCTGGAACCGCGCGCGTGTCGATGTATTGGTGTCTGTTCGGCGAACTGCGGCCTCGGCGCGGCCATAGCGCGTGCGAAGAAAGGCCGATGTCTGCCAGTCGGGCGCACCTTCGTTGAAATCGATCTGGCCGGAATATCCGTGGTCGCCGGGCTTGTCGCCAAGTGCATGTGCAAAGGACACCGACCGGCTGTTGCCTGCGTTGCGGTTGACCGCGGCATTTGCCTGCACGAAACGGTCAGAACCTAGCGGAATCGTCAGATAGGCCGACATTCTTGGGTCGGAAGCCTCGAGATCGTAAGAAGCCGAGATACTGACGGATGCCTCACGCCACGGCAGCATGCCCGAATAGTTGATCGAAACCACCTCGTCAGATCCGCTTGCACGCTCGGCACGCACGTAGTTGATGCCGAACCGGGTCTGATCGTCCCAAAGCGGCGCGCTGAGGCTTATGATGTCCTGCGCACGCGGGAATTCCAGCAGTGACGCATCTCCGGCAAGCGTTGCTGGGGGTAGAAAATCAACGGCCGTGGCATAGGCCAGGTCGGCGAAATCATCGGTGCTGCGCAAGGCGCTCGCCTCGATATCGAAGCGGCCGAACGAAGTTCTCAGCGCGCCGAACGTCATGGTGCCATCGCGCCCGCGGTAGCTGCTTCGGGCTACCGCAAACGAAACCTCGGCACGGTTTGCAACGACGAAATCGGCGCCGAGACCAATCATGAAAAGGTCGGACTTGCCCTCGACATGGCCATTGAAGGTCAGTTTGTTTGTGACGCCGTATCTAGCGCTGGTGGAAAAGACGCCATCGGAATTGTACTGCGTGCTTTCTTGGCCATAGGCTTCACGTGCGAAGCCACCCTCGAACGAAAAATCCCAGACGCCCTGTTTCAGAAGGTTGCGCGAAGCGAAGAATTCGACGCGACGTTCGGATACGCGCCCGGCCTCGTCCCGGATGACGACGACCGCCTCGCCCGAGCCGTCGACGATGGGAATGTCTTCGAACTGGAAGGGTCCTTGCGTTGTGCGGCCCGAAAAAACCCGGTTGTTGTCAATGAAGACATCGACGGTGCTGGGCACCGCCGCGGCCCCGCCGAAGGACAAGAGCGGCTCGGTCACGAGGTCGCGCCGCAAGCTGAAGTCGCGGCGCAGTTGTGCGCCTGCCATCCGGATCGACCGTCCCCAACGCAGCGACGAACTGACAAAATCTCCTGCCGACACGGTCAGCGCGGATTTGGGCGCGGTGAATTCGTAGGTGGTGTTCAGACGCAGATATTCGGCAGAACGGTTGGTGCTGTGGGAAATGTTCGCCGTGTTGGAAAGCCGGACCGAGGGCCCGAAGACCCAGGTTTCCAGCCCCAGATACGTAGATTGATAGCCGAAGGTCGGGTCGGCTGTAGTCGTGCCAAACGTGGTAGACAAATCGTAATTCAAAACCGCGCCGCCGCTTTGCTCGGTCTCGGTTTCAATCTGCCTGCGATTGGCCGAAATTACCGTCGGCAGCAAGGCGGAATCGCGCGCCGTGATCCCTAGGGTTTGCGTGGTCGCGTCGTAGATGTAGGTGATGTCGTCAAGTTCGCCCAGAACGATGCGATTGCCCGAGCCGCGCGGAGGCTTCAGGCCAAGGTCTTTCCATTCGCCAGCTTCGACACTCAGATCGCCGCTGACCGGGTCCTGCGCGAACTCACCGATCAACTCGGTCGGTTCGCCATTGATGAATACCTCCAGATAAAGCGCGATTTCACCATCGGCCTGGGCGATGTCGATGTTGACCGGCAACCCGTCGATCAGCGTCTGCACCATGACGGGTGATACGCTGCTCAGGATCCCGAGAGACGAGATCAATGTCAGGGTTGCAAGTCTCACAAGCGATTACCCCACCGACCAGACCGAGATCTATTCTGCGTTACCCCGTGAAGCAGAGCGGAACAGAATGCCGGATGCGAAGTGCGATCATCTGGTCGCTGTCCGGGCCGTTCGGCAGACGGTCCACCAAAACACGGTAGCATTCGCGGCCCCGCACCGCCTTCCGTGCAGTCCGAACCACACGTACCGTCAGCTCCTGCCGCGGGCCAAGGCGGCTGATCGGAGGGCTGACAACCACGTCCTTGGTCGGTCGCAGTTCGTTGGCGGGGCGGTTTTCCTTCCACTTGAAGACGCGGACCTGAACCACCGACTGGCGGGCGCCGCCGGCTTTTACGGTCAAAGTCGATTGCTTGCCGCCACCAGCGACGGTCAGCCGCGTCGGCGCCACGGAAATCGACTCTGCGTGGCCTGGCGCCGGCGCGGCGGACAGGGCGGCGGCGGACAGAGCCGAAGCTGCAAGCAGCTTCAACCCCGCCTTCGCGGCGGTTCGGACGCGGCGCATTAGTAGTTC
This sequence comes from uncultured Alphaproteobacteria bacterium, assembly GCA_963768205.1. GTDB lineage: Bacteria > Pseudomonadota > Alphaproteobacteria > Rhodobacterales > Rhodobacteraceae > JAHELH01. Next base: position 15,832 of record CAVYHB010000006.1, on the reverse strand, counting down.
ACCGTGATTAGCACGGTGTCGGTAAACGAACCGGCACTGTAGCTGCCCGCTGGCACCTGTCCGTAGACATCGATGATCTCTGGCGTGGCGGCCGTTATGTCGTCATTGAATATTTCCTCGCCAACCGCGACCGCATTCGCATGCACGCTGTCGGAATGCAGGTTGTAGGGAACGAAGCTTCCCAACCCGTCGCTCATCCGGCGCTGGCCAGAATCCTCGTTTGCACCGCCGCCAAGCGCGACAGTTACGCCGGTCTTGTTCGACGTGCAGGTCAGGGTGATAGCACCGGGCGTCACCTCGTTGGTCGACCCAGACGCATCGAGCGTTGCGAAGGCCAACGCAGTGGCGGAGACAACGCAAGTGTCGGCAACGATGGCGGTGACTGTTAGGTTCGACGTCGCGGTCGCCGCGAATGCGGTTGACGCAATGCCCAACACGATTGCAGCGGTGCAGGCGGCAGTCTTGGCTTGTCTTATCATATTGATTCAGGCCTTTCGTTCTCTGGATCAAACCGCCAACCAATCGAAGTCAGACAGCGGGTCATGACATCCATTGTTTCCAGTTATTTGTCTAAAATTGGGCCAATTTGATGAAAACCTGCGGGAAGATTGCGGCATTTTCACAATTGGAGATCAGGTACTCTCAGGGAGATCGCACTTAAGTTCTTTGGGTTGCTTTGAAATTAGACTGGGTAGCGGTCGGCATGAGTTCAGGGTCGAGTCCGGCCGGCGATTTCCCCATCGCCGGTCGATGCACCCGCAAAAGCTCACAACCGGGATCTGGCCGGACTATGCCTTGCAGCCGTCGAGTGAATGCAGATCGTCGCCTATGGATCGGTTGCAACAAAAATGCAGCGAGTCAGGGACCTTGGCAAATGGCACTCCTAGGTTACTTCGGCCTGCGCAATCGACCGATCCGCAAACTGCAGTGTGCGTCGGTTAGTGCCGCGGTACAGCCGGGCAATTTCCGCGAGAGCGCGCAGCAGGTATTCGCCAACTCCGATGCGAGCTCAATCCCGTCATTTAACACTTTCGATCATGGTTATTCGGCAATCTGAGCGATCAACGGCGGCTCAGCGGAAGATGCGGTTATTCAATTCTTCATGCTCAATAGTCGAAACTACGGGGGTCGGGCAGCTGTTCGGCCGCGACAAAACCTGTCGGCGCAACGAGACGACCCGCGAGGGCCGAATGTAATCGCTATTGCGACAAATCGAATTGCGCGGTGAACAGTCTCGACCGCGAACGCGGTCATTCCGATACCGACACGCCCGCCATCAGTTCCTCGACCAGGAAGGAGATCAGTTGTTGCCGGTTCGCAAATCCGGACTTTCGGTAGATAGCATTCAACTGGCTCTTGACGGTAGCAGCCGTCGTGCCGCGCAGCTGGGCGACCTCGGCGTTCGAGAAGCCTTTCATTGCGTAGATCGCAACCTGCTGTTCTGATGGCGATAGGGACCATTCGTTGAAACTGTTGATCAGGTGAGCCTCGAAATTGCCCGAGGCCACGTCGATCTGACGGCGCATCGAGCGCATCGCGCGCAGCGAGCGGTGCAGAAACAGCCCTGACACCACCACCCCGATTACCAGCCCGATACTGGCCAGAAGCTCGATGTACTCCTGCAAAACCCAGGGGATTGGCGTGGTACGAAGACCAAGAATTTCGGACCAGAGCTGTCCGACGAAGACCAGCGCCCCAAGCAGTTGCAGCGCGACCGCTGCGTACAGCAAGACCAGGCCCCGGGCTTCGGAGGAACGTCGCCGAGCCGGCGGCTTGAGCGGTGCCGTGTCTTCGGCGAAGAACGCTGTGGCGTCAGTTGCCAAGGCCCAGCCCACCAGTCGAAACGCCGGCAGAGACGCCACCGGCGTCCACGGAGACCCCGCCGGTTGACACGCCGACCGAGACGTTACCCGCGTTAGTAGTCACAGTGCCGCCGGTCGTTCCGTTACCGGTCGATGCGCCTGCCGAGACGTTGCCGTGCTGACCCACGGGCAATGCCTGCGCATCGTCGTTGTTGGTTGCGAAGCGCTTCAGAATCACGTCGCGCTTGATCTCTCCCGTGGAGCGGCTGACGATGACTTCGCGCAGATGCTCGCGGTTACGCGCAAGTATGCGTACCCGGCCCAGCAGCGTACTGTCCATCTTCACCACGTGGTATCCAGTTCGTTCGAGCATCACCAGAACATCGGTATATCCAAGCTGCGCCAGCTGATAGGCAGCCTGCCGGGTAGAACGATCTCCATCCGCGCCCTGCGCGGGTATCGGGGCGAATGCGACAATGCCAGCCAACGCTATGACCTGCATCGAGCAGAAGGGGGTCACGCCGGACATAGTAATCTCCTCTCAGATGCGACCAACCTAGTCACAGATTGAGACGAAAATGCGCCAATTGCGTGATCCGGCTTTCTGATTCCGACCGGCCGATGCGTTTTCAAACCAGAGGTGGAAGGCCGTTTTCTAGCCTAAATACCTGTCATGAAACGATTTTATTGAACATGCCGCGATTCGCCATGGCACGTTCGCCAAATAGAACCCGCCCGCATCAAACCATGGTTTGAGGTTGCCGGGCGTATACCCAAAGGTGACTGGTCGGGGCGATCCCGATGGCGCTTGATCGGCACATAGCGCTGCCGGTGCGTCTGGCGCCGAAGCGCCCGGATCAGGAAAGGCTACAACGATGGAAACCAAAAAAAGTGTGTCTGCCATTGCCCACCCCGTTCGCCACGAAGAGGCCGACGTTGCGCCCAGCATCCGTGCTTCGCAGCCGTCATTGGCGGCACTCACGATAGGCGAGCGGCGGAAAATCTGTCGCCTCGATCTGGCGTTTGCCCTGCAAGAGATCGCCGCGATGCGCACCTCGTAACCCTGAAATCTGCACTTAATACCAAAAGACAAGGAGCCCCCACCATGAACGCCAACGAAATCATCCAGCGCGCCCGTAAGAGCCGCCTTGCCGCCTTGGCCGCGGTTGCCGGAATGTGTTCGCAGTCTGCAACTCCGCGTCCTGGCTGCGTGCTTGCCGCCCCCTTGCCGATGCTCCTCTCGCCGACGATGCCGCGACCGGGCTTGAAGGAATGACGATGATCAATGAAAAAAATAATGTGCCATATCGCCCATCCTGCGACCGAAATCCGCGGTCCCCTGGTACAGCGCTTCATTGCAGTCGTAGCCCTTGGCCTTGCAGCCGTTTCCATAGCCCCAGCACCCGCCGAGGCGGCGTCCGACCTGCAGGCCGGCTCCCTGGTGTGCAAGGGTGAAGGCGGCTGGGGTGCGAGCGTTACCTCGAAAAAATCATTCGACTACACCTTCGCCAGTTCGGACGGTGTTACGCGTGGCGCGGGTGTCGAAGCCACCGCCGGGATTGGTCTTGGTGCCAATGCACTCGTTGGCGGCGGGGCAGAGAGTTCTGCCCTGCAGCCCTTCAGCGTTCTGGTACAAACAGGTCTGAGCAGTGCGGCCGCCGTTCAAACGCAGATACTGGAATATGTCGGACCGATTCAGTTAGATCAATGGGCCAGGGCGATATCGATAGATCGCCCTGGCAGTCTGATTTTTTTGACATGCGGCTTTGAATTTCAACTACGATTCAAGGCCATTTTTCGGACTACATGACGGTTTGGTCCGATAGCCATAAGCCGGGTACGATGTCTAAGTCTTCGATTTCGATTTTGACTTCGCCGTAGTTTCCGCAGTCAGATCTATCGGCAGATTTGCCGAACGAATGTGCAGGTCTCTCTGCGGAAACGGAATCTCGATGCCGTATTTGGTCAAGGCTGTCTCAAGTTGCCAGTTGTAATCTGCCATGACCGAGTTTGGTCGTTTGACAGCCTCGGGCTTCAACCAGACGACAAGTTCGAAATCGAGGCTGCTTTCACCGAAGTTCATTAGCCATACCTGTGCAGGCTTGGCAAACTTTCCCGTCAGCATGTGCGGCGTCGCCTCTGCGGCCTCCAGTGCGGCCTTCTTGACAAGCTCTTTGTCCGTTCCATACGCCACGCCGAAAGGAATGCGCAGGCGGCGAAAACTGTCCCGCAACGTCCAGTTTGTCACTCGGTTGTTGATGAACTCGGAGTTTGGAACGAGGATATCGATGTTGTCGTTGGTCGTTACCAGCGTCGCGCGCGTGTTGATTTCGCGCACTTCACCGTTCAAGCCCGATTCAAGCTCGACGAAATCTCCGACCTTGATGCTGCCTTCAAGCAGCATGATGATACCCGAGACCAGGTTGCTAAAGATCGCTTGCAGGCCAAAGCCGATGCCTACGCCCAATGCACCGGAAAAGACGGCAAGGGCCGTAAGGTCGATGCCGACGATGTTCATCACAATCATAACGGCCGCAAAGAACAGGCCGATCTTGACGGCCTGATTGATCAGCGACTTCACAGAGGGTGTCAGGTTTTGCGACCGCCCCAGTCGGGACTGGATGAAGCGACTGATCAGAGAGGCAAACCAAACCAGCAGTACAAGTAATGTCGCACCCTTGATGATCAGATATAGCGACAGACGAGAATCGCCCATCGTGATTGCCATGCCGTCCAGTATTCCGATCAATGGGTTAAGCAGTTTCAAGATATTGAGCGCGGCGAGCGTCCAGGCGATGAACGCAAAGGTCCGCGCCCAGAACGGATCGCGCACAAATGTCGAAAACAGGCGGATCAGGATCCACGCCTGCAACAGACTGGCGACGATGCGCACAAGATCGGCGCCGAAGCCAAGGCTCTTCAGGGCCGAAAGCCCAATCCACAACAGGATGACGGTCAGTATGGGAACAATGAGGCTTTTCACGACAATCAGCACATTGCTCATGAAGACACGATCAGTGTCCGTCATTGGCCAGATCCGGGCCAGTAACAGCTTCGCTGATCGCGCTGCCAACAGGGACACCGTGAACGCAATGACAATCAGTCCGACCTGATAAAGCCCTTCTTGCGAAAAGAACTGGGCCGCCAGTCGGTGTGCGGTCTCTTTCGCATAGCTGATAATAGGCAGAACTTCCGAAGTGACGTCGCTGATGATGCCCTCGACAGTCTCGGATTGCGCTGCGGCCGCGGGTGGCTGTTCGGTTACATGGTTTGCCATGACGAAAGTCCCTTCAGGTGAATGTCGAGATTAGCGGTGACAGACGCTCAAAGCCATTTGAGACGCTTGAACAGGATCAGTTCAAAGATCAGCAGAACGACGATCGTGCCGCAGAAGATCCAAAAGGCTGAATCGCTGTCAACGCCGGGCATGCCGCCGACGTTTATTCCCAGAAGCCCTGTCAAAAAGGCCAACGGCAAAAAGATCGCCGAGATGATTGCAAGGACGTAGAGCGTCCTGTTGGCTGACTCCGAAAGCTGGTTCGCGATATCGTCCTTGATAATCATTGACCGCTCTCGTGCTGCGTCCAACTCCTCCACGTATCGCGTCAACCGGTCGGCAGTTTCGCGTAATGGCGGGCGCGCGGCATCATCGAGCCATGTTGGGGCGTCAAGATGAAGGGCACTCAGCGCTTCGCGCTGCGGCGCCAGGTATCGGCGCATCAGTACTGCCTCTTGCCGCAGGTCCGACAGTTCCCTGCGTTGCTCGTTCGCATTGGCAGGGTCGAGGTTCGTCTCCAACTCGTCCAGCTTTTCGTCAAAGCCAGCAATTACCGGGGACATGCGTTCATTCAAAACGAAGATCAGCTTCTCAAAAAGCTCTGAAATCGTTCGCGGGCCATTGCCGGTTTCTATCAGGGAATGCAGCACGACTCTGGGTGTCATCAACCGGCGCTGGCGCAGGGTGATAACGCGCTTGCCCTCGGACCACATCCGTAGCGAGACCATCTCTTCGGGCTCGGCACCGGGATTGAAATTGATGCCTCTCAGAATGGCCACATATCCGCGTCTTCCATGGAAAATGCGGGGTCTCGTCTCATCGGCCAGCAGCGCCTCGACGGTGGGCGCGGTCAGGCCGCTTTGCGTATTCAGCCAGTGCCGGGCGCGCACCGAAGATCTGTCAAGGTGAACCCAGACAGGACCGTCCGCCTCTGTCCAGTCTTCCACCGTTCTCCAGTTCAGGATTTTTGCCGAGCCTTCACCGTCCAGCCGGCAGGCAAAGATCAATCCGTCTTCTACTGCGGGCCCACTTGCATAGATGTCTTGTGAATTCATTCGCTTTTAGCTCCCGATTTGGACTTGTCCGCCAGATGTGCCGTCCAGCTTTGCGCCTCGATAAAGACGCGCCTGACTTCGGGAAACCTCTTCTTGATTTCGGTCTCGAATTCAGAGATCGCGATCTCGACGTCGCGAGCCTCCAGATCGTCCACAAAGTCGAAGCTGGCGTTCAGCAGGATTTCTGTTGGACCAAGGTGCATGGTCAAAACTTCGTTGATCCGGCTTATCCGGTTGTCCCTTGCGACCACGGCACGAATTTCGGTAACGATTTTCGGATCTGCACCTTCACCGATCAGCAAGCCCTTGCTTTCAATAGCCAAAAGGACTGCAACAACGGCAAGGACGATGCCAATTCCGATCGAGGCCAACCCATCCAGATAGTGCAACCCGTACAGGTGGCTGCCCGCAACACCCACAAAAGCGATGACCAGGCCGATCATCGCAGCGGTATCCTCGAACAACACGGTAAAGACAGTGGGATCCTTGGAATGCCGGATCGCCTTGAATATCGGAGTGTCGCCGCGCATCTTGTTGAATTCGCGATAGGCAATGGTCCATGCCACGCCCTCGAACACCATGCTGAGCAACAGAACGCCATAGTTCCAGCCGGGTGCATTGATCGGTTCGGGATGCAGAAAATGCTTGATGCCTTCATACAATGACAGACCCGATCCGATGGCGAAGATCAGTATGGCCACGACAAAGGTCCAGAAATATAGCTCCATTCCGTATCCGAAGGGATGCTTTTCGTCAGGCATTCGCGCGGCTTTTTTGATGCCGTAAAGCAAGAGCACCTGGTTCCCGGAATTCTACGACCGAGTGGATGCCTTCGGAAAGCATCGCCGACGATCCGGTGAATCCCGCCGCAATGAACTTGCACACCGCAATCAAGCTGTTCCCTAATAGCGCTGCATAGATCACTTTTTTTGATTGATGAACCGACATGGATTGCTTTCCTCGTACTGATTTCCTGGGAAGCAGGGTTCCTGCCGGTCACTTCAGCTGGGTCCATAACATCGACGCGAAAGCGATATCAAAGTGATAGAATGACTGCGCGCTTCAGGCCTCGATGCTCAGCCCGTCACTCACAGGGCGAAATACCACAAGTCATGTCTTCAATATATATTAAAATAAGGCATTGTTGAAACAAGAATTGCTTATATATAAACCCGCATTTGCGTGGCTGTGACCAGACATTCTGCAGATAGCTGACCGTTCGGCTGCATCGATAATCAGCGAGTACCATGAGGCCCAACATCGAACGAACCAGTAACATGTACTCCAACCGATTGATCCTGAGGTGTAGAAAAAGCCCCGCCACTTGCGTGACGGGGCCAGTCTGGCATCCGAGGCGAACATACACGGCCCGGATTGAACGAGGGTAGCGCCAGACTTTAGAAGCCGACGATCAGCGACACGCCGAAGGTGTTGTCGGTCGCCGTGGTGCCGGGTGCCGGATCCGAGTTGTAGTCGGTCCGGTAGCTGACGCGGGTCGACAGGTTGTCCGACACCTTGAAGTTCACGCCGAAGTCGTTGCGACACGATCGTGTTGACGTCCGAGCCCAGGATGTCGGTGTCGTTGGTCAGCGAAACCGTGTCGGTCAGCGCATAGAAGACGCGGCTCGAGGCCAGGAACGCGGCTTCGGTGGTCTCTGCACCCGGAAGCCTGCTGCGATGTAGCGCACGCCGGGGCCACCCTGCACGCGCCATGCGACCGTCGGCGTGTTGATGATGCGGTAGCCGGGGCCAACGCCAAGGAAGGCGTCATGCTCGTTGGTGGCGAAGCCGTCGTACTGGTAGCGGCCGACGCCGATAGACGTAGAACTCCGGCGTGAAGTAGCGGCTGCCCTCGTAGGTGGCAAAGAACTTCTCTTCGTTCGACACGCCCGAGGCTTCGCCGTATTCGGCGGCGATGCCGAAGCTGTGGTTCCACTCGTTGACGCCGTAGTTGATGCGTCCGCCCAAGCGAGACTTCGGCCGTGTCGGAGTTGCCGGTGGCGGCAGAGCCGGTCAGCGCGAACGAGCCGCGAAAGCCCTGAACAACGCCCATCGGGCCGAAGCGCTCGGCATCGGTGCCGCGGGCCAGGTCTTTGTTGGCGTCACGCTCGATGTCGGTGATCGTGTCGTCGATTGCGTCGATGCCGATCAGCGCGCCTTGCGCCATGGCAGGGGCAGCGACCAGCAGGGCCAGAGCGGAAACCGCGGTCAGTTTCAGTTAGCGTTTTTCATGCGTGGGTCCTTTCCCAGGTGATGTCTGCGACCCGTCATCGAGCCGGGAGCATGTTTGCTGGGAAGGCACTTAGGCCGGGTGTTTGGGATTGTCATCCATGCCGATCACTCAAAATAATCATGGTTGAAATAAGTTTACATCATGTTATCCGAGGCTGCCCAAGGTCTCGGGAAATTCTCCGTCATTCAAGGACTTTAGCCGGTCGAACACCGCGTCGGTTTCGGCGTCGATGCCGGTCGCGATATCGGTGAGCGCGGCGTCGATGTGCGCGATGATCTCGGAACTGATGTCATTTCGCCACACCAGCCAGGTCGGATAGCGGAAGGACGGCGCACCCGCCACCGGATGGAGAGTGCCTGAGTCGATATACCGCTTTACCGTGCGTGCCGGCAGGTAGGCGGCGAAATCCCGGCGCGAGATGAATTCGGCGGCCAGCGCACCGAATCGCGAGGGTGAGGCCGGGGTTGGTTAGTTCCGGCAAGCTGAGCGCATGGGCGTGGACGAATTCCGGCCCCCAATCAACAAAGACATAGCGGCCTGCGAGATCCAGATCGGCGTCAGGCCAGGAGGCCACGAGAACCAGGTCATCCTCCAGGATTTTGCGCGCGGACAAGCCAGGCCGAAGGGTGGGCGTGAACAGCAACGCGGCCTGGATGACGCCCTCCACCAGAAACCGGGTCAGGCGCTCTGGCATGCCGACTTCGGCGCGCAGGCTGAGCGTCGGGTCCCGCCGCCGCAACTCGTCGATCAGGCGAAAACCCAGCCGCGGCCAGAGCGAATACTGCGCGCCCAGGTTCACGCTTTGCGAATAGCCTTCGGGGATCGCGATCTGCTGGCGGGCTTCTTCCCAGATGCGGACGATGGACAAGGCGTAGTTCTCGAACTCGCGCCCCTGCGGTGTCAGTGCAGCACCGGCCTTCGACCGGGTGAACAAGGAGTGTCCCAGATCGACCTCAAGCCTTCTGGATACGCAGGCTGACCGCGGATTGAGTGACGAACAGACGCTGCGACGCGTCGGCGAAAGACCCGGCGGCCGAGACGGCAAGGAAAGTGCGCAGCAGGGTGATGTCCATTTGGCAATCGTAACAGCGTGCGTTTCCACAGAAAGCGGAAACTTGTCGGAATCAATTCAGATTTGGCTGCGGAGCATTAAACTTGCGGGAACAATAGGCGAGAACGTCCGCTTTGCCGACCCTTGGCGCGAGCACCTCTACTTCAATGAAAAACGAACTGGGGGTTGATTTGCGATATTGGATTCGAGAACCGAATGGCCGCATTGTCCCGCGACCCGGTCATTGCCGGTGAAAATCTCGCTGCGGCTTGCTCGAACGGCGGCCTAAAGCGCCGCGCTGTAGCAAGGGTTTTCGCGGTGCTGCGGCGACGAGGTCTCTGCGAGCGCGCGCAGCGACGATTCAACAGGTCCGGTTCGGGCTCGCAGCCGCCATGCGGCGATGCAGCGCTTTCGCTGACGCGTGGGGCGGTAGGATCGTCGTTCACGGCCCGACCTGCCGTTCGAAGCCATCGACTAAGTGCGGTTCGGGCCGGGGAACTCGTCATTGGTCGACGGCGCAGCATACCGAAGGCTCGATTAACAGGGTCGCGCAGACCGAGCTGGCATTCGGCAGGGTTGGCTGCATGATTTGCCGATGAAGCAATCTGAAGAGATCAGTGTCTTGGATGTGCCTGCCATGTCGTCTTAGCGTTCTCTCGGAAATCGGTTTCTGAAATTCGTTGACTTGTTAGGGCCGTCCGAGGAGCATCGGATATGGCAAAGAAAATCTCGAACAAGGTGTACGATCTTGAACTCGCGCGCCTGCAAATCGAACTGGTCAAGCTTCAGGAGTGGGTGAAGCATTCAGGTCATCGGGTCGCAATTGTCTTCGAGGGGCGGGACGCAGCCGGCAAGGGTGGAACAATCAAGCGCATCACCGAGGCGTTGAACTCTCGCATTTGCCAAGTTGTTGCGCTTCCTGCTCCGACCGAAAGAGAGCAGTCCCAATGGTACTTTCAACGATACGCTGCTCATCTGCCGGCGGCAGGAGAGATCATCATTTTCGACCGTTCTTGGTACAATCGTGCCGGTGTCGAGAGGGTCATGGGGTTCTGCAGCGACGAGGAGTACAAGGAGTTCATGCGCAGCTGTCCGGAGTTCGAACGGATGCTGGTTCGCTCCGGAATTCAGCTTATCAAGTATTGGTTTTCAGTAAGTGACGAGGAACAGGAGCGACGGTTTCAGAAACGCCTGACTGATCCGACGAAGCAATGGAAGCTCAGCCCGATGGATCTGGAAAGTCGCAAGCGGTGGGCGGATTACTCGAAAGCCAAGGACAATATGTTCGCGCATACCGATATCAAACAGGCGCCATGGTATGTGGTCAATTCTGACGTAAAAAAACATGCCCGACTGAACTGCATAAGCCATTTGCTCTCCTTGATCCCGTATGAGGACATTCCCAGGGCCCCCGTCGAGCTGGAGGACCGCCCGCCGCAAAGAGGATATGTGCGGCCGCCAATGAGTGATCAGACCTTTGTCCCTGAAGTCCATATGAAACTGGGCCAAGGTGCTTAGGCATCGGTGAAGCAGCCAGTAAAGCAGCGCGTCGCCAGAGACCGACGTGGACGGTCCTTTACGGATTTCAGCCCGTTGGTCTGACGACGCACCGCAGCTTCACCAGACCAGCCATTGGTGCACATTCAGCATCTTCATCGCGGCAATGACTGGGTCGCGGGACCAAGCGGACCCGTGCATCTGCGGCGAGAATGATGTGGAGATCGCAATCTGGACTTCGCGTTCGCGGCACGTCGGATGCGGTACTGCAGCGAACTTCCACAAAACGGACGTTCACTGCCTGCCAGTTCACCGGATTCCAATCCTGCCGTTCACCGCGCTCGCAACCGAGGTCTCTCATGCGGGACCTTCTTGCCGTTCGGCCTCCTCGCGCGAGTGGCTGGCATCCGCGGTTCGCGAACGTGGCGAACATCGACCGCGGCGGCAACCGGACCTTACCTACGGTCGCCAATCGAGTAGGCGGAAATGCAAGACGCCGACAACGATGACACGGCGAAACCACGTTTGTCCCTGCTACGCCGCAGATGAGGTTCGACTTCGTCTCACCGACCGCTCGCGAACTTTCCTGCCAGTTACCAAATGTCTTCAAATGGAATGCTTCCAGGCCTTGCTATAGAAAACAAGACAGGGTGGGCGTGCTTTTCTAGGCATGCCCACCCAACACTTTGGACGCACTCAGCTAGTCCAGGTCCCTCAGAAGCAGGCGTTGCAGGTCACGAACCAGGTCTACCAGTTCGATGTCACGCTTGCGGGATGTCAGCCGCACTGCCAATTCCGCAGCCTCTTTGCGTCGTCGCGCTCCTTCGCCCTCCCCGGTCGGCATCGGACGACAGATCACCTCAATGCATTTAAGTATCTCTCCGGCATCGAGATCGTTCCGTGACAGCAACTTGCGAACACTCGGTGTCGACAGGAGGCATTCGACAAGCTGGCACCAGTCCTGGTCAGCACCCCCAAGTCCTTGTCGTCCGGCAGCGGAGTGTCGCCGCCGCGGAGAATCGCGGCCGTGAAGAGTTTTTCCCGCGTGAAATGATGGCCGCCGCGGCTCTTGCCGCTAGCCGCGACAACGACATGGTAGATACCGCAAGGCCCGGCTGTCATCGTGACCTCGAACACGCCAGGCTCGACCTGCGCCATGCCCAGAGTGGCCGTGCTGGAATCGGGCCTCACGATCCGCGCGGTCACTGTCGCCTCTCCGGCAAACGGCACATCATATTCTGTGAGCGCGGCGCGGAGCGTCAGGAGCGCCCCGGGTTCGAGACTCGACTGGTCCAGTCGAGCTTCCATCCGCAGGTTCGAATAACTGTGGAACGAAAGGTTGAAGCGAACACCTTTCGGATGGCGATCGGACCCCTGACCACTTGACACATCGTCCTTGGGGACGTCGTAGCGATCCCAGAGCGCCTCATCCACTTCGAGGACGGCATGCCATGTTCCCTGGCGAGCGCCGGCGTCACCAACCGAAAGCGGAAGCCCGAAACGATAGAAGGCCATGCGCGTCCCAACGGCAAATGTCGCTCCAATGGCGCTGGCAGAGCCCGGGTCCAGCTTGTCGCCCGCCGGTGTCTCAAGCCAGAAACGCAGAACGGGAAGGTCACTGAGCAAGATGGCGGTCGCCTCCACATCTGCTTCGGTGAGGTTGAACGGAATCCGGATCTTCGTTCCGGGCGCAATGACGCCGCTTGGATCGCGCACGATGTCCGTCCGCGTCACACCAGCCAGGATTTGATGGAAATACTTCGTCAGCCGGAAATAGTCGTCCGTGTCCGTGGTCAGGTGGCCCGTGAGCAGCAGATAGCCGTCGCGTACACCTGCCAGCGCCAGCAGTCCCGCCGAACTGACCTGGGTTTCAACACCCAGGCCAATTGCGAAGGTCCGCGAGTTTGTAGACCCAAGCGCGTTCGCGATGCTGACGGGCTCGTTTTCGATGCCGTCGGTGAACACGATCATGGCTTTCTCATGATAGCCGGTGACCGGTGTCAGCTCGCCCTGCGCCATGATCACCCCGTCACCGATCGATGTATAGCCCAGCGGGTTCGTGGCATGGGCCATTGCGGCGTTGCGCGCGGCGTTGCGGCCGGGGTCTGCCATGTCGTCGGTTGCTATGTGGGTAATCGGCAGGCCGGGGTAGGTCGCATGGGTGACCGGGTAGGCTTCATGGTCGAAACGGATCAGGCCGACCGCGCTGTTCGCTGGCACAAGCTCGGTGAAGCGCGTGGCCGCCTCACGCAGGACTTCCATGCGCGTCGCGCCAAGATCGCCAGCCGGGTCGTCCATGCTGCCCGATTGGTCCAGCGACAGCATGACCGCCACATTGGGGCGTGCCTCAGTGTTGGCATAGATCGGGACATCCCATTCCTGGTCTGTTGCGTCACAGCGCACACGCACGGTCCCGGTCGCAACATCGCCATCACTCGTTCCGGTGTAGGAGATCCACACCCGCGCATAGGTGGGAGTTCTCGAAGTCGAGCCCGGGATCGGCGGTTTCGCTTACCGGCCCTCTCGGTGTGCCAAACACTGTTGCGGCGGGTCCAGAGGTCACCGTCGGGCCGGAAACGATACGCAGATTGGCGGAACGACACCCGGTGACTTCAAATACGATTGCTCGGTACGTGGTTAACCCTTCTGGCACCCGGTCGAAGTTGATTTCAAGCGGGCTAGGCTCGGTTACGGTCAGCGGCCAGGTTAGGCAGGGCGCCTCTCTGAGAAATCGAAGAAGACCAGAGGACACCTCTGCGATCACACCTTCGGCCGTGGACCACACCGGACGAAAACTCATGCCGGTTTCCATAGCCAGGCCGAAAACCTTCTGCTTCGAAGGATCGACAAGATGCCGCGACCAGGCGTAGTCCGATGAACTGCCCGTGGTGGGGTAAGATCGAAACCGATCTGAGGCGTATACGTGACCCCGTTGACGGCCGAAACGCCTTGTTGGATCTGGTCTGCAAGCGCCTCGTGAATGGCCAAATCCCTGGCATCGATGTATTCGGCGTATGCATCCCCTCTCACGCCACGTGCGCCATCAAACGAGGGATTAAGGAAGTTCTGTGCTGGATCGGTCGTCTGAACCTGGTCGTGGCCCCAAGGATAAAGGATCAATCGGGAATAGCTGTGGATATCGAAGAACCAGCGGACGTTGGTGAAGGTGTCGAGCATCCAGACGATGTTCAAGGTTTCCTGCTCAGATTGAGGCGAGGGGCCTTGAAAAACATCTTCGCACGGGTCAGTCGAAAGGCGCGAGGTGTCGGCGCCAGGTGACAGGTGCACCGGATAATTGAACAGGACGTCGTAGTTGCGGTTGAGGTCGACGCCGATGCAGGGCCCACCGCGACCGGGGGCGGTCGGGTTTCGGTTCTTGCGCCAGCCACTCGATCCATCGATCTCGTCGTGCGCCTTACTGTACGCGAAACCGTCCGGGTTCCCAGTCGGAACAAAGTAGAGAGTGTAGCTCTCCACGATTTGCCGGATTTCGGCGGCGCTATAGTAGGCCGAACCGTATCCCAGCCCGGTCCCCAGATCATATGCCTCCAAGATGTCCGCAGCAAGCGACAGGCAAATCTCCGGCGGCATCCATTCGCGCGCGTGCAAACCAGCAACGACAAGAACACCGGGCTTGCCAGCATCTGTTCCGATCCGGATGGCGCGCACCGTGTTGCCTTCGTACGTCGTATTTGGGAGGTCGATCAGTGCGCTTGTAGACGGATAGGTCGATTGGAGCGTCGTTAACCCGGTCTCCAGTTCGGCGAGATTGTGATAGGACATTGCGAATACTCCGGGAAATTCGAGCTGCTACTTCTTCTGTCCAACGCCGCGTGGCACGCTGCCTTCTTCCAGGTAGCGATTGCCGGTGCCCACTTTTCGCCGCGATTTTGGTAGCTTGCTTTTTGGCGTGATCTCGATTTCGCCAATGCCTTTGGGAAGCTCATTGAGCACCTCGATGGTGCCAATAACATGGGCAACGAACGTCCCGTCGCTTATTTGGTGGGGACCTCGCGCGACCAATTCCAACTCTCGCCCCTCCAGCATTCGGATCATCTCTTCGCGAGTTTTGGTCGTGATCATCGCCTGCCGCGGTTCCGAGTTACGGTTGCCGCCCTTCCCGGTCTCATTGTCGTGCTTGCTCATGGCAGCCCCTCCTATGGCTCTTGTCGGCCAGGGAAATTATTACTCCACACGCCCTGACCTGTAACCGAACCCCGAAAGCCGCCGTCGTCGCGACGCCTCCACTTCGGTGCACCCGGGCAATCCAATTTCGCGCCCATCAGAATTGTCGACTTAATCGCTCTCAGGATGATATGCGTGGCGCAAAACTTGGGGTTGATTTAGATCAAGCGCAACTCACCTCAGGCGGCGGCAATTCACCGCCCCACTTGGAGCGAACGAAAGCCGCGCGCTCAATAGCCCGCCAAAGGCAACTCGAAGCCCACCTTCTCGGGGACATTCTTCTTCGGACAATTGATCTGCTCGTCGTCCTTGAGAGCATCCGCGGGCATCACCTCGCGCCGACTTCTGCCCGAGGCGATCAAGGTGCGGCTGGGGATTGTGGAGGATATACTGATCTTTGATCACACGCCTAGCGCTCAAATAACGAACGAGAACCTCGCTGACCCTCTCGGAATTGGTTGCAGGCGGGTGCACTGGCTGGACAATGCAAATGCAAGTAGTGGCATCCTTCGACGCATCGATTTTCTATTTGCGGCGCGTGGCAAGATTGTCCGCAAGCTGCCACAGCCAACTGATCAATGCTGCGCGATCGATGAAGGTCTTGTTCAGCGGGCCGCGTTGCAGGACGGCCAACCTTGGCGGAAAGTCCGTATTTGGCCATATCTTCCGCAGGTCTTGTCCGCTTGCCGCACATTGCGCCAGTTCAAGCGGGTCGCAGCATTGTTCGCAAAG
>CAVYHB010000005.1:0-64649 GCA_963768205.1 uncultured Alphaproteobacteria bacterium | reverse complement strand
ATGCGTCAGTTCTCGGCGGACAAGTCCAGTGTCTCCGCAAAGTTCGCCTAGCGAATGTTGGCATCAGCACGTTTCCGGTTTGTTTGGGCCGGATGGTTCGACCGCGCGGAAGGCAAGCTGACTTGACTTAATCATATTGCGCGCTTCTTGCATCTTAATCACCGGACGTGCGGTCGGGCCGTATCCACGACCGGGATCAAATTCGACATCTGGAAAAATTGACTTGAGCGTTGCTCTTTCGCGGATCGGAGTGTCATCAAGCATAACCGGACCGAGAAAACAGCTTTCGGTAAATACCCCATTTGCGATTACAACCTCGTGGCGGTCGAGGGCGAAATGAATATATTCAACGGATTTCTTCCCCCTCATGACCCGCACGCCCGGCAGCCCGGTCAGTGACTTGGCGGGTACGAAGACCTCTTTGTCCGTTTCGCTTCGATGGTCGTAAATCACAAACCGGTGCTGTGGCGAGACGACAATATCGTCGTTCGGATATCCCTGTGCGAACGCTCCGGCCTTAATCTGGATCGGTTTGGCGTCTTCCAGGCCATTGCAGAAGACGACCTGACGGCGCGAAACCCAGCGGATAGGCACCGGCCCTCTGTCAATTGTCGTGACCAAATCGCCGACCCTGAGAGTCTCGACCGGACGTGACCCTTCAGGTGTTTCGATCAGGGCGCCAGGAGCGAAGCAAATGATGGCATCGTAGGGTTCTGAAGAACCGACCCCATCCTGGCTGTCAGCTGGATCACCATCGCGACCGACATCCCCCACGAAGTCATCTCCTGCCGTCGGTTCCTCACCTGAGGGATAGGAAAAACCGACGTTGACGCCATTGATTCTGACAACCCAAATCTCGTTGCCGGAAGCATCCAGCATCGAGAACTCGTTCTCGACAACATCACCCGCATAAAAATCCACGCCGTTGATGGTGACATCCTGAGCCAGTGTCTGGGACCCGCCGGTTTCGACATAGCCGTCCTCGAAATCGTCGTCGTCGTCGTTGATCTCAAGAAGCGTCGACGCGCCACCGTTAAAGGTGAAGGTCTCGCCCAACCAGGACGGCGTGCCGTGGCCGTACGTGGCGCCCTCGATATTCGCCGTCGAAAGCGCAGAGGGCAGCGTGTAGAGCGACCAGTCGTATATTGCGATATAGTAGGCCATGCCTCGCGGTGTCTTGTCCTTTTCATCCGACCCGCCGAAACGCGAGAAGCGCAGATTGACCAGTCGGGTATTGCCCGTGGATATGTCGCGTGAACGGCCACAATGCGGCTCACCAAAGGTCGTTTTTGGCACATTCAATGACCGCATACATCGCTGCCAAAACTGAGAGTTAGATGAGTTTGTCGAAGAGTCTTGAGTGACACGGCAATCCGGGTTGGAATTGATCAGAGGACAAATTTTGGAAGTGCCACGACAAATGCCGTGTCCGCTTTGTCCGGCAAAGAGACCTCGGTCTAAGACAAAATGGTCGAATTCTGGCGCTAACCCGCGATGGCTGTCAAAGCCGAGACCAGCCACTGCACGACAACAGCCTCACGGTTCCGCCCGCCATGCTTCCACTGTGGATGAAACGGCCTGGCCTTGTGGCTACCACCCTCACTCTGCATCCGCAGACCGCTCCGGGGAGCACGGCGGGGTTTCTGCTTAGAAGGCCAGTGCTCTCTTGGCGCGTGCATCTCCAAGGAAAACTTCACCAAGACCCTGAAACAATCCTAAGTTTTTTCATCAATTGAACCAAAAGGCGCCGCAATTCCATGTCATTGAAGCACACGCGTGAGTGGTCCCGTCTTGGAGATAACACGTCACCCTAAACGGTGCCTGTGCTGAGCAGTCATTCACTGAGATTTGCGGCCGCGAATATCTCAAAAAAGCGGCGGTCTCGCCATTTGACCGCTGTTATCGCCGGGACTTTGCATACCGTGCCAATTGCGGTTGGTGCGGCGCTTCCGTTGGTACAGCCTCTACTCGCCGACCGGCCTTTTCTGCGCCAGCGCAATCATCAGCCGGCTCTGTTCCGCCGTCTCCCGGCTCCACCCCCCCCATGCCTCCACTACGGATGCGTCGGTACCTGCTTGTGGCCACCACCAGCGCCATGCATCCGGCAGACGCGCCCGGCCGCGCACGGTGGGGTTTTTGCATGGATACTGAACGATCCGGCGAAGATGGTGCCATTGTTGACAAATTCTGCCCAAATGTTGGCGCGGCAACGTCCTATTGACGGCGATATTACACTTTAGCCCTTGTGTGAGAAGGCTGGACCATACCGGCCAATCAATGAGGACGAGCACATGAATATTCGCAATACACGCCTGCCGGGCGGAGCCTATTTCCCTGCAGGTCTTGCTGTGGCAGTTGCGACAGCCGCAATTCTAACTTTGCCTTTTCTCAGTGGCTTGGCAGACGGTCGGAAGGCCGAAATGTATGCCTCGGCAGGAAGCCATGAATGCTTTCAGGATTTTGCAAAGTGCGACCTGCAGTGGTTCCGTGAAAACGTTTCGAATTTTCAATTCTTGCAGGGCACTCTAAAGAAACTGACTGAAAGTGGACTTGGTCAAAAAGGGTCCGATATCGATTTCCGTTTCTAGAAAACAAACCTGGTGCGCCAGATTTCTCAGTCACTTGGTTTTACAGTTTGGCGCCTACCTGAGACAGGGACTCCCCTTTGCGGGGGTGTCCCTGGCATTCAAAGACCACCATGGTTCCGAGCGCATCATTCCCGATTCGGACCATCCGCGCATCTTCTCGCAGCGGGTGCTGCCGGATGTCATCAAGGTACGGCTGGACATCAAGGACGCCGTGATTGAGTTCCGGCGACTTTGCCGAGCAGCGCCTGACCGCCTGACAGGGCCGACGAGAATCGATGCGCAGAAGGGTGCTGGAATTGCCTGAATTGATGGCTGCCCGCGCGTAGCCCCGCGCCGCGCGTCTGCGCCGCCGCTATTCGCCAGCCCGCTCCAGCGCCATCACCAGCCGCCCCAATTCGACTGCCTCTCGGCTTTGTCCCCTATGCCGATAGTACGGATGTGCAGCACCACGGGGGGCCACCGCCAACGCCATGCCTCCGGCAAACCGCCCAGCCGCGAACGGTGGGGGTTCTGCACGGAAGACCAGGCGGTCATTCCTTCCTTTCGAACCACCCGGAAGCCAGGGAACCCTAAACTTAAGCCACCCAGTCGCGTCAATAATGTACGATTGCCGTCAAATTAGCACCGCAATTGAAAGTTTATATTTCTAACCTTGGCCAAAACTGGACCAGATGCTCGGCGCGATCCGGGTCAACGAAAACTGATAACGACGACAAGAACCAAAAAGTGGAGAGAGAAATGAAACTGCTTAACTTGATTAACACCTTCAAAGCTGACGAAGACGGTGCTGTGACCGTCGACTGGGTCGTGCTGACCGCCGCCATCGTGGGTCTCGGCATTGCCGTTCTAACCACCGTCGGCGACGCGACCGATGACTATGCTGACAAGATTGGCGCGCACATGTCCTCGCAGGGTGTCAAGACGACCTACGGCAACTAATCCAGCCTGCCGACGAAATCATAAGGGCCGCTTCCTGGGGTACAGGAAGCGGCCCTTGGCGCGCCTCGCAGCCCAGTTACCGACGCGCCAGACACATTGTTGCCGCATTCCTGGCACATATCTGCTGCCAGAGAGCCGGGTGGTGCAGTAGTACAGGCATGGTTTCTCCGTTTGTCCCATGGGATATCTACTCGGCTCTCGCGAAGTCCATCACACCACTTAACTTCCCCAGAATTCCGCTGAGACGCGAAGCGCAGAAGCGTGCATGTGTGGGACACAAATTCGTGGGTGTCATCTTGCGTGCGCCCTACCGCGCGTCTGCGGCAGGATAACTGACTGGTCCACCCATACCGCACCAACGCCATCACCAGCCGCCGCAGTTCAACCGCCTCCCTGCTGCGCCCACCGTGCTTCCACTGCGGGTGGGTTGGCCCGGCCTAGGCTCCGAAATACATATCTTGTTCCTCTTGGCTGAGAAGATGCGCAAATTTTTCTACAAACAGTTGGTTCGCTTGGTCTTCGCACCACTCAATCTAGAACCGTTTGCGCTGATAGGTCCGTTGCCACATGCCCTTTGGCTTCAGTGCAATCCATTGCGCTGTTCCCGGCTCGCCGCCCAGCCCCATCCGTAATCTTATTGGCACGGCGCAGCATGCGGTCATAGCGCGCCTCTGATTGGCTGGAATAGGCGACGTTGTAGCAATGCCGACAAAGGAAATAGCGCCCCCCTGAGAACAACTTGCCGACACGTCGCCCGCAATGCCGACCGTTCACAATGCCAGGGCACCGGAAATAGGGGCGCTGGCCGCCATAGTGGCAGTCGAGATAGATCAGAGGCACGGTCTCGGTTATCGGTTCCCAGTCCCCGCCAGACTGGCTCACGCGGTAGTCCAGGACCAGCCGCACCTTCTCCGCTTGGTATCCAATCCGACCGACTTCCTGACCATCGCGGGACCAAACCCAGTTGCCTCGCCTGCCGGGCCGAAGACAGCCCTCACGGTTGAGGCGGTTAACATCCAGCGCACGACAATCTTCCGCTTTTTGCTTATAGCCTGGTCTTCCTGAGCCGTATCCACCCATGAAGGAATCTCCAGTTTTTTTCCGAAATCATTAGGCAAGTTTGACATGCAGCTTATGGCATTCGCATTTACGCCCGAACCTCCACGCGACCAATAGCAAACGTGTTGGCCAGCGTTACCACGCTAAAAACTTGGCGCGTCGCGGCCATGATCGACGTTGTTCCGGCACCATCGGCGCTCAAAAGCACGATATGGGCCGCGCCAGACATCATTATGGGGCGAAGACGGGCGCGAAATGATTGCCTCAAGCCGAGATCGATCCTCGCGTGAGACCGTGAAGGATATTCCTGTGCGCATCATCAACAGGCGGTTCCGGTTCCGGTTCCGGTTCCGGCTGCGGATCGGGCACGGGGTCTTGGGTGTAGTCAGGCCCTGGCTCTTCGCTGCATACGTTCGGTGGCTGCTGGCAAGCCCATGCGGGCGCAGCGGTAAGGGCAATGACAATTGCGGTGATGATCTGTTTCATGGTGGTTCCTTCCCTGGTTAAAAGCCTGCGGCTGTGAATTTGCGATGCACCGCGCGAACGCGCTCAACGTCATCGGCGCAATAGGCAGCGACCCGGCCATACTCTCCCAACGCCCATGCGCCCGCCACGTCCGCGCCGGTAGCGCCGGAAAGGAATCCCAATTCGGACTCCTCCGTCGCGTTCTCCAGTGTCAGGAAAGAAATCTCCTCATACTTAGTACAGCATGTTCTCGCACTATTCGGTGAATAGTAGTGTCGTTGCACCGATGCGGATTACGTCACCAGTCATTCAGATCTCCATCTCCCCGCAGGAGGCGACCATTTAGGATGACCGGATTTGACTTCATTCCGTCGCGAATTACAAACGCATGTCCTTTTCCGTAGTGAACAATGGTTGCATGGCCGTCGCGAGAAACACAGTCGTCGCCGAATGCAAGCTGAACCTCTTGGCCATCTGCGCGGCCGATACGGGTAGTACCACTCGTCAAAGCAAACGTACCTGCCGCGACCTTTTCCTTCAATGATTGCAAGTCGACCAAGTGGCAATTCGTGCTCAGTTGGCTCTGTAACACACACGTCTTTCTCAATTTGTTCCTCAGGCTTCGATTCATCATTAGAAAAGAATCTCAAGAAACGTGTCTTCACGCGTTTGGATTTATGGTCAACTTGGACACCAAGTTGTTCAACATTCTTGGCGATTGCGTCAGAAACTTCGTCGACCGGCGAAAACACACCATCTGCTCTGCGGCTGATTTGCACGTTTTCATCCTCCAGATGCCCCCACCCGGCTTGAACACTTGGCTCGTGCCTGAAGGTAAAGGTATTTGGCGCCATGCAAATATGTCTAATAGTGTAGGAAATTCTACAATATTGTAATTTTTTGTAGATAATCATGAGAATGACCAACGACTATTTCGATTAATGGCAATATCGGAAACGAGGAACCCTTCTCGACGCGCCAAGTCTTGAACATTCCCAATCAGTGATTGGCGGTCCCTCAATAACCACCCGTGCCGCCGCGCCCCAGCGCCAACACCAACTTGCGCAGCGCCACCGCCTCCCGGCTTCTAGCGCCATGCTTCCGCCGCGGATGCGTCGGGCCGGGCTTGTGGCCTCCGCCAGCGCTATGTATTCGGCGAATGCCTGCAGCGTTGGGTTCAGGACTTCGACCGGATAAGGGGCAGATGCGCCCACGTTCAACAGAGGGTTTTTTCGAAATGAACCAATCGTCCCATCCCCCTCACATCACAAGCTACTCGCTCGTCCATGCTTCCGAACCCCAAGAGTTGGCGACAAGCGTGGACGCAGCAATTCATGACGGATGGCAACCCTATGGCTCGATTGCCATAAACCATCTGAAAGACGGAACAGAGTTTGTTCAGCCGATGGTGAAGTACGCTGAGTGGTATAGCTAGGAACCCGGGATCGGCAACTGACCACCTGAGTGGGCCGCGCGGCCATATTTCACCCAGAAAAGCCCGTATCCGAGACCGCTGCTGACTTCAGGTCTACTGCCCGTTGATAGGTTCCACTCTGAAACTGCCGAACTGGCTAGGTCTATCCCAATCGGAGCTGAAAACCCCGTTGGCAAGGGTACCCGTAAAACTTTCCTGAACCGGCCCGGGGACCACACGCACGTTCCCACCCTCAGTGCCTGTTGCGCCAGCGTGCAGCGCTGCCATGCAGATGTTGCTTATGCCGTCGTAGGGACCGCTGCCAAAGGCATAGCCGCCACGCTGCCTGCGTGCCTCGGCGCTGCAATAGCATTCGAACGGCTCGGTCGAATAGGCGGCTGGGTCACCCCGGCCAGCCAGCTGAACAGGGCAATCCGTCAGCTTCGATGTCTCTTTGCTGGCGGCACCATCGCTATTTTGCGCCGATGCCGAAACACTCCAAGCCAAACCCGCAAGGATGAAGGCCGCATTGATCCAATTATTCGCCATTTCCGCATTCCTGACTGTCGTACTTCCGCAGCATACAACAAAGTCACGTTGGTATCTTGCAGAGAAAAGCCCGTTGTGTCCGCGATCTGTGAATTTGCCCAACAACGATTCATGCACCTGCAGCGAATGTCTGAATCGGCGGGCCGCATCGCATCATAGGATTGGTGCGTTCAAAGTCGGCTTTGGGCCGAGTGCGCCGCCAATGGGACCAGATGGGCGACCACCGTGACAAGACGTGACACCCCATAGGGTGTTGTCACGTTTGTCACGCCAGAATGGTCCCGCTCACAACGTGACACGTCACAGTCTGTCACGGCTGTCACGGTAGGTTTAATCATCGCCGCACCGCCAAGCGCAGTCATCAAGGACGCGGATCAAGCCCCGTTCCTGCAATCCCTTCCATGCTCTGCCAAACGCCTGACGCTTGGCGCTATCGCTGTCTCCATCGGTCAGCTTGTGCCGGTCGCAGTATTCCCGCCACCGATCCAGCGGAACGCATTGACGATTGGACGGGAACGCCTCGCCGGTCTTTTTCACGCCATGATCAGCAAGCGCATCGCCGAAAGCCTGCATCGCAATGAGCGATTGTCCTTTAAGGCGCGGCGCGCGCTTGGCTGGAGCCTCAGTCGGATCGACAACGGCGCTTGTGACTTCGACGCCATCTTCATCATGCCCGATCACAACATCCCGTAGGGTGTAGGCGAACACTTTGCCGGTCGGCATGTCGCGCTGTTTCCGGGTCTCGGCCACGATCACCACACCGGAGCGGGTCAACTCGATTTCGGTATCAGCCGCCGCCCTCAGACTGCCACTGCCCCGCGCGCCCTTGGATGTGTCCTTGCCGGAATGGTGGATCGTCAACACATGAGCGCCGGTTTCCTTTCTCAGCAGATCAACGCTGCGAACAAATGCGCCCATGTCCTTGGCGGTATTTTCGTCGCCATTGCCCATAGAGCGCGCCAGCGTGTCGATCACGATCAGGCGGGGTTCGTACAGTCGCGCCTTGATCAGAGCATCCACAAGCGCCCCAGCATCCCCCGCGCCGCATAGGTCCAGCGTCACCGGTAACAGACTGAAACTGTCGGCCACGGCTTCGACAAGGCCAGGTCGATCACGCCTAATCGCCTCAATGCGGTTGTTGATCCCGCAGCCGCCTTCGGCTGCAATGTAAATCACCTCACCGCTGGAACCGTCAGCGACACGGTTGCCGTGCCAATCCATTTGCGCGGCCACGTGCAACCCCAGATCAAGAGCGAAGAATGTCTTGCCTACGTTGCTCTCGCCGTAGACAACCGAGAACGTGCCCCGGTCCAGCCAGCCCTTGACCAGATAGCGCGACCTGAGCATCGGCTCGATTGTGGGCAAAGGCCGCAACGCCGCCGACAAGTCCGACGCCCGCCTGTTCTGCCCCGCCGGAACGTCGTCGCCGTCCGCGCTGCGCTCGGGGATGAAGCCCAAAGGGGTCGTCACTCCTTTTCGCCGGTCCCGTGCCGCGCGATATTCCCGCGCAGCGGTTGCGAGCAAGTTGGGGCTTTTCATTGCCGTCACGCCGCCATCTCGCGCACAACGCTCCAGAGCGCCGCCTCTGCAGTAATCTGCGTTTGGTGTTCGTCCATCGCCATCAATGCGAAGTAGGCCAGCGCCGTCTTTTCCTGATCAGTCAGCAGTCTATTGATCAGTGCCGAGAACACCCACCAGTCCGGCTCGGTGCCTAGCGTCAGCGCAAAACCCAAAGCCCGCGCCGCCCGTTTGTGCGCTGGCCTCGCGTATCTGCTCATCGCGGATTTCTTCGCCTGCCGTGGCGGCATTGGGTGAATGCCCATTAGTACATCCCCCAAAGTAGGGCGGCGATTGCGTTGGCCTGCGCTTCGGTCAGGCCATGCAGACGCATCAAGCGCAGCACCTGAAGGCGGGATATGATCGTTGTGTTTTCAGATTTCATGCTCGTGCCTTTCTGTTGAAAGACCGGGCCGAAAACGTTATCTCTTGGCTACCAAACGTCGAGAATACGCCCCTGCCCAGTCCATCGGATTGCGGTGGGGGTTTTCTTATGCGGCTTCACGTTCAGCGGCGGCTAGGGCGTCGTGATCGTCAAGTTCCGCGTCGATCCAACGGGTGATGCCGCCGATCTTGACAGGCTTCGGAAACTTGTTCTGAGTGACCCAGCGCCAGATAGAAGACGGGTGACAGTCGTAGCGACCCGCCACCGCCTTCACGTCGCTGAATTTCTTGCTTGTCCCGTGCATACCCGAAGAGGCTCGTGCGGACCTACATTGGTCACGTTGCACCTTCCGGCAGGTTGGGTTCCGAACGGGACCCCCCCTCCCCTTGATCTGCAAAGACATGTTGCAGTCCAATCCATCGTATGATTTGCCGGGAAAGGGCTGGAAATCCAGAGGCGGCAGATGAGGCGAAACTAATGGACCCGAAACGATGAGAACAAGGTCGCTCTCTCTATGTTTTTGTGCGTTTGCGGCGCTCTCAGCATGTGACGGCAATATGCAAGGAGTTGTGCGCGGCACAGGCCAACCCGTGACATTCGCCTATGAGCAGGGCATGTCCAGTGATAGCCTAACGGCGGTGATCGACGGGGAAACATTCGAAGGCAAGGCCGTGATGCGAGGCGCCTCCACGACCGTAGGCACGGCATTCGGAAGTGCAACAGCTGGCTCAACGAGCGCTTTCGGGACGTCCACCTTGATAGGGTCAACCCACACCGGCGACTTTGTTGCTGTTCTGATCGGAAACCGAAGATCAACCCTTTCATGCCAGCTTCAATATGCGAATTCGAGCGGCTTCACTACGGCTGGCGGTGTTGGTGTCTGCCAGCACAGCGACGGGCGGACTATTGATATAGTTTGGTAGCCTGCTCCCCTGCACCTGCGCAATTGGTGGCGAACTCTACCCCCTCAAAAACAGCCAGAATGCCAAGTGAGTTCGATCCTCACTGGGATACTTGGGGAGGCCTCTTTGTTTGTATCCCACTAGTGGTCTCCCTGCCCCTTGGAGGGGCGAGGGGATGGGATGGTCCCTGAAGGAACACCAGAGCTGACCCCAATGACAACTGATGAAACCAGTCCCGAACCGTGTTACAGCGGGGTGACACATCGAGGCGTTTGATCTAACTATAAGGCACTGATACTAAAAGATAACCCAATCTCACTCGCGCTCCCCCTAGGCTCCACCATTCATTTCCCACGTGAAGTACGGCCGGCGTCACGGGTGCAGGGCCAGGCGAGCGTCGTTTCGGGGAGGCGATGCGAATCTCTGCCGTTCAAGTGTGCGCCCTTCAGGCGCACCCCATTTGCACTTCGGTTAAATATCCGGCGCGGCTTGCGGCGTGTTACGCGCCGCATTCGCGATGCCCACCTATTCCGCCGCGACGCTGGCCGACGCTTTTTCGACCTTGACGGCGGCGAACTTGAACTCGGGGATCTTGCCGTAGGGGTCGAGGGCCGGGTTGGTCAGGACGTTGGCCGCCGCCTCGACATAGGCGAAGGGCACGAAGACCATGTCCTCGGCGATCGCCCGGTCGGCCCGCGCCATGATCGTGATTTCGCCGCGCCGCGACTTCAGCATCACCATTTCGCCGGGTTCCACGCCAAGCCGCCGCAACGTGTCCGGATGCAGCGAGCAATTCGCCTCTGGCTCGACCGCGTCGAGCACCTTGGAACGCCGGGTCATCGAGCCGGTGTGCCAGTGCTCCAACTGTCGTCCGGTGGTCATGATCATCGGATACTCGGCATCGGGCAGTTCGTCGGGCGAAATTACGCTGGCGGGGGTGAACCTTGCCCGGCCGCCGGCGCGCGGAAAACCGTCGCCGAAGACGATTGCCTGGCCCGGGATCCTCGGGGCTGAACGACGGGTAGGTCACGGCGCCTTCGCTCTCAAGCCGGTCCCAGGTGATATTGTCCAGCGACGGCATTCCCTTCTTCATCTCGGCGAAGACCTCGCGACGGATGCGTGTAGGTCCAGCCGAGGCCAAGCCGGTTTGCAAGGTCCATGGTGATCGCCCAGTCCTCGCGCGCCTCGCCCGGGGGCGGCACGGCGGCGCGGCCGATCTGGACCTGCCGGTTGGTGTTGGTGACCGTGCCGTCCTTTTCATAGAACGCGGCGGCCGGCAGGATCACGTCGGCATAGTTCGCCGTCTCGGTCAGGAAGATGTCCTGCACGACCAGGTGGTCCAGCTATCGCCAGCGCGTCGCGGGCATGGTTGAGGTCGGGGTCCGACATCGCCGGGTTCTCGCCGAGGATGTACATGCCCTTGATCTGTGCCCGCGTGCACGGCGTCGAGGATCTCGGTCACCGTCAGCCCCTTCTCGGTCGAGAAATCGCCCGAGCCCCAGATCATCGGTGAAATGTCGCGCGGATCTTGTCGTCGGTGACGGTCTGGTAATCGGGCAGGAACATCGGGATCAGGCCCGCGTCCGACGCGCCCTGCACGTTGTTCTGGCCGCGCAAGCGGGTGCAGGCCGGTGCCGGGCCGCCCGACCTGGCCGCACATCAGCGCCAGGCTGATCAGGCAGCGCGAATTGTCGGTGCCGTGGATGTGCTGGCTGAAATGCCCATGCCCCAGAAGATCATCGCCGCCTTCGCGCTGGCGAATTCGCGGGCCACGGCGCGCAGTTCGTCGGCCGGGATGCCGCAGATCGCGGCCATCTTCTCGGGCGGGAAGTTCGCCAGATGCGCCTTCTCGGCCTCCCAGTTCTCGGTATAGGCCTCGATGTACTGGCGGTCGTAGAGCCCTTCCTCGACGATCACGTGCATGATCGCGTTCAGCATCGACACGTCCGCGCCGGGGCGGAATTTCAGCATGTGCGTGGCGAACCGGCGCAGGCCGACGCCGCGCGGGTCCATCACGATCAGCTTGCCGCCGCGCTTGGTGAACTGCTTGAAATAGGTCGCGGCGACGGGGTGGTTCTCGACCGGGTTGCAGCCGATGACGATCGCGACGTCGGCGTTCCTGATCTCGTTGAACGTGGCAGTCACGGCGCCCGACGCCGACGTTTTCCATCAGGGCCGCGACCGACGAGGCGTGGCACAGCCGGGTGCAGTGGTCGACGTTGTTGTGGCCGAAAGCCCTGGCGGATCAGCTTCTGGAACAGATACGCCTCTTCGTTCGAGCACTTGGCGGAACCGAATCCTGCAGATCTCGCGGCCGCGGCCCTTCATGCCGTTCGCCGCGGCGTCCAGCGCCTCGTCCCACGATGGCTTCGCGGAAGTGCGCCTGCCAGTTTTCGGGATCGACGTTCAGCCCCTTTGCCGGCGCATCCTCGCGCCGGATCAGCGGCTTGGTCAGCCGGTGCGGGTGGTGGATATAGTCGAAGCCGAAGCGGCCCTTGACGCACAGCCGGCCCTCGTTGGCGGGGCCGTTGATGCCGTCGACATACTTGACCTTGTCGTCCTTGACCTTCAGCGAGACCTGGCAGCCGACGCCGCAGAACGGGCAGACAGAAGTAACTTCGCGTGTCGAAGTCCTTGCTGTCGCCGATCTGGTCCTCGTCGAGAACGGTCGCCGGCATCAGCGCGCCGGTCGGGCAGGCCTGGACGCATTCGCCGCAGGCGACGCAGGTGGACAGCCCCATCGGATCGGCCATGTCGAAGACCGGAAACGCGTCGTGGCCGCGACCCGCCATGCCGATCACGTCATTGACCTGAACGTCGCGGCAGGCACGCACGCACAGGCCGCACTGGATACACGCGTCGAGGTTGACGCGCATCGCGACGTGGCTGTCGTCCAGCAGCGGGATGCGGGCCTTTTCCAGCTTGGGAAAGCGGCTTTCGTGTACGCCGTTGGCATCGGCCATGTCCCACAGATGCGCGCTGGCGTCATGCGCGACGGTCTGGTCCGGCTGGTCGGCCAGCAGCAGTTCCATCACCATGTTGCGCGATTTGAGCGCGCGTTCGCTTTCGGTCTTCACCACCATGCCGTTGCTCGGATTGCGGCAGCACGAAGCGGCAAGCACACGCTCGCCCTCGACCTCGACCACGCAGGCACGGCAGTTGCCGTCGGGCACATAGCCGGTCTGATCCTTGTGGCACAGGTGCGGGATCACCTTGCCCTCGCGCTTGGCGACCTCCCAGATGGTTTCGCCTTCCGATGCGGTGACTTCCGCGCCGTCGAGGGTGAACTTGATTGTCTCGGTCATGTCAGACCTCATCCGGGAAATGTTTCATGGTCAGGCGGATCGGGTTCGGGGCGGCCTGCCCCAGCCCGCAGATCGAGGCGTCGGCCATCACCGTGCACAGATCTTCCAGCAACTCGGCGTCCCATTTCGGCGGCCTGCATCAGCTTGACCGCCTTTTCGCAGCCGACGCGGCAGGGCGTGCACTGGCCGCAGCTTTCGCTTTCGAAGAACCGCAGCATGTTCAGCGCGGCGCCCCGAGCGCTGATCCTTGTCGGACAGGACCACGACGGCGGCGGAGCCGATGAAACTGCCATGCGGTTGCAGCGTGTCGAAATCCAGCGGCACATCATCCATCGACGCCGGCAACAGGCCCGCAGACGGGCCGCCGGGCTGGTAGGCCTTGAAGCTGTGACCCTCGGCCATGCCGCCACAAGCCTCGATCAGGTCAGCGATGGTGGAGCCTGCGGGCAGCAGGTAGACGCCGGGCTTGGCGACGCGGCCCGAGACCGAGTAGGAGCGCAGGCCGATGCGGCCGTTCTTCTCGGTCGCGTTCAGAACCTCGGGGCCTTCGCGCACCACGCGCGCCACCCAGTGCAGGGTTTCGACGTTGTGCACCAGCGTCGGCCGGTCGAACACGCCCACGGCGGCGACGTAGGGCGGACGCAGGCGCGGGATGCCGCGCTTGCCTTCGATCGATTCGATCATCGCGCTTTCCTCGCCGCAGATGTAGGCGCCGGCGCCGCGACGAAGCTCGATGTAGCCCGGAGCGGCGATCCCGGCCGCTTCCAGCGCCGCGATCTCGGTGCGCAGGATATGCAGCACGGCGGGGTATTCGTCGCGCATGTAGACAAAGCAGCGGTCGGCCTCGACCGCCCAGGCGGCGATCAGCATGCCTTCCAGCATCAGGTGCGGATTGCGTTCAAGGTAGTAGCGATCCTTGAAGGTGCCCGGTTCGCCCTCGTCGCCGTTCACCGCCAGATAGCGCGGGCCGGGATTGGCGCGGACGAAGCCCCATTTCTTGCCCGACGGGAAGCCGGCGCCGCCCAGGCCGCGCAAGCCCGAGGCCGCGACAATTTCCTGAACCTTCTCCCAGTCGCCGTTCTGCCGCAGGTCGGCAAGTTTCGCGTAGCCGCCCGCCGCCTGGTAGGTCGCCAGCGTCTCGTAACCGGGTATATCGGCGTGGAAATCACCGGCCTTCAGTGCCGCGTCGACCTTTCCGGGCGTCGCGTGGTCGATGTGTCTGTGGCCGATTTCCAGCACCGGCGCGGTGTCGCAGCGGCCCATGCAAGGCGCGCGCAGCACGCGGATCTTGCTCGGATCATGTCCGGCTTCCAGCGCCGAGATCAGCGCCTCGGACCCGGCGAGTTCGCAGGACAGCGATTCGCAGACCCGGATCGTCAGGTCCGGCGGCGGCGTCTCGTTCTCGCGCACGGGGTCGAAATGGGCGTAGAAGGTCGCAACCTCCCAAATCTCGGCCATGCCTGTGCCCAGTTCTTCGGCCAGCGCGCGCAGGTGCGGCGCCGAGAGATACCCGTATCTGTCCTGGATCAGGTGCAGGTACTCGATCAGCAAATCGCGCCGTCGCGGGGCGTCGCCCAGAAGCGCGCGGACCTCGTCCCAGGCGGTATCTTCCAGCTGGCGGCCCTTGGGCGTTCCGCGTCCCTTGCCGCGACCGGATTTCCAGACACCCGGCTTTCTGTCTTGCGCGTTCATGTTCGCCTCTCGGTTTGACGGACCATCAATGGCAGGAGTTGATCATAATTTCCAATACCGCTATTGAAACACATCATTCGTTTTGCCTATAGCGAATCCCTTACCGCACGCCGCAGCGCCTGCACCATCGGCGGGATCGGGGTCTGGTCCTTGATCGACAGTCCGACCATGTGGGTGGCCACGGGGTCGACAAGCGTCAATTGCACCGTGCTTTCCTGCGCCAGGAAGGTTTCGGCCACGTCGCGGGGCGCAATCGTCGCGGCGGCGCCGCTTGCCACCTGGGCCAGCACGGCGGTGAAGCCGCTTGCCTCCATCACCACGGTCGGCACCTCGTCGATCTCGGCGAAGACGGCGTCGAGGAACTGGCGGTTGCGCATGTCCGCGGTCAGCAGGCACAGCGGCAGCTTCGCCGCCTCGGCCCAGGTCGCGCTTCCGCTGCGGCGCGGGGCGATATCGCGCGGGGCGATCAGGACATAGCTTTCCTCGTAAAGCTCCTCGGTGGTGTCGGGGTCTGCATCCTCGAAATACATGATGCCCGCGTCCAGCGAGAAATCGTTCAGCCTGATCTCGATCTGGCGGGTTGCCAGTGAGTGGATTTCGATCGACAGGTTGGGGTGCTGCCGGCGCAACTGTGACGAGACCTTGGCGGCAAAGGGCAGCGCGGTGGGGATCGCGCCCAATGCAAGCTTGCCATTGAGGTTGTTGTTCAGCGCGTCGATCTCCTGGCGCATCCCCTCGACATCGGTCAGCAGCTTGCGCGCCCATTTCAGCACCACCTCGCCTTCGCGGGTAAAGCCCATGAACTTGTTGCCGCGTCGTACCAGCGGCAGCGAGAAGCCGTCCTCCATCTTGCGTATCCGGGCCGAGAAGGCAGGCTGCGATATCCCGCAATCGTCCGCCGCGCGCGAGAAATGCTTGTGACGCGAAAGCGAGACCAATAGCTGAAGATCGCGGATGTCGGCCATGGTGCGCGCGCCGCCTTCCTGGTGCAGTTCCGGGTGGCACTTGGCGGTGCCACGGCTAGAATAGGGTCTGCCACCGCGGCGATCCAGCCAATTCAGACAAGGGAAATCCCAGTGCCGAGCGAGATGAAGACGATCGAGATGAACGGTGTCGGCGGGGCGGACGTGCTGGAGGTTGGAACCCGCCCGGTACCCGAGGCCGGCGCGGGCGAGGTGCTGGTTGGGGTGACCGCGGCAGGCGTCAACGGGCCGGATCTGGTGCAACGGCGCGGCCATTATCCGCCGCCGAAGGGCGCGTCGGACCTGCTGGGGCTGGAGGTGTCGGGCGAAATTGTCGGCATCGGGCCGAATGTGACCGGCTGGACGAAAGGCGACCGGGTCTGCGCGCTGACCAATGGCGGAGGTTATGCCGAGTACGTGGCGGTCGACGCAGGCCACTGCCTGCCGATCCCGGGCGGCGTTTCCGAGGTCGATGCCGCCGGGCTGTGCGAAACCTACTTCACGGTGTGGAGCAACCTGTTCTTCGGGCAGGATATCACCGCGGGCAGTCTTCTGCTGGTGCATGGCGGCGCCGGCGGGATCGGGTCGACGGCGATCCAGTTGGGCCATCAACTTGGGATGCGGGTCTTCACCACCTGCGCCACTGCCGAGGATTGTACCTATGCCGAGGGTTTGGGCGCGGAGCGGGCGATCAATTTCAAGGACGAGGATTTCGTCGAGATCGTGCGCGAGGCCGGCGGCGCGGACCTGATCCTGGATATCATCGGCGGCGACTATGTCGCGCGAAACATCAAGGCGGCCAGCCCTGACGCGCGGATCGTGCAACTTGCGTTCAACGCCGGGTCCAAGGTCGAGATCAACCTGATGCCGATCATGCTGAAGCGGCTGGTCTACACCGGCTCGACCCTGCGGTCGCGGCCTGAGGCGTTCAAGACCGCCGTGGCCGCCGATCTGAAAAAACGGGTCTGGCCGATGTTCGGCGAGGGGCGGCTGAAGGCGCAGACCCATCGCGTCTTTCCGTTCGAAAAGGCCGCCGCAGCGCACCAGATGATGGAAGCCGCGACGCATCGCGGCAAGATACTGCTGTCGCCCTGAGGGTGACGCCGACGCATCAGGCGTCGCCCCAGGCGCCGACGGTAAAGGTGCGCTCGTGGGCCACGTCGAGGGTCGGCTTTTCGCCGGTTTCGCAGGTATCGCCGTCGCTGTAGGCCGCCGGCAATGACGACTTTCCGAAGAAACCGTCGACCTCGTAGTCGCAGGTTCCGTTGCTGGTGTGCCCGAGGAAGTCCAGCGATCCCGCCCGCACGAATGTAACGTCCGAGATCTTTTCGATGCAGTCGGCCAGGAAGTCGTCCTCCGGTTCGTCGGTATCAAGGAAGACATCCTCTGGGCGGCGCGCCTCGACGTTGATGCGCTGGTAGCGGCTGAGACGCCGCATGCAGTCCATGTCGAGGATCGTGATCCTGTCGTTCCAGCCGAAAGCGGCGGTCCTGGGCGGGTCGCCGAGCGGCACGCTGTTGTCGAGAAATTCGAAATGCACCTTCTGCCGCTTCTTCTTCACCCAGGTGAAGAACAGCTGCGGCATGCCGGTGTAGGCCTCTATGTTGTGATAGAGCAGGTCGTCGACGGCCTTGTACCGCCCGGTGGTGATGCCGCGCTTCCAGGCGCGTTCGACGGTCTCGGCGGGGGGCGTGATGACAAAGAACATGAACACGGTTTCGCCGAACCGGCTGAGCAACCGGCCATCGGCCTGTTGGTTCGTGGTCGAGGCGAAGCTGTCGAAGCGGAAGCGGTCGATCAGAAGATGCGGCATCTGCGACAGCGTCGCCTTCTCTTCCATGTAGCCATCGAGCTTCTTGTCGATGATCTCCAACTCCTGTCCGGTCAGCATGGCGGCGTATTTGAAATCGTCGCCGAGGCTGTCGTAGTCGAGCAGGAACTTGCGCCAGTAGTCCGGGCTGACCAGGGCGAAATCCTTCCACGGGACGCCCAGCCGTTCGGCAAGCTTGCGCTGCAGCGGGCGGATCGTGCTTTTGCCGGCGGCGGAGGCACCCTTGACGTTCAGCACCACCGGAGCCTCTTGATGCGGCAGGTAGCGGTAACCTTCGGCGCGGGCGGCGTCGCGGATCATCGGGTCGATCATCTCGCCGATCTTCCGGCTGCCAAGCGAGTTGCAGATCATGTTCGCGGCCAGCCGGACGATCAGCGCGGTGTCGGCCATCAACCGGCCGCGCTGCCCGACCATGCCGGCAACCACCGTGTGCAAACCGCGCAGGCAGGCCTTGTCAAAGGCATCGTCGGCCGCGGCCAGGGCGGCCTGCCATTCCGACAGCGCCATAAGTTCGGGCGGGGTGCGTTCGGCCGAGGCGGATTGCTTGCGGCCCATGAGGCGTCCCATAAGCCCGGGCTTTTCCGTCGGGGCGGTCGGCGGCCGGTCTGTGATGCCCTGTTGGATCAGTTCGCCCAGCCTGGTTTCCACGCGGCCGCGCAGGGCGGCGAAAGCGGCCTCGATCTCGGCCATCCGGGGTTGCACATGGGCGGTGAGAATGCGGGCGGCCATGCCGCGCAGGCTGAGGCCGAGATCCTCGTAGTTCGGTCCGTCCGGCACGTAGAGATCGGCAGTGACCCGGATCAGGATTTCGTGCACCGCAAGGCGGCCGACCTTGAAGGCGGCCATGTCCTGCGGTTTCAGCCCGCAGAAATCCGCGGCGTCCTTTGCCTGCGGGTAGGTCACGTCCGCGTTGTCGGGGCTGTAAAGCGTCACGCGGTCCATCAGTGCGGGCGGCACTTCGGAACTCAGCCCGGGGTTCCAGGCGTCGAAACCGCCCTTGTCGTCTGCCATAGCGCTTGGTCCCCGCGATGTCAGAGGTGTTCGGCCGGGTGCGCCGGGCCGCGCGCCTGGCGGCCCGGCAGTTCGCTCATGCGCCGCTCGCCTTGGGACCGCGGGCCTTGTCGCGGATCATCTTCAATAGCGGCAGCAGGATCAGGATGATCGCGATGATCGTGATCGGCCCGGCGATGGGCCGGGTGAAGAAGATCGTAGGATCGCCCTTGGACAAGAGCAGCGACTGGCGCAGCGTCGGCTCGGCAATCGGGCCGAGAACGATGGCCAGCACCGCCGGCGCCAGCGGGTAGTCGAACTTGCGCAGGAAGAACGCGCCGAAGCCGAAGATCAGCATCAGCCAGACGTCGTGCATGTCGCGGGTCGCGGCATATCCGCCGACCACCGACAGCACGAAGATCAGCGGCGCCAGCACGGTGAACGGCATCCGCAGCATCCAGATGAAAAGCGGGATGAACGCCAGGTTGATCATCAGCGCAAAGATGTTCGAGATGTAGAACGACCCGATCAGGCCCCAGACGAATTCGGGCTGATCGACGAACAGGCGCGGGCCGGGGGTCAGACCCCAGATCACCATGCCGCCAAGCAGGATCGCCGTGGTGGGCGATCCGGGAATGCCCAGCGTCAGCATCGGCAGCATGGCGCCGGTCGAGGCAGAGTTGTTGGCCGCCTCGGGGGCCGCAACGCCGCCCGGGTGGCCCTTGCCGAATTCCTGCGGCCGCTTGGCGACCATCTTGGCCACGCCGTAGGACATCAGCGAACCGGGCGTCGCGCCCGCCGCTGGCAGGATGCCGACGAAAAAGCCCAGGAACGACCCGATGGCGGTACCCTTCCAGCCCCGCTTCATGCCTTCCTTGCTGTCGGACACGATGCCCTTGATCGACATCTTCGCCTCGGTCGAGGTCACTTCTCCGCGGGTGCTTTCGATGGTCCAGAGCATCTCGCCGATGCCGTAGACGCCGATGGCGAGGACCAGGAAGTTGATGCCGTGCAGGAAGCCGGAGATGTCGAAGAACACCAGGCGCGGCGCGCCGGAAATCTGATCGAAGCCGACCGCCGCCAACACCAGGCCGAAGCAGATCGAGAAGATGGTCTTCGGGATGTCGTCGCCGCCGAGCCCCACGAAGGTGGCAAAGGCCAGCAGCATCAGCGCGAAGATCTCGGGCGGGCCGAAGGACAGCGCGACCGTGGCCAGCAGCGGGGCGAACAAGGTGAACAGCACGTTTGCGACCGTACCGCCGACGAACGAGGCCAAGGCCGCGGTGACCAGCGCCAGGCTGGCGCGTCCCTGCAAGGCCAGTGGTCGACCGTCGAAGGTGGTCGCCACGGCGGTCGAGGCGCCGGGAATGCCCAGGGTGATCGAACTGATCGCGCCGCCATACATCGCGCCGTAATAGATCGCGGCCAGGAAGATGATCGCCGAGTTCGGCGGCACCAGAAAGGTGATCGGCAGCAGGATCGCCACGCCGTTCACCGAGCCCAGCCCCGGCATAGCGCCGATGAACAGGCCCAGCGTGACGCCGATCAGGATCAGCATCAGGTTGAGCGGCTGGACCGAGGCCAGCATGCCGTCGCCAAGAAGACTCAGAATTTCCATCGGTTGCTCCTGTTCGCCCGAAGTTGCTTTGCTCGCCCGGACGATCCGGTCAGTAGATGATGTCGTACAAGATGTTGAAGAACGGCTCTGTGAACGCCATGCCCTTGGGCATGTTGATCCGCATCAGGCCCTCGAAGAAGAAAAAGAACCCGATCGGCAGGCCGACCGACAGGATACCGGTCAGGAACCAGGAATGGCGGCCGAGGAATTTCAGGTAGTAGACCAGAAACACCAACATCGCGCCGTACATCGAGACGATGTTGATCAGCCCGACGAAACCGATCAGCCCGGCCCCCACCTGCACCAGTGTCTTGCGGCCATAGGCGTCCAGCACCGGCTCGTCCGACTGCGACGGCGGCGAGGTGCGCCTGTACCAGTTGAGTGCGATGAACCCGGTTGTAATCAGCATCACCGCCGCCAGCCAGAACGGCCAGGCCCCGCCGCCGGGGCCTTCGCCATATGTATAGCCGATGTCCAGCTTCGTGCTTTCGAACATCAGGTAGATAGACAGGAGGGCCAGAACGGCCGCAGTCACGATTTCTCCAAGCCGCATGATCCGGCCCTCCCTTTGCTGTGGTCTCAGTTCAGATTGCGAACCGGGCCTATTCGCCCATCGCCGCGAACAGGTCCTTGTGGTTCTGCACCTGGGTGGCCCAGTAGTCCTTTTGCTCGTCGGCGCTCAGCCACAAGGGCGACAGGCTCTCGCTAGCCATGTAGTTCTGCCACTCTTCGGTGTCATAGATCGTCTTGAAGAGATCCTGGTAGTAGGCAGCAGCCTCGTCCGACATGCCCGGCGCGCCGACGACGGCCCGCTGGTTGTAGTAGCTGAAGTCATGGCCCAGTTCCTTGATCGTGCGGACATCCGGATAGGCATCCATACGCTCGTCCGAAAAGGCGATCAGCGGAACCACGTCGCCGGCTTCGAAAAAGCCCTTGGCCTCTGCCGGGTTGTTGACGCTGGCCATGATCTGCTGACCGGCCAGGTCCTTGGCCACGGCGCCGCCGCCGTCATAGGGGATATACTTGATATCCAGGTCGTAGGCGCCTTCCATCCAGGCGATGACAGTGCTGTCTTCCTGGCCCTTGCCGGTGCCGCCCATGACATAATCGCCCTCGCGCACCTTATCGAGCCACTCCTCGAAGGTGGTGATGCCGCTATCCTTGTGCACCCACAGCACGAAGGGGTCGACGCCCATCATCGCAATCGGGGTGAACGTCTGGATGTCGATGCCCAGGTTTTCCTGACGCAGCGGCGTCGCGAAGAACGAGTTCAGCGTCACCAGGATCGTGTGATCGGGATCGTTGGTGCCCTGCAGCGCGATCAGCGCCTCGGCGCCCGAGCCGCCGCCCTTGTTGTTGGGGATCAGCGGACGCGGTGTCAGATCCTTCTTTTCGGCCACCGACTGGATGAAGCGGGCGATCTGGTCGGCGCCGCCACCGGCGCCCGCCATGATGACAAAGTCGATCGGCTTGGTCGGTTCCCATGCCTGGGCCGATCCGGCCAAGGTCATCAGGCCCAGCGCCGAGGCGCCGACCAGTCGGGTCAGAATATTTGAAGTGATTGCCATTTGGTCCTCCGTTTGGCTTTGTTGGCGCGAGAGCGTGTCTCGCGGGTCGTTGGGCCGTTCTTGGTGCGGCCCTTGTTGTCTGTGTCGTTCGTGTCGTTCCGTCTTGTCGTTTCCTGCCGATATCTCAGTGGTTCAGAAGCACCGGCATCTTGGCCGTGTCGACGATCGTCTGCGTGTTGCCGCCGAATACGGTTTCGCGTTCGTGACTGTCGCCGTAGGCGCCCATGATCAGCATGTCGGCCCCAAGCTCGGCGCTGGCGCGCAGCAGTTCCGAGCCGACTTTCTCTTTGGACGAGAATGTCTCGACCGAGGCCTTGATGCCGTGCAGGCCCAGGTACTCGACAAGGTCCGCGGTCGTGGTTCCGGCGCCGCCGTCCGACCCGTTCGAAAGTATCCAAACGGTGTCGGCGGTCCGCAGCACGCTTTTGCACTGCGACAGGACGCGCGCGGCCTCGGCGCTGCCGTTCCAAGCGATCGTGACCTTGGCGCCCAGCGTTTGCGGCGGCGTGTCGGCGGGCGGGCACATCAGGACCGGGCGACCGGACTGGAACAGCGCGGTCTTCAACGTGTTCTCGCCGAGGTTCCTGTCGCGGTCGGGCTTGGGCACGACGATCATGTCGGAAAGGCGTCCGTGGCGTTTGATGACATCGACCTGGCGACCGGACTCTTCCACGAACGCAATGCTCGCGACCTTGCCGATATTGTCGCCAGTTGCATCGAGGTTCAGCTTCGCGGCCAAAGCCTCAAGCTCGGCACGTATTCCGGCTTCTTCCTGGTCGGCGACCTGATGCGACTGCTCGATGATCGTCTTGCGCAGGAATTCGGGGATATGAACGCCAAAGGGCATGAGGTCTTCGGCACGCGGACGGCAGTGGATTATCTCGATATGCGACTTGTGGCGATGCGCCAGCGCCGCGGCGTGGGCGAGGACGTTGTCGCCCTTGCCGTCGCCTCGGACCGGAACCAGTATTTTGCGTATCACGTCGCTGTCTCCCTAGAACAGGCCGTCGATCAGGCCGTCCTCGTTGATGCGGATGCTTTCGGCAGAAGGCATGCGCGGCAGGCCGGGCATGGTCATGATCTCGCCGCAGATCACCACGACGAACCCGGCGCCGGCCGAAAGCCGCACTTCGCGGACCGGCAGGCTGAATGACCGGTCGGCGCGCCGCGCCGGTTCGGATCGGTGGTGAAGGAATACTGCGTCTTGGCCATGCAGACCGGCAGGTTGCCGTAGCCCTGCTCTTCCCAGGTCTTCAGCTGGTCGCGGATCGTCTTGTCGGCCAGCACCTCGTCGGCGCGGTAGATGCGCTTGGCGATGGTTTCGATCTTCTCGAACAGCGGCATGTCGTCGGGATAGAGCGGCGCGAACTGCGCCGTTCCGCCCTCGACGATCTCGACCACCTTGTGCGCCAGATCCTCGGTGCCCTGCCGAGCCCTTGGCCCAGTGCTGGCACAGGATCGCCTCGGAGCCCTGCTTGGTCGACGTAGTCCTTGATCGCCTGCGACCTCGGCATCGGTATCGGTGACGAAGTGGTTGATCGCCACCACCACCGGCACGCCGAACTTCTTGACGTTCTCGATATGGCGGCCAAGGTTGGCGCAGCCCTTCTTGACCGCGTCGACGTTCTCGTCGCCCAGATCGTCCTTGGCGACGCCGCCGTTCATCTTCATCGCGCGCACCGTGGCGACGAGAACCACCGCCTCGGGCTTCAGGCCCGCCTTGCGGCACTTGATGTTCGAAGAACTTCTCGGCGCCGAGATCGGCGCCGAAGCCGGCCTCGGTCACCACGTAGTCGGCCAGCTTCAGCGCCGTCGTCGTGGCGACGACCGAGTTGCAGCCATGCGCGATGTTGGCGAACGGGCCGCCGTGGACGAAGGCCGGGTTGTTTTCCAGCGTCTGCACCAGGTTCGGCTGCATCGCCTGCTTCAGCAGCACGGTCATCGCGCCGTCGGCCTTGATGTCGCGGGCAGTAGACCGGCGTCTGGTCGCGGCGATAGGCGACGATGATGTCGCCCAGGCGCTTCTCCAGATCGGTCAGGTCGGTCGCCAGGCACAGGATCGCCATGACTTCCGACGCCACGGTGATGTCGAAACCGGCTTCGCGCGGGAAGCCGTTGGCGACGCCGCCCAGGTTGACGACGATCTGCGCGCAGCGCCCGGTCGTTCATGTCCATGACGCGGCGCCAGGCGATGCGGCGGATGTCGATCTCCAGCGCGTTGCCCCAGTAGATGTGGTTGTCGAGCATCGCGGCCAGCAGGTTGTGGGCGCTGGTGATGGCGTGGAAATCGCCGGTGAAATGAAGGTTCATGTCCTCCATCGGCACGACCTGCGCATAGCCGCCGCCGGCGGCGCCGCCCTTCATGCCGAAGTACGGGCCAAGCGAGGCCTCGCGGATGCAGATCGCCGCCTTCTTGCCGATCGCGTTCAGCCCGTCGCCAAGGCCGACCGTCGTCGTGGTCTTGCCCTCGCCCGCCGGTGTCGGGTTGATCGCGGTCACCAGGATCAGCTTGCCGTCCTTGTTGCCCGACAGCGACTTGATGAACTCTTCGGAGACCTTGGCCTTGTCATGGCCGAAGGGCAGCAGGTGCTCGGTCGGGATGCCCAGCTTCGCCGCCGATCTCCTGAATTGGCTTCTTCTTGGCTTTGCGGGCGATTTCGATGTCGGACATGATTTTGTATTCCTTTGAGAATTTTCGATTCAGGAGCCGAGGACATCGCCGACCGAAAGCCCGGTCGATGCCGCCCAGTCCGACGCGGAGTCTTGCCCTCGCCTGCCGGGCGTACCCGTTTGATACAGATGCGTCCGCCGATCAGTTGCACGGTTACGCCGTCTTCCGAGATGTCCACGACCTTGCCGGAAACGCCGTCGCCGGGAACGCGCGCGCTGTCGAACACGCTGCACTTCGGCACCGTTCAGCGTCGGTCCAGGCGCCGGGTGCCGGGTTGGTGCCGCGGATCAGGTTGTAGACTTGGCCGACCGGCTTGTTCCAGTCGATTCGGGTGTGCTTTTTGGTGCAGCGCCGCTCGTAAGTTGCTTGCGCCTCGTCGGGAACAATGTGGCGGCGGATTGCCGGCGCGGAAGAGATCGCAGACCTGAAGCACGGATTCGATGGCCGCCGGGTAGATCTTCTTGAAATAAAGATCGATGACCGTGTCGTCCGGACCGATCTCGCATTCCCACTGCAACAGGCTGTCGCCCTCGTCCAGCCCGTCGGAAGGGTAGAACCAGCGAAAAGCCCGATTGCGTGTCGCCCATGATGATCGGCCAGTTGACCGCACGAGGGGCCGCGATGCAGCGGCAACAGCGACGGGTGGAAGCAGATCGAGCCGTGCGTCGGCGTGTCGCGCGCCGCCTCGGGCACGAAGACGTTGACGAAGGCCATGACCATCAGATCGGCGTTGTAACCGGCCAGCGTGTCCAGCGTCGCCTGGTCGTTGAAATTTGCAGGCTGATCAACGGGCAGGCCTTTTTCCAGCGCGAATTCCTTGATCGGATCGATCGGCTTGCCGTCTTTGTCGGGCTCGCAATAGACGGCGACGACCTCGTCCTTGCCGTGATCCAGAAGCTTGGCCAGAACGTCCTTGCCGAACGCCTGCTGACCCATGACGATCGATGCGCATGCCTGTCGCTCATTCCGCCGCCACCTTGTTGACGTCGCCGACCGCGCCGGACCCGACGACCGCTCAAGATCGTCGCCCGTGTAGCCCAGCACCTCGCGCAGGATTTCATCCGGTGTGCTCGCCCAGCAGCGGCGAGCGCGTCACCTCGACCGGGCTGTCCGACAGCTTGATCGGGCAGCCGACGGTGAGGTACTTGCCGCGCTCGGGGTGATCGACATCGACGATCGTGCCGGTGGCGCGCAGGCCTTCGTCTTCCATGATCTCCTTCATCGACAGGATCGGGCCGACGGGGATGTCGAGCGGGTTGCAGATGTCCATGACCTCGAACTTGGTCTTGGTCATCGTCCATTCCTCGATCGCGCGAAGATCTCGTTCAGCTTGTCCAGCCGGTCCGGCGGCGTGGCATAGCCCGGCTTGGTCTTCCACTCCGGCTCGCCGATCACGTCGCAGACCTTCTCCCAGACCGCCGCCTGGGTGATGAAATAGGTGTAGGCGTTGGGATCGGTCTCCCAGCCCTTGCACTTCAGGATGCGGCCCGGCTGGCCGCCGCCGCGAGTCGTTGCCGGCGCGCGGCGTCGCCTCGCCAAAGGGGATGCCCTCGCCGATACTGCGAGTATTCCGTCAGCGGCCCGCTGCTCGAGGCGCTGCTGGTCGCGCAGCTTGACGCGGCACAGGTTCAGCACGCCGTCCTGCATCGCCGCCGAAACCTTCTGGCCGCGGCCGGACTTCTCGCGCTGGATACAGCGCCGTCACGATGCCGAGGCCAGATGCAGGCCGGTGCCGGAGTCGCCGATCTGCGCGCCGGTCACCAGCGGCGGGCCATCGCGGAAGCCGGTGGTCGAGGCCGAGCCGCCGGCGCATTGCGCGACGTTCTCGTAGACCTTGCAGTCCTCGTACTTGCCCGGGCCGAAGCCCTTGATCGAGGCCAGGATCATGCGCGGGTTGATCTCCTGGATCCGCTCCCAGGAGAAGCCCATGCGGTCGAGCGCGCCGGGCGCGAAGTTCTCGACCAGCACGTCGCATTCTTCGATCAGGCGGGTCAGGACTTCCTTGCCCGGTCTCGTTCTTGGAGTTCAGCTCGATCGAGCGCTTGTTGTGGTTGAGCATGGTGAAATAGAGGCTGTCGGCGTCCGGCACGTCGACCAGCTGCTTGCGCGTCGCGTCGCCGACGCCGGGACGCTCGACCTTGATCACGTCGGCGCCGAACCAGGCCAGCAGCTGGGTGCAGGTCGGACCCGACTGCACGTGGGTGAAGTCGAGGATCTTGACGCCTTCGAGTGCTTTCATTTGTCTCCAGCACCTTCGGACTTGTTCCGAGTTTGGCTACGGTGCGGATCCTGCGCGCCGCCAATTACTTCTTTCCGACCACGCTTTGCGGGTTCAGATTGCCGATGCGGCCGCTCTCGGTGCCGGCCGTCGGGTCGATGACCGCGTTGACCAGCGTCGGCTTGCCGCGATCCATCGCCGCGTTCACGGCGCGTGCCAGCTCGTCCGGGGTCGTCGGCATAGACGCCGACGCCGCCGAAGGCCTCCATCATCTTGTCGTAGCGCGCGTCCTTGACGAACACGGTGGTCGCGACATCGGCGCCGCCCGACGGGTTCACGTCGGTGCCGCGATAGATGCCGTTGTTGTTGAAGACCACGACGCAGACCGGCAGGTTGTAGCGGCAGATGGTCTCGACCTCCATGCCGGAGAAGCCGAAGGCGCTGTCGCCCTCGACCGCGAGCACCGGCTTGCCGGTTTCGACCGCGGCGGCGATGGCGCTGCCCATGCCGATGCCCATGACGCCCCAGGTGCCGACGTCGAGGCGCTTGCGCGGCTTGTACATGTCGACGATGCGAGCGCGCGAAATCGAGCGTGTTGGCGCCTTCGTTGACGAGGATGGCGTCGGGGCGCTCGGCGATGATCTTCTTGCAGCGCGCCGAGCGCGCCGTGGTAGTTCATCGGCACGGTGTTGTTCTGCAGCGTCGGCGCCATCGTTGCGACGTTGGCGTCCTTCTTGTCGCGTGACCGCGCTCGGTCCAGTCGGCGGGCGGCTTCGGCCAGTCGTCGCCCATCGCCGTCCAGCAGCGCCGCGACGCAGGAGCCGATGTCGCCGACCAGCGGCGCCGCGATCTCGACGTTGCTGTCCATCTCCTTCGGCTCGATGTCGATCTGGACGAACTTGCTTGGAATGCGGCGCGCCCCACGTCTTGCCCTTGCCGTGCGACAGCAGCCAGTTCAGGCGCGCGCCGATCAGCATCACGACGTCGGCTTCCTTCAGCACCAGCGAGCGCGCGGGCCCGGCGGACTGCGGATGCGTGTCGGGCAGCAGGCCCTTGGCCATGATCATCGGCAGGTAGGGAATGCCGCTCTTCTCGACGAAGCGCGCGGATGTCGGTCGTCGGCCTGGGCGTAGGCGGCGCCCTTGCCGAGGATGATCAGCGGCCGCTTGGCGCCCTTGCAGCACGTCGAGTGCGCGCGTCGACCGCGTCGGGCGCCGGGATCTGCGCGCGGCGCCGGATCGATCACCTTGACCAGCGA
Organism: uncultured Alphaproteobacteria bacterium; assembly: GCA_963768205.1. Classification (GTDB taxonomy): domain Bacteria; phylum Pseudomonadota; class Alphaproteobacteria; order Rhodobacterales; family Rhodobacteraceae; genus JAHELH01. Next base: position 36,678 of record CAVYHB010000005.1, on the reverse strand, counting down.
CTTCGTCGCCTTCGGCGCGTCCATCGTCTGGCCGAGACAGCGTGGCCGGCAGATCGAGGTAGACGCCGCCCGGGCGGCCGGACACGGCGGCGCGGATCGCGCGCGCGATGCCGATGCCGATGTCCTCGGCGTGCAGCACGCGGTAGGCCGCCTTGCAAAGCGGCTTGGCGATGGCCAGCTGGTCCATCTCCTCGTAGTCGCCCTGCTGCAGGTCGACGATCTCGCGCTCGGACGAGCCGCGGATCAGGATCATCGGGAAGCAGTTGGTGGTGGCGTGGGCCAGCGCGGTCAGGCCGTTGAGGAAGCCGGGCGCCGACACCGTCAGGCAGATGCCGGGCTTCTTGGTCAGGAAGCCGGCGATGGCGGCGGCGTTGCCGGCGTTCTGCTCGTGGCGGAACGAGATGCACGCGCATGCCTGCGGCCTGCGCCATGCGCGCCGAAATCGGTGATCGGAATGCCGGGCACGCCGTAGATCGTGTTCGATGTCGTTGAGCTTCAGCGCATCGATGACCAGGTGAAAGCCGTCGGTCAGATCGCCGGTCTGGGTTGCGTCCGTCATGTCTGTCCTCGTCGTGTCCATGTGTCTTCAGCTGGCGACGCTTCGTTGCGTGCCCAGTGTCTCTAGCCTCGTCCAGGTTTTGCTGATGTGGTCGTGAAGCCGCATCGTGTGTTCGCGCACCCGGCGGTCGGCAAGATCGGCGTCCCGCGCGATCAGGGCGTCGATGATCTGCATGTGGTCGGCGACCGAGCGGCGAGCGCGATCGCTTTCGCCCATCGTCCGGCGCCGCACGGCCTGCATGTGGGTGAACAGGCCGTCCGCGGTCTTTTTCAGAAGCGAGCAGCCAGACAATTGCAGGATCGTCTGGTGAAACTTGATGTTGGCGTCGGAATATTCCTCGATATCGGCGCGCGCCGCATCGCTGGTGTGCTTCATGGCGAACATGCGCAGGGCGGCAAGTTGCTTGTCGGTTGCCACCTCGGTCGCCAGGCGGGCGGCCATGCTTTCCAGCGCCGCCCAGGTCACGACCATTTCGAGGATCTCCTCGCGCGTCTTGCGCAGCACGAAGACGCCCTTGCGCGGAACGATCTCGACCAGGCCCTCCTGCGCCAGACGAGCCAGCGCCTCGCGGATCGGAGTGCGGGAAATGCCCAGCCGCTCGGCCATCAGGCGCTCGTCGAGGCGAAGATCGGTGTCGGGGCGGTAGATATCCATGTCGAGGATCGCTGCACGCAGGACTTCGAAGGTGTGGTCCTTCAGCGTAAAGCTTTCTGCGATGGGGCTGAGTTTGTCGCCGATCGACACGTGCCACGTCCCTCCCAAGACCGGGGGCGTCCACGATTCGAGCCGCGGCATTTTCCCCGTTATGTGGTATACCATACACCCAATGTGGTATCCGTCAATTGGTATCTTTTCCCTTGTTTGCCTGGGAAAACAGTTGACATTCTGCTCTGTGGTATACCACATACCTTAAATTACACCTGCCTTGGGGGACGTTCGATTTGCTGATCAGGGCTCACGATTCGGCGCTTGTCGTCATCGACATGCAGGAACGCCTCGTGCCTGCGATGCAGGCCCCTGCCCGCACGCTGCGCAACACGCGCCTGCTGCTGCACGCTGCCTCGAAAACCGGGGTTCCGGCGCTGCTGACCGAACAGTATCCGAAAGGCCTGGGCGCGACGGTGCCCGAGATCAGAAAGGCCGCCGGCAACAGCAAGATTCTGCCGAAGATGCATTTTTCGTGCATGGAGGATGCGGGCTTTGCCGACGCATTCCGCAAACTAGGCCGGCGACAGGCGATCCTGACGGGCATGGAGGCGCATATCTGCGTCGTTCAGACCGCCGCCAGCCTGGTCGAGGAAGGCTTCGACGTGTTCGTGGTCTCGGATGCCACGGCGTCGCGGACCATCGAAAGCGAACAGGCCTGCCTTGCGCGCCTGAACGCCGGGGGCGTCAGTATCGTGACGACAGAGATGGTCATCTTCGAATGGCTGGGTCAGGCTGGCACCGAGGCATTCAAGGAAATGCTGCCGTTGATTAAGTGACGTCCGCAACAGGGAGAGACCGATGAACATTCACGAACATCAGGCCAAGGAAGTGCTGAAAGGATTCGGCGCCCCGGTCGCGAAGGGTGTGGCCGTGACCAGCATCGACCAGGCCGAAGCCGCCGTGGGCGCGATGCCGGGGCCGGTCTGGGTCGTCAAAAGCCAGATCCATGCAGGCGGGCGCGGCAAGGGCAAGTTCAAGGAACTGCCCTCGGACGCCAAGGGCGGCGTCCGCGTCTCGTTCTCGGCCGAGGAGGCGCTGGCCAACGTGCGCGAGATGTTCGGCAACACGCTGGTGACAAAGCAGACCGGCCCGTCCGGCAAGCAGGTCAACCGGATCTACATCGAGGACGGCGCCGATATCGAGCGCGAGCTTTACCTGTCGATCCTCGTCGACCGCGAAACCGGCAAGGTCTCGTTCGTGGCCTCGACCGAGGGCGGCATGGACATCGAGGCGGTGGCCGAGAAGACGCCCGAGAAAATCCACACCATCGGCATTGCCGGGTCGCAAGGCGTCACCGATGCCGATGCCGAGAAGCTGGCCGACGCCTACGAACTGACCGGCGCTGCCCGCGAACAGGGCAAGGCGCTGTTCCGCACGCTTTACGAGGCCTTCACTTCGAAGGACATGAGCCTGCTGGAGATCAACCCGCTGATCGTCACCAAGTCGAACGATATCCAGGTGCTGGACGCAAAGGTGTCGTTCGACAACAACGCGCTGTTCCGGCATCCCGACATCCTTGAATATCGCGACGAGACCGAAGAGGACGCCAAGGAAATCGAGGCCTCGAAATACGATCTGGCCTATATCGCGCTCGACGGCGAGATCGGCTGCATGGTCAACGGCGCGGGGCTGGCGATGGCAACGATGGACATCATCAAGCTTTACGGCAAGGAGCCGGCCAATTTCCTTGACGTGGGCGGCGGGGCGACCACCGAGAAGGTCACCGCAGCTTTCAAGATCATAACCTCCGACCCAAACGTCAAAGGCATTCTGGTCAACATCTTCGGCGGCATCATGCGCTGCGATGTAATCGCCGAGGGCGTCGTCACGGCGGTCAAGGACGTCGGCCTGAAGGTGCCTCTGGTGGTGCGGCTGGAAGGCACCAAGGTTGCCGAGGGCAAGGACATCATCAACAAGAGCGGCCTGAACGTCATCGCCGCCGACGACCTGGACGACGCCGCCCAGAAGATCGTCGCAGCCGTGAAAGGGTAGGCCCATGTCGATATTGATCAACAAGGACACCAGGATCATTGTCCAGGGGCTGACCGGCAAGACCGGCACGTTTCACACCGAACAGGCGCTGGCCTATCACGGCACCAAGATGGTCGCCGGCACGCATCCCAAGAAGGGCGGCACCGACTGGACCGGGTCGGGTGGCGAGACGCTGCCGATCTTCGCCAGCGTCGCCGAGGCCAGGGACGCCACCGGCGCCACCGCCAGCGTGATCTACGTGCCTCCCGCCGGTGCTGCCGCCGCGATCGAGGAAGCGATCGACGCCGGCATCGACCTGATCACCTGCATCACCGAGGGCGTTCCCGTCCTCGACATGGTACGGGTGAAAGAGAAACTCGACGCTTCTCCCAGCCGACTTATCGGCCCCAACTGCCCCGGCCTGATGACGCCCGACGAATGCAAGATCGGCATCATGCCGGGGTCCATTTTCAAGAAGGGATCGGTGGGCGTGCTGTCACGCTCTGGCACGCTGACCTACGAGGCGGTCTATCAGACGACGATGGCGGGCCTTGGCCAGACCACCGCCGTCGGCATCGGCGGCGATCCGGTCAAGGGCACCGAGTTCATCGACGTGCTGGAACTGTTCCTGGCCGACCCCGAAACCAAGTCGATCATCATGATCGGCGAGATCGGCGGCTCTGCCGAAGAGGACGCGGCGCAGTTCCTGAAGGACGAAGCGAAGAAGGGCCGCGCAAAGCCGACGGTCGGCTTCATCGCCGGACGCACCGCGCCGCCGGGCCGAACGATGGGCCATGCCGGCGCCGTCATTTCCGGCGGCAAGGGCGGAGCCGAGGACAAGATCGAGGCGATGCAGTCGGCAGGCATCCGCGTCTCGCCCTCGCCGGCAAAGCTTGGCGAAACGCTGGTGGAGCTTCTAGGCTAGCGAAATCGCGGCGACCGGACCCGGACAAGCCTTCCGGTCGCTGCCCGCCACGAGCCCCTATGGGGTCACACAGCGACAACAGGGAAGGACCCGGTTCATGGCCTACAAGATCCTCATTCTCGGCGCCTCCTACGGCTCGCTTCTGGGCACCAAGCTAATCGCCGCGGGTCATGACGCCACGCTTGTGTGCCGCGCCGAAACGGCGGCGCTCATCAATGCAGAGGGCACCGAGGTGCGCATCAAGCTGCGCGACGAGGACACGCACCGCAGTTTCCTGTCCGGCGACCTGCCGGGCCGGGTGGACGCGGTCACACCCGAAGATGCGCGGCCCGAGGACTATGACCTGGTCTGCCTTGCGATGCAGGAGCCGCAGTATTCGCACCCCAGCCTGACTGACCTTCTGGGCCGCATCTCCAGCGCCCGGGTGCCCTGCATGTCGATCATGAACATGCCGCCCCTGCCCTATCTGCGGCGGATTCCGGGCCTGGACTGTTCCGGGCTGAAACAGGCGTTTCTCGATGCCGACATCTGGGACCGGTTCGATCCCGAACTCGTGACGCTTTGCTCGCCCGATCCGCAGGCCTTCCGTCCGCCCGAGGAAAAGGCGAACGTGCTGCATGTCGGGCTGCCGACGAATTTCAAGGTTTCGAAGTTCGGTGACCCGAAGCTGAACGCCATGCTGGACACGCTGGCCGCCGATATCGAGGCCTACCGCATCGACGGCAAGGACGTGCCGGTGAAGCTGCGGGTGTTCGATTCGCTGTTCGTGCCGTTCGCAAAATGGGCGATGCTGGCGACCGGCAACTACCGCTGCATCACGCGCGGCGAGCCGCGGTCGATAAAGGACGCGGTGCACGCGGACATCGCGACATCGAAGGACATCTACGGCTTCGTGAACGGCGTGGTCGAGCGGCTGGGGGCGGACCCCGACGACATGGTGCCGTTCGAAAAATACGCCGCGGCGGCGCAGAACCTTCTCAAGCCGTCATCGGCGGCCCGGGCGGTGGCATCCGGGGCCGTCAACATCGAGCGCGTGGACAAGCTGATCGCGTTGACGGCGCAGGCACTGGGTCTGTCGCATCCCGCGATCACCGAGACGGTGAAGATCGTCGACGCCAAACTGGCCGCAAACGCGCGATCCGCGGGGTAGCGCCGCCCCGGTTCAGGCCGGCTCCGGGACCGCGTGCGGTGACACCGCCCGGCGCGCCTTCTTTTCACCCAGCATCAGCATCGCCGGAGTGACGATCAGGGTCAGCACGGTTGCGATGATCAGCCCGCCCGCGATGGCCGAGCTGAGTTCGGTCCACCACTGGGTCGACGGCGCACCGTAGACGATCTTGCGGGTGAAGAAATTCAGGTTGAGCCCGATCACCATCGGCATCAGGCCAAGCGCGGTGGTGACCGAGGTCAGCACCACCGGCCGCAAGCGCTGAGCACCGGTGCGCAACGCGGCTTCCAGCGGCGACAGGCCCGATTTCTTCAGATCATTGTAGGTGTCGATCAGCACGATGTTGTTGTTCACCACGATACCGGCCAGCGCGATCACGCCGATGCCGCCCATGACAACGCCGAAGGGGCGTCCGGTGACGATCAGGCCGAAAAGCACGCCGGCGATCGAGAACACGATGGCGCTCATCACGACGAAGGCTTGGTAGAAGCTGTTGAACTGGATCACCAGGATGACGAACATCAGGAAGATCGCCGTGGCGAAGGCGCTGGCAAGGAAGGTCATCGCGTCGACCTGGTCCTGCGCCTCGCCGGCGAAGGTGGCTTCCACGCCGTCCGGCAATTCCAGCCTGTCGATCGCCGCCTGAAGCGCGATGACCTGGTCGTTGACCAGGACGTTCGGCGCGACGTTGGCCTCGATGGTGATGACCCGGCGCTGATCGACGCGAGTGATCGTGCCGCTGCGCGGTGCGGGTTCGAAGGTCACGAAGTTCGAGATCGGCACCAGCCCGGCAGAGGTCGGCACGCGCAGCGTCTGCAACTCTTCCAGCGTGCGCTGGCCTGCGGGAAAGCGCACGTTGATGTCGACAGAGCCATCGGCATCGTCCGGGCGGTAGTCGGCCACGGTGATTCCGCGCGTCAGCAGTTGCACCGCTTGTCCAAGGGTCGAGATATCGGCCCCGAACCGCGCCGCCTCGGACCGGTTGACGGCAATGCGCCATTCGACGCCAGGCAACGGGCGCGTGTCGGTGACGTCGGTGAAGCCGCCGATATCGTCCATCGCGGCCCGGATCGCCGAGACCACGGCGTTCTGAACCTCGGGCGACCGGGCGCGAACCCGCAGGTTGATGGGCTTGCCGGCCGAGGGCCCGCTGGACGCCGTCTGCACCTGCACGTCGATTCCCGGGATCGTCGCCATGTCCCTGCGGATATCCTCACCGATCACGGCGGCGGTCCGCCGGGTGTCCCATTCGGTGAATTCGATCTGGATCGTGCCGATCAGGTCGGCGGCATCCTCGTTGGACCCGCCCGACCGGGCATAGACCGATGCAATCTCGTTATATGCGAACAGCCGCTCTTCGACCTTTCGCACCAGCGCGTCCTTCTCGAAGATCGAGAAGTTGTCGCGGGCCCGGACCTGCACCTGCGCGAAATCCGGCTCGACCGAAGGGAAGAAGCTGATGCCGTTGCCGAACTGGCCATAGGCGGTGAACCCGGCCGCCAGAAAGGCGATGGCCATGATCAGCGTGGCCCAGGGCCGCAGGATGGCGAATTGCAGCACCCGCACATAAGCTCCGGTGAAGCCGCCCATTTCCCGGGGGTCGCCCAGTTCGGCGGCGTGCAGCCGCGCCTTGTCAGCCGCCGATTGCGGAGGCTTCTTGCCGATGATGCCGCCCACGACCGGGATGAAGATCAGCGCCATGAACAGCGAGGCGGTCAGCGTCAGGATGACGGTGATCGGCAGGAATTTCATGAACTCGCCGACAGTGCCCGACCAGAACAGCAGCGGAAAGAACACCGACAGCGTCGTCGCGGTCGAGGCGATGATCGGCCAGGACATGCGCTTGGCGGCGTGGGCATAGGCGACCTTCGGCGAGTCGCCGTCCTGCAAGCGGCGGTCGGCCAGTTCGGTCGTCACGATGGCACCGTCGACCAGCATTCCGACAACCAGGATCAGCGAGAACAGCACGACGAGGTTCATCGTGTAGCCCATCAGCAGCAGTGCCGTGACGCCGGCCAGGAACGCGCCCGGAATGGCGAGGCCGACCAGCAGCGCGGACCGGATGCCCAAGGCCCAGACGATGACGATCATCACCAGCACCACGGCGGCGATGACGTTGGCCTCCAGATCGCTGAGCATCGTCTTCGACCTGCTCGCTTTCGTCCTGCATGTAGGTGATCGTCACGCTTTCGCGGCCAGTCGGCCTGCGTTTCCGCGATCAGTGCGCGCACCGCGGCGACGGTTTCGATGATGTTGGCGCCGGACCGCTTCTTGACTTCGAGCGCCAGCGCCGGCTGGCCGTCGATCCGGGCAAAGCCGGTCGGGTCCTCGAATGTGCGGCGAATGGTGGCGACATCCGCGAAGGTGACGACCGTGTCGCCGCGCACCTTGACCGGCAAGGCCATGACATCCTCGATGCCTTCGATCAGGCCGGGCACTTTCAGGACGATGCGGCCCGCGCCGTTTTCGATCGCCCCCGCCGCGATCAAGCGGTTGTTGCGGTTGATCTGGCCGATCAGCTCTTCGAAGCTGATGTCGTAGGTCTCGAATACCGTGGGGTCGATCAGCACCTCCAGCAGTTCGGTGCGGGCGCCGCCGACGTCGACCTCCAGCACGCCCTCCAGTGCCTCGATGTCGTCAGACAGTTCTTCGGACAGCCGGTTCAGCGTGCGTTCCGGCACCGGGCCCGACAGGATGACCGTGAGGATCGGAAAAAGCGCGGTATTGATCTCGGTCACAACCGGGTCCCATGCATCGTCGGGCAGTTCCGAGCTGGCGCGATCAACGCCTTCCTTGACCTTCGTCAGCGCCGCTTCAGGGTCGAAACCGGGTTCGAATTCAAGCTGCACGCTGGCGTAGCCTTCGCCTGCGTTGCTGGTCATCTGTTTCAGCCCGGTGATCGCGCTCAGCTCGATTTCCAGGGGTTCGACCAGCAGACGCTCGGAATCCTCAGGCGAGATGCCGTCAAGCCCGGTCGAGACATAGAAGATCGGGATCGGGATCTCGGGCGAGCTTTCCTTGGGGATCGCCATATAGGCATAGGCACCGACCGCAAGGATCATGACGAGCGCCATGACCACGACCCGGCCGCGGCTGAAGGCGGCGTCGATGATGGCGTTCACTGCACCGCCTCCTGCTCATTGGTGCCCGGCATCTCGGACAGGGTCTGCGCGTTGGGATCCACGGAACCTGCGCTGTCGGGGTCCGCGGCATCCGCGGCGAGTTGCGGCAAAGCGGACTGGACGTCGGTTGCGTCTATCCTCGGATCCACGACTTCGCCATCGTTGACGAAGCCCTGACCGATCGCAATGATCCGCGCCTCTTCGGGCATCCCCGAAACCCAGATGCCATCGGTCTGGGCACGCACGATGTCCACTTTGTGAAAGACGACCGCGTTCTGGTCGTTGACCGTCTTGATGCCAAGCGTGCCATCGGCGCCCAGAGACAGGATCGCGGGCGAGACGAAATGCGCGACAGAGGCGCCGGTGGGTATGCGGACCTGGGCGCTGATACCCGAAGGGATCGCGCCATCGGCGTTCGGGATCTCGATCCGGGCCATGAAGGTCCGGGTTTCGGGATCGGCGCTGGTCCCGACGAACTGGACCACTCCCGACCCGGTATCTCCGGTGATGAAGGCGACGTCGGCGGATTGGCCCACCTTGATGTCACGCAGGGACTGCTGCGGGATTTGGATGCTGATGGAAAGCGGGGTGTTGTCGACGATGCGTCCGACTTCGGCACCTTCCGACACGAACTCGCCCACCGTGATGTTCAGCGCCTCCAACCGTCCCGCGAACGGCGCGCGAATCTCGGTGTTCTCGATGGCTTCCTGCGCGGCCGTTACGCTGGCCTGTGCGGCGGCAAGCGTCGCACGGGCCTGCGCCACGCGGTCCACCGTCGACACGCCGCGTTCCAGCAGGGCGGTGGCATTGTCGAACTCGCGCTTTGCGCGGGCGCGCTCTTGCTCTGCCCTTTCCAGATCGGATTGGCGCGCCGCAAGGTCGAACCGGGCGATCACCTCTCCGGCCGCGAGGTCGGCGCCCATTTCGACCAGAAGCTCGCCGATTTCGCCAGAGGTTTCGGCCCGAATGGCAGTGTCGCGGTCTGGCAGAGCCTGACCCTCGGCAACGAATACCTGCTCGACCGGCTCGGCCACGGACCTGCGAACGGCGACGCTGATGGCACGCGGCGTTACCGGCGCGGTCTTGGTTTCGGTTTCGGGTTGCGACGGCAGGATGAACCCGCTGGCCATCCAGCCGAAGATAGCCAACGCCAGGCCGAGCGCAACCCACCGGGATCGCGTGGCCCCCTTGTCACTTTCGAAACTGAGCGTCTGGCGCTCGTCACCTTTTGGGTCGGTCATCGTTTTGCTCCTGGAGCATGGGGGCCAACAAGCGGCGAGGGTCTGGATGGCGGGTCGCGCCGCGCCGGTAGATCGTTAACGTGTGCAAACCGCCCTATCATTTAGCCCGGGCCAAAAAGTTCTAAAGTGGCAGCGCCGACGCAGGCGCCAAAATCGCACGGGCGTCCCGGTTCAGTTGGCGCGGCCCCCGCTGTGCGACGGGGCGCGCTGTCTCGGGAACCGGGCGGCTTGGTGCCGCGTCGTTGCGATGCCGCCTTTTTCGATCACACTCGTCCGGGTCACATTCCGGGCAATCGGTTTGAGTTGGTTCGTGATCAACATTCAGTGGCCCTTCGTCGGCGTTTGGGTGATGGCGTTTGGACGCCCGGCAGCAGTCCGGCGTTTCAGAGTGCGGCCAATGCCTTGAGCATGCGGCGGTATTCGTTCGGGTTCGAAAGCGTTATTCTGCCCCGCGGCAGGCCCAGAAGGCGGTCGATGATTTCGCCTTCCGCCACCATTCGCCGGTCGAGAAGCGCAGTCGCCCGATCCACATCTCCGGACTCGGCGGCCCGAATCGCCGCTTCGGATACGGCACGACGGCCATGGGACATCGCCATGATCGTCTCGGCAGTCAGGTCGACGTCGGGCACGTCGAACACTCCCTCCGCCACCCCGTCGGAGATCATCCCGCTCAGTACCGGGATCGCGACGGCGGTTGCCGAACTGGTTATCCGACCAAAAAGCGCGTCGTTTCCCGGGCGCAGCATGACATCCATGAAGAAACGCATCTGCGGCGCGTTTTCCGGGTTCCATCGGCTGGACGCGGCAAGAAACGCGTTGAACCGGAAAATCGCGTCACCGGACGTCGAGGCCATGGCCTTTTCCGCGGCGATCAGCGCCTCGCTGGTGAAACGCTCGACCAGCGCGTCGAGAAGATCCTCTTTCGCCGTGAAGTGATGGTAGAATCCACCCTTGGAAATTCCCGCTTCCTTCAGGACATCCGCGATCGTGACGTCGTCCCAGCCGACGGTGAAGAACAGGTTCTGCGCAGCCTCGAGAATATGCGCTCGGCGCGCCTCTGGCGCCATGCGCAGGCGTTTGGGCGTCAGCGTTGCTTCTTCCGGCATCGTCGCTCTCCTTACAAACCGACGGTCGGTATGTATAGCGGGATCCGCATGCCGTCAAGGACGCGATTGCAGACTGCCGCCACGGTCGCGAGACAGCGCTCGCCGGCGGCGCATCCGGGACCGGACATCCTTGCCGGACTCAGTTCACCACGCGACGGGCGATCGAGGTTCCGTCTTCCACGGCAGTCGAGGGATAGAGGACCACCTCGTCCCCGGGGTCCAGGCCGTCCAGAACTTCTGCGACCTGGCCGTTGTTACGCCCGATTTTGACCAAACGAAGAAGCGCGCGGCCGTCGCGGGCGACGAACACCGACCAATCCTCTCCGGTGCGGAACAGGGCGCTTGCCGGGACCCGCAAGGCATCCTCGGCGCGCCACACGATGATCCTGGCCTCGACGCGGTAACCGTGTCCCAGGGCCTTTCGTTCGTCGGCGGGGCCAGTCAGGGCCACCTTGACCGGCACGCGCTGTTCCTCGACACCAAGCGCCGAGAACTTGGTGATGCCAAATGGGTCGATGCGGCGCACTTCGCCCGCCAGGGCGCCGGCGCCGCCCCAATCCTCGATGATGACCGGATCGCCGACCGCGACCTGCACGGCATCGGACGAGATCAGTTCCACCTCGACCTCGAGATCGCCGTCGATATCGCCGATTTCCATGATCGGCGCCCCGGCAGGCAGAGTGGTTTCGCTTTGCTGCATGACGCGCAGAATGCGCCCGTCGGCGGGTGCATACAGCGGGATGTCATCCGCGCGCGGTTGCCGATGCGCCGCGGCAAGCCCCTGGTCGTCGAAGCCGATCAGCTGCGCCTGCGCGTTGGCCAGCTCGGCCTCGCGCATCGCGATGGCGGCCTCGGCGGTGTCGACGATCGCCTCGCGCCACGCGGAAGCTCTGCCGGGCGCGGTCCAGAGCCGCGTCGCTGGCGATGCCGCGCTCGACAAGCTGCTCGGTGCGCGACGAGCTCGGTCTCCGCCAGATCGCGGTTGGCGAGGGCGGCGTTCAGGTCGGCGCGCGCGACCCGCAACGCGGCCTCGGCCGCCTGCACCGCGGCCAGCGCCTGTTCGCGGGTGCGCACGTCCAGCGCCGCGGGGTTGGTCGGGCAGCATCTGCGCCACGACGGTTTCGCCGCGCACCACCGGATCGCCCGGTTCGACCTCGACGCGCTGCAGCCGGCCGGCGACCGGGGTCGAAACGACATAGGCCTCGGCGACCCGCGTGCGGCCTTCCTCGTCGATGGTGACCATCATCGGTGCCGCGCGTCACCTGGCCCATATCGACCATGACCGGTTTCGGCCAGAACGCTGCGGTCAGCGCGCCGGCGAACAGGATAATGACCGCCGACGGTCAGGATCAGGCGGGATCGCTTTCTTGCTTTCGCCATGGTTCACTCCCGTGTTTTGAGGGCTTCGACAAGGTCGGCCCGGTCGAGATCGCGTTTCACCAGCCAGCCCGACACGACCGCCGCGCCCAGAACGACGAGCATCGCCTGGCCATAGCTGGCCGGATCGAAGATCGGCCGGGATCTGATAAAGGTCGGTGGAAAACCCGGCTGCGATGCCGAAGGACAGGTACATATCCCAGCAACGCGCCCAGCCGGCAGCGCGACCAGCGTGACTACCGCCAGCTCGCCCAACAGGACAAAGGCGACCTCGCCCTTGGTGAAGCCGATGACCCGCAACGATGGCCAGATCGCGTGCACGTTCGGCCAACGCGATGCGGGCGGCGTTGTAGACGATGCCGAAGGTGATGACGAAGGCGATAGCGCCCATCACGTAGCGGATCGCGCCCGCGCCGGTGTTCATCAGCTGTGACGAACGCCTCGCGGGCCTGGGATTTCAGGCTGACGCCCGCCACGGTCGGCATGTCCTGAAGGGCGGCATAGATCGCATCGGACTGCGCCTCGTCGATCATCAGATAGGCACCCGAGACGCGGCCCGGCTCGCGCAGGACGCGGTTCAGCGCATCCAGATCCATGTAGGCCGGCGAGCCCAGCAGGGTTTCGCGCGACTGCCAGCCACCGGAATCTCCAGCACCGGCTGACGGCCTTCGCGGACCTCGACCGATCAGCATATCGCCGGGACCGACGTGCAAGCATGTCGCCAGCGCGTCGGACAGAACGATGCCCGCCATCCGGCAATGCGATCGGAAACTGATCGGCGTCGAGCGCGCGGTTCAGAGCTGGATCGCCTGGGCAAGCCGATGACGTACGCCGCGATGGCTTTCCAGCCCGTTGCGCAGCACGGCCGGCACGTGCCGCACCGGTTCGACCAATGCACGCCGGGCAGCCGGCGCCAGTTCGAAGAGCGTCTTGTCGCTGACCGGATGGGTGAAGGCGACGGTGACGTCGCTGCGGTCGACGACCGTAGAAAGTCAGGTCGATGGTCCGGTCGAAGCCCGCGTAGATCGTGATCATCGACGCGGAAAGCGCCATGCCGCTGGCGATGCCGACGATCGCGCCCGCCATGCGTCCGGGTTGCCGTGTCATGCGGCGCAGGACCATGCGGGTGGGCTGGTCGAGCAGGCGGTTCAGCGCTGCCCGACGCGCGTCCCGGTGCGGCTGTAATTCGGCGGCGCCGGCGCGCGCATCGCGGCCGCCGGTGTCAGGGCGAAGACCCGCCGCAACACGAACAGACCGCCCGCCGAAGCCGACAGGATGCTGACGGTGACGCCGATGACGAAGGACGCGGGGTCGAGCTGAAACACCAGGAAGGGAAACTTGAAATAGGCCGTGTAGATGCCGATCAGCGCGCGCCCGGCGGCAATCCCGCCCAGACAGCCCTGCCAGCGCACCGCCGACGGCAATGGCGAGTACCAGCTTGAAGTAATGCGCGCCGACCTCGGCATTGGTGTAGCCGAACGCCTTCATCAGTCCGATTTCCTCGCGCTCGGACTGCACCATGCGGCTGATCACGATGTAGAGCAGGAAGGCCGCGACAGCGAGAAAGATCGGCGGCACGCCGACCGCTGCCGCCTCCAGCCCGCGAGATCTCCTCGGTGACGAACCGGTTGGAGGTCTGATCGGCCAGCGGATAGGCGCCCGGACCCGCCATAGGGCGTCAAGCACCCGGTCGACGGCATCCAGAACGGCCGCGTCGCTCGCACCGCGCGTCAGGACCGATCAGCGCCTCGTTGAACGCGCCGTCCATGTCGTAGGCGGCGGCCAGTCCCGACCGGCTCATCCAGATCACGCCAAACCGCGCGTCGTCGGGGATCAGTTCGCCGGGCGCGGTGGTGTAGAGAAACTCGGGGCTTTGCGCGAGACCGACGATGTCGAAGGCTGCGCCGCGCGCCGTTCATCGTCGCGCTGAAGCTGTCGCCGGGGCGCAGATCCGTGCGCCCTGGCGAAGCTTTGCAGCAGCAGGATCTCGTCCGGCCGGTCCTGCCGACGGCATCCGCCCATCCGTCAGGTAGACGTCGTTGAGCGCCGGCTGGCCGCGATCCGGCAGCGACACCGCCTGCGCCTGCACCGGCAGGACCTGACCGGGCAGGTCGATCAGCGCGCGGCCCTGCACCCGGGTCTCGACCGCGCGACGCCGGGGATCGCGGCCAGCCGGCGGCAGTCCGCTCCGGCGCGCGGGTGACCGGGGCGAAGACATCGGCCAGCCGGTAGCGTTCGTAATAGGCGTCGCGGGTCTCGGTCAGCGAAGTGACCAGCCCGGTCATCATCACCAGCATCATCACGCCGACGGCGATCACCACGCCGATGGCGCCGCCTGGCCCTTCATGCGCCACAGATCGCGCAGGAGCTTGTGGTCGAGCGGGCTCACCACTCGATCTCCTCGGGGCGTCAGCTTCGTCTCGTTCAGCGACGACCTCGCGGATGGCGCCGTCGGCGAAATGGATCACCCGGTCGGCCATCGCGGCCGTGCTGGCGGCGTGGGTGACGATCAGGACGGTCGAGCCCAGTCGCTCGTTCACATCCGCCAGCACCTTCAGCACCGCGCGCCCGGTCGTGCTGTCCAGCGCGCCGGTCGGTTCGTCGCAGAACAGCACGTCGGGCTGCTTGGCGACGGCGCGGGCGATGGCCACGCGCTGTTGCTCGCCGCCGGAAAGCTGCGCCGGGAAAGTGATCGATCCGTTCCTTCAGCCCGACCAGTGCCAGCGCCTCGTCCGGGTCCATCGGATCGTCGGCGATCTCGGTCACCAGTTCGACATTCTCGCGCGCGGTCAGGCTGGGCATCAGGTTGTAGAACTGAAACACGAAGCCGACGTGATCGCGCCGGTAGCGGGTCAGTTCGCGTGTCGGTCATGTCCGTCAGCGACTGGTCGCGAAAATGCGCGGTTCCGTCCGTCGCGCGGTCCAGCCCGCCGATGATGTTCAGCAGGGTCGACTTGCCGCTGCCCGACGGACCCAAGCAGCACGACGATCTCGCCTGTCGGGATCTCCAGATCGACACCGCGCAGCGCATGAACCGCTGATCGGCCCTCGCCGTAGACCTTGGTCAGTCCGCGCGTCGTGAAGGCAGGGAGTGTCGTTGGTTCTTCAATCATTGACCCACATCAGCGCGTTGCTCGACCGGCAACGCCTGGCCGTCTGTTTCCGATGACTCACCTCGGCAAGTGCCGTGGGTCAGTCGAAGTCATCTCAAATCCTACCGACCGACCGTCGGTCTTGTTCATCAGCCGACCAGTAGAAATTGTCAATAGATCCGACCGCTCTTGCGCCGGAACCGCAATGGCCACGACCTTGGCTAAACCGGGTGCAAGAAGCCCACCGACCTGAGAATTCGGAACCAGGCGCCTTCATCTGGACGCCGCATCCGAGGCGACGACAACCTCGGTCTTCCAGTCCCGGCATTCCGACGCGAGCCTGTCGGACAGCGGAATGTCGGTAAAGAACCTGTCGATTTCAGCCAGCGAGGCGATGCGCGCCGGAGCGCTGCGCTTGAACTTGGAGTGATCGGCGACAAGGTAGGTCTTGCGGCCCTGCGCGATGATCGCCTGGCTGACTTCGACCTCTTGCATGTCGAAATCAAGCAGGTCGCCGGTTGCGTCCATCGCCGAACATCCGATCACGGCGATATCGAACTTGAACTGCCGGATCGTCGAGATGGCCAGGGCCCCGATCAGCCCGCCGTCGCTGCGGCGCAGAGTGCCGCCGGTCAGGATGATCTGGCTTTCGCGATTGGCCGCAAGGATATTGGCGACGTTCATGTTGTTGGTCACCACCATCAACGCCCGGTGATGCAGCAGTTCCCGCGCGACCGATTCGGTGCTGGTGCCGATGTTCAGGAATACCGAACTTCCATCCGGTATCTGCGCCGCACAGGCGCGGGCGATATCGGATTTTGCCTCGGCATTCAGCAGGCGGCGTTCTTCGTAAAGGATGTTCGCCGTGCCCGAAGGCAGGATCGCTCCGCCATGCACGCGCTCTAACTTGCCGGCATCCGCAAGGTCGGTCAGATCACGCCGGATCGTTTGCAACGTCACGCCGAATTGCGCGGCCAGGCCTTCGACCGTGACCTTGCCCTGCCTGCGCGCGGCTTCAAGAATTTCCGGGTGCCGGAAGGTTTGCGACATGTTCGATCCTCTGGAATTCAGTATTGCGCACCGTTCGCAAAACGCAAGTACCGGCCTTCGTTTTCACGCGAAATTTCAGATTGACCGCAGATTCTCTGAAGATTTCTATTTCGCCCTAGCGTTCTGTCGAAAAACGAACAAAAACGAAAATTCATCTTGCGGTGGAAACGGTCCCGTCCTATGCAGGGAGTCGCAGCTCAAACAACTGACTTGGGAGGGTCATTTGTCGGACGCAGACGCCAATCCAGACAGATTTGACCTTTTCGTCATAGGCGGCGGCATTAACGGCTGCGGCATCGCCCGGGATGCAGCCGGACGCGGCATGAAAGTGGCGTTGGCCGAGATGCACGATCTGGCCTCGGCGACCTCTTCGGCCTCGACCAAGCTGTTTCACGGCGGCCTGCGCTATCTGGAATACTTCGAAATCAATCTGGTGCGGCACGCTCTGGCAGAACGCGAGACCCTGCTGCGCGCGATGCCGCATATCAGCTGGCCGATGCGTTTCGTGCTGCCCTACAGCCCCGACATGCGGTTCGAGGGGGAAACCTCGGTTTCGCGCTTGCTGAGCCTCGTGATGCCCTGGATGAAAGGTCGCCGCCCGGCCTGGATGATCCGCTTTGGGCTGTTCCTTTACGACCATCTTGGCGGGCGCAAGATTCTGCCAGGGACCAAAACGCTGGACTTGCGCGGAACGCCCGAGGGTGCGCCGCTGGAAGACCGGTTCCAGAAAGCCTTTGAATATTCCGATTGCTGGATCGAGGATGCCCGGCTTGTCGTCCTGAACGCCCGCGACGCCGAGGACCGGGGGGCCACGATCCTGGTGCGCACCAAGGTTGAGGTGGCAGTGCGCGAGGACGATCATTGGCGGGTCACGCTGAGGGATGCCGACCACGGCGAGACGCGGACGCTAAGGGCGAAGATGTTGGTGAATGCAGGGGGTCCGTGGGTCGGCGACATCATCCAGCACAAGGTTCAAATCAAGACCAACGAGGGCGTTCGCCTGGTGCGCGGCAGCCATATCGTCACTAAGCAGCTTTACGACCATGACAAATGCTATTTCTTCCAGGGAACCGACGGGCGGATCATCTTCGCCATACCCTACGAGACCGATTTCACACTGATCGGCACCACCGACGCGGAACATCACGACCCCGACGCAAAACCGGTCTGCACGCCAGAGGAACAACGCTACCTGGTGGATTTCGCCAATGGCTATTTCAAGCGGGACATCAGCGTCGACGATATCGTCTGGACCTATTCCGGGGTGCGCCCGCTTTATGACGACGGCTCCAGAAGCGCCACGGCGGCGACGCGGGATTATACGCTGAAGGTGGACGACACCGGCGGTGCGCCGATCCTGAACATCTTCGGTGGCAAGATCACCACCTATCGCAAGCTGGCCGAGGACGCGATGGACAAGATCGCGCCTTACTTCCCCGGCACCCCGGGTCACTGGACCGCAGGCGTGGCGCTGCCCGGTGGCGATTTCGGCGTCGGCGAAGTGGAAACCTTGATCGCAGGCCTGATGTCCGACTACGATTTCCTGAGCCGGTTTTGGGCTCGCCGCCTTGTACGCGCCTACGGCACACAAGCCCGCGACGTGCTGGGCGATGCGAAAGCGGAGGCCGACCTGGGCGTGAGCTTCGGCGCGACCCTGACAGAGCGTGAAGTGATCTGGCTGATAGCCCGCGAATATGCGCGCTGCGCCGAGGATGTGGTCTGGCGGCGCAACAAACTGGGCTTGCGGCTAAGCCAGGACGAGATCGCGGCACTTGACGACTGGATGCGGGCGCGATTGCGTCTGGATGCCGGCGGTCGGGCTGAACAAACGGGAACACAGGCATGACTTTGCTTCTGAAGGGCGTCTCGAAAGTCGTCGGTGGCCAGACCCATATCCACCCGACCGACCTGGAATTGCAGAACGGCACGATGAACGTGCTTCTGGGGCCGACGTTGTCGGGCAAGACCTCGCTGATGCGGCTGATGGCGGGGCTCGATGTGCCCAATTCCGGCCGCGTTTTCTGGAACGGCGAGGACGTGACCGGGACGCGCGTGCAGGACCGCAAGGTCGCGATGGTATACCAGCAGTTCATCAATTACCCGTCGATGACAGTTTACGACAACATCGCCTCGCCGATGAAGCTGGTGGGCAAATCCAGGGCGGAAATCGACGCCGCGGTGCGCGCGACCGCGGACCTGATGCAACTGACCCCGATGCTGGACCGCAAGCCGCTGGAACTGTCGGGCGGTCAGCAGCAGCGCTGTGCGCTGGCGCGCGCATTGGTGAAGAACGCGGGGCTTGTGCTGCTGGACGAACCGCTGGCGAACCTCGACTACAAACTGCGCGAGGAACTGCGCGCCGAGATCCCGAAAATTTTCGAGAAATCTGGCTCGATCTTCGTCTATGCGACCACCGAACCGGAAGAGGCGCTTTTGCTGGGGGGCAACACCGCGACATTGTGGGAAGGCCGAGTGACGCAGTTCGGCGCGACACCGTCTGTCTACCGCCGCCCAGTCGATGCGACCACGGCGCGGGTGTTCTCGGACCCGCCGATGAACTTTCTGACCGTCACCAAACGCGATGGCAAGCTGACCTTCGGAGATGGGCAATCGGTGGCCGTGCCGGGTGCGTTGGCACAGAGGGCCGACGGCACCTACACTGCCGGTTTCCGCCCCAACCACCTGGAGCTTTCGCCGAAAGCCGCCGACGCCATGGTCTTCAAGACCCGGTTGAACGTCACCGAGATCACAGGCTCGGAAACCTTCGTGCACCTCGACCATCAGGGCGAGCGATGGGTCGGCCTGGTGCACGGCGTTCATAGCCTGGACCTCGGTCAGCCGCTGGAAGTTTTCCTGGACCCGGCGCATGTCTACATCTTCGGCAAGGATGGCAATCTTGTCGCCGCAGCCCCCTATGCAGAGGCCGCCTGATGGCCAAGATCACCCTTGATAACCTGGCGCATTCCTACCTGCCGAACCCGAAGTCCGAGGACGATTTCGCGTTGAAGGAGTTGAACCACGACTGGGCCGACGGCGAGGCATATGCCCTGCTGGGTGCCTCGGGTTGCGGTAAAAGCACGCTGCTGAACATCATCTCGGGGCTGCTGCACCCGTCGCAGGGGCGCATCCTGTTCAACGACATCGACGTCACGAACGCGCCAACAGCCGAACGCAACATCGCCCAGGTCTTCCAGTTTCCGGTCGTCTACGACACCATGACCGTGCGCGACAACCTGGCCTTTCCGCTGCGCAATCGCGGCGCCGACCCGGCCTATGTCGCCGAACGCGTGGCGCAGATCGCCGCGATGATCGGGATGGAGGCAGAGCTGGACCGCAAGGCCCGCGGGCTGACAGCGGACGCCAAGCAGAAGATCAGCCTCGGGCGCGGCATGGTCCGCGAGGACGTCAACGCGCTGCTGTTCGACGAGCCGCTGACCGTGATCGACCCGCATATGAAATGGGAGCTGCGCACACAGCTGAAATCGCTGCACCAGGAGTTCGGTCACACGATGATCTACGTGACCCACGACCAAACCGAGGCGCTGACCTTCGCCGACAAGGTCGTGGTCATGTACGACGGGCGCGTGGTGCAGATCGGCACGCCGCAGGAATTGTTCGAACGTCCCGCGCATACCTTCGTCGGCTTCTTCATCGGCTCGCCGGGGATGAACCTGTTCGATGCGGAGATCGACGGCGAAACCGCGAACATCGGCGGGACCAAGGTTGCGCTGGGGGCGGGCTATCGTCCCAAGGCCGGTAAGGTACAGGTCGGCGTGCGCCCGGAATTCGTGCGCCTGTCCACCGACGGCACCGGGGTGCCCGCAAAGATCACCCGTGTCGAGGATGTCGGCCGCCACAAGATCATCCGGCTGGATGTCGCGGGCAAGCCGATCAGCGCGATCGCGGACGAGGGCGCGGATGTTTCCAGCGACGTGACCCACATCACTTTCGAAACCAAGGGCATCAACGTCTATGCCGACGACTGGCGCGTCGCCGCCGAGGGGGAGGCCGCATCATGAACAAGACCGTCAACCAGAAGGCCTGGTTCCTTGTGCTGCCGGTGCTGGTGTTGGTGGCATTCTCGGCGGTCATTCCGCTGATGACTGTGGTCAACTACTCGGTGCAGGACACATTCGGCAACAACGTCTTCTTCTGGGCCGGGCTGGAGTGGTTCGAGGACATGCTAGGCTCGCAACGGATGTGGGACGCGCTGTGGCGGCAACTGGCATTCTCGGCGATCATTCTGGCAATCGAGGTTCCGCTTGGCATCTTTGTGGCCCTCAACATGCCCAAGAAGGGTTTCTGGGCCTCGTTCTGCCTGGTGCTGATGTCGCTGCCGTTGCTGGTCCCGTGGAACGTCGTCGGCACGATCTGGCAGATCTTCGGCCGCGTCGATATCGGCCTGCTGGGCTACACGCTCGACAAGATTGGCATCTCGTACAACTACACCCAGGACTTCTATGCAGCCTGGGCGACCGTCATCGTGATGGATGTCTGGCACTGGACCTCGCTGGTCGCCCTGCTGGCCTATGCCGGGCTGCAATCCATCCCGGACGCCTATTACCAGGCCGCCAAGATCGACCAGGCCAGCCGCTGGAAGGTGTTCCGCTTCATCGAACTGCCGAAGATGGCCGGGCGTTCTGATGATCGCGATCCTGCTGCGGTTCATGGACAGTTTCATGATCTATACCGAACCCTTCGTGGTCACTGGGGGCGGGCCGGGCAATGCGACGACGTTCCTGTCGATCGATCTGGTCAAGATGGCGCTGGGACAGTTCGATCTTGGCCCGGCCGCTGCCTTCTCGCTGATGTACTTCCTGGTGATCCTGTTGATTTCATGGGTGTTCTACACCGTGATGACCAACCTCGACAAAAGGGATGGCGTGTGATGTCCGACACCACTGTTCAAGCGCCCGGCGCGGCGGGTCTGCCCGGGAAAGTGACCGAGACGAAGGCCGCGACCAGGCAGCCCCGGTTCAAGGTCAAGGGGTCGGTCGTGGTGATGGGGCTGTACCTGCTGTTCCTGCTGCTGCCTATCTACTGGCTGATCAACATGAGCCTGAAGACCAATACGGAGATCCTCAGCTCGTTCTCGCTGTTTCCGCGTGACCTGACGCTGGCGAACTATGCCAAGATCCTGACCGATCCCAGCTGGTACATGGGCTATGTGAACTCGCTGATCTATGTGGTGATGAACACGGTCATCAGCCTCGCCGTCGCCCTGCCCGCCGCCTATGCCTTTAGCCGCTATACGTTCATGGGCGACAAGCATCTGTTCTTCTGGCTGCTGACCAACCGCATGGCGCCGCCAGCGGTCTTCGCACTGCCGTTCTTCCAGCTGTATTCCTCGGTCGGCCTGTTCGACACCCACATCGCCGTGGCATTGGCGCATTGCCTGTTCAACGTGCCTTTGGCGGTGTGGATCCTTGAAGGGTTCATGCGCGGCGTCCCGAAGGAAATCGACGAGACCGCCTATCTCGACGGCTATTCCTTCCCGCGTTTCTTCATCCGCATCTTCACCCCGCTGATCGCCAGCGGCATCGGCGTCGCGGCTTTCTTCTGCTTCATGTTCTCATGGGTGGAACTGCTGCTGTCGCGCACGCTGACCACGGTCGATGCCAAGCCCATCGCCGCGATCATGACCCGGACGCAAGGCGCGGCTGGCGTCGACTGGGGCGTGCTGGCGGCGGCGGGAGTGCTGACGCTCGTGCCAGGGGCCTTGGTGATCTATTTCGTCCGCAACTACATCGCCAAGGGCTTTGCCCTGGGCCGGGTATAAGGGAGGACTGACCGATGGCATGGATGGCCTGGACATACCCCACCGCGATCTTCTTCGGCGTCATCGCGCTGTTACTGATCACCTTCACGGTGCTGGCAATCAAATTTCCCGAAACGCCCCGGATGGGCGTGCTTCGGATCGAAACCACGCGGGGGGATCGCTTGTTCATCACCCTGCTCGGCTCGGCCTTCATCAATCTGATCTGGCTGGGTCTCGAGGTCGGGCCGCAGCCTTATGCGCTGCTGGCCTGTCTTGTCTACGCCGCAGCGGTGTTCCGCTGGGTCTAGACGAAAATAGAGCGTGCCCGGGGATTGGCTCCGGGCGGCAAATAACCAGAGTTCAACAATTCCAGGGAGGATGACAATGAACTTGACCCTTAAATCAACCACCGCACTGGGTGCCATGATGGCGCTGCTTGCGATCCCGGCATTTGCCGGAATGGAAGAGGCGAACGACTTTCTCGACAACGAGATCGCGGGGCTTTCGGTTCTTGACCGCGCCGCGCAGGAAGCCGAAATGCAGTGGTTCGTCGATGCCGCCGCGCCGATGGCGGGCATGGAGATCAAGGTGGTGTCCGAGACCATCACCACGCACGAATATGAAAGCCAGGTGCTTGCCCCGGCCTTCACCGCGATCACCGGCATCACCGTCACACATGACCTGATCGGCGAGGGCGACGTCGTCGAAAAGCTGCAAACGCAGATGCAGTCGGGCGAGAACATCTATGACGGTTACGTCAACGACAGCGACCTGATCGGCACGCACTGGCGCTATCAGCAGGTGCGCAACCTGACCGACTGGATGGCGGATGAGGGCGCGGACGTGACCAACCCCGGTCTTGACCTCGATGACTTCATCGGCACCCAGTTCACCACCGCCCCCGACGGCAAGCTGTACCAGCTGCCCGACCAGCAGTTCGCCAACCTTTATTGGTTCCGCGCCGACTGGTTCGATGACGAGCAGAACAAGGCCGATTTCAAGGAAAAGTACGGCTATGACCTGGGCGTTCCGGTGAACTGGTCCGCCTATGAGGATATCGCCGAATTCTTCACCGGCCGCGACCTGTCGCGTCTTGGTGTCGAGGGCGAGGTCTTTGGCAACATGGACTATGGCAAGAAAGACCCCAGCCTTGGCTGGCGTTACACCGATGCATGGATGTCGATGGCCGGCATGGGCGACGTGGGTGAACCGAACGGCCTGCCGGTAGATGAATGGGGCATCCGGGTTGACGAAAATTCGCGCCCCGTGGGTTCCTGCGTTGCGCGTGGCGGTGCCACCAACGACGCGGCGGCTGTCTATGCCGTGACCAAGGCGATCGAGTGGCTGGAGAAGTACACGCCCCCCGCCGCCGCCGGCATGACCTTTGGCGAGGCCGGCCCGATCCCGGCGCAGGGCAACATCGCCCAGCAGATGTTCTGGTACACCGCCTTCACCGCCGCCACGGTCGAGCCCGGCCTGCCGGTGATGAACGAGGACGGCACGCCGAAATGGCGCATGGCCCCCTCGCCGCATGGCGTCTACTGGAAGGACGGCCAGAAGGTCGGCTATCAGGACGTGGGATCGTGGACGCTGATGAAATCCACCCCCGTCGACCGCGCCAAGGCCGCCTGGCTTTACGCGCAGTTCGTCACCTCGAAGACGGTGGACCTGAAGAAGGCCGACGTCGGCCTGACCTTCATCCGTGAATCGACAATCCAGTCGGACCACTTCACGGATCGCGCCAACAAGCTGGGTGGCCTGGTCGAGTTCTACCGCTCGCCCGCCCGCGTGGCGTGGTCGCCCACCGGCACCAACGTTCCGGACTATCCGAAACTGGCGCAGCTGTGGTGGCAGAACATCGGCGACGCGATGTCCGGCGCCAAGACCCCGCAAGAGGCGCTTGATGCGCTTTGCGAGGCGCAGGAAAAGGTGATGGAGCGGATCGAGCGCGCGGGCATCCAGGGCGATATCGGCCCGAAGATGAACGAGCCGCAGGA
This sequence comes from uncultured Alphaproteobacteria bacterium, assembly GCA_963768205.1. Classification (GTDB taxonomy): domain Bacteria; phylum Pseudomonadota; class Alphaproteobacteria; order Rhodobacterales; family Rhodobacteraceae; genus JAHELH01. The sequence continues at coordinate 12,604 of CAVYHB010000005.1, read as the reverse complement.
TCCCGAGTACTGGTATGCGCAGCCCGGTTCGCCGGTTGCCAAGCTCGAGAACGAGGACGAAGAGCCGATGACGGTCAGCTACGACGAGCTGATCAAATCCTGGCAGTAAGTCTTTGACAATTGACCGGGGCGCACACGGCGCCCCGGTCTTTGCCCGACAGGCACATTTGGCCTAGCCCCAATGATCGCTAAGCCCGCGCAGAATGTCGGCGCGGCTGACCTGGCCGGCAAGCCGACCATCCTTCAAGACCGGAAACCGACGAAAGTTGCTGGCGAGAAACGCCTTGGCGGCATCGACGATATCCATGTCGGCATTCAGGGTCACGACGTCCTTTGACATGTAGTGCGCGACCTTTTTGCCCCAGTCGCGATAGTAGCTGGCGTCGAGTGCGGCCTTCAGACAGTCCTTCTTCGACAGCACCCCGACCAACGCACCCTGCGCATCGACCACCGGCGCGCCGGATAGCTTGCGGTCCAGCAGAATGTGCATCGCGCGGTTTATCTCCATGTCGGGCGACAGGGTGACAAGGTCATGGGACATGTAGTCGCTGATCCTGGGACGATCGATCATGCACTATCCTCCGGAGGGGCGGAAAAGGATGCGCGACAGGCGCCGCAATCGCTGCCCTTGATGCAGGAAACCCCGCCGCAGGAGCCCTTGATCGGCGCCCGGTCGAAGATCACGCCAAGGGCCAGGCCAAGGATCGCAAGAAGGATGATTCCGAATGCCAGAATGAACGTCATCATGATCGAAGTTTCCTAAACTATCAGGTGATCGGCGAACCCGCCGGTCATCACCTCGGCAAGCCCGTCATGGGTACGAACCAGGAAGATCACCGGGATGCCGCTGCGCCGGGCCAGCGCGGGGCCGGCATCGGCGCCCAGGCCCGTCAGACCGGTTGCCAGCGCGTCGGCCCGCATCGCGGAAGCGGCCAGAACGGTCACGGCGGCCAGCGTCTGATCGGCGGGTCGCCCGGTTGCGGGGTCGATGATGTGGCTCAGACCTGCGCGTCCGGAACGGCCCTGCGCGGCATGGCCCGAGGTGGCGACGGCCAGCGCCCCCGGCGCGATGATCCGCTGGATCGCCGGCGGATGGGCGCCCGGAACCTCGATACCGACCTGCCAGGCGCGCCCGTCCGGATGGGCGCCAAGCGCGCGCACCTCGCCTCCAAGGTCGATCAGGGCGCTCCGAACCCCAAGTTCGCCGAGACGCGCTGCAATACGGTCAAGCGCATGGCCCTTTGCGATCCCGCAAAGGTCAAGTGTCTGGCCCGGCGCGGTCTTGCGGATTAACCCATCCGCCACCGAAATGGCTCGCGGTGTCGCCGCGGTTCCCTGGATTGGGCCGAACCCGAACCGCCGCACCAGCGGTCCAACAGTCGGATCGAACGCGCCGCCGGTCAGGTCGGCAACGGCGAGGCTTTCGGCAACGACGGTGCAGGTTGCCGCCGACATCGGCTGCCAGTCTGTCGACCGGTTGGCATTGAACCGCGAAAGCTCGGACTCGCCGCGCCAGGGCGACATGGCCGCATCGACGCTTTCGATGATCGCGGTCACAGCATGACGGACCTGCCCGATACGCGCGGTGTCCTTCAGGGTCAGTCGCCAGTGGCTGCCAAAGGCGGTGCCGCCAATGCTGCGGGTCCCCGCCAGAGCGGCCAGCGGCCGCGATCCGCAAGCCACCGCAGCCCCGCTGCCGATCAGGAACTGTCTGCGGGTCGGGTGCATGTCAAACTCCGAAATCATCGTTGAAAATCCGGGTGCTGTCGACGCCGGCGTCCTCAAGCATCGCCTGCACGGCGCGGATCATCAGCGGCGGGCCGCAAAGATAGTATTCACACTCCTCCGGCGCGGGATGATCGCGCAGGTAGGCTTCCCAGACGACCGCATGGACAAAGCCGGTAGCCCCCTGCCAGTCGTCTTCCGGGGCAGGGTCCGACAGGGCAACCGTCCAGGAAAAATTGTCGTGCTTCGCAGCCAGGTCAGAAAACTCGTCGGCATAGAACAGTTCTGACTTGCTGCGTGCGCCGAACCAGTAGCTGATCTTGCGTGTCGTGCCGACGCGCTCGAGTTGATCAAAGATGATCGCCCGCAAAGGCGCCATGCCGACACCGCCGCCGATGAACACCATCTCGCGGTCGCCCGGTTGCGCGCGGAAGGTGCCGAACGGACCTGCGGCGACAACCGTGTCGCCCTCTTTCAGGCCAAACAGCCAGGACGAAACCACCCCCGGTGGCGCGTCGGGCAAGTCTGGCGGTGGCAGGGCAAGGCGGATGTTCAGCACGATGCGGCCTGTCGCGATATCCTCGGGACGATTCGAGATCGAATAGGCGCGCATGACCGGCGCGTCGCTGGTCACCGACAGGGCGCGCAACTGCTCCCAAACTTCATGGTAGGCGTCCGGAACTTCCAGATCGGCGTAGGAAAGGCTGTAGGCGGGCGCGGTGATCTGAACGAACGATCCGGCAAAGATATCCGGGCGAACGCCTTCCGGCAAATCCAGCACGATTTCCCGGATCAGCGGCGTCAGAGACCGGGTGGAGCGTACCCTGGTGTCGAACTGCTCGGCCCCCAGCATGTCTGCCGGAACCTCCACGCCCATATCGTTGCGCAACACCACCTGGCAGGCCAGGTGCATCCCGTCGCGCAATTCGGCGCGGGTCAGGCGCGCGGTTTCGGTCGGCAAGGCATCGCTTCCGCCCTCTGTCACCTTGACCCGGCAGAGCCCGCAGGTGCCGGCCCCGGCGCAGGCGGAAGGGATCAGGATGCCCGCATCATTCAGAACGCCCAGCAGCCGGTCGCCGGTGCGCGCGTCTATCGTCGATCCCTCATTGACGGTAACGGTCGCCGGGCGCGACGGCACCAGCACGCTGCGCGCCGCGATGACCGTCAGCGTCAGAAGCAGAACGATAACGGTCAGCAGCAGTGTTCCAAGGACGATCTCGGTCATTGGCCCACCCCCGCAAAGGCGGAGAACCCAAGCGACATCAGGCCGGTGACCAGAAACGCGCTGCCCAGACCCTGCAGGCCTTCGGGAATGTCGGAGTAGCGCAGCCGTTCGCGGATCGCGGCGAAGGTGATGATCGCCAGTGCCCAGCCGACGCCGCTTCCGAACCCGTAGCTCAGCGCCTCGGTGAAATCGTAGTGGCGTTCGACCATGAACAGGCTGCCGCCGAGAATCGCGCAATTGACGGTGATCAGCGGCAGGAAGATGCCAAGCGTGCGGTAGAGCGCAGGCACGTAGCGGTCGAGGACCATTTCGAGGATCTGCACCATCGCGGCGATCACGCCGATGAAGGCGACGAGCTTCAGGAAGGTCAGATCGACCTCCGGCAGCCCGGCCCAGGTCCAGGCGCCTTCAAGCAGCAAGCCCGTTGAAGATCAGGTCGTTGACCGGCACGGTGATGGTCTGCACCACGATCACCGCGAGCGCCGAGGCCAAGCGCCGTTTCGACCCGCTTCGAGACCGCCAGGAAGGTGCAGATGCCCAGAAAGAACGACAGCGCCAGATTGTCGGCGAAGACCGCGGTCAGAACAGAAGGTCGATCATGGTCGCCGGTCCTTCCGTTCCGGCGCGCAGCGGGAATATTCGGTTGCTCGACCTGTCGGGTCCAGACGGATCGGATCGCCCAGACCAGGAAGCCGATGATGAAGAAGGCCGAGGGCGCGAGCTGCATCAGGCCCGAGCGGCTGGAACCAGCCGCCGTCGGCGCTGGGTGGTCAGGACGGTGAAGCCCATCAGCGTCCCGGCGCCAAGAAGCTCGCGGATTGCGCCGACGATCAGAAGGATCAGGCTGTAGCCCAGCCCGTTGCCCAAGGCCGTCCAGCACCGACGGCAGCAACGGGTTGCGCATGGCGAAGGCTTCGGCGCGGCCCAGCACCAGGCAATTGGTGACGATCAGCCCGACGAAGATCGACAGCCGCTGGCTGATCCGGAACGCATAGGCCTGCAGCAATTCGTCGATCACGATCACCAGCGAGGCGATGATGGTGATCTGGACGATCAGCCGGATCGACGTCGGGAATATGGTGCCGGATCAGGCTGATCACGCGCGGCAGAGCTGCAAAGCACCACGGTCAGCGCGACCGACATCGTCAGCGCCGTGTTGCCAGCGATGTCGTAACCGCAAGCGCCGAGCAGATGCCGAGGATTTGCAGCGTGATCGGGTTTTGTTCGATCAATGGCGTTGTGACATGGCGAAGCAGCAGATCACCTACAAACCCTCCCGTTCGCAGGCGGTCGAGGAACGGGCCATAGCCGTAGATCGCCCAGCCAGAAACGCAGCATGTTGGTAACGCCGTTGCCGGTGCGGGTCGCGCCGGAGATGCCGTCGACCTGATACGGGCCGCTTGCCTCGCCGCGCACGACCTCGATCTCGATCTCGCCGTTTTCATCGGCGATCTCCCTGCCGGGCCAGAGCGCCTGCCAGTCGGGCTCGTCGATTCGCGCGCCAAGGCCGGGTGTTTCACCCTGCTCGGTGATCGTTAGCGCCGCGACCGTGTTCAGATCCGGCTCTAGCGCCAGCATCGCGCGGATCGTCGACTGGTAGCCGGTTCCATGAACTGGCAGAACGATCAGCATCAGTTCGCCATCGCGCTGCAACAGGTGGACCGGGGCGTGGTTGGCACGCCGTTTCAGGCCGGCGACATCGTCCTCGGGGGCCAGCGCGATGCTGGTCTCGGGCGCTTGCGCGGCGGCCTGCATGTCATAGCTGCCCGGATCAATATCCGGGGCGAAACTGCCATCCGAAAGTGACACGATCCGGGTTTCAAGCGCATCGACGCCAGTTTCTTCCATCATGTCGCGCATCCCCGGCAGCGTGTCGAGCATCGCCTCGACCCGCGCCTGCCGCTCTGCCTCCAGGTGGGCGTCCTGCAAAGGTTGCAGCATCACCGACGTCACCGAGACAACGATCGCCGAGACCAGCGCGACAAGAACGGCGATGCCAAAGGTCTTGATCCGGTCGTCGTTGGGGCGGGCCAGAAAGGCGCGCCAATGGGCCAGCGGGCTAGACATGGCGCGCCCTTTCCCGACGGCGGGCATGGACCGATACCACCAGATGATCCAGCAGCGGCGCGAAGATGCTGCCAAGAAGGGTTGCGAAGACCAGCCCGGCGGGGTCGGTCACAGCGCCGCCGAACACCACGATCAGGCCGCCCACAACCGCGCCATAAAGCCAGCGCCCGCCGTTGGTCGAGGCCGCCGCAACCGGGTCACAGGTAAGGAACACCAGGCCGAAAACCATTGCTGCCGCGGCCTCTACCGGGGACAGCGGTGCCCCCGCTGCCACGCTTGCGACGGCATAGGCCAGACCGGTCGCCACCAGGACGCGCCAGGAGATCAGCCCGGTCACCAGCAGCAAGGCGGCCCCCGGCAATGCGGCGAAAGCGATCCAGCCGCCGGTATCCGCGAGGGTTGCGCCCGGGAAAGAGAACGACAGGAATGCCAGCGACGCTGCCGCCGCACTCAGGAACCCGAAGCCGCGACCGCCGAACACCAGCTCTCCCAGAACGACGCCAAGGGTCACGGCTATTGCCAGCTGTCCCGCGGCGGTGTCACCCGGCAGCATCGCGGTCACGATCAGCGCAGTCGCAAACCCGTGCCAGGTGAGGTTCCGCTGCCGGAACTGCGCGAATATCAACTCCCAGAACAGGGTAACCGCAAGCGCCGTGGCCAGCAGAGCCAACATCGCCGAACCGCCCGTGACCAGCGCGGCAAGCACCGGCGGCAGCAGAGCGGCGGACTGCGTCAGCGTCACCTCCGCCGGGGTCCAGCCGCGCCGTCCCGACAGGATCGCCGCGGCATATCTTCTGCGGTCGAGGTGCCTCATATGGCGCGTTCCAGATCGTCAAGAACCCGGCGCAGCATCGGCTGATAATCCGCGCCGCTGGTACACAGCGCGGACAACATCGCGACGTCCTCCTCGATCAGGTCAAGACAGCCCAGCCGCTCTGCCGCCTCGAGGTCGCCGACGCTGAGCGCACGCATCAGCGGCACCGGCGGCGTATCCGTGGGAAGCGCATGTTCCAGCGCGCCCGTCGGAAAAAGCGGGCGCAGGCCGCCCGGTCGAGAGCCGCCAGCGAGATGCGAAAGGAAGGTCGGCAGCCTTGCCGGTGGCGGCCTGTCGAGGACTGTGATCTGCTGGTGATTGCGACCCAGGTAGGCGCTCTCCGACCCCGTCAGCGCCGAGCCCGACAGCAATCTGGCCGGATGCCCCGACCCGGGGCTGAGCGACACCCCCGCCAGAACGTCGGCAATCACGGCGCCCTGCACAGTGCGCGCCAGATGCGGGCGTGGATATCGGGGGCCGGAAACCGCGACCACCCGCTCGGCCGAATATCTGCCGGTTTCCAGGAACCGACCGATAGCGGCCACGTCCTGATAACCTATCGTCCAGACCGCGCCCCGGGGGTGCAGCCGCGCAATGTGCGCCGCGGCAAGTCCGTAGGGATGCCGGTCGGGGAAACTGTGGATTTGTACGCGATCGAAAGCGGAAACCTTATCCTGGCCTTTCACCTGGCAGACGTGGACGGCGCCGTCGGTCAGTTGCTGCAAAGCGTCGAGCCCACGGTCGAACTCTGCCCGCCGCCCATCCAGGACAAGGTTTGGCTCCGGCGCGTGGGGGTCGGGGTCGGTCATCGTCACGAAGATCGCTTCCGGCACGACGTCCGGGTCCGGTATTCGACCGAACGGACGCGACCGGAACGCCGGCCAATGGCCGCTTTCCAGAAGCGACTTCCGAATATCGACGCCGGCAACGGGGAGATCGACCGCCTTCGGCGCACTGGCCGCATCGTCGCGCTCGATCACGATCGCGGAAAGGCTGCGCCGCGCACCGAATTCGACCGACTTGACCACGCCCGATATCGGCGCGGCAAAGCCGATCTGCGGGCGGCTTTTGTCGGTGAACAGGATCTGGCCGGTCTGGACCTTGTCACCTTTGCGGATGTTGAGATCCGGTCGCAGTCCGGGACAGTCGGACCCCAGAAGCGCGGCAGAGCCCACATGCATGACATCGACGACCCCGCCAGGCATCCCGGCATGTCGTCGATCCGGTCTCTTCAACAACATCCGCAACGCCGCGCCCCGATCACCTGACGAACTCAGCGGGGACACTGACAGGAATGACACGGATCGCATTGACCCATATCAATGCGCCGGACGACTGAGGCGCGCACTCTCGCGGTGCGAATCCGGCCCGCTAATTGTGCGACAACACGGGGAGAAGTGTCATGTGGTGGAAGTTTTGCAGAGCGACGTTCGTGCTTTTGGCACTTGGGTTGGGTACGGTCGCCGGCCAGGCGCAGGATCAGCAGCAAGGCCCAAGCCTGACCGAGATCGTCGAGGCGTGGCTCGCCTCGCCCCATGCCGACCGAATGAGCGAAGCCTTTACGCATTGGAACGAGGATGGCGAGATTCCGGGCAGTTGCGCGGTTTGCCATTCCAGCGAGGGCGTGCGCGATTTCCTGACCTCCGACCGTCTGACCGCAGGCGTCATCGACCATCCGGTCATGCCCGGCCTGAGCGTTGATTGTGCCGCGTGTCATAATCCCGCCGCCAGCACGCTTGACACCGTGACCTTCCCGTCCGGCGAAAGCATCGCGGCGCAGGGAAGCTCGACCGTTTGCGTGGTTTGCCACCAGGGGCGCCAGTCAGGCGACGATGTGTTAGCAGCGGTGGCCGGCATGGACGACGATGCTGTTCAGGCCGACCTGGCATTCATCAACGTGCACTATGCCGCCTCGGCCGCGACCCAGTCGGGCGGGCTTGTGCGCGGCGGCTACCAGTATGACGGCAAGGACTACGCCGGACGCTTCAACCACGTCCCCGACCTGAACACCTGCGCAAGTTGCCATGCGCCGCACAGCCTGAAGGTCGACATCGCCGCTTGCACCACCTGTCACAAGAATATCACCGAGTTCCGCGCCATCCGAACGACGCCACTCGACATCGACGGCGATGGCGACACGACCGAGGGGATCGCCGAAGCGATCGACACGCTGCACGCCAGGCTCGATGCCGCGATCCGCGCCTATGCCACCGAAGTGGCCGGTGCGCCGATCATCTACGCATCCGCATCCTACCCGTATTTCTTCAACGACGGTAATGGTGACGGCGCGGTGACAGAAGGCGAGGCCGCCTTTCCGAACCGCTATCTAAGCTGGACACCGCGCCTGTTGAAGGCGGCCTACAACTATCAGTACGTGGCCAAGGACAAGGGGGCGTTCAGCCACAATCCGCACTATGCGATCCAGCTTCTTTATGACAGCCTGGAAGACCTGTCCGGGCAGGTCGACGTGGATATGGCCGGCCTGAACCGCCCTTGATACGCCGGTCCTGAAACGCCAGCCAGCAAATCCGGGATCAAGGAATGCCGCAAGAGACCCTGCTGATCGCCTTGGGCGTCTTGTTCCTTGCCGGATTGGCGCTGGATGCGTTCGGGCGGCGTGTGCATGTGCCGCGGGTCACGCTGCTGATCGTTCTGGGTGCGGTCCTCGGGCCGCCGGTTCTTGATATCCTGCCGCTGGACGTCGAAGAGGCCAACGAGCTTTACGCCCCAACTGCGCTGACGATGGTCGCTTTCCTTTTGGGCAGCAGCCTGAAACGCCAGACGCTGGTCGAACATGGCCGCGAGATCCTGACCGTGTCGTTGACCGTCGTCGGGGTATCCGTCGTGGTCGTCTCGGGCGGTCTGACGATCCTTGGTGCGGCGGCGCCGGTGGCGCTTTTGCTGGGGGCGATCTCTGCCGCCACCGCCCCCGCGGCGACCCGCGACGTGGTTCGCCAATCCGGTCGGCGCGGGCGCTTCGTCGACAACCTCCTGGGCATCGTCGCCATCGACGACGCCTGGGGGCTTCTGGCATTCAGCGTGGCAATGACCGTGGTCGGCGTGATGATCGGCGGCGACGGCGCCGGCGCCTTGATGCACGGTCTTTGGGAGATCACCGGCGCGGTCGGCCTCGGGCTGGCGATCGGGCTGCCGGCGGCGTTCTTGACCGGACGCCTGAAACCCGGGGAACCGACACTGATCGAGGCGCTGGGCATCGTGTTTCTATGCGCCGGGCTGGCGCTGTGGCTAGATCTGTCGTTCCTGCTGGCCGGCATGACCTGCGGCGCGGCGGTGGTCAATCTCGCAAGGCACCACGATCAGCCGTTCCACGAAATCGAGCGTATCGAGTGGCCCTTTCTGCTGCTGTTCTTCGTGATGGCCGGGGCCTCGCTGGAAACCGCGCATCTTTCCGGCGTCGGCCTGATCGGCGTCGCCTACGTGGTACTTCGCTTTGCGGGACGGGTACTTGGCGGCTGGCTTGCGGGCACCCTGGCGGGGATGCCGGCGCGCGAAAGCGGACTTCTCGGGATGGCGCTGATGCCGCAGGCGGGTGTTGCTATCGGCATGGCTCTAGTGGCGGCCGAGCAGTTTCCGGAAATGGGCGAGAAGGTGCTGGCGATCACCATTTCGAGCACCATCGTTTTCGAATTGATCGGCCCGCTGATGACGCAATACGCAATCGCCCATGCGCCCGCCGACTAGCCGCCCCGCTTCAGGGTACCTACGGCTTCCTAGCGACGATCCTGCCCTGCATGAACGCGGAACGGGAGAAGCTCTCGATTTTCCTGAACTTCCTCAAGCCGAAACTGCCGGCGCCAGATGAGCAGGATTTGTCGAAAGGCATTCCGGAAGTTGTCGACATGGACCGCTATCGGGTCGAGGCACAGGCAACGAAGTGGATTGCGCTTCCTGATGCTGACGCAAAAAATCGGGCCGATACATTTGGGCGGAGGCGGGCGCAAACCGGAGTTGGAGCTCAACCTTCTGAGCAACATCTTGTAGAGGTTCAACGAGATGATCGGCAACAACGGCTGGAAGGACGCTGACAAGATCGGGAAGGTGATCGCCGAGATGCCCATCTGGGATAATCCCGCCTGCACAAAACTGGGTTTGTGTCAGCCATCAAAAAGCTCCGGCGAATCTCATGTGCAATGTTCCAGTGGGCATAATATACGTTCAGCCTAAATTGGGCATTTTCTATGGAAATTGAACGGGTCTGCCCGCGGCACTTCCGGGCTTTCATCTGCTTGGCAGCGTTCACCAGGACAACGTCGACTACATCGTAGAAATCCGCATAGGTCTTGAGACGGCGATGGGGCCCGGTTTCACTTTTGGGAAGTATATCCAGGGTTCCCGCGATTTCCTTTCTAGCCCGCCGGGCGCGGACGGCATCCGAAACCAAATCGGAAGGTCGTTCCCCTCAATCATGGCAAAGTCGGGACCTTCCAAATTCAAGATGGAGGATTCCAATGAAAGCCAACACAAAGGTCGCTGCCTATAATTCGAAAGTCGCAGGAAGTGGGGGATGCCTTTACCTCAACTTCAGCGAACTCCGCAGCAAGTTGGGCAACCGCGCCCGCAGCAGCATCTATTTAGATGTCAAAAACGGACGCCTTCCCCCACCGATCAAGCTAGGTGGTCGTCTGTACTGGGTAGACGCAGACGTTGATGCACATATGCGCGGCGGCGCGACCGAGGCTGCTTAAGATGGCTTCCGAAATCTCCCGTTTCGCCAAACCGGAAATCGGAACCGGACCGCACTTCGCGTTTCTATGTTCTGGACGATCTGCAGGACGCTGTCAGTAGGCATGTCTCGTGAAGGCCTTCGGAAAACGCGCCACAAGCGTCACAGCAAGTGCCACTCAAAGCGTCACGGGTCGGTCCAGTATCCTTGACAGACGACCAGAGCCAAAGCTGACATTCACCGAAGTAGGCCGAAAGGCGGCAGTGAGGACCTTCTTGCCGTTCGGCCTCCTCGCGCGAGTGGCTGGCATCCGCGGTTCGCGAACGTGGCGAACATCGACCGCGGCGGCAACCGGACCTTACCTACGGTCGCCAATCGAGTAGGCGGAAATGCAAGACGCCGACGACGATGACACGGCGAAACCACGTTTGTCTCTGCTACGCCGCAGACGAGGTTCGAATCTGTCTCACCGACCGCTCGCGAACTTTCCTGCCAGTTACCAAATGTCTTCCAATGGAATGCTTCCAGCTTTGCTATAGAAAATAGACAGGTGGGCGTGCTTTTCTAGGCATGCCCACCCAACACTTTGGACGCACTCAGCTAGTCCGCGTCCCTCAGAAGCAAGCGTTGCAGGTCACGAACCAGGTCTACCAGTTCGATGTCACGCTTGCGGGATGTCAGCCGCTTTGCCAATTCCGCAGCCTCTTTGCATCGTCGCGCTCCTTCGCCCTCCCCGGTCGGCATCGGACGACAGATCACCTCAATGCATTTAAGTATCTCTCCGGCATCGAGATCGTTCCGTGACAGCAACTCGCGAACACTCGGTGTCGACAGGAGGCATTCGACAAGCTGGCACCAGTCCTGGTCAGCACCCCCCAAGTCCTTGTCGTCCGGCAGCGGAGTGTCGCCGCCGCGGAGCAATCGCGGCCGTGAACAGTTTTTCCCGCGTGAAATGATGGCCGCCGCGGCCTTGCCGCTAGCCGCGACAACGACATGGTAGATACCGCAAGGCCCGGCTGTCATCGTGACCTCGAACACGCCAGGCTCGACCTGCGCCATGCCCAGAGTGGCCGTGCTGGAATTGGGCCTCGACGATCCGCGCGGTCACTGTCGCCTCTCCGGCAAACGGCACATCATATTCTGTGAGCGCGGCGCGGAGCGTCAGGAGCGCCCCGGGTTGCCGAGACTCTACTGGTCCAGTCGAGCTTCCATCCGCAGGTTCGAATAACTGTGGGGAACGAAAGGTTGAAGCGAACACCTTTCGGATGGCGATCGGACCCCTGACCACTTGACACATCGTCCTTGGGGACGTCGTAGCGATCCCAGAGCGCCTCATCCACTTCGAGGACGGCATGCCATGTTCCCTGGCGAGCGCCGGCGTCACCAACCGAAAGCGGAAGCCCGAAACGATAGAAGGCCATGCGCGTCCCAACGGCAAATGTCGCTCCAATGGCGCTGGCAGAGCCCGGGTCCAGCTTGTCGCCCGCCGGTGTCTCAAGCCAGAAACGCAGAACGGGAAGGTCACTGAGCAAGATGGCGGTCGCCTCCACATCTGCTTCGGTGAGGTTGAACGGAATCCGGATCTTCGTTCCGGGCGCAATGACGCCGCTTGGATCGCGTACGATGTCCGTCCGCGTCACACCAGCCAGGATTTGATGGAAATACTTCGTCAGCCGGAAATAGTCGTCCGTGTCCGTGGTCAGGTGGCCCGTGAGCAGCAGATAGCCGTCGCGTACACCTGCCAGCGCCAGCAGTCCCGCCGAACTGACCTGGGTTTCAACACCCAGGCCAATTGCGAAGGTCCGCGAGTTTGTAGACCCAAGCGCGTTCGCGATGCTGACGGGCTCGTTTTCGATGCCGTCGGTGAACACGATCATGGCTTTCTTATGATAGCCGGTGACCGGTGTCAGCTCGCCCTGCGCCATGATCACCCCGTCACCGATCGATGTATAGCCCAGCGGGTTCGTGGCATGGGCCATTGCGGCGTTGCGCGCGGCGTTGCGGCCGGGGTCTGCCATGTCGTCGGTTGCTATGTGGGTAATCGGCAGGCCGGGGTAGGTCGCATGGGTGACCGGGTAGGCTTCATGGT
>CAVYHB010000004.1:0-756160 GCA_963768205.1 uncultured Alphaproteobacteria bacterium | reverse complement strand
CTCCTCCTGGCCCCGTAACCCAGGTTGCGACCATCGACGGGATCCCAATTTATTCCAGGGAGGACGTACCTTATGCGGCGGTTTATGTTGGCGAAACAGTGGTCGGCAGCTGCGCTGCCAATGGTTTAGGTGGCTGGATCGATGTGCGCTGTTCCCTGGGGACCCCCGCCAGGTTAATTGTGCGCGAGAATATGTGGGGCGGCTGGCGGGCCTATCGCGATGGGGAGCGGATCGAGCTGATCGATGACCTCTGGCTGGAAGTGGTAGCCGATGCCGGGGATCATATTTATTCTTTCCGGTATTTCCCCTGGGATGTCCCGTTTGGGATCGCCTTATCAATCGTTGGCGCTGCAGCCTGTGTGTGGGTATGGCGCAGACCCGACTCGGACATCGAATTAGGTGAGGATGGGCCAAACTCTCTGGAACCAGCTAGGCTCGTAGAAAGGGGTGGGGAAGAAATAATCCCAGAGAAAGAAGACGACCCGGAGTGACCCTCTTCGGTTTAAATCCGATCCTGCTCAACGGAGTCTTTAGAAATAGATTCGATTCCGCCAGGACCTTCTCATGAAAGCAGTCCTTCTCCACCAACACGGGGGGATCGATAAACTGAAATTTGACGACTACCCTACCCCAGAACCTGGGGCTGGGGAGGTGCTCGTCCGGATCCTCGCTGCGGCGCTCAACCGGGTGGACGTTTTCGTCCGGGAAGGCTGGCCGGGGATCCGACTGGATTACCCGCATATCCTGGGGTCGGATGGGGCCGGGGAAATCGCTGCACTAGGTCCAGGGGTTCAGGGGTGGACCCCGGGGGACCGGGTGGTGATCAATGCCAATATCAGCGATGGCAGCTGCGAATTTTGCCAGCGGGGCGAGGATAACCGCTGTGTAAACTGGCATCTTCTGGGTGAAACCGTTCGGGGAACCAATGCTGAGTTTGTCGTCGTTCCTGAAGGCAATTTGTATCCGATCCCGGATGGGTTTAACCCTCATGACGCCGCAGCCGCTGCGCTGGTTTTCCAAACCGCCTGGCATTCCCTGATCAGCAGAGGGAAACTTCGGGTGGGAGAAAGCGTGTTGATCGTAGGGGCTTCGGGAGGGGTCAACACGGCGAGTATCCAGGTGGCAAAGCTGGCAGGGGCAACGGTTTATGTGGTCGGGTCAAGTCCAGAGAAGCTGGCACTGGCCGAATCATTGGGTGCTGACCACTTGATCGATCGCAGGACAGAAGATAATTGGTCAAAAACGATCTATCAGATGACGAAAAAACGCGGGGTCGATGTGGTTGTGGACAACGTCGGGACGACCTTCCCCTTAAGTTTTCGGGCCGTGCGCAAGGGGGGACGGATCCTGACCGTGGGAAATACAGCCGGTGCCAGATTTGAGATCGACAATCGGTATTTGTTCGGCAAACATCTCTCCATCCATGGATCCTCGATGAGCACCCGAACCGAATTTTCCCAGGTGATGGATCTGGTCTTTGCGGGGAGGTTAAAACCGGTTCTCGATCAGACCTACCCGCTCACTGAAATTCAAACCGCTCATCGCCGGTTGGAGCTCGGAGAGCAAATGGGGAAAATCACATTGGCTGTGGCATGAAGCGGCCCTGGTCCGTAACGTTAACTGGAATCGGGGTTTTAATCATCGTTGTGATGTTCTGGGCGCGTTTCGCCCAATCCATCCTCTGGTGGGATTACCTCCAAACCCTGCCGATCTCAGCTCCGCGGGCGTATATCTTATTAAGTGGGTTGGTTTTTGCTATCGCTGGAACCCCGCTTTTGTGGGGGTTTTGGTTTGGAAAACCATGGGCTCTGCCGGGTATCCGGTTTTTTATAGCTGGGATCCTGGTATATTATTGGATCGATCGTCTTTTCATCGCAGTCTCGGAGATTGCAAATATCAATTGGCCTTTTGCAGCTTTTGTTTCTTTATTTCTGTTGATCTGGTTTTTCGTATATCTAGGGCGACCTAAGACCCGGTCTTTTTTTGCAAAACATCCTGATCAGGGAGCAGTACATGACATCTGAGGAAAATCCAAAAATCGAGCAGTTGAGGGAATTGCGGGCCCAGAGCCGCCTTGGGGGTGGGCAGGATCGAATCGAAGCCCAACATAAACGCGGCCGCCTGACGGCTCGCGAACGCCTTGAACTTTTGTTGGATAAGGGTTCATTTCGTGAGCTGGACCCATTTGTCACCCATCATCAAACTGATTTTGGGCTCGATAAAAGGCGTTATCTCGGTGACAGCGTCGTGACCGGATGGGGCACGATCGATGGGCGCTTGATTTATGTGTTCTCACAGGATTTCACCGTGATGGGCGGCAGCCTGGGAGCTGCCCACGCCAAAAAAATTGTCAAAATCCAGGAGATGGCTATGAAGAACGGCGCTCCTGTGATCGGCCTGAACGACTCCGGGGGCGCCCGGATCCAGGAAGGGGTGGTCTCCCTGGGCGGATATGCCGATATATTTTTACGAAATACGCTCGCATCAGGTGTGATCCCCCAGATCAGCGTCATTATGGGCCCGTGTGCGGGTGGGGCGGTGTATTCTCCTGCGCTGACCGACTTCATTTTTATGGTCCGGAATTCCTCATATATGTTTATCACTGGGCCAGAGGTCGTAAAAACCGTGACCCACGAAGACGTTTCCTTCGAAGACCTAGGCGGGGCATCCATCCACGCAGAAACTTCGGGTGTCTGTCATGTCGTCGCGGACAGCGAGGCGGATACGCTTTACCTGGTGCGCAAACTGCTGACCTATCTCCCCCAAAATAATATGGAAGACCCGGCTTTCTTAAACTCTGACGACAATCCACTTCGGAGGGAAGCCGCTCTGGATACTCTTGTTCCTGACGATCCCAGCAAACCCTACGATATTAAAGATGTGATCCGTCTGGTCGTTGACCAGGGCGGTTTCTTTGAAATCCACGAAAGTTTTGCTGCCAATATCGTCGTTGGGTTTGCCCGTCTGGGTGGTCACAGTATCGGGATCGTTGCCAATCAACCAATGGTGCTTGCCGGTGTCCTGGATATCGATGCCTCTGAGAAAGCCGGTCGTTTTGTGCGCTTCTGCGATGCTTTCAATATCCCGATTTTGACCTTTGAGGATGTCCCGGGATTTATGCCCGGGACGACCCAGGAACATGGGGGCATCATTCGTTCTGGAGCCAAACTGCTCTATGCGTATTGCGAAGCCACGGTCCCTAAACTGACCGTCATCACCCGGAAGGCGTATGGGGGGGCCTACGACGTGATGAGTTCCAAACATATTCGCGGGGATATCAACCTGGCCTGGCCCTCCGCAGAGATCGCAGTCATGGGTCCGGATGGGGCTGTGAATATCATCTTTCGCAAGGAATTGGCAGAGGCCGATGATCAATTGGCGAAGAAAGATGAGCTTGTCCTGGATTACCGCGAAAAATTTGCCAATCCCTACGTTGCAGCCTCCTATGGCTTTATCGATGATGTGATCGAACCGCGCGATACCCGCCCACGTTTGATCAATGCGCTGGAGATGCTGGCAAATAAACGGGATATGAACCCACCAAAAAAACACGGGAATATCCCGCTCTAGGCAGCAAGGCGCAAATTTTTCGCCTTCACCTGATGTACGAACCACGGATCCCATATGTTCAATAAAGTTCTTGTCGCCAATCGAGGGGAGATCGCAGTCCGGATCATCCGCGCCTGCCGCGAGTTGGGTTTACAAACGGTCGCGATCTTCTCGGATGCTGACCGGCATGCCCTGCACGTGCGTTATGCGACTGAAGGCATACTACGTCGGTCCATCCCCATCGCGTGATTCCTACCTTCGGGCGGATCGAATCCTCGCGATCGCAAAAAAAAGCGGAGCAGGAGCGATCCACCCCGGATATGGTTTTCTGGCGGAACGCTCTGATTTCTCACAGGGGTGCCTCGATGCCGGCCTGGCGTTTATCGGTCCAAAACCATCTTCCATCGCAGCCATGGGGGATAAGATGGTCGCACGTGCAACAGTCGAGCGCGCCGGAGTGCCGGTGGTGCCCGGGACGGAAGGCGAGGGGAGTCTCACGGATGAGGACCTTTTGACGATAGCTCCTAAAATTGGGTTCCCCTTACTGGTCAAAGCAACCGCCGGGGGTGGTGGGAAAGGGATGCGGGAGGTCAACTCGCTCGAAGAGATGCCCGACCTGCTGACTTCGGCCAGACGGGAAGCCGAGTCCTCATTTGGTGATGGGAATGTCTACCTCGAAAAGCTTCTAAAGAACGCCCGCCATATCGAAATTCAAATTCTCGCTGATCAGCATGGGAATATCATTCATCTTGGTGAGCGAGAGTGCTCGATTCAGCGGCGGCACCAAAAACTATTAGAAGAGGCACCATCACCCTTTGTTATGAACGATGAGGACTTCCGTCAGACCATGGGGGCTGTGGCTGTGAAGGCCGCCCAGGCTACCGATTATGTCAATGCTGGGACGATTGAATTCCTCGTTGACAAAGATAAGAACTACTTTTTTTTGGAAATGAACACCCGGCTGCAGGTGGAGCACCCTGTCACGGAATTTATCACAGGGATCGATATCGTAAAGGAGCAGATCCGGATCGCGCGCGGCCGGCCGATTCGATATACCCAGGAGGATATCAAAATCAACGGTTGGTCCATCGAGTGCCGAATTAACGCTGAGGACCCATATAATAATTTTCTACCTTCGACCGGTACCATCACCCACAGCATCCTGCCCACTGGGCCTGGTGTGCGGGTGGATACTGGGGTTTATCCCGGCTTCGTCATCTCGCCTTATTATGATTCGATGATCTCGAAGCTGGTGGTCTGGGGAGAGACCCGCGGGCAGGCGATCATGCGAATGCGGCGGGCTCTCGATGAGTACCGGATTGTAGGGGTGCGGACCAATATCCCCTTTCACCAGACTTTGCTCGAACAGCATCGTTTCATGGCGGGCCAGTTTGATACTCGTTTTGTCGAGGAGCGGTTTTCAATGCAGGAGGCCGAGGAAGGCAAAGAGACCCATCCTGAAATCGCAGCCATCTTAGCCACCCTGGTAGCCCACCAGCAGGCTGAAAAGGCTGCTCAGATCGTGCAGCGAAATGCGCGCGATACCAGCAACTGGAAATGGGTCGGCCGCTGGGAACGGATGCACCGTTAAGGAGGCGGACTGGATGATGAGGCATAAGGATACAGGGCTACACTCATGAAATACATCACCACGATTAATGAACAAGAATATTTTGTCGAGATTCTTGATGAGAACCATATACGCATCAACGATGAGGACCTGGACATAGATTTCCAGTATGTTCAGGGCCAACCTGTCTTCTCACTGATTGTGGATGGGACCTCCTATGAGGCCTATGTTTATGAAGATGAAGGGGAATGGCAGGTCTTGATGCGTGGGGATTTTTACCAGGTCGTGGTGGAGGATGAACGCGAAAAACGCCTGCTTGCTGCTTCCGGAGGTCGCGTGGCGGATCGCGGTGAATTTCATTTGAAATCCCCCATGCCAGGGCTGGTGATCGCCGTACCCGTATCCGAAGGGCAGAAGATTCAAAAAGGTGATGTGCTGGTCATTTTAGAATCCATGAAGATGCAGAATGAATTGCGATCTCCGACGGATGGGATCGTCACTCGGATCCGGATCCAGGAAGGGGACAGTGTGGAGCAGCGCCAGACGATGCTGAGCGTAGAATGACTCAGCCTTGTGCCCAAAAAAGATGACCAGAGCAATTGGGGGGATCAGCGGAGATTATCGTGTACCAGGAAACTGAAGTCAAGTTTTATATCCTTGATTTGCCAACCGTCGAGGCGCGCATTTTAGATCTTGGCGGAACTCCTATCCACCCACGTGTTTTGGAAACTAATCTGCGGTTTGATACACCCGAAGACAGTCTGGCGCAGGATTACCGTGTCCTCCGTTTGCGCCAGGACAGCCGGGTGCGTTTGACCTATAAAGGGCCGGGGAAATTTGAGGAAGGGGTTCGTGTTCGGGAGGAGATCGAATTTGAGGTGGATGATTTTGATGCCGCGTGGGCCCTCCTCAAGGCTCTTGGTTATCATGTCAGCCTGGTTTACGAGAAATATCGGACCGTGTACCATCTGGATGACCATGAGATTGTCCTGGATGAAACCCCCTTGGGGAATTTTATTGAGATCGAAGGGCGAAGCGGTTCCACAATCGCTGTCACGGCGATATCACCCGATCCAAGCGTTTTGGATTTTTCCGCCGATTGGAAATGGATGGCTAACTTCCTCGTATACGGACGCCAGGTGTTTGAGAAAAAGGAGGCACTTGGCCAAAACGACTACAGCGAGAAGATACGCGAGATGCTTGAGGATCACCTGCAAGCCACCGGTATCACCACAGTGGTCAAACTGCGTAGCATTGTGGATGAGGAGTTTTGGAACGATTTCAAGCAAGAGGGTAAAACCGAAGAGGAACTGGCAACCGCTGCCATTCGCAAAACCACCGAACTGCGAAAGACAACCGAAGCCAAGTTGGCTGAGGCCTACCACCAGTATGCTAAGTTCAGTGACCGATTGCGCGAACTGATCCAAAAGATGGACGATGCCCAGCTTAGCTGGTCCGAAAAACTCAAAGCCGCTGAGGAATATGCAAGAGATTTGGAGGCTGAGGCCAACGCCCATAAGGGCACTGGTTTGAGCGAGGGCGCATATGCTGTCCAAAAAGTGCTGGAAGCACTCAGTGACGGGGAGATTGGGTCTACGGCGTGTGCTGGTTTGGCTCGTGTGATTGAAATCCTTTATACGGATACCGCAACAGCGCCCGTGGGATGGAAAACCAAACCCGAAGTTCGCAAACAGCTGCGCCAGCAAGTCCGTAAAACAGCCCACGCCGCTAGCTTTCCGAACTTGGTTGAACTGCCCAACCAAGTTGAAGACGTGGCGCGGCTTGCGGTTCACTTGTGGAGAGAGCCGATGCATGAGTTTGTGTGCTGGGATTAACTCGCGTTCCATACCTGCTGAACCGCAGTGAAGTAGCCAAACGTGTTCATCTGAAAATCACGTTGGACGGTATGACCGTCACCGCACCTGCTGGGATCGACCAAACTCAGCTCGACGAGGCACTTCATTCCAAGCGTAAATGGATCATTTCAAACCACCACACCCTCCATCAGAAACTGGTTGAAACCCACAAAGTTGCTCAGTTCCGCACTGGGTGCGAAAATCCCATATTGGGGACGTTTGGCGAAGCTGACGGTAGCAACGCATGAATGGAAAGATACCGTCGTCAAATTCGCCGGTGGGTTGATAGTTTTGGTGCCGGTTGGGACTGATCCAAACCGATTGGATGCGGTCGTCGAACGCGCATTGCACAATTGGCTAAAAGAGCGACTTCGCAGCGAAGCCAAAGGGGTTGGCGACAAGTACGTTCGAGCAATTGGGTTCGAACGTCTTTCCCTCCGTGTACAAAACTTGCAAACCATGTGGGGCAGCTGTGGTTCCAACGGCACCGTTAGCTTGGATTGGCATCTCATTTTCGCGCCAAAGAAAGTCATGCAGTATGCCGTTGCGCACGAAGTTTGTCATCAGATCGAACGTAATCACACCAAGCGATTTTGGGAGATGGTGCGAGGTCTGTATGGCGACTTCGAAAACGCCAAAGCATGGCTAGATGAGAACGAGCACCTGCTGGGCTATCGGAAAATACCGCTCAATGAAAAAAGGCCAAAAGTTTATGAAATTTTTCTTTGTTGTAATACTGATATTTTTCCACCTTTCCGCGTCATTTTCTGAAGTATGGCTATTCACTACCGCTACAACAGCTGGGGTAATCTTTGTATTTTTTTCTGAGTTTGGGGAGTGGGTGGAGAGGTATGTATCAGCGGATTTTAAAGAAAAAACTCACTGATCAGCCCCACTTGAGTGGTCCAGTTTGATTGTTAGTGCATGACTGGCCTCTGGTCCATCGGGACGATGAATTCCGGAGCCGGTGGGCGGTAGCCCAGAGCACTGTGCGGTCGTTTGGTGTTGTAGTGTTTCCTCCATTGTTCGATCAGGATTTGTGCCTCGCGCAGTGCTGTAGAAGATCTCGCCGTTCAGCAGTTCATCGCGGAACCGGGCGTTGAAGCTCTCGCAGTATCCGTTCTCCCAGGGAGACCCTGGTTCGATGTAGGCCGTCTTTGCGCCAACGGCTGCGATCCAGTCGCGAACCGCCTGGGCCACGAACTCAGGGCCGTTGTCCGAGCGGATGTCCGCTACCAGCCGGTCTTCGTCCGCCCGGCCTTGCGGCTGGTGTCGTTGGGTCGAACGATGCTGGCCCAACACCCGGCAGACGCGGCGCTCGGATACCTTCATCTCGCTACGCACATGACCGATGCAGACCGGCGACGAGCGGGGCTCAGAAGTTTCCCCGTGCGGCCTCCGCCAGGATCAGCTTGTCCAGGGTTAGATCCGACACCGCCTTCCTCAGCCGTTCGTTCTCCTTCTGAAGCCGCTTGAGTTCCTTCAGTTGGTCGGTCCCCATACCGCCATACTGCTTGCGCCAGCGGTAGTAGGTCTGCTCGGTGATGCGCACCTCGCGGATCGCATCAACCCGCGCCATTCCCTGCCCGACAAGCACATCAACCTGCCGCAGCTTCGTGACAATTTCCTCCGGCTTGTGTCGCTTGTTCGCCATCTCTGATCCTCCGTTTCCTAAACATAACGGTGGACCAATTCAGTGGGGGAGGCTCATCACCGTTTATACTCAAAACGGCAACCAACTTTTTTCGCAAAATTTGCATTCTCGAACACCAGTGACCTATTTGCGATCTTTTCTAACTCACCAATCTATTTGAAGTTTGCGATTTCAGTAATTTCAACCTCAATTTTCATTTTCTTGTGGTCATCATATTATCCGATGGCGGCATATCCGTTTGATCCTATTCAAAAGATCGCTTTTCTGGCAATTCAGCCACATACATACGCAAATTACGTTGTTGATTTTGCAGTTGTTTTGTTGACAGTTTTTCTATTCTTTAAGGTCGGCAAGGTTTTTTCGAAGCTGAACTCCTTTTGGGCAATTCTCCTCCTTTTTACCTTGTTTTCCTTCGTCTGGCTTGTTGCGGCAACTATATAGCGTGGGGCACGACGCTAATATCAATGATAATTGGCACACTGATCTTTGAGGGCCCTTCCAATGTAGCAGCGTATGCAGATATTGGCTTCCTATGGAACCAACTCTTTGCCAACAAGATGCCGCTATTTTTGCACCTATTTTTTGGCTTAGGCCTACCAGAGGATTTTCGACTTCTAACATTTTCGGGAAATGACGTGGATGATGTATTCGGAATTCAATATATTAACTTGTTAAGAATTTATATGCTCTCCACTCTCTTTCTGCCGATCTCCATGATGCTTATGGTGATTTTTCTAGCCTCGCTGCCAAGAATGACTTGTTGGCATCGACAAGTGGATCAATGAGCACTGGAAATGACGTGCCGGCTGAGAAGGCCACGATGGCCGCGTTGGGTGTCTACTTTGCGATTATTTGCAGCGCGGGATTTGTTGTATTTCGGTGCATGGCCGGTATCGTATCATTTCTTTGAAGTGATGGGGAAAGCGGTTGAGGATCGCTTTTTCTGTCCAAGTATCAACTCCTTACCGTTCGCAACGATCACAGCATCATGAGAAACGTTTTCGAACAGTACAGCCAAGCTGAAAACCAACTTACTCACGCCCTATTTTCGGCATTGGAGCATGACCCAGTCTCCTGCAATCCTTTTCTCGAAAGATATGCTTGGTTAAACCGCCTACCCCCCCAAGCATTACGATATTGGCCGGCACTATCCGTTGCACATCGCGCTACAATGAGGCGGAAATCAACTCACGAAACTTGCCCGATGCGTGGATTTACTCCGATGACGGTTGGGCCGTCGTGTTTGAAGCGAAAATCACAGCGGCTCTAACCAAAGCCCAGCTTGAGGGACACCAGCGAATTGCGACAAAACCGAGGTTTCGAACAGCCGCTTTTTTTTACCATTGTTGGTAGCCCAACCCCAAGCTCGTTCGATGGATGGAGTGAACTGACATGGCGGGAAATTTATTTATGGCTGAGGACGCAAACCAATCCACCAAACAGCTCGAAATGGGCAGCAATTGCAGCAGACTTCTTCGAGTTACTGGAGGTAAAAATGTTGGATGAAGACAAACTTGGTTCGTCTGAACTCACCGCATTTTCTGGCTTCTTTGCCGAAGACGACGACTACAGCTACTTGCTGGCGAAAGCCAAACTGAAACAGGCTATGCGAGAACTCCGAAAGGAAAAACGGCTGATTGACCAACTTGGTATGAACCCAACGGCGCAAGGACGAGGCGCAATTACCGGAAAATCAGAAGAGCGTGTTTGGGACTTCTTGTCGTTGACCAGTCCCTACAACGAAACCGACTTCACAAAGTTTATGCACTTGACTCTTAGCATAAATCCGCATGCGGTTGAGGCTATGGTTACGGTTCCGAACAGAATAGCTACGCTACCGAAGAATTCCTTAAAGAAACTTGGCTTAGATGGCTTCAAACGTTTAACCGCCTCTGTGTTGGAGAACATGGCATCCGTGCTGGCCGAAGAACCAAAATCTGTGCCCGTGATGAGGGCTGTTCAAAGACGGTATCCCACACAAGATCTGTGCCGTTCATCGATGCTTTGCTCGAATTTGATATTCGAACTGCGTTCGAAGGCGACGGACCCAAGCAGCAAGAGCAATGGATCGAGGCGCTGTTTGGAGCATTCGAGCGCAAGAAATCCAATTACCAGTTCCAAGTTGGCGTAGTGTTTCCGCATGCCAAGTGTTTGACGATGCGGAGTGCCACCGCGTTGAAATTGCTTTCAAAAAGCTGGATTGCATGCAGGCCTTTGGTTGATGCAGCTAGGGATTAAAGTGCGTTCAAATGCTGCTGATTTACTACGACGAAGTTAAGTATGACCCTCCCAAACAATCCTCGTTTTGGATGGGCGGCATTGGGGTAGCCAGGAGCCATAGGCCGCCTCGGTGTGACCTTTTTTGCCGGTTGAGAGCCCGGCTAAACAGCGCACGTCCGATCCAGTCCAGTCATTTGGGATTGGCCGTCACTCGTTCAGTTCGGCCACGAAGTCATGCGCCGTTGCTCGCGCTTTCACATTCAGGCAGCCAACCCAGCACCCTTTCATGGCTCGGTCGGATACGCTCTGGTAATTCCTGTAGTACTTCGTCCATCACTTCGGCGCTAAGCGCGGCAACCTCGCATCCATATGTCTGGAAATCGCCATCTGGATTGTCTTCTTTCCAAGCCAATAATCCCGCCGCTCGAACTCTCCTGCGGCGGCAATTCCAACCAACGGCAGCGCCACTATCATGCGGCGCAACCGTGCTTTGGATTTGGTCCTGACGACGGTCTCCGAAATTGCCTTTCGGTTGGCGACGGCAGTCGCGGCGGCTCCGGCGGTCATCGTGCCAACCTGAGCTGATAGCGACATGGTCTTGACGGCGAGACCTGCCGTGGACACGGCAAGGCTGGCGCATGCAACGCCCAGAAATGCGGTGTTCTTGAGGATTGAGAACACCCACGCCATTCCCGTTGATACTCTGCGTCGCAACTGACCAATCCCTTTCCTCAATCATTCGCTTGGCAACCGGGTTTCGTCCGCAAACTAACTACCAACGAAGGTCTGCGTCGAGTTGAAAACGTGCCCGAGCGGGCGTTTTCTCGCCCGCTCCGATTAGTCCTCAATTGACTTCACTCATCCAGCTCAGCAACGAGGTCATCTGCCCGCAGATTTATGTACCGCTGTAGCATTCGGAAAGTCTGCATGACCGGACATCACCCGCAGCTTCGGCAGGGTCCAGCCTTTCTGCGCCAAGCGGCTCAGGCACTCGTGGCGAAAGTCGTGGAAATGAAGTGAGGCGACACTTGAACACTCTTCAGATGCCTTCTCGCGTACTCTAGCCCATCGCTGTCCAAGCGCACTGGACGTCAAATTGAACACCGTGCCGATGGTTGTAACCACTTGCTCAGCAGGCAAGTGGTCACGCAAGACATCCCGCGCCGCCGGGGAGAGCCGGTACGCTCCGCCCGCGCCGCGTCTTGGTGACTTCGCGGGGCAGGGTGATGATCCGCCGGTCGAGGACGAACCATGCGCCACTGCAACGCGCACAGTTCGCCACGGCGCATCGCCGTCTCGATCGCTAACACCATGATTTTTTGCATAGTTTCGTCTGCAGCACGCCACAGTGCACCCCATTCTCCGTCGAGAATTCGGCGATCGCGGCCACCGTCGAGCCTGGGCATTTGCAGGAGACTGAAGATATTTTTCGGATCGGGGAGCTCGTATAGTCCCCACTCGACCCGCGCCACGCGGATCAACTTCCGGATGATCCGCATGTCGTGATGAACAGTCTGTGGGGACTTCCCTTCGGCCAATCTGGCGTCCCGAACGCGGATCAGATCGGTGACTTTGAGGTCGGCGGCCTTGATGGAACCGAGATCGTGCTTTTTGATCAGCGTGTTGAGGATATAACGCTCGCTGGAACGAGCACTTGCTTGTTTTCGATTGAATTCGACAGCTAGGTCCGCAAGTGTGGGTTGTAGGAGTATCATCACGATTGCCTCTTTTGCTATTGTTTCCAAGAGCATACGAGTGCAATTCGGAGGATTTGGTGGAGCCTAGGGGGATCGAACCCCTGACCTCTTGCATGCCATGCAAGCGCTCTCCCAGCTGAGCTAAGGCCCCAATCGGCGACCGCGTGATCGCCGCTCGGTCTTATGGAACTGATCTGGGCAGATCAAGCGGAAAAAGTTGCGCGCCCGGATCAGTCGTCGTCGTTGGCCGGCACGTCGGCGATGTCGTCAAGCGCCACGTCGTCGTCATCGTCGTCATCATCGAGCAGATCGTCTTCCAGGTCGACATCCGCATCGTCGTCGTCATCGACCAGAACCTCTTCGGCATCGTCGACCAGATCTTTCTCGGGCTTTTTTTCGGTCTTGTCGGGCACCGCGGCGCGGCCCTTGTTGTTGGTGTCCAGAATCACCGTCTCGCCCGTGTAGGGGCTGACGATCGGCGTTTTGTTGAGGTCGTAGAACCGTTTGCCCGTCGTCGGGCAAAGGCGCTTGGTTCCCCATTCTTCTTTGGGCATCGGTTCCCTCGTGTCAAAGGCTGGTGCAGTGGCGTCAGGTGCCACAACCACCTGCGCCTGTCAAAGCCTTTCGGCCCGATTTCCACTGGCGGCGACGGGGCGCTGGGCGGTATCCTGCACCGGAAAAGTCTCAGGAGCTTACATATGGGGCAGGCCACGCTTCCCGGCAACCCGCCACTGGAAATTACCCTGCGCCGGTCGGCGCGGGCGCGGCGCATATCGCTGCGGGTCTCGGCGCTGGACGGTCGCGTCACCCTGTCGTTGCCGAAGTCGGTCAGGACCGCCGAGGCGCTGGCCTTCGCCGAGGAGAAATCCGACTGGATCAGGGGCCACCTTGCGAAACGCGAGGCCGAAGTGCGGCCCGGACATGGCGGCACGATCGCCTTCGAGGGCCGCGAGGTGCCGATCGTCGCGGGCCAGGTGCGCGGCGCCAAGCTGCACGACGGCGAGATCATGGTCGGCGGCGCGCCCGACATGGTGCCGGCCCGGTTGAAGGCGTTTCTCAAGCTGACCGCGCGGCAGCGCCTGACCGCCGCCTCCGACCACTATGCCCGCACGCTGGGACGCAGTCCTGGCAGGATCACCCTGCGGGACACCAGGTCGCGTTGGGGGTCGTGCACCGCGATCGGCGACCTGATGTATTCCTGGCGGCTGATCATGGCGCCGCGCGAGGTGCTGGACTATGTCGCCGCACACGAGGTCTCGCATTTGGTCGAGCTGAACCATTCGCCCGCCTACTGGCAAGTGGTGGCTTCGATCTTCCCGGATTACGCGGCCCCGCGGCTCTGGCTGCGGAAACACGGGCATGCGCTGCACCGTTACCGATTCGACGATTGACGCAGGCGCAATTCGCGCCGAGGCTGAAACCATGCTGATCCAGAACCGCCCCCAGGACGCCGCCCCGTCCGCCCATGACAGGGTCTACCGCACGCTGCGCAGCAGCATCATGCACGGCCAGCTTGCGCCGGGCCAGGCGTTGACGCTGCGCGGCATCGGCAAGCAGTTCGGCGTGTCGATGACACCTGCACGGGAAGCCGCGCGGCGGCTGGTGGCCGAAGGCGCGCTGACGCTGTCGTCCTCGGGCCGGGTCTCGACGCCGGAACTGTCGGCCGACCGGATCGAGGAGCTATCCGCCTTGCGCGCCCTGCTGGAGCCGGAGCTTGCCAGCCGCGCCCTGCCACGCGCCCACATGGCGCTGATCGAGCGGTTGCGAGCGATCAACGGCACGCTGGCCGAGGCGGTCGCCAAGCACGATGCCGTGGGCTACATCCGCACCAATCTCGACTTTCACCGCACGCTCTATCTGCGTGCCCAGGCACCGGCGATGCTGGCCATGGCCGAAACGGTCTGGCTGCAACTCGGGCCCACCATGGCGCAGCTTTACGCCGAGGTGCGGCGCAACCAAGTGCCGCAGCAGCATTCGGCGATCCTGGCGGCGCTGCGGGCCGGCGACGAGCCAGGTCTGCGGCTGGCGGTGCGCACGGATGTGACCCAAGGGCTGCGGATGCTGCTGGCCTGAGCTGGATTTCCGACCCGAGCGCCCCATGTTGACGGCAGGCCCGCATGACCGGAGGCTTGAATATGACTGCCGGAAAACTCGACCGCCGCGCGCTGCTGCTGCGGCTTGCCGCTGCTCCGGCACTGCTGCCATTGGCGCAGGCCGCCCAGGCGCAACAGGCAGGGTTGATCACCGGCTCTGTCTGCCTTGTGCAGCCCGAAACCACCGCGGGGCCGTTCTACGTCGATCCCGGACTGGTTCGCCGCGACATCACCGAGGGCCGCGACGGTGCACCGACACGGCTGCGGCTTCAAGTGGTGACGGCGGAGTGCGCGCCAGTCGCCGGCGCGCGGGTCGATGTCTGGCATTGCGATGCGCGGGGCGTCTATTCCGGTGTGCAGGGGCAGGGCGGCACCACATTTCTGCGCGGTACCCAGTTCAGCGATGAAGCTGGCGTCGCCGCGTTCGACACGATCTATCCCGGCTGGTACCCGGGCCGCACGCCGCATGTGCATTACAAGGTGTTCCTGAACGATCGCACGGTGCTAACCAGCCAGTTGTTCCTGCCCGACCGGGCCAGCGCGACCGTCTATGAGAACGTCGCGCCCTACGCCGCGCGCGGTGCGCAGGACCGGTTGAACGCGGCCGACGGCATCGCGCGGCGGGCCGGACCGACGGCGCTGGCCGCGGTGGCCGGAACCACAGCGGCGCTGACCGTCGACCTGGTTGTCGGGGTCGCCGCCTGAAGCAGGATGTTTCGCGCGCGAAACATTCCGCAGGGCAGAAGATTTAGCCGCAGTGCGGTAAGCGCCTGAATTCGTTCAGGGTCGCCGTTAACCATTCAGGAGGCCAGCGGATGACACCGCTAGCTGTGGATCGGCCCGTCGCCGCAGGCCAGGGCCGCCTCGCGCACCGCTTCCGAATAGGTCGGGTGGGCGTGGCAGGTGCGGGCGATGTCCTCGGCGGCGGCGCCGAATTCCATCGCGACGCAGATCTCGTGGATCAGGTCGCCCGCCATCGGGCCGATGATATGCGCGCCGAGGATCCGGTCGGTCTCCTTGTCGGCGAGGATCTTGACGAAGCCGTCGCCGGCGAAATTCGCCTTGGCGCGACCGTTGCCCATGAAGCTGAACTTGCCGACCTTGTAGTCGCGGCCCTTCTCTTTCAGCGGTCTCCTCGGTCTCGCCGACGCTCGCGACCTCGGGGTGGGTATAGATCACGCCGGGAATGACCCCGTAATTCACATGGCCCTTCTGACCCGCGAGCGTCTCGGCCACGGCCATGCCCTCGTCCTCGGCCTTGTGTGCCAGCATCGGACCGGCGATGGCGTCGCCGATGGCATAGATGCCGTCGATGGATGGTCTTCCAATGCGCATCGGTCTCGATCATGCCGCGCTTGTTTGTCTTGACGCCCAGAGCTTCCAGCCCCAGCCCGTCGGTGAACGGCTTGCGACCCGTCGCCACCAGCACGGTATCGGCGTCGAGCGTGTGCTCGCTGTCGTCCTTGCGCAGCTTGTAGGTGATCTTGGCCTTGGTCTTGGTCGCCTCGACCTTCTGCACCGCGGCACCCATGATGAATTCAAGCCCCTGCTTCTTGAGCGTTCTCTGGAAAACCTTGGCAACCTCGGCATCGATGCCGGGGGTGACGGCGTCGAGGTATTCGATCACCGTAACCTCCGAGCCCAGGCGCTTGTAGACGCGAGCCCATTTCCAGCCCGATCACGCCGGCGCCGATCACCACCAGCTTCTTCGGGATCTTGCGACAGTTCCAGCGCGCCGGTCGAGGTGACGACGACCTTCTCGTCGATCTCGACCCCGGGCAGCGACGACGATTCCGAGCCCGTGACGCGATGACGATGTTCTTCGCCTCGTGCACCTCGTCGCCGACCTTGACCTTGCCCGCCTCGGGGATCGAGGCCCAGCCCTTGATCCAGTCTATCTTGTTCTTCTTGAACAGAAATTCGATGCCCTTGGTGTTCTGGCCGATGACGTCGTCCTTGTAGGCCTTCATCTCGTTCCAGTCGACCGACGGGCGTTTTGCCCTTCAGCCCCATCTTGGCGAAGTTCTGCTTCCGCCTCGTGCAGCATATGTGACGGCGTGCAGCAGCGCCTTCGACGGGATGCAGCCGACGTTCAGACAGGTGCCGCCCAGCGTCTCGCGTCCCTCGACACAGGCGGTCTTCAGGCCCAGTTGCGCACAGCGGATGGCGCAGACATAGCCGCCGGGGCCGGAGCCGATTACGATGACATCATAGCTGGGCATTGGGTCTCCTTTTCGCGAAATCCGGGCGTGGTTCCACGCCGCTATCGGGTCGGTTTCCGGCACTCATAGCAGAGCCGCGACCAGCATGGCCACAGTGGCCAGGAACCCGATGCCCCAGATCAGCGAGCGCCAGGGGCTCCAACCGAAGGCATAGGCCGGGACATAGACGATGCGCGCGCCAAGGTAGATCCAGGCGCAGGTAGCGGTGAACAATGTGGTCTGATCCGAAAGGGTGACGACGACAACGGCGAGGGTGAACATGATCAGCCCTTCGAAGTGGTTGTCGAGCGCCCGGTAGATCCGCCCGGTGCGCGGGCTGACCTGTTCCATCAGCGGCTTACCCAGGCGTTGGGGATCGCGGGGCGAGGCGGTTTTGGCGGTGCCAAGTTCGAGGTTCGCGGTGACCGACATCAGCGTGTATTGCACGACCTGAAGCAGCCCGGCGAGCGCCAGGACGGTAAGTTCGGGCGCCATGCTCAGAGGGCGAGGAAATAGAGGTAGAGCGTTGCCAGAAGCCCGGCCGCCCAGACCCCGGTGCGCAGCCACGGGATGCCCGCAAGGTAGATCACCAGGTACGCCGCGCGGGCGATCAGAAACACCTGTGCCGCCAGTAGCGTGCCGCCAGTCGAGATGCCGCGCGCCTGGAGGATCAGCACGGCGGGCGCGAAAAGCGCCATGGCGACAACGGAATTGTCGAGGCAACGCAGGGCGCGAGCGGCGGTGCCATGCACCTTGCGGCCCTCGTCGCGCGGCGTGGCAAGATAGGACAGCCCCAGTTGCGGCAGGGCAAGAACGACCTGGATGACGATGGTGACGGCGATCAGAAGGCCGTAGAGGGCGAGAATGCTAAGTTCGCTAGACATGGGGCGTCCCTTTGGCTGCGCTTTCGGATGGGTGCAGTTTTGGGGCGGCGACAGGCGGTGTCCAGCGAATAATGGGCCGGGCGGCGCGATGCCGCGCCGAACACGGGGCGGGCCTAGTCGCGCCGCGCAAGGCGCAGGACCGCCTCGCTGAAAAGGTAGACGCCGAACACCGTGACCAGCGCCACCGGCAGGATGAAGAAGCCGAAGGCGCAGGTCAGGATCACGTAAAGAAAGACCGCGTTTCGGGCGCGGTCCTTTGGCATCGTGCGCAGTTTGCGCAGGAAGAACATCAGCCCGGCAACCAGCCAGAGCCCCGTCACTACGGCACCCAGCGCGATGAGGGTTTTCGATCCGGTCAGCGCGGTGAACCAGTAGCCGCAGGAACCCGGCGCGCAGTCGGTCCCGTCCGGCAGGAAGGTTGCGACAAGCACCAGGACCGGCAGCAGGGCCACGACGAACGCCAGAGCGGTGGGGAACACGTCCCTGCCGGATTTCTGGCCGGGCGTGGTTCCTGGCACGGGGTTGGGGTCTGCGTCATTCATGTCGGCCGCAGTTTCGAAGCAGGGCGCGCGCGTGTCCAGCGGATAATGCAGGCCGGAGTGGCCGGTCAGGCGGTGTCGAGGAAATAGCAGGCGGCATCGGTGACGCCGGACTTGTCGGCCCGTGCCCGGGCGCGCGGATTGTCGACGAAGGCGCGGGCCTTGTCCTCGACATTCACATCGAAGAGGAAGAACACGCGGTTTCGATCATCGGCATCGCGCCACATTTGCAGCAGGGTCAGGCCGGCGGCGCGGTGGTCCTCGGCGTCGGCGTCGAATTCGCGCTTCCAGGCGGCGAAGTCCTTGGTGTCGTTGCGGCAGAGGAGCTGCATAAGGGTTGGGTCCTTCCGGTTGGCGGCGATGCCAGAGAAACGCACCGCACCGCGAAAAGGTCCGCCCGGTGTCGCGCCGGGCAGCACCCGTCCGCCCGCACGGGCCGGCGCTGCCCTATGAGCCTACAAATCCATCAGCAACCGCCGCGGATCCTCCAGCGCTTCTTTCACCCGCACCAGGAAGGTCACCGCGCCCTTGCCGTCGACGATCCGGTGGTCGTAGCTGAGCGCCAGGTACATCATCGGCCGGATCTCGACCTTGCCGTTGATCGCCATCGGGCGGTCCTGGATCTTGTGCATTCCGAGGATGCCGGATTGCGGCGGGTTCAGGATCGGCGAGGACATCAGCGAGCCGTAGACGCCGCCGTTCGAGATGGTGAAGGTGCCGCCCTGCATTTCGGCCATGGAAAGCTTGCCGTCGCGGGCCCGGGCGCCCTTTTCGGCGATCGCCTTCTCGATGGCGGCGAAGGACATCGAGTCCGCGTCGCGGATCACCGGGACGACAAGGCCGGTTGGCGTGCCGGCGGCGATGCCCATGTGCACGAAGTTCTTGTAGACGATGTCGGTGCCGTCGATCTCGGCGTTGACTTCCGGCACCTCTTTCAGGGCGTGGCAGCAGGCCTTGGTGAAGAACGACATGAAGCCCAGCTTGACGCCGTGCTTTTTCAGGAATAAATCCTTGTATTCGTTACGCAAATCCATGACCGCGCCCATGTCCACCTCGTTGTAGGTGGTCAGCATCGCGGCAGTGTTCTGGCTGTCTTTCAGACGTCGCGCGATGGTCTGGCGCAGGCGGGTCATCTTGACCCGTTCCTCGCGGCTGGCGTCCTCGGCGGCGACCGGGGCGCGCGGGGCAGAGGCGGGTGCGGCGGCCTCGGCCTTGGCGGGGGCGGCTTTCGGGCCCTCGGCAAGCGCCTTCTGCACGTCCTCTTTCATGATGCGGCCATCCTTGCCGGTGCCGGTAACCTGATCGGGCGATATGCCCTTTTCGGCCATCAGCTTCTTGGCCGAGGGGGCATCTTCGGTGTCGCCTTTCGCAGCGTCGGTATCGGCGCCCTCGCGCCCGCCCGGCGCGACGGTGGTGTCGGGCGCGCCTTCGTCGACGCTGTGTGCCCGGCCTTCGCCGCCGCGGGTCATCTGCGCCAGGTTGCCGCCGGCCTCGACGGTTTCGCCCTCACCCTTCAGGATCTTCGTCAGCGTGCCGGCAGCGGGGGCGGGCACCTCGACGGTGACCTTGTCGGTTTCCAGTTCGCACAGCATCTCGTCGGCGGCGACGCTGTCGCCGACCTTCTTGAACCAGGTCGACACGGTGGCCTCGGTGACGCTTTCGCCCAGGGTGGGCACCATCACGTCGACCGGGCCGCCGCCACCGCCGCCACCGGATTTGGCGGGCTTCGCGGCTTTCTCCTCGGTCTTCTCGGCGGCCGGCTCCTTCGCTTCGCTCTTGCGCGGCTCGGGTTCGGCCGATCCGGCCTTGCCGGCCTCGGACAGCGTGGCCAGCAGCGCGTCGACGCCGACCGTCTCGCCTTCGGCGGCGACGATCTCGCCCAGTTTGCCGGCGGCGGGCGCGGGCACCTCGACCGTGACCTTGTCGGTTTCCAGCTCGCACAGCATTTCGTCGGCGGCGACGCTGTCGCCGGGTTTCTTGAACCAGGTGGCGACAGTGGCCTCGGTGACGCTTTCGCCAAGTGTGGGGACGCGGACTTCGATTGTCATGGTGTTATTCCTTCGATGACCGAGCGCGTCGTTCACCAGCGCGGCTTGTTGAGCTTTGTGCTGCGAGGCCAGGCCCGTCGCGGGCGAGGCGGAAGCGGCGCGACCGGCATAGGGGGGCCGGGTGTTGGCGGCCTTGATCCGGGTCAGCACCCATTCGATGTTGGGTTCGATGAAGGTCCAGGCGCCCTGGTTCTTGGGCTCTTCCTGGCACCAGACCATTTCGGCCTGCTTGAAGCGTCTCCAGTTCCTTGACCAGGCTGAGTGCCGGGAACGGATAGAACTGTTCGACGCGCAGGAGGTAGACGTCGTCGATGCCGCGGCGTCGCGCTCTTCCAGCAGGTCGTAATAGACCTTGCCGGAACACAGCACCACGCGCTTGATCTTGTCGTCGGGTTGCAGCTTCGGTGTCGGAATTGCCCTTCTGCGCATCGTCCCACAGCACCCGGTGGAAGCTGGAGCCGGTGCAGGAAATCGTCGGCTTCGCGAAACGGCGCATCTTGTGGCGCAGCAGCGATTTCGGCGTCATCAGAACCAGCGGCTTGCGGAAGCTGCGGTGCAACTGGCGGCGCAGGATGTGGAAGTAGTTGGCCGGCGTCGTGCAGTTGGCGACGATCCAGTTGTCCTCGGCGCACATCTGCAGGAACGCGTTCCAGCCGGGCCGACGAGTGTTCCGGCCCCTGGCCCTCGAAGCCGTGCGGCAGCAGCATGACAAGCCCCGACATGCGCAGCCACTTGCGTTCGCCCGAGCTGATGAACTGGTCGAACATGATCTGCGCGCCGTTGGCGAAATCGCCGAACTGCGCCTCCCACAGGACCAGCGCGTTGGGTTCGGCCAGCGAATAGCCGTACTCGAAACCCGAGCACCGCGTATTCCGACAGCATCGAGTTCGATGACCTCGTAGCGGGCCTGGCCTTCGCGGATGTGGTTGAGCGGGTAATAGCGTTCCTCGGTCTCCTGATCGACCAGGCCCGAATGGCGCTGGCTGAAGGTGCCGCGCGTGCTGTCCTGGCCGGACAGGCGCACCGGGTAGCCCTCGGTCAGCAGCGAGCCGAAGGCCAGCGCCTCGGCGGTGGCCCAGTCGAAGCCCTTGCCGGTTTCGAACATCTCGCGCCTTGGTTTCCAGCAGCCGCGCCGACGGTCTTGTGCAGATCGGAAGCCGTCGGGCGCGCGTGGTCAGCGCGGTGCCGATTCCTTGCAGCGTCGTCCGGCTTGATCGAGGTCTTGCCGCGCTGGTATTCGCTCGCCCTGCCTGTCGAGATGCGACCAGCGGCCATCCAGCCAGTCGGCCTTGTTCGGCTTGTAGTTCTTGCCGGCCTCGAACTCCTCGTTCAGATGCGCCTGGAACGCGGCCTTCATGTCCTCGATCTCGCCCTCGGGGATCAGCCCGTCGTTGACCAGCCGTTCGGTGTAAAGCGACAGCGTGGTCTTCTGCTTCTTGATCTTCTTGTACATGATCGGGTTGGTGAACATCGGCTCGTCGCCCTCGTTGTGACCGAAGCGGCGGTAGCAGAAGATGTCGATGCACCACGTCCTTGTGGAACATCTGGCGGAACTCGGTGGCGACCTTGGCGGCGTGAACCACGGCCTCGGGATCGTCGCCGTTGACGTGGAAGATCGGCGCCTCGACCATCAGCGCGATATCGGTCGGATAGGGCGACGAGCGCGCAGAAATGCGGCGCGGTGGTAAAGCCGATCTGGTTGTTGACGACGATATGGATGGTGCCGCCGGTCCGGTGGCCGCGCAGGCCCGACAGGCCGAAGCATTCGGCCACCACGCCCTGGCCGGCAAAGGCCGCGTCGCCGTGCAGCAGGATCGGCAGCACGCGTGTGCGGTCGGCGTCGTTCAGCTGGTCCTGCTTGGCGCGGGCCTTGCCCAGAACGACCGGGTTCACCGCCTCGAGGTGGCTGGGGTTCGCGGTCAGCGACAGGTGGACGGTGTTGCCGTCGAATTCGCGGTCCGACGAGGCGCCGAGGTGGTATTTCACGTCGCCCGAGCCGTCGACATCCTCGGGCTTGAAGCTGCCGCCCTGGAATTCGTTGAAGATCGCCCGGTAGGGCTTCTCCATCACGTTGGCCAGAACCGACAGACGGCCCCGGTGCGGCATCCCGATGACGATGTCCTGCACCCCCAGTGCGCCGCCGCGCTTGATGATCTGCTCCATCGCCGGGATCAGGCTTTCGCCGCCATCAAGACCGAAGCGCTTGGTGCCCATGTACTTGACATGCAGGAATTTCTCGAAGCCCTCGGCCTCGACCATCTTGTTCAGGATCGCCTTGCGGCCCTCGCGGGTGAAGTCGATTTCCTTGCCGTAGCCCTCGATCCGCTCCTTCAGCCAGCTGGCCTCCTCGGGGTTCGAGATGTGCATGTATTGCAGCGCGAAGGTGCCGCAATAGGTGCGTTTCACGATGCGCCAGGATCTCGCGCATCGAGGCGAATTCGCAGGCCCAGCACGTTGTCGATGAAGATCGGGCGGTCCATGTCGGCCTCGGTGAAGCCGTAGGATCGCGGATCAAGCTCGGGGTGCGGAGTCTGGTCGCGCATGCCCAGCGGGTCGAGATCGGCGACCAGATGGCCGCGGATCCGGTAGGCGCGGATCAGCATCAGCGCGCGGATACTGTCGAGCACCGCGCGCTTGATCTGCTCGTCGGTGATGGCGACGCTGCGCTCGGCGGCCTTGGCGGCGATCTTTTTGCCCGCGTCGCGCAATTCATCCTTGGCCCACTGGCCATCGAGCGCCGCGGTCAGGTCGTCGCTGGGCATCGGCGGCCAGTCGGCGCGCGCCCAGCTTGGCCCCGCGGCCTCGTGCTTGACGTCGATCTCGTCGTCGCCCAGCTGCGCGAAGAACTTCGCCCAGGCGTCATCGACCGCGTTCGGGATCATTGGCGTAGCGGGCATAAAGCTGTTCGAGATATTCCGCGTTGTGCCCCTGCATGAAGCTGGAGGCGTGGAACTGGTCGTTGGGGGTTTGTTCGGTCATGGCAGGCTCCTGTTGGTGGCTGGCCGTGCGTGGGTCATTCTTCGAGCGGATCGCGACCGGCGGCGCTGGCCGCC
Organism: uncultured Alphaproteobacteria bacterium; assembly: GCA_963768205.1. GTDB lineage: Bacteria > Pseudomonadota > Alphaproteobacteria > Rhodobacterales > Rhodobacteraceae > JAHELH01. The sequence continues at coordinate 732,796 of CAVYHB010000004.1, read as the reverse complement.
GGCGACAGCGCCGCGGCGCAGCGTGCGCGGCAGCGACAGGATCGTGCGGTGGAGCGTCGGTGCGTCATGGCGGTTCCGGTTCAGTTGGCGGGTGGCGGGCCGTATTCGTTGGTCTCGGGTTGCGAGGGCCGGGTCAGCCACCACAGGAACAGAAGGCCCACGACAAGCTGCACGATGCCCAGCAGGCCGCCCACCATCATGCCGCCCGTCGACGGCATCTCGCCCGTGAGCATTCCGTCAGGGCCGACTTCCGGCACGCCGGGCATAAAGAACGAGAACACCAGCGACAGGCCGACCGGGATCAGGATGTACCAGCCCGGTCGCCCGGTATCCTGCAACCGCCGCCAGCCCGCCGCCGCCATCGGCACGATAAGCGCCAGCACGGCCACGGCCTGCACGATCCATCCCAGAAACGCGGCCACCAGGACGATGATGATGTAGGCGAGAAAGAACCACCAGTATTCCGACCGCGAGGCGCGGCCCGAAAAGCTGGCGTATTTCTCGGTCAGGCAGGTCTTTACGGAGTCCTGGAATGTCATGGTTTTCTCCCTCGTCTTCCTGGTGGTTACCCGATCGCCTCCAGCACCGCCTCGCCCAGCCCGGCGGGGCTTTCGGCGACGACGATGCCGGCCGGCGCATCGCTTCGATCTTGTCCTCGGCGCCGCCCTTGCCGCCGGCGACGATGGCGCCGGCGTGGCCCATGCGGCGGCCCGGCGGCGCGGTGCGACCGGCGATGAAGCCGGCGATCGGCTTCTTGCGGCCCTTCTTGGCCTCGTCGATCAGGAACTGCGCGGCGTCTTCCTCGGCGCTGCCGCCGATCTCGCCGATCATGATGATGCTGTGCGTGTCGTCGTCGGCGAGGAACCACTCCAGCACGTCGATATGCTCGGTGCCCTTGATCGGGTCGCCGCCGATGCCGACGCAGGTGGACTGGCCGAGGCCGACGTCGGTGGTCTGCTTGACCGCCTCGTAGGTCAGCGTGCCGGAGCGCGACGACGACGCCGACGGAGCCGCGCCTTGTGGATATGGCCCGGCATGATGCCGATCTTGCACGGCTCGGGCGTGATCACGCCGGGGCAGTTGGGGCCGATCAGGATGGATTTGGACCCCTCCAGCGCGCGCTTGACGTGCATCATGTCCAGCACCGGAATGCCTTCGGTGATGCAGACGATCAGCGGGATCTCGGCGTCGATCGCCTCGAGGATCGAGTCGGCGGCGAAGGGCGGCGGCACATAGATCACGGTGGCATTGGCGCCCGGTCCTGGCGACCGCCTCGTGGCACGGAGTTGAAGACCGGCAGGTCGAGATGCGTCTTGCCCGCCCTTGCCCGGCGTCACGCCGCCGACCATCTTCGTGCCATAGGCGATGGCCTGTTCGGAATGGAACGTGCCCTGGGTGCCGGTGAAGCCCTGGCAGATGACCTTGGTGTTCTTGTCGATGAGTACGGCCATTTTGGCTGAATCCTTTTTTTCATATTCTGCTTAAGAGGCGCGACGTTCACGCGTCTCCAAATACATCTGCGGGCACGAGTGCCAGGCGAGCAGGTGGCTGAGCAACGCCATAGATCATAACGACCGCCGAGCGTTCCCGGAGACAGCAAGAAGCAGCCAGTCTGCCGTGGTTCGTCTCCGGCAATATCGATGACGTCAACGATTGCTAGAATTGCGATCTCTCCGGCTCGAAACGATCCAGACGAACGGCAACAGGTCGTCCCAAGACGCAACGGCAACAGCGTCGAACGGCGACACGTCAGGGCGAAGTACCGATCGCCCAGCGCGTATCGCAAGTGCACTTGCGTTGGATCGTCAGCGAGAACAGTGCTCACCCCTTCACCGCCTTCACGATCTTCTCGCGCCCCGTCCTTCAGATCGTCCGCCGCGATCACGTTGAGGCCGGATTTCGTTGATGATCTCCTTGCCCTCCTCCACGTTGGTGCCTTCCAGACGCACCACCAGCGGCACCTTCAGGCCGACCTCCTTGACCGCCGCGACCACGCCCTCGGCGATGACGTCGCAGCGCATGATGCCGCCGAAGATGTTGACCAGGATGCCTTTGACCTTCGGGTCGGAGGTGATGATCTTGAACGCCTCGGTGACCTTTTCCTTGGTGGCGCCGCCGCCCACGTCGAGGAAGTTGGCCGGCTCGGCGCCGTAAAGCTTGATGATGTCCATCGTCGCCATCGCCAGACCGGCGCCGTTGACCATGCAGCCGATCTCGCCGTCCAGCGCGATGTAGTTCAGGTCGTACTTGGAGGCGTCGAGTTCCTTGGGGTCTTCCTCGGTCTCGTCGCGCAGCTCGCCGATGTCGTGGTGGCGGTAGAGCGCGTTGCCGTCGAAGCCCATCTTGGCGTCGAGGCATTTCAGGTCGCCGTCGTCGGTGACGATCAGCGGGTTGATCTCCAGCATCTCCATGTCCTTCTCGACGAACATTTTATAGAGCGTGCCCATCAGCGGACGCATTGCTTGACCTGCTTGCCTTCCAGGCCCAGCGCGAAGGCGATGCGGCGGCCGTGGAACGCCTGGTAGCCGGTGGCGGGATCGACGGCGAAGCTGAGGATCTTCTCGGGCGTCGCGGCGGCGACCTCCTCGATATCCATGCCGCCCTCGGTCGAGCAGACGAAGCGATGCGGCTGGTGTCGCGGTCGACCAGCAGGGCGAGGTACAGCTCGCGGTCGATGCCGGCGCCGTCCTCGATATAGATGCGGTTGACCTGCTTGCCGGCCGGGCCGGTCTGATGCGTGACCAGAGTGCGGCCCAGCATCTTCTTGGCCTCGGCCGCGGCCTCGTCGACCGACTTGGCGAGGCGCACGCCGCCCTTGTCGCCTGCATCGGCTTCCTTGAACTTGCCCTTGCCGCGGCCGCCGGCGTGGATCTGCGCCTTGACCACCCAGAGCGGGCCGTCGAGTTCGCCGGCGGCGGTCTTGGCCTCTTCGGCGCGCAGCACGACGCGGCCGTCAGAGACCGGCGCCCCGTAGGTGCGCAAAAGCGCCTTGGCCTGGTATTCGTGGATGTTCATGGCGTTGCAGCCCCCCTGGCGTTCGATTTCGAAACGGGCGCGCGGGCGCACCGGCGATTGACACCGGGTCAGGTTTGCATGGGCCGAGACGGACATAAAACCCCTATCCCGGGGAGTTGGCGGTTTCGGCACGTTTATCCGTTATTTGTGATCACAGGCAAATCGCTGTGATCACAAGAGGCCGCTCTCCCCGCCTCGCCGGGACAATTGCCAAGAGAATCAGGCGCTAGCCACTCTAAGCGGAGCCCCCCGTCGTCGGCTGGTTCAGTTGAGGAACACCACGAAAAGCAGCCCGTCGCCCTGCAGCAGCCGCTCGAAATCGTTCCAGCTGTCAGAGCCGACCCGTTGGCCTTCCTCGATATATGGCAACAGGCCGATGCCGTGCGCCCATTCAGCAAGATCGACCGGCACCGGGTTCTCCAGCAGCCTTTTCAGGTTGATCCCGGCGCCTTCGCGGAACCGCCAGTGCGGGATCAGAAGGCGGCCTTCCAGCACGCCTTGCGCATCGGCCAGCACCGCCTGCCAGCGCGCGCCGGTGCCCTTGGGCACGGTCATGCCCAGGCCCTGGTCCTGCATGTCGTTGGGGATCCATTCGCCCGCATTGTCGGTTTCCAGGGCGACGCGGGACCAGAAGGTGCGGTTCTGCGCGATCATCGCCAGCAGGTGGTCGCGCGCGGCCATGGTATGGGTCGCGTCGGGCTGCTGCTTCAGCGCGAAATAAACCATCGCCAGCCGGTCGATCTGCTGGCCGAACAGCATGTCGAAGGCGTTGGGATAGGGCGTGTCGCCCGCCAGCGCATCCATGTCGCGCGAGGCTTGCGTGACGCGGGCGATCTGCTCGGTCGGTTCGAAGGCCAGCACCAGTTCGGCGAAAGCCGACAGGAAATGTGTGTAGGCGGCGGCCCAGGCGGCATCGGCGGTGTCGAAATGGATCACCGGGCTTTCGTCGACACGCACGGCGCGCCCGGTCAGAACCAGGCCGCCGATCTCGGTCACGCCTTCGCCGTCGTCGCGGGTGCCGTTCATGTTGATGTCGAACCACAGATCGAGGATCGAGATGGGAAGCCTTACGTCGTCGGTGTCCACGATGCTTTCCAGCGGCGCGCGGGCGGCGGCAAGGTCCTCGACCAGGGTGGCGAAGATGCCTTCGATGGCGTCAGGCGTGAAGGGTTCCGGCGACGGGTTCGGCGGCACCGGCAGGCGTAACACCGGCAGTTCGGAGCGTTCCGCGTTGATGCCCAGCCGCCATCGGGTTTGCAGTGTCGTCTCGATTGCGCGCAGAAATCGGACCGAGCCGAGGGCGAATTGAGTCGTGGGGTTGGCCTCAGCGTCGGCGAGCATGGCCTCGGTCGCCGTAAGGCCTTCGCTGGCGATCAGCGCCGAGATGTCGGGCTGCTTTTGCGCGTGAAGCGGGGCTGCGGTCAGAAGGAGGATAACGGCGAGCATGAGACGAGGCATGGCGATCACCTATTTTTCCGTGAATGGTTCAGTTTCCAAAATGCAAAGAGCGCGGCGAACGCACACAGGAGCGTCGGGCTGCTCATCACGAAGGATGCAATTGCAAGATCGGACGTTTGTGGGCTTCCGCCGCCTATGCTGTAAGCGCCGTAAAACATCGCCCAGGAATAAAGCCAAAGCAGGATCAATACGGGAAACAAGGCCAGCAGCAGATAGCGCGCGTTTCTTTTGCTTCGCGATGTGGCCGATTCTTGGTTCAGGAATTTCGCGGTATTCGCGACGGCGGAACGCATGCTTGTCCGAAGATCCATAGCTTGTTCAATGCGCTCCCAGGCCCAACAAACGAAAAATGCGCGCTTGGAAGCGCGCATTCAAGTGTTGGTCGGGAATTCGCTGCCTCAAGACAGAGAGTTGTCGATGCCCTTGCAGGCCTCGACCAGGCCCTTCACGGCCTCGACCGACTTGTCGAACATCGCCTGCTCGTCCTTGTCGAGCTTGATGTCGACGATCCGCTCGATGCCGCCGGCGCCGATCACGGTCGGCACGCCGACATACATGCCCTTCAGGCCGAACTCGCCGTCGCACATAGGCCGCGCAGGGCAGCAGGCGCTTCTGGTCCTTCAGATAGGCTTCGGCCATCTCGATGGCGCTGGTGGCGGGCGCGTAGAACGCCGAGCCGGTTTTCAGCAGGCCGACGATCTCGGCGCCGCCGTCGCGGGTGCGCTGGACGATGGCGTCGAGCTTTTCCTGCGTGGTCCAGCCCATCTTGACCAGATCGGGCAGCGGGATGCCGGCGACGGTGGAATAGCGGGTCAGCGGCACCATCGTGTCGCCGTGGCCGCCCAGCACGAAGGCGGTGACGTCCTGCATCGAGACGTCGAATTCGAGGCTCAGGAAGTGGCGGAAGCGGGCGCTGTCCAGCACGCCGGCCATGCCGCAGACCTTGTCGTGCGGCAGGCCCGAGAATTCGCGCAGCGCCCAGACCATCGCGTCCAGCGGGTTGGTGATGCAGATCACGAAGGCGTTGGGCGCGTGCTTGCGCGATGCCTTCGCCCACCGATTTCATGACCTTCAGGTTGATGCCCAGCAGGTCGTCGCGGCTCATCCCCGGCTTGCGCGGCGACGCCGGCGGTGACGATGCAGACGTCGGCGCCGGCGATGTCGGCGTAGTCGTTGGTGCCCGACAGCGTCGGCGTCGAAGCCTCTCGGACGGGCCGGCTTTCGGCGATGTCGAGCGCCTTGCCCTGCGGGCATGCCCTCGGCGATGTCGAACAGGACGACGTCGCCCAGTTCCTTCATTGCCGCGAGATGGGCAAGCGTGCCGCCGATCTGTCCCGCGCCGATCAGCGCGATCTTGGGTCTGGCCATGTTTTGTGATCCTCAGGTGCGATTGTGATCGCGCGATGCCTAGTCCGTCACGCATCGGCGTGCAAGTGTGCGGCGATGCGGCAAGAACCGCAAGGGCCGTCCGCCGCGGTCTGGCGTGTCGCGGTTAAACCGCTAAGGTCGCGGCATTCTTGAGGACGCAGGCGCATGGAACTGAGCTGGACATTTTTCGCCCTGGCGATCCCGGCGGTGATCTTCGCGGGCATGTCGAAGGGCGGCTTCGGGTCCGGCGCGGCCTTTGCCGCGACCCCGCTGCTGGCGCTGATTCTCGAACCGGGCGAGGCGCTCGGCCTGATGCTGCCGCTTCTGATGCTGATCGATGTCGCGGCGCTGACGCCCGTACTGGAGACAGTGGGACGGGCCGTCGGCGAGGCGCTGATCATCGGCGGCGTGCCGGGGGTCCTGATCGGAGCGCTGCTCTATCGGTCGGCCAATCCGGACGTCTTCCGCTTCCTGATCGGGTTTGTCGCGCTGGCCTTCGTGGTGTTCCAGACGGGCGCGGACATGGGGCCTGATCCGCCCCGCGGCGCGGCCGATGTCGGATCGCGCCGGGCTGTTTTTCGGGGCCGTGGCCGGGCTCACCAGTTTCATCAGCCATGCCGGCGGGCCGCCTGCGACGATCTACCTGCTGTCGAAGCCGATCGACAAGCGCGGCTACCAGGCCACCACGGTGATCACGTTCTGGGCGATCAACCTGGTCAAGTTCGTGCCGTATGTCCTGCTGGGCATCTTCACCGCGCAGACACTGCTGGCGGACCTGTTCCTGGTGCCGTTCGCGTTTCTCGGCGTCTGGCTGGGTGTCTGGGCGCATCGCCACGTGTCCGAGCGGGCGTTCTTCTCGCTGGTGTATGTGTTCCTGACCATCGCGGGCAGCAAGCTGATCTGGGATGCGCTGACGTAAGGACGGCTCGGGACCGGCGCGCGTTGCGCAGTCCTGAAGGCCGCGACCGCGCCCGGCCCTGACGCCGGACGTGGTTTTATCGCATCGACATAACCGTGCCTCAGGCCGGAGCGCCGGTCGGCAGCAGTTCGCCCGGGGTCGCCTCGAACGCCTGGCCCGAGGCCACGAGGCAGGTCATGCCGGCCGGCGACGTCACCGTGATCGTCCAGGTGCCGGTCTCTGTCGAGGCGAAGACCTCGACCACGGCATCGTTTGCGGCAAGCCCGATCGACTGGCGGCTTTCGCCGTAAGCCTCTGCCAGGCGCTCGATGACGCGGGCGCGGTCGGCGCACTGGCGCTGTTGGGCGAACGCATGTCCGGTGGCGAGGATCATTGCCCCGACACCGAAGGAGAGTGCGAGAAGTACTGCGCTGCATGGTCTTTCCCTTTCAATCTGTCGGGCTTTGCCCTTTGTCGCTTTGCGGGCCGGACCACATCGTTTGCGTCGCCGCCGGTGTTTCCCCGGGGTCTGTCCCTCGTCCGGCGATGGCAAAAGACTGCGCCCGAGACCTGATAAATTGGTTAACGCGCCGGGCGCAGCGTGTTGCATTTGACGCAAATGATTGAGGCCGCTGGATTTCCGCGGTGCGGCAACACGGGGCTTGCGGACCATGGTGCCGCTGTGCTGCTTTGCGCCCGAACCCAGCAAAGGATCAGAAATCATGGAGCACGCCCACCGCCCCTACCGGTCGGTTCTCTATATCCCCGGCTCGAAGCCCCGGGCGCTGGAGAAGGCGCGCGGACTTGCCCGTCGATGCGATCATCTTCGATCTCGAGGATGCCGTCTCGGTCGACGAGAAAGACAACCGCGCGCGGTGTGCTGGCAGAGGCGCTGGCGCAGGGCGGCTATGGCGAGCGGGCCAAGATCGTACGGATCAACGGGCTGGACACGCCCTGGGGCGCGGACGATGCCAATGCGTTCGCGCGATGCGGGTGCCGACGCGATCCTGTTGCCCAAGGTCGGCAACGTCGCTGGATATCAAGCCGCTGGCCGATCTGATCGGACCCGACCTGCCGATCTGGGCGATGATCGAGACGCCGCGCGGCGTGCTCAACGCGATGGAGATCGCGGCGCATCACCGGGTGACGGGCTTCGTGCTGGGCACCAACGACCTGGCCAAGGACCTGAACTGCCGGTTCCGGCCCGACCGGCTGCCGCTGATGACCGCCTTGCAGCATGTGCCTGCTGGCCGCGCGGGCGCAGGGCATCGTCTGCATCGACGGGGTCTACAACGCCTTCAAGGACGACGACGGCCTGCGCGCCGAATGCGAACAGGGCCGCGACCTGGGCTTTGACGGCAAGACCCTGATCCACCCGGCGCAGATCGACATCGCCAACGCCGCCTTCGCGCCCTCGCAGGACGAAATCGAGCTGGCCGAGCGCCAGATCGCCGCCTTTGAAGAGGCGGAGGCCGCGGGCCAGGGCGTCGCCGTGGTCGACGGCCGGATCGTCGAAAACCTGCATGTCGCGACGGCGCGCGCGACGCTTGCCAAGGCCGCCGCGATTGCCGCAATGGAGTTAGCACAATGACCTTGCTGATCCTCGGAATCCTGCTGTGGTGGGCCGCGCATTTCTTCAAGCGGCTGGCGCCGGGCCCGCGCGCCGCGATGCCGGACGGATGGGCGATGGCTCGAAGGGCGTGATCGCGGGCGCGATCGTGCTGGGCATGGTGCTGATGGTGATCGGCTACCGTGCGGCGGATTTCATCCCGGTCTACGACCCGCCCGCCTGGACCCGGCACCTCAACAACCTGCTGATGGTGATCTCGGTGATCCTGTTCGGCGTTGGAAGTTCGAAAAGCCCGATGCGCGCCTGGCTGCGGCACCCGATGCTGACCGGTTTCCTGCTCTGGGCGGTCGCGCACCTGCTGGTCAACGGCGACCTGGCCTCGGTTCGTGCTGTTCGGCGGCACTGGGCGTCTGGGCGGTGGTCGAGATGATCCTGATCAATGCGCGGGAGCCGGTCTACCACCGCTACGAGGGTGGCAGCGCCATCGGCACCGTGCGGCTCCTGGTGATCTCGGCGGTGGTCTTTGCGCGTGATCGCGGCGATCCACACCTGGCTGGGCTACTGGCCGTTCCCGGATAGCCGCTATGAGGGCGTATCGACTGCTGACCGGCGAGGACACCTCGGCCTTTTGCCACAAGGTGACCGAGGCCTTGTCGAAGGGCTGGGCGCTGCACGGCGATCCGGCCTATGCCTTCGATGCCGCCAGCGGCGTGATGCGCTGCGCGCAGGCCGTGACCAAGGACGTCGATGGCGACTATGACCCGCAAGTGAAGTTGGGCACGTTATGAGCAAGACCAGCGCCGGGCGGTTCTTCGAGGATTACTGCGTCGGCCAAGTGATCGAGCACGCCGTGCCGCGCACCGTCTCGGGCGGCGAACGGGCGCTGTACCACGCGCTTTATCCCGCGCGGCACGCGCTCTATTCCTCGGACGAATTCGCCCGCGCCTGCGGGCTGAACCGCGGCGCCGATCGACGATCTGGCGGCGTTTCACCTGGTGTTCGGCAAGACCGTGCCCGACATCTCGCTGAACGCCATCGCCAACCTGGGCTATGCCGAGGGCCGCTGGCTGCGGCCGGTCTATGCCGGGCGACACGCTGCGCGTCGGTCAGCGAGGTGATCGGGCTCAAGCAGAACTCCAACGGCAAGTCCGGCGTGGTCTGGGTGCGCACGACAGGGCTGAACCAGTGGGGGCAGGCGGTGCTGACCTACGTCCGCTGGGTGATGGTGCGCAAACGCGACGAGGACGCGCCCGCGCCCGAGACCGTGATCCCGCAATATGTCGATGCGTTGCCGGCGGACGACCTGGCGATCCCGGAGGGACTGGACTTCGAGGGCTACGACTTCGCGCTGGCCGGAGAGCCGCATCGCTGGGGCGACTACGACGTGGGCGAGACAGATCGACCATGTCGACGGCGTCACGGTGGAGGAGGCCGAGCACATGCTGGCCACCCGCCTGTGGCAGAACACCGCGCAAGGTGCATTTCGACGCCACCTCGCGCGAGGATGGCAAGCGGCTGATCTATGGCGGCCACGTGATTTCTCTGGCGCGCGCGCTGTCGTTCAACGGGCTGGCCAATGCGCAGATGATCGTCGGCCTGAACGCGGGCGCCCACGCCAACCCGTGCTTTGCGGGCGACACGGTGCGGGCCTGGTCCGAAGTTCTGGACAAGGCCGACACCGATGCGCCCGGCGTCGGCGCGATCCGGTTGCGGCTGGTCGCGACCAAGGGCGCGGCCTTCGCGCTGAAAGACGGCGAGGGGCGCTACGAAAAGGACGTGCTGCTCGATCTGGATTACTGGGCGCTGATGCCGGTTTAGGCGGCGCCAAGGAAGGCCAGGCTTCGGTGGCAGGCGCTGCTTGCGGCGGAGCCATCATAGCTGCCCCCTGCCGCGCTTTCCGCGAACCAGTGGCCGGTTCCGGCGTAATCATATGCGCGGTATGGACGTCCGGCGCGGGCCAGCGCGCGTTCCATCCCGTGCCGCGCGGTAGCGCTGACCCATGCGTCATTGTCGGCGAAATGTGCCAGGTAATCCGCGCGGCTTCCTGCGAAATCGCCGCCGCGTGCGCCATAGTACAGCACCACCCGTTGGATCGGGTTGCCCGCCTGCTGCGACAGCCAGACCGCCCAGTGCGCGCCCATCGAAAAGCCGATCACCGCGACCTGGCTTAGCCGCGCCGCGTCCAGCAAGCCGGTGATGTCGCGTTGCAGGCCACGATAGATCGGCTCTGCCCGCGGCGCCTGCCGCAAGGCTCTCGCCCCGGCCGGCGTCGCGGCGGTCCGCCCGTCGAACAGGTCCGAAAGCCCGACGGCAACGCCGTTGCTGGCCAGTTGCTCGGCGTAATCGGTGAAAGACGCCGTCAGCCCCCACCACGAATGGATCACCAGGGCCGCGGCGACCGGGGCGCCTGGCGGCAGCACGATACGGACGGGGCGGTGTTTCAGGCGTGTGGGCATGGCGGAACCGTTTGCATCTGCCTCGCAGCATGACCCTGTCACGTATGGCAGGCCTTGATCTGGCGCAGAACCGGGGCGATCCTGTCTGGTGCGGTCGGGGCTGATAGCGAAGTGATGACGCGGCGCCGGAAGTTGCCCTATGTTCAAGCCATGCGACAGTTTCTGCTAGCCGCCGCCCTTGCCCTGATCGCCGCGCCGCAGGCGCGTGCCTGCGATCTTGCGCTGGCGCTGGCCGTCGATGTCTCAGGCTCGGTCGATCCCAGTGAATACCGCATCCAGATGCAGGGACTGGCCGAGGCGCTGCGCGATGCCACGGTGGCCGAGGCGCTGGTACAGGCAGAGGCGGCGGTGATCCTGGTCCAGTGGACCGGCTCGTCGCGCCAGGATGTGACGCTGCCCTGGGCGCAGCTGCGGACCTTCGACGATGTCGAGGCGCTGGCGGGCCGGATCGCCGAGGCTCCGCGCGAATGGCGCAATTTCTCGACCGCCATCGGCGAGGCGTTGCGGTTCACGCTAGTGCAATTCGACACCGCCCCGGACTGCGCGCGCCGCGTGATTGACGTCTCGGGCGATGGGGTGTCGAACGAGGGCACCGAGCCGCGCGAGTTACATGCCGACTTGCGCGCGGCAGGCATCACGGTGAACGGGCTGGCGATCGAGGAGGATGCCACCGACCTGACCGGCTATTTCTGGGAAAACCTGATCGTGGGCGAGGACGCCTTCGTCGTGACCGCAAACCGGTTCGAGGATTACCCCGCCAGGATCAAGCTGAAACTGCTGCGCGAGACGACGAAACAAGTGTCCTGCGCGCAGCCGACCTGCGTTGCCGGCCCGGAGGATGAGGGTTGACCGACGCGCCCGATGCATAGGAGAGTCGGAGCCATGAAGCGCCTCTTTGCCCTCGTCGCCTGTCTCTGGCTGGCCGCGCCTGCAAGCGCCGCGCCGCTCGACACGAACTCGAAGGATTTCGTGGCCGCCAACCTGACCGCGATCTTCTACCACGAACTGGGGCACGCCTTCATCGACATCATGAAGTTGCCGATCTACGGGCAGGAGGAAGACGCCGCCGACGTGCTGAGCGCGGTCCTCGTGCACCAGCTTTTCGAAGGGGAAACCGCGCAGAACGTGGCCTATGCCACGGCGCTTGGCTTCCGGTCGGAGAACCACGACCCCGCGGATGTCGCCTATTGGGACGTTCACGGCCCCGACCTGCAACGCTTTTACACCTTCGTCTGCCTGTTCTACGGCGCCGACGCCCGCGCGCGCCAGGCTTTCGCCGACGACCTGGAATTGCCCAAGGGCCGCCAGGAGACATGCGAAGAGGAATATTCCCAAGCGGCGCGCAGCTGGGGGCAGGTGTTGGAAGCCCTTGTCAAAAATGGCGCGGGCCGGACGATGCGGTTCCTGGCCGATCACCGCACGGATGTGTTCGGCAAGCTGACCGCCGACGTGATCAGCCGCGAAGTGACGTCGATGAACGCCGACCTGTCGCTGCCCAAGCCGCTGCTGGTCCGGGTCGAATCCTGCGGCGTCGTCAACGCGTTCTACGACGCCAAGTCACGCGAGATCATCATGTGCACCGAGTTCGCACGCTCGCTGGCCGGGATGGCGCCGAAGTGACCGGTGCCCGGCGCACGCCCGAAACGTGATCATGCAGACCCCTCCGAACCGATGCTGCGGCAAACGACCATGGCGAATTTTTCGCCCAGCCGCGTGACTCTGCCGCAATACTTGGTATCTAACGGATAAGCCTCGATTGTGCCGACCAATGAAGGAGCCGATCATGACGGATGAAGCGACGCGCGCGGAACGCCCGCTGTCCCCGCATTTGCAGATCTATCGGCCGCAGATCACCTCGATAAGCTCGATCCTGACGCGGATCACCGGCAACGCGCTGATCGTCGGGTTCCTGCTGGGCATCTGGTGGCTGCTGGCTGCCGCCTCCGGGCCGGACTATTTCGACTACGTCAACGGCATCGCCACCTCGTGGTTCGGCGATCTGGTCTTTACCGGCTCGCTCTGGGCGCTTTGGTATCACTACCTGGCTGGATTGCGGCATTTCTACTGGGACGCCGGCAACGGGCTGGAGATCGAGACCGCCGAGATGCTGGGCTGGGCCTGTGTCATCGGCTCGGTCGTGCTGACCATCATCACTCTGTTCCTGGTCTGAGGAGGCTTCGACATGCGCTATCTGACAGACCGCAAGCGGGCCGAGGGCAAGGGAGCGTCCGGCACCGGCACCGAACATCACTGGTACATGACCGTCAGCGGCGTCGGCCTTGCGGTGATGGTCCCGACCTTCCTGATCGTCTTCGGTCGCGCGCTGGGGCGCGACCATGCGGGCGTGCTGGACACCTTCGCCTCACCCTTCGTGGCGGTCCTGACCGGGCTGGTCCTGGTCGTCGGTCTGCAGCATTTCCGCAAGGGAGCCGAGACGCTGATCGAGGACTACGTGCGCGGCATGAGCCGCAAGCTCGCGATCATCTTCGTGATCACGTTCACCTATTTCCTGATGGCGACGGGCCTCTTCGCCCTCGCCCGCATGGCACTTTGAGGAGCCGTTGAATGGCCGCTTACGACTATGAGACGCATAACTACGACGTCGTCGTCGTGGGCGCCGGCGGCGCCGGTCTGCGCGCGACGCTGGGCATGGCCGAGCAGGGGCTGCGCACCGCCTGCGTGACCAAGGTGTTCCCGACCCGCTCGCACACCGTGGCGGCGCAGGGCGGCATCGCCGCGTCGCTGGGCAACATGGGCCCGGACAACTGGCAATGGCACATGTACGACACCGTCAAGGGCTCGGACTGGCTGGGCGACACGGACGCGATGGAATACCTGGCCCGCGAGGCGCCCAAGGCGGTCTACGAGCTGGAACATTACGGCGTGCCGTTCTCGCCGCACCGAGGACGGCAAGATCTACCAGCGCCCGTTCGGCGGCCACACCACCGAATTCGGCGAAGGCCCGCCGGTGCAGCGCACCTGCGCCGCCGCCGACCGCACCGGCCACGCCATCCTGCACACGCTCTACGGCCAGTCGCTGAAGCAGAAGGCCGAGTTCTACATCGAATATTTCGCCATCGACCTGATCATGGCCGAGGACGGCGCCTGTCAGGGCGTCGTCTGGCTGGAAGCTCGACGACGGCACCATGCATCGTCTTCAACGCCAAGATGACGGTGCTGGCGACGGGCGGCTATGGCCGCGCCTATTTCTCTGCCACCTCCGCGCATACCTGCACCGGCGACGGCGACGGCATGGTCGCGCGCGCGGGCCTGCCGCTGCAGGACATGGAATTCGTCCAGTTCCACCCGACCGGCATCTACGGCGCCGGCTGCCTGATCACCGAAGGCGCGCGCGGCGAGGGCGGCTATCTGACCAATTCCGAGGGCGAGCGCTTCATGGAGCGCTATGCGCCGACCTACAAGGACCTGGCGTCGCGCGACGTGGTCAGCCGCTGCATGACGATGGAAATCCGCGAAGGCCGCGGCGTCGGGCCGGACAAGGACCACATCCACCTGCACCTCAACCACCTGCCGCCCGAGACGCTGCACGAGCGCCTGCCGGGCATCTCGGAAAGCGCGCGCATCTTCGCCGGCGTCGACGTGACCAAGGAGCCGATCCCGGTGCTGCCGACGGTGCACTACAACATGGGCGGCATTCCGACGAACTACTGGGGCGAGGTGCTGAACCCGACGAAGGACGACCCCGACGCGCGTGGCCCCGGGCCTGATGGCGGTGGGCGAGGCGGGCTGCGCCTCGGTCCATGGCGCCAACCGGCTTGGGCTCGAACTCGCTGATCGACCTGGTGGTGTTCGGCCGCGCCGCGGCGATCCGGGCCGGCCAAGGTGGTCGATCCCGAGGCGCCGAACCCGGCGCTGAACCAGCGCCAGCATCGACGCGGCGCTCGACCGGTTCGACGGGCTGCGCCATGCCAATGGCGGTACCCGACCGCCGATCTGCGGCTGGAGATGCAGAAGACGATGCAGGCCGACGCCGCCGTGTTCCGCACCGACAAGACGCTGGCCGAGGGCGTCAAGAAGATGGCCGAGGTCGCCGGCAAGCATGGCCGACATCAAGGTCACCGACCGCGTCGCTGATCTGGAACTCCGACCTGATGGAGACGCTGGAACTGACCAACCTGATGCCCAACGCCCTGGCCACGATCGTCGCCGCCGAGGCGCGCAAGGAAAGCCGCGGCGCCCATGCGCACGAGGATTACCCGAACCGCGACGACAAGGACTGGCGCAAGCACATCGCTGGCCTGGGTCGACGGCAAGACAAGGTGACGCTGGACTATCGCCCGGTGCACCTCGACCCGCTGACCAAGCAGAAGGACGGCGGCATCGACCTGAAGAAGATCGCGCCCAAGGCGCGGGTCTACTGATGCGCGCCCGGACGATCCTGATCGCGATGGCGCTGCCGGTCCTGTCCGGCTGTGCCGCGGCTGGCGTGGTGGTCTACGACGGTTCGAAAAAGGCGAACCGGCCGCTGGTCGTGCAGACCATGGCCGAGGCGCGGCCCGATCTGCCCGGCGAAGCGGCGGCGGATTGCGTGATCGGGGCGATGACGATTCCCGAAATCCTGAAGCTTGGCACCAGCGATACCACGCGGCTGACCAACGCGGCCCGGCAGAAAATCCTCGGCTATGCGTCGCGCGACAAGGCGGCAGCCTGTCTGCAAGCCCTTTCGTAGGCAAAGCGGCCCAAAGATGACCGGCTCGTCCCGCCCGGGCGACGTGGTGATGCCGCCGATCCGCGTCTTCCACGATGTGCCTGTCCTGCGCACCACGGCGGTCGAACGCACGGTCTACAATGGCGGACCCGTGTGGCCCGACCCCGGCGATGCCGACTGGCTGTGGCACCGCCGCGCCGACCGGCGCATGACCGTGCTGCCGAACCCGGTCCTCGACGATTTGCCCCGGCGCGAGGGCGTTTTCATCTGGGGCGGGCAGGTGCATCGGCAGTTCGGTCACCAGGTCGCGGAATATTCCACCCGTGTGCTGCAATCGTTGCGCGACGCGCCGTCCGGGCAGTTCCTGTTCACGCTCTGGCCGGGCGGCACGGCAGATGCCATTCCACCGCATTTCTGGGCCGTGATGGACTGGTACGGTGTGCCGCGCGACCGGATCGAGTTCATCAGCCGCAGCTTCGTCGCTTCAAGCCTTTGGGTGGCGCCGCAGGCCGAGCAACTGGGTGGCCCTGGCCCATCTTCGGAATACCTGGACCTTCTGGCAGAGCTCGAACGCGCCCGCGGGCTGGTGGTGGCGCCGTTCGACACGCTCTACGTCTCGCGCGAAGGCATGTTGCAACGTTGCCTTGGAACCTGGGCAGGCGAAAGCTATCTGTCAGCCCAACTGACAGACCTGGGCGTCCGGGTGATCCGCCCCGAGGACATGCCGCTGCGCGATCAGCTTGCCGCCTATGCCTCTGCCCGAAGCGCGATCTTCGCCGACGGCTCGGCTTTGCATGGGCGGCAGTTGCTGGGATATCATCCGCAGACGATTGCGGTGATCACAAGGCGACCGATTGGCAAGCTGGCAGAGCACATGATTGCGCCGCGCTGCGACAGCGTGCGCTATGTCAGCCGCCCGCGCGACGTGCTGCACCTGGTCCTTGCGGACGGAGAGCCGGATGCCAACCGGGCGCTGTCGCTCTATGACGAAGCCTCGCTGCTGGCGGCGATGCAGGAGTTCGGCCTCGACCTTGCCCGCGTCTGGGATACCGACGCGTTCAATAACGCCGCCGAGGCCGATGTCGTGACCTGGTTGCAGAATGCCTTTAGGCCACAACGCCAGAACAACCCCGGGTTCGACTGGCCGGCCTCGTTCCATCAGGTGCGCGCGGACCTTGTGCGATGCGGGTTGGAACACCTGCTGCCGGTCGCCGACGCCCACGCGCGCCCGCCGTCGCTGGGCTTTCGTCTGAAACGCCGCTTGCGCCGCAACGGCGGGCTGCTTTGCCGCAGGCTGCGCGGCTGGCTGGGGCGTGCGCCGTAATGCCTCCCTTCCAATTTGCGCCGCACGCTCTACAAAGGTCATCAACGATGGCCGGTGCATTGGCACATCGGCCCGGCGGGTCCAGGCGGACGCGCCGTTCAGACGACAGACAGGGTTGAGACATGGTTCAATTCACGCTTCCGAAGAATTCGAAGATCCGCACGGGCAAGACCTGGCCGAAACCCGAGGGTGCCACCAACGTCAAGAAGTTCCTGATCTACCGGTGGAACCCCGACGACGGAGAGAACCCGCGCGTCGACACCTATTACGTCGATCTCGACACCTGTGGCCCGATGATTCTGGACGCAATCGTCAAGATCAAGAACGAGATCGACCCGACCCTGACCTTCCGACGCTCGTGCCGCGAGGGCATCTGCGGGTCCTGCGCGATGAACATCGACGGGATCAACACGCTGGCCTGCACCTACGGCATGGACGAGGTGAAGGGCGACGTGAAGATCTACCCGCTGCCGCACATGGCCGTGGTCAAGGACCTGATCCCCGACCTCACGCACTTCTACGCCCAACACGCATCCATCATGCCCTGGCTGGAAACCAAGACCAACCGGCCGCAGAAGGAATGGCGCCAGTCGATCGAGGACCGCAAGAAGCTCGACGGTCTTTATGAATGCGTCATGTGCGCCTCGTGCTCGACGGCATGCCCCAGCTACTGGTGGAACGGCGACAAGTACCTCGGCCCGGCGGCGCTGCTGCACGCCTATCGCTGGATCATCGATTCCCGCGACGAGGCGACGGGCGAGCGGCTGGACGATCTTGAGGATCCGTTCAAGCTTTACCGCTGCCACACGATCATGAACTGCACCAAGACCTGCCCGAAGGGCCTGAACCCGGCCAAGGCCATCGCCCATATCAAGAAGATGATGGTCGAACGGCGTGTCTAAGCCGGGGCGCGACCTGAGCTTTAGGTCGCCTGAGGAGTTCAACGAGATCTGCCACCATCTCGCGATGTCGGTTCATCACAAGAACCGTGTTGCGCTGGGCGAAAGTGGCTTCGCAGCCGACCTGGCAGAGGTCATCCGGCGCGCTGGTCGCCTGCTTCGAAAAGGGCCTTTCCGACTCGGACATCAGCCGGGATTTCGGCGCAGCGTATCAGCCTGCCGCCTTGTCGCGACAGGAACGCAAGAAGGCGATGATCGCCCTGCTGTTCCCGACGGCGGACGAATAGCGGCAACCCGTCACCCCATTTAATGGGATTTTGCGCGCCCCTGACCCATGCTAGAATTCGCGCAAGAAACCGGAGGGCGCGCGATGCTGGATGCGGTCAATGTGCTGGTCGGAACCACCAAGGGTGCTTTCATCCTGTCCAGCGGGCCGGACCGCAGGGCCTGGCGCCTGACCGGGCCGCATTGCGACGGCTGGCCGATCAATCATGTCGTCGGCGACCCCGGAACCGGGCGGGTCTGGGCCGGTGGCGGCGGCGACTGGACCGGGGCCGGGGTCTGGCGCTCCGACGACGGCGGCGAGACGTGGACCCTGGCCAAGCTGACCAAGGGACAAATGGACGACTGGGCGGCCAACGATCCCGAGTTCGCCGCGATGATCGGCTGGACGCCGGACGCGCCGCCCTTCGCCAGCGACTTTGCCCAGGTCTGGTCGCTGAACCACGCACACGGCACGCTTTACGCCGGAACCAAGCCCGCGAATCTGCTTGCCAGCCGCGATGGCGGTGAAAGCTGGGAAAAGGTCGAGGGCCTGACCGATCACCCGTCTGCCGAAAACTGGAAGCCGGGCGCGGCGGGATTGACGCTGCACTCCATTGTTCCCGATCCGACGGATGCAAGGAAGATGTGGATCGGCATTTCCGCGGCCGGCGTCTTCGCCACCGAAGATGGCGGCAAGACCTGGGAACGGCGCAACCGGCTGTCCAATGCCGAGGCCTGCGGCCACCACGACCACCCCGCCGCGCCGCGGGACGGCGAGACCGGGCATTGCGTGCACAACATGATGCGGGCCCCGGGCGGCGCGGAGGTGCTTTATCAGCAGAACCATCACGGCGTCTGGCGGTCCTCCGATGGCGGGCGCAGCTGGGACGATATCACCGAGGGCCTGCCCTCGACCTTCGGCTTTCCGATCCGGGTGCATCCGCGCGATCCGGACGTGATCTGGACGCTGCCGCTGAACGGCGACATGGCGGGGCGTTATCCGCCCGACGCCGCGGCGGCGGTCTGGAAATCCGTCGATGGCGGCAGGACCTGGCAGGCGAGCCGCGACGGCCTGCCGCAGAAGAACTGTTTCTTCACGGTGCTGCGGCAAGGCATGGGTGGCGATACCCTCGATCCTGCGGGCATATATTTCGGTACCAACTCCGGCTCGATCTTCGCCAGCCGGGACGAGGGCGAAAGCTGGGACGAGATCGCACGCCACCTGCCCACGGTACTGTCGGTCGAGGTCTGCCAACTGCCGGGGTGAAGGCGCAGGCCGCGCCAGTCAGTCCATCCCGCCCGCCATCACCACCGTGCCGGCCTTTTCGCTTTGCTCAAGCGCAGCGGTGGCCGCGTCGATGTCGCTCGGCGCCGGCTGAAAGCTGACTAGCAGGAAGATGGTTGCGAAAAACCCTACATGGCACATTATGAAGGCCACAAGTCGCGCTTTGAGGCTCATCGTTCGAAGCTCCTTTTCGGCGATCCGACCGGGAATGTGCGGGCTGCCCAGAGAGGTCAAGATGTTGATGTTCGGGAAGGTAACGTAACCAGATGGGCAAAGGTTCCCCGCCATCCGACGCCGACAATCGTCGCGCGATCCCGCCGGTCATCTGCTATCCCGTCGCGACGCTGCCCGCCCCCGATCTTGCGCTTTACGGCCGGGCGCAGGGACGGTGCGCGCACGGTCGGCGAGACCGTCGCGGCCCCGCGTGACGCGGCGACGTTCAGGGTCGCGGCGGGCCAGTTCTTCCGCATCACCAGCGTCGAGGGGCCGCAGGTCGGCGATCTGAACCTGTGGAATGCCGACGACCTGTCCGAGCGGTTCTATTCCGGCAAGACCCGCGCGCTGCACGGCACCCACGTCACCACGGGCGACCGGATGTGGTCGCAGCTTTCCGCATCTGCGTCCGATGGCGACGATCACCGAGGATACGCTGGACTGGTACGGCATCGACGCCTTCGGCGGCGGTCGTGCATGACGTGATCGGCACGCGCTGCGATCCCTATACCGCACCGGCTGCTGGCGGGCGGCGACTATCACCATTGCTGCCACTCGAACCTGACGCGCGCGCTTGCCGCCGAGACCGGGCTGCCGCTGCACGAGGCCGAGATGCATGTGCACGACGTGCTGAACGTCTTCATGTGCACCGGTTTCACCCGCGACACCGGCCAGTATTTCATGAAGGCCAGCCCGGTGCGCCCCGGCGACTACCTCGAGTTCTTCGCCGAGATCGACCTGCTGGGCGCGCTTAGCGCCTGTCCCGGCGGCGATTGCTCGGCAGAGCATTCCAGCGACACCGCGGCATGCCATCCGCTGCTGGTCGAGGTCTTCGCGCCGGAGCCCGGCGCGCTGAAAGGCTGGCAACCGCCCGGGCGCAACGGCTACGACCGTAGCCACGGCACCGCGTAGCGGCGTCAGGCGTCCGGGAAGCCGGCGCGCAGGGCGATCTCGACCATGTCGCCAAACGAGCGTTCGCGCTGGTCGGCGGGCAGTTCCTCGCCGGTGACAAGGTGGTCCGAGACGGTCAGCACCGACAGCGCGCGGCGCCGGTGCCGCGCGGCGAGGATGTAAAGTTCCGCCGTCTCCATCTCGACCGCCAGGATGCCATGGCGGGTCATCTGTTCGGTCAGGTCGCTGCGCTCGTCATAGAACGTGTCCGAGGAATAGATGCCGCCGACATGGGTCGCGATGCCCATCGACTGCGCCGCCTCGGCGGCATGGCGCAGCAGGGACCAGTCGGCAACCGGCGCGAAGTTCAACTCGCGAAACAGCCCGCGCGACGGGGTCGACAGGCTGGTGGCGGCCATCGCCAGCACCACGTCGCGGACCTTGACGCTGTCCTGCATCCCGCCGGCAGAGCCGATGCGGATCAACGTCTGCACGCCGTAATCGCGGATCAGTTCGTTGACGTAGATGCTGAGTGACGGCATCCCCATGCCCGAGCCGTGAATGGTGACCGGCTGGCCGCGCCACGTGCCGGTGAACCCCAGCATCCCGCGCACCCGGCTGACCTCGCGGGCGTCGTCGAGAAATGTCTCGGCCGCCCATTTCGCCCGCAGCGGATCGCCGGGAAGCAGGACGGTTTCGGCGATGTCGCCGAGTTTTGCACCGATATGGATTGTCATCTGGATCTCCGGCGAAACTGGAAACCGGTCACTACACCACGTGCAAAGTAGTCGAAAGCCGGCTCTCAAGTGTCGGTTTGGTGTCTGTGAGCGCGGAAATCCGATATGCCCGCATGGCGCGAATGATCGTGATGTATGCGCGGCAGGGTGGCATCGCGCATTTGCAGGGAACGAACATAACTGGTTGGATTCGCAGGTGAACTATTGCATCGCGGGTACAATTCGCCAGTTTGAGGCCGGATCGGGCCGAAACCGCATATTTCGCCATACTTCCGCCGCAATTCGGGAACTCTAATATATTGCGTTGAAACCATTGAATAAAAGTCAGGCAGGCGGAAAATGGCCTATGCACGCGAAGACTTGTCGGGTTTCACGGTCACCTTCCGGTCGCTGGTGTTGCGTGCCTTTACCGGATCGGCGCCGCAACCGGTGGTTCTGGCGATGCCAAGCACACCGCCCGCCCCCCGGAACGTGGCGCACGGGCCGCTTGCTGAACGGATCGCCGCCGCCTTCACGGAAATGCCGCCGAACGAGACGGAAGTGCGCGTCATCGGGGCGCTTCTGCGCTTTCCCGGATCCAGCTCGATGGTGCTGAGCGCGCATTGCGGTTGGCGGCAACCGATCTGGCAGACCCATTTTGGCCTGATGTGCCAACGCCGCGCGGCGTGGCTGTGGCCGACCGAACTGGCCGACGAGCCCGACGCCAAGTTCCTGACCGGCGTGCTGGCCGACTACCGCCCGAACCGCCGCATCTTCACCTTCAAGCCCGAGGTCGCCGACATCCTTAGGGCGCTGAAGATCGACTGGAGCGCGTGAGGGCAAAGACGGGGTACCCGGCGCGACACCTTCGATCGCGCCGCGTCATTCGGCGGCGATGCTTTTCTGTTCGGCGAGTGCGACGATGTCGAACATGATCCGGTTCAGCTCGAAATCCTTGGGCGTGTAGACCCGCGCGACGCCCAGCGCGCGCAGTCTGGCTGCGTCGTCGTCGGGGATGATACCACCGAGGATGACCGGGATATGCCCGAGGTTTTCGGCCTTCATCAGCCGCAACAGTTCTTCGGCCAGGGACACGTGCGAGCCCGACAGGATCGATAGGCCGACCACGTGGGCGTCTTCCGATATTACCGCGGCGACGATCTCGGCGGGGGTCAGGCGGATGCCCTCGTAGGAAATGTCCATGCCGCAGTCGCGGGCGCGGGCGGCGATCTGTTCGGCACCGTTGGAATGGCCGTCGAGGCCGGGCTTGCCGACCAGGAACTTCAGGCGTCGTCCAAGCCGGTCGGAGACGGCATCGACGGCGGCGCGAATTTCGTCAAGGCCGTCGGTACGGTTCGAGGGGTCGGGAGACACGCCGGTTGGGGCGCGGTACTGGCCGAAGGCGGCGCGCACCATGTCGCCCCATTCGCCTGTTGTCGCGCCCGCTTTCGCGGCGGCGATCGAGGCGGGCATGATATTGCGCCCGTCGCGCGCCGCGGCGCGCAGATCGTCAAGCGCCCGTCGCACTCCCTCCGCGTCGCGCTGCGCCCGCCATTCCGTCAGGCGGGCGACCTGGTCGGCCTCGGCTTCCGGGTCGGCCACCATGATCGCCGCGGGACCCGAGGTCAGCGGCGAGGGTTCGCCGTTGGTGTAGGCGTTGACGCCGATGACCATGGTCTCGGCGCTTTCGATCCGGGCGATGCGGGCGGCGTTGGCTTCTACCAGCTGCCGCTTCATGTGCTCGATGGCCTGCACCGCGCCGCCCATGGCGTCGATCTGCCGAAGCTCGGCCCGGGCGCCGTCCTTCAACGCCTCGACCTTGGCGTTCACGGCGGGGTTGCCGTCGAACAGGTCGCCGTATTCCAGCAGATCGGTCTCATAGGCGAGGATCTGCTGCATCCGCAGCGACCATTGCTGGTCCCAGGGCCGCGGCAGACCCAGTGCCTCGTTCCAGGCCGGAAGCTGCACGGCACGGGCGCGCGCGTTTTTCGACAAGCGTGACCGCCAGCATTTCCAGCAGGATGCGGTAGACGTTGTTTTCCGGCTGCTGTTCGGTCAGGCCGAGCGAATTGACCTGCACGCCGTAGCGGAAACGGCGGAATTTCGGATCCTCGACACCGTAGCGCTCCCGCGTAGATCTCGTCCCAGAGATCGACGAAGGCGCGCATCTTGCACATCTCGGTGACGAACCGGATGCCGGCGTTCACGAAAAAGGTGATGCGCCCGACCATCTCGGGAAAATCCTCGCGCCGCGACCTTGCCTTTCAGGTCGTCCAGCACCGCCGTCGCCGTGGCCAGGGCAAAGGCCAGTTCCTGCTCCGGCGTCGCGCCCGCCTCCTGCAGGTGGTAGGAACAGACGTTCATCGGGTTCCATTTCGGCAGGTGTTCGCGGGTGTAGGCGGCGACGTCGGTGATCATCCGCAAGGCTGGGCTCGGGCGGGCAGATATAGGTGCCGCGCGACAGGTATTCCTTGATGATGTCGTTCTGCACCGTGCCTTGCAGCGCCGCGACGTCGGCGCCCTGTTCCTCGGCCACCGCGACATAAAGCGCCAGCAGCCAGGGCGCCGTGGCGTTGATCGTCATCGAGGTGTTCATCTGGTCCAGCGGGATATCGGCGAAAAGCGCGCGCATGTCGCCCAGATGTGCCACCGGCACGCCGACCTTCCCGACCTCGCCGCGCGCCAGTTCGTGATCGCTGTCATAGCCGGTCTGGGTCGGCAGGTCGAAGGCGACCGAAAGCCCGGTCTGCCCCTTGGCCAGGTTGCCGCGATAAAGCGCATTCGAGGCGGCGGCGGTGGAATGCCCGGCATAGGTGCGGAACAGCCAGGGATTTTCTCGCTTGGTCTCGGTCATGTCGCGCCTTTCGGCAATATTATTGCGTTCAGGGCTTGATAAGCGACATTTTGTGGCGGTGTCAACGTGCTGCGGCGCAGAAATCCCGGCACCGCACCATGCCGGTTCCCGACATGCGCAGGATGGGTTTGAAACCCATCCTACCGTTATTTGTGCCGCCGTGGCTCAGTTCGCCGCGAAGCAGTAGACCAGCCCGTCGCCGCCGGTGCCGCGCAGCGCCTCGAGCGAGCAGCCGCCGCGAGAGCCGTGCGACGAATTCCACGACAACGACGGCGGCGAATCGTCCAGCCCCATGCGGTCGTGATGGCCGACCAGGCCGACGGCCTCGGGCCCGTCGCTGGTCCAGTCCTCGCAGGTCATGCCCTCGGCTACCGTGCCCTCGGGCGTCGAGCCGGTGAGGATATCGTGCCGGTTGGGGGTGTCGCCGCGCCCGTTCACCACGGCGCCGGTCTCATCCAGCGCGGTTTCCTTGTTCAGGTTGTTGTCGCCATGCAGCGCCTCGATGCTGTCGGCGATCACCACGCCTGCGGCATTCGTCCAGGGGCCTGCGCCGATGCGGTCGCGGGCATCCTGGGCACTGGTCGACAGATAGGCGCGCCAGGTCTTGCCCGCGGCGCCCGCGGCCTCGGCCAGCGCGCTGCAATGCGCGTCGGCGCCCTCGATGCCACCGAAATTGCCGCCGTTCCCGGGGTTCTGGCTGGTGATGAAGAAGCTCATGTCGCTGTCCTGGGCTGACGCTGCGCTGCCCGAAAGCGCCAGTGCGACGGCAAGGACGATGTGTCTGGTCATGGCGAATTCTCCCTGATGATGGCCGCCCGACTGCGCGGGCACACCTTGCGCAATCATAGGACGAACGTGGCATAGCGGCCATTTGCGAAATTCGCAGAGCCCGGGGCGATTTACGCACGGGCGTTTTGCTGCAAGGGTGCCGGGCATGTTTCGCACCGTGGAAATGCCTGTCTGGCTTCTGGTTCTGATCCTGCTCTTCGCGGCGGTGACGTTCGCGTCGCATTTCCTGTTTCCATCCGTGCGCTGGTTCTTTCGCCGCCGCATGGAAAGGGTGGTGGCACGGCTGAACACCCGGCTGGCGGTGCCGATCCAGCCCTTCAAGCTGATGCGCCGCCCCGACATGATCCAGCGGCTGATCTACGATCCCAAGGTGTGCCGAGGCGATCCGTGACCATGCCATGTCCGAAGGCGTGCCCGAGAACGTCGCCTTCGCACAGGCCAAGCGCTATGCGCGCGAGATCGTGCCAAGCTTTTCGCGCCAGCGCCTATTTCGGCTTTGCCATCCGACTGGCGCGCTGGCTAAGCCGGGCGCTGTACCGTGTGCATCTGGACGACAGCAACGAACAGGCGCTGAAGGCGATCGACAGCGATGCCACGATCATCTTCGTGATGAACCACCGCTCGAACATGGACTACGTGCTGGTGACCTACCTTGTCGCCGACCGTTCGGCGCTGTCCTATGCGGTGGGCGAATGGGCGCGGGTCTGGCCGCTCAGCCGCCTGATCCGGGCGATGGGCGCGTTACTTCATCCGCCGACGAGTCGCGCAACACGCTTTATCGCCGGGTGCTGGCACGCTACGTGCAGATGGCCACGGCGGGCGGCGTGACGCAGGCGATCTTTCCCGAAGGCGGTCTAAGCCTTGACGGGACGGTCGGGACCGGCCGAAGCTGGGCCTTCTGTGCTATATCGTGCGCGGATTTCGATCCCGAACGCGGGCGCGACGTGGTCTTCGTGCCGGTGGCGCTGAACTACGACCGGGTGCTGGAGGACCGGGTGCTGGTCGAGGCGGCGAAGATGGACAAGCCGAAATTCCGCGCCTCGGTTCCGGTCGCGATCCGCTTCGCCATCCGCTATGCCTGTCGCCGGATGATCGGCAGCGCGGTGCGGTTCGGCCATGCCGGGGTCGGCTTTCGGCGAACCGCTGTCGCTCAAGGCGTTCATCGTCGATCACCGGGGCGAGGCGATCACCGGCGTCGGCGAGGCGCTGCGCGACCGGGTGCGCACGGCGATCCCGGTGTTGCCGGTGCCGCTGGTCGCCTGGCTTCTGCGCCGCGCCGGCGGGCCGGTGACGCGGGCCGACCTTGTCGCCGGGGTCGCGCCTTACCTGCACCGGATCGAGGGCCCCAGACTGGCGGCGGAACCGCTGGTCGACGAGGCGCTGACGCACCTGTCGTCGCGCCGCATCGTGACCGAAGCCCCGGATGGTATCCGCATCGACAAGGATCACGCCGGCCTGGCCGCGTATTACGCCAACTCGGTGGCGCATCTGTTGCAGGACCCGCCCGATCCTGTCGCGCAGGTCGCTACGGCGCACTCCGCAAGCGAGACATAAAATTACAAAACCACCCGTTTTGACGTTGCATAGTTGCGTGCGGCCTACTATTTCCGGGGAAACCCGCCGATTCTGCGGCGCGGCATGACTGAAAAGGAGGCTTCCATGGCGCTGGACACCAACCCCGCAATCGCAACCTACGAGGCGCCCGAGAAGGACCTTTACGAGATCGGCGAAATGCCCCCGATGGGCTACGTGCCGCGCCAGATGTACGCCTGGGCGATCCGCCGCGAGCGGCACGGCGAGCCGGACCAGTCGTTCCAGGTCGAGGTGGTCGATACCCCGACGCTCGACAGTCACGAAGTGCTGGTCCTGGTGATGGCGGCCGGTGTCAACTACAACGGCGTCTGGGCCGGCCTTGGCATCCCGATCAGCCCGTTCGACGTGCACAAGGCCGATTATCACATCGCGGGTTCGGATGCGTCGGGCATCGTCTGGGCGGTCGGCGACAAGGTCAAGCGCTGGAAAGTCGGCGACGAGGTCGTCATCCACTGCAACCAGGACGACGGCGACGACGAGGAATGCAACGGCGGCGACCCGATGTTCTCGCCCTCGCAGCGGATCTGGGGCTATGAGACGCCCGACGGCTCGTTCGCGCAGTTCACCCGCGTGCAGGCGCAGCAGTTGATGCCGC
This sequence comes from uncultured Alphaproteobacteria bacterium, assembly GCA_963768205.1. Lineage (GTDB taxonomy): Bacteria > Pseudomonadota > Alphaproteobacteria > Rhodobacterales > Rhodobacteraceae > JAHELH01. The sequence goes on along the minus strand of CAVYHB010000004.1, from coordinate 705,939 downwards.
GCCCCAAGCACCTGACCTGGGAGGAAAGCGCCTGCTACACGCTGACGCTGGCCACCGCCTACCGGATGCTGTTCGGCCATCATCCGCATGAACTGAAGCCCGGGCCAGAACGTGCTGGTCTGGGGCGCCTCGGGCGGTCTTGGGTCGTATGCGATCCAGCTGATCAACACCGCGGGCGCCAATGCCATCGGCGTGATCTCCGACGAGGACAAGCGCGAGTTCGTCATGGATCTGGGCGCCAAGGGCGTCATCAACCGCAAGGATTTCAACTGCTGGGGCCAGATGCCCACCGTCAACACCGACGAATACAAGGCCTGGTTCGGCGAGGTCCGCAAGTTCGGCAAGGCGATCTGGGACATCACCGGCAAGGGCAACAACGTCGACCTGGTGTTCGAACATCCCGGCGAGGCGACGTTTCCGGTGTCGGTCTTCGTGGTCAAGAAGGGCGGCATGGTGGTGATCTGTGCCGGCACCACCGGCTATAACCTGACGATGGACGCGCGCTATCTGTGGATGCACCAGAAACGGGTGCAGGGATCGCACTTTGCCCATCTGAAACAGGCGGCGGCGGCCAACAAGCTGATGGTCGAGCGGCGGCTTGATCCCTGCATGTCAGAGGTGTTTCCCTGGGCCGAAATTCCCGACGGCGCATGTCAAGATGCGCAAGAACGAGCACAAGCCGGGCAACATGGCCGTGCTGGTGCAGGCGCCGAAGACCGGATTGCGCACGCTGGAGGATGCTTTGGACGCCAGCCAGTACAACGGTTGAAGTCATCGCGTGGCCCCGGAATTAAGGCATTTCCGGGGCCAAAATGTGTCGCATTTTAACGACCTCCCCGATTTCAAAGGCTTGTTAACCAAAGCCTCCCCATTTTTGGGGAGTACTTATCCGTGAATATTCGCGGGTACGATGGACGTGCTATGGTTGTCTTAATGTTCCGTTAACCTTTCCTGAGGAGAGTGTGAGATGGCGAATGACTGGATACTCGACGTAATTGCGGACCTGAAGACCTACGCCAAGAAGAATGGGTTGCCCGCACTGGCCGATCAGCTTGACGAGACCTTGCTGATCGCGGCCACCGAGATTGCGTCGGCCGAGGGGAAGGCGCCGCAAGCGGCGATGCAAAATGCAGGGACGGCTGGATACGTTTATTGAGGGGATGCAGCAGACATCCTCGCTGGATGAGTTACAGGGGCAGATCGTCGGGTTGAGGGATGTGCTGGATGTGGAACATCTGGTCTATCACTCGGTCAACAGCACCGGTCAGCAATACGCGGCACTGACCTACTCGCTGGACTGGGTCGACCGATATCTTGAACAGGACTACGCGCGCGTCGATCCGGTGGTGCAGGGCTGCTACCGGCGGTTCCACCCGGTCGACTGGAAGCGGCTTGACTGGTCCGGCAAGCAGGTTCGCGACTTCATGGGCGAGGCGCAGGACGCCGGGGTCGGTCAACAGGGGTTTTCGGTTCCGATTCGGGGGCCCTCGGGGCAGTTTGCGCTGTTTACCGTCAGCGACCGGCGCGGCGACGACGCCTGGCAGAAATACACCGAGACCCACGTCCGCGACCTGATTCTCGTGGCCCATTTCGTCAACCAGAAGGCGCTGGAGATCGAGCGCGGGTCGGACAAGGCCGACTTCCAGAAACTCAGCCCACGCGAGGTCGACGCGCTGACGATGCTGGCCATGGGCTACAGCCGGGGGCAGGCGGCGGAAAGCCTTTCAATCTCGGAACATACGCTGCGGGTCTACATCGAAAGCGCCCGCTTCAAACTGGGGGCATCGAACACCACCCACGCCGTCGCGCGCGGCCTGACACTGGGGCTGCTGGTGGTGTGACTGCACGGCGTTACGAGGGCCACCGCAAGCGCGCCGGACCGTCCGCGTCGGCCTTGCGGCCAATCGACGGTCCGGCGCGATAGTTAACGCCCAGTACGCAGGTTTAAGACACGGTTAGCGCAGGTATCCGACCTTTTCCGCCAGTTTTCTGGCGAAAAGGGGTTCCCATGCTGCGCTATCTGTATGCCGACGAATTGCACCGGTTCCCGAAACTCCGCGACTGCATGTTCGCGGATCGGGCCGCCCAGTTCCGCGATCGGCTGGACTGGGAGGTCGACGTCGATGCCACGGGGCACGAGCGCGACGCATACGACGCGATGAACCCGCTTTACGTGATCTGGCAGGACGCAGATGGCGGGCACGGCGGTTCGATGCGGTTCCTGCCGACCACGGGACAGACCATGGTCAACGATCACTTCATTCACCTGACCGACGGCGTGGAAATCCGGCATCCTCTGATCTGGGAATGCACCCGGTTCTGCCTGTCCGAAACCGCCGCGCCGCACGTCTCGGCGGCGCTGATGCTGGGCGGGCTGGAGGTCGGACTGGGCTTTCACCTGACCGACGCAGTGGGCGTGTTCGATGCGCGCATGGTGCGGGTCTACAGGCGCCTTGGCTGGGCGCCGACGATCCTGGGAACCGCGGGGGCGGGTCGCGAGGCGATCAGCGTCGGGCTCTGGGACTTCGACGCCTGCCGCCGTCCCGGCCTGCTGCGCCGCTCCAACCTGTCGGCGGAACTGAGCACGTTGTGGTTCGATCGCGCTTTCCCGTCTGTCCGATCGGCGGAACCGGACGTGGCGAAGGCGGGCTAGGACGGACGGAGCAGTCGCACGCCCTGTCACCATGGGGCACCCGGCAGCCTGCAAAGCCTGCCGGGCAGAGCGTCCGCGAAGGTCAATCCGACTGGATCGATTCCAGGTACTGGACCAGGGCCATGATGCGTCCATGCACCAGCGCCTGCGCGTCCACGTCATGTGGAACCGTACCGGCGCGCGCCTCGGCGGATTGCCAGTAACGCGGACCCCACACCGGCATTTGCCTGTCGCCATGGGGGTTGAGCATTTCGAGCCCGCTGATGACGTCGTAAATCTGGTCCGACGGAAAGACCCCGCTGTAACGGGACGAGATCTGCGTCAGGTCGCTTGGGCGATCGGTCAGCACTTCGGCGACGGGGCCGCCCCCCATGCCATCGGCGCCATGGCAGGACGAACAGCTTGCCATGTATTCGTGCTCTCCCAGCTTGATCTGTGTTTCCTTGTCCAGTGCGTTGACCGGTCCGGCGGCGGTTAGGGCCAGGCACCCGACCGCAAGCAGGCGCGCACCGAAACCAATTGTCTTCGTGAATGACATCGGAAAACTTCCCTCTTTCGACGTCGCGCGTTTCAAAGACGGGTAAACATCGCGATGTTAGCATGCGTCGCATTTATTACAATGTCCTTCTCCGGAGGGCCCGGCGCACAGCGGCTATGCCGCGCCTGCGCGGACCGTCCCGGGCCATTGTCATTTGTGCGTTCCAACCCGCGGTCCGACCGACTAGGCTCGTCTCGATGAACGCCCCAGTAATGCAATTCTCCGAAGACCAAGCCGAGGCCTATGACCGCGTGACCGAGGAATTGCGCGGCGCCGGCGTCGATCTGGACGAGGGCCTGCTGACACCGATGGCCGAGGATCGCGAGTCGGTGATGGCGGTGGTCGGCAAGGCCGGGTCCGGCAAGACGATGCTGCTGGCGCGGCTTTACCAGGCGCTGGCCGAGGCGGGGGTCGATATCGTCTCGGGCGATTACGAATCGCGTCGCCGCAAGGACCGCCGCAGCCTGGCGATCCTGGCGCCGACCAACAAGGCCGCCAGCGTGCTGCGCATGGGCGGCGTGCCCGCGACCACGATCCACCGCATCCTCTACACCCCGGTCTACGACCCGGAGTACGAGAAGATCGCCGAATGGCTGGCCGGCAACGGCCCGCGCCCGACGGTCGAGGGGCTGACAGAAGCGGCGCTGGACCGCGCGTTCGCCTTCTACCAGGGCAACAAGTCGATCCCCGGCGCGCTGGCCACGGCGGGGCTGCGCGGCAGCGATTTTATCACCGGATGGAAGCGGCGCGAGCAGCCCCTGGATATCGGCTTTGTCGACGAAAGCTCGATGCTCGATGAAAAGCAGTACGACGACCTGCGCGAGATTTTCCCGACGCTGCTGCTGTTCGGCGATCCGGCCCAGCTGGCGCCGGTCGGCCAGTCCGGCGAGATGGTGTTCGACAAGCTCAAGGGCAAGCGGCGGCTGGAACTGCACCGCATCCACCGGCAGGAGGCGGGCAACCCGATCCTCGACCTGGCGCACGCACTGGGCGACGAGGCGCTGGGCTTCGAAGAGTTCGAGCGCATGGTCGAGGATGCCGCGCGCGCCGACGACCGGGTGGTGATGGCGCCGCGCGTCGATGCCGACAAGATGGCGCGCAGCCCGGTACTGGTTTGGCGCAACGTCACGAGAATCCGCCTGATCCAGGCGTTCCGCGCCGCACACCATGCTCCGGCGGACGCGTTGCTGCCCGGCGAACCGCTGATCTGCGACGGCATCGAACTGCCGCTCAAGCACCGCAAGCGCCGCATCGACCTCGAGGCGCGAGGCCTGATCAAGGGCGCGCAGGTGATCTACCTCGGGGTCGGCCGAAAGCCCGGCTTTTCGCGCCTGCACGTGGTCGGGGCCGAAGACCCGCAGATAAGCGCCGCCTCGATCATCAAGATCGAGTATCCCGGCGAGGAAGAGCCGTTCATCCCGTTCGCCGCCCGCATGGGCGCGACGTTCCTGCACGGCGCGGCGGTGACGATCCACAAGGCGCAGGGCTCGCAATGGCCCGAGGTTCAGGTCTTTGCCCCCGATCTCTGGGCCGCGGCGCGGGCCGGGCGGATCGAGGCCGGGCTGCCCTTGTGGAAACGCCTGGCCTATGTTGCCATAACCCGCGCGCAGGAGCGGCTGTTCTGGGTTACGCGCAACCGGCTGGCGCGGCCGGTGCAGGCGCTGTCGGTCGAGGATCTGAACGCGGCCCCGGGGCCGCTGGCGCTGGAATCGCAGGAGGACGACACGTGAGCGGAACGATCATCATCACCGGGGCCAGTTCCGGCATCGGGCAGGAAACGGCGGAATTGTTCCTGGACAAGGGCTGGACCGTGGGTCTTCTGGCGCGGCGGGCCGACCGGCTGGAAGAGATCGCGGCGGGCCACGACAAGGCCATCGTGCTGGCCGCCGATGTGACCGATCCGGACGCGGTTCAGGGCGCGGTCGATACCTTCATGGCCAAGGTCGGGCGGCTTGACGTCCTGTTCAACAATGCCGGCACCTTCGGCACCGCCGCACCGATCGACGAGGTGCCGCTCGACGTCTGGTACCAGGTGGTCAACGTCAACCTGCACGGCATGTTCCTGGCCGCCCGCGCCGCCTTTGGGCAGATGCGCAGGCAGGACCCGCAAGGCGGGCGGATCATCAACAACGGATCGATCTCGGCCTATGTGCCGCGCGACGGGTCGATTTGTTACACCACGACGAAACACGCGATCACCGGCATGACGCGGACGCTCAGTCTTGACGGGCGGCCTTTCAACATCGCCTGCGGCCAGCTTGACATCGGCAATGCGCGCACGCCGATGGTGGCAGACCTGGTCGAGCGGACGGTGGCGCAGGGCGGCACCCCGCCCCAGACAATGGACGTACGCCATGCCGCCGAGGCGGTGCTGCACATGGCCGAATTGCCGCTGAGTGCCAACGTCCAGTTCATGACGGTGATGGCGACCAAGATGCCCTATATCGGGCGCGGTTGAGCGGCGCGTGCGGACTTGCTAACAAGGCGGCGCATTTTGCGCGCCGCGACAGGACTTTATCGGATATGCTGGACACCATGAACGCACCCGCCACCCCCGATCCGCGCACCCGCGACGCAGGCTTTTCCCTGCTGGAACTGATGGTCGTCGTGGTGATCCTGTCGATCCTGGCGCTGGTCATCGTGCCGCGGGTCATCGACCGCCCCGACCAGGCCCGCGTCGCCCGCGTGCAAAGCGACCTGGCGGTGCTGGAAAGCGCCGTGAACCTCTATCGGCTGGACAATTTCCGCTATCCTACCACGGCGCAGGGCCTGGCCGCACTGGTCAGCCCGCCGACGACCGAGCCGGTGCCCGCGAACTTCAATGCCAGCGGTTACATAGATCGCCTGCCCAAGGACCCCTGGGGTGCGGAGTACCAATACCTCTCGCCCGGCGTTCACGGCGATTTCGACATCTTCACCTTCGGCGCCGATGGCGTGGCGGGTGGCGAAGGCGTCAATGCGGATATCGGCACATGGAATCGCGATTAGGCCACCGTCAGGTCGGAATCACCCCGGGTGAAACCGGCTTCACCCTGATCGAGCTGATGATCGTCGTCACGGTCCTGTCGCTGCTGACTTTGTCGGTGAGTCTCGGCATCAGCCGTCCAGGCGGGCAGGGCGCACAGGACTGGACGCGGTTCGCGGCGCTGCACGACCAGATGCGCGGGCAGGCGATCCTTTCGGGCGATATCCTGGGGCTTGCCATCGACGAGGACGGCTATCGCCGGATGCGCTGGCAGAACGGCGGCTGGCACGCCGAAGGGACGCCGGGCGCATGGCGCAGCAATCTCGTGGTGATCGCGCCCGTGGATCGCCGCGCGCCGCTGGTGTTCAGCCCCGGTGGGCAGGCGACGGCGCTGCATCTGCGGTTCGGCACCGGCTCCGACGTCACCCGCTGTATCTCGGACGGGTGGAGAAAGTTGGAATGCGACCGGTCGTGAAACCCGACGCGCAAGCCGGGATCAGCCTGATCGAGGTGCTGATCGCGGTGCTGATCCTGTCGATCGGCGTGGTTGCGGGCTACCGGACGCTGGGCCAGTCGCGCAAGGTCATTGGCGAGGAACTGCCGCGCCTGATGGCCCGCACCGCCGCGCTGAACCGGGCCGAGGAACTGAAGCTGCTTGGGGCGGTGGCAGGCGCCGGATTGCCGCGCGAGGTTCGGCAGGGGCCGTTCACCTGGACGCTGGAGGTCGACCAGAAGCCGACCGAGGGCGGCTTTGTCGAGGCCGCGGTGCGCGCCTCGGCCCCGGGCCAGCCGGGCGCGCGCTATGTCGTTTACGTCCGCGTCGGGCCAAGCCCGTGACCCGGCGCGCGAACGGCTTTTCGCTGCTTGAACTCGTCGTCGTGCTGGCGATCTTCGCGCTGGTGGCGCTGGTCGGGGTGCAGGTGATCCGCTCGACCGTGCTGACCGAACAGCGCCTGGCGAGCACCGGCGCGGCGAATGCCGAGCTTGCGGTGACCCTGGCGCTGCTGCGGCGCGACATGCGGGCCGCGATCGGGGTGGGGTTCTTCACGCCGACGGGCATCGACGAACCCGCGCTGCAAATTCGTCAGAACGGCTTTTCGCTAAGCGTCGGCGGCCTCTCGGGCATCGAAAACTCGGCCCCCGATCTTGGCCGGATCACCTGGCGCCGCGATCCGGCCACCGGGCAGTTGCGGCGCCAGGTCTGGACCACGCTCGTCCCCGGCGGGCCGGGCGCTGGCGGCGCCGAAGTGACGATGCTGGGCGATGTCGCGGGGCTTGCCGTCGAGGCCTTCACGCCCGCGGCGGGCTGGCAACCCGGCTTCACCGCCGATCCGCGCGCCGCCAGCAGCCTGCCCCATGCCCTGCGCGTGCGCCTGCAACATGCCGTCTTCGGGCAGATCGAAACCCTGGTGAGCCTGCGATGAGACGCGAGGGCGGGGCGGTCCTGATCAATGCGCTGGTCATCGTGCTGGCCCTGTCGGCCGTCGCCGCCGCCCTGCTGACCCGCGCCGAAAGCGCCCGCATCCGGGCCGAGGACGCGCAGGGATCGGCGCAGATCGCCCTCTACCTTGACGCGGTCGAGGCACTGGTGCCGACGCTGCTGCACGAGCCTCTGGACAGCGGCACCGTGCACCTGGGCCAGTCCTGGGCCGGTCGCGACCATGTCTATCAGATCGACCGTGGCACCGTCACGGCCCGGGTCCGCGACCTTCAGGGCGGGCTCAACGTCAACTGGCTGGTGCAGCCTGACGACTACGTGCGCGAGACCTTCGCCCGCCTCTTCGCCGAGTTGGGCGTACCGGTGTCGCTGGTCGATGCGATCGCCGATTTCGTCCGGCCGGGCGGCCCGGAGCGCAGCGCCGCCTACCAGTCGCGCAACCCGCCGACGCTGCCTCGCGGCGGGGCGATCCGTGTCCTGCCGCAATTGCGCGCGGTCGACGGTATGACGCTGGCACATTACCGCGCCATCGCGCCGCATGTCGCGGCCCTGTCCGTGGACGACAGTCTCAACCTCAACACCGCCTCGGACGCGGTGCTGCGCGCGGCCCTGGCGCCGTTCCCGGTCGAGCTCGTCTCGGAGACGCTGGCACGCGGGCCCGACGAACCGCTGGAGGGCTTGCGCGATTTTCGCAACCGGTTGATCGAAATCCTGGAAACCGAGGATATCGAAGCCTATCCGATGGATCGCCTGACCACAGGCAGCACCTGGTTCGGGGCACGGCTGTCGGCGACGCTGGATGGCCAGACGCGGGTCCGACAGGCGGTGTTCATGCGCCGCCAGACGCTGCCCGACAGCGTCGACCTTGCCTTTCGCTGGACCGAGTACGATTGATGCGGCGCGGCATATTGCCCATAGTGCGGCCGCATGGGCTTGGGAGCTTCGCGTGGGACTGAACCGCCGATCCGGGATCGACCCCAGATGAGCCGTGCGCGGCTGACTGACGGCCCGCTCTTGTGGCGGCTGGGCGCGGGCGACCCCCCGTCGGGCCCGCATGTCGCGGTAGTGCCCGGGGCGCAAGTACCGCTGTTGCCGGTGGATTTGCCAGACGGGTTGCGCGGATTGGCGCGCGAACGGGTGGCGGCGCGGCACCTGGCCGAGGCGCTAGCCCTGCCGCCGTCGGCGCTGGAACTGCATCCCTTCGCACCGGACGGCAAGAAGGCCCACTTTTCCGGGATGGTCGTCGCTGATACATCGGTCGCGGCAGCCTGGCGCGCTGACCTGCATCCCGGCTGCATCGCGGTACTGCCGGATTACCTTTCGTTGCCGTGCATTGCCGGGGTCTGGACCGTGGAAATCGGCCCCGAGGACACCGTGGCGGTACGCCTGACCGAGGCCGACGGCTTCACCGCAGAACCCGAGCTGGCGATTCGCCTGATGGCCGGAACTGCGAAACCACGCGCCGTGCTGCGGCTTGGCCCGGCGGAGCACGTCGTTGACGACTATCTCGCCGCGTTGGGCGTGCCGGTTCTGGACACTGTCGAGGCCGCGGCCCGCGAGGTTTCGGCCAAGCCGCTGCGCTGGACCGCCGCCGCCGGGGGCGTCGACCTGCGCACCGCCCCCAGCGCGCTTTACGACCGGCTGGGAGCCGGGCTCGCGCGGTGGCGCTGGCCGGTGCTGCTGGGTGTGCTGGCGCTGGCGGCGTGGCTGGCAACGCTGGTGCTGGAAACCCGCGATCTTCAGGCCCGCGCCGACCGCGCCGCAGCGCAGACCCGCGATCTGGTCCGCCAGCACTTTGTGCCCGAGGGGCCGATCCTGAATGTCCGCGCCCAAGTGCAGGCGGCGCACGACGCCGCCGCGGTGCCGGAAATCGGCGCGCGCGACTTGCCGCCGCTGGTGCAGTTGCAACGCGCCGCCCCTGTGTTGATGCGCGACGACCTGGCCTTGGAAGCCGCCGAATACCGCGCCGACACCGGGCTGGTCACGGCGGTGACCGCCAAGGATTTCGCCGCGCTCGATACGCTGGTGGCCGACCTGCGCGGCGCCGGCTTCCTGGTCGAACAACTCGACAGCCGCAGCCAGACCTCGGGCGGCGTGGCGGCGCGCCTGCGCCTGCTGACGGGGCCGGGGCTATGAGCGCCGAGGCCAGACGCGGCCCGCTGGTCTATGCGCTGGCGCGACTCTCGGAACGCGAGCGCCTGCTGCTGGTCCTGCTGGGGGCGGTCGTCGTGCCGGCGGCGCTGGTTTTCGCCCTCGTCCTGCCGCTGGTCGAAGCGCGCGATGCGGCGCGCGCGGCCGCGCAGGAGTCGACGGCGGTGCGGGCCTGGGTGGCCGACCGGGTGCGCGGCCTGCCTGCCGAGGGCGGCGCGCCCGTGGTCGAGACGGCGGCCACAGAGCCGATCGGGATCAGCGCCGTGGAACAGGGGCTGGTGCAGGCCGGGCTACGCGGACAGGTGGTCGACTTGTCGAACCGCGACGACGGCGGCATCGACCTGGCGCTTGACGCGGTCGCGTTCGAGGCGCTGATCGCCTGGCTGGCGCAGGCTTCGCCCGACTGGGGCTACCGCATCGCGGCGTTCCGCATCGAGCGCGACGCACCGGGACTGGTCCGCGCCAGCTTCGAGCTGGAACCCGGCACATGATCCGAGGGCTGCTTCTGCTGCTGCTTTTCGTCACCGGGCTGGCCGCGGCGGCGCTGTTTCAGGGCCGGATGCACCACCTGCGGCTGGCTGTGCCGGACCGGCTGCCACCATGGACCGAGAGCCTCGCCGCGGATGCGGGCCTGCGCACCGGCGCGATGGACCTGCCCGCGCGCGGGCCCTGGCCGGCAACCCGGCTGACTTGGTCCGCGCGGATGCCGACGCGGGCGGGATGGCTTTGGGACGTGACGCTTGCCGGCGACGGCGTGGCGCTGACCGGATTGATGGCGCTGGCCTTCGCGGCGGACAGCGCCGTGCTGTCGGATGTGACCGGCAGCCTTGATATCGGTTCGCTGGCGCCGGCCCCGCTGCCGGTGCAGGGCATCGCGCGGATCGAGGCGCTGACCGGCGTGACGACCGGGCTGCGCGACACACCCATCGTGACCGGCGCGCTGGAGGCTCGGGTCGCCACTCTGACACTGGACGGCGCGGATTTCGGCGCGGGGCCGCTGGTGGCGTACCTGGCAGACACCGGCAACTGGCAGGCCGAACTGACGCTGGGCGGCGGCGTCTCGCCGGTGCAGGCGACGCTTGCGGGTGACCTGACGCAGTCCACGGCGCAGCTTGACGCGCAGTTTGCGGACGGCCCCGCGCTGCCCGCCACATTACGGGCGATGCTGGCCGCGGCAGGGCAGGCCGACGGGCAGGGATGGCGGCTGGCGATCCCGGTGCCGCTGCGCTGACCGTCGCCGTCCGCGGGCGCATTGCGTGCCGCAAAGCCACACCGACCGGCTGAAATTCGCTGGAACCTCGTCGATCATGGCCAAAACCGGCGCAACCCGGCGCTTCTTCTGGCCAAGCTGTTGCAGAAATGATAAAAATTGGTGTCGCACCTGCAAAGATCGTGCATCGGTGGACCTTCGTCGGAGCAAGTCCTTGAGGCTGTTGTCGAACCTGGTTTTGTTCGCATCTGTCGCCGCGCTCGGGTTTGCCGGCGGGGCGCTGGCGCTTGCCCTGATGCCGCCGCCCGACCCGCAGTTGCCGCCGCCCGAACGCGCCGCGGCGCCACCGGTGCCGCCGGTCGAGGGTTTCCGCATCGACGCGGCCTGGCCCGCGCTTTTCGGTGTCGAGGTGATCCCCGAACCGGAACCCGAGCCCGAACCGGAAGCGATCCCAGAACCCGAACCGGTGGTCGAGGCCGAGCCCGAAGAGAACACGCTTTACTACCTGACCGGCCTGGTGGCGCGCGGCAGCGACAGCTGGGCCATGGTCGCCTCGAATGACCGCACCCAGGTGGTCGGTGTCGGTGACGTGCTGGAAGGCGGCGAAGTGGTGCGCGCGATCGACGAGGCCGGCGTCTGGATCGACTGGGGCGACATTCGCCAGGTGATCCCGGTTCAGCGCGCCGACCTGACGTCGCTGGTCCGCATCGAAAAGGACGTGGTGCCGGTCGAGGATGCCATCGCGGGCGGCGTCGAGGTCGTGGCGCAGCTGCGCTGGCCGGTCGAGGTGCTGGACGCCCGCTATATCGAAGAGGCGCTGTTCGAGGCCGGGCAACTGGCCGGGTCGATCCAGGCTGACGGCACCAGCGGGCTGGACGTGGTATCGGTCGCAAGCGGGCAACTCTATGACCAGATCGGCCTGCGCAAAGGCGATACGATATTGCGGATCAACGGGAAATCCGTAGACAGTCAGGGTCTGCCGGCCGATACACCGACCGACGTACTGAACAGCGGTTCGCTGGACCTTGAAATCCTCAGGGACGGGACCCGACAGGTCATAAGGGTCAACCTTGTCCAAATCTAGAAACTTCCTGATCTGCCTGCTCCTGGTGCTTTGCGCCGCTTGGCCGGCGCGGGCACAGATATCGCTCGACCTGCGCGACGCCGACCTGCGGTCCTTCGTCGAGATCGTGGCACAGGCGACGCGCCGCAACTTCACGCTGGACAACCGCGTGCAGGGCACCGTGACGGTGATCGCCCCCGGCACCGTCAGCGAGGACGCGCTCTACGAGATCTTCCTCAATGTGCTGGAACTGAACCGCCTGACGATCATCGAGGGCGACGCGGTCGACCGCATCGTGCCGCTGGACCTGGCGCGCGAACTATCGCCCGGCGAACGGGTGCGGCTGGCGGGCGGCGCCTTCGAGACCCGGGTGTTCCAGGTTCGCAACATCAGCCTGGCCGAACTGATCGAGGTGATCCGCCCGCTGCTGCCCGCCGAGGCGGTGCTTAGCGCCGTCACGCAATCGGGCCTGCTGATCCTGTCGGACCGGCGGGAGAATATCGCCCGCATCGCGCGGCTGGTCGACCAGCTTGACCGACCGCGCCGCCAGACGATCGAGACGATCCGGCTAAACCATTCCAACGCGCAGGACATCCTCGCCACGATCCAGTCGCTTGACATCGTGCCGCCCGGCGCCAGCCTCTCCGCCGATTTCCGCTCGAACGCCATCGTGGTGTCGGGCAATGACGAGTTCCGCAGCCGCATCAACCAGGTGGTGCGCCAACTCGACACGCCGCAGCGCAGCCAGGCGACGGCGGTGGTGCAGCTGAACTATGCCGACGCGGTGCAGCTTGAAGGCGTGATCGCGCGGTCGGTCGTGGCCAGCATCGACGGCCAGGCCAGTGACGTGACCATCGTCGCCGAACCGCAATCGAACGCAATCCTGGTGACTGCGCCCAGCGACAAGCTGGGCACCATCACCAACGCCATCCGGCGGCTCGACCAGCGGCCCAGCCAGGTGCTGATCGAGGCGGTGATCTTCGAGCTGTCGGTCGAAAGCCTGTCGGACCTTTCGGCCCAGTTCGGCGGGCTGCTGAACGACGCGCTGATCGGCGGGGCCGAGTTTTCGGTCGGTGGCCGGCCCACGCTGACGAGCCTAGTCACGGCCGCCGTCGAACGGCCCCGCGATCAGCCCCGGCGAGGGTGGTATCTTCGGCGCGGCGACGCGGTCCGGCGATGACGGGTTTGTCGGGTTCCTGACGGCGCTGACCAAGACGACCAGCGCGCGGCTGCTGTCGACGCCCAGCATCGTGACGCTGAACAACACCGAGGCCGAGATCGTCGTCGCGCAATCGGTGCCCTTCGTCACCGGCAGCTTCGCCACCGTGGGCGACAGCGCCACGCCGGAACGCCCGTTCCAGACCATCGAGCGCGAGGATGTCGGCCTGAAGCTGCGCGTCACGCCGCAGATCACCGGCGACAACACCGTGCGGATGGCGATCATGCAAGAGGTGTCCAGCCTGACGCGGCAGGCCTCGAACGCGGGCGGCGAGATCACCTCGAAACGCACGCTGTCGACCAACGTGCTGGTCGGCAACGGGCGGGTCATCATGCTGGGCGGGCTGCTGGAGAACGGCTCTGGCGCCGAGAATGCCGGCGTGCCGGGCCTCAGCAAGCTTCCCATCGTCGGCGGCCTGTTCCGCGGCCGCTCGGTGAACCGCAACCAGCGTGTCCTGCTGATGCTGCTGCGTCCGCGCATCGTGCGCTCGGACTCCGACGCCGAGAAGCTGTCGCGCGAGATCGCCCGCGATGCCAAACGCGCCACCCGCGTGATCCAGCCCGCCGCCGACGACCGGTTCCCGGCGCTGCCGATCTCCAGCCTGCCGTTCGACGGCGCCAATCTGGACCAGCCGTTCGACGCCGGGCTTCATCGACGCGTATCGCGCGGTCGCGGACCTATCCGCCCCTGCCCTCGCGCCTGCAATTCAACGCCGCCCCCTGAAGGAGGCCGCCCTGGCCCGCCCCGACCTGCCCTTCGTCTTCGCCCGTGACCAGCAGCTGGTGCTGGACGGCGACAGGCTGATCTGCGGACCGGGCGCGACGGTTCTGGGTCTGCGCGAGGCGCGGCGCCGGGTGGGGCGGCCCCTGGCAGTCGAAGACCTGGCAGAGGACGCCTTCGAGGCGCTGCTGAACGCCCATTATCGCGACAGCCACGCCCCGGAGGGCGAGGACGAACTGAGCTTCGACCTCGAGGTACGCGACGGCGGCCCCGGCCTGCGCGACCTGCTGGAGGACGCCACCGAGGCGCCGGTGATCGAGCTTGTCAACCAGCTTCTGCGCCGCACGGTGCCGGGCCGGGGCGTCGGACTTGCATGTCGAGCCCTACGAGGACGGCCTGCGCGCCCGGATGCGCATCGACGGCATGCTGCGCACGGTGATGGACCGCGCCGACGTGCCGGTGCGGCGCGTGGTCAGCCGGCTCAAGGTCATGGCCGGCCTGGACACCGCCGAGACCCGCCTGCCGCAGGACGGCCGCATCGCGCTGCGCTATGGCGGGCGCGACCTCGACGTGCGGATGTCGACGCTGCCGGGGCAATACGGCGAGCGCGATCATGCTGCGGGTGCTCGACCGGCTCGCGGGCCTGCTGCCGCTCGACGGGCTGGGGCTGACCGACGCGCAGGCCGCGATCCTGCACCGGCTGGCGGCGCTGCCCGACGGCATCATCCTGTCGCACCGGGCCCACCGGCTCGCGGCAAGACCACGACGCTCTATTCGCTGCTGCAACTGGCCGATCAGGCCAAGCGCAACATCGTCACCGTCGAGGACCCGATCGAATACGACCTGCCCGGCATCAGCCAGACCCAGATCAACGCCGAGATCGGCATGACCTTTGCCGCCGGTCTGCGCGCCACCCTGCGCCAGGACCCCGACGTGATCCTGGTGGGCGAGATCCGCGACGGCGAGACCGCGACGGTGGCCGCCCAGGCGGCGCTGACCGGGCACCTGGTGTTCTCGTCGCTGCACGCCAACGGCTCGGTCGGCGCCGTCATCCGGCTGCGCGACCTCGGGCTGGACGATTTCCTGATCGCCGCCACCCTGCGCGGCATCATCGCGCAGCGGCTGCTGCGGCGGCTGTGCAGGGACTGCGCCGAAGACGGTCGCAGATCACGGCGGCCGCGCGCGGCCTTTACAAAGCCTACGGCATGGACGTGCCCGATGCCGTGCACCGGGCGAAGGGCTGCGAAACCTGCGGTCAGACCGGCTATGCGGGCCGGGTCGGCGTGTTCGAGATCGTCGAGGTGACCGAAGAGGTCTCGACCGCGATCGCCGAGGGCGCGTCGGAACTGCAGTTGCGCAACTGGCCGTGCCCGAAGACGCACACGCTGATGGCGCAGGGCCTGGCGCGGGTGGCGGCGGGCCAGACCAGCATCGACGAGGTGCTCCGCGTTGTGGGCGACGTCTGGTGCAAAGCTATGCCTACGTCGCCTACACCGCCGAGGGCCAGCGCAAGGCCGGCACGCTGGTGGCCGAAAGCGAAGGGCGGCATTCGACGCGCTGAAGGCCGACGGGCTGATGGCGTCGGAGATCGAGGCCAGGGGTGCGGCCCGGAAGGGCAACGCGGTCGGGTACCAAGCTCGACCCCGACGAACGTGCGATCTTCACCCGGCAGATGGCGGTGCTGCTGTCGGCGGACCTGCCGATGGAGGCGGCGCTGGACGCGATCATCGGTTCGGAAGGCTCAAGCCGGATGCAGGCGTTCGGCGCGGAACTGAAGGCCGCGACGCTGGAAGGCTACCCGCTGTCGGACGCCATCGAGGCGGGCCGCGCCGGGTTCGCGCCCTACTACACCTCCGCTTGCGGGCGGGCGAGACCTCGGGCGATCTGGCCGTGGTCTTCGGCGGGCTGGCGGATTTCCTGGAAGCGCAGGGCGCCAACCGCGCCGAGATCGCCACCGCGCTGGTCTATCCGGCCTTCGTGGCGGCGGTGTCGCTGCTGGTCTGCGCGATCCTGGTGACCAACGTGGCGCCCGAGATCGTGGCGATGTTCGAGGTCAGCGGACGCCCGCTGCCGCAACTGACGCAGGTGGTGCTGGGCGCGTCGCGGCTGGATCCAGGACAACTGGATCGCGATCCTGGTCGCGCTGGCGGCGGCGGTCTTCGGCGGCTGGCTGGCGCTGCGGCGTGCCGCGCATCCGCGACCGCGCCGACCGCATCCTGCTGCGGCTGCCGCTGTTCGGGCGGCTGATGCGGCTGTCGCATCGCGGTGCAGTACCTGCGCACGCTGGCGCTGGTGCTGGGCAGCCGCCAGACGGTGATCAACGCCGTAAGCAGCGCCACGCAGGTCATGTCGGTGCGGATGTACCGCGCCAAGGCCGACGACATCGTCACCGCGGTGCGCCAGGGCGAAAGCCTGTGCGGGCGCGCTGGCCGGCTTTTCGCTGCTGCCGCCGGTGGCGCGGCAACTGGTCAAGGTCGGCGAGGACAGCGCCCGGCTGGCGCAGATGACCGACCGGGCGGCGGTGCTGGTGGAAACCTGGCTGGCGCGCGACCGCAAGCGCATCGCCGCGATGCTGGAACCGGTGCTGATGATGCTGGTGGGCGTCTTCGTGCTGATGATCGTGCTGGCGATCCTGCTGCCGATCTTCGAACTGCAATCGGTGGTGATCAGCTAGCTGCGGGCTGGCGTCGCGCCGCATTCCCCGGCACAAGGGACCGAAACAATTAACGAGGCAACGGATGTTCTACGAAGAAGGCTGGGTGCCGCTTTCCGACGTCACCGCCGAGGTGTTCCGCCGGCTTCAGGCGATGTCGGCGGTGGGCAACGTCGCCGGCGCGCTGAACGAGACCTTGGCGATCTCGGTCTGGGACATCTGCGACGCCTCCAGCAAGATCGGCGTCACGGGGCCGGACGGCAACGTGATCGCCGCCAGCAAGGAACTTGTCTCCTGGGCCGATCCGCGCGCTTTGGGCAACGAACACCTGCATCTGGTCGCCGGCACCGTCGGCTCGACCGATCTGAAGGATGCCAGTGGCGCGGTGCCGACGCGCGACGCCCTGGCGCTGCGCTACGGCGCATTTCTGAATATGCCGGTGGTGATCCCGGTCAACAACTTCCAGTCGTCGCTGACCTTCCTGGAAGAAGAGGTCGGAAAGCGCGTTACCGACGATGAAGACGGCCGTCAACGCGGCCCGCGCGATCCTGCAAGGCGGTCGAGGCCGGGCAGCTTGTGACACGCGAGATCATGCGCGGCAAGCTCGGCGCGTCGCTGTCACGGCGCAAGTTCAAGCAGGCCTGGGGCCTGGCCGCCTCGAAACGGCCGGAACTGGCGGAACCGAATCGCTGGCAGGGGCTTTGACGCGGCGGCAGGGACCGCACGGCGGCACCGCGGCCCGGAATCGCGGATTGCCGGTTATTCCGGCAACAATTCGGCACCCAACCTGAAGTTGTCCGGGGCTGGCTGACAAAGCGGTCGCGGAAGTCTTTTCAAAAGGTGAATTGCCGCTTTTCAGCCCCAATTCCTCCCGTTTCCGACCACCATTGCCATGTCACTTGAGCCGACGCAAACGAAGCTGCCAGACACGAGAACACGCCATGCCCGTCTCGATCCACAAAGCCTCCGCCAAGCCCGACACCGGCACTTCGCTGGCCGAGGCGCTGATCGCCACGGGTACGCTGATCGACGTCGAGGGCGGCCAGAAGCCAGTTGAAGATCTGCGCGTCGGCGACATGGTGCGCACCAAGGACAACGGCTATCAGCCGATCCGCTGGATCGCCTCGCGCACCCTGACCGCCGCCGATTTCGCCGCCGACCCCGACTCTGCGCCCGATCCGCATCAAGGCCGGCGCCCTGGGCGACGCCAAACCCGCGCAGGACCTGCTGGTGTCGCCGCAGCATTGCGTGCTGCTGGACGACTGGCGCTGCGAACTGCTGTTCGGCGAAGACGAGGTGCTGGTGCCCGCCCGCTCGCTGCTGAACGACCACTCGATCGTGATCGACCGCGACAGCGACGACGTGACCTATTTCCACTTCCTCTTCGACACCCATCAGATCGTCTATTCCAACGGTGCCGAAACCGAAAGCTTTCACCCCGCGTCGATGGATGTCGAAGACCTGGGCAGTGCCAAGTGCGAGGAATTGTTCAGGATATTCCCGGCGCTGAAATCCGATGTGTACGCCCTGGGCGCCCATGCCCGCCCGACCCTGAAGTCCTACGAGGTCGACGTGCTGATGGCGATGTAACGCCCCCCGGACCCCCACCGGCCCCTTACCCGCTAAGACACCGGTCCAGCAAAGCGCGAGCCTTCCCCCCCAGGCTCGCGCTTTCGCGTTGCCGTTTCCGGCCGTAGCGCTAGGGTCCCGTTGATGGAGCCGCGCGAATGCCAGCCATGATCAGGGTACAGGACCTGTCCAAGACCTATGCCGATGGGCCCGCCGCGCTTCGGGACGTGTCGCTCGAGATCGAAGACGGCGAGATCCTGGCGCTTCTGGGCCCGAACGGTGCCGGCAAGACCACGCTGATCTCGATCGTCTGCGGCATCGCCACCATGTCGGGCGGCAGTGTCAGCGTCGGCGGCCATGACGTGATCGCCGATTACCGCGCCGCACGGCGGCTGATCGGGCTGGTGCCGCAGGAAATCATCGCTTGAACCGTTCGAGAAGGTCCGTAACACGGTCGACTTGTCGCGCGGCCTGTTCGGCCTGCCGCGCAACGATGCACATATCGAAACCGTGCTGAAGAAGCTGTCGCTCTGGGACAAGCGCGATACGCCGATCCGTGCGCTGTCGGGCGGCATGAAGCGCCGGGTGCTGATCGCCAAGGCGCTGAGCCACGAGCCGCGCGTGCTGTTTCTCGACGAGCCCACCGCGGGCGTCGATGTCGAGCTGCGCAAGGACATGTGGCAGGTGGTGCGCGATCTGCAGAAGGACGGCGTGACGATCATCCTGACCACCCACTACATCGAAGAGGCCGAGGCGATCGCCGACCGCGTCGGCGTCATCAGCAAGGGCAGCATCCTGCTGGTCGAGGACACCGCGAAACTGATGAAGCGAATGGGCCGCAAGCAGATGACCATCGAATTGCAGAAGCCGGTGCAGGACATTCCCGCAGGCGCTGCACAAGTACGACCTGACCCGGGGAGACGACGGCAACACCTTGACATACTGCTATGATACCGCCGCCGACCGCACCGGCATCGCCGCGCTGTTGTCGGATATGTCAAAGGCCGGGCTGGTGCTGCGCGACGTGCAGACCAGCCAGTCAAGCCTCGAGGATATCTTCGTCGACCTGGTGAAGGACAGCCGCATGAACTGGTACGCGATCCTGGCGATCTACCGGTTCGAGATGGCGCGCACCTTCCGCACGATCTGGCAAAGCATCGTTTCGCCGGTGATCTCGACCTCGCTTTACTTCGTCGTGTTCGGCGCCGCCATCGGCAGCCGCATCGCCGAGGTCGAGGGTGTCAGCTATGGCGCCTTCATCGTGCCCGGGCTGATCATGCTGTCGGTGATCACCCAAAGCATCGCCAACGCCAGCTTCGGCATCTATTTTCCCGAAATTCATCGGCACGATCTACGAACTGCTGTCGGCGCCGATCAATTTCATCGAGATCGTCATCGGCTATGTCGGCGCGGCGGCGACCAAGGCATTCATGATCGGGCTGATCATCCTGGCGACCGCCTATCTTTTCGTGCCGATGCGCATCGAACACCCGATCTGGATGCTAATATTCCTGACGCTGACGTGTCTCTCGTTCAGCCTTTTCGGCTTCATCATCGGCATCTGGGCGCAGAATTTCGAGCAATTGCAACTGGTTCCGCTGCTGATCGTCACGCCGCTGGTGTTTCTCGGCGGCTCGTTCTACTCGATCTCGATGCTGCCGCCGACTGTGGCAGACGATCACCCTGTTCAACCCGGTGGTCTACCTGATCTCGGGGTTCCGCTGGGCGTTTTTCGGCATGGCCGACGTGGCGCTGGGCTATTCCATCGCCGCTATCGCGCTGTTCACCGGGGCCTGCCTCGGCACGATCTGGTGGATTTTCCGCACCGGCTACCGGATCAAATCCTAAGCTGTCTTGTTCCCGGCCACGCTGCACTCTACATCGCAGGCAATGATACACCTGATCCCTTTCATCAAGAAACCGCCCACCGTCGCGGTCATCCGCCTGTCCGGCATGATCGCCTCGGGCGGACGCATCGGCGCGTTGAACGATGCCGGCCTGGCCCCGCTGATCGAACGCGCCTTCACCCGTGGCAAACCCAAGGCAGTGGCGCTGGTCATCAATTCGCCCGGGGGATCGCCTGCGCAGTCCAGCCTGATCGCCGCGCGAATCCGGCGGCTGGCCGACGAGAAAGAAATCAAGGTCCTCGCCTTTGTCGAGGATCTTGCGGCTTCAGGCGGCTACTGGCTGGCCACGGCGGCGGATGAAATCTGGATCGACCGGAACTCGATCGTCGGCTCGATCGGCGTGATTTCGGCGTCGTTCGGTTTTCACGACCTGATCGGCCGCTACGGTGTGGAACGGCGGGTCTACACGGCGGGAAAATCGAAATCCATGCTCGATCCGTTTAGCCCCGAAAACCCCGAGGACGTCAAGCGCCTGAAGGAATTGCAGGACCAGATCCACGGCAACTTTATCGACCAGGTAAAGCAGGGCCGCGGCGACCGGCTCGACACTTCGCAAGAGCTTTTCACCGGCGATATCTGGGTCGGCCAAAAGGCCGTCGACGCGGGCCTTGCCGACGGCATCGGCCATGCCGCGGCCAAGCTGAAAGAGCTGTACGGCGACAAGGTCCGGTATCGGAGCTACGGCCAGAAACGATCGATATTCCAGCGCCTTGGCGCCCGGATCATGAGCGAGGCGGGCCTCGCCATCGAAGAGCGCAGCCTTTATGCGCGCTATGGCCTCTGACGCATGTCCGATCCAACCGAATTCAACTGCGGGTTCGAACGCGTCTGCAAGGCGAACGCTGCCTCGCGCCCGCGGCCGAACAGGTCGGATTTTCCCGGATCGGATAGGCTCTGAATGATCGTCAAGATCGTCTTCCTGTTTCTGATCGGCATGGGCGTCCTGGCCATGTTCGGGCGGTTGCGCTTTCCCGGGCAGAAGCGCCTGTCGTCGATGAAATGTCCCGGCTGCGGCCGCTACCGAATCGGCAAGGGCCCCTGTAGCTGCGGAAAGGGCTAGGCGGATGGACCTGCTCTTTGCCGGCATCGGCCTGCTGATCCTGCTTCTGGCCGGCGACGCGCTGGTGCGCGGCGCGGTCAACCTGGCGCTGCGGCTGGGCATCCCGGCGCTGATCGTCAGCCTGACCATCGTCGCCTTCGGCACCTCGGCGCCGGAACTGATCATCTCGATCCAGGCGGTGCTGGAGGACGCGCCGGGCATCGCGCTCGGCAACGTGGTCGGTTCGAACACCGCCAACGTGCTGCTGGTGCTGGGCGTGCCCGCGCTGATGAAGGGGCTTCAGACCGGCGCGCATGACACCACGCAAAAGCTATCTCGTCATGATGGCGGCCAGCCTTTGGTTCATCGCGCTGTGCTTTTTCGGACCGCTGACCTGGGTGCACGGGCTGCTGATGCTGGCCTTCCTGGGCGCCACCTTCGTCGACCAGTTCCGCGAAGTGCGCACCCATCGCCGCAACAATCCGCCGCCGCAGCCGCCGCGGTTCAGGATGGCGACGACCTGGAAGAAGTCGAGGGCGCCGACCCGGAAATGCGCTGGTGGAAGATCATCGCCTTCCTGGTGCTGGGCCTGATCGGCCTGCCGATGGGCGCCAGCATCCTGGTCGACGCGGCGGTCAACATCGCGACCGCTATTGGGGTCAGCGAAACCGTGATCGGCCTGACGCTGGTCGCCGTCGGCACGTCGCTGCCGGAACTGGCGACCACGGTGATGGCCTGCTTGCGCAACAAGGCCGACGTGGCGCTGGGCAACGTCATCGGGTCGAACCTGTTCAACCTGCTGGCGATCATCGGAATCGCCAGCTTCTTCGGCGACGATTCCGGTCGATCCCGCGTTCCTGACGTTCGATCTGTGGGTCATGCTGGGCGCCTCGCTGATGCTCGCCCCGTTTGTCCTGCGCAACATCGACATGGGCCGCGTCATCGGCGCGGTCTTTACTCTGCTCTATGCGGCCTATGTGATTGCCGTGCTGAAATGGGGTGTCTGAGATGCAGGTAAGAACGGCACTGGTCACCGGCGCGGGGGTTCGGCTGGGCCGCGCCATGGCGCTGGCGCTGGCCGAGGACGGCTTTGACGTGGCGGTGCATTACGCCAGTTCGGCAGGGACCGGCGCCGAGGTCGTGGACCGAGATCACGCGCGATGGGCCGCAACGCTGTGGCGCTGCAGGCCGACCTGCTGGACGAGGACGCCACCCAGGCGCTGCTGCCCCGCGCGGCAGAGGCGCTGGGCCGGCCGGTCGCCGTGCTGGTCAACAACGCCTCGATCTTCGAATATGACAACATCGAGACCGCCACGCGCGAACAGCTGGGACCGGCACATCGGCTCGAACCTGCGCGCGCCGTTCGTCCTGACGCAAGCACTGGCCGCGCAGGTGCCCGGACCCCGTCGACGACGACGCGAGGCGAGCCGGTGGCGCAGGGGCTGGTGATCAACATGATCGACCAGCGCGTGCGCAAGCTGACGCCCGAGTTCATGACCTACACCATGGCCAAGATGGGTCTCTGGGCGTTGACCCAGACCGCGGCGCAGGCGCTGGCGCCGCGCGTCCGCGTCAACGCCATCGGTCCCGGACCCGACCCTGCTCGGCGCGCGGCAGTCCGAAACGCACTTTCGCCAGCCAGCGCGCCGCGACGGTCCTGAGACGCGGCGCCAACCCGGCGGACATCACTGCCGCGCTGCGGTATTTCCTGACCGCCCCGGCGGTCACCGGGCAGCTTCTGTGCGTCGATGGCGGCCAGCATCTGGCCTGGGAGACGCCCGATGTCCTCGGGGTCGAATAGGTTTACGTAAGGTCAATGCTGCAATGGCACGGTTGACTTGTGCACCGCCGCTCAGACCGTCACAAATCCGTTACGAATCTTTTAGCAAATTCAGTGAGATACCCTGCGACAATTATCTTACTCAAAGAAAACAATGGGTTAAATTGTTGCCTAAAAATTAGGCAACGTCATGAAGCCAGCCGAAACAAAGGAAAAATTCCGGATGCCCGGAACTTGTCGACAAGGTTATCCACAGAAACCGTGGACATGTTTCCTCTTGTCCGGGGCGGGGTAAGATTGCAGACGCTGCGGGGAATCGGACAAAGCCATTTGCATGACTGACCAGACGCCAGAAACCGGCACTGACACACGGCCTACGGGCATGCCTGCGTCCAGTCCTATCTGAAGACGCTCGACAATCGCCCGGGCGTCTACCGGATGCTCGATGCCAAGGGCGCGGTGCTCTACGTCGGCAAGGCGCGCAACCTGAAGGCGCGCGTGTCGAACTACGCCACGCCCGTCCGGCCACAGCCGCGCGCATCGCCCGGATGATCCGCGACACCGCCTCGATGATGTTCCTGACCACGCGCACCGAGACCGAGGCGCTGCTGCTGGAACAGAACCTGATCAAGCAGCTGAAGCCGCGCTACAACGTGCTGCTGCGCGACGACAAGTCGTTCCCGAACATCCTTGTCGCCAAGGACCACGCCTTTCCGCAGATCAAGAAGCACCGCGGCGCGCAAGAAGGAAAAGGGCGCCTATTACGGCCCCTTCGCCAGCGCCGGCGCGGTCAACCGGACGCTGAACCAGCTGCAGAAGGTGTTCCTGCTGCGCAACTGCTCCGACGCGACCTTCGACAGCCGCACCCGGCCCTGCCTGCTCTACCAGATCAAGCGCTGCTCGGCGCCCTGCGTCGGCCATATCTCGCGAAGCCGACTACGCCGCGCTGGTCGGCGATGCCGAGCGCTTCCTGCAGGGCAAGTCGACACGCGTGCAGGGCGAACTGGCGCGCCGAGATGGCAGGCGGCCAGCGAGGCGATGGAATTCGAGCGCGCCGCCGCGCTGCGCGACCGCATCCGCGCGCTGACCCAGGTGCAGGCGCGCGCAGGGCATCAACCCCGCGCGGCGTGGCCGAGGCCGACGTGATCGCGCTGCACATGGAAGGCGGGCAGGCCTGCGTGCAGGTGTTCTTCATCCGCGCCAACCAGAACTGGGGCAACCGCGACTACTATCCCGCGTCTGGGCGGCACCGAAAGCGCGGCGGAGGTGCTGCAGGCCTTCGTCGGCCAGTTCTACGACGACAAGGAACCGCCGCGCCAGGTGATCCTGTCAGCGACGAGATCGAGGACCCCGACCTGATGGCCGAGGCGCTGACCGAAAAGGCCGGCCGCAAGGTCGAAATCCTGGTGCCGCAGCGCGGCGAGAAGGCCGAACTGGTCGGCCAGGCGCGCTGCGCAACGCCCGCGAAAGCCTGGCCCGCCGGATGGCCGAAACCGCGACGCAGGCGCAAGCTGCTGGACGGGCTGGCCGAGGCCTTCGGGCTGGACGCCCCGCCGCAGCGGATCGAGGTCTACGACAACAGCCACATCCAGGGCACCGCACGCGGTCGGCGCGATGATCGTGGCGGGGCCCGAGGGGCTTCGATGAAGAGCCAGTACCGCAAGTTCAACATCAAGGGCGACGACGCTGACGCCGGGCGACGATTTCGGCATGATGAAAGAGGTGCTGACCCGGCGCTTCCAGCGCCTGCTGAAGGAAGACCCGGACCGCGCAGACCGGCACCTGGCCCGACCTGCTGCTGATCGACGGCGGCGCCGGGCAGGTCAGCGCGGTGCGCGGCATCATGGCCGAGCTGGGCGTCGAGGATATCGCCGATGGTCGGCGTCGCCAAGGGCGTCGACCGCGACGCGGGCAAGGAGGAATTCCACCGCACCGGCGAGCGCCCGATGGCGCTGCGGCGCAACGATCCGGTGCTCTATTTCGTCCAGCGCCTGCGCGACGAGGCGCACCGCTTCGCCATCGGCGCGCACCGCGCCAAGCGGTCCAAGGCGGTCGGCGCCACGCCGCTGGACGACGTGCCGGGCGTCGGCGCCACGCGCAAGCGCGCGCTGCTGGCGCATTTCGGCTCGGCCAAGGCGGTGGCCCGCGCGGGTCTGGCGGACCTGAAGGCGGTCGAGGGCATATCGGACAGCATGGCCGAGACGATCTACGACTACTTCCACGAGAAAGGCTAGGCGCCGGCCGTCTCGCAGGCCTTGCCCGATCACGCGAGCTTTGAAACATTGGCGCCCCTGCTCCGACCCATGACCAGAACGCGGATGTTTCCGCATCTGGACAAAAGGCAGAAACATTATGTTTCGCAAGACCCTCTTCGCCGCCGCCGCGCTCGGCCTGACGGTGATCGCCGGGTCCGCCAGCGCTTCCTGTCTTTTCCCGCAGGAAGAGGGCAGCTGGCGCAACGTCGACCGTGGAACCCGCTCGATCACCACGGCCCGCATCGACTTCACCTGCCAGGATGTCATCTGAACGGCCAGCCGCCGGGCCCGTCCTGGCACCTGCGCCTTTGGGGTTCGTGTTCGCCCAGCGACTGCGACTGGGGCCAGAAACCCGCCCGCAAGCTGGAAAGTGGCTGGATCTGTTCCTACTACGACCAGGGCTTCGCCAAGCGTCACGTCTGCGCCCGACTGACCGGCGCCGACCGCCTGCGGCTCTACATCCGCACCGATTTCGCTGATCCGGGCCGTGCCGACTACAATTCGGGCAACTATTTCACCCGCCGCCAAAGATCACGAAGCCGCGACCGATGGCTTTCCTGTCCTGCGCAGTCGGGATAGTAAAGGCGCATGAACTGGACGATCCCGAACATCCTGACCACCCTGCGCCTGCTGGCCGCCCCCGGCGTCGCGATCATGTTCCTCTATTTCGCGCGCCCCTGGGCCGACTGGTTCGCCATGATGCTGTTCATCGGCGCGGCGCATCACCGACTATTTCGACGGCTACCTGGCGCGCGCCTGGAAACAGGAAAGCGCCAGTTCGGCGCGATGCTGGACCCGATTGCCGACAAGGCGATGGTGGTGATCGCGCTGCTGGTGATCACCGGCTTTTCCGGCATGGACCCCTGGATCCTGCTGCCCGCCACCGTGATCCTGTTCCGCGAGATCTTCGTCTCGGGCCTGCGCGAATTCCTGGGCGACCGACGCCAGGCACGCTGAAGGTCACCAAGCTGGCGAAGTGGAAGACCACCGCGCAGATGGTGGCGATCTGCGGTGCTGTTTCGCGCACGGGCATCTTCGAGCACATCTGATCGAGCGCACCATCGGCATGGACGCCGGCCATCGTCGACGGGCATCATGGCCGGCCGCGAACCCGACCACGCTCGGGCTTGCCTGGAACTTCGACTGGCGTGGTCGACCTGGTGGAGCGGCGTCGTGCTGCTGTGGATCGCGGCGGCGCTGACGCTGATCACCGGCTGGGACTATTTCCGCAAGGCGCTGCCGTATCTCCGCAGCGAGGGCCGGCCGATGATCGACGTGCTCTATTTCGCCTGGGTGCGCGAACGCATCGGCCTGCCGCGCGAAGCGGTCGAAACCAGCGCCGCGACGGTCGCCGATCTGGTGGACGAACTGAAGGCCCGCGAAGCAGCGCTACGCGGCGGCCTTTGCCGACGTCGTCGGCGCTGCGCGTGGCGCTGGACCAGGAGCTGGCCGATTTCGACGCGCCGCCTGAAGGGCGTGCGCGAGGTGGCGTTCTTCCCGCCGATGACCGGGGGCTGAGATGACGGTCCGGGTGCAGCCCGACCCGTTCGACGTGGGCGCGGAGCTTGACGCCTTCGCCGCCGGGCACGGCGCGACGCGGGCGCGGTGGTCAGCTTCACCGGCATCGTGCGCGACGACGCGCGGCGACCTTACGCGAGATGGTGATCGAGCACTATCCCGGCATGACCGAAAAGGCGATCGCCGCGATCGCGCGACGAGGCGACGGACGCGCTGGGACCTGACCGGCGCGCTGGTGATCCACCGCTACGGGCCGCTGCGCGCCCGGCGAGCCGATCATGATGGTCGCCACCGCCGCGCGGCACCGGGCGCGATGCCTTCGCGGCGGCCGAATTCCTGATGGACTACCTGAAATCCCGCGCGCCGTTCTGGAAGAAGGAAATCGGCGCGGACGGAGAGGAATGGGTCGCGGCGAAGGACGCCGACGAGGATGCGTTGACGCGCTGGTAGCAAGCCGTTTCGAAACGGCTCGTTCCGCCGTCTGCCCGGTTTTCCATCCGCTCTATTTCGGACCGAGTCTCCGCAGGCTCAGCTTCACCCAGGCCGATCTCCGCAGGCACTTACCGTTCTGCAACGCAATCCGCGAAGTATTCGATGCGACCGTCGTCGCAGGTCTCCTGCACCAGCCCGTGAATATCGGTCTCGAACCCCGGGCATTCGCGCGCGAAGGTTCGGTTGAACTTCAGGTATTCGACGATCTTCCTGTTGAACACCTCGCCCGGGATCAACAGCGGAATACCCGGCGGATAGGGCGTGACAAGGCTGGTGGTGATCCGTCCCTCAAGATCGTCGATCGGCACGCGCTGTGTCGTGCGCGCGGCGATATGCGAAAACGCGTCGGTCGGTTTCATCGCCGGGGTCAGGTCGCTCAGGTACATGTCGGTCGACAGGATCGCCACATCGTATTTGGCATAAAGCGAATGCACATGCTGGCACAGGTCGCGCAGGCCCATCTGCTCGTAGCGCGGATGCTTGGCGCAGAATTCCGGCATGCGAGCGCCACATCGGCTGGTTCTTGTCGTAGTCATCCTTGAACTGCTGCAATTCGGTCAGCAGCGAATTCCAGCGCCCCTTGGTGATGCCGATCGTGAACATGATGAAAAAGCTGTAAAGCCCGGTCTTTTCCACCACGACGCCATGCTCGGCCAGATACTTGGTCACGATGGAGGCCGGAATGCCGGTTTCCTCGAAGCGACCGTCCAGGTTGAGACCGGGCGTGATGATCGTCGCCTTGATCGGATCCAGCATGTTGAAGCCGGGTGCCATGTCGCCGAAGCGCGTGCCAGCTGTCCTCGCCATCCGCCGGCTGCACGCCCTCGGCATCGGTCTTCTTCAGCACCCAGTTGTCGGGGCTGTCGATGCCCTCCTCGTCAAGCTCATCCGGACCCCAGACCTGGAACCACCAGTCGTCCTCGCCGTATTCGTCGTCGACCTTGCGCATGGCGCGGCGGAAATCGAGCGCCTCGACGATGCTTTCCTCGACCAGCGCCCGTGCCGCCCGGCGGCTCCATCATCGCCGCGGCCACATCGCAGCTGGCGATGATGCTGTATTGCGGGCTGGTGCGAGGTGTGCATCAGGTAGGCTTCGTTGAACAGGTGGCGGTCCAGCTTGGTGTCCTGGCTGTCCTGCACCAGGACATGGCTGGCCTGGCTGATCCCGGCCAGCAGCTTGTGGATCGACTGCGTCGCATAGGTCACCGAATGGCTTGGGCGCGCGCGCTTGCGCCCCATCGCATGGAAATTGCCGTAGAACGGGTGGAACGCGGCGTGCGGCAGCCATGCTTCGTCGAAATGCAGGTTCTCGACATAGCCGTCCAGCAGCGTCCTTGATGGTCTCGGTGTTGTACAGCACCCCGTCATAGGTCGATTGCGTCAGCGTGATGATGCGCGGCTTGACGGTGTCCGCATCGACGTGCGCCAAGCAGCGGGTTGGCACGGATCTTGGCCTTGATCGCGTCGATCTCGAACTCCGCTTTCGGGATCGGGCCGATGATGCCGTAGTGGTTGCGCGTCGGTTTCAGGAATACCGGAATCGCGCCGGTCATGATGATGCTGTGCAGGATCGATTTGTGGCAGTTGCGGTCGACCACCACGACATCGCCGGGCGCCACGGTGTGGTGCCAGACCATCTTGTTGGAGGTGCTGGTGCCGTTGGTGACGAAAAAGCAGTGATCGGCGTTGAAGATACGCGCCGCGTTGCGTTCGGACGCGCCGATGGCACCGTTGTGGTCCAGCAACTGGCCCAGTTCCTCGACCGAGTTGCAGACGTCCGCGCGCAGCATGTTTTCGCCGTAGAACTGGTGATACATCTGGCCGATCGGGCTTTTCAGGAAGGCCACGCCGCCGGAATGCCCCGGGCAATGCCACGAGATACGACCCGTCCTCGGCGTAGTCGAGCAGCGCCTTGAAGAACGGCGGCTGGATGCCTTCGAGATAGGCTCTTGGCATCGCGGATGATGTGGCGGGCGACGAACTCGGGCGTGTCCTCGAACATGTGGATGAAGCCGTGCAGCTCGCGCAGGATGTCGTTGGGCAGATGGCGGCTGGTCTTGGTTTCGCCGTAGATGTAGATCGGCACGTCGTCGTTCTTCCAGCGCACTTCCTCGATGAAATTGCGCAGGTTGAGGACGGCGGGATCAAGGTCGGGGCCGGGGGTGAATTCCTCGTCGTCGATCGACAGCACGAAGGCGCTGGCGCGCGATTGCTGCTGCGCGAACTGCGACAGATCGCCATAGCTCGTCACGCCCAGCACCTCGAAGCCTTCGCTCTCGATGGCTTCGGCGACGGCGCGGATGCCCAGACCGGACGAGTTCTCTGACCGGAAGTCCTCGTCGATGATGACGATGGGAAAGCGAAATTTCATGACACACTCCAGAAGGAAAACAGCGTTCGGTCCGCGACGTGGTGCTTCCGGGTCGGCAGGGTCCTGGTCCGGCCCCTGCTGTAGCGAAACGCCCGCGCGGCTATGTCTCTTTTGACGGTGACACCGTCAAGGTCCACTTGCCACCCGTTCGGGCAGCATTCGGTTCGTTCCAGCCGCTAGCGGCCGCAAAGGCCCGGCTCAGCCCTTGTTCATCCGCTCGATGTAGGTCCGCATCTCCTCGGCCTCCTGCCGTGCGTCGCGCAGGCCGTCCATCGCCGCGCGCAGTTCCGCCTCGGTCTGGCTGACTTGGTTGGTCATCTCGGCCTCGCGCTGCTGGAAATAGGTGATCGCCTGGTCGCGCGCCTCTTCGGCTTCGTGCAGCGCCTGGGCCATCTTGTCCAACTCGCCCATCTCGGACTGCGACACCCGGGCGAACCGGTGCACCAGCCAATGCGCGAACCATCCCAGAATGAACGTCACGAAAAGGATCACGGCGGTGATGGCGATGAACTCGGTTCTGTTCATTCTGGGCTTTCCGTCTCGGTTTCTGGTGGCGGCGCGTCGGCTTCGGCCTCTGGGTCGAGCACGTCACCGGCCGCCTCTTCCAGCCGGATCAAGGTGAACTCGATCCGGCGGTTGGTCTCGCGGCCTTCTTCGGTGTCGTTTTCGGCGATCGGTTCGCTCTCGCCGTAGCCGACGGCGGTCAGGTTGCCGACCAGCACGCGGCGGGCCAGCAGCGCGTTCAGAACCGCATCGGCCCGCTGCTGCGACAGTTGCAGGTTCATCGTTTCGCGGCCCTGGCTGTCGGTATGGCCGGCGATCTCCATCGGCACCGTCTGGCAGTCGCCCAGCACCTCGGCGATCCGGTCGATGGTGCCGAAGGCCTCGCCGTCCAGGTCGCCCGATCCGGGCTCGAACGTCAGCTTGCGCGCGTTCAGGATCGCGTTGATCGCATTCACGCATTCCTCGGGCGTCGGCAGGCCCGCCACCGGGTCGAGCTCCGCGCGATAGGTCACCTCGATGGCGAAGTTCTCGGCCTGGCCAAGCTGCGCCGACAGGATGCGCGCTGATCTCGGCCTTGGTGTCGGCATCGCCGGTGTTGCCCTTCACCGAAAGGAAATCGGGCTGCACCACGACCGAGCCGTTGTTGAGCAGCGAAAGCGCCTCGAGCGCGGTCAGCACCCGGGTCGGCCAGCCGACGGGCAGATCAGGGTCAAGGCGCATCGTGCCCGATACCTCCGCCCCGCCGAACCGGGCGCGGGCGAAGCCTTCGACCGCCTTGCGAAGGCGGTCGTCGCTGATCCGCCCGCGCAGTTGCACCAGCCCCTCGGGGCTGAACGTCGCGACGAATTCCGGCGGGCCGTCGCCCTCACCGGTGCCGTCGATCACCACGGGTTTGGGCAGTACCGATTGCAGCGAGAAGACGTCCGGCAACGCCGCTTCCAGTTCGCCCACGATGCGGTCGAACAGCGCCTGTTCGGTGGTGTCCAGCGCCACCAGCGACACGTCGGCATCCGAGAAGGTGACCGAGCCGCCGCCAAGCCGTGCCAGCGCGCCGATGGCGGCGCTGACCGCATCGGGCCAGCGTGGGCTGGGCACGCCCAGGCCAAGGGTGCAGTCCGCCTTGCCCACCAGCCCGGCCTCGGCCGCGGCTGCCAGGATCCGCGCGCGGCCCTCGATCGTGTGCGCCGAACAGGCGTCGAACCGACCGCCGGTCTCGTCGATCAGAAAGCGCAGGGTGAACGGCGTGATCACCGGGCGCGGCGCGGACAGGTCGAGGACCAGCGTCATGCCGTCGGGCTTGGCGCGCGACAGCGCGGTTTCCAGCCGCCGCTTCTCGGCGCCGCTGTCGGTGATCGCGGTGATCTCGACCCGGTTCGCCGAGACCGAGATCTTCGAGCGCGGCAGCTTGGCCAGCGCATCCAGCGAGAAGCTCAGCGCCTGGGCCCAGCCGCCGGGCACCGGGTAGTCGGCGGCCTCCAGCAGGTCGGTGACACGGCGCGCCCTTGGCCAGTTCCGAAATCGTCGAGGCCACCGCCTCGCGGTCCATCGCGCCGGGCACCAGCCCGATCAGCGAAATACCCTCGTCGTTGCGCAGGATCTCGATGGAAAAGCGCGGCGGCTGGATCGGTTCGCCCGGATCGACCTGCATCCGGTCGCGCACCCGCGCGGCATCGACGACCGATGCCCGCGAGGCTGAGCGCACGGAACCGCGTCGCCTCGTCCGGGGCGGTGCCGGTCAGGATCACCTGAAGCCCGTCGACGGCGACGTCGGCCCAGTCCTGGCCATCGCCGCGCAGAACGCCGCGACACCTGTTCCTCCGAGGCGCGCTCGACAGCGCCGACGGCAAGCATCGCCGTCGCGACCGCCAGCAGGGCCGCCGCCGCCATGGCCAGTGCGGCGGGAATGTAGGAAGAGATGCGCATCGGGTGGGGTGTGGTCTTGTTTCGGTCGTTTGCTGGGGCTTGTTTAGGCCTTCGCGCGGCGGGCTGCAATCACACCAGCAGCGCGCACGGCGAGAAACAGCGCAGGGATCAGCCCGGCATCGCGGTTGGCGCGAAACAGCCGCAGGCAGGTGTCGGGATCGTCGATGTCGAGCGCGCGCATCTGCCAGACCATGTGCCAGCCGAACGCCCAGGGACCGGCCAGCGCCAGCACCAGCGCCAGGAAATCCGCCTGCGGGGCCAGCGCCAGGATGATCGCCACGCCCATCAGTCCGCACCGACAGCGCCATGAAGACCCGCAGGTAATGCGGCCGTGTTGTCGGCGAACAGGCGGGCGGTGGATTTCACCCCGATCAGCGCGTCGTCCTCCTTGTCCTGATGCGCATAGATCGTGTCGTAGAACAGCGTCCAGGCGATGCCCGCGAGATAGAGCAGGACCGGCGCCGCGCTCAGGCTGCCGGTCATGCGCGGCCCAGGCCAGCAGCGCGCCCCAGTTGAACGCCAGCCCCAGGAACACCTGCGGCCACCAGGTGAACCGCTTGGCGAAGGGATAGATCGCCACCAGCACCAGGCTGCCGACGCCCAGCGCGATTGCGGTCGTGTTGAAGGTCAGCAGGATGCAGAAGCGCCACCAGCGCCTGCGCCGCCATCCAGACAGCGCGTTCCGCACCGTAACCTGGCCCGACGGGATCGGCCGCGAGGCGGTGCGCGCGACCTGTCCGTCGATGTCGCGGTCGGTGATGTCGTTCCAGGTGCAGCCCGCGCCGCGCATCAGCAAGGCGCCGATGCCGCAGCCCGCCATGATCCACAGATTCGGCCCAGCCGAACCGGTCCAGCGACGCGGCGGCCAGCAGCGCGCCCCACCAGCACGGCAGCAACAGCAGCCAGGTGCCGATCGGCCGGTCGGCGCGGCTGAGCCGCAGATAGGGCCGCCAAGGCGCGGGCGCCAGCCGGTCGACCCAGTTGCCGCGCACGGCGTCGTGCACCTGTCCGCTGGTCTCTGGCGCTTCGCTCATCGGCCCCTTATCTACCCTGTCATGGCAGGCTCGAAAGTCAGGCTCTGTGTAGAGCACCCGCTTGGGCCGGGGCAATCGGTTCCTCTGAGCCAGGCGCAGGCACATTACCTGTTCGGGGTGATGCGGCTGGGGCAGGGCGACAGCCTGTCGCTGTTCAACGGCAAGGACGGCGAATGGCGCGCCACGGTCGAGGCCCGCGCCAAGCGCGGCGGCACGCTTGCGGTCGTGGAGAACACCGCGCCGCAGATCGACCCGCCCGACCTTTGGCTGCTGTTCGCGCCGATCAAGAAGGCGCGCACCGATTTCATTGTCGAGAAGGCGACCGAGATGGGCGTCGCGCGGATCCTGCCGGTGCAGACCGATTTCACCAATTCCGAGCGGATCCGGCAGGACCGCCTTCAGGCCCATGCCGTCGAGGCGGCAGAGCAATGCGGCGGCACTTACGTGCCCGCCGGTTGACGAATTGCAGAAACTGACCGCGATTCTGGAAGATTGGCCCGCCGACCGCCGCCTGATCTTCTGCGACGAATCACAGGTCGGCGCGCGCGTTGCGCTGGAGGCCGGGGGCGTCGGCGGAAAATGGGCGATTCTGGTCGGCCCGGAGGGCGGTTTCAGCGCCGCCGAGCGCGATCGCCTCGTTTCCTGCCCATTCGTGACACAAATCGGCCTAGGTCCACGAATACTCAGGGCCGACACGGCGGTGGTGGCGGCGATTGCACTGTGGCAATCCATATCAGGTGACTGGGTATGAGCCTCGAAGACTTCATCCGGCCCGAGTTGCGGCAGAAGTTCTGGCGCTGGCGCGAGGCCATCATCGGCACTTTGATCTCGTGTTTCGGAATGATCTGGGCCGTGAGCCAGCAGGGCATCCTGGCTGCCGTCGGCACCTCGCTGGCCATCGTCGGCGCGCTGGTGATCTTCGCCGGCATCCAGCGTACCCGTTTCCGCGTCGGGCGCGGTGGCCCCGGCGTTGTTCAGCTAGACGAACGCCAGGTCACCTATTACGGGCCGCTTGACGGCGGCTCGGTCTCGATCGACGCGCTGCAAAGCGTGGCACTGGAACCGCGCGCGAAACCCGCCGCGGAATGGGTCCTGACAGAGGTCGGCGGCCAGCCGCTGCACATCCCCGTCAATGCCGAGAATGCCGAGGTCCTGTTCGACGTCTTCGCCGCGCTGGAAGGCATCCGCACCGAGAACATGCTGACCCAGTTGCGCGATAATCCCGCAGAGCGCGTGACAATCTGGCACCAGCCACAGCGCCAGTTGCATTGACTCCCCGCTGAAATGCCCGCACTTCTGCCGTCCCCACCCGGCAGAAGATCGGAGCCCCATCCATGTCCATCCCCCAAAGCGGCGGCGGCCCGATCGAACGGCATGAGCAGCTTGCCGAATACCTCGCGGCGGGCTGCAAACCGAAGGACGATTGGCGGATCGGCACCGAGCACGAGAAGTTCGGCTATTGCAAGGATACCCACCTGCCGCTGCCCTATGACGGTCCGCGCAGCATCCGCGCCATGCTCGAGGGCCTGCGCGACCGCTTCGGCTGGACGCCGGTCATGGAGGGCGGGCACATCATCGGCCTGGAAAAGGACGGCGCCAACGTGTCGCTGGAACCCGGCGGCCAGCTGGAGCTTTCCGGCGCGCCGCTCGAGACGATCCACCAGACCTGCGACGAGGTGAACGCGCATCTGCGCGAGGTGCAGGAAGTGGCCGACACCATCGGTGCGGGCTTCATCGGGCTGGGCGCGGCGCCGGAGTGGACGCACGAACAGATGCCGCTGATGCCGAAGGGCCGCTACAAGCTGATGGACAGCTATATGCAGAAGGTCGGCACCCACGGCACCCAGATGATGCGCCGCACCTGCACGGTG
Source organism: uncultured Alphaproteobacteria bacterium (assembly GCA_963768205.1). GTDB lineage: Bacteria > Pseudomonadota > Alphaproteobacteria > Rhodobacterales > Rhodobacteraceae > JAHELH01. The sequence continues at coordinate 671,066 of CAVYHB010000004.1, read as the reverse complement.
CAGGTCAACCTCGACTTCGCTTCCGAGGCCGACATGGTGCAGAAGCTGCGCGTGGCATTGGCGTTGCAGCCGGTGGCCACGGCGCTTTTCGCCAATTCGCCGTTCTTCGAGGGCCAGGTGAACGGCCACAAGTCTTGGCGCGCCCGCATCTGGCGCAACCTCGACGATGCGCGCACCGGCATGTTGCCGTTCGTTTTCGAGGACGGCTTCGGGTTTGAACGCTATGTCCAGTGGGTGCTCGATGTGCCGATGTATTTCGTCTATCGCGACGGCAAGTACATCGACGCGCTGGGCCAGTCGTTCCGCGATTTCCTGCGCGGCGAATTGCCGGCGCTGCCGGGCGAGAAGCCGACCCTGTCGGACTGGGCCGACCACCTGACCACGGTTTTCCCCGAGGCGCGTGTCAAGAAGTTCATCGAGATGCGTGGCGCCGACGGTGGCCCGTGGCGCAGGCTTTGCGCGCTGCCGGCGTTCTGGGTCGGGCTGATCTATGACCAGGGGGCGCTGGACGCGGCCTGGGACATGGTCAAGGGTTGGGACGCCGAAACCCGCGACGCGTTACGCGTCGGGGCGTCGGTCGACGGGTTGCAGGCGCGGGTCGGCAAGCTGAAGATGCTCGATCTGGCGCGGCAAGCGGTGGCCATCGCCGACGACGGTCTCAGGGCGCGCGCCCGCCCGGGCACCGGCGGCATGGTGCCGGACGAAACGCACTTTCTCAACGCGCTGAAGGAAAGCGTAGAGACCGGCATGGCCCCGGCGGACGAATTGCTGGAGCGCTATCACGGCGACTGGAACGGTGACCTGGGTCGGATCTACGACGAGTTCAGTTACTAGGCATCGTTCCGCGCCCCGGACCTGATCCGGGTCTTCTTGGCCGAGAGGTCCCGGGGCAGGCCCCGGACGGGGGTGTATCTGGCCGAAAGCGCAGCACGAAATCGACCACCTTCGCTTGGGGCATCTCGCAGGGCCGCAGCAGCGTGCCCTTCGACGTCCGGTAAAGGTTCAGGCTGATGTAATCGCCGCCGCCCAGCCTTTCCGCCACCAGCTTCCAGCCGCGCCCGTCCAGCACCGCTGTCTTGCTGACCAGGTAGCGCCTGCCATCGGTTTCGCCGCGAAACGTGCCTTGGGGCAGGGCGTCGAAGGCGGCAAGAAAGGCCCGCACGCTTCAGTCGTCGCGCCCGGCGCGCGGGATCGAACTACGATGATAGGCACCGTAGTCGGGAGGATCGCCGCGCCCGCCCAGCGGGTCGGGGCCGAAGTCGTTCGGCCCGTCGGTGCCCTTGCGGATCAGCCAGACCAGCAGCGCCACCAGCAGAACAAGCGCCGTGATCCCGGCGGCCCACAGCAGAATGAACGCGCCCATGGCGGCCAGGACCGCCGCCGCGATGATCATGCCGTAGGGGGCCACCTGCCACCAGCCGCTGCGGTTCACGTCATGCAGGCGGCGCGCCGTGACGGCGATCGACGGCAAGATCGTCGCCAGACCGAAAAGCCCCGCCAACATCGCCGGATCGTCCTCGGCGAACCCGAAGATCAGGCCGTCGAGGATGCCCAGGCCGAGGTTTCCCAGGAAACTGAACAGCACCCACCACCAGTATTCCGACCGCGGCGCGCGGCCCGAGAACGTGGCGTATTTCGAAAAACAGGTCCTGACCGCTTCTCCAAATCCCATTCACTGCTCCTCCTCTTTCAGTTCCCGGACCTGCCGCTGGCTTTGCGCAGGAACCGGGCCGTACCGGTGCCGGCGAATATGGCCACGGCAGGGACGGCGGGCCTCATTTCCTACCGATCTTCGGTTCGGTGCCCGCGATCAGGCGGGCGATGTTGGGACGATGCTTGAAGGCGACCAGGGCGCTGAGCAGGGCGATCAGCACCGCACCGTGCCAGTGGTAGAAGACCAGCGCGACAAGCGGTGCCAGCGCCGCCGCGACCAGCGCCGAGAGCGACGAGATGCGCGTCAGCGCAGCCGTTGCCGCCCAGATTGCGCAGGCCGCCAGCCCCACTGGCGGCGACAGTGCCAGCAGGGTGCCGAGGAAGGTCGCCACGCCTTTGCCGCCGCGAAATCCGGCAAAGCAGGAATAGAGGTGCCCCAGCATCGCAAAGAGCGCCGCGATCCCGGCGGCGTCGTCGCCCGCGACCCAGCGCGCGATCAACACCGCCGCGGCGCCTTTTCCCGCGTCGCCGATCAGCGTCAGGAACGCCGCAAGCTTGTGGCCGGTGCGCAGCACGTTGGTCGCGCCGATGTTGCCCGACCCGATCTGGCGTAGGTCGCCCAGGCCGAACATCCGGGCCATCACCAGCCCGAAGCTGACCGAGCCTAGCAGATACGACAGGATCGCGGTCAGCGCGTAGACCCCGAAGGCGATGATCACGTATCCCATGAAGGCTCCAAAGAGATCTGGTCGGAAATTTCCATTGCGCTACGCCGGGACGGTCTTGGCACCGAAGACCTGGCGGCCCGCGACGAAGGTGCCCAGCACCCTTCCCTGCATCCGTGAACCGTCGAACGGCGTGTTCTTCGATTTCGACAGCAGGTCGAACCGGTCCAGCACGAACGGCGCGTCGGGATCGAATAGCACCAGGTCGGCGGGCGCCCCCACCGCCAGACGCCCGCAGGCAAGCCCGAGGCGCTGCGCCGGGTTCAGCGCCAGCGCACGGAACAGGCCCGGCAACGTCAACTGGCCCGAATGCACCAGCCTCAGGGCGGCGGGCAGCAGCGTTTGCAGGCCGACCGCGCCGCTGGCGGCAGCCTCGAAAGGCAGGCGCTTGCTTTCCTCGTCCTGCGGCGTGTGCATCGACGAGATCACGTCGATCAGGCCGGAGGCCACAGCTTCGACCATTGCCTGACGGTCGTCTTCGCTCCGAAGTGGCGGCTTGATCTTGAAGAACGTGCGGTAGTCGCCGACGTCGAGTTCATTGAGCGCCAGGTGATGCACGTTCACCCCTGCCGTGACGTCCAGCCCCGCCGTCTTGGCGCGTTCCAGCGCGGGCAGGGCGGCAGCGGTCGACAGGTTGTCGGCGTGGTAGCGGGCGCGGGTCATCTCGACGAGGGCCAGGTCGCGGTCCAGCCCGAGCCTTTCGGCCATCGGAGACACCGCGGGCAGACCGCGCAGCGAAGCGAACTTGCCGGATGTCGCGGCGGCCCCTGCGGAAAGCCCTGGGTCCTGCGGATGCGCCACGACCAGCGCACCGAGGCTGCGGGCATAGGTCAGGCAACGGGCAAAGACGCGGGTATCGGTGATGACGTGGTCGCAATCGGTGAAGGCCACGGCACCGGCGTCGCGCAGGAACCCGATCTCGACCATCTCGCGGCCTTGCCGCCCCTTGGTCAGCGCCGCCATCGGCAGGATGTTGACTTCTGCCGCCTGGACCGCTCGGCGAATGACGAATTCAAGCTGCTCGGGGCTGTCGAGGGCGGGGCTGGTGTCGGGCCGGGTGATCATCGTCGTCACACCGCCCGCCGCCGCCGCAAGGCCCGCCGACCGGAAGCTTTCCTTGTGGCGCTCGCCCGGCTCGCAAATCTTCACGCCAAGGTCGACGATGCCCGGCGCAAGGTGCTTTCCGCCGCAGTGCAGAATGTTTCGCGCGCGAAACATTTCCTCCTTTATTTCAGTATCTTGCGTTAAGATCGCGGCAATCTTTCCTTCCGAAACCTTAACCGCGCCACGCGTCTCGGTCCCGGCCTCGGGGTCGATCAGGCGGGCGTCGTGGAGCAGCAGGCTCACGGCGCGCCCTCCGACACCCGCGCGGGGCCGCCGCGCTGGACGTCGCGGAGCATCCGGTAGACCTCGGCCCCGCCCGCGATCCGTTCGAACCCGATGTCGTGGCGGCGCGAGCCGTTCTTGGTGCGGCGCATCTCGTGGGCGAAGTGGATCGTGGCCGGGTCGCCGGCCTGGTAGTCCAGCACGGTATCGCCGTCGATGGGATAGGATTTCAGCTTGCGTCCCTTCAGGGGCAGGTCGGTGGCGATGAAGGCGCGGCGGTCGGTCAGGGTGTACCAGGTGTGCCGACGACGCCAGGCGGAAAAGACCGGCGGGCCGATGCCGATGGCCAGCCCCACGGCGAAATGGATCAGCCCGAACATCCAGAAGAACCCGCCCGCCTGCGACGCCATGATCATCCAAAACAGCGCGAAACCCGCGAAAGCCAGCCCGAAGAGCGCGGTGAAGGTAGGCATCGCCTGGAACCGGACCGCCGTGTCGGGGCGCCCCTGCCAGAGGATCACCTCGCCCTTGTCGAGAATGCCGTCCCAGCCGGCGGGCACGGTCATCCGCCGGACCCCGACAGCGCCCAGGCCAAGATCAGCACGACTATGGCAGCGGCCACCAGCACGAAGATGCCGCGCCCGCTGCGCGGCATGTGCTGCGGCGCGGGCGCGACGCCGGGCGTCGGCGGGATCACCGGATCGGGATTGGCGCCGGGCAGTGGCACCAGGCGCTGTTCTGCCTGGACCTGGGCATAAGTGCCAAGGTGGCGTAGCGGCAGGCGCGGCGTCAGACGCTGTTCGGTGCCGTCGAAAGCATCGGCATGCAGAATGACGATATGCTGGCTCGCGGCCTCCAGCGCAGCGCGGTCGGGCTTGACGTGATGTTCGTCGACGCCAAGACCCTCGACCAGGTATCCGGGCAGTCCGACACCGGTCAGATCGCCGGCCGGGAAACCTTCGATGTGACGGGCGCGCAGGGTGTCGGTGCCCAGCAGCTCCTTCAGCGGCCAAGCGCCGCCGGGTCCGCCCTCGACGACGGCTTCGGCATCGGCCGGTGCAAGGTCCAGCGCGAAGACCCAGACGGTTTCGCGGGCACCCTCGGGAACGTGAAGCGGGTCGCCGGTCATGCGGATACCTTTTGCTTACGGTCGGCCAGGTTGCGCGCCAGCAGGTCCATCGCGGCCATGCGCACGGCCACGCCCATCTCGACCTGGTCCTGAATCACCGAGCGGTTGATGTCGTCGGCGATGGTGCCGTCGATCTCGACGCCGCGGTTCATCGGGCCGGGGTGCATGACGATGGCGTCGGCTTTGGCGTGGCTCAGCTTTTCGGCATCCAGCCCGTAGCGGTGGAAATATTCGCGCTCGGACGGGATGAAGCCGCCGTCCATGCGTTCCTTCTGCAGCCGCAGCATCATCACCACATCGACGTCCTTCAGGCCCTCGGCCATGTCGTCGTAAACCTCGACGCCGAACTCGGCGATGCCCGCGGGCATCAGCGTCGGCGGGCCGATCAGGCGGATGCGGTTTTCCATCTTGCCCAGCAGCAGGATGTTGGAGCGCGCGACGCGGGAATGGGCGATGTCGCCGCAGATCGCGATGGTCAGGCGGTGCAGCCGGCCCTTGGCGCGGCGGATCGTCAGCGCGTCGAGCAGCGCCTGGGTCGGGTGCTCGTGCCGCCCGTCGCCGGCGTTCAGCACCGCGCAATTCACCTTTTCGCGCCAGCAGGTTGACCGCGCCAGAGTGCGGGTGGCGCACCACCAGCAGGTCGGGGTGCATGGCGTTCAGCGTCAGCGCGGTGTCGATCAGGGTCTCGCCCTTTTTGACCGAGGAGGCCTGCATCGCCATGTTCATCACATCGGCGCCCAGCCGCTTGCCCGCGAGCTCGAAGCTGGCCTGCGTGCGGGTCGAGTTCTCGAAGAACATGTTGATCTGGGTCAGCCCGCGCAGCACGTCGGAATGCTTGGTCGGCGAGCGGTTCAGGTCGACATAGGTGTCGGCCAGATCGAGAAGCGTGACGATCTCGTCCGGGGCGAGGGTTTCGATGCCGAGAAGATGGGTCTGGCGGAATGTCACGTGCGTCCCCGTCCGGATTTGATCGCTTATAGGAAAGAGGTTCGGCGGCGGCAAGGCAGGTGGTTTCCCGGGGCCGGACTCAAGGCGAAGCCGCCGGTCCAGCGGTAGCCCGTCCTGCGGGATGGCGCTTTTGTGAGGAAAGCGCGACCGCGATGGCAAAGCGAACCCTGACTGCCATAAAGTGCCCCGTTCAGCTGTTTCAGCGCCATACCCGGGCTGCCCCGGGACCGGCTTGCGTGAGCGCTCTTCCGCGGGGACACGACCTGCACTAAGTTGGCGGTAATGAGCGACATGGGTTTCCATCAATTGCGCGCCCTGCTGGAATGGCAGGTGGAACTCGGGGCGACCGAGGCGATCGGCGAGCATCCGGTGAACCGCTACGAGGTTCTGGATGTGGCGCCCAAGGTTGTCGCCCCGGCCACCGCCGCGCCCGCACCGGACGCGCCGCCGCCGGTGGCCGGGGCCGACCCGGTCGATGCGGCGCGGGCGGCGGCGGCGGCCGCGACCGATCTGGAAGGCCTGCGCGCGGCAATCGACGCCTATGAGCATTGCGAACTGAAGAAGGGCGCGCGCAACCTGGTCTTCGCCGACGGCGACCCGGCGGCGCGGGTGATGATCATCGGCGAGGCGCCGGGGCGCGACGAGGATTTGCAGGGCCTGCCCTTCGTCGGCCGGGCCGGGCAGTTCCTGGATCGGATGCTGGCGGCCATCGGGATGGCGCGCGATGCGTCGGGCAAGGGCAAGTCGGTCTACATCACCAACGTCCTGCCCTGGCGTCCGCCGCAGAACCGCGAACCGAAACCCGACGAGATCGCCATGATGATGCCGTTCGTGGCGCGGCATGTGGAACTGGTCGACCCGGACGTGCTGGTGCTGATGGGCAATGTCTCGTGCCTCAGGCTTGCTCGGGCGCAAGGGGATCACCCGGCTGCGCGGCACCTGGACAGAGGCGCTGGGGCGTCCGGCGCTGCCGATGTTGCACCCGGCCTATCTGTTGCGCAGCCCCCATGCCAAGCGCGAGGCCTGGGCACGATCTGCTGATGCTGCAGGCGCGGTTGCGGGATGGGGTGTGAAGAGGCGATCATGAGCCGGATCGACGAAAGCAAGCAATTCATCCCGGTCCGCATCGCGGTGCTGACGGTCAGCGACACCCGCGCAGCTGGACGACGACCGTCCGGCGAGACGCTGGTCGACCGGATCGCGGCGGCGGGGCATGTGTTGGCCGACCGCGCGATCGTGCGCGACGAACGTGCCGAGATCGCCGACCAGCTGCGCGCCTGGTGCGCCGATCCGGACATCGACGTGGTGATCTCGACCGGCGGCACCGGGCTGACCGGGCGCGACGTGACGGTCGAGGCGCATCGCGATGTCTACGAGAAAGAGATCGAGGCGTTCGGCACGGTCTTCACCATCGTCTCGATGCAGAAGATCGGCACCTGCGCCGTGCAAAGCCGCGCCACTGGCGGGCGTGGCGCAGGGCACCTACCTGTTCGCGCTGCCCGGCAGTCCCGGCGCCTGCAAGGACGCCTGGGACGAGATCCTGGCGCCGCAGCTCGATTACCGGCACCGGCCCTGCAACTTCGTCGAGATTTTGCCGCGTCTGGACGAACATCTGCGACGGAAATAGCCAGCTCGTGCCGTAATACGGTTGTGGCTTGGCCGAAATGCGCTGGGCGCGCTATGTTATTGTGCCCAGGTGACTTTGCGGCGAAAGGCCTCTGAACGATGCGATTTCTGCGCCGCAGTCTTGTCGGGCTGTTCCTGCTGTGCGTCGACGGCTGGGCCTGCTGGCCTTTGCCGGGCAGACGTTCTGGGGCGCGCTGCAGAGCCGCTGGAGCCAGGAAGACCGCGCCCGGCCCGGCGCGCGAACGGGTGTTCGCGGTCAATGTCGTGACGCTAGAGCCGGCGTCGATCACGCCGGTGCTGACCAGCTTCGGCGAGGTGCGCAGCCGCCGCACGCTGGAGGTGCGCGCGACCGTTCGGCGGCACGGTGATCGAGCTGGCCGACGGTTTCGAGGACGGCGGCGCGGGTCGATGCGGGCGACCTGCTGCTGCGGATCGATCCAGCCGATGCGCAATCGGCGCTGGACGTGGCGCGCGCCGATCTTGCCGAAGCCGAGGCCGAGCTGCGCGAGGCCGCGCGCGGCGCTGGAGCTGGCCCGCGACGACGTGGCCGTCGGCCGCAGGATCAGGCCGCGTTGCGCGCCCAGGCGCTGGAGCGCCAGCGCAACCTGCAGGAACGCGGCGTCGGCACCGAGGCGGCGGTCGAGACCGCGGAGCTGGCCGAGGCGGCGGCCAAGCAGGCGGTTCTGTCGCGGCGTCAGGCGCTGGCGCAGGCCGAGGCGCGGGTCGATCAGGCCGCAACCGGCGCTGGCGCGGCGCCAGATCGCGCTGGCCGAGGCCGAGCGGCGGCTGGCCGAAACCGCGCTGTTCGCCGAATTCGCCGGCACGCTGAGCGACGTGACGGTGGTCGAGGGCGGGCTGGTGCAGCACAACGAGCGGCTGGCGCGACTGATCGATCCCGACGCGCTGGAAGTGTCGTTCCGGGTCTCGACCCCGCAATATGCCCGGCTGCTCGACGACGACGGCGAGCTGCGGCCGCGCCGACTGTCGATGTCGTCGCTGGACGTGCTCGGGTGCTCGATCTGACGACCGACGGGCATGATCACCCGCGAAAGTGCCGCCGTGGGCGCGCGGCCAGACCGGGCGGCTGCTGTTCGCGCGTCTGAGCCGGGCCGAGGGCTTCCGGCCCGGCGATTTCGTCACCGTGCGGATCGACGAACCGGCGTTGCGCGGCGTGGCGCTGCTGCCCGCCACGGCGGTCGATGCGGCGGGAACGGTGCTGGTGCTGGGCGAGGAGACCGGCTGGAGGTGCGCCGGGACCGAAGTGCTGCGCCGTCAGGGCGACGACGTGATCGTGCGGGTCGAGCGACCTGCGCGGGCGCGAGGTGGTGGCCGAGCGCTCGCCGCTGCTGGGGGCTGGGATCAAGGTGCGGCCGCTGCGCACCGGCGACGACGGCCGCGGCCGCGCCGGAAGAGCCCGAGATGGTCGAACTGACGCGACGAGCGCCGCGCCCGGCTGGTGGCCTTTGTCGAGGGCAACCCGCGATGCCGCCGAGGCCAAGGCCCGGGTGCTGGCGCAGCTGGCCGAAGCAGCCGCAGTGGTGCCGGCGCCGGATGGTGGCGAGCGGATCGAAGCGCCGGATGGGGGGCTACGGCCATGGCGCCGCGACGGTGTCCCGGCTGCCGGTTGCGGGCGGCATCCTGTCCTATTTCACCCGCCACCGGACGGCGGCGAACCTGCTGCTGGTGCTGCTGATCGCCGCGGGCATCGCGGCCGTTGCCGCAGATGCGGGCGCAGTTCTTTCCCGACGTGATCATCGACAACGTTATCGGTCAGCGTCGCGCTGGGACGGCGCCGGGGCCGAGGACGTGGACCGCGCCATCGTGCAGCTGCTGGAACCGGCGCTGCTGGCGGTCGAGGGGGTCGAGAGTCCGACGTCGGTGTCGCGCGAGGGCCGCGCCGCGATCGACGCTGGAGTTCGAGCCGGGCTGGGACATGGCGCGCGCCGCCGACGACGTGCAGGCCGCGGTCGATGCGATCATCGACCTTGCCCGAGGATGCCGAGGACGCCGCAGGTCCGGCGCGGCGCCTGGCGCGACCGGGTCACCGACGTGGTGATCACCGGGCCGGTGGGCGTCGACCAGCTGGGCCGCTTCGCCGACGAATTCGTCACCCGGCTGTTCGCGGCGGGCGTCACCCGCACCACGATCCGCGGCGTGGCGGCGCCCGAGACGATGGTCGAGGTGCCGTCGCTCGTCGCTGATCGCGCAACGACATCACCATGCGCCAGATCGCCGACGCCATCGCCGACGAGGCCGAGGCCGACCCGGCGGGCGATGTCGACGGCGCCAATGCGCGGGTGCGCACCGGCGTCGCCAAGACGCAGCGCCGAGGAGATCGCCGCCATCGTGCTGCGCTCGAACCCCGACGGCTCGAAGCTGACCATCGGCGACGTGGCGCGCGTCTCGGGTCGAAGGCGTCGACCGCGACCGCGCCTATTTCGTCGGCGCGCAACCCGGCGATCTCGATCCGCGTCGACCGCTCCGACCGGGGCGACGCGATCGAGATCCAGGCGCCAGGTCGAAGAGGTCGCCGCAGCGATCTGGCCGCGACTCTGCCCGAGGGCGTCGCGGTCGATCTGATCCGCACCCGGGCCGAGGCGATCACCGGGCGTCTGAACATCCTGCTCGACAACGGACTGATGGGGCTTGGGCTGGTTGTGGTGCTGCTGTTCCTGTTCCTGAACGCGCGCACCGCGTTCTGGGTGGCGGCGGGTATTCCGGTGGCGATGATGGCGGCCATCGCGCTGATGTACGCTGTTCGGGCTGACGATCAACATGATCTCGCTCTTCGCGCTGATCATCACGCTGGGGATCGTGGTCGACGATGCGATCGTGGTGGGCGAACATGCCGATTACCGGGCGCGGCGCAAGGGCGAGACGCCCGCAGAGGCGGCCGAGAACGCGGCGCGCCGGATGTTCCCGCCGGTGTTCTCGGCCACGCTGACGACGATCATCGCCTTCTTCGGGCTGGTCGCCATCGGCGGGCGATTCGGCGATCTGATCGCCGATATCCCGTTCACCGTGATCGTGGTGCTGACCGGCCTCGCTGATCGAATGTTTCCTGATCCTGCCCAACCACATGGCCCATTCCATCGCCCATTCGGCGAAGCGGCACTGGTACGACTTGCCCTCGCCGCGTGGTGAACGTGGGCTTCGGCTGGGTGCGCGAGCAGCTGTTCCGCCGCCTGATGGCCGGTGTGATCTGGGCGCGCTATCCGGTGCTGGCCGGGGCGGTCGCTGCTGCTGGCCAGCCAGGTGCGCGCTGTTCGTGCGCGGCGATCGTGCCAGTGGCGGTTCTTCAACGCGCCCGAACGGGGGTCGGTCGTCGGGCAACTTCGCCATGGCGCCGGGGGCGACGCGCGGCCGACACGCTGGCGATGATGCGCGAGATGCAGCGCGCCACCGATGCCGTGGCGGCGCGGCTACGAGGCCGAGCACGGGCGCAATCCGCTGGATTACGTGATGGCCGAGATCGGCGGCAATACCGGGCGCGGCCTGTCCGGGGTCGAGACCAAGGAGCGACTTTCAGCTGGGCGTCGATCGCGATCGAGCTGATCGACGCCGACCTGCGGCCCTATTCCTCGTTCGACTTCGTCGCGCGAATTGCAGGACGAGGTGCGTCAACATCCGCTGGTCGAGACGGTCAGCTTCCGCGGCTGGCGGTCGGGGCCCGGCGGCGACGCGCTGGACGTGCAGATTTTCGGCGCGGATGCCGAGACGCTGAAGGCCGCGGCGGAGGAGCTGAAGACGGCGCTGGCGCAGTTTCCGGAAGTGTCGGCGCTGGAAGACAACCTGGCCTATGACAAGGAAGAGCTGATCCTGGAACTGACGCCGCAGGGCCAGGCGCTGGGCTTCACCATCGACGAGCTGGGCCGGGTGCTGCGCGACCGGCTGAACGGGATCGAGGCGGCGACCTATCCCGACGGGCCGCGGTCGGCCGCGATCCGGGTGGAACTGCCCGCCGGAGAGCTGACCGCCGATTTCCTCGACCGGACGCAGATGCGCACCGCGGCCGGCGAGTATGTGCCGCTGGCCGATATCGTGACGGTCGACCGGCGCACCGGCTTTTCGACGGTGCGGCGCGAGAACGGCGTGCGGCTGGTCTCGGTCACCGGCGACCTCTCCGAGGATGATCCGGCGCGGGCCACCGAGATCATGACCGCAGCTGGAGGACGATGATCCTGCCCGCAACTCGAGGAACGCTTCGGCATCGCCTCGACACTGTGCGGGCTGGCCGAGCAGGAGAGCGATTTCCTGAACGACGCGCGGACCGGGTTCATCCTGTGCCTGCTGGGGATCTACCTGTGCCTGGCCTGGATCTTCGCCAGCTGGACACGGCCGCTGGTGGTGATGGCGATCATTCCCTTCGGGCTGGTCGGCACGATCTATGGCCATGTGCTCTGGGACGTGCCGCTGCAGCATGTTCTCGGTGGTCGGGCTGATCGGCATGACCGGGATCATCATCAACGATTCCATCGTGCTGGTGACGACGATCGACGAATACGCCGAGGAACGCGGGCTGATCCCGGCGATCATCGACGGCGCGGCGGACCGGCTGCGCGCCGGTGATGCTGACCACGCTGACCACGGTGCTGGGCCTGGCGCCGCTGCTCTACGAGAAAGTCGCAGCAGGCGCAGTTCCTGAAACCGACGGTGATCACGCTGGTCTACGGGCTGGGCTTCGGCATGGTGCTGGTGCTGCTGGTGGTGCCGGCGCTGATGGCGATGCAGCAGGACGTCGGCACGCCAGTTGCGCGGCTTGCGGCATGGCCTGCGCGCGGGTCGACGGGCGAAAAGCGTGACGGCAGCGACCGTGGTAGCGGGGCTGGGCGGCGGCGGCGCTGTTCGCGGTGACGCTGGGCTGGGCGCATTGCCACGGGCGGGCTGCCTGCCGAGGTGACGGCGGTGCTGCCGGGGCCGGTCGCGGGCTGGCGCCCTTGCCGCTGGCGCTGGGCCTGTTCCTCGGCGGTGTGGCGGTGCTGATCGCGATGGTCTGGCTGGCGACGGCTGATCCTCGTCAGCGTTTCCGGGGCGGCGGCCCGCAGGCGCTCGGCGCGGATTTAGCCCGCGCTACAGCCCCAGATATCGACGGCGCGGCCGGCGGCCAGCACGGTGATCCGCACATCCGAGCGATCCAGCACGAACGGCCGGTTGCTGGGTGGCACCAGTTCGGTGGTGGCCGACAGGGTTTGGCCGGTGCGGCGGGAATGCGCCTCGGAAATCCAGATCATCTGATCGGGAAGCTCGAAGACCGCGATCTCGTCGCGGCCCAGCTGCGGCATGTCGATATCGTGCGGTCAGGCGCAGACCGTCGGCGATGGGTTCGACCGCGCACGTGACTTTCCTGAGACCCGCGCTGCGGCGCGTTGGCGGGGCGCGTCGGCGATGGCGGCGTTGATCCGCGCATCGGGCCGCGCGGCAGTGCCAAGATCGGCGCGAGACGCGGATCGACATCGGCATGCAGATGTCCTGGCAGACCCCGATTTCGACCTCGGCACGCAACGCGATCGGCGCGCCGCTGGTGTCGGGGGTCAGTTCGATCGGCAGCACCAGTTCATCCTTGTAGCCGATGGTGGCCATGCCGTTCTGGTGAAACACCTGCGGCGTCGGCCAGTGGAAGGCCACGGACTGTGATGTTCTGCGAGCCGTTCCAGTCGAAGCGCGGCGGGATGCCGGCCTCGCCCGGCGCGCGCCAGTAGGTTTTCCAGCCCGGTGCCAGCGTGCACCCGGAGCGCGGCCATGTGGGTGCCGTCCGGCGGTGCGCCAGCCCGGCAGGATATCGAACTGCGCCGCCTCGTCCACCGACGGCATGTTCGATCCGGCAACGGCGGCCGACCACGTGCAGAGGGCCGTTGCGACGGATATCATCAGATTGCGGAACATGGCCCAGTATCTAAAGGTTGGGCCCGATACCTGAAATCACATTCCGGCGATGGGCCGTGAGGTGTGGCTTTTGCCGCACTTGTGCAGGGGGCCGGTTCGCGGTATGGTAAGCCCATGACCAGGCCCCCCGAATCCGCCGACCTGAGCGGCAAGCTGTTGATTGCGATGCCCGGCATGGGCGATCCGCGTTTCGAGAAGGCGGTGATCTTCCTGTGCGCTCATTCGCCCGAGGGCTCGATGGGGCTGATCGTCAACAAGCCGGCGCCGGGGGTATCGGTGGATCGACCTGCTGGACCAGTTGAAGGTGCAGAAGGGCGACGGGCGCAGCCGGCATCGCGGTGCATTTCGGCGGTCCGGTCGAGCACGGGCGCGGCTTCGTGCTGCATTCGGCGGATTACATGTCGGAAGGCTCGACCATGCAAGTGGACCGGCAGTTCGGCATGACGGCGACGCTGGACATCTTGGAGGACATCTCGCTGGGTGCTGGGCCGTCGCGGCAGATCCTGGCGCTGGGCTATGCCGGCTGGGGTCCGGGACAGCTGGAGGGCGAGATCCAGTCCAACGGCTGGCTGACCTGCGAGGCGACGCCCGAGATCGTCTTCGACGCGCGCGATGCCGACAAGTGGATGGCGGCGCTGCGGTCGCTGGGGATCGACCCGCTGCTGCTGTCGGCGGAAGCGGGCCACGCCTGATCCGAATGAGCGCGCGTGCCGCGCGTACGCCGTGTGTCCGTTCCGGGCGGATCGGCGGGCGTGACACGGAGGTCCGGCGGTGCGCCAGGTGCGGGCAGATGCCTCCGGCCGGGATACTTGCGAACCAGAGGAGCCAGAGGGTCAGCGCGGGGCCGCGGCGCGGTGCAGGCGGTCGTTTATGGCGCGGCCCAGCCCGTGGTCGGGGATCGGGGCGACGGCGATGGGTTTGCCAATGCGGTCGAGCCGGTGCAGGGACTGGAACAGAGTGGCGGCGGCCTCGATCAGGTCACCGGAGGGCGAGAGGTTGAGATCGCCCGGCATGTCGCCGAAGCCGAGCAGGATTTCGCCTTGCTTCGCGGGCTTTTGCGTTCAGGCGCAGGCGCGCCCGCGGTGCGTAATGCGAGGCCATCTGGCCGGGTGCGATCAGGGTGTCGCCGCTCGTGGCGCAGCAGCGCGGTGCCGAGGCAGTCCTCGATCGCCTCGGCGGGCAGGCCGCCGGGGCGCAGCAGGGTCGGCTGCGGGATCGACGCCGACGATGGTGGATTCGAGCCCGACCGGGCAGGGGCCGCCATCGAGGATCGCGTCGATCGCGCCGTCCAGCCCGGCGCGCACATGAGCGGCGGTGGTCGGGCTGATCTTGCCGCGAGGGGTTGGCCGAGGGGGCGGCGATGGGCCGGCCGGCCCGGCGTCAGCAGATCGCGGGCGAGCGGGTGGTCGGGCAGACGCGGAGGGCGATGGTCGGCAGGCCCGCGCGTGACCAGCGGTGCAATGCCCGCGGTCGGCCGCAGTGGCAGGACCAGCGTCAGCGCGCCGGGCCAGAAGGCCTGCGGCCAGCCGGTCGGCGGTGTCGTTGAACGCGGCGATGCGGCGGGCGGCGTCGAGGTCGGCCACATGCACGATCAGCGGGTTGAAGCTGCGGGCGGCCCTTGGCCTGCGAAGATGCGCGCGACGGCGCGGTCGTCGGTGGCATCGGCCCCCAGCCCGTAGACGGTTTCGGTCGGGAAGGCGACCAGCCCGCCGTCGCGCAACAGCTCGGCGGCGCGGGCGAGGCCGGCGCAGTCGGCGGTCAGGATTTCGGTCTTTCGGGCATGGCTTCGTGACGCTGCGTTCTGGCTGCGGTCGTGCGCGGGTCACGCAGACCCGCAACCCATGATACTCATGGCTCATGTACCGGGTGTCAGCCCGGCTGCCAAGATGCCAGACGAGGGAGGCCTCGATGCCCTATCGCGCCCCTGTTTCCGATTTCCGGTTCCTGTTCTCGACCATGTCGTCGGGCTGGACCAGGTGACCGCCACCGAACGCTTTGCCGAGGCGGACGGCGACGTGACCGATGCCATCCTGACCGAGGCGGGCAAGATGTGCGAAGAGGTGCTGGCGCCGCTGCAGCGCGCCGGCGATCTGCATCCGGCGCGGCTGGAGAACGGCGTGGTGCGCACCTCGCCGGGGTTTGCCGAAGGCTACCGGGCGATTGCCGAGGGCGGCTGGGTCGTCGACCTCGGCCGATCCCGAATTCGGCGGCATGGGGCTGCCGATGACGGTGACGACGGCGGTGAACGAGATGATGTCGGCGGCCTGCCTGTCGCTGCAGCTCACCCCGCTGATGACGCAGGGCCAGATCGAGGCGCTGGAGCATCATGCCAGCGACGAGATCAAGGCGCTCTATCTGCCCAAGCTGATCTCGCGGCGAATGGTCCGGCACGATGAACCTGACCGAGCCGCAGGCGGGCTCGGACGTCGGTGCGCTGCGCACCAAGGCCGAACCGAACGGCGACGGCACCTACGCGATCACCGGGCAGAAGATCTACATCTCGCTGGGGCGACAACGATTTCACCGACAACGTCTGCCATCTGGTGCTGGCGCGGCTGCCGGACGCGCGTGGCGGGGACCAAGGGCATCAGCCTGTTTCTGGTGCCGAAGTTCCTCCCCGATGCCGACGGCAATCCGGGCGAGGCGAACAGCCTGAAGGTCGTCAGCCTGGAACACAAGATGGGCCTGCATGGCTCGCCCACGGCGGTGATGCAGTACGACGGCGCGACCGGCTGGATGATCGGCAGCCGCATGGCGGCATGGCGGCGATGTTCACCATGATGAACAACGCGCGGCTGGGCGTCGGCGTGCAGGGCATCGGCGTGGCCGAGGGCGCGTATCAGCATGCGCTGGCCTATGCGCTGGAGCGCAAGCAGGGCCGCGCGCCGATCGCGGACGGCACCGGCACGATCCTCGATCATGCCGATGTGCGGCGGATGCTGATGACGATGAAGGCCGAGACCTTTGCCGCCCGCGCGATCGCGCTGGCCAGTGCGGTGGCGATCGACATGAGCAATGCCACGGGCGACGCGGACTGGACGGCGCGGGCGGCGTTGCTGACGCCGATCACCAAGGCCTTTGGCACCGACACCGGCATTCGCGTGGCCGATATGGGCATCCAGGTGCATGGCGGCATGGGCTTCATCGAGGAAACCGGCGCCGCGCAGTACCTGCGCGATGTGCGGGTGACGGCGATCTACGAGGGCACCAACGGCATTCAGGCGATGGATCTGGTGGGCCGCAAGATGATGGATGGCGGCGAGGCGGCGTACCGGCTGCTGGACGAGATCGAGGCCGGGGCCGAGGCGGCCCGCGAGGCGCTGCCGGAGCTGGCCGAGGCGGTCTGGGAGCGCCGCCGAGACCCTGCGCGAGACGACCGAATGGCTGGTGGCGCAGGACGATGCCGGACCGGTTTGCCGGGGCGGTGCCGTACCTGCGCGCCTTTGCGCGGGTGCTGGGCGCGCATTACCATCTGCCGGCGGCGCTGGCCGAGGGCGGCGAGGGGCCGCGCGACCGCGCTGGCGCGGTTCTACATCACGCGGCTGCTGCCGGAACATGCCGGCACTGCTGGCCCATGTCGCGAGAGGGGGCGGAGGAGCTTTATGCGCTTGGCCCCGACGATCTGGCGGCGTGATGGACGGCGACCCGGGCCGCCTTGCGCTATCCGTTGGAGACGCCGCCCGCCGAGGGCGAGGCGATCGAGGTTGCCGACGGGCGTCCTGTGGCTGCGGCTGCCGCTGCCGATGAAGCTGGATCACGTCAACGTCTATGCGCTGGACGAGGGCGACAGCTGGACCGTCGTCGACACCGGGTTCGACAGCAGGCGCAGCCGGGCGATCTGGCGCGCGGTTGCTGGACGGGCCGCTGGCGGGCAAGCCGGTGCGGCCGCGTGCTGGTCACGCATCACCACCCCGACCACATCGGCCTGGCGGGCTGGTTCCAGACCGAGCATGGGGCCGAACTTGGTGACGACGCGCACCGCCTGGCTGATGGCGCGGATGCTGACGCTGGACGTGCAGGCGCGGCCCACGCAGCGAAACGCTGGACTATTGGCGCAGCGCCGGGATGGACGCCGAGACCTTCGCAGGCGCGGCAGCGCGAACGGCCGTTCAACTTCTGCCGATGTCGTCGCGCCGCTGCCGCTGGGGTTCCGGCGCATCAAGGAGGGCGACCGGCTGCGATCTGGCGGGCGCGAGCTGGGACGTGCGCATCGGCAACGGCCATGCGCCGGAACATGCGACGTTCTGGAGCAGCGACGACGACCTGGTGATTGGCGGCGATCAGATGCTGGCCTCGATCTCGCCCAACCTCGGCGTCTATGCGACCGAGCCCGAGGCCGACCCGGTCGGCGAATGGCTGGAGGCCTGCGAACGGCTGAGACCCTTTGCCCGCGACAGCCAGCTGGTGCTGCCGGGGCACAAGCTGCCGTTCACCGGGCTTGCCGGTGCGGATGCGGCAGCTGATCGACAACCACCACGGCGCGCTCGACCGGCTGCTGCAGGCGCTGGCCCGGCCGCATGGTCGCAGTCGACTGTTTCGCCGCTGTTCAAGCGCCACATCGGCGAGGGCGAATACGGGCTGGCCCTGGTCGAGGCGATGGCGCATCTGAATCACCTCTATCACCTGGGCCAGGTCACGCGGGCACGGCGCGACGACGGGGCCTGGGTCTGGCAGGCGAAAGGGGCATGCGATGGACGATGAGATCATGACCACCGCCGAGGCGCACGAAGACGACGCGATCCCGCGCGCCCATGCGGTGCATACCGATCCGAAGGACCAGAAGGCCTGCGCACAGGAACCGCTGCCGGCCTCGGTCACGCGCAAGCCGGTCAAGCAGAAAAGCCCCGCCGAATGGGCCTATGAACGCCTGATTCTCTACATCAAGAACTTTGAGGAACAGCTCGACAACGAGCACGAGGTCGCCATGGGCTTTACCGGGGCACAGGCCGGCGTGATCCGGATCGAGGGGATCGGGTATTTCGACCCCGATATCGTGACTTTCTACGGCAGCGACGAGTTCGGTACCCGGACCCAGCTGGTCCAGCATGTCAGCCAGTTGAACGTGCTGCTGCGCGCCTTGCCCAAGGTCAGCGGTGATGCGCCGCGGCGGATCGGGTTCCGGCTGGCCGCCGATCTTGAGGAGGCCGCGAAAGATCCGGCCGAACCGGTGTGAATCGCCGGTCGACAAGTGACCGCCCGACCCCGTGACAGTCCCGGCGGAATCGTCTAAACCGTGGCGCAACGCATTCAATCCAGGGAGTCACGTATCATGGCCGAGCACAAACACGGAACGATGGACATCTCGACGCAGGACAAGACGTTCCACGGGTTCGTCACCTTCGTGATCCGAACGGTGATCGTGATCATCGTCGCGCTGATCCTGCTGGCGATGATCAACGGCTGATCCCCACTTCCAGAACAAGGCGACCCCGATGACCCGGCTGCTGCTTGCGCTTCTGCTTCCGCTTTCCCTGCTGCTTTCGGCCTGCGCCGAGCCGGTCTGGGCTCCCGAGGAGGAGGTGCAGCGCGCCAAGTATCGCCACGACGCCCCGCCGTCGGTGACCCTGATCACCGTGGTCTCGAACCGGTCCGGCAGCGGCGCGCATTCCGCCGTGCTGGTCAACGGGTCGCAAAGGGTGATCTTCGATCCGGCGGGCACCTGGAAACATCCGCTGCTGCCCGAACGCAACGACGTGCATTTCGGCATGACGCCCTCGGCGCTGGATTTCTACATCGACTACCATGCGCGCGAGACGTTCCACGTGGTCAGCCAGGAAGTGCCGGTATCGCCGCAGGTGGCCGAGGTGGCGCTGGCGCGGGTGCAGGGCTACGGCGCGGTCGGCAAGGCGTTCTGTTCCAACGCCACGACGGATGTGCTGCGCAGCATCCCGGGGTTCGAGGACACTCCGCGCAGTCTGAACCCGAAAAAGGCGATGGCCGCCTTCGACGCCAAGCCGGGTGTGAAACGGTCGGTCGTCTACGACAATTCGCCCGCCAACAACGCGACGATCAAGGTGCCGCCGCTGAACGCGCCCGCGCGCGGATAGGGCCCTAGCCCAACACCCGAAGTGCCACGGTCAGCGTGACCGCGCCGCCGATGACGGCGGCGAACACGCTGCGCGTGGCAAGCCCGACACCGAAGGTCGCCAGCGCCGCCAGCAGGCGCGCCGGATCGGTCTCGCCGCCCGTTGCCTGCGGCCACAGCGCCAGCGGCGCCACCATGCCGGGCAGCACCGCGACCGGCGTATAGCGCAGGTGGCGCAGCACCCAGGGCGGCAGCTTGCGGTTGCCGATCAGCCCGAGGAACGAGAACCGGATCAGGAAGGTGCCGATCCCCAGCGCCGCGACGATCAGCCAGATGCCGGTGTCCGAATAGCTCATGCCCGTTGCCGCCCCTGCCACAGCTCGACCTGCGCGCCCACCATCATCGCCGCCAGCGCCGCAAGGATCAGGCCCAGCCCCGAGGGCAGCCCGGCGAAGACCAGCGCCAGCACCACGGATGTCAGCGCGGCGGCAACATGCGCCAGCGTCTTTAACGCGGGCGCGATCAGCGCCAGGAAGGTGATCGGCACCGCGAAATCCAGACCCAGTTCCGTTGGGATCGCCCCGCCCGCCACGGCGCCGACGTAGGTGAAGCCGTACCAGGCCGGGCAGACCGGCGCGGCGGTGCCGAGGAAATAGGCGATCTTGCTGGCCAGCGACATGTCGGGCGACGCCTCGTACCGGGTCACGCTGAGGGCATAGGTCTGGTCGACGTTCAGGTAGGCGATGCAGGCTCGCTGCCAAAGCGGCGCGGCGCCCAAATGCGGAACCAGGGCCGCGGAATACATCGCCATGCGCAGGTTGACGACCAGCGCCGTAACCAGCACGATCACGGTCGAGGCATTCTCGATCATCAACTGGAGGGCCGCGAATTGCGAGGCACCGGCCACCACCAGGATGCTGAACCCCATGACCTGCGCGATACTCAGTCCCGCCTCGGTGCCGACGACACCGAAAAGCAGCGCGAAAGGCACGATCACCAGCAGGAACGGCAGCCCGTCGCGAATGCCGCGTCTGAGGCTTTGGCGTGGCGTCGCTGGTGGTGCGGTGCGGGACATGAAGCGTGGCCTATCCAAGCAAGGGAGCGGGTGCAAATGCGATCTGCACGGGCGCGGTGAAAGAGTTCGACCGGATACTCGTGGTGGACTGGTCGGCGCGGTCCGCGCCGTCGCCGCGACGGCCGTCGGCGGATGCGATCTGGATCGGAGAGGCGGATGCCGACGGGGTGACCGCCCGCTACCTGCGCAGCCGGGCCGCGGCCATGGCAGACTTGGACACCTGCTTCGCGAAAGCGCTGGCGGCGGGCGAACGGCTGCTTTGCGGCTTCGATTTCCCGTTCGGCTATCCCGCCGGTTTCGCGGCCCGCGTCGCGGGCGAGGCGTCGGGCCTTGCGGTGTGGCGGATGCTGGCGAAACGGATCGAGGATGATGAGCGGAATGGCAACAACCGGTTCGCCGTCGCCGCCGGTCTGAATGCCCTGTTCCCTGGCACCGGCCCGTTTTGGGGCTGTCCGCAAAATCAGACGCACAGCGGCCTGCCACATCGTGGACGGGCACGGCAGGACCATGGCCTGCCCGAGCGCCGTCTGGTCGAAACACGCATCCGCAGCGCCCAGCCGTGCTGGAAGCTGTTCACCACCGGTTCGGTGGGCGGGCAGGCCTTGCTGGGGCTGGCCCGGTTGCAGGACCTGCGGGAGCGGTGGGGCACAGCGCTGTCGGTCTGGCCGTTCGAAGCCCGCGAAAGCCCGGTGGTGCTGGCCGAGATCTACCCGTCGATTCTGGCCGCAGAGGTGAAGGCGGCGCAGGCGCGCTGGCCGGGTGCGATCAAGGATGACATCCAGGTAAGGCTATCGGCGGTTGCGTTTTACGAGTTGCAACGGCGGGGGCGGCTGCGGCAGGCGATTGACGCCGCCGAGGGGCCGGATCTGGCCGAGGAGGCGTGGATCCTGGGGATCGGGGCAGAGCAAGAGTTGGGCGAGGCCGCCGAGGCGGTGGGCGCGACTATCTATTCCTAGGTGCGGTCAGTCGAAGGTGCCGGTGACGCGGCCCAGTAGCATGAAGGCGCGGGCGGTGCGGGTATCTGAAAGCTCGGCGATGTCGGCGTCGCTGGCGTGGGTCTCAAACGCGGCGAGGGTCTGGTCGAACTTGCGCAGGAAGTGGTGCACCGCATCGCGGAAGATCTGGTCCTGCCGCATCCGCCCCGCGGCCAACGCGAGACAGGACCGGTCGCGCACACCGCCAAGCGCGGCAATACCACGCCCGCGTTCGCCGCGGGCGAACTTCCGCCAGACCTCGGGCCGCGCCCGGTCGGGGCGCAGGTCGTCCATGTAGATGCCGTCATGCGACAGCAGCGTCAGCACGTCCTGGCTGGCCTGAACAAGCTGCGCCGTCTGCCGGTCCTGCAGGGCGCGGCGCAGGGCGCGGAAGCCTTCCTTGTCCTCGGCATTCTCGGGGAAGTTCAGCGCGCGGATGAAGTCCGGCACGTTGACCGGACGTGCCGGCGGTTCGGCCGAGGTGCCCAGCGCCAGCGTGCCCTGTTCCTCTGCCCTGTCGGGCTGCGGCAGCGCCGTGCCGGGCGACAGCGACGGGTGTAGGTCGGGGCGGATCGAGGTGAAGGTGGCGATCGCGTCCTCGGTCTTGCGTTGGGCGGCGGCGATCTCTTCCAGCTTGCGCTCGACCGCCGGTTTCACGCCGCTGCCACCTGATTGCTGGGACAGCACGTAGGAATGTCGCAGGGCGTCGATGGCGGTGTGCAGGCGCGTGCTTTCCTCGCGCATCATCCGATTGTTGCGCGCCGCCGAGGCGGCCATCCAGATCAGCGCCACCGGCAGGAAGATCGCCAGCAGCGTCATCACGAATTGCAGGCTGTCGAGGGCCGGGGCATCGCCGCCGCGGGCGAACAGCAGCACGCCGGCCACCGCCGCGATCCACAGCACCGACAGGGTCAGCGCCACCGTCTCGGTCACGGTAATGCGCGGCGCCTTCTCGTTGCGGCTGTAGATGCCAAGGTCGATTGGCGGCTGTTTTTTCTTGGGCTCTGCCATGGCTGTCGTCACCGGTCCGTCAAGCTGTGTCGCGCCCTAGATATAGTCGATGCCCAGGACCTCATAGGCCTTTTCGCCGCCCGGCGTCCGCACCTCGATGCTGTCGCCCTCTTCCTTGCCGATCAGGGCCCGGGCCAGCGGCGAGGCGATGTTCAGCTTACCCGCCTCGATATCCGCCTCGGCCTCGCCGACGATCTGGTAGGTTTTTTCTTCCTCGGTATCCTCGTCGACCAGCCGGACCGTGGCGCCGAACTTGATCGGGCCGCGCAATTTGGCGGGGTCGATGACCTCGGCGCGGCCCAGGATGCTTTCCAATTCCTTGACCCGGCCCTCGATGAAGCTCTGCTTCTCGCGGGCGGCGTGATACTCGGCATTCTCGGACAGGTCGCCATGTTCGCGCGCCTCGGCGATCGCACGGATCACGGCCGGGCGTTCCACCGATTTCAGTGTCTTCAACTCGTCGTTCAGCGCGGCGTGGCCGGTTCGCGTCAGGGGTATCTTGTCCATATCAGGCGGTCCGTCAGGCATGGGTCCGGCGGTGGCCGGTAAACGCCTTAAGTCGCGGTCCGGCCCCGGAAAGTCAAGCAAGCTTCACGCGGTACGCTTGCGCTGGTGTGCCGGGCGGGTATCCTGCCTTCCTATTGCCGGGTGATCCGGGACAAAAAAGAGTTTGGGAGGGGAAAATGCGGATTCTAACGGTGGCGTTCGGAGCGGCGCTGGCATGGGCGGGACCGGTGCCGGCGCAGATGATCACGGCGGTCAGCCACAGCCCGGCGGGGGACGCCCTGCTGGTGGCGGGCGACAACCGGGTGCTTTACACACTGGATCCGGCCACGTTGCAGGTCACCGACCGCCTTCATGTACCGGGCCTGATCCGCTGGCTGGGGCATAGCGCCGATGGCCAGACGCTATTCCTGCGCACCGATGACCGGGTGTTCGAAGCCCGCAGCGCCGGGTCTTTCAAGCTGCGTTACAAGGTCGAGGATATCGCCGAGGTCGCCCATGCTCGCGACGCCAACCGCATCGCGCTGATGGAGAACGGCTACAAGGGCGGCGTGGTTCATCTGTTGCAGGCCGAGAACGGCAAGGCGATGATCCGCGTCGAACTGCCCGACATCAAGACCGACGTGATCGCGTTGGACCCGGGCGGCAGGCGCGCGCTGATTCTGACCAAATCCGCCAAATCCGAGGCAGAACCCAAGGAAACCCCACCTGGCGATCTGCGTGGCCATGCCAAGTACGTCTTCCAGCAGGAAAAGGACGGTTATGTCTCGACTGTGGTCGACCTCGACCTGCAGTCGGGGGATTTCAAAACCGCCGACACGTTCTACCGGGTCAGCTTTCCGGCACAGATCACGATGATCGGCGACCGCGCCTTGGTGGTGAAGAGCCGCCATGACAGTGCCTGGATCGGCCCGGACGGCAGCGCGCAGTTGATCGACATGGGCGAGGACTACGTCGCCTCGGCCCGGATCAGCGCCGACGGCGAAACGGTGATGCTGATGAGCGGCACCGAGGTAGCGTTTCACGCGCTGGGCGGTGCGGCGGCGGGCGCTTTGCTACGCGAGGCCAGGGCCGACAAGATCGCCGGCCCCGCAGAGCGGGTGACCGCCTTCGACGAGGCCGCAGACGGCACAGTGTATTTCGGCACCAGCGCTTATCGGCTGTGGAAGATCGCGCCGGGCGCGACCGAGATCGAGGCAGTGGCGGTTTACTAGGTCCGCTCGTGTCGGATCGACGTCGAGGCGAAGCCGCCGCTTTGGTGAGGCAGGCGCGTCGGTTCGATCGAAATTGATCGCTTCACGATAATGTGCCCCGTCCAACCGTTGCTGCGCCACCCCACGGGCTGCCGCTCGACCGGCTACTGTCGCGCGGAAAGCTCCTGTAACGCGGGGTTCCGATTGACCTGATTTGCCGTGGCAATTACCTGTCTGGCGAACGGGATTTCCAATGCCCGATGGGACAAAGGGTGCGACATGGCCGAAGAGACACGCGAAGCGATGGAATACGACGTTGTGATCGTCGGCGGCGGACCCGCCGGCCTGTCGGCGGCGATCCGGCTGAAACAGCTTGACCCCGATCTTCAGGTCGTCCTGCTGGAAAAGGGCTCGGAGGTCGGCGCCCATATCCTGTCGGGTGCCGTGCTTGATCCCAGTGGCATCGACGCGCTGATCCCCGACTGGAAGGCCAAGGGCGCGCCGATCACGGTGCCCGTCAAGACCGACAATTTCTACATGCTGGGCGAGGGCGGTAAGGTGCGCGTGCCGAACTGGCCGATGCCGCCGCTGATGTCGAACCACGGCAATTACATCGTCAGCATGGGCAACGTCTGCCGCTGGATGGCCGAGCAGGCCGAGGGCTTGGGCGTCGAGATCTTCCCCGGCATGTCGTGCAGCGAACTGGTCTACGGCGAGAATGGCGAGGTCAAGGGCGTCGTCGCGGGCGAGTTCGGCAAGAACCCTGACGGCAGCCACGGTCCGAACTACGAGCCGGGGATGGAACTGCACGGCAAATACGTGATGCTTGGCGAAGGCGTGCGCGGCTCGCTGAGCAAAGAGGTGATTGAGAAATACAACCTTTCCGCCAACTCAGAGCCGCAGAAATTCGGCCTGGGCATGAAGGAAATCTGGGAAATCGACCCCGACAAGCACTCCGAGGGCACCGTAACGCATACGATGGGCTGGCCGCTGGGTAAGAATGCCGGTGGCGGCAGCTTCATCTATCACCTTGACAACAATCAGGTTTATGTCGGTTTCGTCGTTCACCTGAACTACAAGAACCCCTATCTGTCGCCGTATCACGAGTTTCAGCGGTTCAAGCATCACCCGATGGTGGCCGAGCTGCTGAAAGGCGGTAAGCGCATCGCCTACGGCGCACGCGCGATCAGTGAGGGCGGCTGGCAGTCGATGCCGAAGGCGGTGGCGCCGGGCGTGGCGCTGCTGGGCTGCTCGGTTGGCCTCGTCAACGTGCCGCGGATCAAAGGCAACCACAACGCGATGCTGTCGGGCAAGGCGGCGGCAGAGGCCGCCCATGCCGCGATCAGGGCGGACCGGGCGGGCGACGAGTTGAGCGATTACGATGCCGAATTGCGCAAGGGCGCCATCGGCAAGGACCTGAAGCGGGTGCGCAACGTCAAGCCGCTCTGGTCGCGCTATGGCCTGCTGGCCTCGTTGGGGCTGGGTGGCTTCGACATGTGGACCAACACGCTGGGCTTCTCGCTGCTGGGTACGCTAAAGCACGGCAAGACCGATGCCGCCGCCACCGAAACCGCCGACAAGCACAAGCCGCTCGATTACCCCAAGCCGGACGGCACGCTGTCCTTCGACCGCCTGACCAACGTCGCGTTCAGCTTTACCAACCACGAGGAAAGCCAGCCCGCCCACCTGAAGCTGCTGGACCCCGACATCCCGATCGAGGTCAACCTGCCGCGCTATGCCGAACCGGCACAGCGCTATTGCCCGGCCGGCGTCTACGAAGTGGTGGGCGAGGGTGATGCGGCGAAGTTCGTCATCAACTTCCAGAACTGCGTGCACTGCAAGACCTGCGACATCAAGGACCCCAGCCAGAACATACAATGGACCGTGCCGCAGGGCGGCGATGGGCCGAACTACCCGAATATGTAACATTTCCGCGTTCCGGGCGGCAAATCGCCGCCGCCCGATTGCGCAAATCCCGGTCGCGGGCTAGGTTTCGCGGCAACGAAATCCGACAGGCGGAGCCGCCCTTGCCCTACAGATTCATGCTGAAACTCGTCGCCGCCACGGCCCTGTGCCTTGGCACCACATTGCCGGTGCATGCGCAGGGCTTTGCGGGCGCATACCTGGCGGCGCGGCACGCCAGTTTCTTCAGCGACTACCGGGCGGCGGCGGATTACTATGCGCAGGCGCTGATCCAGGACCCGACCAACCCCACGCTGATGGAAAACGCCGTGATGGCGTACCTGAGCCTGGGCGATGTCGACCGCGCGGTCGCGGTGGCACGGCGGCTGATCTCGGTCGGCGCCACCAGCCAGATCGCCAACATGGCGCTGCTGGCCGACCAGTTCAAGCGCGACAATTTCGAGGCCGCCTTCACCGATCTCGAAGCCGGGCAAAGCGTCGGACCGCTGGTCGACGGGCTGTTGAAGGCCTGGGCGCAGCTGGGGCAGGGCCGGATGTCGGATGCGCAGGCGACGTTCGACGAGATCGCGGTCACGCCGGGGCTTCAGGTCTTCGGCCTTTACCACAAGGCCTTGGCCCTTGCGATGGCCGGCGATTTCGAGGGCGCTGACGGGATCCTGTCGGGCCGCGCCAAGGGCACGCTGCAACTGACCCGGCGCGGCATCCTGGCCTTTGCCCAGGTGCTCAGCCAGTTGGAACGCAACACCGACGCCATCGAACTTCTGGACAAGTCGTTCGACGGGGCGCTGGACCCGGCGCTGGATGCGATACGCGCCCAGCTCGAGGCGGGCGAAACCCTGCCGTTCACCGCGGTGCGCGACCCCGGCGACGGCGCGGCAGAGACTTTCCTTATCGTCGCAAGCGCGCTGAACGGCGAGGCGGCGAACGGCTATACCCTGATCTACAGCCGCCTGGCCGAGTACCTGCGGCCAGACAATGTCGATGCCATCCTGCTCAGCGCGGCGCTGCTGGAGGATCTGGAGCGCTATGAACTGGCGACCGAGACCTACAAGCGTGTGCCACCCGAGCATCCGTCGTTCGATGCTGCCGAACTGGGCCGCGCCGATGCGCTGCGCAAATCCGGCAAGACCGAAGCCGCGATCGAGGTTCTGGAGCAGCTGGCCCGCAGCCGTCCCGAAAACCCGGCGGTCTTCGTCACGCTCGGCGATATTCTGCGCGGCGAGGAACGCTATGCAAAAGCGCGGGAGGCCTATGACCGCGCGGTCGAGCTGTATCCCGATCCGGGCCGCGCCCAGTGGCTGGTCTATTTCGCCCGCGGCATCACCAACGAACGCACCGACCAGTGGGAGGCCGCCGAAACCGATTTCCGCCGCGCGCTGGAACTGAACCCAGGCCAGCCGCAGGTGCTGAACTATCTTGGCTACTCGTTTGTCGAGATGGGCCAGAACATGGACGAAGCGCTGGCGCTGATCGAAGAGGCGGTCGCCGGGCAGCCCGACAGCGGCTACATCATCGACAGCCTCGGCTGGGTTCAGTTTCGCATGGGCGATTACGGCGAGGCGGTGGTCAATCTGGAACGCGCCGCGGAATTGATGGCGGTCGACCCGGTGGTCAACGACCACCTTGGCGATGCCTACTGGGCCGTGGGCCGCAAGAACGAGGCAGAGTTCCAGTGGAAGCGCGCCCTATCCTTCGATCCCGAGGAAAACGACGCCACCCGTATACGCCGAAAGCTGGAGGTCGGGCTGGACCTGGTGCTGGAGGAAGAGGGCGCGGCGCCGATCTCTCCCGTCGCGGCCAATGACGGCTGAGGCCTTCGCGCCTGCCAAGATCAACCTGACCCTGCACGTCACCGGCCAGCGCGCCGATGGTTATCACCTGCTCGACAGTCTGGTGGTTTTTGCCGATGTCGGCGACCGGGTGACGGTCGCGCCGGCGGCGCGCGCAAGCCTGACCGTGACCGGCCCGTTCGCGGCCAATGTGCCGAGGGGCGACGAGAACCTGGTGCTGCGGGCCGCCGCGCTGGCCGGTGCGCCGCCGCTGTCGATTGCGCTGCACAAGACCCTGCCCGCAGCGTCCGGTATCGGCGGCGGTTCCTCCGATGCCGCGGCGACCCTGCGCGCGGTGTCGGAACTTGCGGGCGCGGCGCTGCCCGGGGACGCCGCGGCGCTGGGGGCGGATGTGCCGGTCTGCCTTCTGGCGCGGGCCTGCCGGATGTCGGGTATCGGCGATATCCTTGTCCCGCTGGCCGATCTGCCGCCGCTTTACCTGGTGTTTGCCAATCCCGGTGTCGCGGTCTCGACCGCAGAGGTGTTCGCCGCGTTGACTTGCAAGGACGGCACCGCGATGCCCGCCGATCTGCCCCGACTGGAACGATGCCGGCGACCTGGCGGGATGGCTTGCCACCCAGCGAAACGATCTTGAGGGTCCCGCGCGGGGGCTGGTTCCCGCGATCGGCGTGGCTCTGGCGCGGCTGGCCGCGACCGATGGCTGCCTGCTGGCGCGGATGTCGGGGTCGGGGGCGACCTGCTTTGGCCTTTACGCCAGCCGCCCCGAGGCCGATCTGGCGGCCCGGGACCTGTCGGCGCTGCATCCCGCCTGGTGGATCTCTGCCGCCTCGACCTGGCAGTTACCGCCTAGCTGATCCGCGCCACCACGTAATCGGCCAGGTCGTGCAGCATGTGCCGCAGATCATCCTCCGGCAGTACGCGCAGCGCGGCTTTGGCCTTGTCGGACCAGGCCACAGCCTCTGCCCGCGTCGCGGCCAGCGCGCCGTGCCGGTCCAGCAGCGCCATCGCGTGATCCAGGTCGCCGTCGCGCTGGGTGCCTTTTTCGATGACGCGGGTCCAGAATTCCCGCTCTTCCGCTTCGGCCTGCGCCACCGCCTTGATCACCGGCA
Source organism: uncultured Alphaproteobacteria bacterium (assembly GCA_963768205.1). Taxonomy (GTDB): domain Bacteria; phylum Pseudomonadota; class Alphaproteobacteria; order Rhodobacterales; family Rhodobacteraceae; genus JAHELH01. The sequence continues at coordinate 642,172 of CAVYHB010000004.1, read as the reverse complement.
GCGTCAGTTTGCGCTCGCGGAAATCGTCGCCGACGTTCTTGCCGATGGTGGCCGTGGCCCCGCCATAGTCCAGCAAGTCGTCGACGATCTGGAAGCTGACGCCAAGCGCGTCGCCATAATCGAACAGCGCCCGCACCTGGGCGTCACTGGCCCCGGCGATCACCCCGCCCACCTCGGTCGCCGCAGAGAACAGCGCCGCTGTCTTGCCGCGCACGATCTTGAGGTAGGTGTCCTCGCCGGTTCGCAGATCGCGCGACGCGGTCAGTTGCAGAACCTCGCCCTCGGCGATGGTCGCGCTGGCGTTGGCCAGGATATCCAGCACCCGCAGCGATCCGGTTTCGATCATCAATTGGAACGCACGGGCGAAAAGGTAGTCGCCGACCAACACGCTGGACTTGTTGTCCCACAGCAAATTCGCCGTCGGCCGGCCGCGCCGCTGGCCGCTTTCATCGACCACGTCGTCATGCAGCAGGGTGGCGGTGTGGATGAACTCGACCGTTGCGGCCAGGTGCACGTGATAAGGGCCGTCGTAGCCGCAGAGCCGGGCCGCCGCCAGCACCAGCATCGGGCGCAATCGCTTGCCGCCTGCCTCGACCAAATGCGCGGTGACCTGCGGGATCCGGGGCGCGTGTTCCGAGGCCATGCGCGCGGCGATCATCGCGTTCACCGCATCCAGATCTTCCGATAGCCGGGCGGCCAGTCGCTCGTGCGGTTTCGCTTGTGCCTCGTCCAGTCCCATCACCGTGCCGTCAGCCCACTCGACAAACCGGGGCGCCTGCCCCTACATCAAGGATATGAAAGAGCTTTTGCGCACCAATGATCCGACGATCATCGCCTTCGCCACCGCCCTGCTTGAGGGCGAGGATATAGACTGCTTTCCGATGGACGTCCATATGAGCGCGCTCGAGGGCTCGATCGGCATCCTGCCGCGCCGCCTGATGGTCGCCGACCGCGACCTGTTTCGCGCCCGCGCGATCCTGCGCGACAACGACATTTCGCTGGACGGCTGAGGGGTGGAGCTGACGCGCGACGCGTTTCTCGGCGGTCGCCTGTCGGTCTGGCAGCCGAAGACGGGCTACCGCGCCGGGGTCGACCCGGTGTTATTGGCCGCCTTCGTGACGGCCCGCCCCGGACAATCGGTGCTGGAACTGGGCTGCGGCGCCGGCGTGGCATCGCTGGCGTTGCAGGCGCGGGTCGGCGGGCTGTCGGCGGTGGGTCTGGAGATACAGGCCGATTACGCGGCGCTGGCGCGACGCAACGTGGCGGAGAACGGGCTGGAGTTACAGGTGATCGACGGCGATCTTGCGGTAATGCCCGAGGCGCTGCGGGCACGGCAGTTCGATCACGTCATCGCCAATCCACCCTATTTCCGGCGCGACGGCACCCAGGCCGCAGATCCGGGGCGTGAGATGGCGCTGGCAGAGAAAACGCCTCTTTCGCAATGGGTTGACGCAGGCATCCGGCGGCTGAAACCGGGCGGCGCGTTGAGCGTGATTCAGAATGCAGACCGCCTGCCGGACTTTCTGGCGGCCTGCGACGGGCGGGTCGGGGGCATCGAGGTGTTGCCGTTGGTGCCACGAACGGGTCGCCCCGCGACGCTGGTTCTGCTGCGCGCGATCAAGGGCTCGAAGCGCCACTTCCGGCTGCGGTTCCCGGTGATGCTGCACCGCGGCGAAAAGCACCTTCGTGATGGCGACGATTACGGCGACGAGATCAGCGGGATCCTGCGCGAGGGTCGTGCGTTCGAGGGTGTGCTTGAAACATGACGCGGAGCGTTTACGTTTGGTTCAGCGTTTCACGCAACACTGACGTGACAAAACGCGCAAAGTGTGGTGCACTTGACGCATCAGAGCAGATAGGAGGATGACGATGACCATGAGTTCGCATTTGCAGGAACTCCGGAAAAAGCATGAATCACTGTCGGAAATGGTTGAAATGGCGCAGAAAAGCCCGGCCAGCGACGACCTCCACATTACCGAACTCAAGAAACAGAAGCTGCGGTTGAAAGAAGAAATCCACCGCCTGTCGGCCTCCTAGGTTCGATCCCGCGCCGCGCGGTCCTATCGCTTGGCGCTTGCAGACTCGGTCACGGCGCCCCGGGCGCCGTGCAATTTGATTTCCGCCGGGCCAGCCAGTGGCCAGCGGTGCGGATGATGCGCCTGTTCGATTGCGCAAAAGGGCTTGGCACATCGGTGTCCGACCCTTTTTTCTTGTGCGCGGAATGACGTCCGCGCTGGCGTCAAAGGCCTTCTTCGGCCAGGAAACCGCGCTAACCCGCCATCCGTTCGTTGTCGACAAGGGTCCAGATCGGGCGGGTCGAGGGGTGGCCGAAATAGAAGCCCTGCATGCAGTCGATCCCGATATCGGCGAGGAACTCGGCATCTTCCGCCGTCTCGACGAATTCCGCGACGGTGAACATGTCGAAATGCCGGCCGATGTCGATCAGCGCCTGGGTCAGGATCTGGTTGTCGGGGTTCTTGTGGATGTCGCGGATGAACTGCCCGTCGATCTTCAGGATATCGAAGTAGAAATCGCGCAGGTATCGAAACGACGTGTAACCCGGCGCCGAAATCGTCAAGCGCGAAGGTGATGCCCTGTTTCTGCAGGTCGGCCATGAAGACCTGAACGATGTCGGGCATCACCATGGCCGAGGATTCGGTGATTTCGAGGATCAGCCGTTCGGCGACGGTCGGGCCGGCGCGCAGCCCGTGACGCAGGGTCTCGATCCAGCGCGGATAGCCGATCGACCGCGCCGACATGTTGATCGACAGCCGGAGCCCGGGATTGTCGGCCAGCGTGCGCAGGCCCAGTTCCAGTGCAAGACAGTCGATTTGGCGCCCGATCTCAGTGGTTTCGATCGCGTCGATGAAATCGCGCGCCGGAATCACGCGCCCCGTAACGGTCGAGAATGCGGATCAGGCCCTCGTAAAAGGCCGGGCGATCCGGTCGGGCGGTCTGCACGACCGGCTGAAAGGCCAGCAGGACATTGTGATTGGCGATGGCGTCGCGGACCATGGCGATGGTGTCGCGGTCCCGTTCCGCCACGGCACAGGAAAGCGGGCTGTCCGTGCCGGGCGGCTGCCGGCCGTGCATCGTTTCAAGGTCCCGCATCATCGGCTCCATTCCAGACCGGTGGACAATGGCCCGGATTCCGTAAAGGATCAGTGAATATTCGTGTTTTGTTCTAATTCGAGACTAATGTCGACGGAACTGCTTCAACAGTTTGAAAACAGGAGGCTAAATGGGGGAACGCTGTGGCTGGTGCGGGCAGGAGCCGATCTACGTTAACTATCATGACACCGAATGGGGCGTGCCGGAATACGACAGCCGCGCGCTGTGGGAGAAGCTGATTCTGGACGGCTTCCAGGCCGGGCTGTCCTGGATCACCATATTGAAGAAGCGCGACAATTTCCGCGCGGCCTTCGAGGGGTTCGATCCCCATGTCATCGCCCGTTGGGGCGAGGAGGACGTGCAGCGGCTGTTGGCCGATCCCGGCATCGTGCGCCATCGCGGCAAGATCGAGGCCACCATCGGCAATGCGCGGGCCTGGCAGAAAATCGAGCAGACCCAGGGCTTTGAGCGGTTCCTGTGGGACTATGTCGGGGGTGCGCCGATCCAGAACCGGTTTGCGGGCATGGCCGAGATTCCGGCGGAAACCGCGCTGTCAAAGCAGATCGTCGAGGGATCTGAAAAAGGCGGGGTTCCGGTTCTGCGGTCCGACCATCGTCTATGCCTTCATGCAGGCCTGCGGGCTGGTGAACGACCACCTGACCGGCTGCCCGCGCCATGCCGAAGTCGCCGCGATGCCGACACCGGGCAGAGTGGCACGCTAGCTGCCCTGTCCGATCAGGGCGGCGATGATGGCGCGGGCGCTGTCGGAATGCCAGTCGGCGTCGCCGCGCAGGCGCGCGATCTCGCGGCCCTCGGCGGTCCAGGATCACGCTGATCGGCAGACCGAGCACTGCCCATGTCGCGGGCCAGCGCCTGGCTGGGTCGGTGTGATGCGGCAGGACGTCGACGCCGGTTTCCTCGAAGAAGCGGCGGATCGCCGGCGGCGGAGTTGCGCCCGGTGGCGATGGTGACAACCTGAAAATCCGGCCCGCCGAATTCCCTCTGCAGCGCATTGAGCGAGCGGCATTTCCTTGCGGCAGGGCGCGCACCAGGTGGCCCAGAAATTCAGCAGCACATACTTGCCGCTGCAGATCGGCCAGCGTGATCTCGGCGCCGGTTTCGCGACTGGAACGTGCCGCGTCCGAGACCGGCTGCGGCTCGGCATGGAAGACCAGCTTTTTCATGTCGTCCGTCGCGCAGCGCCTCGAGCGCCGCGGTGATCGGCGCGGCTGGCGTTTGCGCCAAGCGCGAGCGCCGTGTAGAGGACGGCGAAGCGAACCAGCGCATCATTTCCCTCCGAGGGGTCAGACCATGACCAAAGACAGCGAACGCCATGTGGGGCGGGCGCTTCGCCGCCGGGCCGGACGCGATCATGGAGGCGATCAACGCCTCGATCGGGTTCGACAAGCGGCTTTGCGCCCAGGACATCGCAGGCTCTCGCGCCCATGCCGCGATGCTGGCGGCACAGGGTATCATTACCGATAGCGATGCGGAGGCGATCCGGGAAGGCCTGCTCACGGTCTTGTCAGAGATCGAGGGCGGGACGTTTCAGTTTTCGACCGCGCTGGAAGACATTCACATGAATGTCGAGGCGCGGCTGAAGGAGCTGATCGGCGAACCGGCCGGGCGGCTGCACACGGCGCGGTCGCGCAACGATCAGGTGGCGACGGATTTCCGGCTGTGGGTGCGCGATCAGTGCGATGCGGCGGACGCGGCGCTGGCCGCGCTGATGCGGGCGCTGCTCGGCGCAGGCCGAGGCGGGGGCCGACTGGGTGATGCCGGGCTTCACCCATCTGCAGACGGCGCAGCCGGTGACCTGGGGCCATCACATGCTGGCCTATGTCGAGATGTTCGCGCGCGACCGGTCGCGCTTTGCCGATGCGCGGGCGCGGATGAACGAATGCCCGCTGGGCGCGGCGGCGCTGGCCGGCACGTCGTTTCCGATCGACCGCGACATGACGGCGGAGGCGCTGGGCTTTGACCGGCCCGCGGCCAATTCGCTGGATGCGGTGAGCGACCGCGATTTCGCGCTGGAGTTCCTGGCGGCCGCGTCGATCTGCGCGATGCATCTGTCGCGGCTTGGCCGAAGAGCTGGTGATCTGGTCGTCGGCGCAGTTCCGCTTCGTGACGCTGTCGGACCGGTTCTCGACCGGGTCGAGCATCATGCCGCAGAAGAAGAACCCCGATGCGGCCGAGCTGATCCGCGCCAAGATCGGGCGCATCCTCGGGGCGCACGGTGGCGCTGTTCACGGTGATGAAGGGCCTGCCGCTGGCCTATTCCAAGGACATGCAGGAAGACAAGGAACAGGTCTTCGACGCCGCCGATCACCTGATGCTGGCGCTGGCGGCGATGGAGGGCATGGTGCGCGACATGACCGCCAACGTCGACGGTCCTGCGAAGCGGCGGCGGCGGCCGGGTTTTCCACCGCGACCGATCTGGCCGACTGGCTGGTGCGCGAGCTGGGCCTGCCGTTCCGCGAGGCGCATCACGTCACCGGCAGCGCTGGTGGCGCTGGCCGAGGCGCAAGGGCTGCGACCTGCCGGACCTGACGCTGGCGGAGATGCAGGTCGGTGCATGACGGGATCACGCGAAGGTGTATTCGACGTGCTGGGCGTGCAGAATTCGGTGGCCAGCCGCGTCAGCTTATGGCGGCACCGCGCCGGAGCAGGTGCGCGCGCAGATCGCGCGCTGGAAGGAGGCCATTGGCATGAGATGCGATTGGCAATTGCTGGCGCTGCTGGCGCTGGTCAGCCTGCGGTGTCGATCGGCGCCGGCCCGAACCGGTTGGACGAGCGCCAGAGCCGGGACTTACGGTGTCGGGAACCGGCAGACAGGTCGGTGTCACGGGGACGTTCTGACGTGTCGCCGTTGCGAATGATCTATCTGGCGCTGGCGATCTGGGGCGCGGTGCATCCGATGGTGCTGGTTCGTCGCCTTCTGGCGGGCCGAAGGGGTCTCGCTCGGCGGGCTGGTCGACGCTGGCACGTCAACGCCGGCAGCACCGGGCTGGTCTGGGACCTGACCATCGCGGCGATTGCGCTGACGGTCTGGATCGTCGCCGAGACTCGGGTGCGGCGGAACTGGTCGGCGCTGTTGGGCGATCCCGGCGACGTTCTGCATCGGGGTCAGTTGCGGGCTGCCGCTTTATCTGTTTCTGCGCACGCGACCGGTGGACTGAAAGTTTCAGGAAATGCGACGCCTGCGGCGTCACGCGATGTTTTGCTCCGCGCTTTGCGCGTCGCGGGGCCTCTCAGGTCAAATCTGCCTTTGGCAGAATTGACCGAGGCGGGGATATTTCCGAACCGAAGAAGCCGGACCGGGATTGCATAATGACAGGCGGTCGGTATGAGGCTGAGGGATGGATCATTTTCTTTATCGGGACGGCAGGTTGCATGCCGAGGATGTGCCGGTGGCCGAGATCGCGGCCGCCGTGGGCACGCCGTTCTACGTCTATTCCACCGCCACGCTGACGCGGCATTTCCGGCTGTTCGACGAGGCGCTGGAGGGGCTGCGATCACCTGGTCTGCTATGCGATGAAGGCCAATTCCAATCAGGCGGTGCTGAAGCATGCTGGCCGGCGCTGGGGGCCGGCATGGACGTGGTGTCGGGCGGTGAATATCTGCGCGCGCGGGCGGCCGGCGTGCCGGGCGACCGGATCGTGTTTTCCGGCGTCGGCAAGACCGCGTGCCGAGATGCGGCTGGCGCTGGAGGGCGGCATCCGGCAGTTCAACGTCGAAAGCGAGCCGGAGATGGCGGCGCTGAGCGGGGTTGCGACGTCGCTTGGGCGTGAGGTGCCGATCACCGTGCGGGTCAACCCGGATGTCGATGCCAAGACCCATGAGAAGATCGCCACCGGCAAGAAGGAGAACAAGTTCGGCATCCCGATTTCGCGGGCGCGCGAGGTCTATGCCCATGCCGCGGCGCTGCCGGGGCTCGAAGTGGTGGGGATCGACGTGCATATCGGCAGCCAGCTGATCGATCTGGCGCCGTTCGAGCAGGCCTATCGGCATGGTCGCCGACCTGACCCGGCAACTTGCGCGCCGACGGCCATGAGATCGCGCGGCTCGATCTGGGTGGCGGGCTTGGGCATTCCCTATGAGCGGTCGAACGCCGCGCCGCCTTTGCCGCTGGATTACGGCGACATGGTGCGAGCGGACGCTGGGCGATCTGGGCTGTCGAGATCGAGATCGAGCCGGGGCGGCTGATCGCGGGCAATGCCGGGATCATGGTCAGCCGGGTGATCTACGTGAAATCCGGCGAGGAGCGGGATTTCCTGATCCTCGACGGTGCGATGAACGATCTGATCCGGCCGGCGATGTACGGCGCCTGGCACGATATCGTGCCGGTGGTCGAGCCCGACGCCGGGTGCGAGATGCAACCCTATGACATCGTCGGCCCGGTCTGCGAATAGTGGCGATACCTTTGCCAGGCAGCGCATGATGCCGCCCGTCGGGCCGGGCGATCTGGTCGCGTTCCGGTCGGCGGGGGCCTACGGCGCGGTGATGGCGTCGGAGTACAATACCCGGCCGCTGATCCCCGAAGTTCTGGTGAATGGGCGATCAATTTGCTGTCATTCGGGCGCGTCCGACCTTTGACGAAATCATCAATCGCGATACCATTCCCGAATGGCTGTGATCCGCAGTCCCGCGGGGCCGCCCTTTGGCTGGGTGAATGAGCAGTTTCAACGGTTTCCCTGACAGTGCCCTGAGGCACCTGCGCTGGCCGCTGCGCCTGACGCGGGTGGGCATGGTGGCCGAACGGGTGACGCGCGCGTTCTGGCCGCTCTGGAGCGTTGTTGCTGGTGGTCTTTGCGGCGCTGATGCTGGGGCTGCACGAAAGCCTGCCGCTGGAGGTGGTCTGGGCCGGCTCGCCGTGGTCGTGGCCCTGGCGCGCGCTGGCAGCGCTGGTCTGGGGGCTGCGGCGGTTCCGCTGGCCCGCCCCGGCCGAGGCGCTGGACCGGCTGGACCGGACGCTGCCGGGGCGGCCGATCACGGCATTGGCCGACGATCCAGGCGATCGGCGCGACCGATCCGGCGTCAGCCAGGCGGTCTGGAAGGCGCACCTGGCGCGGATGGCCGAGCGCGCGTGCCGAGGCGCGCGCGGTCGAGCCTGACCTGCGCATCTCGGACCGCGATCCCTATGCGCTGCGCTACGTGGCGGTGCTGGCCTTCGCGATGGCGCTGCTCTTCGGGTCGGTCCTGCGGGTGGCGTCGGTGGCCGAGATGGCGCCGGGCGGCCGGCGGGCAACTGGCGCGCGGGCCAAGCTGGGAAGGCTGGGTCGAGCCGCCGGCCTATACCGGAAAGCCGTCGCTCTATCTCAACGACATCGACCGCGCCGTCGTTCGAAGTGCCGCAGGCCAGCCGCCTGACGCTGCGGCTTTACGGCGAGGTCGGCTGCGCTGACGGTGGACGAGACGGTCTCGGGCCGGATCGGCGAGGTGCCGAGCGCCACCGACAGCACGCAGAACTTCGAGATCGCCCAGTCCGGCACGCTGGAGATCGACGGGCCCGGCGGGCGGAAATGGCAGATCGAGGTCGCTGCCCGACGCGGCCCCCGCGGTCGAGGTGCTGGGCGAGGTCGAGCGCGGCGTCGCGGGCGAGATGCGGCTGCCGTTCCGCGCGACGGACGATTACGGCGTGATGTCGGGCAGCGCCGAACTGGCGCTGAACCTTGATGCGGTCGACCGGCGCTACGGCCTGGCGATCGAGCCCGAGCCGCGCGACCGTCTGGTGCTGGACCTGCCGATGACGATCACCGGCGACCGCAGCGATTTCGAAGAGACGCTGATCGAGAACCTGTCGCAGCATCCCTGGGCCAACGCTGCCGGTGACGCTGGAATTGCGCGCGGTGGATGCGCTGGGGCAGGTCGGGCAGTCGGAACCCGAGACGATCACCCTGCCGGGGCGGCGCTTCTTCGAGCCGCTGGCGAGCGCCATCATCGAACAGCGCCGCGACCTGTTGTGGAACCGCGCCAACGCGCCGCGCGTGGCGCAGGTCCTGCGGGCGGTGTCCTACAGGCCCGACGACGTGTTCCGCTCAGAGACCGCCTATCTGAAACTGCGCGTGGCGCTGCGGCGGCTGGAGTTGTTCACCGAGTACGGGCTGAGCGCAGAACAGCGCGACGAGATCGCCCAGGTGCTTTGGGACATCGCGATGCTGATCGAAGACGGGTCGCTGGCCGATGCCCGCGAGCGGTTGCGACAGGCGCGCGAACGGTTGCAGGAGGCGATGCGCAACGGCGCCTCGGACGAGGAGATCGCCGAGCTGATGCAGGAACTGCGCGAGGCGATGCAGGACTACATGCGCCAGTTGGCCGAGCAGCAGGGCCAGGAGGGCGAGCAGAACGCGCAGAACCAGCAGAACATGCAGGAGATCACCGGCGACCAGCTGCAGGCGCTGATGGACCGGATCCAGGAACTGATGGAACAGGGCCGCATGGACGAGGCGCAGGAGCTGCTCGACCGGCTGGCCGAGATGATGGAGAACATGCAGGTCACGCAAGGCCAGGGCCAGCAGCCCGGGCCAACAGGCGATGGAGGGGCTGGCCGACACGCTGCGCGAGCAGCAGGGTCTGTCAGACGAAACCTTCCGCGACCTGCAGGAGCAGTTCAACCAGGACGGCCAGCAGCCGGGCCAGCAGCCCGGGCAACAGGGCCAACAGGGGCAGTTGCCCGGACAGCAGGGCCAGCAGGGCGAGGGCCAGCAGCAGGGCAACGGCCAGGGTCAGGGCCAGAACGGCGAACGGATGCCGGGGCAGGGCGACCGCCCGGGCGAGATGACGGCGGAATCGCTGGCCGAGCGGCAGCGGGCGCTGCGCGACGAATTGAACCGGCAAAGCCAGAACCTGCCCGGTGCGGGCACTGCCGAAGGCGATGCCGCGCGCGAGGCGCTGGGCCGCGCGGGCGAGGCGATGGACGAGGCCGAAGAGGCGCTGCGCGAGGACGATCTGGCCGGCGCGCTCGACAACCAGGCCGAGGCGATCGAGGCGCTGCGCGAGGGCATGCGCAATCTCGGCGAGGCGATGGCGCAGCAGCAAGCAGCAGGGCCAGCAGGGCGACGCCGAAGGCCAGGCGCGCGCCAACCGGCAGCGCGATCCGCTGGGCCGCGAGCCGGGCGCGAACGGGCAGATCGGCACCGACGAGCAGCTGTTGCAGGGCGATGATGTCTATCGCCGGGCGCGCGAACTGCTGGACGAGATCCGGCGGCGGTCGAGCGACCAGACACGGCCGAACGAGGAACTGGATTACCTCAAGCGGCTGCTGGACCGGTTCTGAGCAAGGGCCGCTTCAATAGCCGCAGACAGGCGCATTCATCGTTTCTTCGAAACGACTGCCGCTTGTCCCCTCGTATCTGAAATAGGTCGGTACTTCGCTCTGCGAAGCGCCGGTGGTGGAGCCGATCGGGATCGAACCGACGACCTCGTCATTGCGAACGACGCGCTCTCCCAACTGAGCTACGACCCCACTGAACCGCGTATGTGAGGTCATTGTCGGGCGCAAGTCAAGCCGAAGGCGGCTTTGATTTTCCGCTTGGGATGTGCGGCACAAGGGCTAGATTGCATCGCAGGCGGCGCAAGGCCGCACCGGGGAGACGGGTATGATATCGAACCGATTGTGGCGGCTTTACCGCCTGTCGCGGCGCATCTGGGTGCGGATCACCCTGATGGCGTTGCTGGCGGTGCTGGCGGCGATTGCGGCGGTTCCGCTGGACCGGTTCATCCCGGACGGGCTGGCCGACCGGTTCGGCGCGGACAGCGTGACGCCGGTCCTGAACATCCTGGCCTCCAGCATGCTGGTGGTGGTGACTTTCTCGCTTTCAGTCATGGTTGCGGCGCAGCGGCAGGCAGCAAGCCAGATCACCCCCCGCTCGCAACGCCTGCTGATGGAGGACACCACCACACAGACGGTGCTGGCGACGTTCCTGGGGGCCTTCATCTTCGCGCTGGTGGCGATCATCCTGTTTCGCGCCGGGTTCTACACCGGACGCGCTTCGGTCATCGTGTTCGGGGTCACGGTGCTGGTTGTCGTGCTGGTGGTCCTGGCGATCCTGCGCTGGATCGAGCACCTGTCGCACCTGGGCAGCATGGACGAGACCCTGGCGCGGCTCGAAGATCGGGTGGCGGGCAGCCTGAAGCGCTATCGGCAGGCGCCGTTCCTGCGCGCCCGACCGCTGGCGCCCGGCGGCGCCGACCTGCCCACGGGGCTGGTGCCGGTCGCGTCTCGGGTCAGCGGGTACGTGCAGTTCATCGACATGCCTTCGCTGAACGACTGCGCCACCGACAACGACGTCGACATCCATGTCGTCGCGGTGCCCGGCGACTGGGTGTCCGAGGGCGACCCGGTGGCCTATCTGGACCGGGTCGACGGCAGCCTGGCCGACGCGATCACCGGGACGATGACGATGGAGGCGATCCGCACCTTCGACCAGGATCCGCGCTTCGGCCTTCTGGTGATCTCGGAAATCGCGGAGCGGGCGCTGTCGCCGGGCATCAACGATCCCGGCACGGCGACCGACGCGATCAGCCGGGTCGAGCGGATGCTGGTGTCGACCTGCCCCAGCCGCGTCGAGACAGAGGATATCGCTTATGACCGTGTCCATGTCACCGGTCTGCGCGAGGCCGACCTGATCGACGCGGCCTTCGCCATGATCGCCCGCGACGGCGCCGACAAGATCGAGGTCGCGGGCCGCCTGATGGCTGCGTTGCGGCAGATCGCGCGGCAGCGCGACCCGGACCTGTCGCAGGCCGCCCAGGCGATGTCCGACCGGGTGCTGGCCTATGCCGATGCGGCGATGCTGCTGGACGACGACAAGGCGCGGCTGCGCGCGATTGCGGGTGGGTCCTAGCCGACGGTATCGTTCCAGATCTTGGTCATATGCGTGATTTTGCCGTCCCTGAACCGCATCGCATAGACGTAGTCCGTGGCATAGGGGCGGGCCGGGGTTGCGCCGTCGGCGGGCAGGGGTGCACGGAACACGCCATAGGCCAGCACCATCGACCGGGCGGCGTCGACGGCGAAGCCTTTGGTTTCATAGCTGTTGTCGGGCAACTTCTCGCATGTTGCCCGCATCCAGTCGCAGTAATCGGCCAGCGATTTGATCTGTTTCAGCGCTTCCGCCTGCGCGGCAAACCCCGCCTCCGTGTGGCAATACGGCGCGCAGGCCGACCAGCCCAGTCCGGTCTCGCAGGCCTCAAAGAACGCCTCGGCCGTCTGGGTCATGTTCATGCCGACTTTCCCCTTTCAGTCAGGCGACCTTGGCGGTGACGGGCACGTGCAGCGAAACAGCGGCGGTTGCCCTATTCCGCCGCCTCCAGGTATTCCTCCAGCGGCGGGCAGGTGCAGACCAGGTGGCGGTCGCCATAGACGTTGTCGACCCGGTTGACCGGCGGCCAGTACTTGTCGACCCGGAACGCGCCCTGCGGAAAGCAACCCTGTTCGCGTGTATAGGGCCGGTCCCAGTCGCCGACCAGGTCCTCGACCGTGTGCGGCGCGTGCTTCAGCGGGTTGTTCTCGGGGTCGATCTCGCCCTTTTCGACCGCCGCGATTTCCTCGCGGATCGCCAGCATGGCGTCGCAGAAGCGGTCAAGCTCGGCCTTGGTCTCGCTTTCGGTCGGCTCGACCATCAGCGTGCCCGCCACCGGCCAGCTCATCGTCGGCGCGTGAAAGCCGTTGTCGATCAGCCGCTTGGCGATGTCGTCGACGGTGACATGCGGCGCTGTCGGCAAACGGTCGCGTGTCGAGGATGCATTCGTGCGCGACGCGGTCGTTGCGGCCCTTGAAGAGAACGTCGTAAGGCCCCTTCCAGCCGCTTCGGCGATGTAGTTGGCGTTGAGGATCGCGACCTTGGTCGCCTGGGTCAGCCCCGTCGCCGCCCATCATCAGGCAATAGGCCCAGGAGATCGGCAGGATCGAGGCCGAGCCGTAGGGCGCTGCCGAGACCGGGCCTTCGCGTGCCGCCGGTTTCCGGATGGCCCGGCAGGTACGGGGCCAGATGCGCCTTGACCCCGATCGGCCCCATGCCCGGCCCGCCGCCGCCATGCGGGATGCAGAAGGTCTTGTGCAGGTTCAGGTGGCTGACGTCGCCGCCGATCTCGCCCGGCTGCACCAGACCGACCATGGCGTTCAGGTTGGCGCCGTCGATATAGACCTGTCCGCCATGCTCGTGGGTGATCTCGCAGATCTCGCGCACGGTTTCCTCGAACACGCCGTGGGTCGAGGGATAGGTGATCATGCAGGCGGCGAGGTTGTCGCCGGCGGCTTCTCGGCCTTGGCGCGGAAATCCTCGACGTCGATGTCGCCGTTCTCGGCGCGATTTCACCACCACGACCTCCATCCCGGCCATCTGCGCGCGAGGCCGGGTTGGTGCCGTGGGCCGAGACCGGGATCAGGCAGACGTTGCGGTGCGCCTGTCGCCCTGCGCCCGGTGATAGGCGGCGATGGTCAAGCAGGCCCGCGTATTCGCCCTGCGCGCCGGAATTGGGCTGCATCGACATCGCGTCGTAGCCGGTGATCTTGCACAGCTTGTGCCGACAGATCGTCGAGCATCTGGCGGTAGCCCTCGGCCTGATCGGCGGGGGCGAAGGGATGGATGTTGGCGAACTCGGGCCAGGTGATCGGCATCATCTCGGCCGCCGCGTTCAGCTTCATCGTGCAGGACCCCAGCGGGATCATCGCCCGGTCCAGCGCCAGGTCGCGGTCGGCGAGGCGGCGCATGTAGCGCATCATCTCGGTCTCGGCGCGGTTCAGGTGGAAGATCGGGTGGGTCAGGTATTCCGACTGGCGCAGCAGCTCGTCGGGGATGCGGTAGTCGCCGCTGTCCTCGTCGTCCTTGCGGTCGATACCGAAGGCGCGCCACAGCCGTTCGACGGTTTCGCGGCGCGTGGTCTCGTCGATGCTGATGCCCAGTTTCGTCTTGCCGACGCGGCGCAGGTTGATGCGCTCGTCCGCGGCGGCCTTGCAGGATCACGCCCTGCATGCCGCCGACATCGACGGTGATCGTGTCGAAGAAGCCTTTCGGCCCGACCTTGAAGCCGGCCTCTTCCAGCACCGTGGCCACCCGCACGGTCTTGCGATGCACCCGCTGCGCGATGGCCCTCAGGCCCTCGGGCCCGTGAAACACCGCGTAGAAAGAGGCCATCACCGCCAGCAGCGCCTGCGCGGTGCAGACGTTCGACGTGGCCTTCTCGCGGCGGATATGCTGCTCGCGGGTCTGCAGCGACAGACGGTAGGCCTTGTTGCCGCGCGCGTCGATGGTGACGCCGACGATGCGGCCCGGCATGGCGCGCTTGTGGGCATCCTTGCAGGCCATGTAGGCGGCGTGCGGCCCGCCATAGCCCATCGGCACGCCGAAGCGCTGGGTGCGAGCCGACGGCGATATCGGCCCCCATCGCGCCGGGTTCCTTCAGCAGGGTCAGCGCCAGCGGATCGGCGATAACGATGCCAAGCGCCTTGGCCTCGTGCAGCGCCTCGATGATGCTTGGTGAAGTCCATCAGGTAGCCATAGGTGCCGGGATACTGGAACATCGCGCCGAACACGTCCGACGGGTCCAGATCGACCGGATCGCCGACGACGATCTCGATGCCCAGCGGCGCGGCGCGGGTCTGCATCACGGCGATGTTCTGCGGGTGGCAGTTCCTGGTCGACGAAGAACGTCATCGCCTTCGACTTGGCCACGCGCTGCGCCATCGCCATGGCTTCGGCCGCCGCCGTCGCCTCGTCCAGCAGCGAGGCGTTGGCGATGTCGAGCCCGGTCAGGTCGCAGATCATGGTCTGGTAGTTCAGCAGCGCCTCCAGCCGGCCCTGGCTGATCTCGGGCTGGTAGGGCGTGTAGGCGGTGTACCAGGCCGGGTTTTCCAGGATGTTGCGCTGGATCGCGGGCGGCGTGACGGTGCCGTAATAGCCCTGGCCGATCATCGTCGAGAACACCGCGTTCTTCTTGGCGACCTGGCGCATGTACCAGATCAGCTCGCGCTCGGACATCGGTTCGCCGAAATCGAGCGGCGCATCCTGGCGCAGCGATTTCGGCACGGTCTGGTCGATCAGCTCGTCCAGGCCAGACGACGCCCAGCACCTCAGACATCTCGGCCATCTCGGCGGGCGAGGGGCCGATGTGGCGACGATTGGCAAAATCGTAGGGCTGATAATCGGAGGGCGTGAAGGGCATCGCTTTCTCCCGGTTCGGTCAGGGTCGGCGGCGGCGCGGGCCAAAGGCCTGAAGGGCAATTTCGGAAACCACTGGGAATTTGCCCGCGCGACCGCGCCCTATCCGATGAATTCCTTGTAGGCGGCTTCGTCCATGAAGTCGTCGAGCACGGACAGATCCTCGATCTTCATCTTGAAGAACCAGGCATCGCCCTGCGGGTCGTCGTTGACCATGCCGGGGTTCGTCGACCAGCGCGCTCGTTCACCTCGACGATCTCGCCGTCGACCGGGGCCAGAATGTCAGAGGCCGCCTTGACGCTCTCGATCACCGCGACCTCGTCGTCCTTGACCACCTCGGTGCCTTCCTCGGGCAGTTCGACGAACACCACGTCGCCCAACTGTTCGCTGGCGTGTTCGGTGATGCCGACGACGACCAGATCGCCCTCGATCGCGCAGCCATTCGTGTTCTTCGGTGAATTTCATCTGGGTCTCCCTGGGGTGGTTTATCGTTTGTAGGTCGAAGGCCGGAACGGCATCGGCGCCACGGTGACCGGCAGCCGCTTGCCGCGCACCTCGCCGAAAAGATTCGTGCCATCGCGCTGCATGATCAATCGCGACATAGCCCATCGACATCGGCGCCTCGATCGAGGGGCCAAAGGCGCCCGAGGTGACCTCGCCAATCGGGTCGCCGCCTTCGGCCGCGGCAAAAAGCCGGGTTTGCCGCCCGCATCGGCGCGCGGCCTTCGGGCAGCAGGCCGACGCGGCGGCGGCTCGGCGCCTTCTTCGAGTTCCGCGCAGGATGCGGTCCGCGCCGGGAAAGCCGCCTTCGCGGGCGCCGCCCCGGCGGCGCGCCTTCTGCACTGCCCATTCCAGCGCCGCCTCGACCGGCGTGGTCGTGGTGTCGATGTCGTTGCCGTAAAGGCAAAGCCCGGCCTCCAGCCGCAGGCTGTCGCGCGCGCCCAGCCCGATCGGGTGCAACCCCGTCCTGCGCCAGCAACGCGCGGGCGAAGCCTTGCGGCGCGGTCCTCGGGCACCGAAATCTCGAAGCCGTCCTCGCCGGTATAGCCCGAGCGCGACACCCACAGCTTCGCCGAAATCGCCGGCCAGCACCGTCACATCCATGAACTTCATCGCCGCGACACCCGGGGCCACCGCTTGCCAGCGCCGCCTCGGCGGCGGGGCCCTGCAGCGCCAGCAGCGCGCGGTCGGTGACCTCCACGATCTCGCAATCGTCGCCCAGGCGCGCCCGCATGTGCGCTATGTCATCCGCCTTGCAGGCGGCGTTGACCACAAGGAACAGGTGATCGCCGCGATTGGCGACCATCAGGTCGTCGAGGATGCCGCCCGCGGCATTGGTGAACAGCGCATATCGCTGGCGGCCTTGCTTCAGCTCCAGGACCGCCACCGGCACCAGACGCTCCAGCGCCAGCGCCGCGTCCGTCACGTCGCCCGACTTCGGGCGCAGAAGCACCTGGCCCATGTGGCTGACATCGAAAATCCCGGCATGGGCCCGGCAATGCAGATGCTCTTTCAACACGCCCATCGGATATTGCACCGGCATGTCGTAGCCCGCGAAGGGCACCATCTTCGCCCCAAGCTCGACATGCAGATCGTGAAGACGGGTCCGGTTCAGTTCCGCCATGGCAGCGCCCCCAGCGCGTTCGTTGCCCGATCAACAGAAGCGATCCGGCGATGATGCGCAAGGGGGCAGCGCGCCGGGGCTTGCCTTCACATCGCGCGCACTGCAAATGCAAGGCCATGGCGGACCCGTTCTTCTTCGGCTACGGCAGCCTCGTGAACCGTGCCACGCATTTCTTCGAGGATGCGCACCGGGCGCAGCTGTCGGGCTGGCGGCGGGCGTGGCGGCATACCAACCTGCGCCAGCGCGCGTTCCTGACGGCGGTGCCCTCGACGCCCGACAGCGTGATCGACGGGTTGGTCGCGCATGTGCCCGGCGACGACTGGGCCGCGCTGGACGAGCGCGAACATGCCTATGACCGCAGCCCGGTGACCGATCATGTGCGCCACAAGGTCGGCCGGGCGCTGCACGTCCAGGTTTACGCGATCCCGCATGGCAAGCACGGCCTGCCCGACGTCGCACATCCGGTGGTGCTGAGCTATATCGACGTGGTCGTGCAGGGCTACCTGCGCGAGTTCGGCGCGGATGGCGTGCGGCGTTTCTTCGACACCACCGACGGCTGGGAGGCCCCGATCCTCGACGACCGCAAGACCCCCGTCTATGCGCGCCACCAGGTCCTGACCCGGGCGGAGCGCGCCCTGGTCGACGATCACCTCGCCCGCGTCGAGGCGCGGATCATCGACCGGGAGTAAGGCCCCGGATCAGGTCCGGAGTTCAGAAATCCACCTCGACCGCGACACCCTTGTCGACGGCGATCTCCAGCACCTTCGCGGCGACCGCCAGGTCCTGAAGCCCGACGCCGGTGCCGTCGAACAGCGTGATCTCGTCGTCGCTGGTCCGGCCCGGATGGGTGCCGTTGATCACCGCGCCGATCTCGTGGATATCGGCCTTCTTCGATCAGACCCGTCGGCAATCGCGTGCTGCGCCTCGCCGATGCTGATCGACTGCGCCACCTCGTCGGTGAAGACGGTGGCGCGGGCCAGCAGTGCGGTATCGACCTCCTGCTTGCCCTTGGTATCGGTGCCCATGCAGGCCAGATGCGTGCCGGGCCTGACATGGTCGCCGATCAGCGACGGCGCAGAAGGCCGAGGTGATGGTGATGATGACATCGGCCTGCGCGCCCAGCTCTTCCAGGCTCGACCGCCTCGAACGGCAGGCCGAGTTCTTCCGCGGTCTTCGCCAGGTTCGGCAGCATGTCGGGGTGATAGTTCCAGCCGACGACCTTGTCGAACTCGCGCTGCTCGACGGCAGCGCGCAGCTGGAAAGTGCGACTGATGGCCCGCGCCGACCATGCCCATAACCTTCGCATCCTCGCGCGCCAGGTGCTTGATCGACACCGAAGAGGCCGCCGCCGTGCGCAGCGCGGTCAGCAGGTTGCCGCCGACCATGGCCGTGCATCCTGCCGGTATCGGGATCGAACAGGAACACGGTGGACTGGTGGTTGATGATGCCACGCTTTTCCAGGTTGTTGGGCCAGTAGCCGCCCGCCTTCAGCCCCAGCGCCATGCCGGAGCGGTCGAAACCCGCCCTTGAAGCCGTAAAGCGCGTCCTCGTGGCCGATCGCCTCGCGGATGACCGGAAAGTTGTAGGCATCGCCCGTCGCCATCGCGGCGAAGACCGCCTCGACCGCGTCAAAGCTCGCCTCGGGCGTGATCAGGTCGGCAATCGCCGCCTCGGGTACGATCCACATGGCTTCACCTCGCTCTGGCCCGCCGCCCAATGCGCGACTGGCTCCTTCATCTTGCTGCAAATACCTTCAGGGGGTCTGGGGGCAGAATGCCCCCAGTCGGTCGGATCGCATCAGCGATCCGACATCAGTAGGCCTTGCCGCGCGCCGACACCGGCCACAGCGTCTCGACCTTGCCGTTGCGCACGCCGACATACCAGTCGTGCACGTTGCAGGTCGGGTCGCAATGGCCCGGCACCAGCCGCAGCTTGTCGTTGACCTTCAGCACGCCGTCGGGATCGGCGACCACGCCATGCTCGTCCGAGCATTTGAGGTAGTTCACGTCGTCGCGCCCATAGATCGTCGGCAGGCCGCTGTCGACCGACTGCGCCTTCAGGCCGGCATCGACGATGGCCTTGTCGGCCTTGGCGTGGCTCATCACCGTGGT
Organism: uncultured Alphaproteobacteria bacterium; assembly: GCA_963768205.1. Taxonomy (GTDB): domain Bacteria; phylum Pseudomonadota; class Alphaproteobacteria; order Rhodobacterales; family Rhodobacteraceae; genus JAHELH01. Next base: position 623,165 of record CAVYHB010000004.1, on the reverse strand, counting down.
CAGGATGAACAGCGCGTTCTCCCATTCGCCCTGGTCGATGCGCTTGCCGTCCTTGTCCAGGATCCGGCCATAGTCGGCATCCATGAAGGCGTAGGAGCCGCACTGCAGCTCGTTGTAGACGCCCGAGTTGCTCTCGAAGTAATACGAACCGGTGCCGCCGCCGCCGACGATGTCGCATTCCAGTCCCTGCGCCTTCAGACCCTGCACCGCGTCGGCGACCTGCGCGATCGCGGCATCCAGCTTGGCCTTGCGGTCTTCGTAGCTGTCCAGGTGCTGCATCGCGCCCTGATAGGCCTGGATGCCGGCGAACTTCAGCCCCGGCGCCGCGTCGATCAGCTTGGCGATGTTCACCACGTCCTGCGTCGTGGTCACGCCGCAGCGGCCCGCGCCGCAGTCGATCTCGACCAGGCATTCGATCTGGGTGCCGTGCTTGACGGCCGCCGCCGACAGGTCCTTGACGTTGTCGGGATCATCGACGCAGCACAGAACCCGCGCGCCCAGCTTGGGCATCCGCGCCAGCCGGTCGATCTTGGCCGGGTCGGTGACCTGGTTGGACTACCAGCACGTCCTTGATGCCGCCACGGGCGAACACCTCGGCCTCGGACTGACCTTCTGGCAGCAAACGCCACACGCGCCGCCCAGTTCTTCCTGCAACTTCTGCACATCGACGGACTTGTGCATCTTGCCATGGGTCCGGTGGCGCATGCCGTGCGCCTTGGCATAATCGCCCATCTTCTTGATGTTGCGCTCCAGCGCGTCGAGATCGAGGATCAGGCACGGCGTCTGGATGTCCGCTTCGTCCATTCCCGGCACGGCAGGCACGTCGAAGCCGACCTCGAGATCGTCGTAGTTGATGTCTTTCATGGGGTATCCCCTTTCATTCCTGCGGTAGGGTGCGCGATCTCACGCACCGTTCATTTCATCCAGGGCAGCTTGTCCAGATCGACGTTGCCGCCGGTGATGATGACGCCGACACGCTTGCCCGCGAAGACGTCCCGGTTCTTCAGGATGGTCGCCAGCGGCACCGCGCTGGACGGTTCCATCACGATCCGCAGGTGCTTCCAGATCAGCTTCATCGCGTCGACGATTTCCGGGTCCGAGGCGGTCTGGATGTCGGTCACGTAGTTCGACACGAAATGCCAGGTCAGCTCCTTCAGCGGCACCAGCAGCCCGTCGGCGATGGTCTTGGGCGCATCGTCGGCGATGATATGACCTGCCTTGAAGCTGCGATAGGCGTCGTCGGCCTGTTCGGGCTCTGCCGCGATGATCTTGGTCTCGGGGGCCAGGTTCGACAGCGTCAGGCAGGTGCCAGAGATCATGCCGCCGCCACCGATGGGGGCCACGACGTAGTCCAGCCCGTCGGTCTGCTCCAGCATCTCGCGCGAACAGGTGCCCTGTCCGGCGATGACGCGCGGGATCGTTGTAGGGATGCACGAAATCGCCGCCGGTGGCCGCCTGCACCTTGGCAAAGGCCTCTTCGCGCGAAGAGGTCGACGGTTCGCATTCGGTGATCTTGCCGCCATAGCGGCGCACCGTGTCCTTCTTGGCCTGCGGCGCGGTGCGCGGCATGACCACGTTGCACGGAATGCCGCGCAGCATCGCCGCATAGCTGACAGGCACGACGCGTGGTTGCCCGACGAATGCGTGGCCACGCCCTTCTTCGCCTGCTCGTCGTCCAGCCCGAACACCGCGTTGGAGGCGCCGCGCACCTTGAAGGCGCCCGGCTCTTGGAAGTTCTCGCACTTGAAGAACAACTGCGCCCCGGTCAGGTCGTTCAGGTAGTCCGATACGCGGATCGGCGTGCGCCGGATATGCGGCTTGATCCGTTCATGCGCGGCCAGCATGTCGTCAAGGTCGGGATATACATCTCGGCTTACCTTTCCGTTCAGGCCGCTTCCTTCAGGGCAGCTGCGTTGTTGCGATAGTAGTCCTGAGCCGCCGCGACGCCAGAGCCAAGTTTGATGTCCAGGCCAAGGTCGGCCATCACCATTTCGGCGGTGGCGAGGCCGGACAGCATCATAACATCCGTCAGGCTGCCCAGGTGGCCGATGCGGAACACCTTGCCGGCAACCTCGCCCAGTCCGACCCCGAAGGCGACGCCGTACTTGGATGCGGCATGGGTGACGATGCTGGTGGCGTTGAAACCTTCCGGCGTGCGGATCGCGCTGACGGTGTCGGAGTAAACCTCGGGCGTCCTGGCGCACAGCTCCATGTTCCAGGCCCGAACGGCCAGCCGCACGCCCTCGGCGATGCGGTGGTGACGAGCGAAGACATTGTCGATGCCCTCGTCCAGCAGCATGGTCGTGGCCAGTTTCAGCCCGTTCATCAGGCCAACGGGGGGCGTGTAAGGGAAGGCGTTGTTGGCGTAACCCTTGGCCATGTCGTTGATATCGAAGAAGGTGCGCGGCAATTTGGCCGTCTTCGAGGCCTCCATCGCCTTGTCCGAGAAGCCCAGGATCGCAAGGCCCGCGGGCAGCATGAAGCCCTTCTGGCTGCCGGTCACGGCGATATCGACACCCCAGTCGTCGAACCGGAAGTCCATCGATGCGATCGAGCTGACGCCATCGACGAACAGCAGCGCCGGATGCTTGGCCGCATCGAGCGCCTTGCGCACCGCGGCGATGTCGGATTTCACGCCGGTCGCGGTCTCGTTATGGGTCGCCAGAACGACCTTGATCTCGTGGTTCTTGTCGGCGCTCAGGATCGCTTCGTATTTGTCGGCGGGCAGACCTTCGCCCCAGGGCGTCTCGATCACCTGAACGTCCAGCCCGTGGCGCTGGCACATGTCGATCCAGCGGTGGCTGAACATGCCGTTGCGCGCCGCCAGAACCTTGTCGCCCGCCGACAGCGTGTTGGTCAGCGCGGTTTCCCAGCCGCCGGTGCCGGTCGACGGGATAGATGAAGATGTGGGCGCTTTGCGATTTCAGGATCTTGCGGACGTCGTCCAGGCAGGGATGCAGGATCTTGCCGAACACCGGCGAGCGGTGGTCGATCGTCGGCATGTAGCACGCCTTGCGCACTGCCTCGGGCATGTTGGTCGGACCGGGGATGAAAACGGGGTTCTGGAATGACATCTGGCGCGTCCTTTCGTGTGGCTTGAAAGGGTTCTACGCCCTGTCTGCGGATTCGCCAATTTTTTTGAAGTTATTTTTCGTATAGCGGGAAATGAGGCTTTATTCCTTCTTGTCAGCAGGTTACTATTTTTCACATCGCGGTGACATTTTTTGAAAGTGAAAAAAATGGCAGAGATCAAGCGGCAGCGGGGGCGTCCGAAGGCGTTCCACGACAAGACCGAGCAGAACACGATCCAGTCGCTGGACCGGGCGATGACCGTGCTGCGCGCGGTCGCGGGGATGGAGGGTGTCGGCCTCAGCCAGTTGGCCGAGCGCATGGACCAGTCCCCGGCGACGCTCTACCGGGTACTGACCACGCTGGCGCAGCACGACATGGTGGAATTCGACGAGACGAACCAGCTTTGGCACGTCGGAAGCGGCGCGTTTTCCATAGGATCCGCATTTCTCACCCGCACGTCCGTGGCCGAGCGTTCGCGTCCCTACCTGCGGCAACTGATGCAGGAAACCGGCGAGACCGCGAACCTCGGGGTCGAGAACGGCGATCACGTGATGTTCGTCAGCCAGGTCGAAACCCACGCCTCGATCCGCGCCTTCTTTCCGCCCGGCACGCTGTCGCCGATGTATGCCAGCGGCATCGGCAAGGCCCTGCTGGCCTTCTATGCGCCGGACCGGTTGCAGAAATGGCTGCGAAAACAGCGGTTCGAGGCGTTCACGCCGATGACGCTGGTGGATGAGAACGGGCTGCTGGCGGACCTCGCGCTGATCCGCGCGCGCGGGCTGAGCTATGACAACGAGGAGCGGACGCTCGGCATGCGCTGCGTCGCCGCCCCGGTGTTCAACAGCTATGGCGAGCCGGTGGCGGGACTGTCGGTGTCGGGGCCGGTCAGCCGGATGGATGACAGCGCGGTGGCGGCGTTCGGGGCGCGGGTGCGGGAGGCGGCGGAGGCGGTGACGCGGGCCGTCGGAGGGCGGAAACCGGTGGCGGGGTGATGGGGTGAGACCCCATGCTAGAGGTTATCTTGGGGTCAGTTTTTCGAGGGCTTTGCCGTCGTCCCAGGTGCCGTGCAGGGTGCCGTCGGGCATCACGACATAGATCACGGGGGTGGATGCGCCCCAATCGACGGTGACGACGCGGCCATCCCGGCTGCCTTGCCCCCGCATGGTGTCGCCCGCGACGACCCAGGTGAATTCCACCGCGCCGCCCTGTTCGGTGATATCGGCGACGCCGTTGTAGGCGCTGCCGTCGGCGTTGAGGCCGTTCGACGCATAGGTTCCGGCGATGGTGCGTTGCATGTCATCGGTGGTGGCGCTGCCCTTTTTACCCTGGGCGATAGGCCCCGGTGGCGAGGCTGGCGGCGAGGGCGGCGAGGATCAGGCGGCGGGGGAGGGGCATGGGTGGCTCCGGTTGCTGGGTCGGCTGGTGCGACTTTGGGCGAAGCGCCGGAATTACGCAAGGACGCGCGGGCGTACCAAAGCGGGCGTCGAATATTGATTGCTACGAGATCGCCAATTCTACCCTGTGTTGGGAGTCACACTACAAATTGCGTCCGACTTAATCAGGGACACAAATTGTTGACATGGGCGCGCATAGGCTTTACAGATTTTTTGTAAAAGTTAGATCGATAAGAGGAGCAGTACCATGCGGTCAGCCTTTGGGAAATTCGCACAAGAACTTCGGGCTGAAAAAGGGTTGAACCAAACTAAATTCGCAGAGCTAATTGGCGAACATGTGACCCGGGTAAGCCAAATGGAGTATCAGAGAGCTTCAGTATTAATGATGATATCGTGAACAAGTACATCCGAGTCCTATCAGAAAATGGCGAAGAAGCGCACAAATTGAGAATGCTTTCTAGCTATTCAAATACTCGACATACGTTGAAATCAAAAAATTTGCCACATGACCGACTCCTTGCCTTAATAGCAGAGTATGGTGAAAATTTCTCCGCTGATGTTGTCGCAAAGATCGAGGACATATTGCAGAAGAATTCAAAGTTGGATTTGTCCACAATTGAATTCTCGAGTAGCTATTCACTTTCTAAGAAGACAAAGAATAGAAAATGGAAGCGCCCAGAGTTAGGCGAATTGGGTCCGAAAAGGTTCGTAGAGATTTGCCTGACTTCTGAATCTCTGAGAAATCAAGTCTGTGAAAATGGTGCGAAGCTAGACGTCGGACATCTGCTAGAATACCAAAGTGCGAAATCGGAAAGATTTGATATCGACATTGTAGATGCAATGCCAGAAGTCGCTGGTGGGGCCTTTGCATGTATTATTGGTAGCGCAAGTGGACACACAATCTACGCGCACCAACGTCTATACAGCCAAATGTGTCGCGGTGTGCATTTTTTGCGTCATGTATTTGGGCACGAACTGGCGCACCATATTTTGCACGCAGAAAGGTTGGACAAGGGCAACGGGGTAGTATTCGTGCCTCAGGAAAGCTCGCATATCCTTCCTTTTGAATCCGGAGTTCTAGAACAAGATTTTGTCCCGAAGGTTGAGCAGATTGTCGACTCGATCACTGAACTGGAAGCAGAACTTTTTGCTACGATGCTGCTAGTACCTTGGACCGAGTTTTTGAAAGGTACGTCCGCCTATTATCTCGCGAGCGATTTTGGAGAACAAATCGGCGAGATCAAACGGTACATGAAGTATTTCAAGGTTCCCGGCGTGCTGGACGAATTTAAGCGCGTGCTTTGGGAGCAGGGCTACTTGCAGCACCCAATATTCCAAGATCAATAACCGTTCACCCCTGCAACTTCCGCACCCTGATCTCCCCCTCCTGCCGCGCCTGCATCGCCTGCGCTGCTGCATAAGACCCGGCCAGGGTCGTGTAATAGGGGATCTTGTCCATCAGGGCGACGTTGCGCATGGAGCGGGAGTCCTCGACCGCCTGCGCGCCCTCGGTGGTGTTCAGCACCAGGGCGATGCCGCCGTCTTTCAGCAGATCGACGGCGTTGGGCCGACCCTCGTAGGCTTTCTTGATCACTGTGGTCTCGAACCCGGCCTCGCGACAGGAAGGCCGCGGTGCCGCCGGTGGCGGTGAGGGTGAAGCCGAGGCTGGTCAGGATGCGGGCGGTTTCGATCAGGTCGGGGGTCTTGTCGGCGTCCTTGATCGAGATGAAGACCGCGCCGGAGGTCGGCAGGTCGGTGCCCGCCCCAAGCTGCGCCTTGAGGAAGGCCTGCGGGAAGGAGCGGTCCCAGCCCATGACTTCGCCGGTGCTGCGCATTTCCGGACCCAGCAAAGTGTCGACGCCGGGGAAGCGGGCGAAGGGGAGGACGGCCTCTTTCACCGAGAACCACGGCATCGCGGGGTCGGCCAGCGTCATCGGGTCGGCCAGGGGCAGCGGGTCGTCGGGCGAGGTGCCGGGCGGGTAGGGCGCGCGGAGGGGGAAGTTCGACAAGGGCTCGCCCGCCATCAGCCGGGCGGCGATGGAGGCGATGGCGCTGTCGGTGGCCTTGGCGACGAAGGGGACGGTGCGCGAGGCGCGGGGGTTGACCTCGATGAGGTAGATCGTGCCGTCCTTGACCGCGAACTGCACGTTCATCAGGCCGACGACGTGCAGGGCCTTGGCCAGCGCGATGGTCTGGGTCTCGATCTCGGCGACGATGGCCGCATCGGCAGCGTGTGGGGCGGCAGGCAGCAGGCGGAATCGCCCGAGTGCACGCCGGCCTCTTCGATGTGTTCCATGATGCCGGTGACGTGGACGTTTTCGCCGTCTGACAGGGCGTCGACATCGACCTCGACCGCGCCGGACAGATAGCTGTCGAGCAGGACGGGGGACTTGCCGGAAACGACGACAGCCTCGTTGATGTAGCGTTCCAGTTGCGCGTGGTCGCGGACGATTTCCATGGCGCGGCCGCCGAGGACATAGGAGGGCCGGATCACCAGCGGGAAGCCGATCTTGTCGGCGGCGGCGAAGGCCTGGGCGTCGGTGCGAGGCGATGGCATTGTTCGGTTGGTGCAAGTCCGAGTTTTTCGACCAGCGCCTGAAACCGCTCGCGATCTTCGGCCAGGTCGATGGCGTCGGGCGTGGTGCCGAGGATCGGGATGTTCGCTTCGTGCAGGGCATTGGCGAGTTTCAGCGGGGTCTGGCCGCCGAACTGCACGATCACGCCATGCAGGGTGCCGTTGTCCTGCTCGACGCGCAGGATCTCCATGACGTGTTCGAATGTGAGCGGCTCGAAGTAGAGCCTGTCGGATGTGTCATAGTCGGTGCTGACCGTTTCCGGGTTGCAGTTGACCATGATCGTCTCGTAGCCCGCGTCGGTCAGCGCGAAACAGGCGTGACAGCAGCAGTAATCGAACTCGATGCCCTGGCCGATCCGGTTGGGGCCGCCGCCGAGGATGACGACCTTCTTGCGGTCGGAGGGCCGCGCCTCGCATTCCACTTCGCCCATCAACGGGGCCTCGTAGGTCGAGTACATGTAGGGCGTCTGGGCTTCGAATTCGGCGGCGCAGGTGTCGATGCGTTTGAAGACAGCCTTGACGTCCAGGCCCAGCCGGGTGGCCCGGATGTCGGCCTCGGAGCGGTGGGTGAGATGGGCGAGGCGGGCGTCGGTGAAGCCCATCATTTTCAGGTGGCGCAGGCCGTCTGCAGTGTCGGGCAGGCCGTTTTCGCGGACCTCGTGCTCTGCCTCGACGATCTCGCGAATGCGGGCGAGGAACCAGGGATCGAAGGCGGTGATGGCGTTGATCTCGTCGTCGGAAAGGCCGAACCGCATCGCCTCGGCGATGACGCGCAGGCGGTCGGGGGTCTGTTTGCTCAGCGCGGCGATGACGGCGGGCTTGCCCTGGTCAGCGGCACCCTCGATGGCGATCTCGTCGAAGCCGGTGAGGCCGGTTTCCAGCGACGCCAGCGCCTTTTGCAGCGACTCGTGGATGGTGCGGCCGATCGCCATGGCCTCGCCCACCGATTTCATCGCGGTGGTCAGGTTGGGCTCGGCTGCCGGGGAACTTCTCGAAGGCGAAGCGCGGGATCTTGGTGACGACATAGTCGATGGTCGGCTCGAAAGAGGCCGGCGTGACCTTGGTGATGTCGTTGTCCAGCTCGTCCAAGCGTGTAGCCGACGGCCAGCTTGGCGGCGATCTTGGCGATGGGGAAGCCGGTGGCCTTGGAGGCCAGCGCCGAGGAGCGGGACACCCGCGGGTTCATCTCGATCACCACCATGCGGCCGTCGGCGGGGTTCACCGCCCATTGCACGTTGGAGCCGCCGGTCTCGACCCCGATCTCGCGCAGCACGGCGATAGAGCCGTTGCGCATGATCTGGTATTCCTTGTCGGTCAGCGTCAGGGCGGGCGCGACGGTGATCGAATCGCCGGTATGCACGCCCATCGGATCGACGTTTTCGATGGAGCAGACGATGATGGCGTTGTCGGCGGTGTCGCGCACCACCTCCATCTCGAATTCTTTCCAGCCGAGCAGCGACTCGTCGATCAGGATCTGGCCGACCGGCGAGGCGTCGAGGCCCGAGCGGCAGTAGTGTTCGTAATCCTCGCGGTTGTAGGCGACGCCGCCGCCGGTGCCGCCAAGGGTATAGGCGGGGCGGATGATGGCGGGCAGGCCGACGTATTCGATGGCGTCGATGGCCTCCTGCAGCCCGGCGTTGATGTCGTACTTGCCGTTCGGCTTCTTCGGGGCGGTGACGATGGTGGCCTTGGGGTTTTCCAGGCCGATCCGGTCCATCGCCTCGCGGAACAGCTTGCGGTCCTCGGCCATTTCGATGGCTTCGCGCTTGGCGCCGATCATCTCGACGCCGAATTTCTCCAGCACGCCCATTTCTTCCAGCGCCAGCGACGTGTTCAGCCCGGTCTGCCCGCCCATGGTCGGCAGCAGGGCGTCGGGGCGCTCGATCTCGATGATCTTGGCGACGATCTCGGGGGTGATCGGCTCGATATAGGTGGCGTCGGCCAGCCCCGGGTCGGTCATGATCGTCGCCGGGTTCGAGTTGACCAGGATGACGCGGTAGCCTTCCTCGCGCAGCGCCTTGCAGGCCTGCGCGCCGGAATAGTCGAATTCGCAGGCCTGCCCGATGACGATTGGCCCGGCGCCGATGATCATGATCGACTTGATATCGGTTCTTTTCGGCATGTGTCCGGTCCTGACTGGCAGCGGCGGCGGCAGCGCGCGCAAATTGGCGCGGTTATAGTTCGTGGGCCGTTGGGTGCAAGGCTAACCGGGTGTGGATTTGCGGGCGCCAAGGGTGAAGATCAGTGTCAGAAGACACATTGCGGCCACGAGCAGCAGCGGCGCGACGTTGGCGGGGCCGAAGGCGGTCTTGAGATGCGGCGACAGGAAGTTGGAGAACAGCACGCCGTAGCCGAGAATGATGACGGTCGCAGCGGCGGGTTTCAGCGCGCCGAAAAGGCCCGGCAGCAGGATCAGTGCGATCAGATAGTGATGCGTCCAGCTGAGCGGTCCGCAAAGCGTAAGCAGCAGGAACCCGGCGGCAAGGCGGTGGCCAAGCCGGGCGTTGCCGGCATTTCGTGTGAGGTACAGCATCGCCGCACCTGCGGCTGCGAAGATCGCGGTGCACAGGGTGCCGATCCAGCCGGGCAGCGGCAGCAGAAGCGGTGTCGGCGACGGATCGGGATAGGTCCGACCGGCAATCACCTCGCTGATCTGGAAGATGGCGGAGCGCAGCGAGATGTTGAGATCCCAGACGATCATCACCGCGCCGACAAGGTCGAGCTTGGTCAGGAAGATACGGTGCAGTTCCGGCCCCGCGACGGCGAGGCTCAAGAGCGCCAGTGCCGCGAAGGCCGCCAGGGCGGCAGCCGCCCCGCGCCATTGCCGTTCGGCCACGAAGATCACGACCAGCACCAGCGGCGACAGCTTCATCGCCGCGGCGACCCCCAGGATCAGGCCCGCCGTAACGGCATGTCCGGTGCGCAGGCGCTCGAAGCCCAGCAAGACCAGGAAACCGACGGTGATCTGCGGCTGGTTGTGAAACAGCGCATGGGCCGAGATCACCGAGGTTTCCAGCAACACCGCAGAGATCAGCGCAAAGGCGGCAAACCCGAGGCCCGGCCGCACGATCCGCCACGCGAGCCATGGCATCGACGCCAGCAGGGCGATCTGCACGACATAGGCTCCGTCGAAGAACGCCTGCGGGCCGACGCGAGTGGCAATCGGCGAGAACAGCGCGGCCCAGAGCGGCGGGTAGATGTAGGGGAAGGTATCCTCGCCCGGATGGCCGAGCGCCGCGACGGCGTTCACCCAGCTTTGCGGAAAATCCTGTCCGAAGAACCGCGCCGGGCTGGCGTAGACTTCGGCAAACTCGCCCTGCCCGTAGAACCGCGCCGCCATGTAAAGCGCCGACAGGTCGGGCGGCCAGTGACCCTGGTAGCGGGCAATGGTCCAGACGGCCCACAAGCCAAGGACGATGCCGCCCAGCACAAGATCGCGCCTGTCAATTTGGATGTCCTGCACGACCGCCGTCCCGGTTTTGGCCTTGATAGCGGCGGGCCCTGGCGGCGGCAATCGCCCTGACCGGCTATTCCGCCGCCTGTTGCATTGGCGTGGCCCCGGCGCGGTACAGGTAATCCCGGGTCAGCGGCACCGCGTCCTGTTTTCGGGTCAGTTGCAGTTGAAAGACGCATTGCTTGGAATTGCGGAAGGTCGCCTCGGCAGCCAGCAGGTAGAACCGCCACATCCGCAAGAACCGCTCGTCGTAAAGCGCAATCACCCGGTCGCGGTTGGCCAGGAACCGGTCGTCCCAATGGCGCAGCGTCTCGGCATAATGCAGCCGCCAGACCTCGATGTCGGTGGCCCACAGCTCTTCCTTCTCGACCGCCGCCATGGTTTCCGACAGTGCCGGGATATAGCCGCCGGGAAAGATGTACTTCTGGATCCAGGGATGCGTGTAGCCGGGCGGAAAGGCCCGCCCGATGAAATGGATCAGCGCCACGCCGTCAGGTTCCAGCCTGTCGCGGACATGGCCGAAATACTCGCGAAAATGCGGCACGCCGACATGCTCGAACATGCCGACCGAGACGATGCGATCGAAGCGGCCCTGCGACCGTGCGGTAGTCGGCCAGCCGGATTTCGACACGGTCCGGCAGGCCCGCCTGCGCCACCCGGGCGGTGGCGGCCTTGTGTTGCTCGGCGCTCAGCGTGACGCCCAGCACGCGCGCGCCGTAGTCGCGCGCCAGCGTGATCGCCATGCCGCCCCAGCCGCAGCCGATATCCAGCACGCGCATGTCGGGCTTCAGCAGCAGCTTGGCCGCGATATGGGCCTTCTTCTGGGCCTGCGCCTGGTCCAGCGTATCCTCGGGCGTCAGGAAATAGCCGCAGGAATACTGCTTGTCGGCGTCGAGAAAGAGATCGTAGAACCCGCCATCGAGGTCATAGTGATGCGCCACGTTGCGTTGCGCGCGGTCCATCGGATTCCACTGCCGCAGCTTGCGCAGGGCGATCCGGGCCTTCGCCAGCACCGTTTGCCAAGGGGTACGGTTGCCCCGGACCATGTTCCTGATCGCCAGCCCGAGAAACCCGCGCAGATCGTCGCCCTCGATGCTCATCCGGCCATCGACATAGGCCTCGGGCACTGCCAGTTCCGGGTTCAGCAGGACGCGCGGCACGACGGCCCGGTCGTGAAACGTGATATGCACCGGCTCACCGGTGCCGTCGCCATGGCGCGTCGTCGTGCCATCCCACAGCGTCATGACCAGGGTGCCGTGGCGCACCATGGTGTCCATCGCCTTTGCAAGCAGCGCCGCCCACATATCACCCTCGCTCGGCGATCCCCGGCACCGACACTCCGGACGCAAGCCGCGAAACCCCGTCGGTGCACAGGGGCTTGAAAACGAGGGCAATCTGCCAAAAATCATGCGGCTTGTCCATATTTCGCAACGTCGCAGGCTGTCGGGACGCCGAGCCCGGCTTGACTTCCCCGCGCCGTCGCGGTGTACCCCTGATCGAATTCGCAACGCCCCCGAAGGGACCCGCACCATGCACGCCTATCGCAGCCATACCTGCGCCGAACTTACCCGCGTCCGACGTCGGGCGAGACCGTCCGCCTGGCCGGCTGGGTGCACCGGGTGCGCGACCATGGCGGCGTGCTGTTCATCGACCTGCGCGACCACTACGGCATGACGCAGGTGATCTGCGACCCGGATCAGCCCGGCGTTCGCCGAGGTCGAGAAGGTCCGCGCCGAATGGTGCATCCGCATCGACGGCGAGGTGAAGGCGCGCGACGAGAGCCTGGTGAACCCGAAGATCCCGACCGGCGAGATCGAGGTCTTCATCCGCGAGATCGAGGTGCTGGGCGCCGCCGACGAACTGCCGCTGCAGGTGTTCGGCGAGCAGGAATATCCCGAGGAAACCCGCCTGCGCTACCGCTTCCTCGACCTGCGCCGCGAGGAGCTGCACGACAACATCATGCTGCGCTCGCGACGTGGTGCGCGACCTGCGCAAGCGGATGTGGGACCAGGGCTTCACCGAGTTCCAGACGCCGATCATCACCGCGTCGTCGCCCGAGGGCGCGCGCGACTTCCTGGTGCCGTCGCGCCTGCATCCGGGCAAGTTCTACGCGCTGCCGCAGGCGCCGCAGCAGTTCAAGCAGCTGATCATGGTGTCGGGCTTCGACAACTATTTCCAGATCGCGCCCTGCTTCCGCGACGAAGACCCGCGCGCCGACCGCTCGCCCACCGATTTCTACCAGCTCGACCTCGAGATGTCGCTTCGTCACGCAGGACGACGTCTTCGCCGCGATCGAGCCGGTGATGCGCGGCGTGTTCGAGGAGTTCGGCGGCGGCCGCAAGGTCGACGCCGAGCTGGCCGCGGATCTCCTATCGCCGACGCGGCGATGTGGTACGGCACCGACAAGCCCGACCTGCGCAACCCGATCAAGATGCAGGACGTGTCCGAGCATTTCCGCGGCTCCGGCTTCGCGATCTTCGCCAAGCTGCTGGAGCAGGACGGCACCGAGATCCGCGCCATCCCCGCGCCCGGCGGCGGCAGTCGCGCAAGTTCTGCGACCGGATGAACGCCTTTGCCCAGAAAGAGGGTCTGCCGGGGATGGGCTATATCTTCTGGCGTGATCAGGGCGAAGGGCTGGAGGCCGCGGGGCCGCTGGCCAAGAACATCGGCCCCGAGCGGACCGAGGCGATCCGCCAGCAGCTTGGCCTCGGCGTGGGCGACGCGGCGTTCTTCCTCGGCGGCAAGCCGGAGCGCGTTCGAGGCCGTCGCGGGCCGCGCGCGCAACGTGATCGGCGAGGAGCTGGGCCTGACCGACACGGACCGCTTCGCCTTCTGCTGGATCGTCGATTTCCCGATGTACGAGAAGGACGACGAGACCGGCGGATCGACTTCTCGCCACAACCCGTTCTCGATGCCGCAGGGCGGGCTGGAGGCGCTTGGACGGCGATCCGCTGGAGGTGCTGGGCTATCAGTACGATCTGGCCTGCAACGGCTATGAACTGGTCGTCGGGCGCGATCCGGAACCACAAGCCCGAGATCATGTTCAAGGCCTTCGAGATCGCCGGCTATCGGCCGCGGACGAGGTCGAGGCCCGCTTCGGCGGCATGGTCAACGCCTTCCGCTACGGCGCGCCGCCGCACGGCGGCTGTGCCGCGGGCATCGACCGGATCGTGATGCTGCTGGCCGACGAGGCCAACATCCGCGAGGTCATCATGTTCCCGATGAACCAGCGCGCCGAGGACCTGATGATGGGCGCGCCCAGCGAAGCCGATGAACGAACAGCTCCGCGAGTTGCGGCTGCGGGTGCTGCCGAAGGAGGATTGATGCTGGACCGGCTGCGCGACCTGGGCTTCGATCTGGCGAGGCGCAACCATGCCGGTGCGATCCTGAGCCTCGATTTCCCGGACGAGGCGGCGGAACTGGTCGCCGCACTTGCGGCGTTCCGGCTGGGCACCGCTGAACTGATCGGCTCGGGCGGCGGCGAGGCACCGTCGACGCAAAGGTTGCGTCGCAAGTTGGCCGGTGCAGGGTGGCGCAAGCACCATTTCACGACCGAGACCAAGATCGACGGCGTGGTGCGGCAGGCGCAGAGCCACGAGATCGACCATGTACGGCGCGGGTCGGCGGGCACGCTGGCCCTTGAGATAGAGTGGAACAACAAGGACCCGTTTTTCGATCGGGACTTGGAGAATTTCCAGCGGCTTCATGCGCAATCGGCAATTTCCGTGGGTATCGTGGTGACACGCGGCGCGTCGTTGCAGGCAGCGATGCTAGGACTGGTGCAAAGCTTCATCGAAGATCAAGGGATCGAAGACGAGGAGGGATTTGCCGATTGGGGCATGAAGGACCGCACCACACGTCAGCGCGAGGCCGTGGCGCGGTCGGTGGCCCGCGGGGCACCGTTTTCAGAGGCCTTCGCGCGACAGTTCGTGGCCGACAAGTTCGGGCCTGCCACCACGCATTGGGCGAAGCTGGAGGACCGGGTTGCCCGCGGGGTTGGCAACCCTTGCCCGCTGCTGCTGATCGGATTGCCGGCTTCGGTTCTGTCCGATGTGCCGGTGACGCCGGACGATAATCTGCTGATCTGATGCGGGCGCTTGCGCCGGTGTCACCCGAACGGGCCGTGCAAAAGTCTATTCAGCCGCCAGCGATGAATTGTAGCTGTAGGTTTTCCAGGTCGGCTTGTAATCGGCATCCGCCTGATTGCCCCAGACCGTCCAGTTCTTGCGCATCCCGCGCCCGAACAACTCAAGATACGGGCCCCAGGAACAACTTTCGATGATGTCGTATTGCTCGTCCGGTTTGCGCGAATGCTCTCTTTTGCGTGTTCCGAACAGGTTCACCTGCCTGCGGCCCGGTGCCAGAGTGCGCGCGTTTTTGCCGCGTGTTCCGAACAGAAGTATCTCTGTCACGTTGCGGAAGTAGAACCCGACGCCGCGACCGTCCGATCCGCCGTCCTTGCGGATCTTGTGCCAGATAATGTTCGACTTGTACTCGAACCCCCAGGCGTCAAGCACTTTCAGGCCATCAGGCAGCAGCGCGTTCGGCACCCACATGTAGCAATGCGCCGTTTCCTCGACATGCGCGGCCACCGGCAGCGCGCAGATGTCGTCCAGCGTCATGGTCGGATAGCGGGCCAGGCGCTTGTGTTCGGGGGCGACCTTTCCGGTGCGGTTGGTGAACCGCCAGGGCGGGTCGGCCATGACCGTCGCAAAACGGCTGTCACCCAGGAAATTTGTCAGGTCTTGCGAGGGGCAATTCGACATGTCCAACATCTAGCGTCACTTTCGGCCTGCTGCCATGTGAACATTAGTAGAACATCGCCGCTTTCGCAATCGTTAACCCCGGCGTCACCTCAATCCTCCAGGCTGTCCTTCACCTTTTCATCCACCAGCGCGCGCTCTTCCTTCTTGCGGGCAAGGAAGCGGTCACCGTAACCGTCGATCTCGCTGTCGTCGATTTCCCGGCGCGCGCGCTCGAACACCTCGTCTTCTTCCTCGTCGATGTGGTGCTCGTAGTCGTGCCGCAGTTTCTTGAACTTCTGCAACCAGCCCGGGCTCGACATATCCATGTCGTTCAGCTCTTCCATAAGATCGTCGAGCTGCTGGTGTTCGTGCACCGAATGGCGCGCCGCGTCCTGACCCCAGGTCTTCGAGATCAGCTTGGAATAGAAGGTCTCTTCCTCGGCGGCGGCGTGGGACTTCACCTCGTAGTAGAACCGGTTCCAGGCCTCGCGCCGGTCGGGACTGTCGCCTTCGGTCTTTTCCAGCCGGTCCAGCAGGGCGCGGTGGTCCTCGTGGTCCTGGCGGATGGCGTCATAGATCGAGGGCATGGCAAGCTCCGTGGTTGAGGGTCATTCGGATGGTAACGCCGTGCCCGGCGTATGAGTTCCACCTGTGCACCGCCGCGCAGAGACGCGCCGATCACGCTTTCTTCGCTATCGCGCGCGCCCCGCCTTTGGTAGGGTTGCGCCAGTGGCCCGAGCAGCACCGGGGAGAGGCGCAATGACGCCGTTCGACACACCGATTGGCCCGCAGACCTACGCGCTGGTGCGTTTCGGCATGGGTTATCCGTCGCGCGGCAGCCCGGTCGATCCCACAGAGATGCTCAAGCGGTTGTCGGGACCGGACCGGATGGCGGCGCAATGGCCGATGATCTCTTTTGAGGCGGCGCTGGATGCGGGGCGCAGCCTTCAGGCGGCGCGCAAGTCCAGGAAGAAGAACGGCGAGGCCGGGGCGACGGCGGTCAAGGAATGGCGGGTGCGGATCCGCGAGGCCCACGCCGGCAATTTCCTCAGCGACATGATCCGCTGCGTCGAAACCGACGATCCGTTCCGCGAACGTCTGCACCGGTTCTGGACCAATCACTTCACCACCCGCTCGCGAACCTCGCTGCTGGACGCCGCCCCTGGCGGTTATGCCGATGCGGCGATCCGCCCGCACCTGGCGGGTCGCTTCGCCGACATGCTGAAGGCGGCGGTGACGCATCCGTTCATGTTGGTCTATCTCGACCAGCAGTATTCTGTCGGCCCGAATTCTTCGGTCGGCAAGGCTACCGGCCAGGGCCTGAACGAGAATCTGGCGCGCGAGGTGCTGGAACTGCACACGCTGGGCGTCGGGGCGCGCTACGCGCAGGCCGACGTGACCCAGTTCGCGGAATTGCTCACCGGGCTATCGTTCAACATCCAGAAGGCGGGTTTCTTCGATCCCGGCCGCGCCGAGCCTGGGGCGGAAACCGTCCTGGGCAACAGCTATGGCGGGGGCCGGGCGACGCTGGATGATATCCACGCGGTGCTCGAGGACCTGGCCGCGCATCCGGCGACCGCGGCGCATCTTTGCGCCAAGCTTGCGGCGCATTTCGTGGCCGACGTGCCAGAGCCCGGACTGGTGGCGCAGATGACCCGGGCCTGGCGCGACAGCGGCGGGCATTTGGCGCCGGTCTACGCGGCGATGCTGGATCACCCGGCGTCCTGGTCGGGGTTCGGCGCCAAGGTCAAGCAGCCGGTCGAGTTCATGGCGACCAGCTTTCGGGCGCTGGATATCCGGGCCGAGGCGCTGCTGGACTACGCGCCGAACCGGGTCCGCAAGATAATGCTCGGCAGCCTGCGCCAGATGGGCCAGACCTACCAGGAGCCGCCCGGACCGGACGGCTGGCCCGACACCGCCAACGCCTGGATCCAGCCGCATGGGCTGGCCTCGCGCATCGGCTGGGCGATGCAGGTTGCACGGCGCGCGCCCGGCGGACCGCCCGACCCGCGCGACTTCGTGCGCACGGCCCTTGGCGACGCCGCGAGCGAGACGCTGACCTGGGCGGCAAGCGCCGCCGCCACCCGGGCCGAGGGCGTCGGGCTGGTCCTGGCCTCCGCCGAATTCAACCGCCGATGAGGAGGTCGTCATGACCAAACCGATGCCAACCCGGCGCGGCCTGTTGCGGGCCGGATTGGCCGGGGCCTGCTCGGTCGCCGCGCACCCCTGGCTCAGCACGATGACCTTCGCCGCCGCCCCGTGGGAACCGCGGCTGGTGGTAATCATCCTGCGCGGCGCGATGGACGGGCTGGACGCGGTGCAGCCCTATGGTGACCCGCTGCTGGCCGATTATCGCAGCAGCCTGGCGGTCGGCCCGGAGAACGGCGCGCTCGATCTCGACGGGTTCTTCGCGATGCACGGGCGCCTTTCGCCGCTTTGGCCGCTGTGGCAGCGCGGCGAGCTGGGCTTTGTCCATGCCATCTCGACCCCTTATCGCGACAAGCGCAGCCATTTCGACGGCCAGGACCTGCTCGAGGCCGGGACCGCCGATGTCGGCGCCGGGCCGCGCGGCGGCTGGCTGAACCGGTTCCTGCACGCGATGCCGGGCGTCGAGGCCGAAACCGCCTATGCCGTCGGCAAGGACGAGATGCGGGTCCTCGCCGGGCTGGCCCCGGCGCGGCGCTGGTCGCCCGATGTCGATGTCGAACTGACGCCCGAGACCGAACAATTGCTGGCCCGGATCTATGCCCGCGATCCGCTGTTCTCTCCGGCGGCGGTCGAGGGCATGGAACTGGCCGCAGTGACGGACCGCAGCAACCTGCCGCCGCTGCCCGGCGGCGACCGGCGCGATCCGCTGGCCGCCTTCGCTGCAGACCGGCTGCGCGGCGAGACCCGGATCGCGGCCTATTCGCTGAACGGATGGGACACGCACCAGGGCCAGGCACGCGGTCTGGGCCGGGCGCTGGACGCGCTGGGCCGGTCGATCCTGACGCTGCAGGACGAACTGGGCGGGCTGTGGGCGAAAACCGCGGTGCTGGCGATGACCGAGTTCGGCCGCACCGCGCGCGAGAACGGCACCAAAGGCACCGACCACGGCACCGGCGGGGCGATGCTGCTGGCCGGCGGCGCGCTGCGCGGCGGCCGGGTCTACGGGCGCTGGCCCGGTCTGGCCGAGGCCGACCTTTACGACCGCCGGGATCTGATGCCGACTGCCGACGTGCGCGCCTATGCGGCCTGGGCGATGCGCGGGCTATACGGCATCGACCGGGGCGTGCTGGAGCGCACGGTGTTTCCCGGGCTGGCGATGGAGGATGATCCGCGGATTGTGGCGTAGCCGCCGATGATGCCCGTTAGCTAGCCTCGGGCCGGTCCGCCCTATCCGGCGGTCAGGTCGGTGACGGTTGCCACGTCCGACCGCTGGCTTCCGGTATGGTTCAGGATCGTGGCGCCGATCGCGATGGTCAGCGACAGCGCACCAAGAGTGAACACCGCCCAGTCCAGGGTGGACCGCAGGTGCGGGTTCTCGGTGATCTGGCGTATCTGGTCGACCATCGCGGCTGTCCATGCTGTGGATGTCTTGCGTCGACCCGGTTTGTGGCGCAGGACTTCGTCGGAACTTTGTGGAAAATCGTGAATCTTCGCCCGATGCAGGGCGAAAGCGCGGCGAAACGGGGCGAAATGATGACCACGCCACGGGACTTGTCGGACTGGACGGCGCCGCGCTGGCCAGACGCGGCAGTGCTCGAAGGCCGCTACGCCCGCCTCGAACGGCTGGACCGGGCGCGCCATGGGCCAGCGCTGCATGCCGCGAACCTCGCCAGCGACGCAATCTGGGATTTCCTGCCCTACGGGCCCTTCGCCACCGAGGCCGCCTATCTCGACTGGATCGACGGCACCGCCTCGGGCGAGGATCCGCGTTTCTACGCGATCTTCGACAGTGCGGCGGGGCGCTGCGGCGGGGTGGCCAGCTATCTCAGGATCAAGCCCGCCGCGGGCAGCATCGAGGTCGGTCACATCAACCTCGCCCCGGCGCTGCAACGGACCCGCGCCGCCACCGAGGCGATGTACCTGATGATGCGTTGGGCTTTCGAAGCGGGATACCGGCGCTATGAATGGAAATGCAACGCCGCCAACCGCGCCTCGCGCCGCGCGGCAGAGCGCCTTGGGTTCAGCTACGAGGGCGTGTTCCGGCAGGCGACTGTCGTCAAGGGCCGCAACCGCGACACCGCCTGGTTCGCGGCGGTCGACGGCGAATGGCCAAGCCTCAGGGCAGCGTTCGAGACTTGGCTTGCGCCGGAGAACTTCGACGAGCGCGGCAGGCAGAAGTGCCGCCTTGCCGAACTGACCGCCCCGATCCTGTTCGCCCGCGACCCGCTGCAGCAAGACGGCTGACCGGGCGCCAGGCGATTCTTTGCCGAGGCGCGTGTCGCGCCAAGCCATTTGCCCTGCGGGGGGCGTCGCCCCGGCCCGGTCGTGGCGTCCGCGCGTATCGCCGTACCACCATGCTGGCCGCTGTTGCCGGTGCGCCCGCGCGACGCGCCCGGCGCGGCGCAAATCATCGTGTGGCGCGGGACGCGCCGCATCCGGATCACGCCCGCCGCCGGACCCCGACGGGTCAGATCGCGGCATGGCCTTCCAGCCGGTCCTGCAACAGCCCGGCGACCCGCGCCAGGTCCGAACGGAACGAACCGCCCTCGCCCCGCCGGGCCGCCAGAAGTTCGGCGGCCGATTCCAGCGCCTCGTCATGGGCGCTGCGTGCGACGCCGGTCAGGAATTGCGCCACGTAATCCAGCGTCCCCTCGTCGTCTGACGTTGTCAGCACGTCGGCGATATGCGCCAGGTCGTCGCGAAACGCGATCGGATCGGGCGACACCATTTCCCCCGACATCAGCCGCAGCCCTTTCGGTCGCAGCTCTGCCGGCAGCGGGTCGAGCACCGTGTTCTGGAACACCGCCAGGCTTTCGACCGGTTTCAGAAGCGTCCCGTCCGCGCCTGCTTCCAGCGCCGCGATGAATTGCCGGTCGTCGCCGCTGGTCGCCAGGATCACCGGAATGCGCGGGCTGGCCTGCGCCAGGTCGGCGATCAGCGTCAGGCCGTTGCCGTCGGGCAGGCCCAGGTCCACGATCACCACGCTGGGCAGGTAAACGCCCAGGTGCCGCTCGCGCGGCCCGCAGGCTGTCGGCGCGCCTGATCCGGGCGCCGCTTTTCAGGCACAGAAGGCGCACCGCCTCCGAGGCGAAGCGGCTGTCCTCGACCACGAGGATGGTCATCCCGGCAAGCGGGCGGGCGGCGGTCATCGTGGCGCCAAGCGGCGGTGGTTCAATTGTAAGCGGCATCTGGCAGTCCTTTCGCGAGCATAACGCCATTTAAGACGCAGAGAGGTTACGCCCCGGTTAACCGTGAGCCCTGCGGCGTCCTGGCCCTTGCACATCGACCGCGCCCGCCGGATAACGCGCGCGCAGCAGAGGAGCCTTGACAGATGATCGGACGCCTGAACCACGTGGCCATCGCCGTGCCCGACCTCGACGCGGCCTCGGCGCTGTACCGCGACACGATGGGCGCCCGCGTCGGCGCGCCGCAGGACGAACCAGACCATGGGGTCACGGTCGTTTTCATCCAGTTGCCCAACACCAAGATCGAACTGCTGCACCCGCTGGGCGACGGCTCAGCCCGATCGCCGGTTTCCTGGAAAAGAATCCGTCGGGCGGCATCCACCACATCTGCTACGAGGTCGACGACATCCGCGCCGCCCGCGACCGGCTGCGCGCGGCGGGCGCGCGTGTCCTGGGCGACGGCGAGCCGAAGATCGGCGCCCACGGCAAGCCGGTCCTGTTCCTGCACCCCAAGGATTTCACCGGCACCCTGGTCGAACTGGAACAGGTATGAGCGTTACCTCGGCCCTCGTTCTTTATGCCGTGACATGGTTCATGGTGCTGTTCGTCACGTTGCCGCTGCGGCTGCGGACCCAGGGCGACGAGGGCAAGATCGTGCCGGGCACCCATGCCGGCGCGCCCGCGAACCTGAACCTCAAGCGCACCTTCCTGATCGTCACGGCTGTGGCGCTGGTGCTGTGGGCAATAATCGCTGGCGTGATCATCTCGGGCGCGATCACGGTCGAGGATCTCGACATCTTCAACCGCTCGCGTCGAGGCGGTGGAACAGGTGGGTGAAGGTCGCGGCCCCGAGGATCGGGATCAGCAGGTTGATCAGCGGAATGGTCAGCGGCACTGCCATCAGTAGCCCCGCCATCCAGATCTGTCCGACGTTGCGCCGGAAGGCCTCTTTCGCGGCGCGGCGTCCGATCCGCCGCGCCGCGACAAGCTGGAAGTACTCGCGCCCCAGCAGGAACCCGTTCAGCCCCCAGAAGATGAATGGGGCCAGCGGGATGAAGAAGGCGTAAAGCACCAGCGCCACGATGTTGGCCGCCAGCAGCAGCCCCAGGAAGTTGAGCGATTCGACCAACCCGTCGATGAACGATGGCGATGCGGTCGCCGGCAGGCCCGGGTAGTGCCGGTCCTCCACCGCCTGCGCCACATCCTCGAGAAACACGCCGGTGAAGGCCGAGGCGACCGGCACCATCAGGAAGACCGACAGTCCCAGCATCAGCAGGATCGAGGCGAAGGACAGGAAATCGTCGACCCAGGTGATCTCGCCGATTATCGGGATCGTGAGGCTGTCGGGCACGATCCACTGTACGAAGCCCGCGAAAAGGGCATAGGCCGAGAACAGCAGGATCAGCGTCAGCGCGAGACCCAGCAGCAGTACGCGCCGGAACCGCGGATCGCCAAGCTGGCCGATTGCCTTGAAGAAATCCGACAGGATCATGCGTCGACCCAGGTGGTGATCGCGTCGATGTCGGGGCGCGGGCGTTCGGGCGGCGCGGCGGTTTCGGTGCCGATATGGATCAGGCCGGCGACGGTCTCGTGGCCGGCAAGGCCCAGCCCCTCGGCCCGGAACGCCGCGTCGTGCACCGGCCAGCCGGTGAGCCAGTTCGCCCCCCAGCCCGCAGCCAGCGCCGCATTCAGCAACGCCAGGCAGACGGCGCCGGCAGAGTAAGTCTGCTCGATCTGCGGTATCTTTTCCGACTGCTTCGGCGAGGACACGACGGCCACGGCCAGGTCGGCGTCGGCGTATTGCCTTATCGCCTTGGCGACGATCTCTTCGTCATGGCCCAGCGCGGTGCCGCGGGTGCGGACCAGATCGGCCAGCCGGGCCAGCGCGGGCTTTTCCAGCACCAGAAAGCGCCAGGGCTCAAGCTTGCCGTGATCGGGGCTTCGCGAGGCGGCGGTCAGCAGCGTGGTCAGCGTTGCGCGGTCCGGCACCGGCCCGGTCAGCGTCTTGGCGGGGCGCGAACGGCGGGTCAGCAGGAAGTCGAGCGCGGCGGCATTAGGGTCTGGCATGAAGGCTCCGTTTTCATCCATGTCGGGCAAGCGTGCGCCGGCTTCAAGGGGGGGCGTGTCATTCGCCAATTCCCACACGGCGGACTCTACCTGATAATCGGCCCTTCTGCGGAAGCTCAGGCCCGCTAAACTTTCGGCCGTTCAGGGCCCACGTTGCGGACGCAACGGACGCTGATCAGGAACCGGCCGCTTGAAAAGCGAGCCCTGGCTGCATCGCGGATCACTGCCTATGCGCTGTCAGCGTCAATCACGGCTTGACCAGGATCAACGCCCCCTGGCGAAGGCTCTGAAACAAGGCGGCATGGAGAAACTGGCAGATTTCGATCACCCGCTCGTTGCACAGAATGCGAAAAGACTGACGTCGGATGCAAGAAGCCCGAGCGAGGCTCTTGAACGGATCTTCCTGTTTGTGCGGGATGACATCCTGTTTGCCTTTCCGCCGGAAGGGGATTTCGTCAAGGCATCGCAGACGATTGAGCGTGGATACGGTCAATGCAATACGAAAGGAGCCTTGTTTCTGGCTTTGTGCAAGGCAAGCGGCATTCCCGCGCGAATCCACTTCTCGAAGATTTCCAAGAAGATACAGCACGGTTTTTGGACCGGGCTGGCGTACTGGCTGATGCCTGATCAGATTTCACATAGCTGGATCGAGGTGAAACTGAACGGTCGATGGCATCCGGTCGACACCTATATCAACGATCTTCCGCTGCATCGCGCCGCTGTGCAAGAAGTGGAGAAACGCGGTTGGGAAACCGGGTTTTCCGTGAGCCGAGCAAACGGCGACCCAAGCGCCGACCTGGTCCTGGATGGCGCACACTATTCGCAAATGGCCGCTGTCGAGGGCGATGATGGGGTATGGGATGAGCCAGCCGATTTTTACGCCGGGCCTGATTATCTGAACAAGGTAGGTCCGATCAAACAATGGCTTTATCGGATGGTCCTTCCGATGATCAACGGACGTGTGGCGCGATTGCGCAAGCGTGGATCTAGAAACCAGTGAAAGAGTTCGAATTCGGACCTATGCTGAAATCTCGAGATAGGCAGCCACCTTTGACGCCGGGGCGATGAAAACCATAGTCATCACAACCCATTTAGACGCTCCTTCGGACCGGATTTGGACCGAAGCAAACAAGATCCACCTTTTGATGTTCGTGGCGCATCCGATTTTATGCTTTGAACCTGTTGAACCCGCAGAACTTCCTGACCGGTGGGAGGAAGGCGAACACATATTCCGACTAAGATTGTTTGGGTTCCTTCCCTTGGGAAATCACGTCGTCAGCATATCCCGGCCCCCTGCAAAAGGCGGTTTGAAGTTCCTGCGGGACAACGGGTACAGTTCTTGGATAAGGCGCTGGGATCATCTCGTCACAGTGCAAGCGGACGGCGACGGCACACGCTATACGGACCGGGTCGTGCTTGATGCCGGGGCGCTTACGCCCATCGTCGCGGCGTTCGCCAAACGCTTCTATTCACACCGACAGAGACGTTGGCGCAGGCTTGTGAAGATGAACTTCGACTATGCCGATGCCTGAACTGGCTTGCGCGACGGGCCCGCCGACGCTTCGGCGCGGGGGTCGGTCCGCGTGGGCCCAAAGCGGCTTGTTGCCACGTTCGCTAGATGTCTTAACTCCGACCCTCAAGGTGGTAGGCCGCCATCTCGTCCAGCATCTCGTCATAGAGCCTCTGCAGCCGCGCGTTCGGTTGCCGCGCCGCGAACGTTTCGGCCAGAGGATCGGCGGCGGTGATGGCGCTGCCGGACATCTCTTCCAGCACCGCATGGCCGCAGAACGGCACGTAGACTTCTGAATAGCCGCCCTCGTGCACCAGCACCAGTTTCCCGTCGCACAGGTCTTCGGCGGCCACCTTGATTCTGGCGGTCAACTGGCGAAACGTGCCGGCGGTGGCCAGCATCCGGGACAGCGGGTCGATGGCGGCGGCGTCATAGCCGCAGGCGACGATGATGACATCCGGTGCGAACCGTTCAAGCGCCGGGATCACGATGCGGTCCATGGCGTTCAGATAAGTCGTATGACCGGCCCCGGGCGGCAGTGGCACGTTTATGTTGGTGCCTTCCGCTTTGCCGGTCCCGCGCACGTCGGCGTCGCCGGTGTCGGTGGGATAGTTGTGCTCCTGGTGCAGCGAGATCGTCAGCACGTCCGGGTCGTCGATGAAGATCGCCTCGGTACCGTTGCCGTGATGCACGTCCCAGTCGAGCACGGCGATGCGGTCCGCCTTGCCTTCGGCGATGGCGGCGCGGGCGGCGATGGCGATGTTGGCCAGCAGGCAGAAGCCGTTGGGCCAGTCGGGCAGGCAATGGTGGCCGGGCGGGCGCGACAGCGCATAGGCATTGCCCGCGCGTCCCTCCAGCACCGCGAACAGCGCGGCCTTGGCCAGCCCCGCCGATAGCGCCGCCAATTCAAAACCGCCGCGCGCGAAGGGGGTGCGCAGGCCGATCTCGCCACCGCCCGCATCCGATTGCGCTTTGAATTCCCTGAGGAATGCCGCCGGGTGGACGCGGCGCAATTCCTCCTCGGTCGCCGGGTCCGCGCTTGCCGCGTCCAGATCGCCGATCAGACCGGTCACGTCCAGAAGGTTCTTCAGCCGCCGCTTGGTCTCTGGGCTTTCCGGCAGCCCGCCGGCGGCCAGCGGCTGCACCAGGCCGCCGATCGGCAGGGTGAAGGCATAATCGCCGCCCGCATGCCAGAAGCAGCGTTCGTCCCAGAAAAAGGCAGTGCGGGTCATGGGCGGCTCCTTTGCCGGGGGTTTTCCGCAGCACTTTAGGGATGCCGGGCGGCGTGTCCATCAATCACGATCCGGCCGCAGCAAGACCGCCGGGATCAAGCGGCGCGGATTGATGCAGCGCAATTGAACAGATGCCGAACCGAGGCAGGCTGGGGACGAACAGTCCGACACTGGACCGAAAGGGCAAGCCCATGTGTTTCTCCGCCACAGCAAGTTTCGTACTCGCCGGTGCCTTGATACCGACGGGGGCCTACGCGATGGCAAGGTCCGCGCGGTCGGATCCCGCCTGGCTGCCCTTCGCCGCCTTCCCGCTGGCCTTTGGCATCCAGCAGGGCTTCGAGGGCGTCGTCTGGATCGGACTGCAGGGCGGTCAGGAAAGCATGGTCGCAATGGCGTCTCGCGGTTTCCTGTTCTTTTCGCATTTCTTCTGGCTGGCCTGGGTGCCCTTCGCCGTCTGGATGATCGAGCACAGTCCGCCACGCAGGCGCTTTCAGGGCGTGCTGACCGGGATCGGATTCGCATTCGGCCTGTCGATCTTCCTGCCATCGTTCCTGATCGGCGACTGGCTGCGGATGGAACTGGTCAACCTGTCGCTCGAATACCGTACGACACTGATCTACGACGGCTATGTCAACCGCACCGTGCTGCGCCTGTTCTACGCCGCTATCGTGGTCGGCGCGCTGGTGTCCTCCAGCGACCGGCGGATACAGGCATATGGCCTGATGGTCGCGGTGTCGCTGGCCCTGACCTATGCCTTCTTCGCCTATGCCTTCATTTCGGTCTGGTGCTTCTTCGCCGCGATCCTGTCGGTCTATCTGCTGGCCGTAATCGTCAATGACGCGCGGCACGCATCTTCGCATGCCGCCTGAGCATGGCCGGGCCGTCCCGTCGCGCACCGGGATCAACCCTCGCCGTAGGGCACCCAGATCGTCTTGACCTCGGTGGCGGCCGCCAGAAAGTCGCGGCCCTCGCCCTCGGGGCCAGACCAGTCGCGCGCGCGGCCGTTGTTGACCCAGGTCCGTTTGAGGTTCCCGCCGCCTGGCGCTCGATCTCTGCCGACAGATCGCTGGACGAAAAGCTCCACACCGCATCGACATCCATGTGGCCGGCCAGCGTCGGCGCCAGTTCGTCGTGGCTGCCGGTCAGGATGTTGACCACGCCGCCGGGCACGTCCGAGGTGTCGAGCACCTGGTAGAAATCGGTCGCGGCCAGCGGATACGGCTCCGACGCCACCAGCACACAGCGGTTGCCCATGGCGATCGCCGGGCGCCATGACCGAGACCAGCCCCAGCAGCGGCGCGTCGTCGGGGCAGAACGCCCCGATCACGCCGACCGGTTCGTTCATCGCCAGCGCGATGCCGCGCAGGGGCACGCCCTTGGCGGCGCCGTCGTACTTGTCGGCCCAGGCGGCATAGGTGAACAGCCGCGCGACGCTGGCCTCGACCTCGGCGCGGGCGGTCCTGGATCTGGCCGCCGGTCATGTCGCGGATGCGATCGGCGAATTCATCGGCGCGGGCCTCCAGGTTCTCGGCGATGTAGTAGAGGATCTGCGCGCGCAGGTGGCCGGTGCGTCTTGCGACCAGCCCGTTCGCGCCCTGCGCCGCCTCGACCGCGTTGCGGATGTCCTTGCGGTTGGCCAGCCGGCATGTGCCCCAGCAGCTTGCCCTTGGGCGACCAGACGGCGCGGGAATAGCCGCCGTCGGGCCGCGCCTGCTTGCCGCCGATGTAGAGCTTGGCGGTGCGGTCGAGGCCGCTCCGGCGCGGGCTGTTCGGGCGCGGCGACGGCGGTCGATCGCGTCTTCAGCGCCTTCGCCTTGCGCCGGGGCCTGGTATAGGCCCGCAGGCCTTCCCAGCCGCCTTCGCGGCCGAAGCCGCTTTCGCGCACGCCGCCGAAGCCGGCGGCGGCGTCGAACAGGTTGGTGGCGTTGACCCAGACCACGCCGGCCGCCAGCTTCGGCGCGACGTCGAGCGCCAGGTTGATGTTCTCGGTCCAGACCGTCGCGGCCAGGCCGTAGCGGGTGTTGTTGGCCAGTTCCACCGCCTCGGCCGGCGTGCGGAAGGTCGTGGCGACCAGCACCGGGCCGAAGATCTCCTCCTGCATCAGCCGGTCGGACTGGCGGCAGGCCGGTGATCAGCGTCGGGCGGGTAGAAGCAGCCGCGTCTCGGGCAGCGGCACCTGCGCGCTGGTAGATCTCGCCCGCGCTGGCCTGCGACCATGATCGGTGATGGTCTGCAGCTGCACCGGGTCGACGATCGCGCCGATGTCGATGCACTTGTCCAGCGGATCGCCGACGCGCAGCTTGTCCATGCGCGCGCGCAGCTTGTCGTAGAAGCGCTCGGCGATGCCTTCCTGCACCAGCAGGCGCGAGCCGGCGCAGCAGACCTGGCCCTGGTTGAACCAGATCGCATCGACCAGACCCTCGATGGCGCTGTCGATGTCGGCGTCGTCGAAGACGATGTAGGGCGACTTGCCGCCCAGCTCCAGCGTCAGCGTCTTGCCGCGTGCCGGCCGTCGCCTCGCGGATGCGGCGGCCGACGTCGGTCGAGCCGGTGAAGGCGATCTTGTCGATATCCGGATGGGTCACGATCATCTCGCCGACCGCGCCGTCGCCGGTGACGATGTTGACCACGCCCGTGGGCAGCCCGGCCTCGCGGCAGAGATCGGCGAAGAGCAGCGCGGTCAGCGAGGTGTATTCGGCGGGCTTCAGCACCACGGTGTTGCCCATGGCGATGCGCGGGCGCGATCTTCCACGCCAGCATCAGCAGCGGGAAGTTCCACGGGATGATCTGGCCGCAGACGCCGAGCGGCTCGCGGTCCGGGCAGTTCGGCTGTCCATGCAGCTGCGCCATGCCGGCGTGGTAGTAGAAATGCCGCGCGACCAGCGGGATGTCGATATCGCGGCTTTCGCGGATCGGCTTGCCGTTGTCCAGCGTCTCCAGCACCGCGAACAGGCGCGAGTGCTTCTGCACCAGCCGCGCCAGGGCATAGAGGTACCGCGCCCGGCCCGTGCCCGCCCAGGCTTGCGCCCATTTCGGCTGCGCCGTGCGGGCGGCGGCGACGGCGGCGTCGACGTCCGCCTGCGTGGCCTGGCGACACGTGCGCCAGCACCTCGCCGGTGGCCGGGTTCTTCGAGGCGAAAGCCGTCGCCCGGCGCGGTCAACGCGCCGTCGATGAAATGGCCGAACCGGTCGCCGCCGTCGACCAGCCAGGCCAGCGCCTCGGCGGCGCTTTCGGGGGCGGGGCCGTAGTCCATGGTTTCGAAGATCTCGGGAACGTTCATGGCTTCTTCTCTTTTCAAATACGCAAATCCCGACCGTCGGGCCGAGCGCGATGTCACGCGGCCGGATGCCGGTAGCCCGCCGAATAGCGCCCGGTCACGTGATGTTCGAGCTGGCGTTCGATATCGCCCAGCAGGGACGAGGCGCCGAAGCGGAACAGGTCGGGCTGCAGCCAGCGGTCGCCCAGCTCGTCCTTCATCAGCGCCAGGTAGATCAGCGCGTCCTTGGCCTTGGAGATGCCGCCCGCCGGCTTGTAGCCGATGCGGTAGCCGGTGCGCTCGTGGTAGTCGCGGATCGCGCGGATCATCACCAGGCTGCACCGGCAGGGTGGCGTTGACGCTTTCCTTGCCGGTCGAGGTCTTGATGAAATCGGCGCCGGCCATCATGCAGACCAGCGAGGCGCGGGCGACGTTGCGCAAGCGTGCCCAGCTCGCCGGTGGCCAGGATCGCCTTCACATGCGCCTCGCCGCAGGCGGCGCGGAAGGCCCGCATCTCGTCGTAGAGCGCCTGCCAGTTGCCGGTCAGCACGTGGCGGCGCGAGATCACGATGTCGATCTCGCGCGCGCCCGCCGTCGACGCTCTCGCCGATCTCGGCGACGCGCAGGTGGAACGGCGACAGGCCGGCGGGAAAGCCGGTCGAGACGGCGGCGACCGGGATGCCGGTGCCCTCGCAGCGCCTCACCGCGGTCGCGCACCATGTCGTGATAGACGCAGACCGCGCCGGTGGTGATCGGCCCCATGCCCAGCGCGTCCAGAATGTCCTGCCGCACCGGCTGGCGCGCCTTGGCGCAGAGCCGGCGGACGCGGCCGGGCGTGTCGTCGCCCGACAGCGTGGTCAGGTCGATGCAGGTGATCGCCTTCAGCAGCCAGGCGGCCTGGTAGTCCTTCTTGACCGACCGCCGCCCCGGCAGGGTGGCGGCGCGGCGTTCGATGGCGGAGGTGTTGGCCTGGGCCGACATCACCCAGTCGAGGTCCAGCGCCATCCCCGGATTGCGCGGTTCGTGCACCTGCGGCAGTTGCGCGGCATCGGTTCCGGTCGGGCTTTGCAGGATATTCGGATCGGTTTGCACGACGCGGCCTTTCTGCGTTTCGGCGTGCCCCAAACTCGCACGGGGCGGGGCAAGTTGGCAAGCTTGACCACTTGGTCAAATCCGCTGCGACGCAACGGAAAGAACCCCGGTGGTTGTGACGCCGCTTTGGTCGGTTCATCCCGGCGCGCAGCGCCTCAACATGGTGCCGCGCCGCAGGGCGCGTCCATTGGATCAGACGTGGTCGACGGAAACAGGCTTTGACCTTCGCTGCGCGATCCGCGAAAACCGCGGAAGGATAACGGGGCCAAAGGGTCCGGGACAGGGAGAGATGGCAATGAAAGCTGTAAGTATGGCACTGGGTGCGCTTGCGATGGGCGCACTTGCAGCAGGCGCGCAGGCCGAGCCGGTCAAGGTCGGCATGATCACCACATTATCGGGCGGCGGCGCCGGTCTTGGCATCGATGTGCGCGACGGGTTTCAACTGGCGCTGAAGATGGCCGGTGATGCCGGCGCCGAGGTCGAACTGGTGATCGAGGACGACCAGCGCAAGCCGGATGTCGCGGTGCAGTTGGCCGACAAGATGATCCAGTCCGACAAGGTCGACGTGCTGACCGGCATCATCTGGTCGAACCTCGCCATGGCGGTCGTGCCCGCCGCCACCGGGCAGGGCAAGTTCTACCTGTCGCCGAACGCCGGACCCTCGGCGCTGGCGGGCAAGGGCTGTCACAAGAACTATTTCAACGTCGCCTGGCAGAACGACAACCTGCACGAGGCAGCCGGCGCCTATGCCTCGGACGCGGGCTATTCCAACGCCTTCATCCTGGCCCCGAACTATCCCGCCGGACAGGACGCGCTGACCGGGTTCAAGCGGTACTTCAAGGGCGAAATAGCGCACGAGCTCTATACCCAGCTCGGTCAAAGCGATTACGCTGCCGAGATCGCCCAGATCCGGGCAAGCGGCGCCGACGCGGTGTTCTTCTTCCTGCCCGGCGGCATGGGGATTTCGTTCCTCAAGCAATACGCTGGATCGGGCGTCGACCTGCCGGTCGTGGGGCCCGCGTTCTCGTTCGACCAGGGCATCCTGCAGGCCGTGGGCGAGGCCGCGCTGGGCGTGAAGAACACGTCGCAGTGGTCGAAAGACATCGACAACCCGGCCAACAAGGCCTTCGTTGCGGGCTTCCAGGCCGAATACGGCCGCCTGCCGTCGCTTTATGCCAGCCAGGGCTACGACACCGCGAACCTGCTGTTGTCGGCGATGGCAAAAGCGGATGTCGCCGACCAGGACGCGTTTCGCGCGGCACTGAAGGCGGCCGAGTTCGACAGCGTCCGCGGCGATTTCGCCTTCGGCCCGAACCATCATCCGATCCAGGACATCCATGTCCGCGAGGTGATCAAGGAGGGAGATGTGTTCACCAACAGGATCGTTTCGACAGCGCTGGAAGATCACGCCGACGCCTATGCCACCGAATGCGCGATGTGAGCCGTCGAGCAAAATGAGCGCTACCGCGCATTCCTGATTTGGCCAGCCGAGAGGCGACGTCAGACTGCGGCGGTAGCGTTTTCTGCACGCGCGAGAAATGCGTATTTTCAAAGAGAAGAAGCCGGACCGTTGAGCCTTGTCCTGATCATCGAGCAGGTTCTGAACGGCCTGCAATACGGGGTCATGCTGTTTCTGATGGCAGCAGGCCTGACCCTGGTGTTCGGGGTCATGGGGCTGATCAACCTGGCGCATGGATCGCTTTACATGGTCGGAGCCTTCGCCTGTGCCGCCGCCGCAGAGGCGACGGGGTCGTTCTGGCTCGGGCTGGCGGCGGCGCTTGCGGCGGCGGCGCTGGCGGGAGCGCTGGTCGAGCGGGTGGTGATCCGGCGGCTTTACGGGCGCGATCATCTTGACCAGGTGCTGGCGACCTTCGCGCTGATCCTGATCTTTTCCGAAGCCACGCGCTGGGTCTTCGGGTCGTTTCCGCTGTACCTGTCGGTGCCGTCAGCGCTGGAGGGTGCTGTGCGGTTGCCGGGCGGCATCGACTATCCGCTTTATCGCCTCGCGATCATCGGCATCGGGCTGGCCGTTGCGGCGGGTCTCTTCTGGCTGATCGGCGCGACACGATTGGGCATGCGCATCCGCGCCGGCGAGGCGGACCGCGAGATGATCGCCGCGCTTGGCGTCGATATCGACCGGCTTTACACGGTGGTTTTCGCGCTGGGCGCCGCGCTGGCCGGGTTGGCGGGCGCGCTGGTGGGGACCATCCAGTCGGTGCAGGTCGGCATGGGAGAGCCGGTTCTTATCCTGGCCTTCGTCGTCATCGTCATCGGCGGCATCGGCAGTATCCGCGGCGCGCTGGTCGGCGCTCTGCTGGTCGGGCTGACCGATACCCTTGGCAAGGTGCTGCTGCCGGTGGCCTTCGCCACGGTGATGGAGCCCGCGCGCGCCGGGGCGGTCGGCTCGGCGCTGGCCTCGATGCTGATCTACGTCCTGATGGCGGCGGTGCTGGTTCTGCGCCCGCGCGGCCTTTACGGCGCGGCAGCCTCGTGATGCGCGAGGGTTGGCTGAACGCGGGCCTGCTGGCGGTGTTTTTCGCCGTGCCGCTGATCGCATGGATCGTGGACGCGCCGTTCGTTATCACCCTGGCCACAAAGGTGGCGATCTTCGCGCTGGCGGGCGTCGGGCTGAACCTGGCGCTGGGGCTGGGCGGGCTGGTGTCGTTCGGCCATGCCGCGTTCTTCGGTATCGGCGGCTATGCCGCGGGCATCCTGGCCAGCCATGCAGCGACTTTCGAACCGCTTTTGACCTGGCCCATCGCGTTGGAGGGCAGCCATCAGATGCTGGTGATCTGGCCGGTGGCGATGATCGCCGGGGCGCTGGCGGCGCTGGCGATCGGGGCGCTGAGCCTGCGCACCGCGGGCGTCTATTTCATCATGGTCACGCTGGCCTTCGCCCAGATGCTGTACTACTTCGCGATCTCCTGGCCGGCCTATGGCGGCGAGGACGGTCTGTCGTTCTACGTCCGCAACCGCTTTCCCGGCACCAATACCTTTGATCCGATCCAGTTCTTCGCCATCTGCGCGGTGCTGCTGCTGCTCGCCCTCGGCCTTGTCGCCATGCTGCACCGCGCGCGCTTCGGCCTGGCGCTTGAGGGCGCGCGGCAAAACCCTGAACGCGCGGTGTCGGTGGGCATCCGGCCCTTCGGTGTACACCTGACCGCCTTCGTGATTTCCGGCGCGATCTGCGCGCTGGCGGGCGCGCTTTATGCCGATCTCAACCGCTTCGTCAGCCCGGCGATGCTCAGTTGGCAGACCAGCGGCGAGATCATGGTTTTCGTGATTCTGGGCGGTGTCGGACGGCTGTGCGGGCCGCTGGCGGGGGCGGGGCTGTTCATACTGCTGGAGCATCTGCTGGGCGGGGTCAGCGACTACTGGCAGGTGTTCCTGGGGCTTTTGCTGCTGGTCGTGGTGCTCTTCGCGCGCGGCGGCTTGATCGGGGTGCTTGCCCCGCGGCGGACACATGCCTGAGCCGGTGCTGGAGATCCACGGCCTTACCAAACGCTTCGGCGCGGTCGTGGCCAGTGACGCCGTGTCGCTGGACCTGCGCGCGGGTGAGATCCATGCGCTGATCGGTCCCAACGGCGCCGGCAAGTCGACGCTGATCGCTCAGATCATGGGCGAATTGCGCCCCGATGCCGGCGAGGTGCGGCTGATGGGGCGCGACATCGGCGGGCTGGGGCCGGCGGCGCGGGCGCGGGCCGGGCTGGCGCGCAGTTTCCAGGTGTCGCGCATGGCCGCCGAGTTCACCGTGTTGCAGAACGTGATGCTGGCGGTGATGGGGGCCAGCGGGCACATCCTCCGGTTCTTCCGGCCGGCGCTGCGCGATGCCGCGCTGACAGGCCCGGCGCAGGCGCTGATCGACCGCGTCGGCCTTGGCGGGCGCGAGCGGGTGCCGGCAGCCGCGCTGCAGCCACGGCGAACGGCGGCAATTGGAAATCGCGATGGCGCTGGCGCTGCGGCCCCGCGCCCTGCTGCTGGACGAGCCGATGGCGGGCATGGGCGCCGAGGGCGCCGCAGCGCTGACCGATCTGCTGGACGGCCTGCGCGCTGAGGCCCCGATCCTGCTGGTCGAGCATGACATGGACGCGGTATTCCGGCTGGCCGACCGGATCACCGTGCTGAGCTACGGCCGGGTACTGGCCAGCGGCACCGTGGACCAGGTGCGGGCAAATCCGGACGTTCAGCGCGCCTACCTGGGAGAGAGCGCGTGACGCTGCTGGAACTGCGCGGCGTGACGGCATCCTACGGGCCGGTTCAGGCGCTGTTCGGCGTCGACCTTTTCATCGCGCCGGGCGAGGCTGTGGCGCTGTTGGGGCGCAACGGGATGGGCAAGACCACGACCGTGCGTTGCCTGTGCCGGATGATGCCGGCGCAGGGGCGGTTGCTTTTTGGCGGGACGGACCTGGCCAGGCTGCCGTCGCACCGGGCCGCGCGGCTGGGCATCGGGCTGGTGCCCGAGGGGCGGCGCATCTTCGCGGGGCTGAGCGTGCGCGAGAACCTGGGCGTTGCGGCGCGGCGCGGCCCCTGGGACATGGCGACGGTGCATGACCTGTTCCCGGTGCTGGCGGAGCGGTCGTCACAGGCCGCCGGAACCCTGTCGGGCGGCGAGCAGCAGATGCTGGCGATCGGACGCGCCCTGCTGACCAATCCGCGCCTGCTGGTGCTGGACGAGGCGACCGAGGGCCTCGCTCCGGTGATCCGTGCGCAGATCTGGGGGGCGGTGGCGCGCTTGAAAGCCTCGGGCCTGGCGCTGCTGCTGATCGACAAGTCGCTGAAGGACATGCGCGGCGTGATGGACCGCGCCGTGATCCTGGAACGCGGGCGCTCGGTCTGGTCGGGAGCGCCGCGGGAAATCACGGCGGATGTCGCGGCGCGCTATCTTGGTGTCTGACCGCCGGGCAGGCGGGCCGAAAGAAAGAACTTCATGCCTCCGGCGGGGATATTTCCGAACCGAAGAAGCCGGAAGGGTCCAGCGCCCTGCCTCGATGTCGAGACAGAGCGCCTTCTCCGGTTACGGCCATCGGCGTCCCCGCCTGTACCGCAGCTTCATCCTGGGCGGCACAGGTTAAGAAAGGGTTGCTTCTCTGGTTTCGAAATATCCCCGCCGGAGGCATGAGACCTCTTGCGCCGTCGGTGCAATTTCGCGGCCCGCCCGTGTCAGACCGGCACCGCAACCCGGCGGGCGGCGCGCACGAAGCGCTCGCCCAGGACCATGTTCCAACCGGTGTCGTAGTTGGCCCGCGACGCCCCGGCCTCGTGGCCCAGCGCCTGCCAGTTGTCATGCACCAGCGTCACCCGGGTGCCCTCCATCACCGCGTCGAAGCAGACCCGCACGCGGCTGGCCCGATCCTCGGACCGGCCGACGTGCCAGGTCATGCCGAAGACGGCTCCGGGCTGCCACTCGGTCACCCGCCCCCAGGGTGCGGTGGTGCCATCTGCCTTCGTCTCGGTGACCGTTCCGCCGACGCGCGGCTCCACCGTGACAGTGCGGGCCGGTCTGCCGGTGCCCGCCGACAGCGAGTGGCTGTCAAGCGGCCACCAGTCGGCCATCTCCCGCGTGAACAGGTCGAAGGCGCGGTCGGGATCCAGCGGCACGGTGACGGTTTTCTTGATCTGGTCAGGCATCCGGGGTCTCCCCTGCAATGTCGCGGACGTGATCGGCGAAGCGGTCCAGCGCGTCGCCCCACAATCCGTCGAGATAGGCGCGCAGGTCGTCCAGCCCGCGCGGCGCCAGCCGGTAAAGCCGCCGCGTGCCGCGTGCTTCGACGGCCAGCAGTCCGGCGTCGCTGAGCACTTTCAGGTGCTGCGACACTGCCGGCCGGCTGACCGGCAGGTCGCGGGCCAGCACGCTGACCGCCTGCGGTCCGTCCCGCAAACGGTCGACCAGCGCGCGGCGCGTCGGATCGGCAAGGGCGGCGATGGTTGTTGCGTAAGACATGGCTTACCGTAAGTCACTACTTACCAAACTGTCAACCCCGTGCTAGCCTGCGATTCGTGCGCCCCGGTGCCCTTGCAGCCGCGCAAACGCGACACTAAGACTTCTGGCAACCCGATGGTGCTACTTCGGCATCCAATATCCGAGAGGCAGGCAAATGAACGATCCGGTAGAGCAGTACGCCCACGTCATGAACAACCTCGTGCCGATGGTGGTCGAGCAGACCAGCCGGGGCGAGCGCGCCTACGACATCTTCTCGCGCCTGCTGAAGGAGCGGATCATCTTCGTCACCGGTCCGGTCCACGACGGCATGGCCAGCGCTGATCGTGGCGCAGCTGCTGTTCCTCGAGGCGGAGAATCCGAAGAAGGAAATCTGCGATGTACATCAACTCCCCCGGCGGCGTGGTGACCTCGGGCCTGTCGATCTACGACACGATGCAGTACATCCAGCCCAAGGTCTCGACCCTGTGCATCGGCCAGGCGGCCTCGATGGGCTCGCTGCTGCTGATCGGCGGGCGAGAAGGGCATGCGCTATCTCGCTGCCCAACGCCGGATCATGGTGCACCAGCCCTCGGGCGGCTACCAGGGCCAGGCGACCGACATCATGATCCACGCGCAAGAAACCCAGAAGCTGAAGGACCGGCTGAACGAGATCTACGTCAAGCATACCGGCCAGCCAGTCGACAGCGGTCGAAGAGGCGCTGGAGCGCGACAACTTCATGTCGCCCGAGGAGGCCAAGGAATGGGGCCTGATCGACGAGATCGTCGAAAGCCGCGCCGAAGGCGCGATGACCGAAGAAGTGATGCCGTGCGCGGCAGCCGCCGGTGCCGCATGGGCGATTTTGACGTTGTGCCGGATAGAGCGCTGGCCTAGGCTTGACCCGATGGCAGGATCGATCCGGCCACTGAGTTGCGATCGTACGACGGGGCCGATTGGCCCCAAAGGGTATGTAATGGCGAACAATTCCAGCGGCGACAGCAAGAACACGCTTTACTGCTCGTTCTGCGGCAAGAGCCAGCACGAGGTGCGCAAGCTGATCGCGGGCCCGACCGTGTTCATCTGCGATGAATGCGTCGAGCTGTGCATGGACATCATCCGCGAGGAGAACAAGACCGCGCTGGTCTGAAGTCCGCGCGACGGCGTGCCGACGCCGCAGGAGATCTGCGAGGTGCTCGACGACTACGTGATCGGCCAGACGCATGCCAAGCGCGTGCTCTCGGTCGCCGTGCACAACCACTACAAGCGCCTGAACCACGCCGGCAAGACCAGCGACGTCGAGCTGGCGAAGTCCAACATCCTGCTGATCGGCCCGACCGGCTGCGGCAAGACGCTGCTGGCGCAGACGCTGGCGCGCATCCTCGACGTGCCGTTCACCATGGCCGACGCGACGACGCTGACCGAGGCCGGCTATGTCGGCGAGGATGTCGAGAACATCATCCTCAAGCTGCTGCAGGCCGGCCGACTACAACGTCGAGCGCGCGCAGCGCGGCATCGTCTACATCGACGAGGTCGACAAGATCACGCCGCAAGTCCGACAACCCCTCGATCACCCGCGACGTGTCGGGCGAGGGCGTGCAGCAGGCGCTGCTGAAGATCATGGAAGGCACCGTCGCCACGCGTGCCGCCGCAGGGCGGGCGCAAGCATCCGCAGCAGGAATTCCTGCAGGTCGACACCACCAACATCCTGTTCATCTGCGGCGGCGCCTTCGCGGGCCTCGAGAAGATCATCGCGCAGCGCGGCACAGGGCTCGGCCATCGGCTTCGGCGCCGATGTGCAAGGACGACGAAAGCCGCAGCATCGGCGAGATGTTCACGCGAGCTGGAGCCGGAAGATCTGCTGAAATTCGGCCTGATCCCGGAATTCGTCGGCCGTCTGCCGGTGATCGCGACGCTTGCAGGACCTCGACGAGGACGCGCTGGTCGACGATCCTGACCGAGCCGAAGAACGCGCTGGTCAAGCAGTACCAGCGCCTGTTCGAGATGGAGGACGTCGAGCTGACCTTCACCGACGACGCGCTGAAGGCGATCGCCAAGCGCGCCATCGCGCGCAAGACCGGCGCGCGCGGGCTGCGCTCGATCATGGAGGACATCCTGCTCGACACCATGTTCGACCTGCCCGGCATGGACAGTGTCGAAGAGGTCGTGGTCAACGAAGAGGCGGTGAATTCGGACGCGGCGCCGCTGATGATCTACGCCGAGGCCAAGAAAGAGGGCGCCAGCGCCGGCTGACGGCGCCCGCTGGACTTGTTTGAACGGCGTGTGCGGCGGCACGCGCCGTTTTTCTTTGCGTCCCGCGTCACGCACCCGTGATGCCAGTAAGCGAAACCTGAAGCGACCGCCTTTCGTGCATGGGTTGTGTCGGCGCAGAAATGATCGCGCTGGCGCTCAACCCACTGGACGCAAGGAGATAACAGATGTCCAAATCGACCATACATCCCGAAGATACGACCGCTATCGACTCGCAATTCGCCGAGCTGTTCGGCGTGGTGCGGATCCTCGAGGCGAAGTTCCCCGAGCATTTCCTGATCGGTGACGGTGTGCGCCGTCGGCAAGCAACCTTGCGGCCGCGAGTTCACTACCGTCGGGCTCAGCGCCTCGCAGGGCCTGACCAAGGATGGGTTCGACGCGGCTTACATGCAGGCGGAGAACCTGGCGCAGACGATCTGCAACACCGGCGACTGCAAAAAGCTGGAGTTTCAGGGCTACGAGAACACCGAGATCGTCGAAGGCAAAAAATACCGCCTGACCATCGCGTGGAAATGCGTCAAGAGTTGACGCAGACAGGGCGCTACTGCCGGTACGTGCCGGCGGTAGCCCACTGGACCTTGGCGCGCAGTTGCTGCATATCTGAAGCAACGAATTCCGGAGGTGCCAATGGGCATTCTTAGATCTATCCTGCGCGCCTTCACCTGGTGGGACGGGCAGACGCTGAACACCCAGTTCTGGACCTGGCGCAAGGGCACGAAGGTCGGCGAAGACGACCAGGGCAACTTCTTCTACCAGACCAGCGACGGCAAGCGGCGCTGGGTGATTTTCAACGGCGAGGCCGAGGCCAGCCGCGTCAGCCCCGACTGGCACGGCTGGCTGCACCACACCTGGGACGAACCGCCCAGCAAGGCGCCACTGCCGCACAAGGCCTGGGAGAAGCCGCACAAGAAGAACCTGACCGGCACGCCCGCCGCCTATGCGCCCCCCGGCTCGATCCGCCAGCCGGAACCGCAGGCGCGCAGCGACTACGAGGCCTGGGTGCCGGAATAGGCCGACGATGAGCAATCAGACTACAGAAATCCTGGTTGGCGCAGCGGTCCTGGCCGTCGCAGGCGGCTTTTTCTTCTACGCGGGCCAGGTGACCGGCTTCACCGACGACACCGGCGACAACGCGGCCTATTTCGCCTCGTTCCGCTCGATCGAGGGCGTGTCCGTCGGCACCGACGTGCGCATGGCGGGTGTGAAGGTCGGCAGCGTGACCGGGCTGGAACTGAACACCACGACGTTCCGCGCCGATACGCGTTTCTCGCTCGACGACACCATCCGCCTGCCCGACGACAGCGCCGTCATCATCTCGTCCGAGGGGCTGTTGGGTGGCAGTTTCGTCGAAATCCTGCCCGGCGGTTCGCCCTTCGATCTGGAACCGGGGGCAGAGATCGAGGATACCCAGAGCGCCGTCAGCATGGTCAACCTGCTGCTAAAATTCGTCAGCGGCGGCGATGACCCCGATACCGGCGGCCCGGACCCCGCGGCGCCGGACCCCGCCGCGCAATGACGATCCGCCTTTGTCTGATGCTTTGGCTGCTGGGCGCTTGGTCCGGCTCTGGCTCAGAGCACCTCGATCCTCGAGCCGGAACTGGACCTCGACCGGCCCGACGATATGGGTGAGGTCGAAACTTCCCAAGAACCCGATGCCGCCACCGGGTCCGGTGCGGTTCTGCGCGGGCTCGACAGGGTCTCGGGCCTTGTCGAGGATCTGGAGTTCCGCAACGGCGACACCCAGGAATTCGGTCGACTTGAAGTGACGCTGGGCGAATGCCGCTACCCGGCGGGCAATCCGGCGGGCGACGCCTATGCCTACCTGGTGATCCGCGCACCAGACGACGTCACGCCGCAATTCGAGGGCTGGAT
Source organism: uncultured Alphaproteobacteria bacterium (assembly GCA_963768205.1). Taxonomy (GTDB): domain Bacteria; phylum Pseudomonadota; class Alphaproteobacteria; order Rhodobacterales; family Rhodobacteraceae; genus JAHELH01. Next base: position 583,376 of record CAVYHB010000004.1, on the reverse strand, counting down.
GATCGCCTCCAGCCCGGCGCTCAACGCGCTGGATCACGCCCGCTACGACATCTGGGTCCTGCGCTGCATCACCTCCTGAGCGGTCGCCATCGGCACATCCGCCAGCAGGTCCGCTTCGCCCCGCAGCGCCCGCGCCAGCGCCTTGCGATAGTCCGCCCGTGATATCTCGACGCCACCCAGACTGGCCAGGTGCGGCGTCAGGAACTGGGTGTCGAACAGCTTGAACCCGGTCCGCGCCAGCCGGTCGACGAGGAACGCCAGCGCGATCTTCGAACCGTCCGGCGCGCGCGAGAACATGCTTTCGCCGAAGAACGCCGCCCCCAGCGTGACCCCGTAGACGCCGCCGATCAGCCTGTCGTCGGGGTCGCGCACCTCGATCGAATGGGCGTATCCGGCTTGCGCAAGGTCGAGGTACAGATCGTAGATCACCGCGTTTATCCAGGTCTCGTCGCGTTCGGCGCAGGCCGCCACCACGCCGGCAAAATCGCGGTCCAGCGCGACGCTGAAATCGCCCCGGCGCAGCCGCCGCGCAAGCGAGCGCGAGATGTGGAAGCCATCGAGCGGCATGACCCCGCGATCGGTCGGGTCGACCCAGAACACCTCGTCGCTGTCGCGCGCCTCGGCCATCGGGAAGATCCCCGCGGCATAGGCCCGCAGCAACAGGTCGGCGTCAGTGTCAGGTCCTTCATTCGCCCTGTTCTCCGGCCGGCATTGTTGCCAGACGCGTCGGCTTGAGTCTATTGCGAACTGGCAGGACAGGCAAGCAACCGGACGCGATCATGTGGGTTTCTTCAGTTTCATAGAGGATATCCCGCCCTATTCCGAGACGCCGCGACGCCGCCCTGCGGCTGAACAAGCGGCACGCGCTGATCGTCGCGCCGTTCCGGGGCGAACTTGATGGCGCGCGGGTGCTGGACCTGGGCGCGCATGACGGACGCTGGGCCTATGCGCTGGCCGAGGCCGGGCGCGGCAGAGGTCATCGGCATCGAGGCGCGGCCGGAACTGGTGGCCCGCTACCGGCACTTTCCCGAAACCCCGTACAAGGCCCGCGTCGATCTGCGCGTGGGCGAGGTGTTCGAGGCGCTGGAAAGCTTCGTCTCGGAGGGCGAGGAATTCGACGTCGTGGCGCTGTTCGGGCTGTTCTATCACGTCATGGACCATTTCCGCCTGTTGCAGCTGATCCGTCTGGCCGGCGCCCGGATCGTGCTGATTGACAGCGAGTTCATGCTGATGAACAACCCGATGATCCAGCTGATATTCGAACGGACCGGCTCAGATCTGAACGCGCCCGAGCAGATACCGGGGCAGGAGCGGGCGCTGATCGGCGTGCCCAGCGTCCGGGCCATGAACGCCATGGCGCGGGCTTTGGATTTCGATATCGTCTGGTCCGACGCGGGGCGACGTTTTCGGCAAGGATCGCAAGGGCGTGCAGGACTATTTCCGAGCCGAAAAGAAGCGCCGCGCGGCCTGCTGCCTGATCGCGCGCGGCTAAGCGCGTGCCGGGGTGGAACCAACCCTGCCGAATATCCTCAGCCGGTGCCGCCCAGATTGGTCTCCAGCCACTTTTCCAGCCAGTGGATAGTTGTAGTTGCCCGGTCTGGACCGCCTCTTCCTGCAAGCAGTGCGTGGAACAGCGGCACCGTGGTGTCGATGCCGTCGACGATCAACTCGCCCAGCGCGCGGTTCAGCCGCGCCAGCGCCTCGGGCCGGTCGCGGCCATGGACGATCAGCTTGCCGATCAGGCTGTCGTAATAGGGCGGGATCGAGTAGCCGTCGTAGAGCGCGCGAATCGATCCGCACGCCAAGCCCGCCCGGCGCGTGATACTGGGTGATCCGGCCCGGGCGAGGGCGCGAAAGTTCGGCAGCTTCTCGGCGTTGATCCGGCACCTCGATGGCGTGGCCGTTGACCTGCAGGTCGTCCTGCGTGAACGACAGCGGCAGCCCGGCGGCGACGCGGATCTGCTCGCGCACCAGGTCGACGCCGGAGATCGCCTCGGTCACCGGATGCTCGACCTGCAGGCGGGTGTTCATCTCGATGAAGTAGAACTCGCCGTCCTCGTAGAGGAACTCGATGGTGCCGGCGCCGAGATAGTTGATCGTCGGCCACGGCCTCGGCGCAGATCTTGCCGATCCGCGCGCGCGTCTTCGGCGTTGATGGCCGGGCCGGGGGCCTCTTCGAACACCTTCTGGTGGCGGCGCTGCAGCGAGCAGTCGCGCTCGCCGAGATGGACGGCGTGGCCCTTGCCGTCGCCGAAGACCTGGATCTCGATGTGGCGCGGCTTGCCGAGGTATTTCTCGATATAGACCTCGTCGTTGCCGAAGGCGGCCTTGCGCCTCGGCGCGGGCGGTGCGGAAGGCGCTTTCCAGATCGGCTGCGGTCTTGGCCACCTTCATGCCGCGCCCGCCGCCGCCGGCGGTGGCCTTGATGATCACCGGATAGCCGATCTCGTCGGCGACGCTTGCGCGCCGTCTCGACATCGCGGCACGCCGCCGTCGGAGCCGGGCACGCACGGGCATGCCGAGGCGCTTGCATCGGTCTCCTTGGCGGTGATCTTGTCGCCCATGATGCGGATATGCTCGGCGGTGGGGCCGATGAAGGTGATGCCGTGATCCTCGACGATCTGCACGAAGTTGGCGTTCTCGGACAGGAAGCCGTAGCCGGGATGGATCGCCTGCGCGCCGGTGATCTCGCAGGCCGAGATGATCGCTGGGCATCGACAGATAGCTGTGCGTGCGCCGGCGGCGGGCCGATGCAGACGCTTTCGTCGGCCATGCGCACATGCATCGCGTCGGCAGTCGGCGGTCGAATGCACCGCGACCGTCTGGATGCCCATCTCGCGGCAGGCGCGGATGACGCGCAGCGCGATCTCGCCGCGGTTGGCGATCAGGATCTTGTCGAACATGGCGCTGCCCTATTCGACGATCATCAGCGGCGCGCCGTATTCGACCGGCGCGCCATCCTCGACCAGGATGCGCTTGACCGTGCCGGCCTTGGGCGCGGGGATCTGGTTCATCGTCTTCATCGCCTCGACGATCAGCAGGGTCTGGCCCTCGCTGACCGTCGTCGCCGACCTTGACGAAAGGTCGGCGACTCGGGTTCGGGCGACAGGTAGACGGTGCCGACCATCGGCGACGTGACGGCGCCGGGCAGGGCGGCCGGATCGCCGCCGCTGGCCGCCGCAGGGGCAGGGGCCGCGCCGCCGCAGGTGCCGCCGCAGCGGCCGGAGCCGGGGCAGGCGCTGCCGCAGGGGCGTGGCTGACCATCGTGACAGGACCGCCCCGGCTGACCCGGACGCTCAGCTTGCCGGCGTCCTTCGAACCGCGCTCGACTTCCAGTTCGGTCAGGTCATTGGCGCGCAGCACCTCGGCCAGCGCCTTGACGAATTCCACGTCTGCATCGTTGTTCTGTTTTGTCATGCGTTTCCTCGGCCCGTTTCTTGCCCGTCTCTGGCAGGCATTCTTAAGCGAAATGCTGCGCTGCTTATAGGGTCGGGGTCAAGGTGTGCAAAGCGGTTGGCCTGGGAAATCTGCCTGCGGCCGGCCCGAAAGTTCCCCTAACGATCGCCGGTGACCGCCAGTTCCTCGTCCGAACCCTTGAAGCCCCGGCCGTCGCCGCCGGTCCGTGTCGGGGCCTGGCCGCCGCCGCGCTGGCCGCCGCCGATCATGCTGGCACCGGCAATATCGCCACGACCGGGCGTTAGGTAGGTCCACGCCGCCGCGCCCAGTGCGAAGACGATCAGAAGCACAATGCCGGTGCGTGTGCTTTTTCGAGCCATGAATTTTCCGTTTCCCTGTATCTGTGAACAGGATAGTCTTTGCCGCGCGCCCTGCAAACCCCTGCTGCCGCGAGGACCTCATGCAGACCAGCTTAACCCGCAAGGACCTGATCGCGCCCACTCGCCTGCGCGCGCTTATGCAGCGGTCCGACCTGGCGGGCGGCTTGCAGCTTGGCACGCACCTCGGCGCCATCGCGCTGACCGGTACGGCGCTGTGGCTGACCTGGGGCACGCCGGTCGCGGTGCCGATCTTTCTGCTCCACGGCGTGCTGATCAATTTCCTTTACGCCGGCCAGCACGAGCTGAGCCATGCGACGCCGTTCAAAACCAAGTGGCCGAACGAGCTTTTCGGCCGGATCATCGGCTTTTTCATGATCTTCGCCCGCGATTTCGACAAGATCCAGCACGCCGCCCACCATCAATGGACCCAGGACTGGGAGAAGGACGGCGAACTGGTCCGCGAACCCTATACCCTGGGCAGCTACCTTCTGTGGCTGAGCGGGATCACCTACTGGATCACCCGCGTCACCCGGATGATCCGGCTCGCGCGCGGTATCGTGCTGGAGCCCTATATCCGCCCCGACCAGCATGCCACGGTGATCCGCGAGGCGCGCTGGCACGTCGCCGGATATGCCGCGATGCTCCTGCTGTCGCTGGTGTTCCAAAGCTGGGCCGCGGTGATGCTGTGGCTGGCGCCGATGGTGGTGACCAAGCCGGTGCACCAGTTGCAGAACACGATCGAGCACCTCGGCCTCAGCCACGAAAACGACATTCTTCGCAACACCCGCTCGACCCGGACCAATGCGGTGCTGCGCTGGCTCTGCTGGCAGATGCCCTATCACACCGCGCATCACGCCTTCCCCTCGGTGCCGTTCTGGCAACTTCGGCACCTCGATGCCGAACTGAAGGATAACGGGGCGGAACCCTACGCAATGGGCTGGATCGAATTCCAGGCCGAGGTCATCCGCAAACTGGCCGCGAAATCCGAGGACCGGTATCCTTACGACGAGGTCTGGGTGGTGCCGACGAAACACGGCCTGCGCCGCCTGGAAGCGGCGTGAGCGCCCCCGTCCCGGACCTGATCCGCGACCCTCCGCCGCAACCGGCCATGAGGTCCCGGATCAAGTCCGGAACGCGGTGCGCGGTGCGGCCGGCATGACCCGGAACCTCAAGGTCTTCCAGTCGCTCTGGTCGATGCAGCCACATGACCAAACCGGTGACTTGCTGCCTTACGACCGGGTCTGCGGCATGGTTCGCGACGCGGGTTTCGACGGGCTGGCCATCGACCTTGGCGCGGCGGATGTCGAAACCGCACATGCCGTGCGCCCGCATATAGAACGCGAAGGCCTGACCCCGCTGATCGTGGCTTTCCCGCGCTCTGTCGCGGCCCTGCGCGACACGCTGAAAATGGCCAAGGACTTCGGCGCGCCCTACGTGAACCTGATCGGCCAGGTGTTTCCGCTGACCGTCGAAGGCGCAATTCCGGTGGTGCGGGCCTGGATCGAGATGGCAGACGAAGAAGCCATGCCGATCCAGTTCGAAACCCATCGCAACTGTATCACCAACGACCTCTTCGCCACCCTGTCCCTGCTCGACGCGATCCCCGAGATGCGCCTGGCGGGCGATTTCTCGCATTACATCGTCGACCGCGAATTCAAGCTGCCGCTGGCGCCGTGGGAGCGCGGCCTGCTCAACCGCTGCATCGCCCGCTGCGATTCCTTTCAGGGCCGCGTGGCCAGCCGCCAGCAAGTCCAGCTGCCGCTCGACTTTCCGCAGCACGCCAAATGGCTTGAACTTTTCACCGACCTCTGGCGTGCCGGGTTTGCCGACTGGAAGGCTCGCAACGCCAGCGGCGACCTGGTCTTTCTCTGTGAACTCGGCCCCCCGGAATATGCCATGACCAGCGCCGACGGGCGCGAGATGTCCGACCGTTGGGCCGAAAGCCGGAAACTGCGCGATATTGCGCTGCGGCTGTGGGACGAGACCGCGGACAGCTAGTTCCGTTCGCCGACACGCCTGTCCATGTTCCGCGCCTGCTGCCCTGCGACTGCGGCAGGTTTTTCGGAGTGTTGGCGGCAGGCACCTGCCGCCTCATCAGGAGGACAGAGCCGAAGAATTTGCCAGCACACACTCGCAGCGCGCTGACCATTCAACAGTTTCACCCAAGTTCGAACATTATTTCGACAAATAGCCAATCTATGAGTTGGCGGAAGGGTTTTTGCGATCAGTTAGGAATAACCATGGTTGATGGCCAAAACGGCAAACTTAGCAAGGCTAAGGATATGCCCGACGAAGTGCTGCGCCCAGGCGCCACACTTCTGCGCGGGCAGTACCGAATTGACAGCTACCTGAGCGTCGGTGGTTTCGGTGTTACTTACCTTGCAACGGACAGCCTGAACAGAAAGGTCGTCATCAAGGAATGCTATCCGAACGCCCTGTGTACCCGCAGCGACGGTCGTGTTCACGCACGCACGCGTTCGCAGCAGAAGGAATACGAGACCGTTGTTCGAAGCTTCCGGGAAGAGGCCTTGCGAATGGCCAATCTCAAGCATCCTAATATCGTCGGGGTGCATCAGGTCTTCGAAGATAACGCCACGGCCTACATGGCGCTCGATTTCGTCAAGGGCCGCGACCTTTTGCAGATCATCGAAGAGGATCACGAGGAACTCCCGCCGTCCGAAATAAAGCGGATATTGCAACAGCTTCTGGACGCGATTTCCTACGTCCACGAACGTGACATCCTGCACCGTGATATCTCGCCCGACAACATTCTGCTGGATGACTCCGGCCAACCCGTCCTGATCGATTTCGGCGCATCGCGCGAGGTGGCAACGCGCGCCAGCCGCGCGCTGTCGGCGCTGCACATCGTGAAGGACGGTTACTCGCCGCAGGAATTCTATCTGTCCAACGGTGTGCAGACGGAATCCAGCGATCTCTACTCGCTCGCCGCGACGTTCTACCATCTGATCATGGGCTCGGCCCCACCGAACAGCCAGGTCAGGCTGGCGGCGCTGGCGGCGGATGAACTGGATCCGTATATCGAGATCCCTCCGCGGACACCGGGCTACGACCATTATTTCATCGGCGCGATCGACAAGGCTCTTGCGGTCTTTCCAAAGCACCGACTGCAATCCGCCACAGAATGGCTCGAGGAAATCGACCAGGTCAGACGCCAGGAGGCCATGCGGGAACGCGCCAAGAAGGACAAGGAAATCGAGATGTCCATCCGGCAGCTCACAATAGAGTGCAACGAGGCAATCATTGCCGAAGAGCGCGCTAAACCCAAAAGCAAGCCGGAACCGGAACGGCGCGCCATCCCCAAATCGTCACTCGCCGCGGCGTCGCAGTCGCGCGTTGCCGCCAAGCCTGACTCCATCGGACGCGAAGCACCTGCAAGCGCGCAGCTTCATTCAGCGCGCGACAATTCCGACCTCTATGAGGTCGTGGAAAAAATCCGTCCGAAAACGCGCAAGCGATCCCTGCTTTCGAGGTTGCTCCATAACTCGATCTGGCTGGTCACAAACGGCAAGTATCGCGGTAACGCGAAGAACAGAGGGCCCGAGCAATGAGATTCCTGAAAGACATGATCGCCAAGAAGGCCAGCCTGGCCGAGGCGGAATACTACGCGGACCCGGATGTAGACGAGGCGGATCACCTGGGATGGGCGGACGCCGATGATGACGCGTCCTTCGCGGACGAACTGATGCCGACAGAGGCACCTGTGCGGCCCGAAGCGTCGATGCCGGTGGCGTCCGCGCCCATTCAATCGGATGCCCTTCTGCCCGATTTGCCGCCAGACGATCCGGAAGAGCCCGATCAGGACGATATGGACGTCAAGATCTGGGAAATGTTCAACGAAGAAGACGACCAGGACGAAGACGAAGACAAGCCGGACATCCCGGACGTCCCGGTCGCGGAAGACGACGGTGATTCAACGGGCGACCTCGCTCGTGAAGCGCTCAAGTCAATGATCGGGGCGCCGCCGGTCGTCGAGAAATCCTCTCCGCCGGTGCCGACCGCCCCAAAGGCCTCTCCGGCCGCACAAGACGCGCAACCTGCGGCGCGGGCCGGGCGGGTGAAGACCAGGATGCTCGGCTTTCACAGCCCAGAGAAGGTGGTTCCGCAGGTCTTCGACCGCGCAAAGACCAAAGACAATAGTGCGGAAGGCCGCTTTCCCGTTGGTTGGCTCGTTCTGATCGAAGGACCGGGACGAGGAACGTCCTTCCCGCTGCATTGCGGTGTATCGACCATCGGGCGTGGAACCGATCAGAAGGTCTGCCTGGACTTCGGCGACAATAGCATCTCGCGCGATAGCCATGCCGTGTTGGCCTATGACGACGATTCGAATGCGTTCTATGTGGGTCACACCGGAAAAGCCAACCTTGTTCGGCTCAATGGTCGCCCGGTTCTGGCAACTGAGGAAATTGCAAACTTCGATCTCATCCGTATCGGCGAAACCACCTTGCGCTTCGTAGGCTTCTGCGGCCCGGAGTTCGCATGGGATATGACAGACGATGAAGAGATTGCGCATGCCCAGGCAAGCTGAAATCAGCTACGATGTCGCGTCGGCGATCGTGCTCGGCAAGCGGGAAATCCAGGAGGATGCGCTTGCCGCGGATTTCCAGGTGGGTTCGGAATTCGGATTTACCGTGCTGTCGGACGGTATGGGCGGACATGCGGCAGGCGACGTCGCAAGCAATATCGTGGTCACCGAAGTCTTCAGCGAACTGAAGCTGCAAAGCATAGATGTGGAACGAACCGTTGAGGGTATTTCCGGTATCCTTTCGGAAGCTGCGCTATCGGCCAACCAGTGCCTACGCGAACACACCAGCAGGGACCCGGCGACAACAGGCATGGGTGCGACACTGGTCGCTCCTGTCCTGGCGAGAAACAAGCTCTTTTGGATATCCATCGGGGACTCGCCGCTCTTTCTGTTCCGCGACAACCAACTTAGCCAGTTGAACGAAGATCATTCGATGGCGCCGCAGATCGACTGCATGGTGAAGTCGGGCCTGATCTCGGAAACCGACGGGCGTGACCATCCCGACCGGAACTGCCTGACCTCGGCGCTGCTGGGCGATGAAATTCCCGCGGATCGACTGCCCCAGGAACCATTCACATTGCTTCCCGGCGACATTGTTGTCGCAGCAAGCGATGGATTGCAGTTCCTGAGCGATCGGCAAATCCAGAGGATCCTCTCCGAGGACGGCGACGCGGACAGTTCGATCATTGCGGAACGGCTGCTTGCCGGTATCGCCACGCTCGACGATCCCGTATCAGGACAATGTCTGCTTCACCGTGATCAAGGTGCTCGACCTTGTTGCCGAAGAGGCGCGCCAGACCTCGGCAAAAGCAAACGCGCCAGAAGGATGCGCTCGAATGCGCCATGCCTGCTTCGACAGTGGACGCGCAACCGCCAAAGGCCTCCGGTTCCGGATTGTTTGCGTTTCTTAGCCGGATGCGTTTCTTCAATTCCGGGCTGTTGCGATGACGCGGCCGTCGCCGGCAAAGGATGTGATCGAACGCCTGACGCGACTGCAATCTGCAGACGATCTGCCGGCAGCGGCCCGGAAAGCGGCCAAGACGCTTGTTGCCCGGCTATCCTCGAAGGTGCGTGTCACCCTTTTCGGTCCGACCGGGGTCGGCAAGTCGACATTGTGCAATGTCCTCGCAGGTGCGCCGGTCATGCCGGTCGGTCAGAAGCTGCCCACGACAATGCTGCGCTTCGGTGATCGCGAAAGGATCACCGTTACCCTGGGTGACAGATCAACAAGAACGCTCGAAGGCCTGGACTTCGCCGCGCTGCAAAAGCTCTCTCCGGCTTTCGTCGAAGTCCAGGCGCCGCTCGAGGCGCTTGCGGAGATCAGTCTGCTCGAAATCGTCACCGATGGCACACCGAAGGACCTTGCCGCCGCAATAAGATGGGCAACACCGCGCACCGACATTGCCATCTGGGTGACGAAGGAATTTGCAGCCGAGGAACGGGCCGCCTGGTCGAATGTGCCGGACGGCTTACAGGACCACGCCTATCTTGTCCTCAATCAGATTGACCTGATGCGGGCCGACGAACGCGATGCGCGAATAGCCGAATTGCAGGCCCTCGCGACGCAAAATTTCCACGCGTTCTTTCCGATCTCGGCACAATCGACCGATCTGCCACGGCAGAAAAGCGGCAAGGCCACTGCAGGCGGATGCAAATCCCTGCTCAAGTCCCTGAAGCGCCATGTCGATTTGGCCAGCCAGGCGGATCTTGACCGGGCCTTGATGTTTCTAAGCCGATACGACGCGACAGAAAAAACCGATCCGAACGCCGGCGCGAAACCGTCGACAGATCGGCGTTCGCAAAACAGCGGAAAGATGCAGGCGGCGCCAGACCCCGCATCAGCCAGCACGCCGCTGCAGGTCGAGAAGGTCGCCGCCGGGAAAAGCGGTCAGGACGGCGCGGCAACGCAAGCCGTGCGCAGCGCCGCATTGAACCGTCTTCGCGCCAGCGCCACCGGGATGCTGTCGGACTGGAGCGCACTTGGCGAAGCGAGTGCCGAGACCATGTTGGATCGCTGCATCGAGACGATCGAAGACCTGGCCGGAACCCTGCCACCCGAGGATCAGCTCAAAGAGCCGGTGCTTCAGGCAAGCGACCTGATTGTGCTTTTGCAGCTGGAGAAAAGCGATGCCGCGGCGGAAAACGCGGTGACGGCGCTGCTTCAGCTTAAAAGGGAGTTCGAGGTCGCCTTGGCGGCCTAAAGGCTGCAGGCTGCCAGCAATTGTCCCCGATCCGCCCAACAAAAACCACTTTGTAAGGTCTTGGTGTCCAAGGGGGTTACAGTACCGAGAAGGCGTCGGAGCGACGCGTGTGCGCATTCGAACTGCGGACATTGCAGGAGCCAGGCACAGAGCAAGATAAAATGAACGCAGAAACCAAAATTGCGGCGTCAGATGAAAACTTATCCGGGCGGTTTTCAGAACTCGTCGCTACCGGATTTGATGGCCTCGCGCCTTTGCTGTCGCGGTCGCGCGAATTGCAGTCCGCGTTGGACGGAATTGCACAGATCGGCGACAAGACGACGGCGCGAAAAGCCGTGGCGCTGAAGCAGAAGCTCCTGTCGATGGAGCCCAGCGTCACGATGATCGGGCAGGTCAAGGCCGGCAAGACGTCGCTTGTGAATGCCATGGTCGGCTGGCCGGAATCTGCTGCCTGCCGACGTCAATCCCTGGACCTCAGTCGTCACGTCGCTGCATCTGAAACCGCACACGAAAAGTTCCGACAACCGGGCCAGCTTTACGTTCTTCGACCGCGCCGAATGGGATCGGCTGGTCGTGAACGGCGGGCGAATGGGCGAGCTTGCCGGTCGCGCCGGCGCAGACGACGAGGTCGAAAAGGTCCGCCGGCAGATCGCGGAAATGCAGGAAAAGTCCCGCGGCCGCCTTGGCCGGAAGTTCGAACTGCTGCTCGGCCAGACCCACGATTATGGCTATTTCGACAGCGAACTGGTCGAGCGCTACGTATGCCTTGGCGACGATTTCGAAGAGGATACCAACACGTCGCAGGATCAGGGCCGGTTTGCGGACATCACAAAGTCGGCGGATATCTTCATGCATCGTCCCGAGTTTCCCCTGGGGCTTTGCATCCGCGACACGCCCGGCGTGAACGACACCTTCATGATGCGCGAGCAGATCACCATCCGGTCGATCCGCGACAGCCGGATTTGCGTGGTCGTGCTGTCCGCGCACCAGGCGCTGTCTTCCGTGGATATGGCGCTTATCCGGCTGATCGCAAACGTGAAATCTCGGGAAGTCATCATCTTTGTCAACCGCATAGATGAACTGTCCGACCCCGCGCGCCAGGTCGGCGAGATCCGGGACAGTATCCGCGCCACCCTGCGGATGCACCACGGTCCGGAAGATGCCCAGATCATTTTCGGCAGCGCGTTCTGGGCCAATAACGCATTGGGAGCGTCGGTCGCGGAGATCCCGAAAAACAGCGCCGACGCGCTTCTGAACTGGGCCGAAGAAGGGTTGAAGGGCCGGTCTTGCCCGGACACCAACGAAGGCATCATCTGGGAACTCTCGGGTGTGCCGGCGCTGTTTCAGGCGCTGTCCGAGCGCATCGTAGAAGGTGTCGGCCAAGAGACCATCGACGCTGTCGCGCGAAGTGCCCGCAGCCTGGCAAGCGGTCTTCAGACCTCCAGCAACATGCTCTCGATGCGCGACAAGGGCGTGCCCCGCCCTGAAATCGACTGCAAGACTGTCGAAGCGGATTTCCAGCGCATCGGTCAAGCCGGGCAGCAGGTTCTGACCGGCGAGTTCGAGGACCTAATCTCGGATTTCGGCAATCGGGTCGACCGCTCTCACCAAAGCTTCTTGGACCGCGCAACCGCGTCCCTGATCGACCACCTGGAGACCTACGGCGAATCCTCGGTCTGGAAATACGATCCGACGGGCCTGCGGGTGCTGTTCAGGTCGGCCTATCAGACCTTCTCAAAAAGATCGCAGGATGCCGCGAGAAATGTACTGGAAGCGACGGCAGCCGACATAACCAAACTCTATCTCAAATATGGCCTGACGGACGATCCGGCCTTCCGGATAGAGCCGCCAAAACCGCCGCGCATTCCGTCGCCGGTGTTGCTGGGTCAGACGATCGCGCTCGATCTTCAGGCCAACTGGTGGTCACGTTGGTGGCGCCGTCGCCGCGGCTACGATGCCTTCGCACAGGAATTCGCAGAGTTGATCAGGGCCGAAACCGATCCGATTTCGTCCGACCTGAAAGGCGATCATGCTGTTTCGATAAGAAACGCGGCCAAGGCAGTCTTCTCTGACTTCGTGCAAGAGCAATCCTCGATCCTGTCGAATATCGCCGAGCAAGGTGATATGAACGATGAGGATCTTGCCGCCATTTTCGAAGTTCCCTGCCAGCAGGACCGCGAGGCCGTTCTCGACAGCGTCGCGGAATCTCTGGACAAATTCGCAGCGTGAAAAGATCGGGTAGTACAAGATGACCGACGGCAACACTCAAATCGAGTTCAACGACCATCCGGAACCGGCGCAGCCGAATAGCAGCGACGTCAAGCGGCCGTGTTTCGCCATCATGGGTGAATTCAGTGCTGGAAAAAGCACGCTTTCAAACCTGCTGATCGGAACGCCGTCGCTGCCCGTCAAGGTTACCGCCACCCAACTGCCCCCGGTCTGGATTTCCTACGGCGATCAAAGCCCTTACCTCGTCAAGGTGGACGGAACCGAACATCCCTTTGACTTCAACGATCTGTCGGACCTTTCGCTGGACGACACGTTGTGCATCCGGGTCTTCCACAAATCCGATGCGCTTGAGCTTTGCGACCTGATCGACATGCCGGGCATTTCCGACCCGAACATGTCGTCCGAGGTCTGGGAACGCGCGTTGCATCTGGCAGACGGCGTCATCTGGTGTACGCACGCAACCCAGGCGTGGCGGCAAAGCGAAGCCGCTGTTTGGGCGACAGTGCGATCCCGCTCTCAATGCCAAAAGCCTGTTGCTGCTGACCCGCATCGACAAGATCATGAATGAACGAGACCGGCTGCGCGTCATGCGGCGGGTCGAAAGGGAAGTCGACGGACTGTTTAGCGGCGTCATTCCCATATCGCTTACGGAAGCCATAGAAGCCGGAGACGATCACGAACGCTGGCAGAAGAGCGGCGCCGAGGCATTTGCGATCGCGATAATCGATATCGTGGAGAAGCTTGCGAAAGGCAACGAGTACGCACCTGCCGTATCGACTGCCAAGTCGGCTGAGGCCACAGAGACTGCACCAGTTGATGAGACTTCTGAGCCACAGTCCGAGGAAACCGATGTCTCCGCCGGTTCCATACTGACCATGCGGAAACCGGTTCAGACAGAGTGTCATGCCGAACCGAGGGTGGTTCCGCAGCGCATCAAACGCGCCACAAACGGACCGCAAAGACAGCAACGGCCTGCCAATTCCGGGGCTTCACCGACCATGCCCTGATGTTCCACCGCCTGGCGGTTTCAAGGCGGTTGCGTTGATCTGATCGGATGTCGATTTCCGGGACGCGCGCTCGCTCGATGCATGGAGTATGTCACGTTCCTGTGGCAAAAGGCTTGCAAATCCTGCAACAGACAGAGCATTGCAGTGTCTAGGGATGCTCTAAGGGACAGGATATGAGCGTAGCGGAGATTCTGGATGAGTGCCGGACAGCCGTTTCAGGCTGCCAACTGGTTGCATTCATCGATCTGGACTCGAAAATGGTCCTTTCCGTCAGTGCGCAATCGAAACAGCGCCAGGAACGGCTGGACACGCTTGGTACGATGGCGTCGGCCTTCCTGCCCTTGCCGGACGATGATATTGCCAAGTGCCTGTCACACGACGGGGCTATGCCACCTCAGGCCGCGGTCCTGCTGACCATGACCGAGACGACCGCCTTCGTTCGTTCCCAGGCGGAACCACGCGAGGCACTTTGCTGCAGTTGCGCGCCGAACGCATCTGTCGACTCGATCATCGAGGCCGCACGGATGATATTGCCTGATATCGGAGCGACTGCGTAAAAGAGCCGCGAAAGGGTTTTGAAAGCTGGATGCAGTGAGCAATCATAGAGGGCTGATAGGCAAGCTGCTGAAACTCGCGGAACAGTCGTCCATTCAGGACGGCTGGAGACGGGTCGGCCGCGCGCTTGACCGCGATCCATTGGCGGCGCTCCTGCGGGAAATCGACGAGACGCAACTGCCCCGGGAACTGAGCTTTCGCAACGATCAGGGACATGTTCTGCGCGTCGAAGCCGGCAATCGCCGATTGCGGCGCATCGTGTCTGCCAGTTGGTCCGATCCCGGCAAATTCGGCAACCTGTCGGAAAAGGAGCTGTCCAATCCGACCGAGGTCGAGATTGATGCGATCGGCGGCTTGTTCCGGGCAATTCAGCCGGGCGACCAAACCGTCTGGGTTCGCAGCGCCGAGCTTTCGGATGCCGACGAGGGGTCAAGCACCGGGCTGCGCGCCGCCACCATGGCGCGCGCCTGGTCGATTGACCTGGACGAGCGTTCGGATGAGAATCTGACCCGGGCGTTCGCCAATTCCTTGAAGGCGCTGATGCCTCTGGCCGATGCCTGGATCAGGTTCGAGAATGGCGCGGTGACCGAGGTTTCCGACCCGGAGCCCGACAGCGACTGGCGTGATCGCTGGAGCTCCATAGATCGGTCGCAATTCCGGAACGGCAGCGGCCCGATCCATGACGCACCCGAGCTTTGTATTCTTGGCTCTGGTGTCGCGCGTGAACCGCATCACGTCGTGGCGACATTCGGTACAACATGCGTCGTGATGCACATCAGCGCGGCAAATGTGACTGAAATCGCTCAGAACTGGCGTGATCTCGGGCTGTAATCGGGCCGAATGCATTGGTCGGCCGGCCAAAGCTGCCGCAAGTTTCCGTCTTGACGCGTCTATTGGTCATAGCGGCAAGTTTTGGGACACTCCATGCTTGGGAATTCGAAAGCTGGTACAACCACGCGCGGAACCCGTCAGCCTCCAGACACAGGCAATCGCATGACTACGTCTGGATTGCCGAGGAACGACTGAGATCATCATGCCCGAAACTGCTCGCGAAACCGGGCAAGCCCAGATCGCGGTCTCGTCTTGGGGCAAGCCATTGCCATTGTTGTTCTTACTTCGGCGTGATCGTCAAACTTTCCGGCACTGTCGCAATATTCGCCAAGAAAATATAGTAACAATTACAAACGCTTAATCCCTGTCCCGGCCGGGACGTTTCACGCCATCGCATCAGCGCGCTCGGCCTGGACACGTTCGGCCTCGCGCCCGTGGATTTCCTCGTAGTGATCGAAGGCGCTTTCCAGCCACCCGGTGCCATGGGTCAGCCCGCCCAGCGACTGAAAGAGCTCGTCCTGCATCGGCGCCGGGATCAGGGCGCGGAAGATGTCCCAGCCCTTGGCGTCGGGATCGGGGTCGAAGCCCTGGATCTGCCCCTTCAACGACGACACCAGCGTCACCAGCCCGCCGGTATAGATCGACGGCACCCGGATCGCGACCTGGTCGATGGGCTGCAACAGCACCGGCCCCGCCTCTTTCAGCGCCTCGCGCACGCCGAACATTCCGGCGGTCTTGAACGCATAGTCGGAACTGTCGACCGAGTGGTGCTTGCCGTCGGTCAGGGTCACCGCGACATCGACCACCGGAAAGCCCAGCGGCCCGCGCGCCAGCGCATCGCGCGCCCCGGCCTCGACCGAGGGGATGTAGTTCTTCGGCACCGCGCCGCCCTTGACGGTATCGCTGAATTCAAACCCGCTGCCGCGCGGCATCGGCTTTACGACCAGCTGCACATCGGCGAACTGCCCGGCACCGCCCGATTGCTTGCGGTGGCGGTAATGCTTGTCGACCGTCTTGCCGATCGTCTCGCGATAGCTGCCCGCCACCGGCTCGGCCTCGACCTCGATGCCGAAATCCTCCTGCAGCCCCGCCTGCACACGGCGCAAGTGCATCGGGCCTTGCAGGGCGGCCACGACATGCCCGGTTTCCTCGTCCTGCGACAGCGCCAGCCCCGGGTCGGTCGCCTCGATCCGTGCCAAAGCGCCGGACAACCGCGCATCGTCGCGCTCGTTTTTCGGGGTCAGGATGCGGCGCATCGCGGGCGGATAGCCGCGCGTCCAGTCGGGCAGCGCACTGGCACCGGACACCGCGTAGACGCGCCCGGAATCAAGGTGATCCGACTTGACCGCCACGGCCAGTTCGCCATCGCCGACAGGTCCGGACAGGGCCTGCCCGTCGGCCCCGGTTAGGCTGCCCAGCGTCTCGCCGCCCAGATCGTCGCCCTGTTTCAGGCCGCCGCCGAGCGCGCGAAGTAGCACCGATTTGCCGACATGCTTGCGGTTCTCTGCATGGACGCCGATCGCCACGGCATCCTTGCCCAGCCCCAATCGCGCGCGGATCGCCGCAACCTTCGGCGCCTCGTGGCGCAGCCCCTTCATCAGCCGGTTGGCGCCGTTGGCATGAGAGGCCGCCCCCAGCAGCGCCGGGATGATCTCGTTGCGGCCATGGATATCGGCGATCAGCTTGAACACGTCCTTGGTGGCGGGCTTGCGGTCCTCGATCAACTGCTCCAGCAGGTCGTCGTTGAAATCCGCCAGGTGCTCCAGCAATTCCTGCCGCGCCTCCTGCTCGCGGCCCTTCACAACGTCGGGCATCTCGACCAGCGACGACGGCTGGCCCTCCTGGTATTCCCAGGCCCGCTCCGAGATCAGGTCGACCGAGCCGGTGACATGCTCGCCGTCGCGGATCGGCACCTGGCGCAGCACGATGGCGTGGCCGGCGTAGGTTTGCAGCGCCGAGACAATGTCGCGCACCCGCGCCTCTGCCACGTCCATTCGGTTGATGAACAGGAAGGCCGGCACGCCCGAAGCCTCGACCAGACGCAGATACGGCGCCGCGAGGGGCGCCGCTTCGGGATCGGGGGGAACGACCAGCACCGCCGCGTCGCTCGCCGCAAGGGCCTGGCCCGCAAGGCCCAGTTGATCCGTGCCCCCGGCCACGTCGAGTGCCGCCCAGGGCTCGTCGAGGTAACGGAACGCGGTCAGCGCGAACTGGTCGGAGAACTTGCGCGTCTCGGGCCGCCCCTCCAGCGAGGCGACGGCGTCCACCAGCGTCGATTTTCCTGATTGCGAGGGTCCGAGGACCGTGAAGCACCGCATGGCATATCTCCCGTCAGTCAGTTCCGGACGCATGTGTGCGTCTCTCACGCGCTCGAAAGCGGGTCGGCCTGTGACTGCCTCGTCCCCCACTCTGCCGGCAGGGTGCCCCGTAATGTTCCTAAAAGCCGGGCCTCGCCGTCAAGCGCTTTCTCTGCCGCAGGGATCAACCGGCGGCCAACCCCTCGAATAGCCGCGCCACCGCTTCTGCACCCGGATCGTTGTGACCCGCAAGCTGATCGGCAGAGACATAAGCCGACCGCCCCGCCTTGGCGCGGGTGATCGCGGCTGTACGGTCTGCTCCTTGGCGCGCCGCCTGCGCGGCCGCCTTCAGCCCCTGCGGAAAGGCGCTCAAAGCCGGGGCCAGCGCGTCGATCATCGTGCGGTCGCCGGGTTGCGCGCCACCCACCGCCTGCACCCGGTCAAGCCCCGCCTTCAGGCACTCGGCCAGCGGCATAGCCCCGTCATCGGCATCGCCCGCCGCCGAGAAGAAAATCGCCAGCAGCACGCCCGACGAGCCGCCCATGGTCTGCCCCAGCTCCTGCCCGATGGCCCCCAGCAGCGCCTTGCGATCGGCCAGCGGCAACCGGTCGAGGCTGGCCTCCAGCGCCTTCGCCGCCCCGGCCAGTGTTGATCCGGTGTCGCCGTCGCCCGATTTCGCGTCCAGCGCGTTCAGATCGGCCTCGGCCTCCCGCAACAGGGCGCAGCATCGCGCCAACAGGTCGCGCGCCGCCGGGTCGTCCGAGGTTGGCGCCCGGTCCGGTTCCATGCCGTCGGGCATCGGGATCACCGGCACATCGCCGACGCGCACGCAAGGCGGCCAGGCCCAGGGCGCGACCGGGGCGTCCAGCGCCTCCTCGACTGCCTCGTCCAGCGGCAGCAGCGAGACCGAGAAACCCTGCATGTCCAGCGAGGTCATCAGCGGCGCGGGCCCGACCAGCCGGGCGATCCGGCCGCCGATGGCCGAAGCGCATCAGTTCCTCGGTCAGCACCGCCATTTCCAGCGGCGTCGCGCCGCCGAGATTGTTCAGCAGCGCCACGTGCGGCCCGCGCGCCCAGTCCCGGCGCCAGCCGGTCGACGACCATCGCCATCGCATCGCGGGCGCGTGCTGAAGTCGACCTGCTCGACCCCCGGCTCGCCGTGGATGCCGAGCCCCAGTTCGGCCTGGCCCGCGCCGATGCGGTCCTCCTTGGGCGATCCGGGCACTGTGCAGGTGTCCAGCGACATGCCGATCGACACCACGTCGTCGATCACCTGCTGCGCGGCCTGCGTCACCGCGGTCCAGATCGTGCCCGGCCTCGGCCAGCGCACCCGCGATCTTGTGCACGAACAGCGTGCCCGCCACGCCGCGCGCCTGCGGCAGGTCGGGCAGCGCGACGTCGTCGTCGACCACCACCATCGCCACCTTGCGCCCGAGCGCCCGCGCGCGTTCCGCCGCCAGGCCGAAATTCAGCCGGTCGCCGGTGTAGTTCTTGACGATCAGCAGGCAGCCCGCCTCGCCGGTCACCGCCAGTATGCCCGCCAGCACCGCATCGACCGACGGCGAGGCGAAAACGTCGCCGCAGACCGCCGCGGTCAGCATTCCCTTGCCGACGAAACCCGCGTGCGAAGGTTCGTGCCCCGAGCCGCCGCCCGAGACCAGCGCCACGCGCCCGCCGTCCCAGTCGCGGCGCAGCACCACGCGGATGTGCGGATAGCCGTCCAGCCGCGCCAGGGCGCCGTCCGAGGCGCGGATCGCACCGTCGATGGCCTCGGTCACCAGCGTCTCGCGGGTATTGATGAATTGCGGCATCTTGCGTTTCCTTGTGTGTCGTCGCGTTGAGGGTCCGTCAGCCGAACGCCCCGGCCCAAGCCCGCAGGAAGATCGCCGCCGAGGCCGCGCCGGGGTCGACATGGCCTACCGATCGCGCGCCCAGCCGTGCCGCGCGGCCCAGCTTTGCCTGCATGTTCTTCGTTGTCTCGGCCCCGGCCTCCGCCGCCTGCGCCGCTGCCGCAAACACCGCCGTGCGCCGCCGATCCCTCGGCCGCCCGCGCCGCCGCTGCCGCCGGTGCCCAGGCATCCAGCATCGTCTTGTCGCCGGCCTGCGCCTTGCCGCGCTGGGCGATGCCCTCGGCCATCGCCTCGACCAGCGCCGGGGCGTCGGCGTCGCCCCAGTCGTCACGCCCCTTCAGCGCCGCGCCCGCCCGCATCAGCGCCGTGGCATAAAGCGGCCCCGACGACGCGCCCACCGCGTTCAGGAATGCCTTTGCGGCGGTGTTGAACACCAGCGTCGGCGCAGGCCGACCGTCCAGCCCGTCGACCGTCGCGCGCACCGCCTTGAAGCCGCCTGCCATGGCGATGCCGTGGTCGGCATCGCCGATCACCCCGTCCAGCGCGCAAAGATGATCCCGGTTCGCGCTCCATCGCATCCGCCACCGCCACCAGCGCCCGCGTGATATGCGCCACCATCCATCCTCGACCCGGAACATGGCGCAGTCGCAGGGATGATCCAGCAGCGCCTGTCAAATCGTCATCGAGATGCATCACCGTCACCGACGCCCCGGCCATTTCCAGCGAGGTGCAGTAATTGCCGACCCAGGTCCTGTGCACCTCCAGCCCCGCCTCGGCCAGCCGCGCCTGGACCCGGCGGTTCATGATGTAAAGCTCCATCAGCGGCGTCGATCCCAGCGAGTTCACCAGCACCGCCACCCGGTCGCCCGCGCCGCGGCCATCTCGGCCAGGATCGCATCCATCATCTCGTCGACGATGGCGTCGGCCGGCTTCAACGGTCCGCGCGCGACGCCCGGTTCGCCGTGGATGCCCATGCCGATCTCCATCTCGTCCGGCACCGATCTCGAAATTCGGCACCCGGGTCTCCGGCAGCGAGCAGGGCGCCAGCGCCACGCCCATCGTGTAGGTCCGCGCATTGGCGTGCGCGCGACGCGGCCTCGCATTCGTCCAGCGACAGGCCCATGTCGCAGGCCGCCCCCGCCGCCTTGAAGATGAAGAAGTTCCCCGCCACGCCGCGCCGCGTCTCACGCTGCGCCCTGCGGGGCACGAGGCGATGTCGTCGGTGGTCAGCACCGTGCGCACCTCGATATCGTCCATCGCGGCCATCTCGGCGGCCATGTCGAAATTCATCACGTCGCCGGCATAGTTGCCGTACATGTACAAGCACGCCCGCGCCGCCATTGACCGCCTCGGTGCAGGCCAGCACCGGGTCGGGCGGCGGCGAGGCAAAGACGTTGCCGATGGCCGCGGCATCCGCCAGCCCCTTGCCGACAAAGCCCAGGAACGTCGGCTCGTGCCCCGATCCGCCGCCGATCACCAGCCCGACCTTGCCCTGCCGCGGGCCATGCTTGGCGATGATCGCCCGCGGATGCGTCTCCGCGCTTCAGCACGTCGCCATGCGCCAGCAGGATGCCGTCCAGCATCTCGTCGACCGCGTCCTCGCCGGCATTGATGATCTTCTTGGTCTTCGCCATTGCCGCCCCTCCGGTCCGCGGCGATCAAAGCCGCAAGCCGTGCCGCCCTTCGCAACACTCAGTCGGGCGGCACGACGCCCTTGCGACAGGATGATATTGCCGTATAGCCGGGCCTCGGCGGTCTGCACGATGCAGTAGGCCTTGCGCGCCTCCACGTAGAAGGCGTGGCGTTCGACGCCGGTGGTCTCGCAGGGGTTGTCGGCGCGCGCCGTCGATGATGGCTGGAACTCGGCCACGATCTCGGGCACCGCATCCGCGTCGCCGACCACCTGCATCATCCGGGCCGGCGCGTCGACGTAGGTGTCCAGCGGCATCACCGACAGGATCGCCTCCAGCGCCTCGCGTCGCCGACACGCCGGCCAGCCGCTCGATTCGCGCACCATTGGCCTCGGCCGGGAAATTCGCATCGACGATCACCAGCTCGTCGCCATGCCCCATCGCGCGCAAATGTCGCAACAAATCCGGCGTCAGCGCCGGGTGGATGCCGATCAACATGTCTATCCCCTGTCTATCCCACCTTGAGGTGTTTTTGGTTGACGTACCTCAAGCCATACCTCAAACTTGATCAGAAGGGGAGGATGAATGACGCGGGTGACGGCGCAGGACGTGGCAGAGGCGGCGGGGGTGAGTCTTGCGACGGTCGATCGCGTGCTCAATCGCCGCAAGGGCGTGCGCGACAGCACCGTGCAGCGCGTCATGGCCGCGATGGACCGTCTGAACTTTGTCCGCGACCAGACCGCCGCCAACCTGGCGCGTCGCCGGTCCTACCGTTTCAACTTCATCGTGCCGTCGGGCGAGACCGCGTTCTTCGCCAGCATCCGGTCCGAGATCGAGAACGCGAAAGCCGATGCCGCGAAAGAGCGGATCGAGGTCAACATGCTCACCGTTCCGCCGCTCGACCCGCAGGCGCTGGTCGATGCGATCGAAGGGCTGGGCGACGATATCGGCGACGGCGTGGCGCTGGTCGCCACCGAAAGCCAGATCGTGCGCGATGCCATCCGAGACCTGCGAAATAAGGGTGTTCGCGTCGTTACGTTCATCTCTGACGTGCCGAATTCGGCGCGCGAGCACTATGTCGGCATCGACAACGTCGCCGCCGGACGGGTCGCCGCCAGCCTGCTGAAACGCTTCATCCATGCCGAGGGCAAGGTCGCCGTGGTTGCCGGGTCGGGCACCCTGCGCGACCATGTCGAGCGCCGCATGGGGTTCGAGCAGGTGATGCGCGCCGAATGTCCGAACCTGACCGTGCTGCCGTGGATCGAGGGCGCGGAAATGTCAGATGTCGTCCAGGGCAAGCTGGGCGCGTTGCTGGCCGAGAACCCTGATGTCGTCGGCATCTATTCGATTGGTGGCGGCACCCGTGGTGTCATCTCCGCCGTGCGCGCCTGCGACCGGCCGCTGCGCGTGGTCACCACGGAACTGTCCGAACACAGCCGCGCGGCGCTGATCGCGGGCGATCTGGACGCGGTCCTGGTGCAGGATCCCAGCCATGAGGTACGCAGCGCAATTCGGGTGCTAAAGGCGCTCAATGATGATATGCCGATCAACGAAAAGCAGGAACGGATTCGTATCGAGATATTCGTTCGGGACAATCTGCCATGAGCGGCGGATGGGGAGAATGACATGAAGACGATCAAGGGACCGGCGCTGTTTCTGGCGCAGTTCGCGGGCGACGAAGCCCCGTTCAACAGCCTCGACAGCATCACCAGGTGGGCCGCAGATTGCGGCTATGTCGGCGTCCAGCTGCCCAGCTGGGATGCGCGGCTGATCGACCTGGCCAAGGCGGCCTCATCCAAGGATTACTGCGACGAGATCAAGGGCATCGCGGCGCAAAACGGCTGCGAGATCACCGAGCTTTCGACCCACCTGCAAGGCCAGCTTGTCGCCGTCCATCCCGCCTATGACGCCGCCTTCGACGGCTTCGCCGACCCGTCGGTGCACGGCAACCCGAAGGCGCGGCAGGCATGGGCCGTCGATCAGGTGAAAAAGGCGCTGAGCGCGTCGAAGAACATGGGCATCACGGCGCATGCCACGTTTTCCGGCGCGCTGGCCTGGCCCTACGTCTACCCGTGGCCGCAGCGCCCCGCCGGGCTGATCGAGACCGCCTTCGACGAACTGGCGAAGCGCTGGCAGCCGATCCTCGACCATGCCGAGGACTGCGGCGTCAACGTCTGCTACGAAATCCACCCCGGCGAGGACCTGCACGACGGCGTCACCTACGAGATGTTCCTGGAGCGTGTGAACAACCACCCCCGCGCAATGATGCTTTACGATCCCAGCCACTATGTTCTGCAATGCCTTGATTACCTAGACAATCTGGACATCTACAAGGACCGGATCGGGATGTTTCACGTCAAGGATGCCGAGTTCAACCCGACCGGCCGGCAGGGCGTCTATTCCGGCTATCAGCCCTGGGTCGACCGCGCCGGGCGGTTCCGCTCCTTGGGCGACGGGCAGGTCGATTTCTGCTGCGATGTTCTCGAAAATGGCCGCGATGGATTTTGACGGCTGGGCGGTTGTCGAATGGGAATGCTGCCTGAAACACCCCGAAGACGGCGCCCGCGAAGGCGCGGAATTCGTCCGCCAGCACATCATCCGCGTCACCGAACGCGCCTTCGACGACTTCGCCGACGGCGGCACCGACGAGGCGGCGAACAGACAGATGCTGGGGATCACCTGATGCCGACGCTCGCCGACAAACGCATTCGCCTGGGCATGGTCGGTGGTGGCCGCGATGCCTTTATCGGCGCGGTGCACCGGATCGCCAGCCGCATCGACGACAATTACCAGCTTGTGGCGGGCGCATTCTCCAGCACACCCGACAAGTCGAAAGCCTCGGGCGCCGATCTCGGCCTGCCCGAGGACCGCGTCTACGGCGATTTCCGCGAAATGGCGATGCGCGAGGCGCGTCTGAAGAACGGGATCGAGGCGGTGGCAATCGTCACGCCGAACCACATGCATGTGCCGGCGGCCAAGGAATTCCTGCGCCGCGGCATCCACGTGATCTGCGACAAGCCGCTGGCGTCAAAGCTGTTCGACGCCAAATCGCTCGCCCGGCTGGCCGAACGCTCCGACGCCCTGTTCATCCTGACGCACAACTACACCGGCTATCCGATGGTCCGGCAAGCCCGCGACATGGTGCTGAACGAGCAGCTCGGCGACATTCGCGTGGTGCAGGTGGAATATGCCCAGGACTGGCTGTCCGAACCGCTGGAAGACACCGGCCAGAAGCAGGCCGGCTGGCGCACCGATCCCGAACGCGCCGGGGCAGGGGGCAGTACCGGCGACATCGGCACTCATGCCTTCAACCTTGCGGCCTTCGTTACCGGCCTGAAATGCGAAAGCCTCTGCGCCGAACTCGATACCTTCGTTGCCGGTCGCGAGGTCGACGACAACGCCTTCGTGATGCTGCGGTTCGAGGGCGGGGCCAAGGGAGCGCTTTGGTGCAGCCAGGTGGCGCCGGGCAATGAGAACGCCCTTTCCCTGCGCGTCTACGGCACCAAGGGCGGGCTGGAATGGAAGCAGGAAGACCCGAACTACCTGTGGTACACGCCCCTTGGCCAGCCCAAGCAGTTGCTGACGCGCGGCGGCGCCGGCATGACCTCGGACGCCGCCGCCCGCATGTCCCGCATCCCGCCGGGCCACCCCGAGGGCTACCTGGAAGGCTTCGCCAACATCTATGCCGAGGCGGCGGAAGCGATCCGCGCGAAACGCGACGGGCGAAAGGTCCCGGCGGACGTGGTTTATCCCACCATTCAGGACGGCGTGCGCGGCATGGAATTCATCGACGCCTGCGTGAAATCCTCGCGCCGCAAGGGGGCCTGGGTGCATGTCTGAACTGCTGGTCCAGAACCTGCACCGCCACTTCGGCACCACCGTGGCGCTGGACGGCATGAGCTTCGACGTGGCCGATGGCGAGTTCTTCTGCCTGCTGGGACCCTCCTCGTCGGGCAAGACCACGTCGCTTCGCGCCATCGCCGGGCTGGAGGAATTGAAGCAGGGCACCGTCACCTTCGCGGGCCGCAACGTCACCACCGCGCCGGTCCAAAACCGCGGCATGTCGATGATCTTCCAGACCTTCGCGCTTTATCCCCACATCAGCGTCGAGGCCAACCTTGCGCATCCGCTGGAACGCACCGGCGCCAGCCGTTCCGAGGTGCGTCGCCGCGTCGGCGAGGTTGCCGAATTGCTGCGCGTTACCCACACGCTGAAACGCAAGCCGTCGACCCTGTCGGGCGGCGAGCAGCAGCGCGTCGCCATCGGGCGCGCCATCGTGCGCCAGCCCAAGCTGCTGCTGCTGGACGAACCGCTGACCAATCTCGACGCCAAGCTGCGCCACGAGATGCGTGCCGAATTCAAGCGCCTGCACCGCGAGTTGGGCATGACAATGCTTTACGCCACGCCGGACCAGCTGGAGGCGCTGACCATGGGCCAGCGCGTCGGAGTGATCCGCGACGGCAAGGTGGTGGCCGTGGGTACGCCGCGCGACCTTTACCAGATGCCGAACGATCTTTACGTGGCACAAATGGTCGGCTCGCCGCCGATAAATTTCCTGTCCCCGACCAGCGCCAGCGACGGGCAAGCTTGACCTGCCGTTCCTGGCAGGCCCGCTGAACGCGAACGGCGTGGCGACCGGCCAGCCGATCACCCTGGCGCTGCGTCCCCACGACATTCACCTGGCCAGCACCGACAAGCCCGGCGACGTGCGGTTTTCCGGCAAGGTGCATCTGACCGAACCGCTGGGCGACGTCACGATCCTCGACGTGAAAGCTCAGGACGCCACGATGAAGATGGTCCTGCGCGAGGAGATCGCCGCGAAATACCAGGTAGGGCAGAATATCGACCTCGGCTTCGATCCCGCCGATGCCCACCTATTCGACCGCGAGACCGGCGCGCGCCTTGGCGCCGCCGCCAAGGGATAGAGCAGTCCAAATCAATGAATAACAATAAGAAACGATCCAACAAACAAGGGAGTACCCACATGAAGACCCGTACTTTTCTGACCGGAGCCCTGGGCGCGTCCGTCCTGGCCACAGGTCTTGTCACAGGCCCCGTCTGGGCTGCCGACATTACCATCACCATGGCCGCGCCCGACTGGCCGCCGACCCGCTTCATGAAGGAGCACTTCGACGCGACCTACCAGTCGCCCGCGGGTCACAACACGACGCTGGACATGGACTTCATCCCATGGCCCAGCTTCTACGAGCGTGTCGCTGCCTCGCTGACCTCCGGCGAGCAGAAGTACCAGATGATCGTCACCGACAGCCAGTGGCTCGGTGCGTTCGTCGAGGGCGGCTACTACATGAACCTGACCGACAAGATCAACGCCGATCCGGAACTGACCGCGATCATGCAGGACCTGCACCCGGCGCTGGTTTCGGCCTATTCGACCTATCCGCACCGCACCCGCGCCCAGCTTGAAGAGGCGGGCGTCGTGCCTGCGCCGGGCGTCAGTTACTACGGCTTCCCGCAATTCCCCGACACCTATGTCACCTTCTACCGCGAGGACATCTTCTGCCACGAAGGCGAGATGGCCGCGTTCCAGGAGAAGTACGGCACCAACCTGCCCTGTACCTACGAGGACTGGCAGGATGTCGACTGGGACAAGTTCAGCCAGATCGGCGAGTTCTTCCAGCGTGACGCAGGCGCGAGAAGCTGGCGGGCGAGACACTGAACGACGATTTCTACGGCATCGCCTACCAGGCCGGCAAGGGCTACGACTTCTGCTCGATGCAGATCAACGCCTTCATCTGGCAGAACGGCGGCGACATCTGGGACGAATCGAACGCGCCCACGGCGCAGGCCGAAGGCGTGGTGAACTCGCCCCGGCAGTCGAGGCCTTCGAACAGTACCTGTCGATGATCGACTACATGCCGCCGGTGGCGCAGCACCGGTCAGATGGACATCTTCGTCGAACAGGACCTGTACATGCAGGGCAAGGTCGGCGCGATCATCGACTGGGTCGGCCTCGGCGAACCGGTGCTCGATCCCTCCGCCTCGACCGTGCACGACAAGTCGGCCTTCGGTCCGGCCCCCGGCACCCGGCAGGCCGATGGCAGCATCGACCGCACCGGCAACATCGGTGGCCAGCCGTTCGTTCTGACGACCTGGAACTCGGACGAGGTGGTCGACGAGGCGCTGAACGTGGTGAAGTGGTGGCTGAAGCCCGACACCCAGCTCGAGGCGGTCAAGAACGGCGGTCAGTCCGGTCTGAAAGCGGTCATGGCGACTGCCGGAATACAATGACCTGCGTCCCTGGAACCGCGCCCATGTCGAGATGATCGACTGGCAGAAGGACGTCTGGCACATCCCGGAATTCTTCGAGATGCTGACCCAGCAGCAGGAAGAGTTCGACAAGGCGATCACCGGCCAGATCGGCGCCAAGGAGGCGCTTGGACTCCGTGGCGGCGTTCCAGCAGGAACTGCTGGAAGACGGCGGCTACATCGAGTGACCTGACACGACAGACCGGGGCCCGCCCAGCGCGGGCCCCAAACGCGACACCTACCGGGCAGGGGACTGGACGAAATGGCGGTTTTGCCGACACAGACGCACACCGACGAGGTGACGCCATACAGCCAGGGCGGTTTCGGCGGCTGGTTGCTGGATCCCAAGAGGCGCGGCGCGCTGCTGGTGGCCCCGGCAATCACGATCCTCTTCGTGATGAATATCTTCCCGCTGCTGTGGTCCTTCGGCCTGAGCTTTTTCAACTACCGCGCCAACCGCCTGAACGTGCCGAAATTCCAGGGCTTCGAGAATTACCAGGACGTGCTGACCGACGAAAAGGTCTGGGACCGGTTCCAGACCACAGCGATCATCGTCGGCAGTTCCGTCATCTGCCAGCTGATCGTCGGCTTCCTGCTGGCGCTGATGTTCGCCAAGTCCTTCCCGATGCGCCGCATCGTTCTGATGCTGGTGCTGACGCCGATGATGCTGTCCTTCGTGTCCGTCGGCGTGTTCTTCAAGCTGTTCTACGAACCGACCTTCGGCATCGTCAGCTACGTGATGAACTTCTTCACCGACGAGCCCTTCGTGATGCTGGGCAGCCCCACCGGCGCCATTATCGGCATCGTCATCGCCGACGCCTGGATGTGGTCGCCCTTCGTGATGCTGCTGGTTCTGGCGGGCCTCGTCTCGGTGCCGAAGTACCTTTACGAAGCCGCCGAGATCGACCGCGCCTCTGCCTGGCGGCGGTTCTGGACGATTACCTTCCCCTACATCAAGTCGCTGTTGCTGCTGGCGGTCCTGTTCCGCACCATCGAGACTTTCAAGCTGTTCGATCTGGTCTACATCATCACCGACGGCGGCCCGGGCGGCGCGACCGAGACCATCGCGGTCTACCTTTACCGCACCGCGTTCCAGTTCTTCAAAACCAGCCAGTCGTCGGCGCTGGCCTACATCATCCTCTTCATCGTCATCGTGCTGACCAACCTATATCTTTACGCCGTGAACCGTCGCGCGCAGGAGGTGTCGTGATGGCCCGCAAGCACCGCGAGATCGGCAAGGCCGGCTGGGGCTATACCCTGATCACCTCGATCGTCGGTTTCATCTATTTCTTCCCGGTCTTCTGGATCATCCTGACCGCGTTCAAGACCCGCACGGATGCGCTGGCGGTGCCGCCGAAGCTGTTCTTCACGCCAACCTTCGACAATTTCGTCGGCGTCTTCTACCGCGCCTCAATCACCACCGGGACCAGTCAGGCGACAGGGTTCGGGCTGTACTTCTTCAACTCGATCTTCATCGCCGGCACCGCGGTGCTGCTGGCGCTGATCGTCGGCACGCTGGCGGCCTATGCGTTCAGCCGCTATCCGCTGCGCGGCAACGACACCTATCTCTTCATCATCCTGACCACCCGGATGATGCCGCCCATCGTCGTCATCATCCCGATCTTCCTGATGTTCCGCCTGTCCGGTCTGGCCGGGTCCTATTGGGGCATCATCCTGCTTTACACCGCCTTCAACATCCCGTTCTCGGTCTGGCTGGTGAAGTCGTTCTTCGACGAGCTGAACCCGGAAATCGAGGATGCGGCTCGGATGGACGGGGCGACCGAGAAACGGGTGTTCTTCAAGTTTTGCATCCCGCAGATCCTGGCCGGGCTTTCCGCCACCTTCGTCTTCGGCCTGATCCTGACCTGGAACGAGTTCCTGTTCGCGCTGCTGCTGACCGGCGTCGACACCCGCACCGTGCCCGGTCGCCATGGCCCGCACCCTGGGCGGTGAGGTCGGGGTGGATTACGGCCTGCTGGCCGCCATCGTGACGCTGTTCCTGATCCCGATCTTCTTCGTCACCTTCCTGTTGCAGAACCAGCTTCTGCGCGGCGTGACCTTCGGCACGGTGAAGAAATGACCATCGAGCTGACCAAGCTGACCAAGCTTTACGGCGATCTGAAGGCTGTAGATGCCATCGACCTCGATGTCGGCGACGGCGAGGTTCTGTGCCTGCTGGGGCCATCCGGCTGCGGCAAGACCACCACCCTTCGCATGGTCGCGGGTCTTGAAACGGCCAGCGACGGCATCGTCCGGCTGGACGGCAAGCGGGTCAACGAACTGGGCCCGCGAGAGCGCAACGTCGCCATGTCGTTCCAGTTCTATGCGCTCTATCCCAGCCTCAGCGTCGCCGACAACCTCGCCTTCCCGCTGCATGCCGAGAAGATGTCGAAGGACGAGATCCGGCGCCGGGTGGAGCGGGTGGCGGACACGCTGCAACTGCACAAGATCCTCGACCGCAAGCCGGGCCAACTGGCCGAGGGCGAGAAGCAGCGCGTCGCGGTGGGCCGCTCGATCATCCGCGATCCGTCATGTTTCCTGTTCGACGAACCGCTCAGCCGCCTCGACGTGCAACTGCGCGAGGAAATGCGCGGCGAGATCAAGCTGGTGCTGCAGGATCTGTCGAAACCCACCGTCATCGTCACCCACGACCAGCTGGAGGCACTGACCATGGCCGACCGCATCGCGGTGATGCGCGATGGCCGGATCGAGCAGGTCGACACGCCGCACAACGTGTTCCAGCATCCTGCCAACCTGTTTGTCGCGGGCTTCATCGGCACGCCGCAGATGAACCTGCTGCCCGCCACGCTGAAAGGCAGCGATGGCGGCCGCAACGCCGAATTCGCCATCGAGGGCGGTCAATCCATGACCATCGACGTCGATCCCCGGATCGGCGAATTGCGCCCCGGCGCGAAGGTGACGCTGGGCGTGCGCCCCCGCAACCTGGAGATCAGCCACGAGCCGGTCGAGGGCGGCTTGTCGACCAAGATCGACATCGTCGAACCGATGGGCGCCGAGACACTGGCCCACCTGCATGACGGGCTGCACGACCTGCGCCTTGTCACCGACTGGCGCGTGCCGCTGGCCGAAGGCGATCACGTTCACACGAGGTTCCCGCCGGGAACCACACATGTCTTCACCGAAGACGGACAGGTCTTGAGGTCCCCATGACCGAAAACCCAGGCGAAACTGATCGAGGGCGGCATCATCGGCTTGTGCGTCCTTGCGATCCTGATGATCTTCCAGGGCTTCTCGCTGACGCTGTTTTCGATCGGCTGCGTGATGGTGGTGATCGGCGCGCTGGCCTTCAACCTGATCCCCTTCGCCCGCGAGGGCGTCCCGGTGCGGACGCTGTTCCGGGTGGTGCTGATCGTGCTGGTGATCCTGGTGATCGCGGCGCTATTGGGCATCGGCACCTCGTTCCTTTACGTGGCCTATCTGGAGACGCTGCGGTAATGGCCCGGCACGACGTTTCCGTCGTCGGGCTTTACATTCTCGACATCCTCGGCCGCCCGGTGACAGCGATCCCCGACGGAGGCAATGTCGACTTCATCGACGAGATCCGCCTGACCGTAGCGGGCACCGCGGGCGGCACGGTGATGGATCTCGCCAAGCTGGGGCTGAACTGCCTGGCGGTGGGGGCCGTCGGATCGGACGAGAAGGCCGATTTCGTGCTGGACCGGATGGCGGCACACGGCATCGACTGCCACCTGATGCAGCGCATCGAGGGCGTCGAGACCTCGGCCACCATCCTCAACGTGCGGCCCAACGGCGAGCGGCCCGCGCTGCACGCGCGCGGCGCGTCCGATCACTTCGACGTCGACGCCGCGACCCTGCCGCAGGTGCTCGACTGCCGCTATTCTGCACCTGGGCGGCACCGGCCTGCTGGCCAGGCTTGATGGCGAGCCCAGCCGCGCCCTGCTGCAAGCGGCGCAGGAGGCCGGCTGTGTGACCACCTGGGACCTGGTCGGCGCGGGTCCGGACACGCTGGCAATTCGTCGAACCGCTGCTGCCGCATATCGACTATTTCATCCCGTCGATCGAGGAGGCAGAAATCCTCAGTGGCATCAAGGGGGTCGAGGACAACATCCGGTTCTTCCAGTCGCGCGGCGTGAAATGTCCGGTGCTGACCATGGGCGGCGACGGCTCGATGATCGCGATGGGCGACGACCGCATTCACGTCGGCGCCTACGATATCGAGGTGATCGACACCACCGGCTGCGGCGACGCCTTCACCGCCGGGTTCATCGCCGGACTGGCGGACGGTCGCAGCCTTGAGGAATGCGCGCATCTGGGCACCGCGAGTGCCTCGCTGGTGGCGGGCGGATTGGGCTCGGAGGCCGGCATCAGGGACCGTGCCCAGGTCGAGGCGGCGATGGCGGCGTGGCGGCGATGAGCGTCGCAGTCGTTGCCGGAACCTTCGACACCAAGGCCGATGAGCTTGGCTATATCGCCGCCCTGCTGCGCAGCACCGGCGTCACGGTCCGCACCGTCGATCTGGGCACCAGCGGCGCGCTGAGCGTCGCCGATATCCCGGCAAGCTCGGTTGCGGCCTGTCATCCGGGCGGGGTGGCGGCGGTTCTGGGCCAGACAGATCGCGGCGTGGCGGTCACGGCGATGGCCGAGGCGTTCGCGGCCTTCGTTGCGGACGCGACTTGGATCGGCGGCATGATCGGCGCCGGCGGCTCTGGCGGCACCGCGCTGGTGGCCCCGGCGATGCGCGCCCTCGCCGTCGGTGTGCCCAAGGTGCTGGTGTCGACCGTGGCCAGCGGCAACGTGGCGCCTTACGTCGGGCCGTCGGACATCATGATGATGTATTCGGTGACGGATGTGCAGGGCCTGAACCGCATCTCGCGCCGTGGTGCTGGGCAACGCGGCCCATGCGCTGGCGGGCATGATGCAGACCGCGCCGGTCGCGGTTGCGCAGGACAAGCCCGCCGTCGGCCTGACCATGTTCGGCGTGACCACGACTGCCGTGTCAGCCATATCGCCGGCGCGTTGGCCGCGACCCATGATCCGCTGGTGTTCCACGCCACTGGCACCGGCGGGCAGTCGATGGAAAAACTTGTGGAAAGCGGGATGATCGGGGGCGTGCTGGACCTGACCACGACCGAGATCGCGGACATGCTGGTGGGCGGGGTGTTTCCCGCCACCGGCGACCGCATGGGAGCGATTGTCCGCTCGGGGATACCATATGTGGGGTCGGTCGGTGCGCTGGACATGGTGAACTTCGGCGCGCGCGAAACCGTGCCCGAACGGTTTTCGGACCGGCTGTTCCATGTGCACAACCCACAGGTGACATTGATGCGCACAACCGCTGCGGAAAACCGGACGTTCGGGAAATGGATCGCCGAAAGGTTGAACCTGATGACCGGGCCGGTGCGCTTCCTGCTGCCCGAGGGCGGGGTTTCGGCGATCGACGCCGAAGGCCAGGTGTTCCACGACCCGGACGCGGACGCGGCGCTGTTCGAGGCCATCGAAAGTGCGGTGAGGCAAACAGAAACGCGGCGCGTGCTGCGGGTGCCCTACAACCTGAACACCATCGACTTCGCCGAAGTCGCCCTGCAACAGTTCAGAGAGATTTCAGATGCCCCGCATTGACCGGCAGACCATCCTCGACCGCCTGCGCGCCAAGATCGACGCAGGGCGCCCGATCATCGGCGGCGGGGCGGGTACCGGGTTGAGCGCGCGCTGCGAAGAGGCCGGCGGGGTCGACCTGATCGTGATCTACAACTCGGGGCGCTACCGCATGGCAGGGCGCGGTTCGCTGGCCGGTCTGCTGGCCTATGGCAACGCCAACGAGATCGTCGTGGACATGGCCCGCGAAGTGCTGCCGGTGGTGCAGCGACACGCCGGTGCTGGCCGGGGTCAACGGCACCGATCCGTTCATGCTGCGCGACAGGTTCCTCGACGACCTGATCGCGCTGGGCTTTTCGGGCGTGCAGAATTTTCCGACCGTGGGCCTGATCGACGGAACTTTCCGGGCCAACCTGGAAGAGACCGGCATGGGCTACGGCCTCGAAGTCGACCTGATCCGCGCGGCGCGTGAAAAGGGCCTGCTGACCACGCCTTACGTTTTCAACGAGGACGAGGCGGCGGCGATGGCGAAGGCGGGCGCGGATATCATCGTGCCGCACATGGGGCTGACCACGGGCGGCGATATCGGGGCCGGGACCGCCTTGAAGCTGGAGGATTGCCCGGCGCTGATCGACGCGATGGCGCAGGCCGCGCGCAAGGTGCGCAAGGACATTATCGTGATCTGCCACGGCGGGCCGATCTCGTCGCCCGAGGATGCGGCCTATATCCTGAAGCGAATGCCCCGGCTGCCAGGGCTTCTATGGCGCAAGCTCCATGGAGCGGCTGCCCAGCGAGCAGGCGCTGACGGCCCAGATGCGGGCCTTCGTGAACATCGGAAGGGACTGAGGCGATGAGCGGGAAATTCATGCGGTCGAAAGACACAGAACCGGAAGAACTGGACTGGGGCTTTCTGCGCTGGATGAGCCATCCGCCCTCGACCGGGGCGGCGCAGCTGACGGTGATCGAGGTCAACATCGCGCCGGGCAAGGGCCACGATTTCCACAAGCACCCCGACCAGGAAGAGGTGATCTACGTGATCGAGGGCGGCGTCGAGCAGTGGCTGGGCGAAGAGATGCGTACCCTCGGACCGGGAGACGCGGTGTTCATCGCCGCCGACCAGGTGCACGCCAGCTTCAACATCGGCGACACCAACGCGCGGTTGCTGGCAATCCTCGGTCCCTGCGTGGGCGACGGCGGCTACGAGCTGGTCGATGTGGCGGGCGAGGCGCCGTGGAACGGCTTGCGGTGAAGCGCCGGGGCCGCGACCGGGACCGGGCCGGCCCCGAGGTGCTGTGCGCAGGCGCCCCGTAGGCTCCTCGATGTCCACGACGATCAGAGGTGTGACCGCCGCTGACATTGCGCCGATGGCGAAGCTTCTTCTGCGGGATGCAACGCTGCGCCTGGCGCAGGACCCGGACCTGTGGGCGCTGGCCGGCGACGCGCGGCAGCAGGCGGCACAGGCGGTGGAATTCGCGCTGACCGCGGACCGGCGGCCCTTTCGCCAGGCGTGGTTCGTCGCGGAACGCGGTCGCGGGCTTGCGGGGCTGGTCCACTCGATCCGGCTGCCGGTGCCGCCGATCTATGCCGGCGCATGGGGCGAGCCGGGGCTGATCATGCCCGATTGCGCCGTGTCGGAGGAGGCGGACGAAGCGACCGTCGCCGCCCTGATTGCCGCCGCCGAGGCGAACCTGCGCGAGGACGGCGCCCGGGTGCTGCTGGCGGCGCATACCGGCGACCCGACGTGGCGCGGGGCTTTCGAGGACAGGGGCTATGCGCCGCTGACCCTCTATCTCTCGAAATCGGGGCTTGGTGCGGCGGAGGGCTTTGCCGAATGCCGCGAGGCGGCGGAGGCGGATATCGCGGACATCGTCGATCTCGGCGCCGCGCACAGGCGGGTCCTGTTCGACCTCGATGCGTTCTGGGAGCCGCATCCGCAGGCGGATGCGCGTTTCGGCAAGTGGATGGCGACAAGCCTGACGCTGGACGACCGCGACATGATCGTCGCGGCGCCGTCGCGCGGGATCACCGGCTATATCATCGCGCAACCTGCGTCGCGGCTGCACTTTCCCGCGGTGCACGATATCGCGGGCATCGGGGTGATCGACGATTTCTACCACGGCGATTTTGCCGACCCGGCGCAGCTTGCCGGCGCCGGCAGGGGCGCAAGCGGGTTGCTGGCAGCAGCAGAGGCGGCGCTGTTCCGGCGCGGCAGAGACACTGTCCTTGTGGTCTGTCCCGCCGCGTGGCGATCCAAGGTCTCGTTGCTGGAAACTGCCGGATACCGCACGGCGATGACCTGGATGATACGGAGGTAAGATCCGCTGTTGCGGCGCCCGGTCATGCTAGGACGCCCGCCGGGGCGGATCGAGCGGCACCGGGCCGGGACATTTCTCAGCGGATGGATGGGTTATGAAGGCGGCGCCGCCGTCGACATATCCTCGTCTCCGGGCCGCCTGCCACAGCGGTCCCAAGCGATCTGGAGCCGTCCCTGCGCCCAATGAAAGAGGCGGTCTGGGGGAACGGAATGTGTCTTTCGAAGCTTCGGCGAGGGTTATAGCATCCGTGCCTTCCCAAGTGGTAACCAGGGCGTGCGCCGGGTTTGTCATTGGATAACGGTTGCGCGTTTTTGTTTAGCCGCGCCGAGCCTGTCCAGATGGTGTCATCGCAACACCAGCCGCAAGGACAGCCCATGACCTTCCAGGACCTCATCGCCCATCACCGCCAGGCCCTGCGCGCGCCGCAGCCGATCCCGACAGAGCGCCGCAACCGCATACATCGGCCGCGCCGACGCCCGATCTTCACCGACTGGGCCAGCATCTAGGCAGCCTCGGCGCGAATTCGCAGGGCCGGCCCTGCATATCCGCATATTGCCATGCTGCCGTGCCATGCGCATCTGGGTCGGTATGACCCAACATCTTTTGTCTCAACGGCAGGCGTTGCCGGACGACATGCGTCTGCTGCTTTCGGACTATCCGCGCGAGGCTTGGCCGGATCATCCGAATTTCGCCGCGTCGATCGAGAACTGGATGGGCGCCCACCAGATGTTCCGCCGTCTGGGCGACATCACCCGCAGCGAGACCGAACGATACCTCGACAAGACCCGCGACGCGGATGATTTCGCCGGGCGGCTGTCGGTCTACGGCAACCTGCTGGTGCGCAATCTGCATGGGCACCACGGCTGGGAGGACCGGTCGTTCTTTCCCGAACTGTCGCGGGCCGACCCCCGGTTCGAAGCTGGGCTGGGGATGCTGGAGGCCGATCACGGGGTGCTGGACGGGGTGCTGGACCGGTTCACCCACACCGGCAACCGGGTGGTCAAGCTGATCCAGCTGGACGAGGCCCAGGCGCGAGACGAAGCCGGGGACTTGCACCGGATCGCGTCGGAGATCGAAAGCTACCTGGCGCGGCATCTGAGCGATGAAGAGGACCTGGTGGTGCCGATCCTGCTGCATCACAAGCTGCGTTAGAGGCGTCGCGCCGCGCTGCGCGCGCCGCGACGTGGGGGGCCAGCCCCCCACACCCCCCGAGGTATTTCCGGCAAGATGAAGGAGCTTAGAGCAACATCCATGATTCCTGAATCATGAAAGTTGCCCTATCTGTTTATTATCACGCGCAATTTTATCCGAAAACCGGTTTCCACTTTTCGGGTTTCGCTCTAGGCGGCGCTTTCCCACTGCTTGGACTCTGCCGATTTCAGCACGGCGTCGGTGACCTTGTCGGTTTTCAGCGCGTCGGCGAAGGTCGGCGCGGCGGGGGTGCCCGAGAGGCCCTTGATGAAGTCGGCGACCTGGTGGACGAAGCTGTGCTCGTAGCCGATCGACAGCCCCGGCACCCACCAGTTGCCCATGTAGGGATGATCGCCGTCGGTGACGTGGATCGAGCGCCAGCCGCGGGTCAGCCCTTCGTCGCGGTGGTCGAAATACTCCAGACGGTGCAGGTCGTGCAGGTCCCAGAAGATCGAGGCGTGCTCGCCGTTGATCTCGAAGGTGTAGAGCGCCTTGTGGCCGCGGGCGTAGCGGGTCGATTCGAAGGTGGCGAGCGAGCCGTTCTCGAACCGCGCCAGGAAGGCGCAGGCGTCGTCGATGCCGACCGGTTCCATCTTGCCGGTCAGGGTGTGCTCGCGCTCCTTGATGAAGGTCTCGGTCATCGCCGTCACCGTGTCGATGCCGCCGTTGAGCCACATCGCGGTGTCGATGCAATGCGCCAGCAGGTCGCCGGTCACGCCGCTGCCCGCGACGGACTTGTCGAGCCGCCAGAGACCCTCGCCGCCCTGCGGCAGGTCCTCGGAGATCGTCCAGTCCTGCAGGAACTTGGCGCGGTAGTGGAAGATGCGGCCGAGCTGGCCGTCGTCGATCAGCTTCTTGGCCAGCGTCACGGCGGGGATGCGGCGGTAGTTGTACCAGACCATGTTGGCGACGCCGGCCTTTTCGACCGCATCGACCATCTTCTGCGACTTCGGCCGCCGATGCGGCCCAAGCGGCTTTTCGCACATCACCATCTTGCCGGCCTTGGCCGCGGCGATGGCGATCTCGAGGTGCATGTTGTTGGGCGCGGCGATGTCGATCAGGTCGATGTCGTCGCGGGCCACCAGCGCGCGCCAGTCGGTCTCGACCGACTCGTAGCCCCAGTTCTCGGCGAAGGCCTCTGCCCGGTCCTTGTCGCGGGCGCAGATCGCGGTGAGTTCCGGGGCGTAGTCGAGGTCGAAGAATTTCGGCGCGTGCGAGGAAGGCGTTGGAGTGGGTGCGGCCCATGAAGCCGTAGCCGACCATGCCGATGCGAAGCGGTTTCTTCTGTGCCATGTTTCTCAACTCCACCCATGTGCGTCGCGCACCTTGATCATCGCCGCCAGAATGTCGTTCCAGGTCTGTTGCGTCTCCAGCACCTTGTTGGGGAACATGCAGCCGTCCCAGCAGATGTGGCGCATCGCCTTGGTCGGCGTGCCGTCCGGGTTGTTCAGCCAGTAGCCGGCGTGCCTGACGATATCGAGCTTGCCGTTGGGGTCGGTGGCCATGCAGTGCCGCCCGGTCTTGTCGTGCGACCCTTGCCCGTGCACCGTGCCGTCGTTCTGGGCGACGTGGAAGTCGATGGTCCAGGGCCGCAGGGCGTCGGTGATCCTTTTTAGCGCGCCGTCGAGGGCTGCCTGATCGTCGAGTTGATCCTCGGAGATCAGCGCGTGCTCCGGGGCGTTGTAGCCCAGCGTGTAGAGCATCGTGTGCGCCATGTCGGCCTGGAAACCGAGGCGTCTTGGGCCGGTCGACCGCCTCCAGCAGATCGACCATGTCGCGCCAGGAATGCATGCCGCCCCAGCAGATTTCGCCCTCGGCGGCCAGCCGCTCGCCGTGATCTTCGGCGATGTCGCAGGCCTGGCGGAAGGTTTCGGCCATCTTCGCGGTGTTGCCCTTCGGGTCCTTGGCCCAATCCTCGACGCCCGTGGCGGTGTCGACGCGGACCACGCCGCCCTTGCGCACGCCAAGCTCTTTCAACCGCGCCATGATCCTGCAGGACTTGCGCACCGCCTCAAGGAATGCCGTGCGCCCCTCACCCTCGTCCATGGCGCTGCCGCCGCCCACCGGTGGCCAGACCGGCGCCACGGCCGAGCCGATCTCAAGGCCGCGGCCGCCGACATTGTCGGCCAGCGCCTTGATCTGGTCGTCGTCGGCGTCAATGGGGGTGTGCGGATCGGCCAGGAACAGGTCGACACCGTCGAACTTCTGCGCCATCGACCTCTGCCGCCTGGGTCATGTCCAGCATCTTGTCCAGGCTGATCGGCGGTTCGTCGTCGCCCTTGCCGACCAGGCCGGGCCACATCGCATTGTGCAGTTTTGGATAGGCGTGCTGCGCCATCGTCTGTCCCCCCCGTGAATTGCGCCATCGCGCCCATGGTCCCGCCTCGCGCGGTCAAAATGCAATCATTTTCTGACGTACGCCCCTCATTTTCGCTTCCGGTTTCGTGCGGGGCCGCGTTATGGTCGTGTAGGCAAACGGGGGAAAGCGATGAAAATCGGATTCTGCATGTTGCTGTGGACGACGTCGGTCGACGAAAGCCACAAAGGCCTGATCGAGGATATCCGCGCCACCGGCTACGACGGCATCGAGGTGCCGATCTTCGAAGGCACCCCCGACGACTATGCCGCGATCGGGCGGATGCTGGATGCCATCGGGCTGGGGCGGACCGGCATTTCGGTGGTGCCGACGCTGGAGGCGAACCCGTTGTCCGAGGATCCCGCCGACCGCGCCCGCGCGGTGGACTACATGAAATGGGTGGTCGACTGCACCGCGGCGCTGGGGGCCGACTGTGTCGGCGGGCCGCTGCACCAGACGCTGGGCCATTTCAGCGGTGCGGGCACGACGGATGCCGAATTCGACCGGGCGCGCGAGGTGCACCGCGTCGTCGGCGATCATGCGCAGGCCAATGGCGTGACCATCGCGCTGGAGGCGATCAACCGGTTCGAATCCTATTTCGCCAACCGGCAGGGCGATCTCTGCGCCTATACCCGCTCGCTGGGGCATCCGGCAATCAAGACGATGTACGACACTTTCCACGCCAATATCGAGGAGACCGACCCGGTGGCGGCGTTCACCGACAATGCCGCTGATATCGTGCACGTCCATATCTCCGAGAACGACCGCGGCGTGCCGGGGCGCGGCCATGTGCCCTGGACCGAGACGTTCCGCGCGATCAAGGCGTCGGGCTATGATCGCTGGCTGACCATCGAGGCGTTCGGGCGCGGGTTGCCGGAACTGGCCGCCGCCACGCGGGTCTGGCGCGATTTCGCGGAATCGCCAGAGGCGTATTACCGCGATGGCTACACCTGCATCCGGGACGGGTGGGACGCGGCATGAGCGATTTTTCGGGGCAGGTGGCGGTGGTCACCGGCGGCGCGCAGGGGATCGGCGGCGCGGTGGCGGATGGCGCTGCGCGCGGGCGGCGCGCGGATCGCGGTGTGGGACATGGACGAGGCGCTGGCGGCCGAAAAGGCGAAAGCCCTGGGTGGCGACAGCTTTGCAGCCCGTGTCGACGTGGCGGACTGGGCCAGCGTGAACGCGGCGGCCGAGGCAACGCTGGAGCGGGCCGGGCGCATCGACATCGCGGTGAATTCGGCGGGGATCGCGGGGCGCAATGCGACGGTCGAGGATTACCCGGTCGACGAGTTCGCGCAGATCGTGGCGATCAACCTCAACGGCACGTTCCATGTCGACAAGGCCGTGGTGCCTGCGATGAAGCGCCAAGGCTACGGGCGGATCGTGAACATCGCCAGCGTTGCCGGGAAAGAGGGCAACCCGAACGCCAGCGCCTATTCGGCGTCGAAGGCGGGCGTGATCGGCTTCACCAAGTCGCTGGGCAAGGAACTGGCGGACATGGATATCGCGGTGAACTGCGTGACACCGGCGGCGGCGCGGACGCGGATCTTCGACCAGATGAGCCAGCAGCATATCGATTTCATGCTGTCGAAGATCCCGCGCGGGCGGTTTCTGGAACTGGACGAGGCGGCGGCGATGATCGTCTGGCTGTGCTCGAAGGAGAACTCGTTCACCACGGGCGGGGTGTTCGATCTGTCTGGCGGTCGCGCGACGTATTGACCACTTGGTCTTGAGGTCGCGGATCAGATCCGGGACGGGCGCGCCAGGATGCGGTTCGGGGCCAGCAGGAACGGGGCGAAGCAGCCTGCGAGACTGCTGAGCGGCAGGGTTTCGGGCTTCAGGTGAATGCCGAGGGTGTCGGCCATGAAGGCGCGGCGGGCCTCGATGCGGGACCAGGCGTCGGGGTGGCGTTCCGCGAGGGCGGTGCGCGCGTCGGCGTCCAGCAACGCGATGCCGTCCTCGATGTTCGCGGGTCCCTTCACCGGGATGATGTCGAGTTGCAGCGCCATGCCAGAGGTCAGCGGAATGGTGCTGCCAGGATAGATCGGCGTGTTCATCCATTCGTCGAGATGGATCTGGTGGCCGGGGTTGAGCATCGGCGCATTGTCCGCGGCGGCAAGACGCTGGCGCACCAGGGCGTCGATCTCGCCGCCCGTCACGCCGATGCCGACGGTTTCGTACCAGGCGGCGGCGCAGTCGAAATATGGCTTGGCGACGGTATCGAGGTAGGCGTGCGCCTCCTCTGGCAGGTCGCCCTCGTCGCGCGTCACCCAGCCCGCGCGGCAGGTCAGCGCGCCCCATAGGCCGATGGCGGTCTGGAACGGCTCGCCCAGATCGATGCGCTTGTCCGACGGGCTGGCGAGGCCCAGCTTGGTGCGGTGCCCGGTGGACAGCATCGGGTGGCACGACAGCGGCAGCCCGGGCAGGCGCATCTCCGAGGCCAGTTCGAATTCGGTCAGTCCCGGCTCAAGAGCGTCGATCACCCGCCTGACGGCATTCGAGGCGTGACAGGCGGCGTGTTCGAATTGCGCGAGTTGGTCGACATCGTTGATCGCGCGCAGGCCGGTGGCCGGGTGCATGAACAGCGCCCCGGCATTCACGACGCGACCGGGGGCGGCGACGCGGCGGATCGCCTCGACCAGGTAGGCGGGCAGCTCGATCCAGGTGTCGGGCTCCAGCGCCTCGGCATCGCCGAAGTATTTCCAGCCCGCCGTGCCGACGGTCTGCCCCGCCCGCAGCCCCGCGCCGGTCAGCAGCGCGTCGAGGTTTTGCGTGTGGGCGCGATCCTGGCCCAGCAGGCCCATCGGCGGGTAGAGGCGCAGGTCGAGGCTTAGCGGCGAGATGGCGGCGTACCCCTGGTTCTCGGGGCCGGTGATCAGGACCGGGGCGTGATCGGCGCGCAGGATCAGCAGCGCCTCTTCGAACCGCGGGTCGAAGCCGGTCAGCCAGGCGAGATTGGCGGAATGCTCGCGGTCGGCGTAGACCGCCAGCGCGTCGAGGCCCGTCTCGCGCATGGCGCGCCGGGTGGCGTCGAGGCGCGCGCGGTAGGTCGCGGCGGGGATCTGGGGTTGTGGGCCGGGCGGGCCGTGGTCGGGGATCACTGCGTCGATCAGTTGAAGGGGCATGGCGGGCCAAGGCTGGGTTGGGGTACCGCCAACTTACGCCAAATCCAGCGCGCCGGGTATCCCGTCGGCTGTTGCGCGCTTGCCAGCCAGCCATTGCACGCATAGGGTGTGGATGCGCGAGTGTTGCATTGTCCGATTGAGTAGAGCGTCAGGCCGGATATTGCCGGCAGATTTCTTGCGCAGCTTGAACCATTGATTGGAGTTATCGCTATGAAAGACGACGCATTGAAATCCGCCTATGGCGACGCGATCAAACAGCACAAGGAAATCCTGAAGCAGCACGCGTCCTATCTGGGCAAGAATGTCGACGAAGTTCTGAAGTCGGCGGGCCAGCCGGACACGTCCGAGCAAGAAAAGATCGCGAAGGCCGCGGCCGCGGAGCTGAACGAGGCCGTGCCGGCCGGCGCCATGGCCGCGCCTCTGAAGGGCGACACCTGGTACACCGGCAGCGCATCGCTGTCCGGCGCGATCCGCGGCAGCTGCGATGCCGGGATCTATT
The DNA here is from genome assembly GCA_963768205.1 of uncultured Alphaproteobacteria bacterium. Lineage (GTDB taxonomy): Bacteria > Pseudomonadota > Alphaproteobacteria > Rhodobacterales > Rhodobacteraceae > JAHELH01. Next base: position 541,126 of record CAVYHB010000004.1, on the reverse strand, counting down.
TCGGCGGTTCGGGAAACTACAAGTTTTCCGGCTCGATGTGGACCAGTCCGATCGTGGCCGCCGGGGGCGGCGCGGGCGCCTGGTCGATGATTCCGAGCAACGGGCAGTCGATGAACTTCACCTGGTGGGGCGCTTCGGTCTCTGGCGGGGCGGTGAACATCCTGTGGAATATCAACGGCACCATCGTCGGGTCGATGGCCATCGCCGTGGCCGGTATCGGCGGCGGCGGCGGCAATGGCGACGGCAAGTGGACCAAAGGCGACTGACCGCCTGGGTCACGATCGCCAGAAGAACAGTGCGGCGGGCCCTGCGGCCCGCCCTGCTTCATTCCAGAATGCCCGGCAGCCGCAGCCCGTGTTCGCGGGCGCAATCGATCGCGATGTCATAGCCCGCATCGGCGTGGCGCATGACGCCGGTGGCCGGATCGTTCCACAGCACGCGCTCGAGGCGCGCGGTCGGCGTCCTCGGATGCCGTCGCAGCAGATCACCATGCCGGAATGCTGGGAAAACCCCATGCCGACGCCGCCGCCGTGGTGCAGGACTGACCCAGGTCGCGCCGGAGGCGGTGTTCAGCAGCGCGTTGAGCAGCGGCCAGTCGACTGACCGCGTCGGAGCCGTCCTTCATCGCCTCGGTCTCGCGGTTGGGCGAGGCGACCGAGCCGGAATCGAGGTGGTCGCGGCCGATGACGACCGGCGCCTTCAGCTCGCCGGTGCGCACCATCTCGTTGAAGGCGAGGCCCGGCCGGTGGCGGTCGCCGAGCCCGACCCAGCAGATCCGCGCCGGCAGGCCCTGGAAGGCGATGCGCTCGCGCGCCATGTCGAGCCAGTTGTGCAGGTGGGCGTTGTCGGGGATCAGCTCCTTCACCTTCGCGTCGGTCCTGTAGATGTCCTCCGGGTCGCCCGACAGCGCGCACCAGCGGAACGGGCCGATGCCGCGGCAGAACAGCGGGCGGATATAGGCCGGCACGAAGCCGGGAAAGGCGAAGGCGTTCTCCAAGCCCTTCGTCCTAGGCGACCTGGCGGATGTTGTTGCCGTAATCGAGCGTCGGCACGCCGGCGTTCCAGAAATCGACCATGGCGGCGACATGGACCTTCATCGACTGGCGCGGGCGGCCTTCTCGACCGCCTTGGGGTCGCGTCTCGCGCTTGGCGCGCCACTCGGCCACGGTCCAGCCCTGCGGCAGGTAGCCGTTCAGCGGATCGTGGGCCGAGGTCTGGTCGGTGACGATGTCGGGGCGCACGCCGCGCCGGACCAGTTCGGGGAAGACGTCGGCGGCGTTGCCGAGCAGGCCGACGGACTTCGCCTCGCCGGCGGCGGTCCAGCGCTCGATCATCGCCAGCGCCTCGTCGAGAGTCGTCGGCCTTTTCGTCGACATAGCGGGTGCGCAGGCGGAAATCGATGCGGGTCTCGTCGCATTCGACGGCGAGGCAGCAGGCGCCGGCCATCACCGCGGCCAGGGCTGCGCGCCGCCCATGCCGCCGAGACCGGCGGTCAGGATCCAGCGGCCCGTGAGGTCGCCGTCGTAGTGCTGGCGCCCGGCTTCGGCGAAGGTCTCGTAGGTGCCCTGCACGATGCCTTGCGTGCCGATGTAGATCCACGACCCGGCGGTCATCTGGCCGTACATCATCAGGCCCTTCTTATCGAGCTCGTTGAAATGGTCCCAGGTCGGCCCAGTGCGGCACCAGGTTGGAGTTGGCGATCAGCACGCGCGGGCGCGTCGGCGTGGGTGCGGAACACGCCGACCGGCTTGCCGGACTGCACCAGCAGCGTCTCGTCGGCCTCCAGGTCCTTCAGCGCGGCGACGATGCGGTCGAAGTCCTCCCAGGTGCGCGCCGCGCGCCCGATGCCGCCGTAGACCACCAGCTCATGCGGGTTCTCGGCCACGTCGGGGTGCAGGTTGTTCATCAGCATCCGCATCGGCGCCTCGGTCAGCCAGCTTTTGGCGGTGATCTCGGGGCCGGTGGGCGGATAGATGTCGCGGAGGTTGTGGCGGGGGTTGGTCATGATGCTTTCCCGAGTTTTGGGGCCAGCTCGGCCAGGGATGGAGAGGATTTGCGTCAGGACCCGGCGCAGGCGGGTGGCCTTGGCCATGTCGTAGGGCCAGGGCGGCGCTTCGGCGGCGAGGTAGGTGGATTGCGCCAGTTCCATCTGGATCGCATGGATGCCCATCTGCGGGCGGCCATAGTGGCGCGTGGTCCAGCCGCCCTTGAAGCGGCCGTTGAGAACGCTGCTGTATTCCGGGGCAGCGCCGCAGGTGGCGACGACCCGGGCCTCCAGCGCGGCGGCACAGGTTGTCGCCGCCGTTGGTGCCGATGTTGAAATCGGGCAGTGTGCCGTCGAACAGAAACGGGATGTGCGACCGGATCGAGTGGCAATCGTAGAGAATCGCGATGCCGTGGCGTTCGACGGACGCCGGTCCAATTCGGCCTTCAGCGCGGCGTGATAGGGCGCGTGGAACGCGCTTGCGCCGCGCCTCGATCTCGGCGCCGTCGGGCGGTTCGTTCCAGATCGGCTCGCCGTCGAAATCGGTCAGCGGGCACCAGCCCGGTGGTGTTCTGGCCGGGGTAGAGCGATGCGCCCGACGGGTCGCGGTTGGCGTCGATCACGTAGCGGTGGAAGGTGGCGCGGACGGTGGTGGCGCCGTCGAGCAGCCCGTCATAAAGCCGGTCGATGTGCCAGTCGGTGTCGGCCAGCTCGCGGCCCGCGATCGTTCAGCCGCGGCCCGACATCGTCGGGCAGCCAGGTGCCGGTATGCGGCAGGCCCAGCACGATGGGGCCGTCGCCGCGGCTGACCTCGACCGGCTTCATGGCGCGTCGCCGCAGACGAAGCCGGTCAAGCCGGTGCGGGCGATCAGGCTGCCCTCGGCGACCAGCGCGGCGGCGGCGGCCAGGTCGGGGGCAAGGTAGCGGTCCTCGTTCAGCGCCGGGATCGTCGGCGCGGGCCAGGTCGATGACCTTTTGCAGCGGCGGGCTGGTGGTCAGCGGCGCGCGGAACTCGACGCCCTGCGCGGCGCAGATCAGCTCGACCCCGAGGATGGCGTTGAGGTTGCGGTTCATCCGGCCACAGGCGGCGGGCGCCGTGGGCGGCCATGCTGACGTGATCCTCCTGATTGGCCGAGGTCGGCGTGCTATCGGTCGATGCACGGGATTGGCCAGGTGCTTGTTCTCGCTCATCAAGGCGGCGGTCGTGACCTCGGCGATCATCAGGCCGGAGTTCAGGCCCGGGATCGGGCGTCAGGAACGGCGGCAGGTCGAAGCTGAGCGTCGGGTCGACCATCAGCGCGACGCGGCGCTGGGCGATGGCGCCGATCTCGGCGAGGGCCAGCGCGATCTGGTCGGCGGCGAAGGCCACCGGTTCGGCGTGGAAGTTGCCGCCCGAGACGATGCGGCCCTCGGCGACCAGCACCAGCGGATTGTCGGTGACGGCGTTGGCCTCGATCTCCAGCGTGCGGCCGGCGAAGTCGCAGCAGGTCGATCGCGGCGCCGGTGACCTGCGGCTGGCAGCGGATGCAATAGGGGTCCTGCACGCGGGTGTCGCCGTCGCGGTGGCTTTCGCGGATCTCGCGAGCCTTCCATCAGGGCGCGCATGGCGCGCGGCCACCTCGATCTGGCCGCGGTGGCCGCGCAGCGCGTGGATCTCGGCGACCAGCGGCGCGGTGGAGCCCATGATCGCATCGGTCGACAGCGCGCCGGTGATGACGGCAGAGGCCGCGTTGCGCCAGGCGTCGAACAGGCGCGGCCAGCGCACAGGCGGTGGAGAACTGGGTGCCGTTGATCAGCGCGAGGCCCTCCTTGGGGCCGAGCGTGATCGGGGCGAGGCCCGCCTTTGCAAGGGCCTGCGCGCCGGGCAGGGGTTCGCCCGCGACGACTGCCTCGCCCTCGCCGATCATCACGGCGGCCATGTGCGCCAGCGGCGCGAGATCGCCCGACGCGCCGACCGAGCCTTGCGCGGGGATCACCGGGGTGACGCCGTGCGCCAGCATCGCCTCGATCAGCGCGATCGGTTTTCCAGCGCACGCCCGAGGCGCCGCGCCCGAGCGACAGCAGTTTCAGCGCCATCATCAGGCGGGTGGTCGGCGGGTCCAGCGCCTCGCCGACGCCGCAGCAATGCGACAGGATCAGGTTGCGTTGCAGGTGTTCGACGTCTTGTCGGCGGCGATCTTGACGGAGGCGAGTTTGCCGAAGCCGGTGTTGACGCCGTAGACCGGCTCGGTGCCCTGCGCGGCCTGCGCCACCAGGCGTGGAGGCGGCCTCGATGCCGGTGCGCGCGCCGTCGTGCAGGCGTGACCGGGCCGCTGCCGCGCCAGATCGTCGCCAGTTGGGCAAGCGTGGTCGGCGCCGGGGGTCAGGATCATTGGCAAAATGCCTTCGAAAACCCGCGCATGAAGCGGGTTGAAGCCGATGCGATAGGACAGTTCGGCCGGGTGCTCGACATCCCAGATCGCGAGATCGGCGCGCAGGCCGGGGGCGATGGCTCCGGTATCTGTCAGCCCAAGCGCGCGGGCGGCGTGTCGTGTCGTGCCGCGCAAGCGCCTCTTCGGGGGTCAGGCCGAACAGGGTGCAGCCCATGTTCATCGTCAGCAGCAGCGAGGTCATCGGCGACGAGCCGGGGTTGCAGTCGGTGGCCAGCGCCATCGGCACGCCTGCGTCGCGGAAGGCGTCGATGGGCGGTTTGCGGGTTTCGTGCAGGGTATAGAACGCACCGGGCAGGATCACGGCGACGCTGCCCGCCTGCGCCATCGCGCGGGCGTCGTCTTCGCTGGCGTATTCCAGGTGATCGGCGGAAAGCGCGCCGTAGCGGGCGGCCAGTTGCGCGCCGCCGAGGTTCGACAACTGCTCGGCATGCAGCTTGACCGGCAAGCCCAGAGCGCGGGCGGCCTTGAAGACGCGCTCGATCTGGCCGGGATCGAAGGCGATGCCTTCGCAGAAGCCGTCGACCGCATCGACCAGGCCTTCGGCATGGGCGGCGTGCAGGGTCGGGATGCAGATCTCGTCGATATAGGCGTCGGGTTTGCCCTTCATCTCGGCGGGCACGGCATGGGCGCCGAGAAAGCTGGTGCGGATGCGGACCTTGCGGCGTTTGCCCGATGGCGCGGGCGGCGCGCAGCATGGTCAACTCGGTGTCGCGGTCAAGGCCGTAGCCGGACTTGATCTCGATCGTCGAAACGCCCTCGGCCAGCAACGCGTCGACGCGGGGCAGGGCCGATGCGATCAGGTCGTCAAGGCTGGCCTTGCGGGTCGCGGTGACGGTCGAGACGATGCCGCCACCGGCCCGCGCGATGTCTTCGTAGCTGCGGCCCTGCTGCCGCATCTCGAATTCCCGGGCGCGGTTGCCGCCGTGGACGATATGGGTGTGGCAATCGATCAGGGCGGGGGTGACCAGGCGGCCCTGCAGGTCGCGGGTCTCGTCATCCGCGTGTTCCGGCGGCAGCTCGGTCATCGGCCCCGCCCAGGCGATCCGGTCGCCGCTGAGCGCGACGGCACCCTGCGCGACCAACCCGTAGGGCGCGTCGCCGGTCATCGTCGCAATGTTGGCATTGGTCAGCAGCAAGGGGCGCATCCGTCGCTTGTTATGTCCGTGTGATCGGTTATTATGTATAGACATAATACGAGTCAACATTGGATTTGGCATGTCGGTGATATGGGCGGAGCAGGCGTTGACGGCGGCGGGCTGGCAGCGCGAGGTGCGGGTCGAGATCGACGCTGGCGGCCGGATCGCGGCGGTGACGCCCGATGCGGAGGCCCCTGCGCAGGCGACGCGGATCGCGGTGCTGCTGCCCGCGCCGGTCAACGTCCATTCGCACGCCTTCCAGCGCGCCATGGCGGGCCTGACCGAACGCCGCGGACCCGATCCGCGCGATACGTTCTGGACCTGGCGGCAGTTGATGTTCCGCTTTCTGGACCGGTTGACGCCCGACGACGTTCAGGCCATCGCCGCCTTCGTGCAGATGGAGATGCTTGAAGCGGGCTATGCCTGCAATGCCGAGTTCCACTATCTGCATCACGCGCCCGGCGGTGTGCCCTACGCCGACCTTGGCGAAATGTCGTCCCGGATCGTGGCCGCGGCGGAGGAGACCGGGATCGGGCTGACGTTGCTGCCGGTGCTCTACCAGTTCGGCGGCTGCGACGGCCGGGCGCTGGGGCCGGGGCAGATCAGGTTCGGCAACGATATCGCGCGGTTCGGCGATCTCTGGGCCAGCGCCGAAGCGCTGATCGCGGGGCATCAGGCCGACGCTACAATCGGCGTGGCCCCGCATTCCCTGCGCGCGGTTTCTCGCGAGGGGCTGGAGGCCTGTGTCGAGATCGCGGGCAAGCGTCCGCTGCACATGCACCTGGCCGAGCAATTGGCCGAAGTCGAGGAAGTGCGCAGCTGCTGGCGGCGGCGTCCGGTGGAGCATCTGTTGGAGGTGGCCGAAGTGCGGTCGAACTGGTGCCTGATCCACTGCACCCAGATGCTGCCGCACGAGACGGTCGGGCTGGCCGAAACCGGCGCGGTGGCGGGGCTGTGCCCGCTGACCGAAAGCAACCTGGGCGACGGCATCTTCGACGGCCTTCGCTGGGCCGATGCGGGCGGGCGGATGGCGGTGGGATCGGACAGCAATATCCGCATCGCCCTGGCCGAAGAGTTGCGGGTGCTGGACCACAGCCAGCGGCTGCGCGACCGGTCGCGGGCGGCATTCGCAACGCTGAAGCAATCGACCGGGCGGCGGCTTTATGAAGAGGTGGTCCGCGGTGGCGCTCAGGCGGCGGGGCGCGGGCGCGGTGGGATTGCCGTGGGCGAATGGGGCGACCTGCTGGCGCTGGATGGCGGGCATGTCGACCTAGAGGGGCGCGACCGGCGACACGCTGCTGGACGCCTGGATATTCGCGGGCGACGACCGGATGGTGCGCGACGTCTGGGCCGCCGGGCGGCACAGGGTGCGCGACGGGCGGCACGTGGGGCGCGCGGCGATCGAGGCGCGGTATCGCAAGGCGCTGGCCGGGCTGCGGAACGCGCTGTGAACACATCCGCGCGGCAAGGCTGGAGCGATATTCGCGCCGAGGTCCTGCGCCGGGTCCACGCGCGCGACTGGAAGCCGGGCGAGGCGATCCCGACCGAGGCGGAACTTGCGACGGAATTCGGCTGTGCGCGGGCGACGGTGAACCGGGCCTTGCGGGCGCTGGCCGAGGAGGGCTGGCTCGATCGGCGGCGCAAGGCGGGCACGCGAGTGGCGCTGCGCCCGGTGCGCAAGGCGTCGTTCGCGATCCCGGTGCTGCGCGAGGATATCGAGGGGCGCGGGCAGGTCTATGGCTATTCCCTGTTGCGGCGTGAGACGGCGCGCGCGCCGGCGGCGATCTGCGCGCGCATGGGGCTGGCGACGGGCGCACGGCTGGTGCATGTGGTCTCGGTGCATCTGGCCGACGGCGCGCCGCAGGTTCACGAGGACCGCTGGATCAACCCGGCCGCGGTGCGCGACGTGGCGAGCGCGCCGCTGGACCGGATCAGCGCCAACGAATGGCTGCTGATCCACGCGCCCTATACGCACGGCGATATCGCGTTCTCCGCCGATCTGGCCGTGGGCGAGGTGGCCGAGGTGCTGGGCGTGGCGAAGGGAGCGGCGGTGTTCGTCAGCGAGCGGACAACCTGGAATGGTGAGCGGTCGGTGACGGCGGTTCGGCAGGTGTTCGCGCCAGGCTACCGACTGCACACACTGTTGTGAGGGAGGCGCCTTCGGCGACGATATTTGAGAACCAAGGAGAATGGCAGCGTGGCGCGCAAGGGGCAGAAATCCCGTGCCGGACTCGCGCAAGCTCTGGTCAAAGGCGGCGGGATGTGGTCCGCCTGATACCGGACGGAACAGGGTGTGAAACGGCATGACGGACATGGTGCGGATGGGCGTCGATATCGGCGGGACGTTCACCGATGTGGTGCTGGAGACCGGGGCGGGGGCGTTCTCGACCAAGGTGCTGACAACGTATGGCGCGCCGGAGGATGCCATCCTGCGAGGGCATGGCGGAGGTCTGCGGCAAGGCCGGGATCGCACCGGGCGTGATCGGCCAGATCATTCACGGCACCACGCTGGCGACCAATGCGCTGATCGAGCGGCGCGGGGCCAAGACCGCGCTGATCACCACGCGAAGGCTTCCGCGACGTGATCGAGATGCGCACCGAAAGTCGCGGTTCGAGCAGTACGATCTGAACCTGGTGCTGCCTGAGCCGCTGTTGCCGCGCCAGTCGCCGCTACGTGGTGGCCGAGCGGGTGGCGCGCGTCGGGCGAGGTGCTGGTGCCGCTGGAACGAGCCGAGGTCGAGGCGCTGGCGGAGCGGATCCGCAAGGCGGGTTATGAAAGCGTCGCCGTGGGGCTGATCCACTCCTATCTCAACGACGCGCACGAGCGGATGGTGCGCGATGTTCTGGCAGAGCGGCTGCCCGGGGTGATGGTGTCGATCTCGTCGGAAGTCTCCCGCAGATGCGCGAATACGAGCGGTTCAACACCGTCGTCGCAAACGCCTATATCAAGCCGCTGATGAAGTCCTATCTGGGACGGCTGGCCGGGCGGCTTGCGCGGGCGAGGGCGCGGCGTGCCCGGTCTTCCTGATGCATTCGGGCGGCGGCATCATTTCGCTGGAAAACGCCGCGGAGTTCCCGGTGCGGCTGGTCGAGAGCGGGCCCGCGGGCGGCGCGGTGTTCGCCGCCGACCTGGCGGCGCGGTTCGGGCTGGACCAGGTGCTGTCGTTCGACATGGGCGGCACCACCGCGAAGATCTGCCTGATCCGCGAACCACGACGCCGAAGACGGCGCGGGTGTTTGAGGTGGCGCGGTCCTACCGGTTCAAGAAGGGGTCGGGGATGCCGATCTCGATCCCCGTGATCGACATGGTCGAGATCGGCGCGGGCGGCGGATCGCTGGCGCATGTCGATGCGTTGCGCCAGATCCGCGTCGGGCCGGAAAGCGCTGGGTCGGAGCCGGGGCCGGCCTGTTACGGGCGCGGCGGCGCGCGGCCTGCGGTGACCGATGCCGACCTTGTGCTGGGCAAGCTGGACCCGGAGAATTTCGCCGGGGGCTCGATCAAGCTGCACAGATCTGCCAGCGAGGCGGCGTTGATGGCGCACCTGGGCGCGCCGCTCGGTACGGATGCGACAGAAGTGGCGCCTTCGGGCTGGCCGAAGTGGTCGACGAGAACATGGCCAACGCCGCGCGGGTTCACGCGGTGGAAAACGGGCAGGACCTGGGCGACTACACGATGATCGCCTTCGGCGGGGCGGCGCCGTTGCATGCCGGGCGCCTGGCCGAGAAGCTGGGGATTTCCCGTGTGCTGGTGCCGCCCGGAGCGGGGGTCGGCTCTGCCATCGGGTTCCTGCGCGCGCCGTTCAGTTTCGAGGCGAACCGGTCGGTCTACATGAAGCTGTCGGGCTTCGATGTGCTGGTTGTGAAAGCGTTGCTGGCGGAATTGCAGCAGGAGGCGACGGTCTTCGTGCGCTCCTGCGACGCGAATGCGGACATCGTGCCCGAGTTCAAGGCCTACATGCGCTATACCGGGCAGGGCTGGGAGATACCGGTGATCCTGTCGCAAGCCGAGGCGGGCACGCCAGATGCAGACACCTATCTGAAACGGTTCGAGGCGGAATACGCGGCGCTGTTCGGGCGCACGGTGGCGGGGATGGATGTCGAGATCACGGTCTGGGCCGTCCACGCGCGGACCCGTGTTGATGCGGCGGCAAAGGTTGCGGATGTGCAAGATGCAGGGAAGACACAACCAGTAGGAGAGCGTGAATTGTTCGATCAGGCCAAGGGAGAGTTCGTCGCGGCGCAGGTCGTGCGCCGGGCGGACGCGGCGCCGGGCCAGGGTGTGGCGGGGCCTGCGGTGATTACCGAGGACGAAACCTCGATCATCGTGCCGTCCTCGATGATCGCGCGGTGCCAGGCCGACGGGACCATTGATCTGACGGCAAGGGGGGCGGCATGACCAGAACGATTGCCAACCAGGTGATGTGGAACCGGCTGATCTCGGTCGTCGAGGAGCAGGCGCAGGCGCTGGTGCGGACGGCGTTCTCGACCTCGGTCCGCGAGGCAGGCGATCTGTCGGCCGGGGTCTACGACGCGCAGGGACAGATGATGGCGCAGGCGGTCACCGGCACGCCGGGGCATGTCAACGCGATGGCGGATTCGGTGCCGCATTTCATCCGCCGGATCGGGCGGCAGAATATCTTCGAGGGCGATGTCTACATCACCAACGATCCCTGGGAGGGCACCGGCCATCTGCACGATATCACGGTGGTTTCGCCCGTCGTTCCAGCGACGGCGTGCTGGTCGGCTTCTTCGCCTGCACCGCGCATGTTGTCGACATTGGCGGGCGCGGGTTCGGGGCGGATGCGAACTCGGTCTACGAGGAGGGGCTCTATATCCCGATCATGAAATTCGCCGAACGCGGCGCGGTCGATGACGGGCTGGTGCGTGATCATCCGCGGCAATGTGCGCGAGCCGGATCAGCTGATCGGCGACATCTACGCGCTGGCGTCCTGCAACGAGATCGGGCACCGGCGGCTTGTCGAGCATGATGGACGAATTCGCGCTGGACGGGCTGGAGGGGATCGCGAAGTTCATCTTCGACAACTCGCGGCGCGCGACGCTGGAGCGGATCGCCGCGCTGCCGCGCGAGAGCGCCGAGGGCGAGATGACCATCGACGGTTACGCCACGCCGATCCGGCTGGCGGTGCGGCTGGAGATCGCCGGAGGATCACATCGCGGCGGATTTCGCGGGCACCTCGGGCGTCGACAAGAAAGGCATCAACGTGCCGCTGGTCTATACCAAGGCCTATGCCTGCTATGCCCTGAAATGCGCGATGGCGCCGGAAATCCCCAACAATGCCGCGTCGCTGGCGCCGTTCCGGATCACCGCGCCCGAGGGTACCATCGTCAACGCGCCGCATCCGGCGCCGGTGGCGCTGCGGCACGTGATCGGGCACATGATCCCGGATACGGTCTATGCGGCGCTCGACAAGATCATGCCCGAGACGGTGCCCGCGGAAGGGGCCGGGTGCCTGTGCAACTTCCAGGTTTCCGCGCGGCCCCGGACCGATGCCGCGCCGCCGACGGGCGCGCGGCGGGCAGAGGTACTGGTGTTCAACTCGGGCGGGTCCGGGGCACGGCCCGCGCTTGACGGGATGAACGCGACGGCGTTTCCCTCGGGCGTGATGACGATGCCGATCGAGGCGACGGAACATACCGGGCCGGTGATCATCTGGAGGAAGGAGTTACGCCCCGATTCCGGCGGCGCGGGGCTGCGGCGTGGCGGACTGGGGCAGGTGATGGAGGTGGGCGTGACGGAAGGCCACGAGTTCGACTTTTCGGCGATGTTCGACCGCGTGGACCATCCGGCACGAGGCCGCGCGGGCGGTCTGGAAGGTGGCCCGACGAAGATCGCGCGCAGCGATGGCGCGAAGATGCGCGGCAAGGGCAAGCAATTCGTGCCGCATGGGGCGCGGGTGGAACTGGCGTTCCCGGGTGGCGGTGGCTATGGGCCGCCGGCAAAGCGCGAGCGCGCCGATGTGCGGCGCGATCTGGCGCGGGGGTATATTTCGGCGAAGGCGGCACGCGAGATCTACGGTTTGAGCGACGATGAAGTGGCGCAGGTTGCCGCGGCGGTCGAGCGGGGAGAAGCGGTATGAGCGCGCCGAAGCACGGGTCTTACGACGTGGTGATCGTGGGCGGGGCGATGTACGGCTCGTCCGTCGCCTGGTGGCTGACGTGGCACGGATTCGATGGCCGCGTGCTGGTGGTGGAGCGCGATCCGAGTTACCAATTTTGCTCGACCGCGCATACCAATTCCTGCATCCGGCAGCAGTTCTCGAACGAAACCAACATCCGCATTTCGCAATTCGGCGTGCATTTCATCAAAAATTTCAGGGAATTCATCGGAGACGCCGAGGCGCCCGACATCCTGTTGCAAAGCTATGGCTACATGTACATGGCCGATACGCCGGAGTTCGCGGTAATGCTGGCCGAGGGGCAGAAATTGCAGGCCAGCCTGGGCGCGGGGACGCGGCATATGAGCCGCGAGCAGATCGCAGCGGAATATCCGTTCTACAATCTCGACGGCATCCTGGCGGCCAACCACAACCCGGTGGACGAGGGCTATTTCGACGGCGGAACTATCTTCGACTGGTGGCGCAAGAAGGCGCGGGCCAACGGGGTGGAGTATCTGAAGGGCGAGGTCGTAGGGATCGCGCGCGCGGGCAACCGGGTCACCGGGGTGACGCTGGCAAGCGGCGACAAGGTGGCCTGCGGCACGCTGGTCAACTGCGCCGGTCCGCGTGGGGCCCGGGTGGCGGCGATGGCGGGGATCGAGGGGCTGCCGGTGGAGCCGCGCAAACGCTACAGCTACATCTTCAAGGCCGAAACCCCGCTGGATCGCGTGCTGCCGCTGACCATTGATCCGTCGGGCGTTCACATGCGGCAGGACGGGCGCGACACCTACCTGGCGGGCGGGCCGCCGGACGACGATCCGGCGGTTGCGCCGGACGATTTCGGGTTCGATCATTCGCTTTGGGAAAGCAAGATATGGCCTGCCATCGCCACCCGGGTTCCGGCCTTCGAACGGGTCAAGGTGATCAACGAATGGGTCGGGCATTACGCCTTCAATACCGTCGATCAGAATGCCATCATCGGACCCCATGACGAGGTGGCAAATTTCATCCTTGCCAACGGTTTTTCCGGCCACGGGCTGCAACAATCGCCCGCCTTCGGGCGCGGAATTGCCGAGTGGATTTGTCATGGGCAGTATCGTGAGATCGACTTGTCGCCGTTCGGCTATGGCCGCATCAGGCGGGGCGAGAAGTTTCTGGAAAGGGCAGTGATATGAAGATCGTGTTGACGGGGGCCGCGGGGCGGCTGGGCAGCTATCTGCGGGAGCCTTTGGCGAAGATGGGCACGCTGGTGTCCACGGATATCGCCGATGACCTGGGCAAGCTTCATGACGGGGAAAGCTATGTGCGGGCCGACCTGGCGCAGATGGACCAGATCGGGCCGGTGCTGGAAGGCGCCGACATGGTCGTGCATTTTGGCGCCTTCGTGGACGAGGGGCCGTTCGAGCAGTTGTGGGGGCCGAATTTCGTCGGTTCGTACAACATCTGGGAGGCGGCGTCGAAGCATGGCGCGCGGCGAGTGATCTATGCCTCGTCGATCCATGCCGTTGGGATGTATCCGAAGAACGCAGTTCATCGGGGTGGACGTGCCGCACCGGCCTGACACGTTTTATGGGCTGGCGAAGTGTTTCACGGAAGACCTGGGCCGGATGTACTGGGAGAAGCGCGGGCTGGAATCGGTGCACCTGCGCATCCTGTCGGCGGCGCAGGTGTCCAACGCGCGGGCGCTTGGGTCGTGGCTGTCCTATGACGATCTGATCCGGCTGGTTCGGGCCGCGATCACCACGCCAGTGACCGGATTCACAATCGCTTACGGCGTGTCGGCGAATGACCGGTGCCCGGTGGACAATTCAGCGGCGTCGTTCCTGGGGTATCGTCCGCAGGACAATGCCGAGGTATTCGCCGAGGAGATACTGGGCAAGGGCGAGGTGCTCGATCCGGCCGATCCGGGGCACATGTGTCATGGCGGACCATTCGCATCGGTCGATCTGGGGCAGTCCGGACTGGCCCAGATGAACCTGCCGAAAGAGGACAAGAAATCGTGACTTTAGAGGAAGTTATGGCGCGTTATCCCGGCGCGGTGACGTTCCGGTTCGGCGATAGCCGCGCGATGAATGACGCGCTGATCGCGCTGGTGGTGGCGGGAAAGAAGCGCGCGACCTGCGGCGCCTTGCGCGATTTCGGGCCGGACGGCGAGGCTAAGCCGGTCGTCGGGCGGCGCGACATCGTCACCCGCTGGGACGGAACACCCGCCGTGGTGATAGAGACGTGTCAACGTGTCGTATTGCACCTTCGCCGAAATCGACGAGGATTTCGCGCTGGCAGAGGGCGAGAACGACGATCTGGAGGGCTGGCGGCGTGATCACCGGGCCTATTTCGAACGTAACGGCGGCTGGAACCCGGATATGGACCTGATCTGCGAGAGGTTCGAGGTGGTCGAGGTCTTTGACTGAAGCGGCGCGTGCGGGGGCGCCGTCTACAGTCAGACCGACTGGGCGAGCAGCACTTCCAGTGGATCATGTTCGGCGACGAAATGGCCCGGCTCGATCTCGCGCAGTTCCGGCAGGTAGTCCTTTCCCTTGCGTGCGCGCCGAGGGCAGGAACCGCAAGCGCCGCGCCGGGTTCCAGCGGCGATGGGCAGTTCGCCGGGCAGCTTGATCCGCTCGCGCGAGCGTTCGACGCGCGGGTCGGGGATCGGGACGGCGGAGATCAGCGCCTTGGTATAGGGATGCGCGGGATGCCTTGCAGATCGTGGTGCGGTCGGCCAGTTCGACGGCGCGGCCGAGGTAGAGCACCAGGATGCGGTGCGAGATTTCGTGGACCACGGACAGGTCGTGGCTGATGAAGATCATCGACAGGCCGAGATCGGCCTGCAGCTCCTTCAGCAGATCGACGATCTGCGCCTGGATCGAGACATCGAGCGCCGACACGGCCTCGTCGCAGATGATCAGCTTCGGGCCGTTGATCATCGCGCGGGCGATGCCGACGCGCTGGTTCTGGCCGCCGGAGAGTTCGTGCGGATAGCGGTTGATCAGGCTTCTGGTCGAGGCCGACCTTCTCCATCATCTGCGGCGACCTCCAGCTTGCGCTCGCGCGAGGTCAGGCCGGGCTGGAAGGTGCGCAGCGGTTCGGCGATCGAGGCGGCGATGGTCATGCGCGGATTGAGGCTGGCCAGCGGGTCCTGGAAGACGATCTGCAGATCCTTGCGATGCGGCTTCATCTGCTGGCGCGGTCAGGCCGGCAAGGTCGGTGCCCAGCCAGGTGACCGAGCCCGTCGTGGGCGGGATCAGTTGCAGGACGGCGCGGGCGAGGGTGGACTTGCCGCAGCCGCTTTCACCGACGATGCCCAGGGTTTCGCCGGGACGGACGTGAAAGCTGACGCCGTCGACGGCCTTCAGCTGCAGGGTCTTGCGAGAACAGGCCCTTGTCGGATTTGACCGGGAAACTGCACCTTCACGTCCTCGACGGTCAGGAATTCCCCGTCGCGGGCCTCCGCACAGCGGGGCCACCTTGTCGGTCTTGTCGATGCGCGGCATCGCGTTCAGCAGCGTCCGGGTGTAGTCGTGCTTGCGGCGCGTGGAAAATCTCGTCGACGGGGCCGGATTCGACGAATTTGCCCAGCCGCATCACCTCGACCCGGTCGCACATGCGGGCGACGACGCCCATGTCGTGGGTGATCAGCGCGATGGCGGTACTTGTCCTCTTTCTGCAGTGCCGACCATCAGATCGAGAATGTCGGCCTGCACGGTGACGTCCAGCGCCGTGCGTCGGCTCGTCCGCGATCAGCAGGTTCGGGCTGCAGAGCATCGCCATGGCGATCATCACCCGCTGGCGCATGCCGCCGGAAAGCTCGTGCGGGTACTGGCGCAGCCGGCGCTTGCCTTCGGGGATGCGCACCCGTGTCCAGCCAGTCGAGGCAGACGCGTTCGCGCCTTGTCGCCCCTGATGCCCTTGTGCAGCGCCAGCACCTCGGCCATCTGCTCGCCGATCGCGCATGTGCGGGGTCAGCGCGGTCAGCGGGTCCTGGAAGATCATCGAGATCTCGGCGCCGCGGATGTGCTTGCGGTCGCTCGGGTTTCAGGGTGCAGCAGGTCGTGGCCGTCAAAGATCCGCGGTGCCGCGTGGTGCGGCCGTTTGCGGCCAGCAGCCCCATCGATCGCCATGAACGTCTGGCTTTTGCCCGATCCGCTTTCGCCGACGATGCCCAAGGCATTCGCCCGGGGTCGATGTGAAAGCTGACATCCGTGACGGCCTTGATCTCGCCGTCGCGCGGTGTCGAACGTGACCGATCAGGTCGGTGACGTCGAGCAGGGCCATATCAGCGGTCCTTCGGGTCGAGCGCATCGCGCAGGCCGTCGCCGATGAAGAACAGGCTGATGATCGTGACCAGGAAGAAGAACAGCGGCACAGACAAGCTGCCAGAGCGTGCCGTAGAGGATCGTGCCCGCGCCTTCCGAGATCAGCGCGCCAAGCGAGGTGTTGGGTTCCTGCACGCCGAGGCCCAGGAACGAGATGAAGCTTTCGATCAAGGATCATCAGCGGCACCAGCAAGCGTGGCATAGACCACCACGACGCCCAGCAGGTTGGGCATGATGTGGCGCAAGATGATGGTGAACCAGCCGACGCCTGCCGCCTGCGCGGCCTCGACGAATTCGCGGTTCTTCAAGCGATAGCGTCTGACCGCGCACGATGCGGCTCATGTCCAGCCAACTGACCACGCCGATGCCGACGAAGAGCATGAAGAACGAGCGCTCGAACATCACCATCAGCAGGATGATGATGAACATGTAGGGAATCGCGATCAGGATATCGACGGCGCGCATCATCAGGTTGTCGATCCGCCGCCGACAAAGCCCGAGACCGCGCCGTAGAAGCGTGCCGATGACCACCGCGACGAAGGCGCCGATGATGCCGACGATCAGCGAGGTGCTGCGTGGCCTGGATGGTGCGCGCGAAAGATCGCGGCCAAGTTCGTCGAGCCCGAAATAATGGCCGTTCTCGATCGAGGGCGCGCCCTGGCTCGCGATGTCGCCCATGCGGGCCCAGTCGATTTCCTCGTTCGACCATTGCGCGAAGAGCGGGCCGATCAGCGGTGAAGACGACGACCAGCGCCAGCACGATCAGCGCCGCCGACGGCGGCCTTGTTGCGGAAGAAGCGGCTGCGCGCATCCTGCCAGAGCGAGCGGCCCTTGATCTCTTCGGCCTCGGCGAGCTTCTCGGCGATGCGTTCGTCTGCGGGGATCGGTGCTTCGTCGGCCATGTCGTGCCCCCTAATACCGGATCTTCGGGTCGAGCCAGGCGTAAAGCACGTCGGCCACGAAGGTTGAAGAGAACGGTCAGCGCGCCGTAGAGGATCGTGACCCCCAGCATCACCGCATAGTCGCGGTTCAGCGCCGAGTTGACGTAAGAACTAGGCCGATGCCGCCGGTCGAGAAGTAGATGTCGATCACGACCGAGCCGGTGATCATCGCCACGAAGGCGGGGCCGAGATAGCTGACACACCGGCAGCATCGCGGGCTTCAGCGCGTGGCGCCAGATCACCGTGCGCTGCGGCAGGCCCTTGGCGCGGGCGGTGCGGATGAAGTTGGAATTCAGCATTTCCAGCATCGACGACCGGGTGATCCGGGCGATCGAGGCCATGTAGCTGGTCGAAAGCGCGATCACCGGCATCACCACGTATTGCCACTGGCCGCCGTTCCAGCCGCCGCCGGGCAGCCAGCCAAGCTGCCAGGTGAAGATGATGACCAGGATCGGGGCCATGACGAAATTCGGCAGCGCCTGCGCCGAGAACGTGACGCCGACGGCGACATAATCGAGCCCAGGTGTTGTGCCGGATCGCCGCGAAGACGCCCAAGGCGACGCCGACCAGCGTGGCGACGACGAAGAGATCAGAGCCCATAGGTCAGCGTGACCGGAAAGCCCTGCGCGATGATGTCGTTGACGTCGCGGTCCTTGTAGATGAAGGACGGGCCGAAATCGAACTGGGTGACGATGCAGACCATGTAGTCCCACATCTGCACGATCAGCGGGTCGATTCAGCCCGTATTTCGCCTCGATATTGGCCAGCACCTGCGGCGGCAGCGGTCGTTCGGAGGTGAACGGCCCGCCGGGGGCGGCGTGCATCAGCAGGAAGCAGATGCACGATCAGGATCAGAAGCGTCGGAATCGCGATCAGCAATCGGCGCAGGATGTAACCAAGCATTTCGGTGCCCCCAGCGTTCCGGGTGGACCCTGCGCCGGTTGGCCCGGTGCAGGGTCTTGGCAATCGAGACGGCTACTCGGCGATCTTGTAGAGGTCTTTGGAGTACCAGTTCTGTTCGACGTTGTTCGACCGGCCAGTTGCCGACATCGTCGTCCAGCATGTAGACGCCGGCGTAGTGGTAGATCGGGATGATCGGCTACTTCTTCGGCGAGGATCTGTTCGACTTCGGTGTAAAGCGGCTGCGGGTTCGTCGGACGGTCTTGGCCTGCGTCATCAGCTCGTCGACGCGCGGGTTGGAATACTTGCCGTCGTTGTAGCCCGATGGCGATGGTCAGCAGGTCGAGGAAGGTCGAGGCCTCGTTGTAGTCGCCGCACCATGCGCCGCGGGCCAGTTCGAAGTCCTGATTGTCGCGGGTTTCCAGGAAGGTCTTCCATTCCATGTTGGCCAGTGTCGGCCTCGACGCCCAGCTTCTGCTTCCACATCTGGCTAAGCGCCACCGCGATCTTCTTGTGGTCGTCGGAGGTGTTGTAGAGCATGCTCGAACTTCAGCGGGTTGTCGGCGCCATAGCCCGCCTCTTCAATCAGTTCCTTGGCCTTGGCGTCGCGCTCGGCCTGGGTCATGTCGGCCATCTCGACGTCCGGCACCTCGAAACCGGCCGTCGCTGCGGGGGTGAAGGTGTAGGCCTCGGGCTGACCGCCCGCCAGGATGTTCTCGATGATGATCTTGCGATCCACCGCCAGCGCCAGCGCCTTGCGCACGTTGACGTCCTTGAACGCCTCGGGGCCGCTGATCGGACAGGTTGAACGTGTAGTAGTAGTTGCACAGACGCGGGAAGCTGACCGCCTTGGTCCGGATACTCTTGCCTTCATGCGTCGGAAACTGACCGGCGGGCATCTCGGTGCGGTCAAGCTCTCCTGCCAGGATAACGGGTCAGGGCCGAGTTCTCGTCGTTGATCACCAGCGCGACGGTCTTGTCGATGATGGTGTTGTCGTTGTCCCAGTACATCGGGTTGCGTTCGCGCACCGAGCGCTCGTTCGGCATGTGCTCGGTCAGCACGTAGGCGCCGTTCGAGACGATGTTTTCGGGCTTGGTCCATTCGGCGCCATGCGCTTCGATCACCGAGCGCGGAGACCGGGAAGGTCGTGGCATGCGTGGTCATGGTGGCGAAATAGGGCAGCGGCTGCGACAGCCGCACCTCGAGCGTGTGATCGTCGATGGCGGTCACGCCCAGCTCTTCGATCGGCTTTTCGCCGGCGATGATCTCCTTGGCGTTCTCGATCGACATCAGTTCCATGTACCAGGCATAGGGCGAGGCAAGTTCCGGGTTCACGGCGCGCTGCCAGGCGTAGACGAAGTCGCCTGCGACGACCGGGTCGCCGTTCGACCACTTGGCGTTGTCGCGCAGCGTGAAGGTGTAGACGTCGTTGGCGTCGTTGGCCTCGAACCCGGTTGCGACGCCCGGCACCAGGTTGCCCTCGGCGTCCTGGTTCATCAGCCCCTCGAAAAGGTCGCGCACGATCTCGGCGCCGGTGACGTCCTCGACCACCTGCGGATCGACCGAGCTGTGTTCGTCCAGCACGCGGTAGGTGAAGATCTGGTCGTCGGCCAGCGCATCGCCGGTTTCGGGGTGGGTGGCGTGGCTGGCGGCCCAGATCGGGCCGGCGGCGATGGTGGTGGTCAGCAGGGCGATTTTCGCCGTTGTCATTATCTTGTTCATGGCATGTCCTTTCATGTCATTACCTCCCTCAGTTCCTGCATCCGAGACTGCGCCCGTTTGCCGTGAACTGAAAGGCAAAATTTTAGCCCGCTCGCGCGGAGCGGGAAAGGGTATCCCGGCGTAAGCCCGGCGGATATGCGGCGAGAACGCCTGCAACCGGGGTGACCGGTCCCGGATTCCGCCTTGCCGCCCCCTGCCGGGATATGACAGGCTTTGCGCAACCCCGCACCCGCGACTCGACGCGTGCACACGGCGGGAAAGATCAACAGGATATGCGGCCGCAGGGGCGGCAGGAGGTTCCACATGCGCTATCACACGCCCGCCACTTTCGCCGACGCGGCGGCGATCGCCGCAAAGGCGCAAGGCACCACCCGCTACCTGGCGGGAGGCACCGATGTGCTGGTTCAGTTGCGCACCGACCTGGTGACGCCCGACGACCTGATCGACATCAAGCGGATCGCCGGCGTGCAGCGAGATCGCGCGCGAGGAGGATGGCGGCTGGCGGATCGGCGCTGCGGTCAGCGGCGCCGAGTTGAACGAGCATGCCAAGGTCAAGCGCGACTGGCCCGGTGTGGTCGAGGCGCTGGATCTGATCGGCTCGACCCAGGTGCAGGGCCGCGCGACGCTGACCGGCAACCTGTGCAACGGCTCGCCCGCCGCCGACAGCGTGCCGGCGATGATCGCGGCGGGTGCCTGGGTGACGGTGGTCGGGCCCGGACGGCGAGCGCGCGATCGCGGTCGAGGATGTGCCGACCGGGCCGGGCAAGACCTCGCTGGAGAAGGGCGAGGTGGTGCGGTCCGTGCATCTGCCTGCGCGCGGCGCGCACGGCGGCGACGCCTACCTGCGCTTCATCCCGCGCACCGAGATGGACATCGCGGTGGTCGGCTGCGCGGTGTCAGCCTGACGCGCGACGGCGACAGGATCACGGCGGCGCGCGTGTCGCTGGGCGCGGTGGCGCCGACGGCGCTGCTGGTGGCCGAGGCGGCCGCAGGCGCTGATCGGCAGCGACGCTGGACGAGGCGGCGCTGGACAAGCTGGCCGCGGCGGCATCGGCGGCCTGCAACCCGATCGACGACAAGCGCGGCACGATCAAGTTCCGCACTCATGTGGCGGGCGTGCTGGCGAAACGGGCGGCGCAGCATCGCCTATGACACGGGCAGGAGGCGCGAAATGAGCCAGATACATGTGAACACGACCGTCAACGGCGACGAGGTCGAGTTCCTGTGCGACCCGCGCGAGACCCTGCTGGACGTGCTGCGCGACCGGCTGGGCCTGACCGGCGCCAAGGAAGGCTGCGGCACCGGCGACTGCGGCGCCTGCTCGGTGACGGTCGACGGCCGGCTGGTCTGTTCCTGCCTGGTGCTGGGGGCCGAGGCCGAGGGCAGCGAGATCGGCACCGTCGAGGGCATGGCCACCGGCGAGGATCTGCATCCGCTGCAGCAGAAATTCATCGAATATGCCGCCCTGCAATGCGGCATCTGCACGCCGGGCATCCTGGTGGCGACCAAGGCGCTGCTGGAAAAGAACCCCGACCCGACCGAAACCGAAGTGCGCTACTGGCTGGCGGGCAACCTGTGCCGCTGCACCGGCTACGACAAGATCATCCGCGCCGTGATGGACACGGCCGCTGAAATGAGGAAGGCATCGTAATGGCTCTGGACGAATACAGGAACAGACCGGCGGCGATATGCTGACGAGACGCTGAATTCAAGATCGTCGGCACCCGCCCCGATCGTCCCGACGGCATCGACAAGGTCACCGGCCGCGCCAGGTTCGGCGCCGACGTCACCGCGCCGGGGATGCTGCACGCGGTGCATCGTGCGCTCGCCGCACGCCCATGCGCGGATCGTCAAGATCGACACCTCGAAGGCCGAGGCGCTGAAGGGCGTCAAGGCGGTCGTGACGCGGGCCGATTTCGCCGACCGGGCTGAAGGGCGAGAACTGGAACATCCTGGAAAACGTCATGGCGGGCGACACGGCGCTCTATGACGGCCACGCGGTGGCCGCCGTCGCCGCGACCACGCCGCTGATCGCGCGCGACGCGGCGCAAGCTGATCGAGGTCGACTACGAGGTGCTGCCGCATGTCACCGACGTCGACGAGGCGATGGCAAAGGACGCGCCGGTGATCCGCGACGGGCGCCGCCGACAAGTCGGTGCCCGAGGGCATGCACCCCAACGTGGTGCGCTATCACGAATTGCGGCCACGGCGATGTCGAGGCGGGCTTTGCCGAGGCCGATCTGGTGATCGAGGATCGCTTCCGGACCGAGGCCACGCATCAGGGCTATATCGAACCGCACGCCTGCCTGGCGCAGCTGGGCGCCGACGGCAAGGGCGAGGTCTGGTGCTGCACGCAGGGCCACTTCAACGTGCAGAAGGTCTGCGCCGCGCTGCTGGGGCTGGAGACCAGCGCAGCTGCGCGTCACCGCGTCCGAAATCGGCGGCGGTTTCGGCGGCAAGACGGCCGTGTTCATCGAACCGGTGGCGCTGGCGCTGTCGCGCAAGACCAACCGCCCGGTGAAGCTGGTGATGAACCGGGCCGAAGTGTTCCGCGCGACCGGGCCGACGTCGTCGACCTCGATGGACGTCAAGATCGGCATGAAGAAGGACGGCACGATCACCGCCGCGCAAGGGCGTGTTCCGCCTGCAGGGCGGCGCCTTTCCCGGCGCGCCGATGGAATTCGCCGCGATGTGCGCCTTTGCGCCCTACGCTCTGGAGAACGTGCACCAGGTCGGCTATGACGTGATGACCAACCGGCCGAAGCAGGCCGCCTACCGCGCGCCGGGCTCGCCGATGGCGGCCTTCGCGGTGGAATCGGTGATCGACGAGCTGTGCAACGAAGCTGGGCCTCGACCCGATCGAGGTGCGGCTGAAGAACGCCTCGCAAGAGGGCACCAAGGCCGTCTTACGGGCCGACCTTCGACCGCATCGGCCTGGTCGAAACGCTGGAGGCCGCGAAGGCGCATCCGCACTACGCGGCGCCGCTGAAGCACGGGCCAGGGGCGCGGCGTCTCCTGCGGCTTCTGGTTCAACCTCGGCGGCGAGACCTCGGTGTCGCTGGCGCTGTCCGAGGACGGCACGGCGCAGACTGTCGGTGGGCACGCCGGATATCGGCGGCTCGCGCGCCTCGATGGCGCTGATGGCGGCCGAGGAACTGGGCATTCCCTATGACAAGATCCGCACCACCATCGCCGACACCGGCGACGCTGGGCTACAACGAGATCACCGACGGCAGCCGCGTGACCTTATGCCAGCGGCCTGGCCACGATCGAGGCGGCGCGCGACGCGATCAAGAAGCTGTGCGAGCGCGCGGCGGCGAAGTGGGGGATCGACCCGAGGATGCGGTGAAGTGGGTCGATGGCTGCGCGGTGCCGTCCGGGCCGAATGCCGGGAGATTTCGAGCCGCTGCCGCTTGCACGAGATCGCCGCGACCGATGGGCACGCACCGGCGGGCCGATCGTCGGGCATTACGAGGCAACGCCGGAAGGCGCCGGGCGTCAGCTTCGCCACCCATATCGTCGATGTCGAGGTCGACCCCGAGACCGGGTCGACCAAGGTCGTGCGCTACACCGTGGTCCAGGACGCCGGCAAGGCGATCCATCCGACCTACGTCGAGGGCCAGTTCCAGGGCGGCGCCGTGCAGGGCATCGGCTGGGCGCTGAACGAGGAGTACATCTACGGCGAGGACGGCCGGCTGCAGAACGCCGGGCTTCCTCGACTACCGCATTCCGGTCGCCTCGCGACCTGCCGATGATCGACACGGTGATCGTCGAGGTGCCCAATCCCGGCCATCCCTACGGCGTGCGCGGCGTCGGCGAGACCTCGATCTGCCCGCCGCTGGCGGCGATCGCCAACGCGGTGTCGGCGGCGGCGGGCGTGCGGCTGCACGAACTGCCGATGTCGCCGCCGCGCATCCTCGAGGCGCTTGGAGCAGCCAGGCGGATGGTTGAGGTCAACCTCTGGTCAGGGCTGCGGCCCTTCGCCGACGGCCACGACGGTCGTCGAGGTCGAGGCCGGGCACCGTGGGCGAGTTGCTGAGCAGCCTGGAGCGGGACTATCCCGGCCTGGCCCCGGCGATCGAGGCCGGCGTGTCGGTCGCCGTGGATGGCAAGCATCATCGCCTCCAGCCTGACCGCGCCGATCAAGCCCGACAGCGAGGTCTACCTGATGCAGCGGCTGAAGGGCGGGTAAAAGGCCCATGCGGCTTCGCCCCCGACCATGTCCGGGGGAGGGTCACTTATTCGCCATCCTCGCCGATCGGGAAGAAACACGCGGCCTTGTGCGCGTCGCCCATCAGTTCCGGTGCCTCGGCGCGGCACTTGTCCTGCACCTTCCAGCAGCGTGGCGCGAAGGGGCAGCCGTCGGGGATCGCCAGCGGCGAGGGCAATTCGCCCTTCAGCTTGATCCGCTCGGCCTTGGCCTTGGGATCGGCGCGCGGCGTCGCCGACAGAAGCGCCTTGGTGTAGGGGTGTCTGGGCGCGGCGAAGACGTCTTCCTTGCTGCCCTTTTCCACCGCCCGGCCGAGATACATCACGATCACGTCGTCGGCGACGTGGCGGACCACGGAAAGGTCGTGGCTGATGAAGAGATAGGCCAGGTGCAGCCGTTCCTGCAGATCGACCAGCAGGTTCAGGATCGCTGACTGGATCGACAGGTCCAGTGCCGAGACCGGCTCGTCCAGCACCAGCACCTTGGGTTCCAGCATCAGGGCGCGGGCCACGGCGATGCGCTGGCGCTGGCCGCCCGAGAACATATGCGGATAGCGGTCGTAATGTTCCGGCGCGCAGGCCGACGAGGCGCAGCATTTCGCGCGCCTTTTCCTCGCGTTCGCTTGTCGGACATGTCGGGACGGTTGATGATCAGCGGCTCCTGCAGGATCTGCCCGATCCGCTGGCGCGGATTGAGCGAGCCGTAGGGGTCCTGGAACACGATCTGGACGGAGGTCCGCAGGTCGGCCCAGCCATCGCGTGTGACCTCCTTGCCGTCGAGCAGCAGTGCGCCGCGCGTCGGTTCCTCGATCATCGTGACCATGCGGGCCAGCGTCGACTTTCCGCAGCCGCTCTCGCCGACCACGGCCAGCGTCTTGCCGGGGTAAAGCTCGAAATCGAGCCCCGCGACGGCCTTGAGCGTGCGCGGCTTGGTGAAGATGTTGCCGCCGACCTGATAATGCTGCGCCAGATCGCGGGCGGCCATGACGGGGGCGTTCATGAGGCGATCCTCTCGTCGGTGTTCAGCGGGTAGTGACAGCGCGCGAGGCCCAGGGCATCGGCGCTGCGGGCCAGGCGGCACCGTGCGGCACTTGTCGTCGGCGAACTTGCAGCGCGGCGAGAACAGGCAGCCCTGCGGCCGGTCGAACTGGCCCGGCACCACGCCGGGGATCGTCGGCAGGCGCTTTTCCGTGGCGCGCTCGGGCAGGGCATCCAGCAGCGCGGCGGTATAGGGATGGTGCGGCGTTGTCGAACAGCGGCACCACGGGCTGTTCCTCGACCTTCTGGCCGGCATACTGCACGCAGACCCGCTCGGCGGTTTCGGCGACCACGCCCATGTCGTGGGTGATCAGCACCAGCCCCATGCCGGTCTCGTGCTCGCAGGCCGGTCAGCAGATCGAGGATCTGCGCCTGGATCGTCACGTCCAGCGCCGTGGTCGGCTCGTCGGCGATCAGCAGCTTGGGCTTGCAGGCGATCGCCATGGCGATCATCACCCGCTGGTTCATGCCGCCCGACATCTGGTGCGGGAAGGCCGACAGGCGCTTTTCGGGGTCGGGGATGCCGACCTGTTCGAACAGCTCGATGGCGCGCTTGTGGCGCTGGGCGCGGTCCATGCCGAGGTGGAAGCGCAGCGCTTCCTTGATCTGCCAGCCGACCGGGAAGCAGGGGTTCAGCGAGGACATCGGTTCCTGGAAGATCATCGCCAGGTCCTTGCCGATGATCCGGCGGCGGGTGCGCCCGCCGATGTCGCGCAGGTCGTGGCCGTCGAAGGTCATCTCGTCGGCGGTCACCGTCGCGGTCCAGGGCAAGCAGCCCCATCAGCGCCAGCATGGTGACCGATTTGCCCGGACCCGCTTTCGCCGACGATGGCGAGCAGTTCGCCCTTGTCGACGTCCAGGTCGACCGCAGTCGACGGCGCGGAAGCTGCCGCCGGAGGTGGCGAAATCGACGCTGAGGTTGCGGATGCGTCAGCAGGGACATGGCCTAGCTCCGCTTCAGTTTCGGGTCGAGCGCATCGCGCAGCCCGTCGCCCATCAGGTTGATCGCCAGCACGGTGACCAGGATGGCGAGGCCGGGGAAGGTCACGACCCACCAGGCGCGCAGGATGAACTCGCGCGCCTCGGCCAGCATGGTGCCCCATTCCGGCGTCGGCGGCTGCGCGCCCATGCCCAGAAAGCCAAGCGCGGCGGCGTCGAGAATCGCGGTGGAAAAGGACAGCGCCGCCTGCACGATGATCGGCGCCAGGCAGTTCGGCAGCACCGTGATGAACATCAGCCGCAGGCGCCCGGCGCCGACGACGCGGGCCGCGGTGACATAGTCCTTCTGCCGCTCGCGACAGCACGCTGGCACGGGTCAGGCGCACGTAGTGCGGCTGCAGCACGATGGCGATGGCGATCATCGCGTTGGTCAGGCGACGGCCCCAGGATCGCGACCAGCACCAGCGCCAGCAGCAGCGACGGGAAGGCCAGGATGACGTCCATGATCCGCATGATGATCGTGTCGAGCCATCGCGGCGCGAAGCCGGCGATCAGGCCGACGAGGATGCCGCCCGAGGCCGCGATGGTGACCACGACGATGCCGACAAAGAAGGAATAGCGCGCGCCGTCGATCAGGCGCGAGAGCATGTCGCGCCCCAGCGGATCGGTGCCCAGCGGGAAGGCCCAGTTGCCGCCTTCCTGCCAGAACGGCGGGTGCAGCGTGAACGTCGCGGAACTGCTCGGTCGGGTCGTGCGGCGCGATCCAGCGGCGCGAAGAGCGGCGCAGGAAGGCGAAGACGACGAAGATCCAAAGGCCGATGACGGCGCCGCGGTTCTCGCGGAAATAGAACCAGAACTCGCGCAGGCGGCCGGGGCGTTCGTGGCGCTGGCGGCGCGGTGGCGACGCTGTGTCAGTCATCTAGCGCTTCCTGATCTTGGGGTTGATGACGCCGTAGAGCATATCGACGGTCAGGTTCACGATCATCACCATCACGGCGATCAGCAGCAGCCCGCCCTGCACCACCGGGTAGTCGCGGCGGAAGATGCTGATCGACCATCCACTTGCCGATGCCGGGCCAGCTGAAGATCGTCTCGGTCAGGATCGCGCCGGCCAGCAGCGTGCCGACCGACAGGCCGATCACGGTGATCACCGGGATCAGCGCGTTGCGCAGCGCGTGGATGCCGTTGATCCGGCCCGGCGTCAGGCCCTTGGCGCGGGCGGTGCGGATGTAGTCCTCGCCCAGCACCTCCAGCATCGCCGAGCGGGTCTGCCGCGCGATCACCGCCAGCGGGATGGTGCCCAGCACGATGGTCGGCAGGACCAGATGGCGCACGGCCGATGTGAACGCGCCCTGCTGGCCCGAGGCAGCGCTGTCGATCAGCATGAAGCCGGTCGGGTCGGGGAAGTAATAGAGCAGGTCGATCCGCCCCGACACCGGCGTCCATTGCAGATTGCCGGAAAACACGATGATCAGCAGCAGCGCCCACCAGAAGATCGGCATCGAATAGCCGACCAGCGCCGTGGACATCAGCGCCCGGTCAAAGAACTTGCCGCGGTTGACGGCGGCGATCACGCCGGCCGGCAGGCCCAGGGCCACGGCGAAGATCATCGCGCAGATCGACAGTTCCAGCGTGGCCGGGAACAGGGCGAAGAATTCGTCCCAGACCGGTCTCTTGGTGACGAAGGATTGCCCAGATCGCCTTGCAGCACGCCGGTCAGATATTCCCAGAACTGCACGTAGATCGGCCGGTCGAAGCCGAATTGCGTCGCTGAGTTCGGCATAGCGTTCCTCGGTCAGGCCGCGCTCGCCCGCCATGACGATGATCGGATCGCCGGGCAGCACGCGGATGAAGGCGAAGGAAATCAGCGTCACGCCGATGAAAGGTCGGCATGAAGGTCAGCAGGCGCGCAGGCGAAGTATTTCAGCATTTCAGCACCGTAAGCTCCGTCGGGAAAGCTGGTCAGTGACACGCAGCCGTCTTCGGTGATCAAGCACGTCATCCTCGATCCGCACCCCGAAATTGCCGATCTCGTAGAGGCCGGGTTCGTTGGTAAAGACGGTTCCCGCGGGCAGCACCTGGTGGTTGCCGCGCATGATGTAGGGGGCCTCGTGCACGTCGCGGCCCAGGCCATGGCCGGTCTTGGTGCGGATGCGGTCGGCGTAGGGCGAGGCTTCCAGCACGCCGATCACAGCATCGTCGATCTCATGCGCGGTGACGCCTGCGCGCGTGACCTCGTGGCCCTTGCGGTTGGCGCGCAGGACGGTGTCATAGACGGCCTGCGCCCTCGTCGGTGGCATGGTCCAGAAACACGGTGCGGGTGATATCGGCGGCAGAAGCCATGCTTGCGTGCGCCAAAATCCAGCAGCAGCGCATCGCCGGCCTTGACCGCGATAGTCGGCCCGCGCCTTGGCATGCGGGCGGGCCGAGCCGTCGCCGGCGGCGACGATGGGGTGAAAGGCCTGATCCTCGGCGCCTTCGGCGAACAGGGCCTGGATCAGGGTCTGCTCGATCTCCTTTTCGGTCTGGCCGAGCCGGACAGTCGGCGAGCGTGCTGCTCAAGCGCGCGTTCCGAGATTTCGATGGCGGCTTTCAGCGCCGCGATATCGGCGGGCGTCTTGATCATCCGCAGGCCCGGAAATCGCGGCCTCGCCGTCGATGATCTGCAGATCGGGCTGCGCCGCTTTCAGGCGTGATGCACGAAGACGCGCATGATCTGGCCCTCGACGGCCAGCGATTTGATGTCGAGATGCGCCGTCAGGGCGGCGAAGGCGGCGTCATAGCCGTCCTGGTCGCGCCAGTCGAAGACCGCGCCGTCAAACCCGACCAGATCCCAGCTGCGCAGTTCGAGATTGGGCACCAGCGCGGCGGGCGTGCCCGTCGCGCCGGGATGACCAGCAGGAACGGGCGTTCGTGGCTCATGAACGGATGGATGACCGCACGGGTGAAATTCGGCCCCGGAACCAGCGCCACGGCATCGACGCCCAGATCGGCGGCGACGGCGGCATAGTCGGCAAGCCGGTCGGACAGGGCTTGTGTCACGTCAGGGCGCGCCTTCAGTGGAGCCTGAAAGGTAAGGGGCGGCGCATGATGCGCCGCCCCGACAGTTTGTCGGTCTTACTTCGAAGGCCGACCTGGTTGAAGATGTGGCCGCCCAGCGGGTGCACCACGTAGCCCTCAACCTCGGGACGCATGGTCATGAAGACGACCGAATGCGCGATCGTGGCCCAGGGTGCCTGCTCCTTGAAGATGACCTGCGCCTCCTCGTAAAGCGGCTGACGCTCGGCCTGCGTCGGCAGCACCTTGGCCTGCTGGATCAGATCCTCGAACGGCTGGTGGCACCACTGTGCGCGGTTCGAGTTCTCGCGTCCGTCGCAGCCCAGCAGCACGGCCAGGAAGTTGTCCGGATCGCCGTTGTCGCCGGTCCAGCCCAGCAGGATCGCGCCGTCGCGGTCAAGCGCGCGCGAACGCGACAGGTACTCGCCCCATTCGTAGGACACGATCTCGACCGTGACGCCGATCTTGGCGAAGTCTTCCTGCATCAGTTCGGCCATGCGGCGGGCGTTGGGGTTGTAGGGACGCTGCACCGGCATCGCCCAGATCTTCATGTTCAGATCGGTGACACCTTCGGCTTCCAGCATCGCCTTGGCGGCCTCGGGATCGTAGGGATCGTCCACGATCGCGTCGTTGTAGGACCACATGGTCGGCGGGATCGGGTTCTTGGCGATCTGGCCCGAGCCCTGGAACACCACGTCGATGATCGCCTGCTTGTCGATCGCCATGTTCAGCGCCTTGCGCACATTGGCGATTGTCATAGGGCGCGACGGTCGTGTTGTAGGCCAGATAGCCGACGTTCAGGCCTTCCTGCTCCATCACGACGATGTTGGGATCGTCCTTCATCGCCTGGACATCGGCCGGGTTCGGATAGGCCATGACATGGCATTCGCCGGCCTGCACCTTCTGGTAGCGCACCGAGGCGTCCGGCGTGATCGCGAAGATCAGGCTTCGACCTTGGCCTTGTCACCCCAATAGTCGTCGTTGCGCAGATAGCGGATGACGGCGTCTTTCTGATAGGCTTGGAAGCTGAACGGGCCGGTGCCGATCGGCGCCTGGTTCAGCATTTCGGGCGTGCCGGCCTCCAGCATCGCGTCGGCGTATTCCTTCGACACGATCGAGGCGAAATCCATCGCCATGTTGGCGATGATCGGCGCTTCGGGACGGGTCAGGTTGAAGACGACGGTGTAGTCGTCGGGCTTTTCGATGCTGTCGATCAGGTCGGGCATCGACATGCCGCCGAAGTATTCCCAGGTGCCGCCGGAGACCGTGTAGTAGGGGTTGTCTTCGTTGCCCTGGCGGTCGAAGCTGAAGATCACGTCGTCGGCGTTGAAGTCGCGGGTCGGCGTGAACATGTCGTTGGAGTGGAACTTGACGCCCTGGCGCAGATTGAAGGTCACGGTCTTGCCGTCGTCGGAGACTTCCCAGCTTTCGGCCAGGCCGGGGATCACCTCGGTCGTGCCGACCTTGAACTCGATCAGCCGGTTGTAGATCGGGTGGCTGGAGGCATCGAAGGTGGTGCCGGCGGTATAGAGCGCCGGGTCGAAGCCTTCGGGCGAACCTTCCGAGCAATAGACCAGCGTCTGGGCCGACACGGCGGTCGTGCTCAGCGCAAACGCCATCGCCAGGGCGGTGAGCTTGGTTTGATGTTTCATTGTGGTCTCCCTGTGGCGGGACGCTTGCCGCGGCCCGATTGAGTGCGAACATATAAACAGGCTTTCGCGCCGCCTGCCAGTTCTGCGCGCATGGTGCCGGTTTAAGGGGCAATGGCAAGGCCTTCCGCGACGCAAAGCGCAACGAGCGGACGGTTTGGCCGAATCGCGACCGCGACCCCTGGTCCGGGCGTCGCGGTCGGTCTTTCGTGGTGGCGGTGCTACCGCGCCGTGGGTTTGCTGAGCGGGATCGTCAGGTCGAACATCAGGCCCCAGCTCTCAAAGCCGTCGCGGAACAGGCCATCATAGGTGCCGCCAAAGCTGATCCGCGTGCCGGCTGCGGTCGTGACGTCGACTCCGGCCTGCAGCCGCCCGCGCCAGCCTTCGGTGGCTGGCGTGGCAGGATTGGTGACCGTCACGCCGAGTGTGTCGCCGATGTTGTAGATCGCGTCGACGCCGAAATAGGGCGCCAGTAGCGTCCCGTCGCTGGTCACGAACTTGCCGGTGAAGGTCGGCCCGATCTTCAGCTGGCCCAGGCGCACGGTCTGGCTTGGGATCGTCACCCCGATGCCGTCGACGTAGCGAGTCCTGGGTTTCCTCGAAATAGGACAGGCTGGCCGTCGGCCGGATCGTCCACGGACCTTGCTGGAAATCGCCGGTGATGCTGGCCATGGCCAGCCAGCGGTCGGTCTTGAACTCGTCGACATAGGTGTTGAACGGGCTGACCTCGTTGGTCGACCGGCCGGCCGCGACGCGCCCGTCGAAATAGAGGTTCGGCGCCAGCCGGGCGGTCATGTACGGGCCGACCATCCAGCCGGTGCCGCGGGCCGAGGTGTTCAGCGCTGCCGAAAGGTCCTCCATATCGTCGATCTGAAGGATCACGCCGACCAGCATGTCCGGCGTCACCAGGTAATCCGCGCCGAAGTAGGCGACCGCGAAGTGGCCATCGCCCTGGGCGCCCGAATCGAACTTCTTGAACTGCGCCTCGAACCAGGCATCGAACCGGTAGTTGTCGACATAGATCGCGTCCTTGGTCGACCCGTGCGCCAGCGCCACGCTGGCGGCGGCCTGGCGGACCTGCAACATGCTGGTCGAGAACCGGTAATCGTTCGAGCCGTGGGCGAAGTCAGCAGTGAACGGCAGGAAGGCCTTCAGATCGCCCGGCGACCACGACAACTGCGTGGCATTGCCGTAGCCGCGCTTCAGCCGGTCGAAGCGGCGGCCCGGGCGCGGTTCGCTGGACAGGATCAGGTCGGCCCGCTTGGTCAGGAACCGGTTGATCGTGTCCACGGTCTTTTGCAGCGTCCCGACCGAGGAGACCGTGCAAGTGACGGCCTCCAGCCCCGACAGGTTCAGCGTGATCGTCCGCGCCGCCGGATCGCCGGTGCTGTCGCCGTCATCGCAGCTGATCGCCGTGGTGCCGATGCCGGCCGGCGGGTTCTGGGTGATCGTGTAACTGCCGACGGGCAGGTCGATCGGGCCGCGGGCTCCGCGCCCTCTGGATGTGCTGATCGTGAAGTTCAGCGCCGGCTCTGCCGAACTGAAGACGAAATCGCCGTCCGTGTCGGTTTCCTGGACGATGGTGATGCTGCCGGTGCTGGCCGCTTCGACGGTCAGCGTGGCACTGGCCGCGGCGCTGTCGCCCAGCGAGGAAGTCTGGGTTTCGGTGTCGTTGGGATAGGTGTCAGCCACGCCGGACTGGACATCGACCGATACCGTGCAGGTCGACAGCGCGGCAAGCGCGCCGCCGTCATAGCTGATCGTGCCGCCGCCCTCGACCGCGCCGACAATGCCGCCGGTGCAGGTGTTGGACGTGGTGACCGGCCGCGCGATCCTCAGGTTGGCAGGCAGATTGTCCAGCAGCGAGATTGCAGTCGCCGGAACGAAGGACGTGTTCTCGATGGTATAGCGCAGCGTCGAGGCCTGGGAGACCTCGACCGTGTCGGGCAGGAAGTCCATCGTGAAGGTCAGCGGCGGCGCCGGGGTGACCGTCACCGGCACATCCGTGCTGGCATTGCCCAGCGAAGAGGTCATCGAGGCGGTGTTGGTGAAATCGGCACGCGCCGTCACGACCAGGCCCACGGTGATGGTGCAGGTTTCGGTCGCTGCTACGGTGCCGGTGAACGAGACCGTCTCGGCCCCGACGGCGCCTGCGACCGTGCCGTCGCACCCCGGCGTTCCGGTTGCCGCAGTGCTGACGACCAGGGTGCCGGTCATGTCATCGGTCAGCACCACGCTTTCGGCGGCGCGGAAGCCGTTCGGGTTGGCGATCTCCAGCGTCATGGTGATCGGCTCGCCCTCTTCGACGGCGGTCTTCGACAGGGTCTTTGACAGCGTCGGGGTGACGGCTGCGGTCACTGTCACCGGCACGTCGGCGCTGGCGTTGCCCAGCGACGAGGTCATGGTGGCGGTGTTGGTGAAATCGGCGGCGGCCAGCACGATCAGGTCGACCGTGATGGTGCAGGTCGCGGTGGCGGGAACAGTGCCGGTGAACGACACGGTCTGGTCGCCGATGGCGCCCGCGACCGTGCCGACGCATCCGGCAGAGCCGCTGGCATCGGCATTCACGACCTCCAGGTTGCCGGTCATGACGTCCTGAAGATCGACCGTTTCTGCGTCGAGAAAGCCGTTCGGGTTGACGAAATCCAGCGTCATCGTGATCACTTCGCCCTCTTCGACATCCGTATTCGACAGGGTCTTGGACAGCGTCGGCACCTGCGCCGGGCTGACCGCCAGGGTGTCCTCGGCGGGCGGCTGCGTCGGCAGGTTCGAGAACAGCGTCGACGACACGTTGTCATGGCTGCCCGCCGTGTCGGCGCGCAGGGTCACGGTGATCTCGCAGGTGGTCCCTGCCGCGACGGTGCCGCCGCTGAAGCTGACGACCGAAGTGTCCGGGTCCGCGGTCAGGCTGCCGCCGCAGCCGTTAACCGGGGCGGCGCTGGTCAGAACCAGGCCGAAGGCCGTCATGTCGTCGGTGAAGTTAAGGCCGGTCGCCGCGATGCTGTTGGCATCGTTGTTGATGGTGAAGGTCAGTTCGGTCGTCTGGCCCTGTTCGACGCTATCGGGCGCGAACATCTTCGAGAACATAAGGTCGGTCGGCGAGATAGCGGTGTTGCCGTCGGTCGCGCTGTCGTTGCCGGGGGCCGGATCGGGGACCGAGGCGGTGACCGTCGCGGTATTCGACAGGGTTCCGGTGGCCACCGGGTCGACGGTGCAGGTTGCGGAATACGTGACCGACGATCCGGCGGGCATCGACAGCGATTCCGACAGTCGCCTTCGACCGGGCCCGCAGAGTTGCCGGTCGCGCCGCCTGCGGCGACAGAGGTGAAGGAACAGCCGATCAGTCCGGCGGGGAAGGTGTCTGCGACGCTGACCGCCGGGTCGGTGGAGGGTCCGTTGTTGGTGACCACGATCGAGTAGGTCAGCGGCAGCCCGGCATCGACGCTGGTCAGGCCGTCATCCTTGGTGATCGCCAGGTCGGCCTCGGCCGCGATGACGGTGTCGGCATCGGTCGCCGTGTTGTTGCCGGTCGCGGGATCGGCGACGGATGCGGTCGCGGTCGCGGTGTTCGACAGGGTGCCGGTCGCCGCCTCGTCCACCAGGCAGGTGGCCGTGTAGCTGACCGACGATCCCGACGGCATCGCCACGCTGTCGGCGATATCGCCCGCGCCAGAGGCGGTGTTCCCGGTGGCCCCGCCAAGCGCCGCGGAAGTGTAGGTACAGGTCAGATCGGCGGGGAACGCGTCGGCGACACTGACGGCCGGGTCGGTCGAGGGGCCCGCGTTGGCGACGTCGATGGTGTAGGTCAGGCTGGTCCCGGCGACGATGCTGGTCACGCCGTCGGTCTTGTTGATCGAGATGTCGGCCGCGGGCGCGATGACGGTGTCGGCATCGGTGGCCGCGTTGTTGGTGGCATCCGGGTCGGTCACGCTGGCCGACGCCGCGATGCTGGCGGTGTTCGACAGGGTGCCGGTGGTGGCCTCGTCAACAAGGCAGGTGGCGGTGTAGGTCACGCCGGCCCCGGCCGGGATCGACAGCGTTTCCGACAGGTTGCCGGAACCGGAAGCGGTATTCCCGGTCGCGCCGCCCGAGGCGACGGAGGTGTAGGTACAGGTCAGATCAGCGGGGAACGTGTCGCTCAGGCCGGCCGCGGGATCGTCCGACGGACCGTCGTTGGCGGCCACGATGGTATAGGTCACGGACTGGCCCGCCGCGACGCTGGTCACGCCGTCGGTCTTGGTGACCCGCAGGTCGGCAGAGGCGGCAAGCACGGTGTCGCTGTCGGTGGCGTTGTCATTTCCGCCGACCAGGTCCAGGATCGACGAAGACACGGTGGCCGTGTTCGACAGCGTGCCGGTGGCCGCGGAGTCGATCGCGCAGGTGGCGGTGTAGGTCGCCGAAGAACCGACCGGCATCGCCAGCGTCTCGTTCAGATCGCCCGCGCCCCCGGCGGTGTTGCCCGTGGCGCCGCCGCTGGTGACCGAGGTGTAGGTGCAGGTCAGATCGGTTGCGAATGTGTCGGCCAGGGTGACGCTGGGCGCGTCGGTAGGCCCGGCGTTCGCGGCCACGATGGTGTAGGTGACATTGCTGCCCGGGGTCGCGGTGGTGGCGCCATCTGTCTTGGTGACCGAGATGTCGGCGGTCGGCGTGACGTTCAGCGTGCGCGGACCCGACAGGTTGGCCGAGAACTGACCCGCCGAGGACAGGTTCGTCGCGGTCAGAAGATAGGCGTCGCCGGGCGCATTTGCCGGCACCTGCACGGTGACCGAGAAGCTGCATTCGCCGTTCGAGCCAGGTACTTCGCCGGCTGTGAAGATCAGCGTGTCGGTGCCGGTAAGCGTCGAACCGATGCCGCAGGGATCGCTGGGCAGCGCGGTGGCCGTCAGGCCGGACAGCAGGGCGTCCAGGTCGGCCACGAAGCCCAGGTTCGACACGGTTCCGGCGTTGGGGTTGACGATGCGGAACGTCAGGACGGAGGACGCTCCGGGCAGGACCGTATCCGGGGCGAAGCTGGCCGTGAACTCGGTTCCGATGACGCTGATATCCAGGTTGGCGCTGGCCGGGTCGCCGGTGACGCCCGAGCCGCCGACCATGCCGGTGACGGCCGAGGTGGTGTTGGTCGCCGCGCCTTCGGGGGCGGCGGCGGGGATGTCGAGGGTCATGTCGAAACTGCACGAGGCGCCGGCGGCAAGGCTGCCGCCCGTGAAATCGACGACCCCGCCGCCCAAATCCGAAACGGTGCCGCCGCATCCCGGCAGGGGCAGGCCGATCGGTGTCGCTGCGAAGCCCATGGAGTTCAGATCGTCAGTGAAGGCGATGCTGCTGGCGGCCGCAGCGGGGTTCAGGTTTTCCAGCGACAACCGCATGGTCGCGGTGCCGCCGGGCTGGGCCGTGGTCGACAGGAAGGATTTGGTCAGCGAAATCTGGCCGGTCTGTACGGTTAGGTCCGCCTGCGCCGGCGGCATAACGATAGCGCCGCCCATCGTCGCGGTCAGCGAGCTTGTGAGGTTGCTGTAGGTCCCGTCGCCGGCGCCTGCCGGCACCAGAACCTCGACCTCGATGGTGCAGGTCTGGCCCGCCAGAACGCTACCGCCGCTGTGGGTCAGGAACGTTGTCCCGGTGAAGGTGCCGCCGCATGTGTTGAGGCTTGGTGCCCCGGTCGCCGCGATATCGGGGGTGCCGGGCAGCATGTTGGCCAGATTGTCGGTGAAAACCAGGCTCGACGCATCCGTGGTTGACTGGTTCTCGATGCTGAACTGCAAGGTGGTCGTGTCGCCCGCAATCACCGGGTCGCTGAGAAAATCCTTGGTGAACACCAGCCCGGCGACGACCAGGTCGGCCTCTGCCGTGCCAAGCGGGCTGTCGGTGCCGCTGCCGACGGCCTCGACTGTCTCGGCCTCGGTGGCGTTGGGGTAAGTGCCCGATGTCGCCGCAGCGGGCACCGTGACCGGCACGATCACCTGGCAGGGAGGCGCGCCCGCGGTCAGGGTTCCGCCAGTATAGCCGATCACACCGCTGCCGACTCCCGACAGGCTGCCGCCGCAGTCATTGGTCGTCGGCGCGCCGCCGGTGGCTCCGGCAAGCATGGCGCCCAAATTGTCGGTGAACTCGATACTCTCGGCATCGACGGATTCCGGCAGGTTCTCGATCTCGAAGATCAGATCCACTGTGCCACCTGGCGCGACCGCGCCGGCGAACGTCTTGGTGAAGCTCAGGTTGAGCCCGCCAGAGACAGTCAAATCAGCCGATGCGTTGCCCGACGACAAGGTCTCGCCGTCAATCGTGGCGGTCATGTCGCCGGTCGCGTCGGAATAGGTGCCGCCAGGCAGACTGGACGGGATCGTCACGGTGACGTCGAAACTGCAGCTCGTCTCGGTCGGCAACAGCGTGCCACCGGTCAACTGAATTGCCTGCCGGTCGGTGTTCGGAAAAATGGTCGCGATCAATCCGCCGCAGGGGCTGGCCGGCAAGGACACGGTGACCGGGAATGGCAGGAACCCGGTATCCGCACCGGACGAAAAACCGCTGCTATCGGTCAGTTCGTCGATGAAGGTGATATCCATGGCACCCAGCGCCGCACCGATATTGGGATTGGTGATGGTGTAGCGCACAACAACGTCGTCGCCCGCAGGGACTGCCCCGGGCACGAATGCCTTGGTAAAGCCAAGCGGGGCGGCCCCGATCACGGTCACATCCGCAGAGGCTTCGTTGCCGATGACTGCTTCGCCGGCGAAATCGCCTTCGATCGCTTCGGTGGTGTTGGTATAGGTGTTTCCTGCGACCGCGCCGCTGCCGATCAGGAAATCGACTGCGAAGGTGCAAGTCGCCTCTGGCGCCAGGGTGCCGCCAGTCAGTGAGACA
Organism: uncultured Alphaproteobacteria bacterium; assembly: GCA_963768205.1. GTDB lineage: Bacteria > Pseudomonadota > Alphaproteobacteria > Rhodobacterales > Rhodobacteraceae > JAHELH01. The sequence goes on along the minus strand of CAVYHB010000004.1, from coordinate 503,825 downwards.
GTGTCGCCCAGCGATACCGACGAACCCGTGCCGCAGGGGTCGGTTGGCGGAGTGCCGGTCGTTGTCGCGTCGGTGAACATCGCGCTTACAACATCGTCGAACTGGATGTTCGTCGCGGTGGTGGTGCGCGAACTGTTGCGGATGGTGAATTCAAGCTCGGTTGTGGCGCCCTTGACGACCGGGTCGTTGGGGAAATCCTTGGTCAACAAAAGGCTGGCGGACCCTGTGACCGTGAGATCCTTTGTCGCCATCCCCGCATCGACGAAATCCGCCAGCAAGGTGGTGGCGTTGGTGAATGTGCCGACGGACGTTGCTTTGACATCTACCGTAACCGTACAGGTGGCCCCGGCGCTCAGAACCTCGAACCCGGCAAAAGTGACAGTGCCATTGGCATCGAGCGCTATGGTACTGGACCCGGCAACGGCGGTCAGCGTCGTGTCGGGAAAACCGCCGCTGATACAGTCGGTGGACGTATTCGGGGGCGAGGCCACGACAAGGCCCAATGGCAGGCTATCAGTAAAGTCAAGATTGCCGACATCGCCGGTGTTCAGGCTGTTGTCGATGGTGAAGGTCAGCGTCGAGGTGCCACCGAGCGGGACTGTTGCGGGCGAAAACGACTTGGTAAATCCGGGAACGCCGGCCGACACTGTAAGATCGTCGGACGCCGGGCCGGAATTTCCCGCCGAAGACGTCAGATCGCCGGATGTGTTCGTAAGCGTGGCCGCGACGTCGCCCATCTCGACATTCACCGTGACGGTGCAGATTTCCGACGTGCCCAGCTTGCCGCCCGAGAACGTGATCGTATCGGATCCGAAAGCCGCGGTCAGCGTTGCGTCGGCGCATGTGGTCGAGGCCGAACTGTCCGCAACCCGCATCGGGTTGGGACCGATGGGCAGGTTGTCGACAAAGGCGAGATCCGTGATCGGGCCGCCGCCCGTGTTGTCGATGGTGAAGATCAGCGTGCTGACGCCGTCCGGCCCGATCGTGTCGGGGGTAAAGACCTTGGAGAATCCCGGCGTCTGTGCTGCGGCGCCCTGGCCGATGGATACCAGAAAAACAGAGCAAAGCGCGACGGCCAGGTAACGGATTTTCACGGTCGGAACCCCTTCAAGCAGGTTTCGAGGATGGCGGCGGCGAAAATACGGAGCGCGGCGGCGCGGCCCGTGAAAGGCCCGGTGGTTCGCGACGAACGTAATGGTGACTGCACATCCCTCTCGGCGAAAGATTGCCATAGGGCCTGCCACTGCGGAACCGCAAGTTGGGGAAAACCGCAATTCCGGCGGTGTCTTTGACAAATATGGAACAGTGCGGCAGAGGGGCGTTAAGGTTTTGTAAACTTGTTGAATTTCTTCCTGAGTGCCCAAGCAGAAGTGTGCCGTGACTGCGGGTCGAAACCCTACCTCGCGGCTGTCGCGACCACGCTCAGATCGGCGATGGCCACGGCACCGTCGCCCGGTCCCAGCAGGTGGGCGCGCAGGCGGTGCGACCCAGGGGCCGCCCCTTCGCCGCGCGACTGCACGACGACCCGGAACGCCTCGTCCACGCAGACCGGCGCCAGGAACCGGGCTTTCAGCTCTTGCAGGCACGTACCGGGTGCGGCGCGCCTGCAGGCGGGCTGGATCAGCGAGATCAGCAGCAGGCCGGGAACGACGGCTGCGCGCAGGCCCATGGCACGGGCAATGGCCGGATCGAAGTGGATCGGGTTGCGATCGCCCGACAGGGCCAAATACCGGTCGACCTGGGCTTGCGACACCGCCATCGGAGACACATCGGATGCACCCTGGCCGGCGTCGGGGCGGCTGCGCGCGGGCTGTGCCTTGCCGACCTCGGCGCCGGACACGACGCGCAACGCGGTGTCCAGCTCTGCGCAAGGTGTGCCTTCCGTGCCGGACAGGGCGAATCGAAAATCGGCGGAGGTCTTGCGTCGGTCCTGCTGCACCGTGGCAATGAGCGGGCGATCCAGCGGGAACGGGCTTGAATAGCGGATCGCCTGGTAGTCCTGCAGCAGCACCTCGCCGGGATCGGTGGGCGGCATGTGCAGACCCCGCTGCACGGCGGGGTCGGCGAAGATCAGCGCCGGGGCCAGCCAGGGCAGATCGCCGCGCGCCTCGGACTGCCCGGTGATCGCGGCCACAAGGTCGGCCAAGCTGTCAGCGCGATCCGATGTCAGCCCGGCAGGAAGCTTCAGTCGGTCCGGTTCCGCCACGTTCAGAGGTCCGGCGCGCGTCCGAAGATCAGCGACGCGTTGATGCCGCCGAAGGCAAACGAGTTGGACAGGCAGAATTCGGTGTCGATGGCGCGCGCCTCGCCCTCTACCGGCTGAAACCCGATGGCCGGGTCCAGCGTGGTGAAATTGTGCGTCGGCGGCGCAAGCTGATTGCGCAGCGCCTGCAGCGTCACGATCGCCTCCAGCGCCCCCGCGGCGCCCAGCGCGTGACCGTGGATCGGCTTGGTGGACGACACGGCGAGGTCGTCGAACCTGTCGCCGAAGACCTGACGCATCGCCTGGGTTTCGGAAATGTCGTTGGCAACGGTGCCGGTGCCATGGGCATTGGCATAGCCGATCCGCGACGCGGTGATCCCCGCGTCCTTCAGCGCCGCCGTCATCGAGCGGGCGGCGCCCGTCGGGTCGGGCCGCAACAGGTCGCCCGCATCGCTGGTGGTGCCGTAGCCGACGACCTCGGCCAGGATCGTGGCGCCGCGCGCCCGCGCCGCCTCCAGCGTTTCCAGCAGCACGATTCCGGCACCTTCGCCCAGCACCATGCCGTTGCGATCGCGCGAGAACGGGCGGCAGAAATCAGGGCTGAGGACGCGCAGGTATTCCCAGGCGCGGAACACGCCGGGCACGACGCAGGCCTCGGTGCCGCCCGCGATGCACCGTTGCACCGCGCCCGACCGCAGTAGCTGATAAGCCAGCCCGATGGACTGGCTGGCCGACGAACATGCGGTCGAGTTGCTGTAGATCGGCCCGCGCGTGCCGTAGGTCATCGAGATCCACGAGGCGGCGGCGTTGTTCATGATCTTGGGCACTGACATCGGGTCCATGCGCGTCTCGCCGTCGTGGAACTTGCGGTAGTTCACTTCCAGCGTCTCGGCGCCGCCAAATCCCGAGCCGACGATCACCGCGGTCTCGTCGCCGAAATCGCCCTTACCCAGTCCGGCCATGCCCAGCGCCTCGTGGGCGGCGATCAGGGCGAAGCCCGACACCCGGTCCTGAAACCGCGGTACGCTGTCGACGGCATGGGCCTGGAACAGGTCGTCGCCGACGAAGGCCGCCCGGAACACCCGCTGGTTCTGCAAATCGGGAAACCGGATTTCGCCGACCGCCGACACCCCGTCGCGAACCGCCTTCCACAGCGCCCCGGTTCCGGCCCCGCAGGCCGTGAACGCGCCGGTACCGGTAATGACGACCCTGCTTTGGGTCATTCGGCCTTGTCTTCCCGGATTTTCCTGGAGGCGGCGGTCAGCAGGTCCTGGATGGTCTTCAAATCCGCCATTTCATTGTCGACCGAAATGTAGATCCCGTACTTCTCCTCGATCGCCATCAGGATCATGATGAAATCTGCGGAGGCGATGTCGAGATCGGCCATCAGCGCGCCGCGTTGCAGCTTGTCGCGGTCGATCATGCCTTCCTCGGCCACCAGGTCGAGCAGGTCCTCTTCCAACTGGGTATTGTCGGTGACGTCGTTAGGCATGGGTGGTCCCTGGGCGATCAATTCGGCGCTATATGGACCCGAAGGCGGAAGGATTGCAACACGGATGGCTTTATTTTGCGGGCACCCCGCAATCAGGCGCGCAGATCGCCCGGAATGTCGCCTGTCGCCAGACCGTCGAGCCTTGGCATCAGCGACAGCAGCGAGCGGGTGTAGGGCTGCGCCGGGGCGGTGAAAAGCGCCTCGGTGTCCTGCACTTCGACCAGCCGCCCGGCCTTCATCACCGCAACGCGGTCGCACATCTGGCGCACCACGGGCAGATCGTGGCTGATGAACAGCATGGTCAGGTTCAGGTGTTCTTGCAGGTCCTTCAGGATGTTGAGGATCTGGGCCTGGATCGAGACATCCAGCGCGCTTGTCGGTTCGTCGCAGATCAGGAATCGCGGCTGGGTCGCCAGGGCGCGGGCGATCGAGATGCGCTGGCGCTGACCGCCGGAAAACTCGTGCGGGTATTTGCGCCCCGCCGCCGCGCCCAGGCCGACCCGGTCAAGCAACTCGTCGACCCGCGCCTGCAACGCCTTGCCGCCAAGCAGCCGGTGATGGCGCGCCGGTTCGGCGACGATGGCATCGACGCGCATCCGGGGATTGAGGCTGGAATAGGGGTCCTGAAAGATCATCTGGATCTGGCGGCGATAGGCGGTCAGGTTGCGCTTGCCGGTGATCTGCTGCCCGTCGAATGCGATATTGCCGCCGTCTGCCGGGTAGAGCCCGGCGATCATCCGCGCGATGGTGGATTTCCCCGACCCGCTTTCGCCGACAATGCCGAAGACCTCGCCCTGGCGGATGTCGAACGACACCGCGTCGACGGCGGTCAGGTATTTCCGGCGCGACGGCAGCAGCGAGGATTTGGCCAGGAAGCGCTTGGTAAGCCCTTCGATCTGGAACAGCGGCTTGTCGCGGTCGATGTCGGTTCTGGCCCAGTTGCGCGCCAGATCCTCGATGTTGAAGGCGGTCAACCGCCCGCCATAGCCGATCAGGGGAAAGCGTTTCAGTTTCAGCGTCGGGCGCGGCACGGCGGCGATCAGGGATTTGGTGTAGTCGTGGCGCGGCGCGCCCAGAACCTCGCGCGTCGGCCCGGTCTCGACCACTGCGCCGCGGTACATCACCGTGACCCGGTCGGTGGTGTCGGCGATGACGCCCATGTCGTGGGTGATCAGGATCACGCCGACCTGCCGCTCGCGCGCCAGTTCGCGCAAGAGATCGAGGATCTGCGCCTGGATCGACACGTCCAGCGCCGTGGTCGGCTCGTCGGCGATGATCACGTCCGGCTCGGAACAGAGCGCCAGCGCGATGACGACCCGCTGGCGCATGCCGCCCGAGAACTGGTGCGGATACTGGTCGATGCGGGTTTCGGGGTCGGGGATGCCGACCCGGTCCAGCAGGTCGACGGCCCGGCGCGCGGCGTCCTTTTCGCCCAGCTTCAGGTGGGTGCGGATCGTCTCGGTGATCTGGTCTCGAATGGTGAACAGCGGGTTGAGGCTGGTCAGCGGGTCCTGAAAAATCATCGAGATGCGCTTGCCGCGCAGGTCCTGCATCGCGGCCCGGTCAAGGCCCGATATCGCCTTGCCCTTCAGGCTGATGGTGCCGCCCGCGATATGGCCGGGGCGTTGCAGCAGGCCCATGACGGCGGCACCGACGGTGGACTTCCCGGCCCCGGATTCGCCCACCAGCCCGTGAATCTCGCCGGGTGCGACCGCCAGGCTGGCCTTGTCGACGGCGATGAAGGTTTCGCGCCGGGTCGGGAAAGCGACGGTGAGGTCGCGGATATCGAGGAGCGCGGTCATCGCAGCTTCGGGTTCAGCGCGTCGCGCAGCCAGTCGCCAAGCAGGTTCACCGCCAGCGCCAGCACTAGCAGCGTCAGCGACGGGAACAGCAGGATCCACCACTCGCCCGAGAAGAGGAACCCCTGGCCGATGCGGATCAGGGTGCCAAGCGAGGGCTGGGTCGGCGGCGCGCCGACGCCGAGGAAGGACAGCGTCGCTTCGGCGATGATCGCCAGCGCCAGCGAAATCGTTGCGATCACCAGCACCGGCGACAGCACGTTGGGCAGGATATGGCGCAGCATGATCGCGGGGCCGGAACGGCCGATCAGCTGCGCCGCCTGCACGTATTCGCGGCTCTTTTCCACCAGCGTGGCGCCGCGCACGACGCGGGCAAACTGCACCCAGTCCGACAGGCCGATGGCCACGATCAGCACCCAGATCGCGACCTGGTCGCGATACTCGACCGGCGTGAAGCCCTTGGCGATGCCGAAGATCAGCATCGCCACCAGGATCGCCGGGAAGGTCAGTTGCACGTCGGCGATGCGCATGATGACGGTATCGGTCCAGCCGCCGACATAGCCGGCGACCAGTCCCAGCGTGATCCCCAGAACCATGGCGAACAGCACCGCCGAGAACCCCACGAACAGCGAAACCCGCAGACCGTGAAGGATGGTCGACAGGACGTCGCGGCCCTGATTGTCGGTGCCCAAGAGAAAGCTGTCGCCGGTGAAGGCATTCGACGTCCCGGGCGGCGTGAAACCGTTCATCAGGTTCAGCGAGGCGGGATTGAACGGGTCGTGCGGCGCGATCCAGGGCGCCAGGATCGCGCCCAGAACCAGCGCGACGACGGCGAGAAAGGCAAGTATGGCGACCGGCGATTGCCGGAAGCTCCAGGCCAGGTCGCTGTCCCAGAAGGCGCGCAGGCGCGGGGCCAGGACGGGGCGCGGCGGCGTGTCGGTCATGACTGATCCCCGGTCCGCAGTCGCGGGTCCACGGCGACGTACAGCAGATCTACCGCCAGGTTGATGGTGACGAACATCACCGAGATCAGCATCAGGTAGGCCACCATCACCGGGATATCGACGAAGTTGATCGCATTGATGAACAGCAGGCCGACACCGGGCCACTGGAATACCGTCTCGGTGATGATGGCGAAGGCGATGATGCTGCCCAGTTGCAGGCCGGTGACGGTGATCACCGGCACCAGCGTGTTCTTCAGAGCGTGCCGGAAATTGATGACCCGTTCGGACAGGCCCCGGGCACGGGCAAAGGCGATATAGTCCTGGCGCAGCACCTCCAGCATTTCAGACCGCACCAGCCGCATGATCAGCGTCATCTGGTAAAGCCCCAGCGTGATCGACGGCAGGATCAGCGCCTTCAGCCCGCTTGGCGTCAGGAAGCCCGTGGTCCACCAGCCCAGGTCCACGACCTCGCCACGCCCGAAGCTGGGCAGTCCGAGCGAGGTGTTGATCGCCTTTTCCGTGAACGGCACCGGAATCGTGGTGCCGACCGAAAACACATAGATCAACAGGATGCCGATCAGGAATGTGGGCAGGCTGACCCCCAGCAGCGACACCGTCATGATCAGGTTCGACGCCCAGCCGCCGCGGCGAATCGCGGTGAACACCCCAAGCACGATGCCGATCAGGATCGCGAAGAAACCCGACACCGCGGCCAGTTCCAGCGTCGCCGGCGCACGTTCGGCGATGACGTCCCAGACCGGGCGGCCCTGGCGGAACGACACGCCGAAATCGCCCCGTGCGGCATTGCCCAGGAAACGGGCGTATTGCACCAGGAACGGCCGGTCGAGGCCAAGCTGGCCGCGCAGCCGCTCGATATCCTCCTGGCTGGCTTCCTGGCCCAGCATGTTGTCGATCGGGTCGCCGATGTAGCGGAACATCGAGAACGCCACCAGGCCCACGACCGCCAGCACAAGGACGGATTGCAGCACGCGGCGGAGGATGAAGGAAAGCACGCAGGCTCCTTTCCGGGACACGTCAGCGTGACGCGCGGGCGTTGGGGCGTCAAGGCGGATCGCGGGTCAGGGCGCGCGCATGTCCTGGCGCAACGTGATGACGTAGAAATCGTGACCCCACAGCCGGGCGCCGCTGATCGTCACCAGGAAATCCTGCAGGATGTTGTCGCGCGCGGCAAGACAGACCCGGTCCTGGACCGCCCGGGAATGCACAAGGTCGCCTGGCGGCTGGTCGAGTTGCAGGTCGATCCCGGCATAGTCGAAAAGGCTCAGGTCCTGGCTGGGATACCGGTTGCGGTCGAACATCCGCCGTGCCGCCGTATTGGCATAGCGCACGATCTGGTCGGCATCGAGCACCATGACCGCGTCGGGGACGATCTCCAGCCCGGCGCGAAGGTCGTTGTCGGGCACATTCATGGCGACGAATCGCGCCACGGTCCCGCTCTCGTCGACGACCGGCACGATCAGTCGTTCCCAGACGCGCGCGAAGACCTCTTTCGGGGGCACGTGGTCGGTCAGCAGCCATTCCCTGCGCTGCACCATTGCGCGATAGGTGGCCGTGAAGAACCGGCCGATGTGGCCGCCGAAATCCGCCGTGGTCTGCCCCAGCATAGAAAGACCGCGAACCCGGGCGATCCCTTCGCCGTAGTGGCTGTAACGAAAGGCCGTGCCGCTGTCCTCGACCTCGAGCACCATCATCCAGGAGGTGTGCGGCTCGAACGCGTCGAAGCGATAGTCGGCACACGCCATCGGACGGGTGGCATCGGTCATGGCCCGGCAGGTCTTCGCAAAGCCCTGGATAGCCGGATTGTTCAGGTCCTGCGGACGTGGCGACCAGTGGATCAGCGGCGCCCGGGCGCCCTGCGCCGCGAAGAGGTCACGCAACGCCGGACCGCCGCCGTCAAGGACAGCGCTGACCAGATCGTCATCGTGCGACCGGGGGCGGGTGTGCGAGGCCATGCGACTGCTGTGGTCCAGGCTAGGAATGCATCGGTATATGCCGCAACAGGCAGGCAAAATCACCAAGATAATCTGAACGGCCAGTCAGCATCGCCGAAACCCGCCCGCGTCCGGGGCGTGCGGGCCCGACGTGCCGGGACAGGCGATGGCCACCGCCCGCAGGGTCAGTTCACCGTCACCCAGCGCAGGATGAAGAAGTCGTCGGGGCGCTGCGTCAGCTCGATATTGTCGCGCGCACCCCAGACCAGCGGCTGCACGTAGAGCGTGACATAAGCCGCCTCGTCCTGCAGGATCTTCGCGGTCTCGTCCAGCATCGCCTGGCGCCTGGTGTCGTCGATCTCGGACTGGATCATCGGCAGCAATTCGTCGAGGCGGGCGTTCGAGTAGTCGCCGAAGTTCCAGCTTCCCAGCTTCTTCTCCTCGTTCGGCGTCGCCGCGAGAAAGCGCAGCGGGTGCTCAGCGTCGAAGGTGCCGGGCGACCAGCCCAGAAGGTACATGTCGAAATTGTCCTCGCGCAGTTCCGGCCAGTAGGTGCGCACCGGCATCGCATCAAGCTCGGCCTTAAGCCCGATCTGGGCCAGCATTCCGACGACCGCCTGACAGACCGCCTCGTCGTTGAGATACCGGTCGTTGGGGCATTTCAGGCCGAAGCCGAAGCCGTCGGGATAGCCCGCATCGGCCAGCAGTTGCTTCGCCGCCTCGACATCGAATTCGGGCCGGTCCGCGTTGGGCTGGCTGAAGCCGCGCATCGCCGGGCTGACCAGCTGGCTGGCGGGTTCGGCATTGCCGCGCATGATGGTTTGCAGGATCGCGGGCACGTTTACCGCGTGGGCCACCGCCTGACGCACGCGGGCGTCCTTGAACGGGTTGGTCTTGCCGGCGTCGGCACCGTATTTCAGCGTTTCGGCGCCATGCGGGAACCCCAGCATGATGACCCGGGCCTCGATCCCCTTGATGACCTGCACGCCGGGGCTGGCGGCCAGCCGTTCGGCATCCTGAATCGGTACTGGATTGATCATGTCGACATCGCCCGACAGCAGCGCCGCCACCGCGGTCGCGGGGTTCTGGATCGGGGTGAAGGTGGCTTCCGTGATGTTATGCTCGGCCGCGTCCCACCAGCCATCGAACGGGACCAGAACGGTTTTCAGCCCCGGCTGCCGCTCGCTGACCCGGAACGGCCCGGTGCCGTTGGCGTTCAGCGTGGCATAGTTGCCCTGCTCCTTGTCGGGGCGGGCGGCGTCCTGCATCTCGGCCCAGTCCTTGTCGACGATCATCCAGTTGGCGATGCTGTCAGGAAAGATCGGGTTCGGCTCGGTGGTCATGAAATCGACGGTGTAGTCGTCGACGATCTTCACTTCGCTGATCGGCGCGAACCACGACGACGTGTCGGACTCGGGGCTTGAGGCGCGCTGATACGAAAACAGGACGTCTGCCGCGTCGAAACTGCTGCCGTCCTGAAAGCTGACGCCCTGGCGCAGGGTGAATCGCCAGCCCTCGCCCTCGCCGATCGGCTCCCAGCTTGTGGCCAGTGCCGGTTCGATGCTCATGTCCTTGCCGCGACGCACCAGCCCTTCGTAGACGTTGTTCAGGAAGCCCAGCACGGGGGCCGAGTTCACCGCGTGCGGGTCGAGTGTCTGCGGGTCGGTGGTGCCCGCCCAGCGAAAGCTTTCGGCAATGGCGGTTGTGCCCAGCACAAGGGCCAGCGCGGTGGCTGACGTCAGTCGCAACATGGTTTTCTCCTTTTGCGGGGCGGTCCCCCGGTGGCATTTGGACCCTTACCATGATCGGGCGTCACATCACATGTCGGTGAGCGGCGGCGCGAAATCCGCCAAATTTTACCATTTGATAAAATTCCGGGATGTGCGAAACTCGAACCCGAACGACAGCGTGAGGGAGGCGTCGATGAGCAACAGCCCGTTCACTACCGGAGTGGCGGCAGGACGGTTGGACCCGCAGACGCTGGCCGAGAACTTCGGCGATCTGCACCCGCCGCTGGACGGGCACGAGGCCGCCGTCGCCGCGGACCGCTGCTATTTCTGCTACGACGCGCCCTGCGTCGCGGCCTGCCCGACCTCGATCGACATCCCGCAGTTCATCCGGGAAATCTCCACCGGCATGCCGAAGGCCGCCGCGAAGACGATCTTCGAGCAGAACATCCTGGGCGGCATGTGCGCCCGGGTCTGCCCGACCGAGACGCTGTGCGAAGAGGTCTGCGTGCGCGAGGTGGCAGAGGGCAAACCAGTCGAGATCGGACGCCTGCAACGCTATGCCACGGACACCGTGATGGCGGCGGGCGTGCATCCCTTCACACGCGCGGCAGCTACGGGCAAGCGCGTCGCCGTGGTTGGCGCGGGACCGGCCGGGTTGGCCTGCGCGCACCGCTTGGCGCTGAACGGGCATGACGTGGTGCTATACGACGCGCGACCCAAGCCCGGCGGCCTGAACGAATACGGCATCGCCAGCTACAAGACCGTGGACGGTTTCGCCCAGGCCGAGGTTGACTGGCTTATGCAGGTCGGCGGGATCACGCTGGAAAACGGCAAGGCGCTGGGGCGCGACCTGGACCTGGACGCGCTGCGCAAGGAATTCGACGCGGTGTTCCTGGGGATCGGCATGGGCGGCGTGAACGCCTTGCACGCGGCGGGCGAGGGCAAGGAAAATGTCCTTGATGCCGTTGATTTCATATCCGATTTACGGCAGACCGCCGATCTTTCCTCCCTGGCGGTCGGTCGCAATGTCGTGGTGATCGGCGGCGGGATGACCGCCGTCGACGCCGCGGTACAAAGCAAACTGCTGGGGGCAGAAAACGTCACCATCGTCTACCGGCGCGGGCGCGACCGGATGGCGGCGAGCCCGTGGGAGCAGGATCTGGCAGCCTCGAAGGGCGTGCGCATCGTGCATAACGCGCAGCCCGTGGCGGTGCATGGCAATGGTGCGGTGCGCGAGATCGAGTTCGAATACACAACAAGCACCTCCGACGGCTTGCGCGGCACCGGCGAGACGTTCCGACTGGCCGCCGACCAGGTGTTCCGCGCCATCGGCCAGCGGCTTGACGGCGCTCCCGAGGCGCTTCAGCTCGACGGCGGCAAGATCGCCGTGACCGGCGCGGGGCGCACTTCGGTGGCCGGTGTCTGGGCCGGTGGCGATTGTGCGCTGGGCGGTGACGATCTGACGGTGACGGCGGTGGCGCAAGGCCGCGACGCCGCCGAGGATATCCATGCGGCTATCGGTTAGAGGCGCGGGCAGTTGCCGTCCCAATGGACGGATGCGCCTCTGGACGGGCACCCGGGTTCTGCCGGCCCTTTCCGGGTGCCCGATCCTCTCGTCTCGGGCGCCGTCAGATGGTATGATGCGGCATTCGGACATCGGTGGAGGGCACCATGGGAAACCAGGCGAATATTGCGCGGCAGTACAGCAGCGGCGGGCTTCTGGATCGGTTTTGTGCTGCGATGAAATCGGCGGGGATCGACCCGGACCGGCCCAGCTTCGAAGAGATCAACGGCGGCGACGAATTCCACATCGGCGGGGCCGAGGCGACGCAGGCACTGCTCGATCCGCTTGGCATTACCGAGGAGATGCACGTGCTTGACATCGGTGCGGGTGTGGGTGGGCCGGCGCGGCTGGCCGCGCACCACTATGGTTGCCGGGTCACCGGCGTGGACCTGACGCCGGAGTTCGTCGAAACGGCAAAGGCGCTGACCGACCTGTTGGCCATGTCCGGGCGTGTCGCTTTCCTGCAAGGCAGCGGCACGGAGTTGCCACTGGACGACGCCAGCGTCGATCTGGCGATGATGCTGCATGTCGGCATGAACATCGAGGACAAGCGCGCGCTTTTCGGCGAAGTGGCGCGGGTGCTGGTCCCGGGCGGGCGCTTTGCGGTCTATGACATCATGGATGGCGCGGACCCTGCGCCGCTGCGGTTTCCGATGCCCTGGGCGCGGACGCCCGACGCTTCTTTCGTGGCGCCGAGAGAGGACTACCTGGCCGCCGCCAAGGCTGCCGGACTGACGCTCGACTTTGAGCGTAACCGCTGGGAATACGGGGTGACATTCATGAAGGAGATGGGTGCACGGGCCCAGCGCGACGGCCCGCCGCCGATGGGTCCGCACCTGTTCATGGGCGAGACTGCGCGCGAACGGTTGGGCAACGTCTTGGCGGAACTGGAGGCGCGCTCTATCGCGCCGGTCGAAATGGTTTTCGGGAAGCCGGGCTCATGATTACCCGCATCGCATTCCAGTCGATCCCGGTCGACGATCAGGACCGGGCGATCGCGTTCTACACTGACGTGCTGGGACTGACCATCCACACCGACGTGCCCTACGGCGACAACTGGCGCTGGGTGTTCCTGCAATTCGAGGATGCCGAAACCCGGCTGCACTTTGCCAAGCGCGAGGAAATCACCGTGCGCGAGAAGCCGGTGCTGGCGCTGGTCTGCGACGACGTCGACAGCGCCTGCGCAAGCTGGAAGGCGCTCGGTGTCGATATCACTCACGGGCCCGACGACGCGCCCTGGCAGCCCGGCGTACGCTGGGCCACGATCCACGACAGCGAGGGCAACACGCTGTTCATCGAGAGCTTCACAGCCAAGGAGGGCTGAGCAATGGCCGATCTTTCGTCCGACTTCGTGGGGATCAAAAGCCCCAACCCGTTCTGGCTGGCCTCGGCGCCGCCGACCGACAAGGAATACAACGTCCGGCGCGCCTTCGAGGCCGGGCTGGGGCGGCGTGGTCTGGAAGACGCTGGGCGAGGCCGGGCCGCCCATCGTCAACGTCAACGGCCCGCGCTACGGCGCGATCTGGGGCGCGGACCGGCGGCTGCTGGGCCTCAACAACATCGAGCTGATCACCGACCGGCCGCTGGAGGTGAACCTGCGCGAGATCAAGGCGGTCAAGCGCGACTGGCCCGACCGCGCCATGATCGTCTCGCTGATGGTGCCCTGCGAGGAAGCCGCCTGGAAGGCGATCCTGCCGCTGGTCGAGGAGACCGGCGCCGACGGGATCGAGCTGAACTTCGGCTGCCCGCACGGCATGAGCGAACGCGGCATGGGCGTCGGCCGTGGGCCAGGTGCCGGAATACATCGAGATGGTCACCCGCTGGTGCAAGGAGAACACGCGGATGCCGGTGATCGTCAAGCTGACGCCCAACATCACCGACATCCGCTAGCCGGCGCGCGCCGCCAAGGCCGGCGGCGCCGATGCGGTGTCGCTGATCAACACGATCAACTCGATCACCGTCGGTCGAACCTCGACACTATTCGCGCCCGAACCCACGATCGACGGCAAGGGCGCGCACGGCGGCTATTGCGGCCCGGCGGTCAAGCCGATCGCGCTGAACATGGTCGGCCGAGATCGCCCGCGATCCCGAAACTGCGCGGCCTGCCGATCTCCGGCATCGGCGGCATCACCACCTGGCGCGACGCGGCCGAGTTCATGGCGCTTGGGCGCGGGCAACGTGCAGGTCTGCACCGCGGCCATGACCTACGGCTTCAAGATCGTGCAGGAGATGATCTCGGGCCTGTCGGAATGGATGGACGAGAAAGGTCATGCCTTCGGTCGCCAGCATCGTCGGGCGCGCGGTGCCGAACTGTCACCGACTGGCAGTACCTGAACCTCAACTACGTCACCAAGGCGCGGATCGATCAGGATCTCTGCATCAAGTGCGGCCGCTGCTATGCCGCCTGCGAGGACACCTGCACCAGGCGATCGCCATGTGGCCGGGCCGCGTGTTCGAGGTGATCGACGACGAATGCGTGGCCTGCAACCTGTGCGTCAATGTCTGCCCGGTCGAGAACTGCATCACGATGGAAGCAGCTGGAACCGGGCGTCGTCGACCCGCGCACCGGCAAGGTCGTCGAGGGCGACTACGCCGACTGGACCACGCATCCCAACAATCCCGCGACACGGGCGGCGGCGGAATAGGGTCTAGCCGGTCTCGGGCAGTAACGCCGCGTCGTCGCCGGTCTTTTGGGCGCCGTCAGCGCTGGGCTGCGGCTCGGCGTCCGGCGGGCCTTCCGGCACCGCGTTCCGACCGGCCTTGACAGGTTCCTTCGCCGTTGCGTCACGGGTGTCGGCCCCGGGTGCATTGTCGTCCGGCGCCCGCGCTTGACCCGTCGTGACCCCCGCGATTTCGCTTTCGCGCCTGCCGCGTGCGGCCTCGACCCGGGCGATGGTGTTCTGCAGATCAAGCTCGAGCTCCAGCACGCTGGCCTGGAAGGCGGGTGAGGGTCCGGCAAGCTGCGCGGGATCGGCGCCACGTCGCCGGGGATCGGGCGTGACCTGATCGTGTGGTCGCGCACGGCCTGGAACCTGCTGGCGCGCGTTTGACATCATCTGTCCGGACAGCCCACCGCCTTTCAGGCCCGGCTCGACATCCGGGATCGCCGGCGGCGGCGAAACCGGCGCAGGCCGGACGATCGAATTGATACCAACTGGTGGAATCCCGCTGAATTCAGCCATCTCCACGCTCCCACAAAAGAACCCCCGTTCCACCGTCACATTCGCACGACATCCTGAATCGGGCGTTAACCGGGCGGAAAATCGCGGAAACCGGTTAACGGGGTGTCAGCGTGCTGCGGTACATGCTTGTCAGGAAGGTTGCGGCATCCTCGAAATGCGCGTCACCCTGTGGCCGCAGGATGCCGCGCACCTGCACGTCGAAATCGGCGTAGTGCTGGGTCACCGCCCAGATCGAGAAGATCAGGTGGTGCGGGTCGACCGGCGCAATGCGGCCCGCCTGCGCCCAGCCGCCGATCAGCGTCGCCTTCTCGTCGACGAGGCGCTTCAGCGGGCCTTCGATCATGTCGAGGATACGCGGGCGCGCCCTGCAAAATCTCGTTGGCGAACAGCCGGCTTTCGCGCGGCATGTCGCGCGCCATGTCCAGCTTGCGCAGCGCATAGCCGATGATCTCGTCGACCGGATCGCCGGCGTCGTCAAGCGCGCGCAGCGGGTCGAGCCAGGTATCGAGCAGACCGGTCAGCAAGTTCCGCGTGGATCGCCTCTTTCGATGGGAAGTAGTACAGCAGATTCGGCTTCGACAGCGCCGCGGCGCGGGCGATCTGGTCAAGGGTCGCGCCGCGAAACCCGTGTTGCGAGAAGACGTCCAGCGCCGCCTCGAGAATGGTCTGCGGTTGTTCTCTGGATGCTGGATTCTGGTGCGTTTGGCCGCCGGGCTGTCACTCGCGCGTCCTGTCTGCTGGCCGGTTGCTGGCGGCAAACGGGAACGGAATGCCTTGACTGGCCCTCTGCCTCGTGGTAGCGTCTTTCTGACCATTTGGTCAAACAATTCGGCGGCGCCGGGCGACCCGTCCCAGCCGCGCCGAAGCGGCAAGGAGACAACCGATGGCAGCACCCGGCGAGAACCTGAAGATCAACGGCGACCGGCTTTGGGACAGCCTGATGGAGATGGCCAAGATCGGCCCCGGCGTGGCGGGCGGCAACAACCGCCAGACCGCTGACCGACGAGGACGGCGAGGGGCGCGCAGCTGTTCCAGACTGGTGCGAGGAGGCGGGGCTGACCATGGGCGTCGACCAGATGGGCAACATGTTCGCCCGGCGCGAGGGCACCGACCCGGACGCGCTGCCGGTCTATGTCGGCTCGCATCTCGACACCCAGCCGACGGGCGGCAAGTATGACGGCGTGCTGGGCGTTCTGGGCGGGCTGGAGATCATCCGCACGCTGAACGACCTGGAGATCAAGACCAAACACCCGATCGTCGTCACCAACTGGACCAACGAGGAAGGCACCCGCTTCGCCCCGGCGATGCTGGCCTCGGGCGTCTTCGCCGGGCATGCACACGCAGGACTGGGCCTATGAGCGCGAGGATGCCGAGGGCAAGAACTTCGGCGACGAGTTGGAGCGGATCGGCTGGAAGGGCGACGAAGAGGTCGGCGCGCGCAAGATGCACGCGTTCTTCGAACTGCACATCGAACAGGGGCCGATCCTGGAGGCCGAGGGCAAGGATATCGGCGTCGTCACCCACGGGCAGGGCCTGTCGCTGGATCGCAGGTGACGGTGACCGGCAAGGAAAGCCACACCGGCTCGACGCCGATGCCGATGCGCAAGAATGCCGGGCTCGGCATGGCGCGGATCACCGGAACTGGTCGCACGAGATCGCCTGGACGCACCAGCCCAACGCGGTCGGCGCGATCGGGCATATCGACGTCTATCCCAACTCCCGCAACATCATCCCCGGCAAGGTGGTCTTCACCGTCGATTTCCGCTCGCCCGACACTGACGGTGATCGAGGACATGGAGGCGCAGCTGAAGCGAGGCGCGCAGAAGATCTGCGACGACATGGGGCTGGGGATCGAATTCGAAAAGGTCGGCGGCTTCGACCCGGTGGAATTCGACGAGGGCTGCGTGACGGCCGTGCGCAACGCCGCCGAACGGCTGGGCTATTCCCACCGCAACCTGATCTCCGGCGCCGGCCACGACGCCTGCTGGATCAACCGCGTCGCGCCGACGGCGATGGTGATGTGCCCCTGCGTCGACGGGCTGTCGCACAACGAGGCCGAGGAGATCTCGCGGGAATGGGCCACGGCGGGGGCGGATGTGCTGTTGCATGCGGTGGTGGAAACGGCGGAGATCGTGGAGTGAAGCGGGCTGCGCGTGTCTTTGTATACGCCTTGGCAGCAGCTTCGACTTGGATTGACTTGGCAGAAGCAGATGGCGCACGCCTACATTGGACCGAGCAGCCATGACTTGCGTCGAGGTGAGGCGAGTCTGGACGACGAAAGCGGTCGGTATGACGAGCGCTTACGAGATTGGACCTATGGATATTGGAGTGCCCGCAATCACATCGCCAGCCACACTGGTCAGCCCGCTCCGGAACGTGGCGCATCCTAGCGTTCTAGGAGAGAGTTTCTTCGATCGACCTCAGAATCTCAATGCGAAGGCCGACCAAGCGAAATCCTAATTTCGATTATTCAACAGATCTGACGCTTGGTCTGCCACAGTATCGATGGCCTTAGACGGGTTGTACGTTGAAAATGCGGGAGAAAAGCAACAATGACCACAGTCATCAAGAACGGAACCATCGTCACCGCCGACCTGACCTACAAGGCCGATGTCCTGATCGAGGACGGCAAGATCGCCGCAGATCGGCGACGAACCTGAACGGCGACGAGACGCTCGACGCCACCGGCTGCTACGTCATGCCCGGCGGCATCGATCCGCACACGCATCTGGAAATGCCCTTCATGGGCACCTATTCCACCGACGATTTCGAATCCGGCACCCGCGCGGCGCTTGTCCGGCGGCACCACGATGGTGGTCGATTTCGCCCTGCCCGCGCCCGGCCAGGGCCTGCTGGACGCGCTGCAGATGTGGGACAACAAGTCGACCGGCGCGCAACTGCGACTATTCCTTCCACATGGCGATCACCTGGTGGGGCGAGCAGGTGTTCAACGAGATGGAGACCGTGGTCCAGGACGAGGGCATCAACACCTTCAAGCATTTCATGGCCTACAAGGGCGCGCTGATGGTGAACGACGACGAGATGTTCGCCTCGTTCCAGCGCTGCGCCGAACTGGGCGCGATCGCCGCTGGTGCATGCCGAGAACGGCGATGTGGTGGCCGACCTGCAGGCGCAAGCTGATGGCCGAGGGCAATAACGGGCCCGAGGCGCATGCCTATTCCCGGCCGCCGGCAGGTCGAGGGCGAGGCCACCAACCGCGCGATCATGATCGCCGACATGGCCGGCGTGCCGCTCTATGTGGTGCATACGTCCTGCGAGGACAGCCACGAGGCGATCCGCCGCGCGCGCCAGAAGGGCAAGCGGGTCTGGGGCGAGCCGCTGATCCAGCACCTGACGCTGGACGAGAGCGAATATTCCAACACGGACTGGGACCATGCCGCGCGCCGCGTGATGTCGCCGCCGTTCCGCAACAAGCAGCATCAGGACTGGCTCTGGGCCGGGCTGCAGTCGGGCTCGCTGTCGGTCGTCGCCACCGACCATTGCGCCTTCACCACCGAGCAGAAGCGCATCGGCGTCGGCGATTTCACCAAGATCCCCAACGGCACCGGCGGGCTTGAGGACCGGATGCCGATGCTCTGGACCTACGGCGTCGCGACCGGCCGGCTGACGATGAACGAATTCGTCGCCGTCACCTCGACCAACATCGCCAAGATCCTGAACTGCTATCCGAAGAAGGGCGCGATCCTGGTCGGCGCCGATGCCGATATCGTGGTCTGGGACCCGGAGAGCGACGAAGACGATCACCGCCGCGAACCAGCAATCGGCCATCGACTACAACGTCTTCGAGGGCAAGCACGTCAAGGGCCTGCCGCGCTATCACGCTGACCCGCGGCGAGGTCGCGGTGCATGGACGGCGAGGTGCAGACCGAGGAAGGCCACGGCGAGTTCGTCGCGCGCGAGCCGCACGGCGCGGTCAACAAGGCGCTGTCGACCTGGAAGGAACTGACCGCGCCGCGCAAGGTCGAGCGCACCGGCATTCCGGCGAGCGGGGTTTGACATGAGCGCCGGGACGACGCATGGCGACTGAGCGAGCGTCGGCAATCCCGTCCGTTATCGAGAGCGCACAAAGCCTCGATCCTGACCTTCCAGACCAACGACGGGCCGGTGCATGCGCTGTAGGATGTCGACCTGACATCGGCAAGGGCGAGTTCGTCTCGCTTCATCGGGCCGTCGGGCTGCGGCAAGACCACGTTTCTGCGGGTGATCGCCGATCTGGAGACAGCCGACGGCGGGCGCGATCACCGTCAACGGCATGAGCGCCGGAAGCAGGCGCGGCGGAACCGCGCCTATGGCTATGTGTTCCAGGCGGCGGGGCTGTATCCCTGGCGCACGATCGGGGGCAATATCGCGCTGCCGCTGGAGATCATGGGGTTTTCGAAGGCGGAGCAGGCCGAGCGGGTCGGCGCAGGTCCTGGAGCTGGTCGATCTGGCCGGGTTCGAGAAGAAATTTCCCTGGCAACTGTCCGGCGGCATGCAGCAGCGCGCCTCATCGCCCGGGCGCTGGCCTTCGACGCCGACCTCCTGCTGATGGACGAACCCTTCGGCGCGCTGGACGAGATCGTGCGCGACCATCTGAACGAGCAGCTGCTGAAGCTCTGGGCGCGGACCGAAAAGACCATCGGCTTCGTCACCCATTCGATCCCCGAGGCGGTGTACCTGTCGACCAAGATCGTCGTGATGTCGCCGCGTCCGGGCCGGATCACCGACGTGATCGACAGCCCGCTGCCGCAGCGAACGCCCGCTGGACATCCGCGACACGCCGGAATTCCTGGAGATCGCGCACCGGGTGCGCGAAGGGCTGCGGGCGGGGCATGCCTATGAGATTGAGGCGGCATGACGCATCGCATGAATGGTCTGCCGGAGCAGTTCTCGAACCACTCTTGCGCGGACCGGCGCGTGAGCCGGCTCGTGCCCAGTGCTGGCCGGTCGTCGCTGGCGATCGTGGCGCTGCTGGTATGCCGCCGCCGTCGCCGATGAACATCCACGGCGTGCTGGACCAGGCCGAACGCGACGGGTGCGCCGTGCGCCGCCGATGACGCGGCGCGGCGCGACTGGAGTACTGGCGGCTGGTCGACGCGAACCTGGCCAGCGCCGACACCTGGGCGCAGGAGCGGCCGCGTCTGCCGGCGCCGCATCAGGTGGCGGCCGAGCTTTGACGACACGGTGATCGACAAGAAGATCACCTCGAAGCGCAGCCTGGTCTATCATGCCTGGATCACGCTGTCGCGCGACGCTGCTGGGCTTTGCCATCGGCACCGGCGCTGGGCATCCTGCTGGCGGTCGGCATCGTGCATAACCGGGCGATGGACATGAGCGTGATGCCCTGGGCGATCGCTCAGCCAGACGATCCCGATCCTGGCCATCGCGCCGATGATCATCGTGGTGCTGAACTCGGTCGGGCATCCGGGGCTGGTGCCGAAGGCGATCATCTCGGCCTATCTGTCCTTCTTCCCGGTCGTCGTCGGCATGGTGAAGGGGCTGCGCAGTCGCCCGACGCGATGCAGCTCGACCTGATGCAGCACCTACAATGCCAGCCGCGCCGCAGATGTTCTGGAAGCTGCGCTGGCCGTCCTCGATGCCCTACCTGTTCGCCTCGCTGAAGGTCGGCATCGCCGCCTCGCTGGTCGGCGCCATCGTCGGCGAATTGCCGACCGGCGCCGTGCGCGGGCTTGGCGCGCGGCTGCTGGCGGGCAGCTATTACGGTCAGACGGTCCAGATCTGGTCGGCGCTGTTCGATGGCGGCGCTCTGCGCGGCGGTGCTGGTCGGGCTGATCGGGCTGATCGCAGCGGATGACGCTGAAGCGGATGGGGATGGCCGATGACCGGCGAAACTGCAGTTCCGCGGCGCTGCGTGCGGTCATGGGCCTGCCGGCCTGGCGGCCGTGCGATGCCGTCTGTCCGGAGGCTGAGCCATGGGTCTGGTGATCGCGGCCGTCGGCGTCTGGGGCGCTGCCTGGGCTGGCGAATGCCTGGCTGTCGAGCTCGGCCTGGCGGTGAACGCCGCGCTGTGCGGCTTGCCGTGCCGCTGCTCTTCGGCGCTGACGTCCTGCTGGTCTGTGGGAACTGCTGGTGCGCGGGCTTGAACGTGCCCGCGGTGATCCTGCCGCCGCCCTCGGTGATCGCGGCGCGGATCGCGCGAGCGCTGCCGATCCTGTGGGCGGATTTCGTGCAGACCTTCGTCAAGGGCGCGCTGATCGGGCTATGTCATCGGCTGCGGTCGGCGGCTTCCTGCGTCGCGATCCTGGTCGACCGGTCGCCGTTCCTGCAGACGCGGCCTGCTGCCGGTCGGCAATTTCATCGCCGCGCTGCCGATCGTCGGCATCGCGCCGATCATGGTGATGTGGTTCGGCTTCGACTGGCAGTCCAAGGCGGCGGTGGTCGTCGTGATGGTGTTCTTCCCGATGCTGGTGAACACCGTCGCAGGGCTTGCGCGAGCCGAGCGCGATGCAGCGCGACCTGATGCGCACCTATGCCGGCGAGCTACTGGCAGACGCTGCTCAAGCTGCGCCTGCCCGCGGCGATGCCGTTCATCTTCAACGGGTTGAAGATCGACTCCACCCTGGCGCTGATCGGCGCCATCGTTGCCGAATTCTTCGGCTCGCCGATCGTGCGGCATGGGCTTTCGCATCTCCACCAGGTCGGGCAGCTTGCGCTTGACATGGTCTGGGCCGAGATTGCCGTGGCCGCGCTGGCGGGCACGCGTGTTCTATGGCGTCGGTGGCGCTGATCGAGACGGGCGGTGACCTTCTGGCATCCGTCGCAACAGGCGGATAAGAACGACCATGAAACCAAGCAGAGAGCTAACAACGAAGTGAAGACATGATGACTGATGCGATCGCGGCTGGCGCTGGCGCTGGGCGCGTCGGCGCACGGCCGGCATGGCACGCCGACGAGGTGACACTGCAGCTGCAATGGGTCACGCAGGCCCAGTTCGCGGGCTACTACGTGGCCAAGGACAAGGGCTTCTACGAGGAAGAGGGCCTCGACGTCACGATCAAGCCCGGCGGCCCCGACATCGCGCCGCCGCAGGTGATGGCCGGCGGCGGCGCCGACGTGATCCTGAACTGGATGCCCTCGGCGCTGGCCGCGCGCGAAAAGGGCCTGCCGCTGGTCAACATCGCGCAGCCGTTCAAGTCGTCGGGCATGATGCTGACCTGCTGGAAGGACACCGGCATCACCAGCCCGCAGGATTTCAAGGGCAAGACGCATCGGCGTCTGGTTCTTCGGCAACGAATATCCGTTCCTGTCCTGGATGAGCCAGGAGGGCATTTCGACCGACGGCGGCGCGGACGGCGTGACGGTGCTGAAGCAGGGCTTCAACGTCGATCCGCTGCTGCAGCGGCAGGCCGACTGCATCTCGACCATGACCTACAACGAATACTGGCAGGTGCTCGATGCGGGCGTCAGCCGCGGATGAACTGGTCACCTTCAAGTACGAGGACCAGGGTGTCGCGACGCTGGAGGACGGCATCTACGTGCTGGAGGAGAACCTCGCAGGACCCGGCCTTCGTCGACAAGATGGTGCGCTTCGTGCGCGCCTCGATGAAGGGCTGGAAATACGCCGAGGAGAACCCGGACGAGGCCGCCGAGATCGTGCTGGAGAACGACGAGACCGGCGCCCAGACCGAGGCGCATCAGAAGCGGATGATGGGCGAGATCGCCAAGCTGACCGCGGGTTCCAACGGCGCGCTCGACCCGGCCGACTTCGAGCGCACGGTCGACACGCTGCTGGCCGGCGGGTCGGACCCGGTGATCACCAAGCCGACCCGGAAGGCGCCTGGACCCACGCGATCACCGACAAGGCGCTGAACTGATCCATCCCTGAAAAAAACACCAGGGGCGGCCTTGTGGCCGCCCCTTTCTTGTTGTGGCTCTCAATCAACGGCTTCCGGTACAGTCGCCGGACGGGGTTGGTTTTTCGCAGTGCGCGTGCTACGTAGCACGCATGAAAGACGCAACGTAAGCGCTTAAAATACCTCACCAAGCGGGTTTCGCGGGTGAATGTCGGCCGGATCAGGCAAGGTCGATCGTGTTCGAAGATGGACATCAGCGTCGCCGGGCGACGTGCATCCCTTTCCCCAAACGAGCAAGCGCCCTCAAGCTGCGGTGAAAACCGTGCGCACAGCAATGACAGGACATGACATGACCACACCCACGCCCCTGAAGACCAAGATCGCCCCGATTGCCGCCAAAGGCCCGCGCGAGCCGCGCGAGCCGCGCGCGGTGCGCGAGGATACAGGTCTCAGCGTTCCGCAAATGGCGGAACTGATCGGAATGAGCGTGCAGGGCTACGAGTCCTGGGAGAATGGCCTGCGGCGCCCCGGCGGCCCGGCCCGCAGGCTCCTGCAACTGATCGACAACGATGTGAAGGCCGTGCGCGACGTGCTTCAGTGATGCGACGCGGGCGCGGGCGGCAGCGGCTTCAGCCGCGCTTCGCGCCAGGCCAGCAGCGCCGCGCCTGACAGGATGACGCCGGCGCCGGTCAGCGAGATCGCGTCGGGTACCGTGCCGAAAACGCCGAAGTCGTAGAGCGTGGCGAAGACCAGCGTGGCATAGCTGAACGGAACCACCAGCGAGGCGTCGGCGCGGGCGACCGAGTTGACGAAGCACATCTGCGCCGCAGCCATGGCCAGCCCGATGCCCGCCAGCGCGGCCCATTGGCCGGGGCCGGGCGGCTGCCAGACTGGCAGGACGGCGAGGCTGGCGATGGACAGGCCGATGGCGTTGTTGATCAGCAATATCTGCAACGGCGGTTCGCGGCCAGACAGGCGTTTGATGCAGATAATCTCGACGCCCAGCAGCATCGCAGCGGCCAGCGCCAGCAGTGCGGCGGGTTGAAAGCTTTCGGGTCCGGGGCGCAGCAGGATCAGCGCGCCCGCAAGCGCGATTGCGGCAGCGGACCAGCGGATACGGCCGACTTTTTCGCCCAGCAGCGGGATCGCCAGGATCATCGCGAACACTGGGTTGAGAAAGCTGATCGCGGTGGCATCGGCCAGCGGGATGAAGGCCACCGCGGCGAACATCAGGCTGACCCCGGCCCAGCCGAACAGAGAGCGCAGCGCGTGTAGCCCGAGGTTCGCTTCGCCGATGCGCAGCCGGGTGGCAAACGCGATCCCGGAGATCGCGAGGAACGCGAAGACGAACCGCCCGTGGCTGACTTGCAAGGGGTGCAGGGGCGCGCCCAGGCTGCCGTTGCCGACCGCCTTGGCCAAAAGCGTCGTCGCCGCGATGAAGACGGTGGCCAGCAGCATCAGGCCGATCGCCAGCGGCGGGTTGGCGGCGCGGGGTACGAACATGGCCCCGGCTATGCAGCCTGGCCCGTGCCTGGGCAACGGCTAATCGCCGCCTCCGGTCAGGGCTTGCGAAATCATGGTCCGGCGAAAGTGCTGTGCGGGCACCGAAAGCGTCCATCGCACCTGACCGCCCGCGATGTGGAACTGCGTCTCGGCATCCAGCATCGACTTCGACAGGCCGGTCAGGACGGTGCTGCCGAAGCCCTGGCTGACCGGCGCGCCCTGATCCGCCAGCCCGGTTTCGTTCCAATCGAACACCAGGTGCGGTTCGGTATCGATCGGCTCAAGGCTCCAGCGGATGTCGACGCGCCCGTTGCCATCGCGCAGCACCCCGTGTTTCGCTGAATTCGTCGAAAGCTCGTGCAGCGCCATGCCCAGGACCTGCACCGCCTGGGGTTTCAGCACGACGGGCGGGCCGTTCATGGCCAGGGTCTCGGAACGGTCTGCAAGGAATGGGTCGATCTGCGAACGCACCAGCGCGTCGAGCGGAACCGTCGTCCATTTCCCAGACACCAGCAGATCGGTCGAGGTCGCCAGGCCGCGGATGCGCGCGCCGAATTTCGCGTTGAAATCGTCGAGCGATTGTGCGGTGCGCACAGTCTGGCGATGGATCGCGCTGACCACCGTCAGCATGTTCTTGGCGCGGTGGATGACTTCCTGCGCGATCAGCTCGCGCGCTTCTTCGGCGCGACGGATCTCGGTGACGTCGCGGTGGATGTTGGAAATCATCGCATAATTTCCGTCCGCACCGCGGACTGGGGCCGCGGTGATCCAGACGTTTCGAAGTTCGCCAGACTTGGCCCGGCGCACCGCCTCAAAGCTGTTGAGTTCGCCGGACAGAATCTCGTCGCGGTATTCGGCGATACTTTTGGTCCAATCGGGTGGATACAGGATTTCCAGCGATTGCCCGACTGCCTCGGCAGCGGTGTAGCCATAGAGGGCTTCGGCGGCGCGGTTCCAGGTGTTAATTCTGCCGTCTAGATCGTAGCTTAGGATCGCGTCATTGCTTGTCGAAACCAGCGCGGCCAGAACTTCGGAATCCAGGAACGCCCGTTCGGCATTTTCGTGTTCCAGTTTGCGGATCGAAATATTGCGGTGTTGGACCAACGCGCAGAGCCGGTCTTTGTGCCGCAAGGGCGATCCGGTCATCTCGAACCAGCGCTTTTCGGTTGGGCTGTGGCAGGGGTATTCGCAGCGAAAACTTGCCCCCTTGTTCAAAACGTCGCGGATTCGCTGTGGAATGAGAGTCGCTTCAACGCCTGCCTCGCCGTTAGGATTGCGGCACGTATCAAGGTAGTTGGTTCCAAGGTAATGGGTATCGGTGTTGCCGCCATTCTGAGCGCAAAACGCTTTCCACGCCCTGTTGCACGCGATGATGGTTCCGCTATCGTCAAGCACGACCACCTCATCCACCAGAGCATCAAACAAGCTTGGCCAAGAAAGGTCAGTCAGTTTCTGTTCGCGCGGAAACGTCATTGTAGTGTTCATTTTGTGGAAAACCCGGACGTGATGCCAGCAGAATTATGGAACGACCGGCGAAATCATGCTTCGACGCTCGGTTGTGATGTCTTGCGTGACGTCATGCGCCGCAATAAGCCCGGGCGCTAGACCCCCAAACACCACCGCATGATCGCCTTCTGCGCATGCAGCCGATTCTCGGCCTCGTCGAATATCACCGAATGCGGGCCGTCCATCACCGCGCTGGTCGCCTCGTCGTCGCGGTGGGCGGGCAGGCAGTGCATGAACAGGGCGTCCGGCTTGGCGTGGCCCATCAGGTGTTCGTTCACCTGGTAGCCGCGCAGCTGGTTGTGCCGCCGCTCGCGTGCCGACTGCGGATCGTGCATCGAGACCCAGGTGTCGGTCACCACGAGGTCGGCGCCCTGAACCGCCTTTATCGGGTCGCGCTCGATGCGGATGTGCGCGCGCAGCGATGGTTCGGGGTCCAGCGTTTCGGGGCCGGTGAAGGTCAGGTCGAAGTCGAACTGCCGCGCGGCATGGGCAAAGCTGGCAAAGACGTTGTTGCCGTCGCCCGACCAGACCACCTTGCGGCCCCTGATCGGGCCGGAATGCTCCTCGAACGTCATCACGTCGGCCATGATCTGGCAGGGATGGGTGCGGTTGGTCAGCCCGTTGATCACTGGCACGGTGGCGTGTTCGGCCATGTCCAGCAGGGTCTGTTCCTCGAAGGTGCGGATCATGATCAGGTCGACATAGCGGCTTAGGACGCGCGCGGTGTCGGCGATGGTCTCGCCGTGGCCCAGTTGCATGTCGGCCCCCGACAGCACCATGGTCTGCCCGCCCATCTGCCGCACGCCGACGTCGAACGAAACGCGGGTCCGGGTCGACGGCTTTTCGAAGATCAGCGCGACCATGTGATCGGCCAGCGGATGGTCGGCATCGGGCGTGCCCTTGGGCTTGCCCTTGCGCGCCGTCTTTCATGGCGCGCGCATGGTCGATCATGTGCCGCAGGTCGGCGGGGGCGGTTTTGTCGATATCGAGAAAATGGTTCATGTGCATTGCTTTGTTCTGGGCGGGGAGGGGGCGCTGCCCCCGGCCTTCGGCCTCCCCCGAGGTATTTCCGGCAAGATGAAGGAGCGGGTCGGCGCCTTATGCCGCCTTTTCGCGCACCGATTTGGCCGCATGATCGAGACGGATCATCGCTTGCGAGATTTCGTCCTCGGTGATGGTCAGCGGCGGCAGCAGGCGGATGGTGTTCTCGGCGGCCGGAACGGTCAGCAGGCGGGCGTCATAGGCGGCCTGCACCACGTCGGTGTTGGCGGCCTTGCAGACCAGGCCCAGCATCAGGCCGCTGCCGCGGACATGATCGAAGATGTCCGCGTGATCGGCCACCAGCCCTTCCAGCTTTTGCCGCATCAGGCCGGCCTTGCGGTTCACCTCTTCCAGAAAGGCGGGCTCGGCCACGATCTTCATCACCGCCAGCCCGACGGCGCAGCCCAGGGGATTGCCGCCGTAGGTCGAGCCGTGGGTGCCCGCGACCATCGCGCTGGCGGCATGTTCGGTGGCCAGCACCGCGCCCAGGGGAAACCCGCCGCCGATGCCCTTGGCGACCATCATGATATCGGGCGCGATGCCGGACCATTCATGGGCGAAGAGCTTGCCGGTGCGGCCCATGCCGCATTGCACCTCGTCGAAGATCAGCAGGATCCCGTACTGGTCGCAGAGGTCGCGCAGGCCCTTCAGGCACTGGTCGGGCACCGGCCGGATGCCGCCTTCGCCCTGCACCGGCTCGACCAGGATCG
Source organism: uncultured Alphaproteobacteria bacterium (assembly GCA_963768205.1). Lineage (GTDB taxonomy): Bacteria > Pseudomonadota > Alphaproteobacteria > Rhodobacterales > Rhodobacteraceae > JAHELH01. The sequence continues at coordinate 476,385 of CAVYHB010000004.1, read as the reverse complement.
CGGCGGTGGTGTCGGTAATCGCGGCGTTCAGCGCGTCATGATCGCCGAACGGCAGGTGGACGAAACCGGGCAGCAGCGGCCCGAAGCCCTTGGTCATCTTCTCGGACCCGGCGGCGGCGATCCCGGCGGCGGAGCGGCCGTGAAAGCTGCCCGAGAAGGTGATGATATCGGTCCGATCGGGCTGGCCTGCCTCGAAGAAGTGCTTGCGCGTCATCTTGACGGCCAGTTCGCAGGCCTCGGTGCCGGAGTTGGTGAAGAACACCGTGTCGGCGAAGGTGTTCTCGACCAGCGCATCGGCCAGCGCCTGCTGGTTGGGGATCTGGTAGAGGTTCGAGGTGTGCCACAGTTTCTGCGCCTGGTCCGTCAGCGCCGCGACCAGCGCCGGATGCGCATGGCCCAGCGCGTTCACCGCGATGCCTGCGCCCAGGTCGAGAAATCGCTGCCCGGTCTCGTCGGTCAGCCAGGCGCCTTCGCCTTTGACGAAAGCCATGGGGGCACGGTTATAGGTCGGCAGGACGGACGGGATCATGGGCAACGGTCCTTGAGGGCGGAGAGGTCTTGGGGATGCAGGATGCACGGCGGTCTGTCAACGGGATCGCGCGGCAATAGGGCACGCATCGGCGGACGCGGGTCAGCGTCGGCGTCGGGGATCGATCAGGAGGACGGCCACGTTCATAGTCGCTCTGATAAGGGATCGGTGCGGATATTCATAGCCTCTTCGCAGTGCAGCGCGGTTTTGCTTGTCTCTGCCGGTTCGCGCCGTAGGGTGGGGCGGGAAATGCGAGGGAGGCAGGCATGGCAGAGGCGCGGATCGGGCTGATCGGGCTGGGAGTGATGGGCGCGAACCTGGCGCTGAACATCGCCGAAAAGGGCTATCCGGTCGCGGTCCACAACCGCACCACATCTGCCATCGACGATTTCATCGGCGGTGCGGGCAAGCTGGCCGACCGGCTGGTCGCGGCCGAGACGCCGGAGGCGCTGGTCGCCGCCCTGACGCCGCCGCGGGCGATCATCATCATGGTCAAGGCGGGCGCGCCGGTCGATGCCACCATCGACGCGCTGACGCCGCATCTCGACAAGGGCGACATCATCATCGACGCCGGCAATGCCGATTTCAACGACACCCGGCGGCGCGAGGCGGCGCTTCGGAGACGCAGGGCTTCCGCTTCATCGGCATGGGCGTGTCGGGCGGCGAAGAGGGCGCGCGGCATGGACCGTCGATCATGGTCGGCGGCGAGGCAGCGGCCTATGGCGAGATCGAGGAGATCGTCGAGGCCATCGCGGCGAAATACCAGGGCGCGCCCTGTGCCGCGCATCTGGGGCCCGACGGGGCCGGGCATTTCGTCAAGACGGTGCACAACGGCATCGAATATGCCGACATGCAGATGATCGCCGAGGTCTTCGGCCTGCTGCGCTACGGCGAGGGCCGCAGACCCGGCAAGATCGCCGACGCTGTTCAGGGAGTGGAACGGCGGGCCGCTGAAATCCTACCTGGTCGAGATCACCGCACAAGGTGCTGGCCGCGACCGACCCCGAGACCGGCAAGCCGATGGTCGATGTGATCCAGGACCGCGCCGGGCAGAAGGGCACCGGGCGCTGGACCGTGATCGAGGCGCTGAAGCTGGGGCAGTCGGCCTCGACCATCGAGGCGGCGGTGGGCGCGCGGTCGTGGTCGGCGGCCAAGGATCTGCGCGCACTGGGGCCGAAGGCGGCTGGCCGCGCAGGCAGTCAAGGACACCGGGCCGGTCCTGCTGGACAGCGACCTGGAAAAGGCGCTGCTGGCGGCCCGCGTCGATCGCCTATGCCCAGGGTTTCTCGCTGCTGGCGGCGGCGTCGGAGGAATTCGACTGGTCGCTCGACCTGGCTCGCACCGCCGAGATCTGGCGCGCGGGCTGCATCATCCGCTCGGCGTTGCTGGACGATATTGCCACCGCCTTCCGGCGGCGACCTGCCGCGGCGGCAGCCTGATCCTGGCGCCGCATTTCGCGCGACCTGATGGCCGACACCGTTTCGGCCTTGCGCCGGGTCGTGGCGGGGGCGGTCCTGAAGGGCCTGCCGGTGCCCGCGCTGGCGGCGGCGCTGGGCTATTACGACACCATGCGCCACGCCCGCGGCACCGCCGTCGCTGATCCAGGCGCAGCGCGATTTCTTCGGCGCGCACGGGTTCGAGCGGGTCGACAAGGACGGTGGCGGCTATCACGGGCCTTGGGGGTCGGGACTGTCCTGACCACACCGCTGGCGGCTGCTTACTTGCGCGGCTTCGCCCGCAGGGTCGGGTCGGCCAGGGTCGGGTCCTCGGGCCAGGGATGCTTAGGATAGCGCCCGCGCATGTCGCGGCGCACATCGGCATAGGACGTGGCCCAGAAGCCCGGCAGATCGGTCGTCACCTGCACCGGGCGCTGCCCCGGCGACAGCAGCGTCACCTTCAGCGGCAGGCGTTTCGGGCCGATGGCCGGATGCTCGGTGACGCCGAACATCTCTTGCAGGCGGACGGCGATCCCGGGCACGCCGTCGCCATAGTCGAGCGGTACCTTGCGCCCCAATGGGGTGGTGAAATGCGACGGCGCCAGCCGGTCCAGCAGTTGTCGCTGGTCCCAGTCGAGCCGGGCCTGCAAGGCGGGCAGGACGTCGAAACCGGACAGCGCCTCGGCGCTGCGGATGCCGAGGAGATGCGGCAGCAGCCAGTTCTCGAGGTCCGCCATCAGCGCATCGTCCGAGCAATCGGGCAGGTCGCTTCCCTGGGCGCGCAGCAACTCGACCCGCGACCGAAAGCGCCGGGCGGCATCGGTCCAGGGCAGACCCAGGTGCCGCGCACCCGTCCAGCATGGCGCGGGCCAGCGCCTCGGGCGGCGCGTCTGCCCAGGGCAGGTCGGTCAGAACCAGCGCGCCGAAGCGTTCCTGGCGCCGCGCCTGCACGGCGCGGTCGCGGCGCGACCAGTTGCAAGTTTCGTGCCAGGCGATCCGGTCGGAGTAGAGCGCGCGCAATCCGGCCTCGGTCAGCGCGGCGGCCTGCCGGATGCGCGCCTCGCGCCCGCCGCCGTCGAGGTCGGTGGCCACCAGCAACCGCGTGCCGGCCAGCGGATCGCCCGGGTCCATCACCGCGCCGGTTCCGCCCGAAAGGATCCAGCGCGGCGCGTCGCCGGGACGCCGCAGGCCGATGCGGTCGGGATAGGCCAGGGCGGCCTGTTCGCCAAGGCTGAAGCGGCGCGACGGGCGGCCGGCGCGGGGCAGGGCCTTGCGCAGACGGTCCGCCTCGCCAGCGATGCGTTCCAGCGCACCGCGTGCCACGCCGAAGCGCGAGCGGGTTGCGCAGGGCGTCGCGGCGTATCGCCAGGTCCGCGCCACGGTCGCGCAGCGGGTCGCGATCCGACAGCAGCGCGGCCAGCGTCGCGGCGTCGGGCCCCGCGACCGTCAGCATATGCGCCAGCCGCGGATGCAGCGGCAGGCCGGCCAGCGCCTTGCCATGGTCGGTGATCGACAGATCGGGCGTCCAGGGCGCCAAGATCGCACAGCAAGCTCCGCGCCTCTCCCAGCGCGGCTTCTGGTGGCGGGGTCAGGAAGGCCAGATCGCCGGCGTCCCGCACTCCCCAGACCGCCAGGTCAAGCGCCAGCCCGGCCAGGTCTGCCGCCGCGATCTCGGGCGGCGGGAAGACGGCCAGCGCTCCCTCTTCGCCCTTGGTCCAGAGCCGGTAGCAGACCCCCGGGGCCACCCGGCCGGCGCGGCCCTGACGCTGGGTTGCCTCGGCTCGGGTCACGCGCTCTGTCACCAGCCGCGACATGCCGCGCCCGGGATCGATAGCGCGACCGGCGGGCCAGCCCGGCGTCGACCACCACGCGCACGTCCTCGATCGTCAGCGCTGTCTCGGCGATCGCGGTGGCGAGCACCACCTTGCGGCCCTGTAGGCGCGGGCGCGATGGCGGCGCGCTGGGAGGCAAAGGGCAGTGCCCCGTAGAGCGGATGCAGCGACACGTCTGCCGGCACGCGCCCGGCAAGGGCCGCAGCCACCCGCCGGATCTCGCCTTCGCCGGGCAGGAATACCAGCACCCCGCCGGTGGTCTCGGCAAGCGCCTGCTGGACTAGGCCCGCCACCGCCGGCTCTAACCGCGCCTCGCGCGGCACGGGGCGGTCGAGCCAGCGGGTTTCCACCGGGAAGCTGCGGCCCTCGGCGGTGACGACCGGCGCGTCGTCAAGCAGCGCCGCGACCGGCTCGGCATCCAGCGTCGCCGACATCACCAGCAGCTTCAGGTCGGGCCGCAGCGCCTGCCGCACGTCCCAGGCCAGCGCCAGCCCCAGGTCGGCATTCAGCGAGCGTTCGTGGAATTCGTCGAAGACCAGCGCGCCGATGCCCGACAGTTCCGGGTCAGACTGGATCATCCGGGTCAGGATGCCCTCGGTCACGACCTCGATCCGGGTGGCCTGCGAAACCTTGGTGTCGCCGCGCATCCGGTAGCCGACGGTCTGCCGCCCACCGGTTCGCCCAACGTGGCCGCCATCCGCTCGGCGGCGGCGCGGGTGGCCAGGCGGCGCGGCTCGAGCATCAGCAGGCGACCCTCGAACAGCCCGGCCTGCAACATGGCCAGCGGCACCCGCGTGGTCTTGCCCGCGCCGGGCGGCGCCTGAAGCACGGCCCGCCCCACGGCGCGCAGCGCGTCGGTCAGTTGCGGCAAGACAGTGTCGATGGGCAGGGCGGTGTTCACCCGCACGTTTATCGGCGATCCAGCGTCGCGAGGCCATAGGAGGACGCGAGCTTGACCTGGACCACCCGCACCATGCCGGCGCCGACCGGGGCCAGCGTCATCTCCAGAGGAAAGGCGACATTGCGGGCCAGTTCCTTCGGGGTGAAGCCCTGAAGCCTGCGGTATTCGCCGTTACAGCGCAGCAGGTCGCCCTCGCGTCGAAGCGTCTCAAGCGCCACGTGGCTGCGGCGCATCCCGTCGTAGATCAGGATCCTGCGGTTACAGGCGGCATCGGCCGGCTGGTCGCGGAAGATAGCAAAAAGCGCGGTGGCAGGATCGACCGTGTCGCCTTGCGTGGTCGGGTCGGGCGTGTCGGGACCGGGCGGGTTCGATGACGTGTAATCGGTCACCCGCGGCCTGCCGCCGTCATAGTCTAACGCCGCCTGCGATTGTCGCCGCCCGGTATCGGCCAGTTCCGTGAAGTGAACGGGCTGCGGTAGTCCGTCGCGCAGCGTGCCGCGCGCGGTTCCGAGATAGGAAATCGGGCGAAACACGTTCATCAGCCCGGCATCCTTTACCGTCGCTTCGACAGCATAGGCGGCGGTGTCCTGCTGCACGGACAGATGCAGAACCCCTACCGTGACGCCCCTCAGGCGAACGTCGTAGATGGTATCGTTGCGTTCCGCGGCATGGGCAACGGGAAGGCCTGCCGACAGGATTGACAGGACCGACAGGAAGAAAAGCGACGATAACAGGCGCACTCGGTATCCGTTCAATAGGCGTTGCTCTGGACATGGCCGGTCCCGAACGGGCAAGACAGGTCGCAATCGGCATCTTCGGACGAGAGGTATGCGAAGGGCATGAACCGGGCAAGCGTTGATGAAACGGCGGACATGGCGCGGCGGGTTGCCGCCGGCGAACGCCGGGCGCTGGCCCGTGCGATCACCCTGATCGAAAGCGCGCGCCCCGATCACCGGGACCTAGCCGCGCGTCTGCTGGACGAGCTGGGGCAGGGCGGCCCGCAGGCGTTGCGGATCGGGCTGTCGGGAACGCCCGGGCGTCGGCAAATCCACCTTCATCGAGGCCTTCGGCTGCATGTTGACCGAGGCGGGCAAACGCGTGGCGGTGCTGGCGGTCGATCCCAGTTCGGCGCGGTCGGGCGGCTCGATCCTGGGCGACAAGACCCGGATGGAGCGGCTGTCGCGCGATCCGCGCGCCTTTCATCCGGCCTTCGCCCGCGCAATCGCAATTGGGCGGCGTCGCGCGTCGCACCCGCGAAGTCGATCCTGCTGTGCGAGGCGGCCGGGTATCGACGTGGTGCTGGTGGAAACGGTCGGCGTCGGCCAGTCCGAAACGATGGTGGCCGAGATGACCGACCTCTTCGTGCTGCTGATGGGGCCGGCGGGCGGCGACGAATTGCAAGGGGTAAAGCGCGGCATCATGGAGATCGCCGACCTGATTCTCGTCAACAAGGCCGATGGCGACCTGAAAGCCGCCGCCGTGCGCACCTGCGCCGACTACACCGGTGCGTTGCGGCTGATGCGTCGCCGCGCGCGTGACCCGCGAGGGTTTCCGGCGGCCCTGTGCGTCTCGGCGCTGACCGGCGACGGGCTGGACGAAGCCTGGGAAAAGATGCGGTGCCCTGGCCGATTGGCGCAGGGAAACCGGCCATTGGGATCGCCGTCGCGCCGAACAGGCGCGGCACTGGTTCGAGGAAGAGGTGCGCCACGGTCTGCTGGCGCGGCTTTACGGCGACGGGGCCGCGCGCAAGCAGCTTGACGCGTTGGGCGCCGAGGTTGCCGAGGGGCGGCTTTCGGTGCGCGAGGCGGCGTCGCGGATGCTGGACGAGCTGGCCGCAAAAGGCTGAAGTGCGGCCCATCGGGGGCTTGACGCGCCGGAGTGCCTCTCGTATCACCCAGCCTCGAGATAGAGGGGCGCTGACATCCGCAGCGCCTGTTTGCGTTGTGGCAGGTCAGACCTGCCCCGCCAAGACCGAGGATATGCCCATGTCGCGCCGCTGCGAACTGACCGGAAAAGGCCCGATGTCGGGCAACAACGTCAGCCACGCCAAGAACCGCACCCGCCGCCGGTTCCTGCCGAACCTGAACGATACCTCGCTGATGTGCGAGACGCTGGGCCGCACGGTCAAGCTGCGCATCTCGGCCTCGGCCCTGCGCACCGTCGATCACCGGGGCGGTCTGGACGCGTTCCTGGCCAAAGCCAAGGACGACGAACTGTCGGCCAACGCGCTGAAGGTCAAGAAAGAGATCGCCAAGGCGCAAGCCACGGCCTGATCCTTTCCTGTCGGACTGTCTGAAAGCGGCCCCGTTCCAGCCCGGACGGGGCCGCTTCGTTTTCGCCTCTTGGTCCTCCGCGTCGCCGTGCATATATGCCTTGCGCAACACGGATCAAGGAAGGTACTCGCCCATGTCCCTGAAGACGATCGATCATTGCGGGCCTTCGCCGCCCTTTCCTGCCTGCAACCCCGGCGCGGCCAGATCACGGGTCGAGGACGCCTATGCCCGTGCGCCTGCCCATGGCGAAATCGGGCGCGGCCTTCATGAGCTTCGACAACAGCGCCGATGCGGATGACCGGCTGATCGGCGTGACGTCGGACGCCGCCCAGCGGGTCGAACTGCATACCCACATGGACATCGGCAACGGCGTCATGCAGATGATCGAGGTCGAGGACGGCATGGTGATCCCGGCGGGTGGCGTCGCACATGCTGATGCGCGGCGGCGATCACGTGATGCTGATGGGGCTGACCGCGCCCTGCGAAGACGGCGACGACCGTGACCGTGACGCTGGAATTCGAGAAGGCGGGCGACGATCGACTGTCGACATCCCGATCGACCTGACCCGCGAGCCGATCGCGGGCATCACGGGCCAAACTACCACTGCGCCTGTCAGGACCTCTTCGACCCAGACCGGGACGAGCCTGGTCGCCGGGCCGCTGCCGGGTCTCGTCGAACATTGCCGCGGTCGCAGAGGGTTCCAGGTTGAGCTCCAGCGTCCGCGCGGCCATGGCCGCGGGCGATCTCGACAAACCCCGCTGCCGGATAGACCGTCGCCCGAGGTGCCGATGGCGACGAACAGGTCGGCGGTCTCCAGCGGGTCTGGATGTCGTCCATCAGGTAGGGCATCTCGCCGAACCAGACGACATCGGGCCGGGTCGCGGCAGCGGCGCAGGCCGGGCAGGGGTCGCCGCGGTCATCGTCTCGGCGGCGCGTCCCAGCGATGGCCGCAGGCGGCGCAGAGCGCGCGGCTCAACTCGCCGTGCATGTGCAAGACGGCGCGGCTCCCGGCGCGTTCGTGCAGGTCGTCGATATTCTGGGTGACGATGGTCAGCATGCCCCGTGCCTGCGTTGCAGCCGGGCCAGCGCGTCATGGGCGGCGTTGGGCGATGGCGGCGCGGCAATTGGCGCGGCGGGCGTTGTAGAAGTCGTGCACCTGAGCCGGATCGCGGGCGAACCCCTGCGGCGTCGCCACGTCTTCCAGGTCGTATTGCGACCACAGCCCACCGGTCGTCGCGGAACGTGCCCAGCCCGCTTTCGGCCGAGATGCCGGCCCCGGTCAGGATAACGATGCTGTCTGCATGGATCGGCGACACGGGATCAGGCGCGCCGGGTCGACCGGGCGCGCGCCGCCGGTTTGCCGCCGTTGCAGCTTAGCCGCAATAGGTCTGCGCGGTTGCCCCGAAGGCCTTGTATCTCTTCCAGAAAACCTCGTGGCTGGCGTTGTCCGACTGGCGGATCACCTGGGCCATGTGCGGGTCCTTGAAGAATTGCGCCGCCAGCCTTTGGTCGCTGCTGGACAGCGTGCTGTCGGCCACCTGCTGGATGCAGCCGCAAAGGCTGCGCTTTGCCGCGCCGCGATCCGATTTCACGCAAGCGCGCTCGATCGCGCCGGCCTGTGCCATTGAAGCTGCGAAAGCGGTCAACGCCGCCGCGATTGCGATTGCCTTCATCTCCTGCCTCGTCTGTCCTCGTCCCTGCCCGATTTTATGCCCGATTCGGCCCATTCCTCAAAACTCGATTTTTCTGTCGGCGGAGCCGTGCCGAAGGGCGGGGGACCTGCTGTTGCTGTCTACGCTGTTTCGGTTAACGAAACATTACGGCGGAAGTTGGGCGATTGGGCTGTTTCGGGGCTCGACGGCGCCCCGTCCGCCAGCAACTCCGCTGTATCTGGATCAATGCGGTACATGTTGCGAAAAACGCAGCTCACCCACCAACATGTTGTTGATCCGAAGCGGACACCGGTGTAACGCTGCGCGCACAGGTGCATAGACGCGGTAATGCATCAGCTCTGACGGCGGGGCTCGGGCGCCGATGGCGGGCGGGCCCCGTTTCCGTTTGGGCATGGGATTTCCGGCGGCGGAATAGGAAAAGGCGCCAGGTGCTCAGACGCGGTCCTTGCATTGCACCTTGCGGCACACCCTGACGCCTTCCTGAACCGGGTCTCCCTTGCGGGGTCACCTGTTCATTTTGCTAAGGTTCATAAGAACCCTCGCTGCCGCTTCCGGTCTTGCGATCTTCCACGACGATTGCTTCCGAAGTCTTGCGACCCATCCGCAACCCGCTCCGGCCCTGATGAAACCGCCCGTTCGCCACGGCCCTTGTCGGACCCGCACGATGCGACCTGCTTCCCCGTGGCCTTTACGGTCCGGGCCTGACCCGAAGGCCTATCCCGTTCCGCCAGTGCCCCAAGAGACCTTCGCGTCCCGCTCCGGCTCCGAAGAACCCTTGCGATAGGGGGACTTTTGCCGGGCGGGGCGAGTCGCGCAAGGGAAAATGACGGGTCTGTGAAAATTTCTTGGGGATAAGATGTTGAATTCAAAGTGTATTCTTTTGTGGATAACCCGGAAAACGCAAACTTTGGGCAGGCTTGCGCCGGGAAAACGCGCGTTCGCCGGGTCCTATTTGTCGAACCGGAATCCCAGCTTCACGCCGACCTGGAAATGCGCCACCTCGCCGTCCTCGCCGATATGCCCGCGAATCTCGGTGACCTCGAACCACTCCATGTTGCGTATGGATTTGCCGGCGGTCCTGACGGCATTGCGGATGGCGTCGTCGATCGAGGTGGGGGACGAGCCGTAGATTTCGGTGACGGGGTAGGTGTTGGATGACATCGGGGTGGCTCCTGTTTCGCGGTGTGGGGAGGGTAGCGCGGTTCAGGGCTTGGGCAAAGTCCGCAGTTACGGCGCGTCAAGTATGGAAAGGGCAGCGCCCGATCCTGGGTGGGTGCGAAGCGCCCTCCCATGGGGAGGGTCGGGCGCTGCCCGGCGGTGCCGGGCGTGGCGCCTTGCGGACGAATGGCGCATCCTTGCCAGGTAGTGCTGGCATAACACGGTCAATAACGGGTTGGTGGGACGAGCCGTGGACAGGCCGTTTTCGTCAATCTACTCTTATACCCAAACGAGAACCGTCGACCTGGAATAGTGGCCGTAAGGTGGGTGAAACCCACCGGGGTCAAGAGAAAGGGGAAATGAGAGGTGTTTCAGATCGTGGGTTTCACCCGCCCTAAGCTTTCCCTTTTTGTGGTAGAACGCCCAAGAAATCCAATGCAATATTACGAATGAATTCGAACCGTGCGCCCCAATATTCGACTTCAAGAAGCGACAACGAAGTGCCTTTGAACTGACCCGAACCATCTTCTGCAGGCGGATCTCCAGACCAAAGTACCGGCTCAAAGTTTTCGCTCTCGGTCGGCCGAAACTTTAGGACCTTCTTTCTCAATTCAATTGCGCTCCATAACCTCGGAAGGCACGGTCGGGACAAGAAGAAAAATATTTCACAGCAAAGGCGAAAATACTCTTCCAACTCTTTTCGCAGATCCACGGAAATCCCCATAGTCATTCCTTACGATATCCCTGAGTTTTTTCTTAGCTCCGGAAAGTTTGCTTCCTTGAATAAGCATTTGAAATTCGCTCGCCCATCCGTCTGGGGTATCTTTTGAATTGATAGAAATGGAGTGGATGGGCAAGTCATTGTGCTGACTGTGATTTCGAAGGGCAACGCACAGCCGGTACGAAGGAAACTCATCATAGGCTCGCGATTCAGCACCTTCAACAATTGAACTTTCCACTAAAACTCCAAGAACTTTTTAGGTGGCTTTTGCTTCTCTCAATCATAAAAACCGCGGAATTCACAAAATTCAGAACTCTCTGCTGCAACAAACTATGGTTTTCTAGTGTCGTTATTTCCGGGTTTCTGAAATTTTCCGAAAGCAATTCGTCTCGTACACCTTCGTAGGCTCTCTCCAAATCTAAGTAATTCCTATGGAATATATTAAAGAAAATAATGAGCGGTCGTATCCTCCCAATGTCACCGACGATTTCTAGTATGGAACTGACGCTCTCGTTCTGTAGCGGATCTTGGGAGAGCGAATAATTTGCACGACGTCGCCCTTGATCATCGGTGTACCATTTAAGCCAAGCTAGCCGAGTTGGCCCCGAAGAATTCACCGCTTCACTCATCTATCTACAAAACATCTATGAATGCCCAGTGCGGGAGTTCCACCAAGACGACTTGGCCCATTTCTCAATCATAACGAGCCATTCTTCACCGCGAAAGAGAGTATCTCGTGTTGTTGGCGCGTCGGTCGCTGCAGCGCGGAGGTAACCGAAAGGACATAGACAGATGGTGGGCCGCGGACTGCAAAGCTAACTATCCATCTTCAACGCGTTGATAAACGCCTGCTGAGGAATCTCCACCTTCCCGAACTGCCGCATCTTCTTCTTGCCGGCCTTCTGCTTCTCCAGCAGCTTCTTCTTGCGCGTCGCGTCGCCGCCATAGCATTTCGCCGTCACGTCCTTGCGCATCGCCGACAGCGTCTCGCGCGCGATGACCTTGCCGCCGATGGCCGCCTGGATCGGGATTTTGAACATGTGGCGGGGGATCAGGTCTTTGAGTTTCTCGACCATCGCCCGGCCCCGCATCTCGGCGCGGTCGCGGTGGACCATCATCGACAGGGCGTCCACCGGCTCGTCGTTGACCAGCACCGTCAGCTTGACCAGCGCATCCTCGCGGTAGCCGGACATCTGGTAGTCGAAGCTGGCGTAACCCTTCGTTACCGATTTCAGGCGATCGTAGAAGTCGAACACCACCTCGTTGAGCGGAAGGTCATAGACCACCATCGCCCGGGTCCCGGCATAGGTCAGGTCCAGCTGGATACCGCGCCGGTCCTGACACAGCTTCAGCACGTCGCCGAGGTATTCGTCGGGGACCAGGATGGTCGCCTTGATCCGCGGCTCCTCGATATGGTCGATATAGGTCGGGTCGGGCATGTCGGCGGGGTTGTGCAGCTCGATCTCTGACCCGTCCTTCATGTGGATCTTGTAGATCACCGACGGCGCCGTGGTGATCAGGTCGATATCGTATTCGCGCTCCAGCCGGTCGCGGATCACCTCGAGGTGCAGCAGGCCCAGGAAGCCGCAGCGAAAGCCGAAGCCCAGCGCGGCGGAGGTTTCCATTTCGGTGCTGAACGAGGCGTCGTTCAGCGACAGCTTCTCGATGGCGTCGCGCAGGTCCTCGAAGTCGTTGGCGTCGACCGGGAAGAGGCCGCAGAACACGACGGGGATCGAGGGCTTGAAGCCGGGCAATGCGGTGGTGCAGCCCTTTTTCTCGGTCGTGATCGTGTCGCCGACCTTGGTGTCGCGCACCTGCTTGATCGAGCCGGTGAAGATGCCGATTTCGCCCGGGCCCAGTTCGTCGATGTCGACCATCTGCGGCTTCAGCACCGCCAGCTTGTCGATGCCATAGATCGCCTGCGCCTTCATCATGCGGATGCGGTCGCCCTTGCGCATCACGCCGTCCATGACCCGGACCAGCACGACGACGCCGAGATAGGTGTCGTACCAGCTGTCGACCAGCATCGCCTTCAGCGGTGCGTTCGCGGTCGCCCTTGGGGGCGGGCAGGCGCTTGACGATGGCCTCCAGCACGTCGGGGATGCCGAGGCCGGTCTTGGCGCTGATCTCGATGGCGTGTTCGGCGTCGATGCCGATGACATCCTCGATCTGCTCCTTGACGCGGTCCGGTTCGGCGGCGGGCAGGTCGATCTTGTTGAGGACCGGGCACGATCTCGTGGTTGGCGTCGATCGCCTGGTAGACATTGGCCAGCGTCTGCGCCTCGACGCCCTGGGTGGCGTCGACCACCAGCAGGCTGCCCTCGACAGCGCGCATGGAGCGCGAGACCTCATAGGCGAAGTCGACGTGGCCGGGGGTGTCGATCAGGTTCAGAACGTATTTCTCGCCGTCCTTGGCCACATAATCGATGCGGACCGAGTTCGCCTTGATGGTGATGCCGCGCTCGCGCTCGATATCCATGGTGTCGAGCATCTGTTCCTTCATGTCGCGGTCGGCGACGGTGCCGGTCGACTGGATCAGCCGGTCAGCAAGCGTGGATTTCCCGTGGTCGATATGGGCGACGATGGAGAAATTGCGGATTCTTGAGGGGTCGGTCATCCGGTGGGATATGCGGCGGATGCGGGGGGTCGTCAATGGGCATTGGAGGGCGGCTGGCTACTCCCCCAGCTTGGCGTGAACCTCGTCCAGGTCGATCTCGCCACCGGCATCTTGTTGCCCGGGTTCTCGAAGTCGTACTTGAAAAGCTGGAAGTCGCGCTTGTAGATCTCGTAGACCAGATGCATCGACAGGTCGTCGAAATAGTCCTCGACCGGGTGGGCGCGTTTGGGGCCGTGGCCTTCGCTTTCGTTGAAGCGGGGAATTTCGGCGAGGTCGACCTTGTTCGTCGACTCGACCGCGTCCAGCACCCGCTGCATCCCCTCGTTGAACTTCTCGGTGAAGAAGATGTCGTCGTAGCGCCCGCCGTTCACGATGAAGGTCGAGACATGGCCGGACATCGCCGACCAGTGAATGTCGGGGTCCATCGGGCGGCGCCAGCGGATGGTGTCGCGGGCGAACAGCAGGAAGCGGCGGAAGGACTTGATCTGGTCGAACTCGTCCTTGCCGTCCTCGCCGCCTACCTCGATGCCGTATTTCTGCATCAGCAGCGGCACCAGGTTGCCGCGATAGCGTTTGCCGTTGCGCTGGATGCCGCAGATCTTGTCGAAAAACGACGACAGGATGCGGGTGTAGGGATTGCGCACGCAGGTGAAGGAATAGCTGAGGTGCTTCTGCACGTTGCGCGTGATCAGCGGCTGGCTTTCCTCGATCGCCCATTTGTGCAGGCCGCCGGTGGCGTCGTGGATGTCGCCGTCGAAGAACTGCCCGTGATCGGAATAGTACATGATCTGCCCGATCGTCGAGCAGGCGCATTTCGGCACCACTCGGTAGACGATGCTTTCGCTCTCGGTCATCCAGGTGCCGGGAAAGCCCATACTGCATCGCCTCCTGCTACCGGCGTTTGGCGGGAGCCCGCGCCGGACTTGTTGGCACGGAAAAGAGCAAATAAATGCTGTTTATTCAATCCTTCTTCACGGTATCAATGCAAACAATTGGCCAGATACCAAGGTAACCGTTTCCGCAATGGCAAAAATCGCCTTCATTCTGCTGTGCCACAAGGATCCGGACGCGATCATCGAGCAGGCACAACGCCTGACCGCGACGGGCGATTACATCGCCATCCACTTCGACGCAGCGTGCCAAGGCAGAGCATTTCAAGGCGATCCACGACGCGCTGGCGGACAATCCCAACGTGGTCTTCGCGAAGAAGCGGATCAAATGCGGCTGGGGCGAATGGAGCCTGGTCGCAGGCGACGCTGCTGGCGCTGCGCGGCAGCGGTCGAGGCGTTTCCGCGAGCCACGCATTTCTACATGTTGTCGGGCGACTGCATGGCGATCAAGTCCGCCGAATACGCCCACGACTTCCTGGATGCCGACGATGTCGACTATATCGAAAGCTTTGATTTCTTCGACAGCGACTGGATCAAGACCGGGATGAAGGAAGACCGGCTGATCTATCGGCACTGGTTCAACGAGCGCAAGACACAAGTGGCTGTTCTACGCTTCCGTCAATCTGCAACGCAAGCTGGGCCTGACGCGCGAGATCCCCGACGACCTGCAGATCATGATCGGCAGCCAATGGTGGTGCCTGCGCCGCCGGACGGTCGAGTGGATCCTGGATTTCTGCAAGAAACGCCCGGATGTGATGCGGTTCTTCCGCACCACCTGGATCCCGGACGAGACCTTCTTTCAGACGCTGGTGCCGCCACCTGGTGCCGGAGCACGAGATACGTACGCGCACTCTGACCTTCCTGATGTTCACCGACTACGGGATGCCGGTGACGTTCTACAACGACCACTACGACCTGCTGCTCAGCCAGGATTTCCTGTTCGCCCGCAAGATCTGCGCCGAGGCGACGGAACTGAAGCGGCGCCTGGGCGAGCTCTTCGCCAGTCCCGAGATGCGGTTCCAGATTTCGAACGAGGGAGCGAGCCTGTTCAAGTTTCTCACCGGGCGCGGCCGCATCGGACGCCGTTTCGCGCCGCGGTTCTGGGAAACCGAAAGCACCCTGGGGCGCGAACGCGAACTGATGATCGTGGTCTGCAAGAAATGGCACGTCGCCAAGCGGCTGCTGGACGCGGATCCGCGCAGGTGACGCAACTTCCCGTGCATCGAGTACCTGTTCAACGAGGAAAGCACGCCGCTGCCCGACCTGGGCGGCATCCAGGCCACGTATCGGCAAGCGCACCCGTCACCGGCGCGCGCTGATGCGGATGCTGTTCGACTATTACGACACCGACAAGCTGGTGATCTGCCTGGATCCCGCGCAATGTCGACCTGCTGCGCGATTTCCATTCCGACCGGTCGACAACCCGGATGCTGGAGATCGAGTGCGAGTTTTCCGATGACCTACCTGCTGGGTCATGCCAAGCGCGTCGGGCTGGCCGGCGAACGCACCCCGCGCGAGACGCATCGACGTGCTGCTGCCGACGATCCGCAGCGATGTGGTGTTCGAAAGCGACCAGATCCGCGACGCGGGGTTCGACAATTTCTACCGGATGCGCGAAAGCAACGCGACCGAGGAAAACGTGGTGCCACTGGCGCTTTTTCTCGATATTTCGAAAGAACATGCGCGGGCGATCGCCACGACCGAGCACCTGTTCGTCGATTAGGACGCGGGGCCGGGGCGGCGACCGCACGCAACCGGTGACATGCAACACGCCAAGAGGGGCACGATGGGCTACCAATACGACGACCAGAACATCTTCGCGAAAATCCTGCGCGGCGAGATCCCCAACAAGACGGTGCTGGAGACCGAGCACAGCCTGGCCTTCCATGACATAGAGCCACTGGCCCCGCATCATGTGCTGGTCGATCCCCAAGGGGGCTTACGTGAATTACGATCACTTCGCCGCAGAAGCGAGCGAGGTCGAAATTGTCGATTTCACCCGCGCCGTGGGCGAGATCTGCCGCCAGCTTGGCGTGGCGCCGGGCGAAGACGGCGGCGGCTACCGCCTGATCGCGAACGCGGGCACGGCCGGCGTGCAGGACGTGCCGCATCTGCATGTCCACATCCTGGCCGGGCGGCGGCTGGGGCGGATGCTGCAAAAGGTGGAGTAACGCGCAGGTCGCGTGTCAGTCGGTCGCGTTTCGACATTCTGTCGGGGCGGGAGATCGGCCGTCCCGTCAGCCCGTTGCGGTTTGGGCGCGGGTCAGGTCGAGGAACACGTCCTCCAGGTCCGGCTCGCGGGTCGAGACGTCGCGGATCTGCACGCCGCCCATTCGAAGGGCTTCCAGGATCGCGTCGGCGCTGGTGACCGACCGGTGGTAGGAGATATGCAGCGTGCCGCCGGGCTGGCGCGTGACCTCGACGCCCTCGGGTAGCGACAGGTCGCCTGGCGCAGTTTCGGGCGTGATCACCAAGGTCTTGGCGTCCATGCGCCCGACCAGATTGGCGGTCTTGTCGCGGGCGATCACCTCGCCGTGGTTGATGATGGCGATCTCGTCGCACATCTCCTCGGCCTCTTCCAGGTAATGGGTGGTCAGGATGATCGTCATGCCGTGCGCGGTTCAGCTTGCGCACGTTGGTCCACAGCATCTGGCGCAGTTCGATGTCGACGCCCGCGGTGGGTTCGTCCAGCACCAGCACCTGCGGCTGGTGCACCAGCGCCTTGCCCAGCAGCAGGCGGCGGCGCATGCCGCCCGACAGCGTGCGGGCATAGGCCTCGGCCTTGTCGGTCAGGCCGACCATGGCCAGCATCTCGTCGGTGCGGCGCTGCGCTTTCGGCACGCCGTAAAGCCCGGCCTGCACCTCGAGCGCTGCGCGCGGCGTGAAGAACGGGTCGAGGTTCAGTTCCTGCGGCATCACGCCGATGGCGGCGCGGGACTGGCGCGGGTTCACGTCCTGGTCGAAGCCCCAGATGCGCACCCGCCCGGCGGACTTGATCACCAGCCCCGCCAGGATGTTGATCAGCGTCGACTTGCCGGCGCCGTTCGGGCCCAGCAGGCCGAAGATCGACCCCGTGGGAATCGCCAGATCGACGCCCTTCAGCGCCTCCTGCTGTCCGCGCGCATAGGTCTTGCGCAAGCCCCTTATGTCGATTGCAGTCTCTGTCATCCGGCTTCGCCCCTTGTCCGCCCTGCGTGGATGGCTATCATGCGCGCAGACCTAGGCCGGTGCGGCCTGCAAGACAACCGGACGGATGACACCCATGACCATCGAGGCCCCAGAGACGGAAGTCGTGACCACCACCCGCGTCGCCTGTGACGGCGGCGAGGGCGCGCTGGGCCACCCCCGCGTCTGGCTGGCGATCCCGCCGGAAAAGGGCTGGGTCGAATGCGGTTATTGCGACAAGAGGTACGTCCTCGAAGGCGCGGCGGCAAAGGGATGAAGCTCTGACGGATTCGCCGCTCGACCCGCCCCGGACTTGATCCGAAGGTCCCGGGTTAAGCCCGTGACGCGAGGCTTAAATTGGCAGTAATCTGCGTCAGCGCCGCTCGACCCGGCACGCCGGGCTGTTCATCGCGACCAGCATCGGGTCGTCCGAGTTGATGTCGATCTGCACGCCCGTGATCCCGAAAAGACCGATATTGTCGTTCTGTTTCAGATAACTTGCCGCCAGTACCGGCATCTGGTCAAGCGGCAGGTCGCAGATCAGGAACTCCGGGAACGGGGCAGGGCTTTGCATCTCGATCCCGCAGGTGTCGCCATCGGGGCCCTTGACCGACCGGGTCAGCGTCATGCCGCCGGTCAGCGCGGTGACGGTCTGCTCCAGCGGCGTGCAGGCCGACATCGCTTCGGTATATGCGGCGAACTGCCGTTTGGCCTTCAGTGGCCCGAAAAACCAGTTCCATCCGAAGAAACCGATGACGCCGATCAATAACAGGGAAAGTACGATCCTGGCGATGCGCATGGGGCGGTCTCCTTGGTCTGGTGTTCCCTTGTCGGTCGCGCCGGGGTGCCGGGCGGTTCAATCGGCAGATTACACAGCGATTACCCGCAACCCTATGGCCCATGGGCGCGGGTCGTGGCATTACCTTTGGGCGCGTTGCAACGGGGGTGATCCATGGCGTTCGGAAAAGGCTGTCACTTGCATCTGATCGACGGCTCGGCGTTCATCTTCCGCGCCTATCACGCGCTGCCGCCGCTGACGCGCAAGTCCGACGGGCTGCCGGTGGGGGCTGTGTCGGGCTTCGTCAACATGCTGTACAAGTATGTCGAGGACAACAAGGGCCCGGACGCGCCGACCCATGCGGCGGTGGTCTTCGACAAGGGCTCGCACACCTTCCGCAACGACATCTACGACCAGTACAAAGCCAACCGCGAAGAGATGCCGGAAGACCTGCGCCCGCAGATCCCCCTGACCCGCGACGCGACGCGCGCGTTCAACATTTCCTGCATCGAGTTGGAGGGGTTCGAGGCCGACGACATCATCGCCACGCTGGCCTGCCAGGCGCGCAAGGCGGGCGGCGAGGTGACGATCATTTCGTCGGACAAGGACATGATGCAACTGGTCGGCGACGGGGTCGAGATGCTGGACGCGATGAAGAACCGCCGCATCGGGGTCGAGGAGGTCGAGGAGAAGTTCGGCGTGAAGCCCGAGCGCGTCGTCGACGTGCAGGCGTTGGCGGGGGATTCGGTCGACAACATCCCCGGCGCGCCTGGCATCGGCATCAAGACCGCCGCCCTGCTGATCAATGAATTCGGCGATCTGGAGACGCTGCTGGAGCGCGCCGAGGAGATCAAGCAGCCAAAACGCCGCCAGACGCTGATCGACTTTGCCGATCAGATCCGGCTGTCGAAGCGTCTGGTGACGCTGGATTGCGACATGGAGCTGGATTTCGGGCTGAATGAGCTGGAGGTGAAGGAACCCCAGGCCGATGCGTTGCTGGGGTTCCTGAACGACATGGAATTCCGCACGATCACGCGCCGCGTCGCCGAAACCCTTGGCGTCGAGCCGCCGGTGTTCGAGGACAGGGTGCCCGAAGCGACGCAGCAGGATCATGTGCCCGAACTGGTGGATTTCGACGCCGATGCCTATGAATGCGTGCGCGATGTCGCCGCCCTGCAGGTGTGGATCGACCGGATCAACGACGTGGGGCATGTGGCGGTGGATACAGAGACCACCAGCCTGAACGAGATGCGCGCCGATCTGGTGGGGATCTCGCTCTGTGTCGAGGCCGGGCAGGCCTGCTACATCCCGCTCACGCATCGGGCGGCGGCGACGGACGATCTGTTCGGCTCGGACGATCTGGCCGAGGGGCAGATGGCGCTGGACGAGGCTTTGGCGATGCTCAAGCCGGTGCTTGAGGACGACGCCGTTCTCAAGATCGGCCAGAACATGAAGTATGACGCCAAGATCTTCGCGCGCCTGGGCATCGACGTGGCGCCGATTGATGACACCATGCTGATGAGCTACGCGATGCATGGCGGGCTGCACAATCACGGCATGGATCTGCTTTCGGATCGCTATCTCGGCCACGTGCCGATCCCGATCAAGGGGCTGATCGGGACCGGCAAATCCCAGATGACCTTTGACCGGGTGCCGGTCGACGACGCGGTGAAATACGCCGCCGAGGATGCCGACATCACGCTGCGGCTGTGGCAGGCGTTCAAGCCGGAACTGCACCGCGCCCGCGTGACCACGGTCTACGAGACGCTGGAACGACCGCTGGTGCCGGTGCTGGCGCGGATGGAGATGGCGGGGATCAAGGTCGACCGCGATACGCTTTCCCGCATGTCCAACGCGTTCAGCCAGAAGATGGCAGGGCTGGAGGACGAAATTTTCCATCTGGCGGGCGAGAAGTTCAACGTCGGCAGCCCCAAGCAGCTGGGCGAGATCCTGTTCGACAAGATGGGGCTGGAGGGCGGCAAGCGCGGCAAGACCGGAGCCTATTCGACGCCGGCCGACGTGCTGGAAGACCTGGCGACCGAGCATGACCTGCCAGCCCGCGTGCTGGACTGGCGCCAGCTTTCCAAGCTGAAATCCACCTATACCGACGCCTTGCAGGACCATATCAACCCCGACACGGGCCGGGTGCATACCTCGTATTCCATAGCTGGGGCGTCGACCGGGCGTCTGGCCTCGACCGATCCGAACTTGCAGAACATCCCGGTGCGCACCGAGGAGGGGCGGCGGATACGCGAGGCGTTCGTGGCCGAGGACGGCAAGGTTCTGGTCTCGCTGGATTATTCCCAGATCGAGCTGCGCATCCTGGCGCATTTCGCCGATGTCCCGGCGCTGGAACAGGCGTTCCGCGACGGGCATGACATCCATGCGATGACCGCCTCCGAGATGTTCGGCGTGCCGCTGGACGAAATGACGCCGGACGTGCGCAGGCAGGCCAAGGCGATCAATTTCGGAGTGATCTACGGGATTTCCGGCTTCGGCCTGGCGCGCAACCTGCGCATTCCAAGGGCCGAGGCACAGGGCTTCATCGACCGGTATTTCGAGCGGTTTCCGGGGATCAAGGGCTACATGGACGACACCATCGCCTTCGCCAAGGAGCATGGCTTCGTGCAGACCCTGTTCGGGCGCAGGATCCACACGCCCGAGATCAACGCCCGCGGCCCGCATGCCGGTTTCGCGAAGCGCGCCGCGATCAACGCGCCGATCCAGGGCACGGCGGCGGACGTGATCCGGCGGGCGATGGTGCGGATGGAGGACGCCATTCAGGGACTTCCCGCCAGGATGCTGCTGCAGGTTCATGACGAGTTGATCTTCGAAGTGGACGATGGTGCGGTCGACGACACGATCGCGGCCGTGAAGGGCGTGATGGAGGGGGCCGCGCATCCGGCGGTGAAACTGGACGTGCCGCTGGTGGTCGATGCGGGGCAGGGGCCGAACTGGGCGGCGGCGCATTGACCTGACAGAGCGCGTTCCGCGCACGCCATGTGCCCTGCGGGCAGCCGCCGCTTGCGGCGGGGTGCCCGGAGACCCGGCGGCGCGCTATTGGCGGGCGGCGGGTCTTGCGTATCTGAGAAAGAGACCAAGCGGGGGACTTTGTGCGATGGCGATAGTCGAGGTGACGGTGGCGGGCGGGATCGCCGAGGTGCGGCTGAACCGGCCGGAGCGCAAAAATGCGCTGTCGCTGGAGATGTTCGACGAGATTGTCGCGGCCGGCGAACGGCTTGGCGATACGCCGGGGCTGCGGGCGGTGATCCTGTGCGGTGCCGGTGGTGATTTCTGTTCGGGCCTCGACATGTCGGTGATGCAGGCGATGGCGGGACGTCTGGACGAGATGCGCGAGCGGTTGCTGACGCCCCTGGAGGGTGGACCCGCGAACTGGTTTCAAAGGCCTTGCACCGTCTGGCAGGCGTTGGATGTGCCGGTGGTCGCGGCCATCGAGGGGGTGTGCGTCGGCGGCGGCATGCAACTGGCGCTGGGGTGTGACTTCAGGATTGCCCGGGCCGATGCGCGGTTGTCGATCATGGAGGCGAAATGGGGGATGATCCCGGACATGGGCATTTCCCAGAGTCTGCCGAAACTGATGGGCGCGGATCATGCCAAGGCGCTGATGATGACGGCGCGGGTGGTATCGGGCGACGAGGCGCAGGCCATCGGCCTGGTGACCCGCACCGACGCCGATCCGCGCGCGGCGGCGCAGGCGCTGGCGGAAGAGATCGCGTCCCGCTCGCCCGAGGCCGTGGCCGGGGTAAAGAACCTGGTCGAACGGGTCTGGAGCATGGCGCCGGGCGATGGCTTGGCGGTCGAGGCCGAGATCCAAGCGCCGATCATCGGCGGCGCGAACCAGATCGAGGCGGTGATGGCGAATTTCCAGAAGCGGGCGCCGCAGTTCAGATAGGGGGCCAGGACGAGCCGGCAGGAATCACCGACAGCCGTGCTCGGCGGCCTCCTGCGCCACGAACGCCTTCATCGACTTCGCGGGATCCGGTCGGAATGGCCCCGCAGAAGTGACCGACCCGATACGGTCCACCCGAAACATGCGGAAATCGTCGCGGGTCTCGCACCAGGCGACCAGCGTCCAGACCTTGCCCCAGAACCCCAAGCGCAAGCGGGCGGACCGTGCGGGTCGGTCTCTGCGCCTTCGGCGTCGCGGTAGGCCAGGCCAGCCGTGTGTGATTTTCGCAAGCGGCTTCCAGTTGGTCGATGCGGGCCGCGGGTCTCGTCGTCCAGTACACCGGCGCTGAACGCATGTATCTGGATCGCGGCGGCGCGGGCGCGTTCTGCTTCGGGCAGGACGGCGCCGATCTTGATCAGCGCTTCCTCGGCACCGCCGCCGCCATCGCCAGCCCGCCCCAGGTCGCGGATCAGGCGCGCGCCTGCGACGAGTGCCACGATCTCCTCGCGGGTGAACATCAAGCGGCGGCAGGTCGTAGCCGTCGGCATGACATAGCCAAACCCCGCCTCGCCCTCGACCGGGACGCCGGTGCCTTGCAGATCGGCGATGTCGCGGTAGATGGTGCGGTCGCTGACCTCCAGCTTTTCGGCCAGTTGCCGCGCCGTGACCCGTCGACCGCCGCGCAGGGCTTGCACGATCTGGAACAGGCGGTCGGCGCGGCGCATCGGGCTACCTTGTGCGGCCTCGAACAGGCCGATCGAATTGCCGTCGAGGTCGGTGGCATAGGCGAAGCGGCCCGGCGGGATGGTGATGGCGTCGCTGACGACCTTGCCGCCCGCCTTTTTCCAGGCGGTAATGGCGTCTTCCAGCTTTCCGGGCAGGCCCAGGTGGATCGTCGGGCCGCTGCCGTCCTTGGCAGGGGTGCCCGGGTAGATGTGGCCGGCGACACCGTCCTGGTCGGCGGTCGAGATCATGGCCACCGGGTTTGGCCCGCTGGTATCCGTAAAGAACTCATAGCCGAAGACCGATTTGTAAAAGGCGGTAGCCTTGTCCATGTCTTGCGTCGGAATCTCGGCCCAGACGACGGCGTGTTGCGGTTTGTAGGTCATGGGTGTGCTCCTTTTGTCCATGCCCAGCGGTCTAGCAAGGCCGTGCTGACAGCGTTGTGTCAGTATCTGTCAGGGCCGGCTCAGAAAGTTTCGACCCAGGGGCGCAAGGTGATTTCACTGGACCAAGTGGATCGGTGCTGGTCGATCAGGTTCCGGTACTCGCGCGCGATCGCATCGGGGTGCAGCATGGCGTCCGGCGTGCTTTCGGTTCGGTCCGGCAACAGGATCGCCCCGTCGATGTTGATCCAGGCGACGTGGATGCCCTGCGGATGCAATTCGCGCGCCATGCTTTGCGCCAGGCCGCGCTGGGCGAACTTGCCCATGGCGAAACTTGCCGATTGTGCAAAGGCCTTCACTCCGGCGGAGGCGCCGGTGAAAAGGATCGTGCCCTTGCGGCCGTCCCTCTCATCCTGCCCAAGCATCTTTCTCGCCACCTGCTGGCCCATCAGGAACGCGCCGTAGGCGGTAACGTCCAGCGCCTTGCGGACCTTGGAGGGGTCCACGTCGGTGATCGGCCCGCTTCACGCGGGCGGACGGGTTGTAGACCGCCACCGCCAGCCTGCCGTCAAGCCCGGCGAAAAGGTCGGCCATGGCGTCCGGGTCGCTGGCGTCCATCGCGACAGTGCGCGCGCCAGTGTCCGCGGCGAGGTCTTGCAGCTTGCCGGTGTCGCGGGCAGCAAGGACAAGATCGTACTCGGGCGCAAGCAGGCGGGCCAGCGAGGCCGACAATCCGTCGCCGACACCGACGATCAGGGCAAGATCAGCCATTTGGCAGCTCGGCGGCGGGGATGATCGGAAAGAACTGCCCGCCGGACCAGAGGCCGAACCAAGCAATACCGTCGACCGCTTCCGTCGTGCCGATCTCGACAAGCCGGTAGAAGCTCTTGCGGTCGATCAGTGCCTCGAGGTTGGTGCGCACCAGGACATAGGGCGACGGCTCGCCGGTCTCGGGATCGCGCACCACCCGGATCGGGTGGTCGGGGCCGGCGGTCAACGCTGTCGCCGACGTTGGTGGTGAAGGTCAGCGTCTGCTCAGTGCCCGTGCCCGACGGTTCGAAATCCACCGCGACGAAGGGGGCGTCATCGACGGTGATGCCGACCTTTTCGACCGGGGTGACAAGGAAATAATCGTCGCCCTCGCGCTTCAGGATCGTCGAGAACAGCCGCACCAGTTCGGGCCGTCCGATCGGCGTGCCGAGGTAGAACCAGGTGCCGTCCCGCGCGATCCGCATGTCCAGATCGCCGCAGAACGGCGGGTTCCACAGGTGCACCGGCGGCCGGTCCGCGCTTTTGCATCGCCGCCGTGGCCGAGGCGGCAAGGCTTTCGGCCGAAGGTGTCACGATGTTTTGTCCAGACATGGCTTTTGCTATTTGTCCTTGGCGCAATAAGTTCCGATACTAGAGCAGATATAACATGCGCAGGAGCAATGTCATGGCCGATCCCGAAAACCTTGTGGCCGAGATCGAGGCGCTGGGCGCCAAGACTGGTCGAGGCCGAGAACAGCATCACGCGGCGCTTCATCGGCCAGAAGAAGGTGGTCGACCTGGTGCTGTCGACGCTGGTCTGCGGCGGGCACGGGCTTGCTGATCGGCCTGCCGGGGCTGGGCAAGACCCGGCTGGTGGAAACGCTGGGCACGGTGATGGGGCTTGATGACAGCCGGGTCCAGTTCACGCCCGATCTGATGCCGGCCGACATCCTGGGCTCCGAGGTGCTGGAAACCGGCGCCGACGGCAGCCGCGCCTTCCGCTTCATCGAGGGGCCGGTGTTCTGCCAGCTGCTGATGGCCGACGAGATCAACCGCGCCAGCCCGCGCACCCAGTCGGCGCTGCTGCAGGCGATGCAGGAGCAGTCAGGTGACCATCGCCGGCCAGCCGCACCCGCTGCCGCGTGCCGTTCCACGTGCTGGCGACGCAGAACCCGATCGAGCAGGAGGGCACCTATCCGCTGCCCGAGGCGCAGCTCGACCGGTTCCTGGTGCAGATCGACGTGGACTACCCCGACCGCGAGGCCGAGCGCGACATCCTGCTGGCGACCACCGGGCGTCGAGGATGCGAAGTCGAGCCAGGTGTTCACCGCCGACGAACTGATCGCGGCGCAGCGACTGGTGCGCCGGATGCCGGTGGGCGACGCGGTGGTGGAGCTGATCCTCGACCTGGTGCGCGCCTGCCGACCCGGACGAGCCGGAAGCGCCCGAGATCGTCGAACCAGTCGGTCGGCTGGGGTCCGGGGCCGCGCGCGGCGCAGGCGCCTGATGCTGACGGTGCGGGCGCGCGCGCCTGTTGCAGGGCCGTCTTGCGCCCTCGGCCGAGGACGTGCTGGCGCTGGCCCGGCCGGTGCTGTCGCACCGCATGGCGCTGACCTTTGCGGCACGGGCGCGCGGCGAAAGCCTGAGCCGCGTGATCGAGGCCGTGGCCGAACAGGTGACCCGGGTCGAGGCCGCGGCGTGATCCATCGCGCCCGCGCCCTTTTCGGACTTTGCGGGCTGGCGCTTTTGCCGGGGAACGCCGTGTCGCAGGCGGCCACGGATGCCGAAACTCTGGCGATCTTCCAGGCCGCCTGCCTGGAGCGGTTGCCGACGTTTGACGGCGCAGGCGCGGGCTTTGCCGATGCCGGTCTGACCCGGAATAGCGAAGGCTTCTGGACCGATGACAGCCGCGGCCTGATCGGGCGGACCACGGCATCGGACGATGACCGCCAACGCTTCTGCCTGCTGGCGATGCAGGGGGCCGACGTGCCGGGCATCGACGCGGTGCTGGGCACGGCACTGGGCAATGCCATGGACGAGGCGGAGGTCGGCGTGATCCGCGGGCCAACGCCGGGCGATCCCTCGCTCTACCTGGTCGAGCGCGGCGGTTACCGAGTCACGGCGGTCGTGGCGAATGTCTCGCGTGGCTATGTCATGCTGTCGGTCGGCGTCGATGTCGCCGAGGGCGCCACACCGCCGTGGAGCGGGCCATGACAACCCATGCCGAATACCGCCAGCGTGCCGAGGACCTGGCCGGCCCGCTGCCGCATCTGCTGGCCGAGGCCGAGCACCTGGCACAAGCCGTGTTGCTGGGCGCACATGGCCGCAGGCGCGCCGGGATGGGCGACGAGTTCTGGCAATACCGCCCCAGCCGCGCCGGCGACGAGGCGCGCATGGTCGACTGGCGTCGCTCGGCCCGGTCGGATGCGCATTTCGTGCAGGAAAAGGAATGGCAGGCGGCGCAGTCGGTGCTGATCTGGGTCGATACCGCGCAGTCGATGGATTTCGCCAGCGATGCCAATCTGGCCACCAAGGCCGACCGCGCGCGTCTGCTGGCGCTGGCGATCTCGGTGCTGCTGATCCACGGCGGCGAGCGGGTCGCCCTGGCCGCGCTCGGCACGCCGCCGCGGTCAAGCGAACTGCAACTGCTGCGCATCGCGCAAAGCTTTGCCGACGCCACGCCGGGGCTGGACTACGGCGTGCCCGAATTGCGCACGATCCCGCCGCACAGCCGGGCGCTGATGGTGTCGGATTTCATGGGCGATCTGGGGGCCGTCACCGAACAGGTCGGCAAGGCGGTCGATCGCGGCGTGCGCGGCGTGCTCTACCAGGTGCTCGACCCGCAGGAGGAAGCCTTTCCGTTCGACGGGCGCACGATTTTCGAAAGCGTCGGCAAGACCCTCAGCCACGAGACCCTGAAGGCGGGCGACCTGCGCGACCGCTACCTGCAACGCCTGGCCGAGCGGAAAGCCGCCTTGGCCGATCTGGCGCGATCGGCGGGGTGGCAGTATGCTTGCCATCATACCGGCGATAGTGCGCAGTCCGCGCTGCTGTGGCTTTACGGCGCGCTGGAACGGAGGCGTTAGTGTTTACCCTCGGCCCCATCGGCTTTACCGCGCCCTGGCTGCTGCTGGCGCTGATCGCCTTGCCGATCCTTTGGATCCTGCTGCGCGCCGTGCCGCCAGCGCCGATCCGGCGGCGGTTTCCCGGCGTCGCGCTGCTGCTGGGGCTGACCGATGACGAAACCCAGACCGACAAGACGCCGTGGTGGCTGCTGCTGATCCGCACGTTGGCGGTGGCGCTGATCATCCTTGGCTTCGCCGGGCCGGTGCTAAACCCGCGGGCCGAGGCGGTCGGAACAGGGCCGCTGCTGATCCTCGTCGACGGCACCTGGGCCGATGCCCGCGACTGGCAGGCCCGGGTCGACCGGATCGACGCCGCCCTGGCCGAGGCTGCGCGGTCGGGTCGCCCTGCTGCCGTGGTGCGGCTGACCGACCTGCCGCCGGGCGACCTGCCGTTCCAGGCCGCTGATACCTGGCGCGCGCGGCTGGCCAGCCTGCAACCCGACCCCTGGGTGCCGGACCAACAGGCATTGCAGAACTGGGCGGCTAATCTGCCCGATACCGGTTTCCAGACATTCTGGCTGTCCGACGGTCTTGCCCGCGACAGTCGCGATCCGCTGTTGCAGGCACTGGAGGCGCGGGGCCCCGTGACCGTCTTCGAGAATGCTCGGGCGGTCCAGGCCCTGCGGCCGGCACGCTTCGAGGACGGCGATATAGCCCTGACCGCCCTGCGCAGCCGCGCCGGCGACGCCACCGCGGTGACGGTCTTGGGGCGTGGCCTCGACCCCGCGGGGGTCGAACGCGAACTTGCGCGCGTCGACCTGGGTTTCGAGGCCAACGGGACAGAGGCCAGCACGCTGCTGTCGCTGCCCCCCGAACTGCGCAACCGGGTCTCTCGGTTCGAGATCGCGGGGGTGCGTTCGGCTGGCGCGGTCAGCCTGACGGATGACGCCCTCAAGCGCCGCGAGGTGGCGCTGATCGCCGGGCGCGACGACCGCGAAGGACTGGAGCTTTTGTCGCCGCTGCACTACCTGAAACAGGCGCTGGAACCGACCGCCGACCTGATCGAGGGCGACCTGGCCGACATCCTGCTGGCCGCTCCCGACGTGCTGATCCTGGCCGATGTGGCGACGCTTGCGGAGGGCGAGCAGGAGCCGCTGCTGGACTGGATCGAAAAGGGCGGGCTGCTGTTGCGCTTTGCGGGCACGCGGCTTGCGGCCAGCGATATCAGCCGCGCCGAGGAGGATGCGTTGATGCCGGTGCGCCTGCGCGCGGGCGGGCGCACCATCGGCGGCGCGATGTCCTGGGGCGAGCCGAAGGCGCTGCGGCCCTTTGCCGAGGGCTCGCCGTTCTACGGGCTGGCGATACCGCAGGACGTGGTGGTGTCGAGCCAGGTCATGGCGCAGCCCGACCCGCAACTTGGCGGATCGGGTGATCGCAAGCCTCGCCGACGGCACGCCGCTGGTGACGCGCAAGCGGATCGGGCAGGGGCAGGTCGTGCTGTTCCACGTCACCGCCAATGCCGAGTGGTCGACGCTGCCGCTGTCGGGTCTGTTCGTGCAGATGCTGGAGCGGCTGGCGGTGTCGACGCGTCCGTCGCAGCCTTCGGCCGAGGATCTCGGCCGGGACGACCTGGGTGCCCGAAGAGGTTCTGGACGCCTTCGGCCAGGTGCGCGACGCGGGCAACCTGCCGGGGGTGTCGGGCGAACTGCTGGCCGACGGCCGCGCCGTCGGCGGACGATGCCGCCGGGGCTTTACGCCGGCGAGGACCGGCGGATCGCGGTGAACGTGACCGGACCCGAGACCGTGCTGGAGCCGACCGTCTGGCCCGCGCGCATCGCCGTCGAAGGGCTTCGCGGTGGTGCAGGAAACCGCGCTCAAGGGCTGGTTGCTGGCGGCGGCGCTTGGCGTTGCTGTGCGTGGATATCCTGGCGTCGCTCTGGCTCGGCGGGACGGCTGCGGGGCGGCCGGTCCGCGGCGGCCGGCATTCTCGGAGCGATGTTTCTGGCGGTGCCGCAGGCCGAGGCGCAGGGCGAAGATGCGCGGGCGATCCTGGCGCACGTCCGAGGTCGTTCTGGCGCATGTGATCACCGGCGACGCCAGCGTCGACCGTGTCGCGCGCGCCGGTCTGGTCGGGTTGTCGGATACGCCTGTGGCGGCGCACCTCGATCGAGCCGGCAGAGCCGATCTCGGTGAACCTGGAAACCGACGAACTGGCGTTCTATCCCGTTCCTCTACTGGCCGGTGACCCCGGATCAGCCGCTGCCGTCCGTCGAGGCCTATGCCAAGCTGAACCGCTATCTGCGCGGCGGCGGCATGATCCTGTTCGACACCCGCGACGCCGATATCGCCCGGTTCGGCGCAGCCTCGCCCGAACGGGCGCAAGCTGCAGCAGCTGGCGCGTCCGCTGGATATCCCGCCGCTGGAACCGATCCCCGCCGATCATGTGCTGACCCGCACCTTCTACCTGCTGCAGGACTTCCCCGGGCGCCACGCCAGCCGCGACGTCTGGGTCGAGGCGGCCCCGCCGGATGCCGAGCAGGTCGAGGGGATGCCGTTCCGCAACCTCAACGACAATGTCACCCCGGTGGTGATCGGCGGCAACGACTGGGCCGCAGCCTGGGCGACGGACGAGCGGGGCAACCGGATGTTCCCGGTGGGGCGCGGCTTCGCCGGCGAGCGGCAGCGCGAGATGGCGATGCGGTTCGGGGTGAACCTGATGATGCATGTGCTGACCGGGCAACTACAAATCCGACCAGGTCCACGTGCCTGCCCTGCTGGACCGGTTGGGGCAATGAGGCTTGGCGTGTTTCGAACCGGGCTGCGCCCGATCCGACTGCCCGGGGGCCGGCTCCCCGGACAGTCGGAGATATTTTCGGCAAGATGAAGGAGTGTTCCCAGTGACCGGTTCGGTGGTCTTCGACCCGCTGCTTGCCTGGGCGCTGGTCTGGGCTGCGCTGGCGGTGGCGGTGCTGTTCGTGGGCGTCGCCGTGTGGCGCGGGCTGTCCGGCTGGTGGCTGCGCGGGCTGGCGGCGGCTGTGCTGCTGGCTGGCGCTGGTCAATCCGTCGTTGCAGCAGGAGGACCGCGCGCCGCTGTCCGACATCGTGCTGCTGGTCGTCGATCGAAAGCGCCAGCCAACGGATTCGCGGGCCGCCCCGACCAGGTGGCAGGCGGCGATTGCGGCTGTCGAGGCCGAGATCGCAGGCCTGGGAAACACCGAGCTGCGCGATCGTGCCGCTTGGCGATGGCGAGGGCGACCAGGGCACGCTGCTGATGACCGCGCTGGCCGAGGCGATGGCCGAAGAGCCGCGCGCCCGGCTTGCGGGCGTCATCCTGCTGACCGACGGGCAGTTGCACGACGTCGAGCGCGCGCCCGAGCTGCCGGCGCCGTTGCACCTGCTGCTGACCGGGCGCGCAGACGACTGGGACCGGCGGCTGATCGTCACGCAACGCGCCCGCCTTTGCGATCCTCGGCGAGCCGGTGACCCTGACCCTGCGGATCGAGGATCAGGGCGCGGTGCCGCCGGGTCAGGCGGCTGTGCCGCGCTTGCAGATCTCCGTCGACGGCGGCGGAGCCCGACACGTTCCGGGTGCCGATCGGGCGAGGACCTGGAACTGCCGGTGACCCTGCCGCATGGCGGGCATGAACGTGATCCAGTTCATCGCTGCCCGAGGCCGAGGGCGAGCTGACCGACCGCAACAACGCCGCCGTGGTGCAGATCAACGGCGTGCGCGACCGGCTGCGCGTGCTGCTGGTCGTCGGGCGAGCCGCATCCGGGCGAGCGCACCTGGCGCAACCTGCTGAAATCCGACAGCTCGGTCGACCTGGTGCATTTCACCATCCTGCGCCCGCCGGAAAAGCAGGACGGCGTGCCGGTCGAACGAGCTGTCGCTGATCGCCTTCCCGACGCGCGAGCTGTTTCTCGAGAAGATCGACG
Organism: uncultured Alphaproteobacteria bacterium; assembly: GCA_963768205.1. Taxonomy (GTDB): domain Bacteria; phylum Pseudomonadota; class Alphaproteobacteria; order Rhodobacterales; family Rhodobacteraceae; genus JAHELH01. The sequence goes on along the minus strand of CAVYHB010000004.1, from coordinate 445,644 downwards.
AGTTCGACCTGATCATCTTCGACCGCTACAAGCGGCGCGGCATCCTGCCGTCGCTCTATCTCGACAACATCGCGGCAATATGTCGAGAACGGCGGCGCGGTGCTGGTGGCGGCGGGGCCGGACTTCGCCAGGCGCTCGACAGCTCTATCGCTCGCCGCTGGCCGAGATCCTGCCGGCCGAGCCGACCGCCGGGTGATCGAGGAGGGCTTCCTGCCGCAGGTCACCGACCTTGGGCAGCGGCATCCGGTGACCGAAGGCCTGAGGCTTTGCGCCTGCCGGGGACGGCGACGGGCCGGGCTGGGGCCGCTGGTTCCGCCTGATCGACATGACGGCGACGTCGGGCACGACCGTGATGAGCGGCATCGACGACCGGCCGCTGCTGGTGCTGGACCGGGTCGGCGAGGGGCGCGTCGCGCTGCTGGCCTCGGACCATGCCTGGCTGTGGATCGCGCGGCTATCGAGGGCGGCGGGCCGCAGCTGGAACTGCTGCGGCGGCTGGCGCACTGGATGATGAAGGAACCGGAGCTGGAGGAAGAGGCGCTGAGCGTGGTCGCCGAGGGCCAGACCATGACGATCACCCGGCGCACTCTGGGCGAGGCCGTCGGCGAGGTCGATGGTGACCGGGCCGGACGGCGAGATCGTCGTCGTGCCGCTGGAGGAAGTCTGCGCCGGGGCGCTTCGAGGCCGTAGTCGAAGGGCCGGAGATCGGGCTCTACCGACTGGCGCGAGGGCGACGAGGAGGCGGTCATCGCGCTGGGCCCCGCGGCCCCGCGCGAATTCGAGCAGACCATTGCCAGCGCGCGGACCTTCTGGCAGCGCCGTGTCGAGGCGACGCGCGGCGGCATCCTGCGGATCGAGGACGGCTTGCCCGACCTGCGCAGGGTGCGCGAAGGACGGCCCGCGGCCGGGCGCGGCTGGATCGGGATCACGCCGCGCGGGGCCTACCTGACCGCGGATGTCACCGTGGTGCCGCTGGTCTCGGCCTGGGCGTTCCTGCTGCTGGCCTCGTTGCTGATGGTCGGTGCGTGGTTGCGCGAGGGGCGGCGGTAGGGGCCGGGATTGGCGTCGTCCGCGGCTTGAAGGATCCGGCATGAGTAACGAGGACGAAATGCCTGTCGAGCCAGGCACCGTGACACCCTATTTCACGGTGATTGGGGCTGACCGACTGATCGCATTTCTAAACGCTGTCTTCGAAGCGCGCGTAATCCGCGAGAACCGATACGACGACGGGCGTATTCAGCATGCGCGTCTTTGCATTGGCGATACGGTCATCATGCTGAACGAAAGCTCAGATGCTTATCCCGCCAACGTGTCGCAGATGCATGTTTACGTCGAGTTTACCGACGCCACCTTTGCCGCCGCATTGCGCGCAGGCGCCGAGGCCCTGATGGCGCCGAACGACCGCCCGCACGGTGACCGCATGGCGGGGATCAAGGATCCGTGCGGGAATATCTGGTGGATCGCCTCGCCCATAGACCCCGGACCCTGCTTAGAAAAGGAAACCTGCCGATGAAACTGACCCTGCATCATATCAACCTGTCGACCGAAGACGTGGGGCGGATGGACCGGTTCTACCGCGATGTGCTGGGGCTGGCAGAGACGACGGCCGGGCTGCCGGTGCTGGAAAAGGGCAAAGGCTATGCCGGTGACGTGGCCTTCGTCGATGACGGGGCGATCCAGATGCATCTGGCGCAGCGCGATGTGCAGGCTGGGTTCGCCACCGGGCAGATCGTCAATCCGGTCAGCCACGGACACATCGCCTATCGCACCGACGACCTTGCTGCGTTCAAGACGCATCTGGACGCGCAGGCCGTGCCCTATTCGGACTGGGGCAACGCGGCAGTGGCGGGGTGGCACCAGATCTTCTTCTACGACCCCGACGGCAACGTGATCGAGGTGCATCAGGCCAGCGACTGACGCGGCTTGGCTACCGTTTCCCCATGAACTCGACCGTGACGTCCTTCCATTCGGCCACCGAGGTCGAATAGGCGTCGGGAAAGCCGTTGGACCGGGCCAGTCGCTGCCGGATCTCGGACTTGGGAAAGCTTTCATAGGCTCCGAACGCGATCGCGTAATAGTCATTCTGGCTTAGGAAGACCGATAGTTCCTCGTCGGACCCCAGAAGGTCCGCCGCTTCCTTCAGGGCCGGTTCGACATTCTCTTTGTGCTTCAGGCTGCGCAGCACCGTGGTGAAGACGCCGGGCGCGTCGATATCGCCGGATTTCAGCGTCGATACGATGCTTTCCGCGATTTCCAGGTTGCGGGCGCCGGTCCTGCTGCCCAGATCGGCGGATTTCGCCAAGGCGTCGATGGCCACATCATATTGCCCGACCTGCATCGCCGTGTAGCCGGTGTTGTTGAAGACCTTCATCTGGGTGTTTTGTGGCAGCGCGTCGAAGGACGTATGCGTCAACTGGTGCCGGAAAGCGCGCAGGGCATTCTGCATGTCGCGTTCCTGCAGGAAGGTATAGCCGATCACGTTCCACGGCGCGGTTTGCTGCAGGTCGACCTCGGTCGGAGATTCCAGCGCCTCGGCGATGTAGTGGCGGGCGGTGTCGTAATCCTCGGCCTGGGTCAGGAACCGGGCCAGCGAGTAGGCGGCGCAGTAGTCGCCGTTTCCCGCGTCGACGGCCGCGCGCACCTTGTCGGCATGGGGTTGCCCGGCCTCCGGCCCGAGATCGAGCATCTGGTCGACGCTTTCGGCAAGCGCGCGGTCCTGCATCTTTTCGGTGCAGGCGCTGGCGGCATGGGCGGCAAGCAGTGCGGCTGCGGCGGTCAGGGACAGGTGAAGCATGTCATATCCCCTGCTCGTCGTCACTGCCAAGCGCGTCCGGACCGGGCGCGTCGAGGGCCGAACGCAGAAGCGTGCCGGACTGCGCCTCGAACCCCGCAGCACGGGTTTCCAGTCGCTCAAGCTCGTCCGCCAGCGCGTTGAACTTGTCGCGCAGCGCCAGCACGTCGACGGTCAGCCGCGCTTCGTTGCGGACCGAAAGCGGCTCGATCTTGTCGAAGGGGATCGAGTTGTTGCCGGACTTGAACTTGATGATCGACAGCATCTCGTCCTCTTCGGGATAGAGGTCGAGGTTGATCGTGACCTCGCGGTTGGGATCGTTGAACGAAAACCAGATGCCCAGAACCAGCACGCCGCCCGACAACGCCAGGAAGAACACCACCGAGATCATCTTGAGCTTGAGCGACTGCGGGTTCTGGCCCTGATTTTTGACCAGTTCCTGCAGCAGATTGTAGGCAAGATACATGATCGCCACGGCGAAGCCGAGAAAACCCAGCTGAACAAGGTTCACCAGAATCTGGGACATAGGGAAAATTCCTTCTTAAATCCGTCCCTTGATACCACATTCAGGTGGTGCCTTCAACTTTGAGTGGTTTTGGAAATGCACCCACTCCGCCGCGGGGCGGTCGCCGTGAAAATCCCGGTCGCCGCTACCGGCCTAGTTGCAGGTCGTGCACGGCCTCCGCCCATCCGTCCACGCTACAGCGCGGGCGGATGCGGACCGCGGTCAGACCGGGTGGGATCGTCACGCCCGAGAGCGATCGGGTGAAGGGCTGCTCATCGACATGCGGATGCAGCAATTCGCGAAACCCCAGCCGGGTGCCGTCGGGCGCCAGTACCTCCCACCCGTCGGCATAGTGATCCCAGCCGGTGTCGGGATGCGACAGGGTGACATGGACGGTCCAGGCATCGCCAGAGCGCGTGGCGGTAGCGTCTTCGACGACCGGAACGTCGGCGAGGGCGGGGCCCGAGAGCAGGGCGAGGGCGAGGAGCGGTTTCATGGGGCTCTTCCTTGCAGCAGGATGCCGCGCGAATGCGAGGCGAACTCGCGGCGCAATAGGACCAGCGACAGTCAGCACGGTGGCCGCGATCAGGGCATGGGCTCCCAGCAGCCAGGCCATTGCCGCCAGCGCGAAATAGACCGCGCGAAGGCCGCGGTTGAAGCTTTTCGCGGCGTGGATGTTGATCTCGGCGGCCTTGGCCGAGCGGGCGAACGCCAGGTCGCTTTCGTCGTTCGGGGCCGAGGCCATGACCACGGCGCAATAGCCGAAGAGCCGGTTCGACCAGATGAATTTCAAAAGCCCGTTGGCAAGGAAGGCAAGAATCAGCAGTATTTTCGCCTCCCATATGATCGCTGGCGCATCGAGCGCGAAATCCTCGGCCACGCCGAGCAGGCGCTCGGTATTGCCGATTAGGGCCAGTCCGCCGCCAAGTGCGATCAGGCAGGCCGAGGCGAAGAAGGCGGTGCCGTCGCGCAAGGAGCCAAGTACCATGGAATCGAACACCCTCGGGTCACGGCCGGGAAACTGCTTCATCCATTCGCGGCGGTATTCCTCCATCAGGACCGCGACCGAGGGGCGGCTCGCGGGCGGATGCTCGATGAACCACCCGATGACCAGCCAGGCCAGCACGATCAGGCCAAGGGCCGCCCCGTCGATGGGGCCGAAAAAGCGAAGGCGGTCGATCAGGTCCATGTGCTATAGCTTAGAGTGCCTGATTGGCACTTGCCATCCGGTGTGATCGTCTATTTCCTTTGTCGAAAGGGGTATGTGTCATGGAAATGCCTGTTCCAAGTGTCACCGTGCTGGCCAAGAAAGACCGGTTGGTGGAACGGCTGCGCGAGGTGCTGCCCGACGAAGCGGTGATCCATGACGAGGCCGAGACGCGGGCCTACGAATGCGATGCCCTGACGGCCTACAAATGCCCGCCGCTCTGTGCCGTGCTGCCCTCGACGACGCAGGAGGTCGCCGCAGTTCTCAAGATTTGCCATGCCGAGGGCGTGCCGGTGGTGCCGCGCGGCTCTGGCACCTCGCTGGCGGGCGGGGCACTGCCGACGGCGGACAGCGTGATCCTGGGCGTGGCCCGGCTGAACGACGTGCTCGAGACGGATTACGACAACCGTTTCATCCGGGTCCAGTCGGGGCGCACCAACCTCAGCGTCACCGGCGCGGTAGAGGAACGAGATTTCTTTTATGCGCCCGATCCATCCAGCCAGCTTGCCTGTGCCATCGCGGGCAATATCGCGATGAACTCGGGCGGCGCGCATTGCCTGAAATACGGCGTCACCACCAACAACCTGCTGGGCGTGGTCATGGTGACGATGGAGGGCGAAATCATCGAGATCGGCGGCGCGCATCTGGATGCGGCCGGGCTTGACCTGCTGGGCGTGATCTGCGGCTCCGAGGGCCAACTGGGCGTTGTGACCGAGGCGACGCTGCGCATCCTGCGCAAGCCCGAGGGCGCGCGCCCGGTGCTGATGGGCTTCTCCTCGCCCGAGGTCGCGGGGGCCTGTGTCGCCGACATCATCAAGGCCGGCGTATTGCCTGTGGCGATGGAATACATGGACCGGCTGTGCATCCAGGTAACCGACGAGTTCTCGGGGGCCGGCTATCCCGATTGCGAGGCTCTGCTGATCGTCGAGGTCGAGGGCGCCCCTGCCGAGATCGACGAGCAGCTTGGCGTGATCATGCAGATCGCGCGCGGACACGATCCGGTCGAACTGCGCGAGGCCAAGGATGCCGACGAGGCGGCGCGGATCTGGCTGGGTCGCAAGGCGGCCTTCGGCGCGGTGGGGCAGATCAACGACTACATGTGCCTCGACGGCACGATCCCGGTGTCGTCGCTGCCGCGGGTGCTGGGGCGCATCGGCGAGATGTCCAAGGAATACGGGCTGCAGGTCGGCAACGTGTTCCATGCGGGCGACGGCAACATGCACCCGCTGATCCTGTTCGACGCCAACAAGCCCGGCGACCTGGAACTGTGCGAACGATTTGGGGCCGACATCCTGCGGCTTTGCGTCGAAGTCGGTGGGTGCCTGACCGGCGAGCATGGCGTGGGCATCGAGAAACGCGACCTGATGCTGGTCCAGTATACGGCCGAGGACTTGCAGGCGCAGTTGCATGTCAAGGATGTGTTTGATCCTGCTTGGCTTTTGAACCCTGCAAAGGTGTTTCCGCTGAAGACCAGTGAAAGCCGCAGGGCCGCCGCATGAGCGGGTTCCGGACATCGGCGCGAAAAGGTGTGTCGGACGGGACGCCTGAATGGTTCACGTTATCGGATGGCATTTGATGCGGGCTGACGTGTTATTGTTTAGCGGTTCAGGGCGGGGCCAGGGTTTGGGCATGGCGTTTGGGCTGTTCCGAACGCTGCACCCCAGCAAAGGACCCAGACATGACCCGCAAGACCCTGACCACCACCCTCGCTGCAGCCCTGGCCCTGACCACGCTCGTGACGGCCGCCTCGCAGGCCGTCAGCGCCGACCGGGCGCTGATGCGCAACCTGTCGTCCAACTCGGTCGCCGCCAGCCCCAACACGAACCTGCAGTTCATTCCGATCAAGCTGAACCTCGTCTGCGGCGTCTACGGCACGCCCGTCGAATTCCCCAACGACATCCGCATCTGGCAGCCCACCGGATATGCCGTGCCCGCGGGCACCAAGGTATTCTGGAAGGTGCCCGGCTCCAGCTTCCAGGGGGTCGCCACGCTGCCGAAGATCGAACCGGGCAAGGCCTACACCCTGTCCAACGCGCTGCCGGGCGGCTATCCCGCCGGTCCGAACTGCCAGATCTCGCAGCTCTAGCACGCGCACCGCGCCACGCGCGCCCTGCGCCGGCGATGCCGACCCCCGGCATCACCGGCGCCATTCGTGTGTGCGGGGCGGCTGGGCGGTGCCCTGCCACCGCGATGGTGCCCGCGTGATCCGCCCCTCAAGCGAAGCCGACCTCGCCACTGCGATTGCCGGTGCCATGGGCCCGCTGCGCATCGTCGGCGGCGGGACGCGCGCGACGATCGGCAATCCGGTGACCGGCGACGCGCTGTCCACAGCAGCGTTGAGCGAAATCACCCTTTACGAGCCCGGCGCGCTCACCCTTGTGGCGCGGGCCGGCACGCCGCTGGCCGAGATCGAGGCGGCGCTGGCCAAGGAAAACCAGCGGCTGGCGTTCGAGCCGATGGATCACCGCGGCCTGCTCGGCACCGAGGGCGAGCCGACGATTGGCGGCGTGGTGGCGGCCAACGTCTCCGGCCCGCGCCGCATCGCCGTGGGCGCCTGCCGCGATCACCTGCTGGGCGTGCGGTTCGTCGACGGGCAGGGGACTGTCGTCAAGAACGGCGGGCGGGTGATGAAGAACGTCACCGGCTATGACCTGGTCAAGCTGCTGTGCGGCAGCTACGGCACGCTGGGCGTGCTGACCGAGGTGTCGCTGAAGGTGCTGCCGCGCCCGGACGTCACCGGCGTCGTGCTGATCGAGGGGCTGTCGGATGCGGATGCGGTGCGCGCCCTGTCGATGGCGCTGGGCTCGCCTTTCGAAGTCACGGGGGCGGCCCATGCCCCGGTTGGCATCGACGGCGACCCGGTGACGATGATCCGGATCGAGGGCTTCGAGACCTCCGTTGCCTACCGGGCGGGCGAATTGCAGAAACTATTGTCGGAGTTCGGGCCGAGCTCTGTCGAAACCGATACCGGCAGAACCCGCGCAGGCTGGGCCTGGCTGCGCGATGTCGAGGCGTTCCACGGCAAGCCCGGCGACGTCTGGCGGATTTCGGTCAAACCCTCGGACGGGGCCAAGCTGGGTGCCGCGATGGGTGCCGAGGGGCTGCTATACGACTGGGGCGGTGGGTTGATCTGGGCGCTCGCGCCCGAGGGAACCGACCTGCGGGCGCGGATGGGGGATGTGCCCGGCCACGCCACGCTGGTCCGTGCCAGCGACGCGACCAAGCGCAAGCTGGGTGTCTTCCACCCAGAACCGGCCCCGTTGGCGGCGATCTCGAAAGGCCTGCGGCAACGGTTCGACCCGCGCGGCATCCTCAATCCTGGGCTGATGGCATGATCCTGGCGGTGATTCTTCCTGATCCTGCCGTTCGTGGTCTATTTCGGACTGGCATCGCTGCCTGCCGGGCGGCCCGCTCCGCATTGGCATCATGCTGGTGGCGGTGCCGGTCGCGGCGCTGTGGCTGGCCGACATCTTCACGATCGGCCCGATCTTCACCGGCGACTGGCATGCCGACAACTTCACGATCTGGGCGGTGATCTTTTACACCGCCGCCTGGGTGCTGGCCATCGTGGCTCAGACCCTTGGGCGGGCGCTGGCGCGGCGCTGGCCGAAGATCGGCTATGGCCCCTTCGTGCTGCTGAACTTCGGGCTTCCCGCGCTTCCGGCACTGAAACTCCTGGGGCTTTGAGGAAACTGGCGCGATGCAGACGACCTTCACCGAAGAGCAACTCAAGGACCCTGCGATCCAGCGGTCCAACCAGATACTGCGGTCTTGCGTGCATTGCGGTTTCTGCACCGCGACCTGCCCGACCTACCAGGTGCTGGGCGACGAACTCGACAGCCCGCGCGGCCGCATCTACCTGATCAAGGACATGCTGGAAAAGGGCCGCCCGGCGGACGCGCAGTACGGTCAAGCATATCGACCGCTGCCTGTCGTGCCTTGCCTGCATGACGACCTGTCCCTCGGGCGTGCATTACATGCACCTTGTCGACCATGCCCGCGCCCATATCGAGAAGACCTACCGCCGGCCGGTGTTCGAGCGTGTCCTGCGCTGGACGCTGGCCCGCATCCTGCCCTATCCGGGGCGCTTCCGGCTGGCGCTGCTGGGGGCCAAGATCGGACGCCCGTTCGCCCGGCTGATGCCCGACGCCCGACTGCGCGCGATGCTGGAAATGGCCCCGAAACAGGTGCCGCCGGTCAGCCGAAACGACGATCCGCAGGTGTTCCCGGCCATCGGCGACCGCGTCAGGCGGGTGGCGCTAATGACCGGCTGCGCGCAGAAGGCGCTGAACACCGACATCAACGACGCCACGATACGGCTGCTTGCGGCGCTTGGGCTGCGAGGTGGTGGTGGCGCGCGGCATGGGCTGCTGCGGCGCGCTGGTGCACCACATGGGCAAGGAAAGCGAAAGCCACGCGGCGGCGGCGAAGAACATCCGCGCCTGGATGGCAGAGGCCAACGGCGACGGCCTCGACGCCATCGTGATCAACACCTCCGGCTGCGGCACGACGGTAAAGGACTACGGCCACATGTTCCGCAACGACGCCCTGGCAAAGGACGCGGCCGAAGTCTCGCGACTCGCCCGGGACGTGTCGGAACTGCTGGTTGAGCTGATGCCCGGGATCGAGGCGGGGGTGGCGCGAAACGCGGCGAAAACCGGCATTGCCGGAACCGATGCCGCGGCTGCAACCGCCACCGGGAATGGGCCGATCCGGGTGGCCTATCACGCCGCCTGTTCCCTGCAACACGGCCAGAAGATCAAGGCGCATCCCAAGACACTGCTTAAGGCGGCGGGATTCGAAGTGGTGGAGCCTGCCGACAGCCACCTTTGCTGTGGATCCGCAGGCACGTACAATCTGATGCAGCCCGAGATCTCCGCACAGCTCAAGGACCGCAAGGTCCGCACGCTGGAGGCGAAAGCCCCCGACATCGTCGCGGCGGGCAACATCGGCTGCATGATCCAGATCGGCAGCGGCACACAAGTGCCGGTTGTGCACACGGTCGAACTGCTCGACTGGGCGACCGGCGGCCCAAAACCGCCTTCTTTGACCCCGAACTGATCGCAAACCTGTCGCATTTCCGACAAAGGCGAGGCGTAGCCAAGGACCTGTTGACCAACAGGAGCTGGCATGACCCGCGCGCTGATCTTTCTGGTATTGCTCGTGCTGATGTCCGGACCCGGCAAGTCCGAGGGCACCTCGCCGCTGCGGTTGTTGATGACCGGCGACGACAGCCGGGGCTGGCACGCCGTGGGGCGGCTGGATATCGGCAAGGAAGACTTCTGCACCGGCTCGCTGATCGCGCCCGACCTGGTGCTGACCGCGGCGCATTGCCTGTTCGACAAGGACGACGGCACCCGGTTCGACGACGCCAGCATCGAGTTCCTGGCCGACTGGCGCGGTGGCCGCGCCACGGCCTATCGCGGCGTGCGGCGGTCGATCGTTCATCCCGATTTCACCTTCTCGGCCGAGGATTTCGTCACCCGCGTGGCGCATGACCTGGCGATCCTGGAACTGGACGAACCTGTCCGCAACGCCTCGATCACGCCCTTCGCCACCCGCGCCCGCCCGTCCGAGGGCGCCGAAGTCGGGGTCGTGTCCTATGGCCAGGACCGGGCCGACAGCCCGTCGCTGCAAGAGGTCTGCCACGTGCTTGCCCGCCAGGGCGGGTCGCTGGTGCTGTCCTGCTCGGTCGATTTCGGCTCGTCCGGGGCCCCGGTCTTCGTGATCGAGGACGGCGTGCCGTCGATCGTCTCGCTGGTGTCGGCCAAGGCCAAGGTGCGCGGCAAGCCGGTGGCACTGGGCACCGGCCTTGCGGCGCCGCTGGCCGACCTGATGGCGCTGCGCGGCAATGGCGACCTGGTTGCGTCTTCCGACACCCCGGCGGTGCGGCGACTTACGCTCAGCGACCGCCGCACCACATCGGGCGCGAAATTCGTGAGGCCCTGACCGACATGCGATGTCTCACCATAGCGGGCCTGGCCCTGTCCCTGGCGCTGGTCGGAACCGCCGCGGCCGAGGCGCCGGGGCTGAAACGTCTGACATTGCGCCAGGACCTTCTGGGGTTCGAGGCCGTTGGCCGTCTGGACATGGGTCGCGGCGGCTATTGCACCGGCGTGCTGATCGCGCCCGAGTTTGTGCTGACGGCGGGGCACTGCCTTGCCGGCGTCAGCCTTGGCTCCATCGACATCGCCGCGTTGCGGTTTCGCGCCGGGCTGCGCGATGGCGCGTCGATCGCCGACCGCGGCGTGCGGCGCGCGGTGGTGCACCCGGGCTACCGGATCGGCGGAACGGTCAGCGCCGGGAACATCCGGCACGACGTGGCGCTGCTGGAACTGGACAAGCCGATCGCCAGCGGAATCGCCTCGTCGTTCCGCGTCGACAACCTGAGCGAGACAAGCCGCGACGTCAGCGTCGTCAGCTATGCCCAGGGCCGGTCCGAGGCGCTGTCGCGGCAGGCCAGCTGCAACGTCGTCGGGCGGCACCTCGACCTTTTCGCCTTCGACTGCAACGTCACTTTCGGGGCCTCCGGCGCGCCGGTCTTTGCCCGCGTCGGCGACCGCCAGCGGATCGTGTCGCTGATCTCGTCGGGGCGGTCCGGCGGCGGCGAGCAGCTTGCCTTCGGCATGGAACTGCCCGCTCTCGTCGATGATCTCAAGCGAGCGCTGCGCGCCGGGCGCGGCGTACTGATGGCCAATGGCGTCTCGCGCCCCGCGCTGACGGTTCGGCGAACCGCGCCCGCTGCTGCCCCCGGCGCGAAATTCCTGCGGCCCTAGTCAGGTCGTCACGGGTTATCCCCAACGATAACAAATTGTTACAAGCGTCGGGCCAGGGGTCTTGAAACCCACCGGGGCGTTTCCCACATCTGTCTTGCCGGACGCCACAGAGGGTCCGGATCAACCTGCCGCCCGTCCCCTGCGGGGAGGGTGAAATATCGTTATCGCTCAATGGAGGATGACCCATGCGAAACTTTGATCTTGCACCGCTTTACCGTGCAACCGTCGGCTTCGACCAGATCGCCGACATGATGAACCGGGTTATGGCCAGCGACGTCAGCCAGCCCAGCTATCCGCCCTACAACATCGAGAAGACCGCCGAGGATGCCTATCGCATCTCTCTTGCCGTCGCCGGGTTCAACGAGGGCGATCTGTCCATCGAACAGCGCGAGAACGCGTTGATCGTGTCGGCACAGAAGACCGAAGAAACCGAGGGCCGCACGTTCCTGCATCGCGGCATCGCGACCCGCAGCTTCGAGCGCCGGTTCCACCTGGCCGATCACGTCAAGGTCACCGGTGCCGTGCATGAAAACGGCATGCTGCATATCGACCTGGCCCGCGAAGTGCCCGAGGCACTGAAGCCGCGGACCATCGAGATTGCCGCGGGCAACGGCTCGAACGCGAAAGTGGTCGAGGACAAGAGCAAGAAGAAAGCCGCCTGAGGCTGCTCTGCCTGACTGATCCGGGGGCGCGCAACGCGGGTTGCGCGCCCTTTGTCTTTTAGTGGCCCGCGGTGCCGCTTCCCGCGCCTTAACCCGATGAGAACACCTTCGTCCTAGGATGTCCGGTGACCCCGGTGCCGTCCCGGCCATCTAACACTGGACTTATCGCCGATTAGCTTCTAGCCAGCATCAAGCCATTCGGTGATCGGCGCTTTGATCTGAGACCCGGGGACGCGTTACCATGCCATCGAACCGCGATGGGTGGAGTTGAACCTTCAGGAAAAGCGACCCCGCGCGCCCATGACTGACCCTTCCCAGCCGCTTTCGGCCCCAGCCGTGATGCCGCCACGGGACTGGATTCGTATCCTGAGCGCCTATCGCGAGCCCGACGAATGGCGCAGCCTGTTCGAGCTTGGGATCAGCCTTGTGCCATTCGTGGGTCTGTGGCTGCTAGCGCTATGGGTATTGTCGATCAGCGGCTGGATGGCGGTGACGATCGCGGCGCTGAACGCGGGCTTCCTGCTGCGGCTGTTCATCATCCAGCACGATTGCGGCCATGGCTCGTATTTCCGCAACCGGCATCTCAGCGACTGGACCGGCCGCGCGCTGGGCGTGCTGACGCTGACGCCCTATGACGTCTGGCGCAAGACACATGCGATCCATCATGCGTGCCTCGGGCAACCTGGACCGGCGCGGCATCGGCGATGTGCATACGCTGACGGTGTCCGAATACCGCGCCATGTCGGGCTGGGGGCGGTTCTGGTACCGGGTCTACCGGCATCCCATAGTGCTGTTCGGGCTGGGGCCGAGCTATCTGTTCTTTGTCCAGAACCGCTATCCGTTCAGCGTGGAGCGCATGGGCGCGAAATACTGGATAAGCGCGATGGGCACCAACCTGGCGATTGTCGTGGGCTTGGGGATAATCTGGTATTTCGGCGGGCTGATGCCGCTGTTGCTGGTGTTCTTTCCCACAGTTCTGGTGGCGGCTTCGGTCGGGGTCTGGCTGTTCTATGTCCAGCACCAGTTCGAGGAAACGCATTGGGACCGGGACGAAGACTGGCAGGTGCATGACGCGGCACTGGAAGGCAGTTCGAACTACGATCTGCCGCGGGTGCTGCGCTGGTTCACCGGCAATATCGGCATCCACCACGTGCACCATCTGTACGCCCGCATCCCGTTCTATCGTCTGCCCCAAGTGCTGCGCGATCATCCCGAACTGGCCGAGGCTCAGACGCCTGACGGTGCGCGAAAGCTGGGCCAGCGCCCGGTTTCACTTGTGGGACGAGAACAGCCGCCGGCTGTTGTCGTTCGCGCAGGCAAAACGGCTGCCGGGGACGGGCTGACTGCTGTCGCGGAAATCCCCTTCCCCCGGGGACAATGGGGAAAGGGGCGGCGCCCTGCTCGTGTCGGCGCTTCTTATCTGCGGCCTCGCTCCACCCTGGGCCTGTTTCTTCAGAGTTTACTGCGACAGGCTTTGCGCCAGCCGCATCAGGGTGATCGCCTCGCGGCGATAGCCGAACGGGTCGTCGCCGGTATTGGCCTCGGCCAAGGCGAGCGCGTCGGCATAGGTCCAGTCGCCGGTGTAGTGGCCGTTCTTCAGCAGCTGGCCGAAACCGGCGATGGCGGCGGCGAAGCGGGTGTCGTCGGTGGCTTCGGCCCATGCCCGGCACGATCGGCAGTTCGATCAGCTGGCTGGTGGCCTCGCCCGGGGTCTTGTAGCGCAGGCGCAGGAAGGCCAGTTCGTCGCCGCCGCCGTCGAGGCGTCTGCGGGGCAAAGCGCAGCGGATCGTTCAGCACGGCGGGCGAGCCGACCGGCGTGACCTCGTAGATCGCCGTCACCGAATGGCCGGCGCCGATCTCGCCCGCATCGACCTTGTCGTTGTTGAAATCCTCGCGCCGCAAGCGCGCGGGTTTCATAGCCGATCAGCCGGTATTCGGCGACCGTGGCGGGGTTGAACTCGACCTGGATCTTGACGTCGTTGGCGATCGGGAACAGCGCGCCGGTCAGCTGATCGACCAGCACCTTCTGCGCCTCGGACAGCGTGTCGATATAGGCGGCCTGGCCGTTGCCGTTCTGCGCCAGCGCCTGCATCGTCGCATCGTCGAGATTGCCGCGGCCAAAGCCGAGAACGCTGAGATAGGTGCCGCTGTCGCGCTTGTTGGCGATGTAGTCCTTCAATTCCTCCGGGTCGTAGATGCCGACGTTGAAATCGCCGTCGGTGGCCAGGATCACGCGGGTCACCTCGCCGTCGGCGGCCATCGCTTCGGCGGTGGCATAGGCCTGTTGCAGACCCTCCTGGCCGGCGGTCGAGCCGCCCGCATCCAGCCGGTCGAGTGCGGCCATGATCGTGGCGCGGTCGCTGGCCGGCGTGGCGTCGAGCACGCGGCCGGCGCTGCCGGCATAGGTGACGATGGCGACCTCGTCCTCGGGCCGCAACTGGCCCAGCATCAGCCGGAAGGACTGTTTCAGCAGCGGCAGCTTGTCGGGCTGGTCCATCGATACCGGAGGTGTCGATCAGGAACACCAGGTTCAGCGGCGGGCGGTCGGCGATGGCAGGCATTTCGCCTTGCAGGGCGATGTGCATCAGTTGCGTATCGGCGTTCCAAGGCGTGCCGGTCACCGTCACGGTCGGTTTGAACGGGCCGTCGCCGGGCTGCGGCGCCGGATAGGCATAGGGGAAGTAGTTCACCATCTCCTCGATCCGCACGGCATCGACGGGCGGCAATTGTCCGTTCATCAGAGACGAACGGACGACGGAATAGCTGGCGGTGTCGACGTCGATCGAGAAGGTCGAAACCGGGGTTTCGGCGGCCACGATGACCGGGTTCGCCTTTTCATTGGCGAAGGCCTCGGTGTCGTCCTCGCGGACGCGCGGCGCATCGGGTGGCGGCGCGATGACGGCGGGCGCGAGACCGGTGAAGGCCTCGGCCTCTTCGCGGGCGATCTTCATGGTCGGGCTCGGCGCGGCCTGAAGGCGCGGCGCGGCCGAGTTGCCAAGTTGCCCGACCGAACCGTCCATTGGCGCGGCTTCGTCGGCCATCGCCATCGGCTCGACCAGCGGTTCGGCTTCGATGATCGGTTCGGGGGCGCGCATGCGGTCGTCGCTGTCGGCGACGATCTCTCCGACGACGGCATCGGTCTCGGTCTGCGTCAGCCCAGGCAGCGACGGCGGCCCGTCGCGCAATACTGGGACCAGGGCGACAAGCCCGACAGCGACGATGGCGGTGGTGGCGGTCAGGCGGGGCGCGAGGTGAGGGTGGAAAGCATCTGTCCTACTCCTGTGATCAAACCCGCCCATTTCGTCGGGCGGTCAGGGGTAGGACGGGTCTCGGCGCCCGATCCTTGGGCGCGGTCGAAGATTTTCTGCGCTCGGTCCAGATTTTCCCGCTTTTGGGAAAGATCGGGGTCTGGCGTGACCTGGTCGAAGGCGGTTTTCAGATCGTCGAGCGGATCGGTCGTTGGGTCAGTTCCTTGTCGCGCATTGCGCGCAGGCGTTTGCGAATTTCCGAAAGCCGCCAGCTGACGGTGCCTTCGGTGATGCCGAGGACTTCAGCCGCCTCGGCATGGGTCATCTCGTCGCCCATGGTCAGCGCGGCGGTGTCGCGCAGATCCTCGCGGCAGGGCGGACATGGCATCATGCAGCCAATCGAGCGTCTCTGCGGTCTCGGCGTTTTCGGCGCGCCGGGCTTTTTCCCATGTCGCCCCAACCGCTTGCCGCCCTGGCGCGCGTCGCGGCGCGGCGGCGGCGGTCATGCGCGGCGTTCACCGCGACGCGGTAAAGCCAGGTCGTGAACCGCGCCTCGGCGCGGAAACAACGCAAGCTTTGCGGGCAGCGCCAGGCAGATGTCCTGCGTCAGATCCTCGGCTTGCGCCCGCCCACCGGTCAGACGAAAACAAAACCGAAACAGCGCATCATAGTGCCGTGCCAGCAGCGCCGCGAAGGCATCGCGGTCGCCGCCCGCCGCGGCGCGGGCCAGGTCCTCGTCGCAGGTGATCATACGCATGACAATGGGTAGGACGCAGGCCCGGGGTCAATCCTTGGCGGGCGAGCGAAAAAAATTTCTCACGCCCTCAGGCGGAGGGGCGGCGCTTCAGGCGGAATGTCGGAAGATGTTTGCCGAGATCGCCATTTGCTCGGCGGCACAGTCGTCCTGTCCCAGCATCGCCGACAGCACGGGTGTCACAGCGGTGGCGATGCGACGATGCGCGACAGGGCCCAGGGTGGCCGCGGCGGCGACGATGTCCTTGGGCGAAAGCAGTGTCTTTTCGTACCCCGCGGCCACCTCGTTGGCACCGATGACGACCTCGACCAGGTGATCCGCATCGTCCAGCACGGCATCCAGCATGGCGCGGTCGACGAACTGCGGCGGGCGCGCGATGCTGCCGCCAGCGGCGGCGCTGAACGGCGGGTGATCGGCGGCCCAGAGCAGGATCACCGGCCCGTCGATGGCGCGGACCAGGCTGCGCATACGGGCGACCCAGGCGGTCTGGATTTCCTGCTTGAGCAACGGCATCCGGTCGGCGGCATCGCAGGCGATGAGCGACAGCATCTGTTCGGTGGTTTCCAGATTGGCGAAATCAAACTCGAAGAAAATCGACTTCATGATCTTCGAGGCGCGCAAGAAACGGTTGTTGCGGCGCGGATCGACGGAATAGAACCGGTTCGACATGTTCTGCGCCCCGGTCACTTCGATGACCGTGACCTCGCCCATACTGCACAGGTCGATCAGGCTGGGGTTCGACAGGTAGGCGTCGATCCCGCCCTTGCGGCAGCCGAGATTGACGCAGGTCAGCCCGGTCTGAAGCTCTATCAGTTCGGGAAACGGGGTGGCGACGTACGGGCCAAAGGTCTCGGTGCCGCCCAGAAACGTGACATAGCTGCCCTTCAACCGCTTGTGCGGCCCGCGAAAGGGGATCCTGGCCCCGCCATAGCGGCAGGGTTCGTGTTCAAACGTCCGATATCCCGGTGTCAGCGCGTTCATTTTGGCCCCTCGTGCAAGGCAGCCCCCGCGCAAGTGATGCCGCGCGCCGCGTTAACATGGTCCTAAAACGAGGAAATGCGGAGGTCCGAAGTCCCCCGCATTTTAGTTAGACTTTTCCTTGACACTCCGGCGATCAGATCGAGGTGCAGATGTACTTCATCTCGAGATAGTCGTCGATACCGTGCTTGCGAGCCCTCGCGGCCCAGGCCCGACTGCTTGACGCCGCCGAAGGGCGCGACCTCGGTCGAGATGATGCCGGTGTTGACGCCGACGATGCCGTACTCCAGCGCCTCGGCGACGCGGATGATGCGGCCGATGTCGCGGGCTGTAGAAGTACGACGCCAGGCCGAACTCGGTGTCGTTGGCCAGCGCGATCGCCTCGTCCTCGGTCTTGAAGCGGAACAGCGGCGCGACCGGGCCGAAGGTCTCCTCGCTGGCGACACAGCATGTCCTGGGTGGCGCCGGTGAGCATGGTCGGCTCGAAGAACAGCTCGCCAGGTCCATCGCGTTGCCGCCGATGAGCACCTTGCCGCCCTTGGCGTGCGCGTCGGCGATGTGCGCCTCGACCTTGTCGACCGCGCTGCTCGTCGATCAGCGGGCCCATCGGTGCCGGCCTCGAGGCCGTTGCCGACCTTGATTCTTCGACCAGCGCCGCGCCAGCTTCTCGGCGAAGGCGTCGTAGACGCCGTCCTGCACGTAGATGCGGTTGGCGCAGACGCAGGTCTGGCCGGTGTTGCGGTACTTGCAGGCCATCGCGCCCTCGACCGCGGCGTCGAGGTCGGCGTCGTCGAAGACGATGAAGGGCGCGTTGCCGCCGAGTTCCAGCGAGCAGCTTCTTCACCTGGTCGGCGGCCTGCGTCAGCAGGATGCGGCCGACCTCGGTCGAGCCGGTGAACGACAGCTTGCGCACCGATGGGGTTCTCGCAGAGCTCCTTGCCGATGCCGCGAGCTGTCCGTCGACGGTGATGATCGTCGAGCACGCCCGTCGGCATGCCGGCGCGCTCGGCCAGCTCGGCCAGCGCGAGCGCGGAGAGCGGCGTCTGCGTCGGCGGGCTTGCACGACCACGGTGCAGCCGGCGGCCAGCGCCGGGCCGACCTTGCGCGTGATCATCGCGTTCGGGAAGTTCCAGGGCGTGATCGCCGCGCACACGCCGATCGGCTGCTTGATGACGAGGATGCGCTTGTCGGGCTGGTGGCCGGGAATGGTCTCGCCGTAGACGCGCTTGGCCTCCTCGGCGAACCACTCGATGAAGCTGGCGCCGTAGATGACCTCGCCCTTGGCCTCGGCCAGCGGCTTGCCCTGCTCGGCGGTCAGGATCGCGGCCAGGTCGTCGGCATTCTCGACCATCAGGTCGAACCACTTGCGCAGGATACCGGCGCGGTCCTTGCCGGTGCGCGTCGGCCCAGTCCTTCTGGGCGGTTTCGGCCTTGGCGATGGCGTCGGCGCATTCCGCGCGCGTCAGGTCGGCCACGGTGGCGATGACATCGCCGCGGGCGGGGTTGGTCACGTCGAAGGTCTTGCCGGACTCGGCATCGACCCAGTCGCCGGCCAGGATAGGCGCGGGTTTCCAGCAAGGTCGGGTCGCTCAGCAGGTCGCGCAGGTGGGTGGTTTCGTCCAGCATCGGGGGCCTCCGTTCATCGGGCTTGGGCTTTGCGGTCTTGTCACGATATAGGGCGGGGAATGCAAGGTGGGAGTGACCGATGGACCTGAGCGACGCCTACGAGAACGGGGCCTACATTCCGGACGCCGAGGGTTACCGCGAAAGCTGGCCGGTGAAGGCGGCGCAATACCGCGCGGGCCTTGGCGCGCGGGCGCGGCTGGATGTCGGCTACGGGCCGGGCGCTCGCAACCGGTTCGACCTGTTCCTGCCCGAAGGCGCGCCCGCCGGTTTGGTCGTGTTCATCCACGGCGGCTACTGGAAGGCGCTGGACCGCAGCGACTGGTCGCACCTGGCGGCGGGGCCGAACCTGCGCGGCTGGGCGATGGCGTTGCCGTCCTACACGCTGTCGCCCGAGGCGAGGATATCACAGATAACACAAGAAGTTGCGGCCGCAGTGGTGGCGGCGGCGAAGCTGGTGGACGGTCCGGTTGTGGTGACGGGCCATTCGGCGGGCGGGCATCTGTCAGCGCGGATGCGCTGTGCGGATGTGGATCTACCCGACGCCGTGGCCGGGCGCGTGCGGCGGGTGCTTCCGATTTCGCCGCTGTCGGATTTGCGTCCCCTGATGCAGACTGCGATGAATGCGGACCTGCGGCTCGATCCGGCAGAGGCAGAGGCGGAAAGCCCGGCGCTGAAGACGGAGCTGCGCGACTGGGACACGGTAGTCTGGGTCGGGGCAGAGGAGCGGCCCGCGTTTCTTGATCAGGCGCGCTGGCTTGCCGATGCCTGGCCCGGGGCGGTGCTGCGGATGGCACCGGGACGGCATCATTTCGACGTGGTGGAAGAGCTGGAGGAGGCGGGTTCGCCGCTGACGAGGGCGCTACTGGACGGGCTGACGTGATCCGATCGCGGCGCTGACGCGCCATTCCATGTGCCCCATCCTCGGCTTCGCCTGCGGTGCGGCGGTTCGCGCGTGGAGGGAATCGCGCAGTTTGGTCGCGGGTCGCGCAGGCCGAACCCACGGGAGCCTCCGGCGGAGGTATTTTCGGCAAGATGAAGAGAGCCCGGTTCAGCGACCGCCGTGGCGTTGCGACCAGCAGGGCAGGGGGTCGTTCGGGGCTGGGGTGGCATTGAAGACGCCGCGGGCGATGGCGCGGGCAAGGCAGGTGGCGGCGGCGTGGCCGATCAGCAGGGTATCGAGCACCGCGTCGGCGATCGGGCGGGCGCCGGTCGCGGCGGCGAACACGAGGTCGCCGTCGAACGGCGTGTGACTGGGAACGATGGCGCGGGCGATGCCGTCATGCGCGGCGATCGCCATGCGTTTCGCCTGCGCCTTGGTCAGCGCGGCATCGGTGGCGACGATGGCGATGGTGGTATTGCCGCCCGGGTCGATCTTGGTTCTGACCGGGCCGGTCGGGTCGTGGCCGGTGCCCTGCCCGAAGCCGCCGAACTCGTCGCCGATTTCGAACGGGCGCGGCCCAGAATTGCGGGCCGTCGCCGACGACGACCGACCCCAGCGGGTTGACCGCCGACCAGCGCGCCGACGGTCGATCCCGTTGTCCAGCACGATCGAGGCAGAGCCCAGACCGCCCTTGAGATCGACGCGGGTGGCACCGGTGCCGGCCCCGGCGGTGCCAAGCGCGAACTCTGCCCCGGCGCGGTTCAGCGCCCGCCGTCCCAGCGCGCGCATAGGGATTATCCGACCAGTCCTTGTCGCCGCCGTTCAGCAGGTCGAACAGGATCGCTGCGGGCACGATCGGGACGCGGATGTCGCCGACCTGGAACCCGCGGCCCTGCGCGCGCAGTCCATCCGCCACGCCGGAAGCCGCATCAAGACCGAAGGCAGAGCCGCCCGACAGCACCAGCGCGTCGACCTCTTCGACCAGCTTCTCAGGCGCCAGCAGGTCGGTCTCGCGGGTGCCGGGCGCGCCGCCCATGACGTGCACCGCGGCGGTGAAGGGCTTGTCGCCGACAAGGACGGTGCAGCCGGATTTCAGCGCCGCATCCTCGGCATTGCCGACGCAAAGGCCGGCGACGTCGGTGATCAGGTTGCGGGGGCCGGGTTTCATATGCAGCGGCCGCCATCGACCTCCATGGCGACGCCGGTGATCATGCTGGCCTCGTCCGAGCACAGGTAAAGCGCGGCGTTGGCGAGGTCTTCGGGCGTCGAGAAGCGGCCCAGCGGGATCGTGGACAGGAAGGCCTTGCGCCGTTCGGGCGTGTCCTCGCCCATGAAACTGGCCAGCAGCGGCGTCTCGCCGGCGACCGGGCAGAGCGCGTTGACCCGGACGCCTTTCGGCGCAAGCTCGACCGCCATGGTCTTTGTCGCGGTGATCACCCAGCCCTTGCGTGGCATTGTACCAGTTGAGGTTCGGGCGCGGCGAAAGCCCGGCGGTCGAGGCGATGTTCAGGATCGCGCCCGGCCCGCGTGCCTTCATATGCGGCACCAGGTGGCGGGCGGTCAGGTAGACCGACTTGGCGTTGACGGCGAGGACGCGGTCGAATTCCTCCTCGTCCACCTCCTCCATCGGTTTCGGCAGGTGGGTGATGCCGGCGTTGTTGACCAGGATGTCGACGTGGCCGAAAGCGTCGAGCGCGGCCTCGGCCATGGCCTTTACACTGTCGTTCCGCGCCACGTCGACCTGTTGGGCGATGCCGCCGAGGTCCTGTGCGGCCTTTGCGGCGGCATCGCCGTCGATGTCGGCGATCATGACGCGCGCGCCCTCGGCGGTGAACCGTGCGGCAATGCCGTGCGCCAAAGCCCGAGGCGGCACCGGTGACGATGGCGGTTTTGTCTGCAAGTCGCATCGCCGTCCTCCTGGCCACGATGGCCGCATTCTGCGGTGGCGCCACGGGGGGCGCAAGCCTCTGATCGGGATTGCCGGACGGCGCTACCTGGTGTATGTGTCTCAAGGTCCGTGGCGATGGCGTCGCCGGGCTTTTCCCTACATCCGTCCTGAACGCCGGGACCTTATGGCGGCCCGGCGCGTGGCGCTTTCGTGGGCCGATCCCTGGAGGTCGACATGACACATGCACAGCACGATGTCCGCGCGGATGCGCGGCCTGAATTCTACCGGTTTCACAACGGCGAAAAGGCCGCGTTGCCGTTCGACGCGCAGGAATACGAAGCGCGGCTGACTGGCTTGCGCGCGATCATGGCCGAGGCCGGGGTCGACGGCCGCCGTGCTGACCTCGATGCACAACATCGCCTACTATTCGGGGTTCCTGTATTGCGCCTTCGGGCGGCCCTACGCGCTGGTCGTCACCGCGCGGCGACAGCGTGACGATCATCGCCGGGATCGA
Organism: uncultured Alphaproteobacteria bacterium; assembly: GCA_963768205.1. Taxonomy (GTDB): domain Bacteria; phylum Pseudomonadota; class Alphaproteobacteria; order Rhodobacterales; family Rhodobacteraceae; genus JAHELH01. The sequence goes on along the minus strand of CAVYHB010000004.1, from coordinate 423,815 downwards.
CGCGGGCCAGCCGTGGCGGCGCTGCCATGGCGACAACATCACCTATACCGACTGGGCGCGCGACAATTACTGGCGCGCGATCCGGTCGCGTGACCGGCGCAGGCGGTGTGATCGGCTATGAGGGCGACCACCTGACCCTTGCACAATTCGACAAGCTGACGGCGTTTCTGGCGCCGATCGCAACCGTCGATATCGCGCCCGCCACGATGCGCCAGCGGATGACGAAATCACCCGCCGAGATCGCGCTGATCCGGGCCGGGGCGGCGGTGGCCGATGTCGGCGGCTATGCGATCCGCGACGCCGTCAAGATCGGCGCGCGCGAGATCGACGTGGCGATGGCGGGACGCGACGCGATGGAGCTCGAGATCGCCGCGCCGGTTTCCGGACGCCGAGTACCGCGATACCTGGGTCTGGTTCCAGTCCGGGCTGAACACCGATGGCGCGCATAACCCGGTGACCGGCGCGGCAGCTGCAGCGCGGCGATATCCTGTCGCTGAACACCTTCCCGATGATCTCGGGCTATTACACCGCGCTGGAGCGGACGATGTTCGTGGGCGAGGTCGATGCGCGCTCGCTGAAGCTCTGGCAGGCGAACGTCGGCGCGCATGAATTGGGCATGTCGCTGATCTGAGCCCGGGGCGAGCTGCGCCGAGATCACGCGAAGCGTCAACGCCTTCTTCGCAGAGCGCGACCTGCTGCAATACCGCACCTTCGGCTACGGCCATTCCTTCGGCGTTCTCAGCCACTACTATGGCCGCGAGGCGGGGCTGGAACTGCGCGAGGATATCGACACGGTGCTGGAGCCGGGCATGGTGATCTCGATGGAGCCGATGATGACGATCCCGCAGGGTCAACCCGGGGCGGGCGGCTACCGCGAGCATGACATCCTGGTCGTCACCGAAGACGGGGCCGAGAACATCACCGGCTATCCCTATGGGCCGGAATTCAACGTCGTGGGATGAGGCGGATCCGGGCGGCGGCCGGGGTGTCCCCATAGGGACGGGGGTCAAGGTGTTTGCTTTGTTGATGATAGCGGTGACGGGTGGGTGGAGACGATTTGGTTTCTCGTGACTAGGTTGCCGACCGAAGTATCCAGATGAAGGTGCATCGATTGCTAAGATTGGCTGCTGGTCGGCTCTTTCCTTCAAGCCCAGCAATACAACCAAAAGGTGGGTTGAAAGTTCTCGTTGCCGCCGCCTGGATGCATTCTATATACCTCGAGGACGCGATTGGAACATCAGTGCCGATTGATGGGAGGAGCTTGTGTTGATGGTAAATTGCTTCGTGCTGGCTACGGGTATGATGTTCGCAGCCTCCGTGGCTTCGGCGGACAGCCACGCGCCGGAGGTCGAGACGGACGCCTCGGAGTTGGAAGACACCCAGCCGGTCGCGATGGAGGCGGAGGTCGATCTGGAGGCCGCCGCGAAAATATTCAAAAAGAGCTGCCGGGCATGCCACGGGAACAAGGCCCAGGGTGCCGCCAGCTATCCGAAGCTGTCAGACAAGGACCCCGATTACATTGCCGAAAAACTAGAGATCTATCGCGCGGGGACGAGGATCGGGCCGAACTCGATCCTGATGATCCAAGCTGCCAAAAAACTTTCCGACGAGGATATCGCGAACCTCTCGGTCTACGTGGCGACGGCCTTCGACTGACCCGGCAGCAAGGCCTAACCTTATGCGCGAGCCTTGTTTAGAAAATCATTGAATGGTTGAGTGCTTGGACCTACCCTTGCGGAGCCTTCGGGCCCGATCGGGGATAAAGGCGACATTCGGCGTCATTCGAATCGCCGGAGAGATCATTTAGGGAGAAAATCATAAATCATATCAAGCATAGTGTATGCGTCGCATCGCTGCTCGCCGGAACGACGATCGTCGCGCTACCGGCCATCGCTCAGAGCGGCATGAATACCACCGACCTGCAGCATGAGGTTGTGCTCGACGGGCTGGAAAATCCTTGGGACATGGCGTTCCTGGATGATGGCACGATGCTTTTTACCGAAAAGTGCAAGGGCCTGTCAGTACGGATGCCCGACGGGACGATCAATGCGCTGTATGGCGTGGGCGAGACAGAGGGCTATCCTGATAACGGGGGTGATCTGTTCTGCGAAGGCCAGGCCGGAATGATGGGCGTCGCTTTCGATCCGGACTTCGCGAACAACCGGCGAATCTACGTCTACTCAACCTCGAACATGTCGGACCCGCACACCAACCGGCTGATGCGGTTCACGATGAACGAGGATTTCACCGCGGTTTCCGATCGAACCGACATTGTCGATGACGTTCCTTACAAGATGGCTGCGTCGAACCACCCGTTCGGCGGCCCCGGCGCGCATAACGGCGGTCGCGTGCGCTTTGACGCAAATGGGCACCTGTTCCTGACAACCGGTGATAACCACAACGGTCAGGTGCCGCAGAGCCCGACCATGATGGGCTCCAAGGTGCTGCGGATCGACACCGATGGCAACGCTATCGCCGACAACAATCCGCCTGAGGGTTTCGACAAGCGGACTTACACTTACGGGCACCGTAACGTGCAGGGCATCGCGTTTCATCCCGTCACCGGCGCGGCCATCACGGCGGAGCACGGGCCGTGGCACTCGGACGAGATCACGATCCTTGAAAACGGCGGAAATGCCGGCTGGGATCCCGCGTCCCAACATGGCTGGCCGCGGCGACTGCCCCGACGACTACTGTGGCTACAGCCCGAACCAGGAAGAGGGCATGAACCGCTACGAGCGGGCTGCGTACATGCCGATGACCGACTTCGAAACCTATCCCGATGCCATGCCGCCGATCTGGAACAACAACGGCTGGTCGCAGGGCACCTCTTCGGCCGCGTTCCTGAAAGGCGAGGCCTGGGGCGAATGGGACGGTGCCATGGTCGTCGGCATCATGGGCATCGGTTTTGGAGGCACTCCGATCGGTCAACGGATCGATGTCATCCAGTTCAACGACGAGAATACGGACGTCGAGGACGTAACCGAGATGACCCTGCCGATGGAACCCGGGCGATTCCGCTCGGTCGTCATGGGCCCCGACGGCAGCCTTTACACTGCCATCGACGAGGGCACGATCCACAAGCTGACGCCGGGCGGCTGAAGCGCCCTGGGCCACCGCCGCCTTGGGCGCGTGGCCTAGTCACCAAAGACCAGCGTTTCGGGAAGTTCGAAGCGCTGGTCGTCGACACGTATCTGGTACAGGCCGCCGGATAGATGCCAGTCGGTGTCGGTTCCGACGCCCGACATGGTCGCATCGCCGCGCACGAAGACGCCATCGCCAAACATCAGCGTCCGTTTGAAACCGTTTGGGAATACCACGACGACTGCGGCAGCGGCGTCGCCGCTGCGTGCGACTGCCACAGAGCAGGTGCCCAACGCCTCACCGACCTCTTGCGCGCAGGCGATCTCGCCCTTTGTGTCGAACGTGCCCGCCTTGGTGCGCTTGACCGCCGCCATCATGTCCGCGGCGGCGAGGCTTGGCAGAAGGATGGCCGGGATCAGTGCGAATGCGAGTGTCCGTCGCATGGTCTCGCTCCTATTGGTCTGAGAGCCGAGTATCTTTGCTAGTGGATCGGGTGGCAAGGATGTACGTTCTTGGTTCGCAAGCCAGCGCGGTCTTATCATCCCACCGCAAAATAATCCTCGCAGCCGCCCTCCCGGTACACATCCGCCGTGCAGCAATGCAGGCCGCCTCCGAAGGCGTAGGCGTCGCGGAGGTCGACGGGGATGACTTCCAGGCCCAGCTTGTCCATCTGCTCGGCCTGCCAGACCTCTGAGGCTTCGACGCAGACGGTTTTGGGGTCGAGCACGAGGACGTTCATGGAAAGCCAGGTCGAGGAGTAGCAGAGCGGCGGTGGGGCGTTGTGGGCCGGCTGGGCGGCGTCTAGGATTTGCCAGTCGTTCCGCGCGAACATTTCACGCTGCTCTTTCGGCAGACGGCGCTGGGGGTTGTTCAGGATCAGGCCGGGGCGCAGCGGTGTGAAGGTGGCGTCGATGTGGATCGGGTAGGGGTCTCCGGGGAAGTTCACGGCGTGGACGCGGTGCTCGGGGAAGTGCCGGCGCAGCCATTCGATGCCCTTGAGGTTGGTGGTGAAGCCGTGCTGCACGACGAGGTCGCGGCCGAAACGCAGGACGTCGGCGGCGTCGAACAGCGGCTCTTCCTCGGTGGTGACGAAAAACTTTTCCGCAGCCCATTCCAGACGTTTGGCGTCACCGATCTTCTCAGAGAGGTAGTCGGGGTGGTAGTCGGCGTCGGTCAGGCGCGGCTTCGGTGCGGCTTCGTGCCGGAAATCGGGGTCATCGTCCCAGTATTGCTGCATCAGGGGCCGGTAGCAGAGGTATTCGAACCAGCGGCAGCGGTAGGACATGGTCGCCTCGAGAATCTCGTGGCCCACGGTCAGCAGCACGTCGCGCGGCGGCATGCAGCCGAATTGGCTGTCGGTGTGGAAATCGGGCGTGGTGGCCGGCTGCGAGAAATCCATCGGCGTGGGTCGGTCGACGCGGATGCCGCGCCCCGCCAGCATGGCGGCGAAGCCGTCGAGCAATTCGTTGGCGCGGTCGATGGTTTCCTGCGGGCGGCGGCCCCACTGGCCGCGCATGTCGCTGTCTTCCGGCACCTTGGCGTCTAGCGCGGGTTCGGCGGGCGGGATGTGGCAATCGTCGGCGCGCCCGACGATGACATGGCGCAGCCGGTCCCATTCGTTCCAGCTTTTCACTTGGGTCTTGTCGGGGGACCAGGTCATCGGCGCCTCTGCTTTCCATCATGCCCCGGTCGTGATCGCCGAACCCGCGCTTTTTCGCAATATGCGATACTGCGCGGGGGTCACGAAAACCTGAGTCCGAATCGCCCGAGCGCCGAAATTTGGATGACGACCCGCTACAAACGCGCTAGGCAATGCCCATATCATCCAGACCAATTGGAAGACAGGGACACTAAATGGCTGATCTAGACGCCCAGATTCGCACCTCTCAGGAACAGATCGCCGAGGCGCGCCGGAAGATGCAGGCGATCACCGGCGTGATGGAACAGGCGCGCACCAAGCTGGAGGCCGACGTCGACGCCGCCGTCGATATCGAGAACGCCTCGCTGGACGATGTGCATGCCCATACCGAGTTGATGAACGCCAATATCGCCGAACTGATCATGGGGCTGGACGATGTGACCGCCGGCATTCTCGAAGGATTTCGACGAGATGCGGTCGAAGACCGGCTGGGAAAGCTTTGTCGGCGTCTTCGCGCCGGGCAAGGCGGACTCGATGCGGCAGGAGCGGATGCGCGCGGCCTCGATCGACGACAAGCTGCAGGACCTGATCGGCAAGTCCGACATCATCGTCAAGCTGCTGGAAAACCAGCTTGCGATGCTGAACGAGCAGAAGGTCAAGGTCGAGGCGAACCTGACCGAGACGCTGGACGACCGCGAGGCGACGGTGGGCGAACTGGAGACAGCTGCGCGCCGATATCCTGGCGATGGACCCGAAGATCATCGAGCTGGAGAACAAGATCAGCGTCGAACAGGACGCCGCCGCGCGCACCAAGCTGGAAAGCCGAACTGGCCGCGCTGAACGCCCGCTACAACGAGATGGTGCAGGAGGAGCAGGTCAAGCTGGCCAAGTCGCAGACGCTGGAGCGCTATATCGAAAAGGGCAAGACCTGGGTCGACAGCCTGCAGAACCAGGCGGCGACGCAGATGGTGCTGATCAACAAGCTGCAGACCGACACCAAGCAGCGGGTGGTGCTGTACGACGCGCTGTCCAAGTCGCTGAAGACCGCCCAGCAGCAGGACGTGGCGCACCGGATCAACGAGATCGGGGTCAAGACCGACAAGGAGGCGCAGACGGCGATGGCGGCGATCGGCTCGGCGACCAACACCCGGATGGCCGAGATGATGGAAGCGCACGAGGATCACATGGTCTTTGCCCGCGAGGTGCTGGAGCAGAAGGCCAAGGCCGACGAACGGTTTGCCCGGCGGTTCCAGGAGATCGTCGAGAAGCACGACAAGAACCTGTACGGGTCGGGGTGATCCGCGATGTGGCGGCATACGAAAAGGTCGCTGTTCTGGGCGCTGATCGTCGCGCTTTGCGGTGCCACGGCGGGGATCGTGTACGTGGCGGTTACAAGCGGGCCGGTTGCATCCGAAATGCTGAAGGGAGCGGTGACCGGGGCAATTCTGGCCTCGGTGATCTACACGGCGCTCAAGTTGTGGCTGGACCTGTAGGGCCGGTGCCGATCATGCAGCACCGACAACAATCCTGCACAGTGACCGTTGCACCATGAGATCGGCGCTGGCAATCGGTATCGGCGGCCTGATCTTCCTGGCGATGATTGCCAGCTTCTCGGATGTGCTGGGTCTGGACGCGCTTGTGCCGGGCTTCGAGGTGGGAAAGACCGCCGTGGTCGGCATCGTCTTTCTGCTGATGGCCGCAGGCGGGCTGTTCCACCGGATCAACAAGGTCAGAAAGCGAAGATCCGATGACTGAGCGCGTCACCGGAAAAGACCTTTCCCGCGACCACGTCGGCCTGACCGACACTTTCGCCGCGCGCCGCTATTTCGCCAAGTTCGAAGGCATCACCGCGCATCTGGGCCGGGTCGCGGCGGTGATGGAACAGGAAGGCACGTTGAGCCGGGTCGATGTGAAGGTCCTGTCGGCCTATGTCGCGTCGATTGCGGCGACGTTCCGGGCGCTGTCGCTGAAATACCTGCTGACCGGCCGCGATACCGGAAGCTTCTTCGGCAGCCTCGCCATCGACCGGGTGGAATCGGGTTTTCCGGTCTATCGCGAGTTGCTGACGATGGCCAACGACGCGCAGCAGGCGGCAAGCCATTTGCAGGGTTCGCATTCGGTGCCGGACCTGAAAGACGCGATGATCCGGCAGATCGTGGGCGACCTGACGATCCCGACGAAGCTGCAGTTTGCCTGCGCCCAGCGGCTTTACTACGAGGCGCTGGTGAAGGGCGGCCTGTTCTGGGCGCAGAACGATCCGCAGGCGCAGTGGCTGCGCGATCTGGGGCCGGGGCGGCGGCACTATCTGCTGCACTGGGCGGTCTATGACAGCCAGGTCAACCTGCCGACGATCTACCTGATGGAGCTCGACGACAGCGGCCGCACCGGTCTGCCGATCGACGACCGGCGCTGGCCCGAGGCGCAGCGGCACCTGATGGCGCAGTCGGTGGCGGGGCTGAAGCTTCTGACCATCGCGCAGGGCTTTGACCGCGATTTCGACGATCTGCACCCGAAGCGGCTGCGCCGGTTTCATGTCGGGCCGATGTATTCCTCGGCCTTCACGCAGCAGACCGGGCCGATGCGCGAGGTGCTGGAAGAGGCGCAGGCGCCGGAGGGCGAGGACTGGGCGCTGGCCTGGACCGCCGAGACGCTGGAAAGCGAGCGGGTCGAGATCGCGAGAAATCCGGTTGGTTCGGCACCGTCGAGCGCGAGATCTTCGCGCTCGATCCGTTTGCCGGGCGCGGCGTCGACACCGGCGCCACCGCGACCGAGCGCGTCGATGATCCTGCCAGAACGGCCCTACCAGGTGCTGGCCGAGAAAGACCCGCCGGGGTTCCACGACGTGCGCAAGTTCGTGGTGTCGGACAGCGGCCAGGTGGTGAGCTACCGGTGAGGCCGCGTGATCCGAATGAGGCCCGTTCCGGGCCAAGGCATTTTGTGCGCCTCAGGAGCGATCCCTTCGGGGAAGGTATTTTCGAGCCAACGATGATGCAGGTGTGAGATGAGCGTTTCAGGCGACCAGATGGAACTGCGCGAGGAAGAGATCGTCGCAAGCATTATCCAGCGGCGCTGGCGATGCTGGAAGGCGTCGACCACACCCCGCGGATCGCCGTAGCGCGGACGCCGATGCCGCGCCGACGAACGCTCGCCCGGGATCGGCGCGCGGCGGCGGTTCCGGTCGACCACGCCGGGACTGGTGACGCGGTCCACCGCGCGGCCCGAGGGCGTGCGGTTGCTCGAGCGGATCGAGGGTGCGGATGGCGGCGACAAGCTGATGTCGCCGGTGCAGGCCACGGTGATGCAAGGGCTGCGGCGGGCGCTGGCGATCGCGCTGGCGATGGGCGAGGGGTTCGCCGAACAGACCGGGCTGGCGGAGCTGAAGCGCGAGAACCTGGAGGGCCGCCTGTCGGCGTCGACAGCGCCACCGAGTTCTCCGAACTGCTGGCGGCAGAGGCGCTGGCGGTGCTTTACACCTTCGCCAATGCCACGGCCTTCCTGCTGGCGCCCTCGGCCAGCGAGATCACGGTCGAGATCGGCGGCGTCGACGAAGTGCTGACCGACAATGCGCAACTGGCGCTGCACGGCGCTCTGTGGGAACTGGACCAGGATCTGGCGGTCTTCGCCGGATGACGAGCCGCGGCTGGTGGCCACCGTCCTGGCCTATGCCGAGCAGCTGATGGAAAAGGTCGCCCTGCGCGCCCAGACCGCGGCGCGGCTGGCCCCGTTCGCGGGCGCAGCGCTACCGCGTCGAGGCCGACGATTTCGCCATCGCACGGCTTCACCCCAGTCGCGCAAGGCGCGCGGTACCGCGCTGACGATGGAGTTCAAGAAGCCGCACCAGGTCGTCGGCAACCACATCGCCAAGTATCAGGCGATGAAGCTGGCCAAGATGCTGATGGCCTATGATTTCGACCGCAAGCTGAATCCCTTTGCCGAGATGGGCGGCTTCATCTTCACCTTCATGGGCGACGGCATGCCCGGCACCGGCAAGACCACCCTGATCCAGATGATGGCGGGACTGATCAACGACTATTGCCAGATCGCGGGCTATCCGTTCCGCTACCAGAACTTCTGCATCGACCAGATCGACAGCTATCAGGGCAAATCGGGGCAGAACGCCAAGGCCTTCATCAACAACGTGCTCGACCCGAATGTGATCGGCTTCGGCACCGTTGACGACATCGACCAGATCGCCGGCAAGCGCGGCGACCGGCAGTCCTCGGCGGGACAGCAGGAAGTCACGGCGGTGCTGATGGAGGCGTTTTCCGGCGCCAACACCGTGGTGCGCGGCAACTGCACCTTCGGCATGTTCTCGAACTATCCCGAGAACGTCGACGATGCCTTGCGCCAGCGCGCCGGGGCGCGGTTCCTGGTCGACGGGCCGCAAAGCCGCGAGGACTATATCGACATTCTGGCACTGCTGATGGGCAAGAACGGCATGATATTCCCGCTGGGCGATCACGAGCTTTACTGCCGCGCAGGAGATCAAGCGCGCGGTGGCGGCGTCTTTCGAGTCGCACGGGCAGCCGCACGAGGAGGGGCTTCTGACGGTCTGGGAACGGGTCGAGAAGGACATCGGCGCGCTCGACACCATCGCCAAGACTGGGCACCTACCTGAAGGCCATCCAGGAGGCCGACGAGCGGTTCACCGGGCGCGCAATCAAGAACATCACCGACGCGGTGAAGGTGCGGGCGATGGATTTCGAACTGCCGGACGAATGGATGGAGGAGCCGGACCTGTTCCTGTTCAAGCCCTATGACGAAAAGCTGGGGATGATCGAGGAGATGCGCCAGCCGATCACGGTCGACATGGTGATCCAGGAGATCAACCGCTATGCGGATTCAGCGAATTCCGCTATGCCGACAAGTCCGACGAGGCGGCCATCGAGAACGCGGTGCGAGAAATGGGCCGGATGGAAGAGGCGCGGCGGCGGTATGCGGCCAGTAAGGCCACATGATCCGCGCCGAGCCTATCGGCTGGTTGAACACCGGCCTGCCGCTGGCGATCCTTGCGATGCTGGCCGTGGTCTTGCCAAATATCCTGGTTCCGGCACAGACGCGTTCGCAGCGGGAATTGGCGGTAGGCATTGCGGCGTCGGCGGCGCTGCTTTTGGTGGTGGGCGAGGTGGTATTCGCGCTGATCTATGCGGTGCGCGGTATCGACGTCTGGGCGGCGATTGCCGAGGCACCGCTGGCGACGGGCGGGTTTTTCCTGAAGCTTTCGGCTTTGGCCGCAATGCTGTGGGGGCCGCTGCTGGCGCTGATGTGGCTGGGGCTGGCGCAGGGGGTGGAGAAGCGGCGTGGGGAAGATCGGATGCGAGGTAGGGAAACGTGAAACGTCTCATCGAAAAAGGCCTGATGTTCGGCAATCTGGTGCCGGTGGACTCGCCTGCCTTGGTCGAGCGCTATAATCGCGCGCTGAAGCATCTGACCGGCAAGACAACCAAGCTGACGGATTTTCACGTCGATATCTCCGGCTATTCGCCGGAGGTCGGCGTTCGAGCTGGGCGACGAGCTTTACCTCAACCCCAATGGCTGCAACCGCCAGTTCATCCTGCTGACCACCGAGCAGAAGACCGCGCCGTTGCTCAACGCCGCCTTCTCGTTCTCGCGCACCATCATCCGCCAGTTCATCGAGGACGAACGAAGCCAAGCTCTTCGCCCTCGTCACTCGCGATGCGGTGGCCGGAGAGCTGGCGAATTCGGTCTATGACCTCGGCTCGCCCGGCGCGGCTCTTCGACATCCGCCGAATCGTGGTCGAGGCCGACACCACCGCCGGCGACGTGAAGAACGCGCGCGAGCTGACCGCGAAGATCGAGCGTTTCCGCAGCGAGGACGACGCCTGGTGGGACGACGTGCTGATCGCCGAGATGATCGGCCTGGCCAAGCAGACCGGCGACGTGACCCGCAACCCGGTCGACCTGGCCCCGGTCACGGTCGAGGTGCCCAATTATCACACCGAACATTTCGGCGGCATATACCTGTTCCGCGACCTCGATCACCCGGCGCTGATCGCCATGGGCGACCGCGACGCCACTGGGGAAGCTGCCGATGGAGCATGTCATCGGCCCGGACCAGCCGAACCGCATCGCCCGGTTCTTCGAGCTCAATCAACTGGTCGAGCCCATCGTCAAGGCGCGCAACGTCGATGCCGGGGCGATCCTGAGGCAGAAGATGGATTTCATCCTGGTCGACGTGGCCGCCACCCTCGGCGTCGATATCGGTGGGGCGACGCGGCGCGATCTGCGGATGCTGGCTCGCCAGATGGGCAGCGCCCTGCCGGAGGCGTTTCATGGGCTGGCGGACCTTTTGCGCTGGGTCGAGGGCGGCGGCGACTGGCCGCGGATCACGTCCGAACACCCGGCATATTTCTACACCCTGCGCGTCCAGCCGCCACAAGGATCGCGACCTGGTCAACCAGTTGCTGTCGGAACTCAGCCCGCTCGACGTGCGCCAGCTTTTCATCTGCCACAAGCAGCTCTTCTACCGGCTGTACCAGACCTGGGACGACACCAAGCGCGGCTATGTTGCCGATTTCCTTGCCGCCGAGTATCAGGTGGACAAGGCAGGCACCCGCGCGGCGCTGTTCGGGCCAGAGCCCGGCATGGCGGAACCAGCACCGCCGAAGGCGCCGGAACGGCTGATCCAGATGGTCGGGCCCTGGGGCGCGGTGAGAGGAGGCAAGCGATGATCTTTCAGATCGCCCGGCTCATGGTCCTGGGTTTCGTCGTTCTGACAGTGGTTTACCTGGTGGTCTCGATCTATTCCCGCTCGGTCCGCCGCGAAAAGCTGGAAAAACAATGGGACGCAGGAGGTTGGCACCGGCGACCGGGATGCCTTTATTGAGGCAGGGATGAAAGACTACCACGGCTCGCTGCGGCGCAAGCTGATCTGGGCGGTCTACATCGTTCCGATGGTGGTGCTGTTCGTGCTGCTTTACGCGAATTTCATGTGAGGACCGCAAGATGCGTTACGTCAAATGGACAGTCTGGGCGGTGCTGGCGCTGCTGGTCTTCGTCGTTCTTGCACTATACACTGCCGCAACGCGACATCGTGCGCATCGCCGACACCTATGAAAAGCGCATCGACTTCGGCGAGAACTCGATCTTCTGGGCCGCGCCGGACGTCGGCAACGCGGCGACCGGCAACCGCGACGTGTTCTTCATCCAGGGCATCACGCGAAAACGGCAAACCGATCGTCTATCGCAACGAGGATACCGGCTGGGGCTGGCCGCCCTATTTCAAGTTCGACACGTCGAACCTGCAGGCCGAGGCCAGCGATCTAAGCTCGACCAAGGCCGATCCGGTCTGGGTGGCGGTGCGGCACTATGGCTGGCGCAACGAGTTCCTGTCGATTTTCCCCAATGCCGTGGGGGTGAAACAGGTCGCGGGGCCGGATGTGCGGCTGATCCCCTGGCTCAATATCGTGATCCTGCTGCTGCTGGCCTTCCTGATCTTCTGGATCGTGAAGATCTGGCGGCAGTTCCGCGAACGCTCGATCGACCCGCTGCTCGAGGATGCAGGCGAGGCTTACGAGCGCGTCGGCGACCATGCCACCGAACATCGCGGACAGAGTCCGGCGCTGGCTGGACAGCTGGCGCGGGCCGAAGCGCCCCTGAACCACCCGTCCCGGGCGTAACCCGGGACCTCCCAGCCGCGGGGCCCCGGATCAGGTCCGGGGCGCGCCGGCGCTGGAAAACGGGTCCGGATCGTAGACCACATGGGTCAGGTAAAGCCCGTCGGGCGGCGCGACCGGGCCGCAGGCAGCTCGATCCCCGGCCTGCAATGCGGCGCGCACATCGTCGGGCGCCCAAGCGCCGATGCCGACCCGTTCCAGCGAACCGACGAAGCTGCGCACCTGGTTGTGCAGGAAGCTGCGCGCCCGAACGTCGATGTGGACTTCCGTATGCGCGGCATAGGGGCGCGCGGAAATGCCGATGCCGTCCACGGTCTTCACCGGGCTTTTCGCCTGACAGTTCGAGGCCCGGAATGTCGTGAAATCATGGGTGCCAAGCAGGTGCCGTGCCGCCGCGCGCATGGCCGCGATATCCAGGTCGCCGGGGATTTTCCAGGCCAGCCCCCGGTCGTAGGTCAGCGGCGCGCGGCGGCAGATCAGGCGGTAGCGGTAATGCCGCGCACGGGCCGAGAAGCGCGCGTGAAACTCCGCCGCCACCCGGGCGCAGGCCACCACCGCCACGGTCTGAGGCCGAAGGTGAAAATTCACCGCCTCCGACAGCCGGAACGGCTCCCAGTCGCGCCCCATGTCGCAATGCGCCACCTGGCCCGTCGCGTGGACGCCGGTATCGGTGCGCCCGGCGGCGGCGATCCCCGGGATGTCCGGCTCCAGCCGCCGCAGCGCCGCTTCGACCGCGGCCTGCACCGAAGCCTGCTGCTTCTGCCGCTGCCAGCCGGCGAACGGACCCCCGTGATATTCCAGTTTCAAGGCATAACGTGGCATGATCCGGGCCATACTGCGCACACGGGCCAAGGGCAACAGCCGCCAGATTTCCACTGGTGCCGCCGCCGCCCCGCCCCTATCTAATCGGGGAACCGACCCACGGGGAGACCGGTCTTTTGATCATCGGCGATATCGCAGACAGCCTGACGCGCGGGGTCGAATCGGTGGGCGGTGCGGTCAGCGAGGCGTTCTTCGAACCGGTGATCCGGCTGGGCGTCACCGGGCTGAGCCGTGCCGGAAAGACCGTATTCATCACCTCACTGGTGGCCAACCTGATCGACCGGGCCCGGATGCCGCAATTGGTGGCCGCCGCGAACGGACGCATCCTGACCGCCTATCTGCAACCGCAACCCGACGACATCGTGCCGCGGTTCGACTACGAAACCCACCTGAACGCCCTGACCGGTCCGACCCCGCGCTGGCCCGCCTCGACCCGCGCCGTCAGCCAGCTGCGCCTGTCGCTGCGGGTGCAGCCGGGCGGGCTGCTGGGCGGGCTGAAGGGGCCGCGCACGGTACATCTGGATATCGTCGACTATCCCGGCGAATGGCTGCTCGACCTGGAACTGCTGGACCGCAGCTACGAGGATTGGGCGCGCGACACGCTGGCGCGGATCGCGGACCGGCCCGAGGCGCAGGCTTATATGGCGACGGCCAACGCCACCGATGCCGCGCAGAAATTCGACGAAACCACAGCCCGCGACCTCGCCCGCAGCTTTGCCGACTATCTCAAGGCGGCGCGCGAGGCGGGATATTCGGATTGCACGCCGGGCCGCTTCCTGCTGCCCGGCGAAATGGAAGGCTCGCCCGTCCTGACCTTCGCGCCGTTGCCCGATGCGGGAAAATCCCGCCGCGGGAGCCTTGCGCGCGAGATGGGGCGCAGGTTCGATGCCTACAAATCGCAGGTCGTCAAACCCTTCTTCCGCGACCATTTCGCCCGCATCGACCGCCAGATCGTGCTGGTCGACGCGCTGGGCGCGATCCATGCCGGGCCGCCGGCGGTCGACGACCTGCGCCGCGCCATGGCCGAGATCCTTTCGGCCTTTCGCCCCGGCCGCAACGCTTTCCTCAGCCGCCTGCTGCTTGGCAAAAGGGTCGAGAAGATCCTCTTCGCCGCCACCAAGGCCGATCACCTGCACCACCACCAGCACGCCGCCCTGACCGGCATCATGGAGGCGCTGGTCAAGGATGCCCGCGGCCGCGCCGAATTCGCCGGGGCGGACACCGCGGCAATGTCCATCGCCGCCCTGCGCGCCACGGTCGAGGAGACGTTGGATCACGGTGGCGGCAAGCTTGACTGCGTGCGCGGCACGCTGCTGAAGGATGGCCGTCAGGCCGCGTTCTACCCCGGCGCTCTGCCCGCCGATCCGCAGCGCCTGCTGGCCCCGGCACGCGACGGCGCAGAACGCTGGCTTGATCAGGACTACCAGGTGATGAACTTCGCCCCGGCACCCCTGGCCCTGAAACCGGGCGAGGGGCCGCCGCATATCCGGCTCGACCGGGCCGCTCAATTCCTGATCGGGGACCGGCTGTGAAGCTGGTTCAGGCGCGCACCCGGGATGCGCAAAAGCTGGGGCGCATCATGGCGGGCTGGATAGGTGAAACGCCCTGGATGCCCAAGCTTCACAATTCTGACCAGGATACCCGCTTTCTGACCCGGCTGATCAGGGAAAACGACGTCATTGCGCTGCGCAACTGGCGCGGTCCGCAGGGTTTTCTGGCGCGCGACGGCGAAGAGGTCCATGCGCTTTATCTGGCACGTTCCGTGCGCGGCAAACGGTGGGGCAAACGGTTGCTCGACCACGCCAAGGCGCGGTCGGACCGGCTGGCGCTCTGGACCTTTCAGGCCAATAGCGGGGCGCGCCGGTTCTATGCCCGCGAGGGCTTTCGCGAAACCAAACTGACCGACGGCGCCGGCAACGACGAGAAGCTGCCCGACGTGCGTCTGGTCTGGACAAGGGACGAGCCGAACCCATGACCGAAAAACCCGGCCCCGTGCTGATCGAACTGGACGACGCGCCCAAAGTCTCGCCCGCCGAGGCCCCGCCCATCGCCGAGGCGTCCGATCCACCGTCGGGGGCTGCGATGCAGACCGTGGCGCAGCTTGCCGCGCGCCCGCGCTCGCGGCTGGCGCGCTGGTTCTGGTCGCTGCTGCTGGCGATCACCGGTTTCATCCTGTCGATCGCGGCCTGGGATTTCGTCACTGGGCTGCTGGCGCGAAATGAAATACTGGGCAGCATCGCCCTTGCGCTGATCGGCCTGTTCCTTCTGGTACTGCTGTTCATCGCGATCCGCGAATGGGCCGCCTTCGCGCGGCTGGCCCGGCTCGACGTGCTGCACCGCCAGGCCGAGGCCGCACTGGTCGAGAACGACACCGCCGCGGCGCGCGACGTGACCGACCGGATGGTCGGTCTATATGGCGCGCGCCCCGAACTGGAATGGCCGCTGCAACGCCTGGCCGAGCGGCGCGGCGACATGTTCGATGCCGACGCCCTGCTGGGACTGGTCGAGGTCGAGGTGCTGGCCCCGCTCGACGCCGCCGCCACCCGCCAGATCGAGGCCGCCGCGCGTCAGGTCGCCACCGTGACCGCCATCGTGCCGCTGGCGCTGGCGGATGTGATCGTGGCGCTGACCGCGAACCTGTCGATGATCCGCCGGGTGGCAGAGATCTACGGCGGGCGCGCGGGCACGCTGGGCAGTTGGCGGCTGATCCGGTCGGTGATGACGCACCTGGTGGCCACCGGCGCGGTGGCGGTCGGCGACGACCTGCTGGGCTCGGTCGGCGGCGGGCACCTGCTGTCAAAACTGTCGCGCCGCTTCGGCGAGGGCATCGTCAACGGAGCCTTGACCGCCCGCGTCGGTGTCGCCGCGATAGAGGTCTGCCGCCCGCTGCCGTTCCGCGCCCGGCCGCGGCCGTCGGTCACCGGCTTGGTGCGTCGGGCGCTGACGGGACTGTTCGCGAAGTGATCTTCAGCTCTGCAGCGGCCCTTTGCCGCCCAGCCGCTGAAACAGGCTCTCTTCCTGGGTGTTGTTGAAGAACGGCACGGTTTCGGGCGGACCCAGGTCAGGAAGGGCGGCGGCAACCTCGGCCAGCACCACCTCGGTGATGAACGGCAATTGGAAGTCGCGCACCTTGTCCAGCGCGATCCATTGCAGGTGGCTCAATTCATCAGAGGCGCGGCTGAAATCGTCCGGGTCGCCCGCCAGATGCGCCGCATCCGCCAGGAAGAACCGCGCGTCGAACCGGCGCGGGCGCCCCGGCGGCGTGATCGCGCGAAACACGAAGGAAAGTGCCGCCGCCGACGGCAGGTGCCCGGTTGCGGCGAATTCGGTCCAATCCCCCGGCACCTCGCCCACCCATTTGCCCGGGTTGCCCAGCACCAGCCCGGCCTCCTCCCACAGCTCGCGTACCGCCGCCACCGCCAGCGCGTCGGCGATGTCGTCGTCGCAGTCCTCGACCAGCCTGCGGCGGCAGGAATCGGGCAATGGTGTCGCCAGCGGCACAGTCGCATCCTCGACATCCAGCGCGCCGCCCGGAAACACGAACCGGTTCGGCATGAACGCGGCCTTTTCGCCGCGCTGGCCCATCAGGATGCGCGGTGCCGTCGCGGGATCGCGCACCAGGATGATCGTCGCGGCATTGCGAATCGCGGATTTGTCCAAAGGGCCCCCGGGCGTAGCGACCGGGGAGGCGGTCAGGTGGCGGCGCCGAAGCCATGCATCCGCTTGGCCCACTGGAACCCCACCAGCATCCCCTTCAGTCTGGGCAGAAGGTAAAGCGAAAGCGCCACGCAGCCAACCGAGAACAGCGTCGCCATCACCAGCGGCTCGGGCCGGAACCGGGTAAACACGATATGGATCATCGGCGCCATCAGGTGGCCGACGATCAGGATCGTCAGATAGGCCGGCCCGTCGTCGGCGCGGTGATGATGCAGCGCCTCGCCGCAGACCGGGCAATCGTCGCGCACCTTGAGATAGCCACGCAGCATCGGGCCCGACCCGCATTGCGGGCAGCGCCGCTTCCAGCCGCGCCACATGGCCGGGCGCACCGCACGGTCCGCCGCGAATTGCGCCTCGCTCGTCTGCATCGAATTGCCTTTCCTGTCACCGGATCAAAATAGGCGATTCCGCCGCGCCTTGCACCCCCGTGGCGAGGCCTTGCGGCGCGATGTCGCAAATCGCCCGCAGATCTTTTTTCGCCAATCCGCGACGGAAATCCAGCGCTGTCCCGTTCTACCTGTCAGAAAGCGCGCCGCTGGACTGTCGCGCTGATACAAAAAACCGGAGAAACCCATGAAACGCACTCCCCTTGTCGCGGCCACCGCCATTCTGGTCATCGCCTCGACCGCCGTGATCGCCACGGCCCATGACCGCGGTGGCGAAGGCCCGCGCGGGCCGGGCCGGGCCGACGTGATGTTCGAGCAGTTTGACCTGAACGCCGACGGCCAGGTCACCCGCGACGAAATCACCGCGGCCGGCGCGAAACGGTTCGCCGAGGCCGACAGCAACGGTGACGGCCAGCTTTCGCCCGAGGAAATCACCGCCGCCGCCGAAGCCCGCCGCGCCGAAATGCGCGAACGGCGCGGGGCTTCGCGCATCGAGCGCATGATGGAACGCCATGACGCCAACGACGACGGCACCCTCAGTCTCGAGGAAATGACCAAGGCCGCCGGCGAGGACCGCATGGAGCGGATGTTCGATCATCTCGATGCCGACGAGGACGGCGCTATCACCAAGGCCGAGCTTGACGAAATGCAGGGCAAGCGGGGCTCGGGCCGCTGGTTCAAGCGCCAGGGCCACGACCGCGGCTACGACCGCGGCTATCGCCACGGCCATGGTGATCGCGACAACTAGGGCCCGCGCCGGGCCTTGGTACCAGGGCGGCGCGTCCGACACATCCCCCGGATGCGCCGCCGATTGCCGGGCGCGCCAAGGCACGCTACAGCCGTCGCAACATGACGATGTCACCAGACGCCCTGACGGATATATCCGACGACGCCCTGCTGGTGGCCTTCGGCAATGGCGACCTCGATGCGGCACGGGCGCTGACGGCGCGGCTGACCCCGCGTATCCTGCGCTACGCCACGCGAATGTTGCGCGACCGGGCCGAGGCCGAGGACGTCGCGCAGGAGGCGATGCTGCGGCTTTGGCGCATCGCACCGGACTGGCGGCAGGGCGAGGCCCAGGTCAGTACCTGGCTTTACCGGGTTGCAGCGAACCTGGTGACCGACCGGTTGCGCAAGCGGCGCGGGGTCGCGCTGGACACGGTGGCAGAGCCGGAAGACGACCGGCC
The DNA here is from genome assembly GCA_963768205.1 of uncultured Alphaproteobacteria bacterium. Classification (GTDB taxonomy): domain Bacteria; phylum Pseudomonadota; class Alphaproteobacteria; order Rhodobacterales; family Rhodobacteraceae; genus JAHELH01. The sequence goes on along the minus strand of CAVYHB010000004.1, from coordinate 405,343 downwards.
CTCGGCCGAGGATGGATTGCAGGCGGCGGCACGGCTTGCGGCACTGGATGCGGCGCTTGCGGACCTGCCCGAACGGCAGCGGCAAGCGGTGGTCCTGCGCCATATCGAGGGGTTGTCGAACCCCGAAATCGCGCAAGCGATGGACATAGGCGCCCGGGCGGTAGAAAGTCTGACCGCCCGTGGCAAGCGGGCGCTGGCTCAGGCTCTGGCCGGTCGGCGCGAGGAATTGGGGTTCAGCGATGACTGACAAGCGACCACTCGACGACAGCGAACTCGACGGCCTTTTCGCCGCCGCGAAAGCCGACGCGCCCACGCCCTCGGACGACCTGATCGCCCGCATCATGGCGGATGCCGAGGCGCAGGCGGCAGGGCCGGCACCGGTGTCCGCGCCCAAACTCCGACGTCTGGCCGCGCTGCTTGCGGCCATCGGCGGCTGGCCTTCTGCGGCGGGCCTTGCGACGGCGGCGGTCGCCGGGCTGGCGATCGGCCTTAGCGCGCCGGACACGCTCGACACCCTGTCGGGCGGCTACCTGGCGCTGGCTGACGGCGGCTACCAGCTGGAGGATCTGCTGCCCTCCTACGGCGATCTTCTGGACGAGGGCTAGGCCATGGCGCGGACACCCGGCACTCCGGCTACGGACCGCAGATGGGTCAGGATCGCCCTGGTGGTCTCGCTGGCGCTGAACCTGCTGGTCGTCGGGCTGGTGGCGGGCGCGATATTGGGTGGGCCGCGCGACCGAGACCGCAACCCGGCGCTGCGCGACCTGGGCTTCGGGCCATTCGTGGCCGCACTTCCCCGCGCCGACCGGCGCGAGATGGGTCGTGCCATTGCCCGCGAAGCAGGCGCCTTCCGCGAGAACCGCGCCGAGATGCGCGCCATGTTCGAGGCCTTCCTTACCGCCCTGCGCGCCGAGCCCTACGACCCCGACGCCGTGCAGCGCATCGTCAGCGGCCAGCAGGCCAAAGTGTCCGAACGCCAGGATCTCGGCCGCCGCCTGCTTTTGGAACGGATCGAGGCGATGGACAGTGCCGGCCGTGCCGGCTACGCCGACGCGCTGGACGCGGCGCTGCGGCGAGGCTCGGGCCGCCGGGATCGCCGCTGGCGCCGCGACTGAGGCCGCGTCACGCCGCAGCCTCGTGCAGGCTCACCTGGTTGCGCCCGTCCGTCTTGGCCGCGTAAAGCGCCTGGTCGGCAAGGTCGACCAGCGCATCTGGGCCGGTCGCCGTGCCGGTGGCGGCCATCACCAGCCCGATACTAAGCGTCACGTCGACCGACGCCTCCGCTCCGACACGGACGGGCCGATCGCAGACCGATTTGCGCAGCCTTTCCGCGGTTCTGGCGGCGGCCTCGGGCGTGCAGTCGCGGACCACGGCCAGGAACTCCTCGCCGCCGATCCGCGCCAGGAAATCGCCCTCGCGCAGGCAAGCGGCCATCCGTGCCGACACCTCGCGCAACACCGTGTCGCCCGCCGCGTGGCCCAGGGTGTCGTTGATCCGCTTGAACCGGTCGAGGTCCAGCAGCATCACCGCGAAGCCCGGTACGCATTCTCCCGGGTCGGTCAACACGCGCTGCAACTCGGCCATCGCGTAGCGGCGGTTGTAAAGCCCGGTCAGCGCGTCGGTCGCGGCCAGGCGCAGCCCGTCCTGCAGGGCCGACCGGCACCTGTCGCTGCGCGACTTGCGGGCCAATTCGCGGCGCAGGCGCAGCGCCATCTCGACAGGGTCGAATCCAGTCTCGACCAGATCGTCGACGCCGAGGTCCAGCGCCATGACCGAGAAATCCGGATCGGGCTGCTGCTGGACCAGGATGATCGCCGCGCGATGGGTGTCGCCGCGGCAGCGCAGGTCCGACAGCAACCGCAGGGCGCTGCCGTGCTGATCGGCGCGGGCCGCAATCACGATCGCATCGGGCTGGCCGCCCGCGCCCAGCTCCGCCAGGGCGCGTTCGGGGCTCAGCACGTCGATCCGGTCGCGCACCAGCGGTAGCAGGAGGTTGCGCCAGTCGAGGCCGGTTTCGACGCCGGGGGCGATCAGGGTGATCTGTCCGGGCCGCGAAAAGGTCGTCGCCTTCTCGGCAAAGCCGAAGCTGGCGCCGTCGTCGCGCATCAGGTCGCGTTCGAGGCTGCCGCGACGCAGCAGGTTGCGGACCCGCGCGCGCAGCACCTGCGGCCGCGGCACCGGGCAAAGCACCGCGTCAAAGCCGGCCTCCAGCCCGGCCAGCCGCCGCGCCCGGTCGGACTCTTCGCCCAGGATCGCGACCGGCACCTGCCGGCCTCCCGGCAGGGCGCGAATCGCGGGACACAAGCCATAGGCGCCGCCATTCGGCAGTCTGGCGGCGACTAGAACGACGTCCGGCAACTGCGCCCGCGCCGCGCGCAGGGCCTCGGCGGGGTCGCTGCACATGACGACCTCATAGGCGGCGGGGGCCAACCGCGCGGCAAGATCGATCCGGCTTGTCATTCCGTCATCGACGATGAGAATGCGCCCAGGCATTGGAACCTCACGAATTCAGTTCAACTTGATACTAGTTCGTTCATCTTGCGCTGATCTTTGTTAAAGAATCGTTTCACCGAATGGGGGAGAACCGAATGCAGGCTGAACGGGCAGAGACCCTCGCGGCGCAGGCACTGGCCTGGCTGGCGGGGCAGGAAGAGTTGCTGCCGGTGTTCCTTGGCGCCACCGGTGCATCTGCCGGCGATCTGCGGGCTCAGGCCGGGGATGCCGAATTCCTGGGCTCGGTCCTTGATTTCGTGATGATGGACGATGCCTGGGTGATCGCGTTTTGCGACCAGGCCGGGCTGGCCTATGACCAACCGATGCAGGCGCGGCAGGCGTTGCCGGGCGGCGCGCAGGTGCACTGGACCTGAACGCCTAGAGGTCGATCTCGACCACGCCCCTCGGTTCCGCCGCCCGGCTCTGGCACAGGATCATCGCGGCCTCGCGATCGCGGTTCGACAACACGAAATCGCGGTGCTCGACCGCGCCCGCGATCACCGCGCATTTGCACACCCCGCACAGCCCGTCGGAACATTTCACGTCCACGTGCACCCCCGCGGCCAGCAGCGCGTCAGTGCCCGCCTGATCGGCGCCGACCGCGATATCCCTGCCGGACCGGGCCAGCCGCAGGGTGAACGGATGGTTGACGTAGTCAGGCGTCTCGGGAACCGAGAAATACTCCAGGTGACGCGCCTCCTCGGGGAACCCCGCCGCCTCTGCCGCCGCCATCACCGACGTCATGTAGCCATCCGGCCCGCAGGTATAGACATGCGCGCCGGTCCGGTATTGCAGAACCTCGGAAAGTTCGACCCGCGTGCCTTCGTCCGAGAAATGCAACTGCACCCGGTCTTTCCACGGCACCTGCGCCAGGTCGTCTACGAACCCGGCATTGCCACGGCGCGAGCACGAGTAATGGACGGCAAAATCCGCGCCGATGGCATGCAACCGGTGCGCCATGGCGATCATCGGTGTGATCCCGATGCCGCCACCCATCAGGAATGTGAAACTGGCATCCTCGGCCAAAGGGAAATGGTTGATCGGCTTCGAGATGAAGACCCGGCGGCCCGCCTCGAAAATGCGATGCATCAGCTTGCTGCCGCCTTTACCGCCATCCTCGCGCAGCACCGCGATCTGGTATTTCGACCGGTCGCCGGGGTCGCCCGACAACGAGTATTGCCGGAAGAACTCCGGCGCCACGACAACGTCGATATGCGCGCCCGCCGTGACCTTCGGCATGTCCGTGCCGTCGGGCATCGAGAACTCGTACTGGGTGACCGTGTCGGTCATCCGCAGGACCTTCGACAGCACCACCGACAATACCGGCTTCTCGCCCTGATCGGGGTTGTAGACATGCTCGGGCGGCAGCCCTTCGGTGCGGCGACGCTTGTGTTCTTCCGCCCCGATCATGTCGCGGTACGCCTGGATGCCCGCCTCGCGGTCCATCGGGAATGGCCAGGGGTAGGGCGGCGGGGCCAACGGAGCTGGATAGACCGCCAGCGTTTGGTCCTCGTATTTCAGGTCGAGATCCTTAGACAGCGGTCGCGCGTTCACCTCGTGCGCGGTGGGGCGATAGGGCCCGTCATCGACCATCTCCAGATCCCACCACCACTTCTTGACGCGGTTGATCTCGCCATTGCCGACCGCGTCGTCCAGCCTGGCCAGGGCCTTGGCGGCAAAGGGAAGTTTCATCGCCGCCCAGCGGAACGGCTTTTCGGCGAACAGCCCTTCAAGGTTCCACGGGCAGGTTTTCATGCAGCGCCCGCACATCGCGCCGTTCTTTTGCGCCACGCGGTAGGTGGTGCATTTCTGGCTGTCGGATTTCCAGATCTCGTAGCCGTTGAACATCAGTTTCGGCCCGGCGGTGATCGCGCCCGACGGGCATTCGCGGGCACACTTGTTGCAGGCGTTGCAGAACGCCTGCAGGCCGAAGTCGATGGGCTTGTCGTATGTCATCGGCATGTCGGTCGTCACCACGCCGGACTTGAGCCGCGGCCCCAGGAACGGGTTCAGGATGACTTCGCCAATGCGGCTGACCTCTCCAAGCCCGGCCAGCAGCAGCAATGGCGGATGCAGCACCTCGTCGTCCATCACCGTATGGGTGCGCGCGGAATAGCCGAGGTTGCGCAGGTGCTGCGCCAGCACGCCTCCGAGCAGGCTGAACCGCAGATAGGCGCGCATCGACTGGGCACAGGCGATCCAGTCGTCGCCCGAAGCGCCCTCCATCGTCTCGTGGCCCTGGTCGACGATCATAGAGATGGCGTTCTTGTGATAGGGATCGATGGGTTGCCCGGCGGCGTCGTGGCTGTACCAGGTCCAGTCGGGGCATGCGCTCAAGCCCACCGCGTCCAGCCCCAGAAAATATAGCGCCGCCTTGATGTTGGCGGCATTGCGGGCCGGGTCGTGGGTGCTGGGATGCACCGCCTTGGTCTCTCCGTCCTGCAATAGGATGAACGCCCCCAGCGACGGGCGGAAGGCAAAGGCGGTGGGCGCCTTGCGCACGTAATTGCCGTTCTTCGCACCCTCCTGCGCTGCGCGCCCGAGATCGCCGAACAGCGAGCGGACGAACATGTTGGCGCGTTTCGGGACGCGGGCGACGTTGGCGCGGTCGATATAAGTGGTGGGGTCGTCGACCCGCTTTAGCGTTTCGAACGGGTGCGGGCCATCTGCGAAATCGCGGTGCGCGAAGGGGTCGCGGTTGCGGGCGTTTCGGGCGTGACGGCCCAGACCGGTTGCCCAGCTGAAACCCGGTTTCTGATGTGGCGCCAGTGGCTTGTCCGGCGTCAGCGCCAGCGTGGTGGTGATGATGGCAAGCCCGTAGCGATACCCGAGAAACGGATTTGTCGCCCTGCCGTCCCGGATTTCGTTCAGCCCTGCGGCCACGCCCAACTGTTCCAGGTGCACGTCCGAGGCGGCGGCGGAATGGGCGCGGGCCTCGTGCCCGAGGATGCGGATGTAATTCGCCAGCGTGACGGCGGTTTCCATGGCGCGCAGGCAGGCGCGATGGTCCTGCGCGTCTGCGATCCAATCGCAGCCGGCCTCGCCGCCGTGCGGATCGCGGGGCGTGTCGTAGAGGAAGACAATCGCGTGGGTGTGATGCCGGCAATCCTCGGGCGGGCGGCGCAGGCTTTCGCGCAGGCCGGCCATGATCACGTCGATCCCGGCGGCCAGAGATTTCGGCTGCATGGTGCGGATCTTCTGCGCCAGCCGGTCGACATCGGGATTGTGGATGCTGTCCGCAAGAAACGCGGTGCCGGAGATTTCGCAGATGCCGACCTGGCTGGCGTCGCAGTAATACCCGAATGCTTTCAGATGGTTGGCGCGTTCAGCCGGGTCATCGGGTATCGTGGCCCGCTCGCGTTTGACCAGCCCCTCGCGGGTGGCGTCCAGCATCGCCTGGTATTCCTGCATCGCGTTGACGATGCTCAGGGGATCGTCCGGGCGGCGAAAGTTCAACCCCTGCATCGGCGGCAAGCGCGACACATCCGGAACCTCGTCGCGGCGCGCCAGGCGTTCGAGCGGATAGGGGCCCAGGTGAACCGGGCGGTTGCGGTACGAGATCAGCCTGCTCATGGCACCCGACCCCTAGAACTGCTTCAGGTCGGTCGAATCGCCGTGCCGCACCTTGGCCAGAAGCCGCCGCAGTTCCGCCAGTTCGCACTCGGTCAGGCGCGCCTCCATCAGCGCGTTGTTGGCGCGCGCCAGCGGAGTGCCGCGCGCCAGAAGCTTGCGGCCCTTCGCGGTCAGCGTCACCGACGTAGTCCGCCGGTCGCCGGTGCCGACCTTGCGCGCAATCAGCCCGGTTTCCTCCATCTGCCGCAGTGCGCGCGAGGCGGCGGTGCGGTCGATGCCGACGAAGGCGGCGATGGCCGACGGGTGGCGCAGTTTCTCGTTGCCCACCGCCAGCAGGACGCACCACAGAATGCGTGTCAGGCCAAGTTCGCGCAGCCCGTCCTCAAGCCGCCGCTCCTGGATGCGGGCGGTCAGGGACATCTGGTATCCCAGAGAGGCATGGAGCCGGTAAGGTGCAGCGGGGGCGTGCATTCATTGACACTGTCAACAGAAACCCACCCCTGTCAACGCTGCTCGCGCTGTGGCAGAAGCGGGACGGGAGGCAGCGATATGGCAGAACCGATCCGCGGCGTGCTGTTCGACAAGGATGGTACGCTTTTCGACTTTCACGCAACCTGGACGGCATGGGCGCAGTCGATGCTGAGCGATCTGGCCCAAGGCGACCGGGCGCAGGCGGCGCGGCTTGGCGCGCTGATCGGGTTCGACTTCGAGGCGGCTGCCTTCGAACCCGGCAGCGTGGTGATTGCCGGCACACCCGGAGATATCGTGCGCCTGCTGCTGCCCGGGGTGCCGCACCTGACAACCGAGGTGCTGATCCATCGGCTCAACAGCGCCGCCGCCGCCGCGCCGCAGGTCGAGGCGGTGCCGCTGGGCCCGTTTCTTGCCGAATTGCGCGCCATGGGGCTGGCCCTGGGCGTGGCGACCAACGACGCCGAGGCGCCGGCCCGCGCGCACCTCTCTGCCGCCGGGCAGGAGCAGGCGTTCGATTTCATCGCCGGATACGACAGCGGCTTTGGCGGCAAGCCCGGTCCGGGCATGTGCCTGGGCTTTAGCAGGGCAGTCGGGTTGCCGCCGGACACGGTGCTGATGGTCGGCGACAGCACCCATGACCTGCATGCGGGACGCGCCGCGGGAATGCGCACGATCGCGGTTCTGACCGGACTGGCACAGGAACGGGACCTCGCCCCGCACGCCGACGCGGTGCTTCCCGATATCGGGCACCTCCCTGCCTGGATAGCGGCGCAAACTTTGCATGGTTAGGTTCATCCGCGGGTTCGGGCGCCTCCGGCGGAGGTATTTGAGCGCCAAAGATGCGGCGACTCCCGCCTCCCTTTGGAAGCGGGGGACATCTTCGGCTGCGGTCATCGGCAACTCCGCCTGTCCCGCACCGCCATCTATCGCCCGAAAGCCTTAGGGTTTCCCTAAGTTCATCTTTGGCTTCCAAATTCCTCCGCCGGAGGCTCCTGCCCGTGCCACAAGCGCCTCCCTTGCCGCGACGCGCCGCGATATCGGCACTTGGAACACGGAAAGCGACAGGGACCGTCGCATTTCTCACACCATGGCGCGTGCGGCTTTGGTCTTCTGGCACCAGGGCGCAGGGAGACAGCACATGGGCGCAGCCGATCTGAAACGCAAACGCCACGGTGGACGCGCGGGCAACGCCCGGCGCTCCAGTCCGTTGACCATCCAGCAGATGCCCTGGCGGTTGCCGGTCAATACCGATCGCCCCACCGAGCCCCTAGGCGAAGACGGCGTGCAGGCAATCCATAACGGCGCGATGCGGATCCTCGAAGAGATCGGCATCGAGTTTCTCAACGAGGAAAGCCTCGGCATTTTCCGAAAGGCCGGCTGCACCGTCGACGGTACCAATGTGCGCATGGGCCGCGATTGGGTGATGGAGATGCTCGCGCGGGCACCACAAAGCTTTACGCTGACCCCGCGAAATCCCGATCGCAAGCTGGTGGTCGGCGAGAAGCATATCCTGTTCGGCAACGTCAGCTCTCCGCCGAACTTCTGGTCGCTGGAGACCGGCAAGGTGCCCGGCACCCGCGAGCAGTGCCGCGATCTGCTGAAACTGACGCAATATTTCAACTGCATCCATTTCGCCGGTGGCTATCCGGTCGAGCCGGTGGATATCCACGCAAGCGTGCGTCACCTCGATGTGCTGCATGACAAGCTGACGCTCAGCGACAAGGTGATGCACGCTTACAGCCTGGGCGCCGAGCGCGTCGAGGACGTGATGGAGATGGTGCGCATCGCGGGCGGTCTGACCGAGGCGGAGTTTGCCGCCTCGCCGCGTATGTATACCAACATCAACTCGACCTCCCCGCTTAAGCATGACGTGCCGATGATCGACGGCTGCCTGCGCCTGATCCGCAAGGGTCAGGCGGTGGTGGTGACGCCGTTCACCCTGGCGGGCGCGATGGCGCCGGTGACGATGGCCGGCGCGGTGGCGCAGTCGATCGCCGAGGCCTTGTGCGCGATTGCCCTTTTTCAGTACGTCGTCCCCGGCTGCGCCTGCGCCATCGGGACGTTTACCTCGAATGTCGACATGAAGTCGGGCGCGCCAGCCTTCGGCACCCCGGAATACATGCGCGCCACCCAGATGACCGGGCAGATGGCGCGGTTCTACAAGCTGCCAATGCGCTCCAGCGGTGTCTGCGCGGCCAACGTGCCGGACGGGCAGGCGATGTGGGAAACCTCGAACAGCCTGTGGGCCGCGGTGCAGTCGGGCAGCAACATGGTCTATCATGCGGCCGGCTGGCTGGAGGGCGGACTGATCGCGAGCCCTGAGAAGTTCGTGATGGACTGCGAGGTGTTGCAGATGATCCAGCGCTACATGGAGCCTTCGGTCTGCGCCACAGGGCCGGACGATATTGCTTTCGATGCGATCAAGGAGGTCGGGTCGGGCGGGCACTTTTTCGGCGTGCAGCATACCCAGGAGCGATACGAGCAGGCGTTCTACCAGCCCTTCGTGTCGGATTGGCGCAATTACGAAGCCTGGGCCCTTGGCGGTGAAGTCTGGACGGCGGAGCGGGCGCACCGGATCTACAAGGGCATCATCGACACCTTCGAGGCGCCGGATCTGGACGCGGGCATCGCCGACGAGCTGACGGCCTTCGTGGATCGGCGCAAGTCGGAAGGCGGGGCGCCGACGGATTTCTGAACCGAGGTGTCGAATGCTGCGATGCAGAATGTTTCGCGCGCGAAACATTTTTTCTTTCGTGACAGATGGTTAACGCGCGTTAACCACCATATCTTGCGATCAGATCGGCCATTTCCGCATAGCCGCGCCGCCGGGCATGGTCCAGCGGCGTGACGCCGTGGCGGTCGGTGATCGTGGCATCGGCCCCGGCCTCCAGCAGCGCCCGCGCCGTCGCGATGTGGTCCGGGCCGCCGTCGCCCAGCACCACCGCCTCGATCAGCGCGGTCCAGCCCAGTTTGTTGACATGGTCGAGCGGCGCGCCGCCGGCAATCAGGTGCTGCACGACCTCTGCATGGCCCAGGTGCGCGGCCGCGATCAGCGCGGTGCCGTCGTAGATCGAGGTTACAAGGTCGGCCCGGTTGCCCAGGCGCAGGGCCAGGGCGACAATGTCGGGATCGTTGGCGACAGCGGCGATGGTGACGACATCGTAGCGCTCGCCGTCGATAAGGTTCAGATCGGCGCCGGCACGGGCCAGCGCCGCAAGGCTATCGTCGGCAGAGCCGAAGGCCGCCAGATGCGCCGCCGTGCGGCCCTTGGCGTCGCGGTCGTTCACACCGCCGAATTCGGCGACAAGGGCCGGGATGCGCGGGTATTCGTTGCGATAGGCCGCGCGGTGCAGCGGCGGCAGGGTCTCGACCTCGGAGGCGGGCGGGTGGGTCTGCGCGGTGGCGGGCCGGACGACGAGGGTCGTGGCGACCGCGCATGCGGCCAGCCAGCCGCTTGCGGCGCGGAACAGGGCGACGGGAATTACGACAGTCATGGTTCGGCCTTTCCTTTGCGACAGAGCCTACCGAGTGCGGCGCGCTTTGGAAGAGGTGCCCGCGGCGAAGGTGTTTCACCGAAAGCCGAAGAACTCGCCCCGAGGCAGTTCGCGATTTCTTAACCCGGCGGCGCTAGCGTTGCGGCGAGAAGCAAAAGGGCATCTTCATGCACGGCCTGATCAACCGGTCGATCCAGTGTTTTCTGCGCGACACCTACGGGGCTGACCTGTGGTCCGACGTGGCCATGCGCGCTGGACTGGGCTTCGACGGGTTCGAATCGATGCTCAGTTACGACGCCGACCTGACCGATGTGGTGCTGGCCGCCGCCTGCGCGCTACTCGACAAACCGCGCGATGTGCTGCTGGAAGACCTGGGCACCTACCTTGTGTCGCATCCGAACGTCGAGGCATTGCGGCGGCTTCTGCGGTTCGGCGGCACCACGTTCGAAGAGTTCCTGCATTCGCTCGACGAATTGCACGACCGCGCCCGGCTGGCGGTGCCGGAACTGGAAATGCCAAGGCTGGAACTGCGCGATCACGCGACGGCGGCCTATACACTGATCGTCAGCCACCGGCATCCCGGGTTCGGGCATGTCATGGTCGGCGTGCTGCGGGCCATGGCCGACGACTACGGTGCGCTGGCATTGCTGGAATGGCAGGGCCGCAGGGACGAGGCAGAGACGATCGGCATCGAATTGCTGGTCGCGGGCTTTGCCGAGGGTCGGCACTTCGAACTTGGCGCGAGGACCGGATAGGTGGCGAACCGTAGCGGCAGCGACGTTCGCGACGGCATCATGCTGACGCCCGAGGCGATGGGCCGGCTGATGCCGATGCACGTGATCGTACGGCCCACCGGTCATATCGTCTCGGCGGGTCCGACACTGGCCAAGCTGTTGCCGGACTGCCCCTTGGAAGGCCGCAGGTTCCTGGAGCTTTTCCAGTTGCGCCGGCCGCGCGATGTGACCGGATATGCCGATCTTGCCGCCGCGACCGCAACGCCGCTGGCGCTAAGGTTGCGCAACTGCCCCGACACCGCGTTCCGCGGGCTGGCGGTGGCGCTGCCGGGGCAGGCGGGCCTGCTGATCAACCTGTCGTTCGGCATCGGCGCGGTCGAGGCGGTAGGCCGCTATCGCCTGACCAGCGCCGATTTTCCGGCCACCGATGTGACCGTCGAGATGCTCTACCTGGTCGAGGCCAAGGAAGCGGTGATGGAGGAAAGCCGCAGCCTGAACCGGCGCCTTCAGGTGGCGCGGACGGCGGCAGAGGAACGCGCGTTCACCGATACGCTGACCGGCCTGAAGAACCGGCGCGCCATGGATCACATCCTGGATCGCTACACAAGGCTGGGCGACAGCTTCAGCCTGATGCAGGTCGATCTGGATTTTTTCAAGGCGGTGAACGACACGCTGGGCCATGCGGCGGGCGATCACGTGTTGCAGGAAGTGGCCCGCATCCTGGTCGAGGAAACCCGGTCCGACGACACCATCGTGCGTGCGGGCGGCGACGAATTCGTGCTGATCTTCCATCGCCTGACCGATCCCGACCGGCTGGCGCGGATCGCCGGGCGCATCCTGGCCCGGCTGGAAGAACCGATTCCGTTCAATGGCGCGCCCTGCCGGATTTCCGCAAGCATCGGCATCACGGTATCGGACGACTACGAATGCCCGACCGCTGACCAGATGCTGATAGATGCCGACACCGCGCTATACGCCTCGAAGAAGGCGGGACGCGCACGCCATACGTTCGGCGGACAGCATGTCGTCGCGCCGCCAGACCCGCAGGTGCGGCTCAGCTAGCGTGCCCGGCGAGGGTCCCGCGTCGGACCCCGGGGTGCAGGCCGCAATTGTCGAAAAGCGACGCGTCATGTCGCAGGCGCCACTCTCTGCCCGGGCGCGAATCCTCCAGACTTCCCATGCGTTTCAGGGTCAATTCGAAACAGGGCATCGGTTTCCGATTCCGGCCTAACCTGAAAAGCGATAGCGGCAGGCGACGTCAGGCAGGGAGGCGCGGATGAAATCGCATTACCGGGTTGTGGTGATCGGCGGCGGCGTCGTCGGCGCGTCGGTGCTCTATCACCTGGCCAAATTCGGCTGGACCGACGTCTGCCTGATCGAGCGGTCGGTGCTGACCGCCGGCTCGTGCTGGCACGCGGCCGGTGGCATCCACGCGCTGAACGCCGATCCGAACATCGCCGCGCTGCAGGCCTATACCATCGACCTGCTGACCGAGATCGAGGAGGAGATCGGGCCAGAACATCGGCCTGCACATGACCGGCGGCCTGACCATGGCGGGCACGCCCGACCGCTGGGAATGGCTGCAATCGGCCTACCGCATGTTCCAGTCCATCGGTATCGAGGATTGCCGCCTGGTCACGCCGGAAGAGGCGCGGCGCGCTGAACCCGATCATGTCCACCGACGGGCTGCTGGGCGGCATGTGGGCCGACCGCGAGGGCTATATCGACACCACCGGCACCGTGCACGCCTACGCCGGCGCGGCCAAGAAACGCGGCGCGACGGTGATCGAGCACAACCGGGTGCTGGAACTGAACCAGACGCCGGACGGCTGGGAGGTGGTCACCGAAAAGGGCACGATCACCTGCGAACACGTGGTCAACGCCGGCGGGCTCTGGGCCAAGCAGGTCGGGCCGCATGGCCGGGATCGAACTGCCGGTCTCGCCGCTGCAAGCACCACTACCTGGTCTCCGACACCATCCCGGAGCTGGAAGCGCTCGATTTCGAGGTGCCGATGACCGTCGACCTCGAAGGCTTCACCTATCTGCGCCAGGACCAGAAGGGCGTGCTGCTGGGCATCTACGAGGTCGACCACGAGCACTGGGCGATGGACGGCGCGCCGTGGGACTACGGGATGGAGCTGTTTCAGGAACAGACCGACCGGATCGAAAACGAACTGATGCTGGGCTTCGAACGCTATCCCGGCCTTGCAGGAGGTCGGCGTCAAGACCTGGGTCAACGGCGCCTTCACCTTCTCGCCCGACGGCAACCCGCTGGTCGGCCCGGTGCCGGGCAAGCGCGGCTACTGGTGCGCCTGCGCGGTGATGGCGGGGTTCCTGCAGGGCGGCGGCGTCGGCAAGTCGCTGGCCGAATGGATGATCCACGGCGAGCCCGAGGCCGATGTCTACGGCATGGACGTCGCGCGCTACGGGCACTTCGCCGAGAACCGGCGAGTACATCAAGCGAGACCACCGGCCAGTTCTATTCGCGCCGCTTCGTGATGACCTATCCGAACGAGCAACTGCCGGCCGGGCGGCCGCTGAAGATGGCCCCGGCGCATGACGCGATGACCGCGGCGGGCTGCCGCTGGGGGCGTCAGCTGGGACCTGGAGGTGCCGCTCTACTTCGCGCCCGAGGGGTTCGAGGAAACGCCGACGCTGAAACGCTCGAACGCGCTTGACATCGTGGCGGCAGGAATGCCGCGCGGTGCGCGAGCGGCGTGGGGCTGCTCGATATCACCGGCTTCTCGCGCTTCGAGGTCACGGGACCGAATGCGCGAGGCTGGCTGGACCGGATCATGGCCAGCCAGGCTGCCCGGACCGGGCCGGGCGCGGCTGGCGCCGATGCTGGCGCGACGACGGGCGGCTGAAGGGCGACCTGACGCGTGCTTCAACTGGGGCGACGGCACCTGGTGGATCATGGGCAGCTACTACCTGCGCGCCTGGCACATGCGCTGGTTCAACGACCATCTGGACGACGGCGTGCACGGTGCGCGATCTGGGCGAGGAGATGGCGGGCTTCTCGCTGGCTGGCCCGAAATCCGCGACGGTGATCGAGAAGCTGACCGAGCGGCGATATCGGCGCGCTGCCGTTCATGGGCTGCGGGCAGCTTCGATATCGGGCTGATCCGCGCCGCAGTGGCGCGGATGTCGGTGGCCGGAGAGCTGGGCTACGAGATCAACTGCCGGATCGGCGATCACATCGCCTTGCGGCGGATGCTGCTGGCAGGCCGGGGCCGGCGACGGGCATCCGCGAATACGGCTTCAACGCGATGCTCAGCCTGCGGCTGGAGAAGAGCTTCGGCATCTGGTCGCACGGAATTCACCCAGGGCTACACGCCGGGCATGACCGGCATGGACCGCTGGATCGCCTGGGACAAGGACGACTTCATCGGCCGCGACGCGGCGCTGGCCGAGCGCGACGGCAACGGGCCGGCGCAGGTGCTGGTGACGCTGGAGATCGACGCCGACGGACGCCGATGCCAGCGGCTATGAGCCGGTCTGGGCGAAGCGGCGACAAGGTCGGGTTCGTCACCTCGGGCGGCTATGGCCACACGGTCGGAAAATCGCTGGCCATGGCGCTGGTGGACGCGGATCTGGCCGCGGAGGGCACCGAACTGTCGGTGCATGTGGTCGGCGTCGAGCGGGCCGGCGACGGTGATCGCGGCCTCGCCCTACGATCCCGAGGGCAAGGCGATGCGGCGGTAGGCAATCTGGACCTGACCGCGGGTTCGATTGTCCGCGATGCGGGATTTTTCGGACAATAATCGTCCGCCTTTACCGCTTTGGCACAAGCGACCGGAGCCGAGACCATTCCTGGGCCCGGCGACTACTTTTGCAGCGGCGCGGATTTTTGGCACCCGGCGCCGCGCATCCCTGGGGGCTGTTCAGGCATGGCCACACTCCTTAGACTGGGCACACGCCGCAGGGCTCTGGACAGGATTGCAAACCAAAGGTAAGGGCTCGACCGTGTTGGGAGTGTTTCGCAGGTTTTCGACTTTGCCAGGTGGACTGCCTTGTTTTGTCGGGCGCCCGGGCGCTTGAATTGGGAAGCCGACCGGCTGACGGGTCGCAATTTGAAGCTGAACATCACTGCCTGCACAACAAGAAAGGCCGACCCGATCGGTGTCCGCTTTGCGATCCGGGCGTGGTGCGGACCCATGTCGCGCCAGCGGCTTGAGATCCGGGCTTCCCGCGCGGTCGAAGCGGCAGGACAACTTGCAAAGGGGCTGCAAAAGCCGAATTCCTTCGCCCGCCAGCGCCACCCGAACGGCCGAAAGGTCTCGCTGATCGGGGCGACGTTGACTGGGAACCAGGGGGCTGCGGCGATGCTGGAAACCAGTATCGGCGAGATCTCGAAGCGCTTTCCCGAGGCCGAATTCGTCATCCACTCCTATTTCCCGGAAGCGGACAAGGCAGCCTGCATGTCGGGCAGGGTGCGGATCGTCGATGCGACGCCCAGAATACTCGTCCTGTCCGCCCTGCCTGCCTTGATTGACCGTGCCTTGCGATCCATAGGCCTGCGTTTTCCCGACATCCTCATGCCCGAAAGCTTGCGGGAAATCCGTAACTCGGCGGTCCTTGCCGATGTTTCCGGTATTTCGCTCGCCGACGGGCGCGAGAAATTCCTGCCCTTCAACCTGCTGTGCACCTGGCCTGCGGTGTTGACCGGCACCCCGGTGGTCAAGCTGTCGCAAGCGATGGGTCCCGCGAAAGGCCTGGCAACGCGGCTGTTCGCCGGCTTCATTCTGAAGCGCATGCGCATGTCCTTCGCGCGTGGCAAAACGACGTTGGAACTGATTTCTCCGGTTGTGCCCAGCGACCGGTGCGGCTTGGCCGCAGACATCGCCTTTCTCTACGACAACTCGTACACGCTGATTCCGCGATGGTCGGATAAGCTCGACGCGCTGGTGTCGACGATCTCGGACAGCAGCGCTGTCACGATTGCGATCTCTGTCAGTTCCGTGGTGCAGGGTCTCGTCGAGAAGACCGGCAAGAATTACCTGGACCTGATGAACGAAACCGTCGAGCGGCTGCTGGCCGATGGCTATCGCGTCGTCGTGTTTCCCAACGCCTGCCGCGAGGGCACAAAGTCGACCCGCAACAACGACATCCCGGTGATCACGGCGCTTGCAGACCGGGTTGGTCAGCGCGAACGCCTGCACTGGGTCGATCACGCGGTCAACACCGCCGCGATCAGAAAGCTGCTGGCCGCAAGCGACGTGCTGATCACAAGCCGTTTCCACGCCATGGTTGCCGGGCTGAGCCTCGCCGTTCCCACGCTGGTGCTGGGATGGAGCCATAAGTATCAGGAAGTCATGCAGTTGTTCGGCACCGAAGGGCGATTTATCGGCGCCGAGCAGATGTCGGGTGACGTAATCTCTGCGGCAATCGGAGAGCTTCTGGAAGACAAGGACGCCATCCGGCAGGAACTGGCGCGCCACGGCGACGACGTCCGCGCATTGTCGGCGGTCCAGTTCGAATGGCTGGACGAGTTCCTGCGGCAGCAGGCCGAGACGAGTGCCGCCGATGCGTAGGCCGGGCCCATGGATGAAAGCGCTTGGCCTTGTTCTGGGCCTCGGTCTGTTCGGGTGGGTCATCACGGGTGCCGTTTCCCGGACGCAATCGGTCGACTGGCCACCCGTGCCCCTGGCCCATATTGTGCTGGCATTCTGCGTCGTGATCGTTGCGCGCGGCCTGCACGCGGCGGCCTGGGTGATCGGCGCCAGACAGATCGCGCCGCGGCTCGACTGGGTCAACGGGATGGCCATCTACAGCGTATCATTTCTGGGCCGCTACATCCCGGGCAAAATCTGGCAGATCGGCGGGCTGGCCTATCTTGCGCGCAACCGTGGCGCGGATGCCGTTCAGGTGGCCGGGTATTCGCTGGCCTTCATGGTGGCGTTTCAGGTGGTCGGGGCACTCATCCTTCTCGCCGCCATCCTGACGCAGGACTTCAGGTTCGGTTGGGTCCTTTGTGTCGTTGCCGCCGGGATCATCGCGGTCGTGCTTGCCGTATTATACAAGGTCTCGAGCGAGTGGGTTTTCAACCGGCTTCCCGGGTCATGGCGCAAGCAACTGCAAGGGTCGCTGCACCAGCCCCTCGGCGCGCTTTGGGTCAATCTTTCGCTCATGGGTGCTACCTGGCTTTTGCTGGCAACTTGCGGCTATCTGATGGTTCTGGGGTTTCAGCCCACGTGGGCCGGCACGTGGGGCCAAAGCGCCGCCGCATCGCTCGGCGGGTTCCTCATCGGGTTTCTTGTCCTGATCACCCCGTCCGGCGCGGGCGTGCGGGAGGCGGCGATTGCCGTCGGGCTTGGCCAGGTCGGGGTCGAGCCAGCGGTTGCAATCGTCACCGTCATCGCTCTACGCGTCGTCATGACCGCAGGCGAGTTGCTTTGGGCCCTGATCGGTCTTGCGCAATTTTATCTGACTTCCACTGATCCAAGACGGACCTGACACGATGACCCACGCGCCAGACTACAGCTTTGTTGTTCCCGCCCTCAATGAGGAAGGGTCGATCGAAATCCTCGCCGGCGAAATCCGGGCGGCAATGGAAGAGATCGGCGGAAGCTACGAAATCGTCTGGGTCGACGATGGCTCGACCGACGGAACCGCGGCCGCGATGCGGAAGACGGCCGAGGGAACGGACAACATTCACGTCGTGACCCTTGGCCGAAACATGGGCAAGTCCGAAGCTTATTCCCGCGGCATCGCGATGGCGGCTGGAAGGCTGGTTGTGACGCTTGACGCCGATCTTCAGGATGACCCGGCGGAACTGCCCAAGCTGCTGGCCGGCATCGAAGAGGGCAATGACCTCGTCGTCGGGCGCAAGATCGGACGGATGGAAAACGAGCCGCGCAAGACTATGGCCTCACGGCCATTCAACTTCATGCTCCGCAGTCTCTTCGACCTTGAAGTGCACGACAGCAACAGCGGTTTCAGGGTCATGCGCCGGGAGGTAGCGGAAGCACTTGAGCTTTACGGTGACTTGTATCGGTTCATTCCGCAAATCTCCCATTTCAAGGGGTATCTGGTCACCGAACAGGGTGTCACGCATCGCAGACGGTCATTCGGGCGTAGCAAATACGGCAGATCACGTTTCTGGACTGGGTTCCTGGACCTCGCAACAGTCAGTTTTCTGGGCCTTTTCGTCAAGAAACCGCTGCATTTGTTCGCGACGATCGGCACGATATTCGCGTTGCTGGGCATTGGCCTGGAAATCTACGTGGTGATCAGCAAGCTGAGCGGCGGAACATTCCAGCAGCATGTCGCCGCGATCGTCATCGGGGCGATGCTTATCACGCTCGGGGTGCAGCTTTTCATGAGCGGTATCCTGGGCGAAATGCTCGCATCCCAGCAAAGGACATTGCAGGAACTTCGAAGGTCGGACCGAAGCAAATGACAAGGCTCGGACGGCACTGGTCGCTTTTTCTGGCGCTGTCTGCGGCCTTTCTGGTCGTTCTGCCCCTGTCGGTCGCCGAGCTTGGCCGCGATCAGGCCAACTGGTTGACCGTCGCGATGGCGCTGGGCGAAGGCAGCGTGATGTATCGCGACATCGCCGTCGTGAACACCCCGGGTCTGGGCGGCATGTTCTGGGCGCTGAACGGTATCTTTGGTGAACCCACGCTGACGCCCTGGATCCTCCATGCTGCAAGCACCCTGCTTGTGATCGTTGCGGCCTACCTATGGGCGCTGCAAAGCTTCGGGCGTGCCGAGGCGACCGGTGCCGCCGTTCTCTGCACGCTCCTGTGGCCGCAAAACATGGACTGGTGGGAAATCGCACAGAAGGACCAGGTTGCCTTCGCCTTCGCCTTTTTGTCGATGGCCTTCCTGGCGGTGAAATCGAACCGACCGGGATGGGCCGTCGCGGCGGGCGCCTGCATGGCCACGGCGGTTCTGACCAAGACCGCGGCCGTGGTCTACGCGCTGCCATTGGCGGTTCAACTGGCCGTTTCCCGACCTTCGCCGCGCGGGTTCCTGGCCGGATCGCTATGGACGATTGCGGGCGGCCTTCTCGCACTGATGCCTGCCGCCTTCTATGTCCTATCGCACAACTCCTGGGCGGCCACATATGCCTCGGTCGTCGAACGCGCGGTGGCCTATGGCGGAGCGAACCGGGAGGGCGGCGGGATGCTGGCGAGACAGATCGCGGGCTTCGTGCTGGTGGCGCCAAGTTTCGCCCTGCTTCTTTTGTTCATCCCGCGCGTCTCATGGGCGGAAAAACCTGTGCGCTGGCTTCCCCTGCTTGCACTGCTGCTTGCCACAATATTGGGGTATTTCGCGCAGGGCCGGGGCTGGATGTACCATGCGGTTCCCTTCATCGGAGCGCTCTCGATCGGCCTCGGCGTACAGCTTGGCGCGGTGCTCGCAGAAAGACGAAAGCTGTGGTCGCTGCTTGCGCTTTTGCTGGTGGCGCTTGGCCTTTGCCAGTCCTGGGAGGACCGTCACGAACGATGGGTGGCCTACGCGACGCACATGCTGGGATCCCAGCCGCGGCAAGACCTCGATCCCCTGTTTGCGGTTCCCTATTTCACCGCCCCTTCGGAATCGCGCGAAATGGCGGCATGGATAGAGGAGGTCACCGGTCCCGAAGACCGCATTTTCGTCTGGGGAATGGAAAGCCAGCTTTACGTCTATTCGGGCCGCATGTTCGTCGGGCCAAGCTTTGCCGATGCCCCGATTTGGCACCCGCAACTCGCCGAAATTCAGCCCGAATATTTCAACGCGAAGCGCAAGCGCTTTTTTGACGATCTGACGCGCACACCACCGGCCGTCTTCGTCGTCGTCCAACAAGACGCCAGCCCCGTCGAACCCTGGCCGTCGGACCGCGCCCTGCAGACGCTTCCAGAGGTCGTGGAGTTCCTGGAAAAGAACTATGAAATCGGGAAAACCACCGAACGGTTCGTCGCTTACAAGCGCCTCTGAGGGTGGAATAAGACCGTTCAAGGCGATCGGACCGCGCTGCTCTTTCTGCGGCGAACGGCAACGCGTCGCCGGCGGGTGCGCTATTGGCAGGTCCGGTCGTAGTAGGTGAAGATCAGCGGGTTTGGGCGCTTCGGGCCTTGCTCGGCCAACTCCTGAGAGTAGGGTATTTCTTCAACTACTTTGACGTAGCAGCGATGGAAGTCGGGCAATTTCGCCAGTTCAGCGCCCGAAAGGAACCAGGCTTCAGACACGTCGCTCCCCTCGGCGGGGCCCACGATGATCCGATCTGGAGAACGCGACAGGACATAGGCACCGTCACCTTTTGAATGTCCCGGCCACGTCTGCCCGAAAGCAAGCATCGGCACCGCCTCGCGTTTGGCAATCACCGGATCATTCAGCCCAAGCATGTCAATGAAGATGCGCCCTTCACGGGCATGGAACGGTGTTGACCCAGCCGTGTTGAGCGCGACGGTTATGCCACCCGGCCATGTCTCGTCGATATGGCGTCCGACGATCTCACCGACGAACGCGGCGGGATCCTTGAACATCGGCGGCTGCGCTATTCCAAGCCCCAGCGCGGCAAGGGCCGAAGCGCCGACAAGTATGGTGCGGGGCCTGGAAGAGACCCCCGTCGAGAGCGCGAGAAGCAGCAGCGCGACCGGCGCAACCAGCGGCACCAACATGCGCCCGGCCGGCATATGATCGCCACCTGCCCACACAAAATAGATCAACTGCGGTGCAACCGCCCATGAGATCAGCAGCGCCGGCCCGCTGACCCGCCGTGCCGCAACGGCCATCGCCAGGGCAATTGCACCCAGGCCGATTGCCGGAACGTAGATGAGCCCGCGCGCGATGTAGGCCAATCCGCTTGGTATCCGTTGAACAGCCGGCAGATCGGTCTTGGCATAGAAGGTTAACGGGAAGTACTCGCCATAAATCTGCAACCGCACGCCCATCTGGGCGAACGCCACCACGGCCGGAACACCCACCACAAGCGCCGCAGCCGCAAACCGCGACCCCAGCGCACCCGGTCCGGCAACGAGCAGCCCCAGCCCGGCACCGGCGACAAAAACCGACGTGTCAAGTCTGGTCAGGACGGCACCGGCAAAGGCCAGAGCCGCAAGCACCAGCCGCACGCCGCCAGGCTGGCGCAAATCCGCCAAAAGGGCCGCCAGACCGCCTGCCAGGAATGCGGCGGCGACCACCGCCTCCAGTCCGCCCAGCACCCATATGGCCACCGACGGCGACGCCGACACCGCAAAGATTGTCATCGCACGCGGCGCACGCATATCCAAACCAGGCGCGATGCTGCGTGCGGCCTTCGCGGCGAAAACGATCAAGGCCAGTGCCGCTGCCGCGTTGACCCAGTGTGCCGCTGCGACGGGGGACATCCCGCATCGCATCAAACCGCCGATCAGTCCGACATGCAGCGCGCTGGTATACCCCTCCGCCCATTCGCCCGGATTCCACTGCGGCAGGCCTGTCGCCGCGAAGTTCCAGGCATAGCGCAACGTGATGTAGGCGTCGTCGTGAAAGAAGGCCCGGTGCTTTGCCATCAGGGCGGCGAGCACGGCCAATCCTGCTATTGCGGCCAGAAGATCCGTTGCGGTGCCCTTGCGGCGAGGTGTCATATTGGCCGCGACCATAGCTTTCCCGGGACTTGGCAGAAAACCGGCAACGCGGCAAGACTCGACGCCGCCCTGGTTATCACTTGGTTTGCACGGAGCCATCGGGCGCACAACGGGCTTGCGCGCCGCATGACGGCCAAAGCCACTGGCCGCCAGGTCGACGGGCCTGAACGGACTTTGACGACATCGGAGCCAGAACCAACTAGCCCCCCGGCACCAGCACCGGGCCCGGGTTCTCGAAGCCGACGGTAACGGCCGAGCCGATCTCCAAAGGGTCATAGACGTCTTCGTGGACGGCGAACATCGAGCCGAAGGCAGCCTCCAGCGTGTATTCCATGCGGACGCCGACATAGGTGGCCTTGGCGACGGTCGCGGCGAAATCCGTGCGCCGCGCCCAGGGCAATGCGGGAGGGGCGGACGGCCAGGGTGGCGGGCCCGGGGGCCAGGCCGCGCGACGGCAGGCGGTGGCGGTAGCTGTCGATGGCGATCTCGGCGGTCGTCGCCTTCGACCGACGACGATCTCGCAGGGGATCAGGTTCGCCTCGCCGATGAAGTCGGCGACGAAGCGGTCGGCGGGCGCGTCGTAGAGCTGCGCGGGGCGTGCCGATCTGGGCGATGGCGGCGTTGCGCATGACGACGATCTCGTCGGAGACCGCCAGCGCCTCTTCCTGGTCGTGGGTGACGTAGACGACGGTCAGGCCGAGGTCCTGCTGGATCTCGCGGATATCCTCGCGCACCTGGCGGCGCAGCTTGGCGTCGAGGTTGGACAGCGGTTCGTCGAACAGCAGCACCTGCGGTTCCAGCACCAGCGCGCGGGCGACGGCGACGCGCTGCTGCTGGCCGCCGGACAGTTCGCTGGGCAGGCGGTCGTCGTAGCCCTTCAGGCCGACCAGGTCGAGCCCGGCCAGCGCGCGGTCGCGGGTCTCGGCCTTCGCGAAGCCGCGAGAACGTCAGGCCGTAGGAGACGTTCTCCAGCACGGTCATGTGCGGGAACAGCGCGTAGGACTGGAACACCATCGACACGTCGCGGTCGGTGGCGGGCAGCTGGGTGACGTCCTTGTCGCCGATCAGGATCCGGCCCGCTGGTGGCCATTTCCAGCCCGGCGATCATGCGCAGCGTCGTGGTCTTGCCGCAGCCCGACGGGCCGAGCAGCGTGACCAGCTTGCCGGCCTCGACCTCGAGGTCGATGTCGTCGACCGCGACGACGTCCTTGCCGAAGAGCTTGGTGACGCTTTCGAAAGCTGACCGGAGCGGCCTTGCTGGCGATTTCTGCGTCTTGAGCCATGCCTCAGCTTCCTGCCACGAATTGGGTGCGCCGGCCGATCTGCGTGCTTGCCGACGAGGAGCTGCAGCAGGCCGATGGCGGCCAGCATCACGAAGATCAGCATCGTCGAATAGGCGATGGCGAGGCCGTAGTCGTTGTTCTCGACCCGGCCGATGATGTAGCTGGTGGCCATGTCGTATTCGCGCCGAGACCAGGAAGATCACCGCGGTGATCGCGGTCATGGCGCGCACGAAGCTGTAGACCAGCGCGGCCAGGATGGCCGGGCGCAGCAGCGGCAGGATGACCCGGCGGAAGGTCTGCCAGCGAGTTGGCGCCGAGCGTCAGCGAGCTTTCGTCGAGCGACTTGTCGAGCTGCGACATCGACGCGATGCCCGGCGCGCACGCCGACCGGCATGTTGCGGAAGATGAAGCTGATGACCAGGATGATGCCGGTGCCGGTCAGCTCGATCGGCGGCACGTTGAAGGCGAGGATGTAGCTGACGCCGATCACCGTGCCGGGAATGGCGAAGCTCAGCATGGTGCCGAACTCGAAGGCGTTCTTGCCGGCAAAGCTCTGGCGCGTCAGCAGATAGGCGGTGATCAGGCCGACGGCGGCGGTCAGCGGCGCGGCGATGGCGGCGATCTTGATCGTGGTCCAGAAGCTGTCCCAGGCGGCACCGGTCCAGCAGCAGGCCGTTGCTCGTCCGAACTTGACCGAGAAGGCGGTGACGTAGTGCTTGAAGGTCAGCGTGTTGTTGACGCCCCACAGCTCGACGAAGCTGCCGTAGAGGATCATCACGTAGACGATGATGGTGAAGCCGCCCCAGAGCCCGGCGATGACGTAAGCACCGGGATCGACAGGCCGCGCGGCATCAGCGGATGCACGCCGGCGTCGCCCTTGCCGGTGACCGTGGTGTAGGATTTCTTGCCCAGCCAGGCGCGCTGGGCGTAGAAGGCCGACAGCGTGAAGCCCAGCAGCACGATGGCCAGCACCGCGGCGCGGCCCTGGTCGTATTGCGCGCCGACGATGGCGAAGAAGATCTCGGTCGACAGCACGTCGAAATTGCCGCCCAGCACCAGCGGGTTGCCGAAATCGGCCATGCTTTCGATGAAGCCGAGCAGGAAGGCATTGGCCAGCCCGGGCCGCATCAGCGGCAGCGACACGGTGCGGAACGTCTGCCAGTTGTTGGCGCGCAGGGTCTGCGCGGCTTCCTCCATCGACGGGCTGACGCCCTCGACCACGCCGATCAGCACCAGGAAGGCGATCGGCGTGAAGGCCAGCATCTGCGCGATCAGCAGGCCGGGCAGGCCGTAGAGCCAGCGGGTCGGCTGCACGCCGAAGAGGTCGGCGACGAAGCGCGGTGACAGAGCCGGACAGGCCGAACAGCAGGATCAGCGCCAGGCCGATGACGAAGGGCGGCGTGATGATCGGCAGCACCGTCAGCGCGCGCAGCGCGCGCTTGTAGCGAAAGCCCGAGCGGGTCACGACAAGGGCGAAGACCAGGCCCAGAAGCGGTGGTGATCAGCGCCGACGAGGATGGCGAGGAACAGCGAATTCCAGGCGACGCCGCAGCGCGATCCCCGACAGGCAGCCGAGGCCCCAGAGCCGGTCGTCGAAGAACTTGGCGGCGAAGACGGCGACGGAATAGCCGCCGTCCTCGGTGATGAAGGCGGCGATCAGCATCTTGGCGATGGGGAAGAACACGAAGGTGGCGACGATGACGATGACGCCGCCGATGGCGCTGACCACGAAGACATCGCCGTTGATCGCGCCGCGCGCCGCGATGCCCTGGGTGAACAGGAACAGGAACGCACGAGGCCAGCAGCAGCGCGCCGTAGCCCATGCCGAACTGGCGGTCGCCAAGCTCGCCGAACAGGCGCCTTGAGCCAGTCGAAGGTGAAGCCGCGGATGCCGATGCCGAAGCCCTGGGCGATCAGGTAGGCAAAGCCGACGGCCCCCGACAGCGATCAGCACCTTGGCAAAGATCGGGTCGGTCTTGCGCCGGCGCAGCACGAGCAGCGGGGCGAGCAAGCGGCAGGATCAGGGGCGCCAGCCAGAGCTTTTCGCCCTGCGCCAGATCAGGAAAGCGGCCGGGGCGTAATCCTCGTCGAACGGATAGCCGTCGATCAGCCATTCGAACGTGAAAAAGCCGTCCTCGATCCCGTACCAGGGCAGGACGACAAAGCCGACCCACCCGGCGATGATCCAGAAGATCAGGACCGGGTGGGTGGTCGTTTCAGTGGTGACAGTCCGCAAGGATTACTGCGGCAGCGTCGAGACCTCTTCGTCCCACTTCTGCAGCAGGCGCTTGCGCTCGTCGCTGGAGCCGTACTTCTTGAAGTCGTAGTCGATCAGCTTGATCGTCGACAGGTCCGGCGCGCTGGGCGAGGTTTCGGCGCCCTTGTTCGACGGCACCTGGAAGGCGTTGACCTGCAGCGCGAGGTTCTGCGCATCCGCCGACAGCGCCCAGTCGTAGAACTGTCTTGGCCTCGTCCAGGTTGCGCGCGCCCTTGATGATCGACATCGAGCCGATCTCGTAGCCGGTGCCCTCGCAGGGTGCGACGACCTTGATCGGGAAGCCGGCGACGGCCTGCGCCACGGCGTCATGCATGAAGACGATGCCGATGGTGGTCTCGCCGCGCGCCGGCGGCCTTGATCGGGGCCGAGCCGGACTTGGTGTACTGGTTGATGTTGGCGTGCAGGCCTTTCATGAACTCGAAGCCTTCATCCTCGCCGAACAGCTGCACCATCGTGGCCAGCGTCGTGTAGGCGGTGCCCGACGAGTTCGGGTTCGCCATCTGGACGTGGCCCTTGTACTCGGGCTTCAGCAGATCCTTCCAGCAGGTCGGTTCGGGCAGGTCGTTGGCGGCCAGCAGGTCGGTGTTGTAGCCGTAGCCCAGCGCGCCGGAATAGATGCCGATGGTCTTGTCGCCGGCGCTTTCGCCCTGGGAAATCGCCCAGTCCTGCAACTGGCCGCGCATCGGCGAGTCGTAGGGCTCGGTCAGCCCTTCCTCGGCGGCCTGCAGATGCGGATCGCCGGTGCCGCCCCACCAGACATCGCCCTTGGGGTTGCGATTCCTCGGCCTTGACCTGGGCGAAGGTCTCGCCCGAGGTCTTGCGGGTCATGTCGACGTCGATGCCGGTGGCCTCCTCGAAGCTGCGCGCCATCAGCTGGCACCAGTCTTCCTGTGCGCTGCAGTAGAGCGTCAGCTTGTCGGCCTGCACTGCGCCGGCCAGGCTGACGGCGGCCACGGATGTGGCGAGCGCCAGATTGAGTTTCTTCATGGTTTTCCCTCCCAGGATGCGTCCCATCGTTGATTGTGTCGACGCGTTTCTAAAGGGCAGGTTAGGGGGGCGGTTGCGCTGTGGCAAGCGCGCGGTGCAGGTGAAGTCGGGCCTCCTGGTCAGACCGCGCCTCGCGGCGCCGTCGATGAAACGGCAGTCGCCGTGTCGGCGACAGCAACGGCTCAGAGCTGTTTCATCCGACCCAGAACGTCCAAACCCTGCATGTTCAGCCAGTGCAGGATGTCGATGAATATCCAGTTCTCGGCCAGCTTGTCGCCATCGCGGCGGTAGATGTCGACGACGCGCATGTCGGCGGCGGTGCTGGCGGGCAGGCCCATGTAGCCGCCCGAATTGCGCAAAGTCAGGTTGGCCCAGCCGAAAAAGCCACCGAAGTTGCCCTCGGCCAGCCGGCATTTGTGGCCGTTGAACACCCGGTCGGCGATCTGGGTGCGGAACGGGCGCTGGTGCTGCTCGATATAGCGGTCGATGGTGTAGGTCGCGCCGATGCCGGAAGGCCCCCACCAGATCATGTCGTCGTGCCAGCAGCGTGCAAGTTCGGCTTGCGGCGTGTCGAAGCGCCGGTGCGCATTGATGTCGCCGATCATGTCGTTGATCAGGGCGAGGGTCTTGGCGCCCTCGGCCGGGTCGGCGTCGGCGTGCAACAGGCCGTCGTGGGTCATCGGGCCGGGCTGCACCAGATTGCGCGCCGGTCTGTGGCGGCAACGGATTGACCCCGGCCTGCATCATCAGGTGGATCAGGTCGCAGAAAAGCGCGGTTTCGGTGATCCGGCCGTCCTCGACCCGGTTGAATTCGGCATAGCGCAGCATGGCGATGCGCCGTGTCGGCGGGATGCCGAGGAAGGGCGCGTCGAGGAGCCCCATCAGGTGGCCCATCGAGATGACCCAGACGCCCCTTGAAGCCGTCGATCTCGTTCAGCCCGGCGATGAAGATATCCTCGCGCCGCTGGACGCGGGAGAAGGCGGCGAGGAACGGCGACCAGAAGGTGGCGGCCACGGCCTGCGGCGCCGGTCTGTTCGTGGAACGGATGCATCCCGCGCCAGTGCCAGTCGGGAGCGGTGCGCTCGGCCAGGGTGTCGGCGACGGTGTCGGGGGAGGCGCTGGCCAGGGCCGCGTAATGCGCCCTGACCAAAGCCTTTTCGGACTGGAACGCCATCTTAGCCCTTCACGGCCCCGGCGGTCAGGCCCGACGACGATCTGGCGCTGGAAGAACATGATCATCACGAAGAGCGGTGCGGTGACCGAGACCACGGCGGCCACGGCGAACATCACGTTGCCCTTGGTCTGGGTGGTGCCGAGGAAGCTGGCGATCTTCGGGCACCATCGTCTGGTTCTCCTTGATCGAGGATCATCGCGGTCACGGCGAAGTCGTTATAGGCCAGAAGGAAGCGAGAACAGCCCGGTGGTGATCACTCCCGGCCACATCACCGGGATGATGACATGGCGGAACGCCTGGAACCGGGTGCAGCCGTCGACCATGGCGCTTTCGTCCAGATCCTGCGGGATGTTCTTGAAGAAACGAATGCAGCATCCACAGCGTGAACGGCTGGTTGATCGCCACCAGCACGATGATCGCGGTCGGCAGGTGGCCCCAGAGGTTCCACTGGAAGAACACCGGCAGATAGCCCGAGACCAGCGTGATCGGCGGCATGGCGCGGAAGATCAGCGCGATGATCAGGAACCAGAAGGCATAGCGATAGCGTCGAACGCGACAGGGCATAGCCACCCAAGGTGCCGAAGGTCAGCGAGATGGTCACCACGAAAAGGCAGACCAGCACCGTGTTCAGCGCCGCGCGCCAGAATTCTTCCTGCACCCAGGCGCCGTAATAGCCCTGCGCGGTGAAGCTGTCGCCGGTCTCGACCCTGGTCAGCGTGCCGAACAGCGCGTTCGTCCAGTCGGCCTTGGAGAAGAAGTCGCCCTCGACCTTGAACGAACCCCACAGCGTCCACAGAAACGGGAAGGCGGCCAGCAGCCATCCAGAGCACCAGGAAGCCGACGGTGAACAGCTTCAGCGACAGCGGTTTCTGTTGTGCCTTGACGCTCATGACCGGACCTCTTCGAGAAATCGCGCCAGGTGCGCACCAGCACCGGCGACAGCAGGATCGCGACGCCGATGATTGTCAGAACCGACGTAGCGGCAGCAGAGGACAGCTGCCGGGTCTCGCCGCCCAGATCGTTGTAGATCGCCCAACTGAGCGAGGTCGCGTGCGCCGAGGCCGCGAAGCTGACGATCGGCTCGAAGACGCGGAAATTGTCCATCAGCTGGATCAGCGCGATGAAAGTCGTCAGCGGCAGCAGGTGCGGCACGACGACATAACGGATGCGCTGCCAGCGGTTTGCGCCGTCGATCATCGCGGCCTTCCAGCGTGTCGGTGTTCACGGTCTGCAGGCCGGCGTAATAGACGATGAAGGCAAAGGGTGCTGCGTGCCAGACGCCGTAGACCATCAGCATGATCCACATCAGCGGGGTCGAGGCCTTGACCGACAGGATCGGATCGCCCGCCAGCACCTGCAGCGCGGCGCCGATGATGCCGCGCGCGTCGACCATCCAGAACAGGATCAGCGAGCCGACCAGCGGCGTGACGATCATCGGCAGCAGCGAGAAGAAGATCAGCGGGCCGCGCAGCGACCTTGACGGCGCTGTTGACCGCGACCGCGATCATGAAGCCCGAAGATGATCGTCAGCGGCGTGACGATGAAGGTGTAGGTCAGCGTGAAGCCGATCGCCTTGTAGAACGGCAGGTTCAGCATCTGGCTGCCGAAATCGCGCCAGCCCTGTCGGGCTGTCCCAGGCAGTCGCCGACCTCGTTCACCGCCAGATGACCGCGGTCGAGATAGGTGTCGAGCCCGGCGAACCGGCCCAGCGGCTGTTCGCGGCGCAGCGCCTCGGTCGCCTCCTGGTCGATCGTGGTGGTCTTGGTGCAGCCGAAGGGGCCGCAGTTTTCGACCTCGATGATGACCTGCTCGTGCGCCACGTAGAGCGACTGCACACGACCGAGATCATCGGAAAGAAGATGAACAGCAGCATCGCGAGCGCGGACGGCAAGACGAACCAGAAGAAGGTCTTGTGTTTCATGTGCGCGCGTGCCCTGCCGATCGAAAGCGATGGGGCCGAAGCGGGGCGGGGCGCGTTGCGCGCCCCGCCCGAGCAGGTTCTAGTTCAGGAAGCCCTTTTCCTTGGCCGCGGCGGTATAGGCCGCCTCGACATCCGCCAGCGCCTGCTCGGCGCTTTCCTTGCCCTGCAGGAACTCGGCGAGGTTGTCGCCCAACGCGGTGTGCAGCAGGCCCTGGTAGGGCAGCATCGGGTAGGGCTTGGTGCCAGCGGCCATGGCGGCCAGACACGCCTTCGTTGACCGGCTGCGGGCTTGTAGCCGTCGATCAGCCAGACCGCCTGGCCCATCGTCTCGTCGTTCAGGATGCGCGGGCGAGTGCCGTGCGCCATGGCCTGGAAGGTCGCGTCGGCGTCTTCGTCCGATGATGTTCTTGGCCACGGTCCAGCCGTCCCACCACAGGGTCGAGGCCGGGATGCTGCCGCCGCCGACGGTCATCGGGCCGGCGACCGTGGTGTTCTCGTAGACCTCGCGGCTCGGAGCCTTCGGCGTCCATCAGAACGCCCGTGCGCGATGCCCCACATGTTCATCAGCGCGACGTTGCCGGCTTCCCATTCGGCGCTGGTGGCGTTGGTGTCGTGGGTCAGGAAGTCGGGGTTCATGTACTCGGTCAGCGCCTTCATCATGTTCAGCGTCGCGATGCCCTGCTCGTTGTTGATCGACGACTTCGGCCGTGCCCGGCTTGTAGAACTCGCCGCCGTGGCCGATGTACATGTTGACGAATTCCTCGGCGAGGTTCCAGCCCGCGGCATAGGCGCCGCCCACCGGGTTCTCCATGATGCCCGCGGCGCGGATCGTCTCGGCGGCTTCAAGCAGTTCCTCGTAGGTCGTCGGCGGCTCGACGCCGATCTGCTCCAGCATGTCGGCCGCGATAGACCAGGTGCTGGGCGTTTGCCATGAAGGCCACCGCCATGACCTTGCCGTCGATGGTGATCAGCTGGCGCTTCGGGATGTCCTGGCCATACTGCGCGACCAGATCGTCCAGCGGGCGGATCACGTCCTCGTTGATCAGCGCCACGATCGACGAGTTGGCGATGATCGCGGTGGTGTATTCCGCCGGATTGCCGCTACATGCCCGCGACGTTGATCTTCTGGTGGTCGGCGGTCAGGTTCGATTCCGCCTCGATGCCGCTCGGCGCAGGCGATGGCGCGCGGCGGCGACCGTCTGGATGGCCGGGAATTCGTTGCCGACGATGCTGATGCGGCCTCGGTGACCGGGCACTCGGCCAGGGCCGCGGCGCCGCTGAAGATTGCGATGGCAGAGCTGAGCGCCGCCGTTTTCCACATGTTCATATCTTGGAAATCCTCCGTGTTGGTCCTCGACCCGGTTTGCGGGCCTGTCATTCCATTGCGGCCGGGCCGCGGTGTGGCAGACACCTGCTACCCGAATCGGGAAACAAAATGCATACGATTGCAATTTAATTGCCGTGAAATTCGATTCGCGCAAGGTCTCTTTCCGGCGGAATCGGAAACAAGATTCTTGAAGGAAAGGCTTGCGGACCTATCTGAATTCGCAGCTATGCATTGTGCATACGTATGCAAAAATGGCGGTGAGACATGGCCGAAATTCAGCTGCGAACATCTCCAAACGCTGGGGCGCTTTGTCGGCGTCGCACGAATTTCGATCTGACCATCGCCGACCGGGAATTCCTGGTGCTGCTGGGCCCGTCGGGCTGCGGCAAGACCACCACGATGCGGATGATCGCCGGGCTGGAAGACGCCACCGACGGCGACATCGTGATCGACGGCAAGCGGGTCAACGACCTTGATCCAAAAGACCGCGACGTGGCGATGGTGTTCCAATGCTACGCGCTCTACCCGAACATGAATGTCTACGAGAACATCCGCTTTCCGCTGAAGGTGCGCAAGATCCGACCCCGTCGACCCATGACGAGCGGGTGCGCCGCGCCTCTGCCATGGTCGAGCTGGACGAATTCCTGCACCGCCGCCCCGCCGAACTGTCGCGGCGGTCAGCGCCAGCGCGTCGCGCTTGCCCGCGCCATCGTGCGCCAGCCCAACGTGTTCCTGATGGACGAACCGCTCAGCAACCTAGACGCCAAGCTGCGGGTCTCGACGCGTGCGCAGATCAAGAACCTCAGCCACGAGTTGAAGGTCACCACGGTCTACGTCACCCACGACCAGATCGAGGCGATGACGCTGGCCGACCGCGTCGTGGTGATGAACAAGGGCATCGTGCAGCAGGTCGGCACGCCGACCGAGATCTACGACATGCCGGCCAACACCTTCGTCGCCAGCTTCATCGGCAACCCGGCGATGAACCTGATGGACGGCACGTTGAAAGGCGGCATCTTCACCGGCAAGAACGTCTCGATCCCCGGTCTGACCGGCCCCGACGGCCCGGTGACCCTCGGCTTCCGCGCCGAGGATGCAGGCCTGTCGGCGCAGGGCGAGATCACCGCACCGATCTATTCGCTGGAACTTCTTGGCGACGCCACGATGATCACCGTCAAGGCCGGCGGCGCGCTGGTCTCGATCAAGGCGCCGACAAGGACTACCGCGCCGAGATCGACGACCCGGATAAGCGCCTCGGTTCCCGCCGCGATCTGCCACCTGTTCGACGCCACCAGCGGGGAGCGCCTGTCGTAATGAGCGCCGAGGAACACGCGCGGCAAAGCGCCGAAAGCCTGGCGGCGGTGCGCCGGATGGAAGACGGTCTTGCCGCGGGCGAAAACGACATGACCCGCTATTTCCACGAGGATTTCCTGTGGCGCGGCAACCAGGGATGCGGCACCAAGCGTGGCGTCGAGGAGTTTCGCCGCAACTGGCAGCTGCCAATCCGTGCCGCATTCACAGACCGCGACTACAAGACCGAACACTTCATGGCCGACGGCGAATGGGCCGCCTGTTTCGGCCATATCGAGGCGACGCATTCGGGCGCGTTCATGGGCATAGCGCCCACCGGCAAGCGCGTGCGCATTCCTTACATGGATTTCTGGCGCGTCGAAGACGGGCGGATTGCCGACAATCCGGTGTCGGTCGATTTCGCCGCCGTACTGGCGCAACTGGGCCGCGACGTGTTCGACGGCGAGGGCTGGGAAAGCTACGACGAGGGCAAGCGAGAGCCGGCCCGTCCCGCAGACTGAGGATGAAGAGATGACGATTACCCATCTGAAAGCGCGGCAAGCCCGAGGCCGAGCGCGCCGAGGACGACGCAAAGGTCCGCGCCATCGTCGAGACGACGCTGAAGGATATCGAGACGCGCGGCGACGCCGCGGTGCGCGAGTTGAGTGCGAAGTTCGACAAGTACGAGCCCGCGTCGTTCCGCCTGTCCGCCTCCGAGATCGAGGCGGCGATGCAGCAAGGTCTCGGCCCGCGACATGGACGACATCAGGTTCGCGCAGACCCAGATCCGCGACTTTCGCCCAGGCCCAGCGCGACTGCGATGACCGATATCGAGATCGAAACGATGCCGGGCGTGATCCTGGGGCACCGCAACATCCCGGTGCAGTCGGTCGGCTGCTACGTGCCGGGCGGCAAGTTCCCGATGGTGGCCTCGGCGCATATGTCGGTGCTGACCGCCAACGTGGCGGGCGTGCCGCGCATCGTCGCCTCGGCCCCGCCGGTGAACGGCGAACCGCACCCGGCCATCGTCGCGGCGATGCACCTGGGCGGCGCGCATGAGATCTACGTGCTCGGCGGCATGCAGGCGGTCGGCGCGATGGCGCTCGGCACCGAGACGATCGAGCCGGTCGACATGCTGGTCGGGCCGGGCAACGCGTTTGTCGCCGAAGCCAAGCGGCAGCTTTTCGGCCGCGTCGGCATCGACCTGTTCGCCGGTCCGACCGAAACCATGGTGATCGCCGACGAAACCGTCGACGCCGAGATGTGCGCGACCGATCTGCTGGGCCAGGCCGAGCACGGCTACAACTCGCCGGCGGTTCTGCTGACCAACTCGCCGCAAGCTGGCCGAGGCGACCATGGCCGAGATCGACCGGCTGCTGAAGATCCTGCCGACCGCCGAGACGGCCAGCGTCAGTTGGGCGCGACTATGGCGAGGTGATCGTCTGCGACACCTACGACGAGATGCTGGAGGTCGCCAACGACATCGCCTCCGAGCATGTGCAGGTGATGACCGACCGCGACGACTGGTTCCTCGACAACATGCACCAACTACGGCGCGCTGTTCCTCGGGCCGCGCACCAATGTCGCCAACGGCGACAAGGTGATCGGCACCAACCACACGCTGCCGACCAAGAAGGCCGGGCGCTATACCGGCGGGCTTTGGGTCGGCAAGTTCCTGAAGACCCACAGCTATCAGAAAGTGACTGACCGACGAGGCGGCGGCGATGATCGGCGAGTACGGCTCGCGCCTGTGCATGCTGGAGGGCTTCGTCGGCCATGCCGAGCAGTGCAATCTGCGGGTGCGCCGTTATGGCGGAAAAAACGTCGCTTATGGGACCGCCGCGGAATGAGCCGGGCTGGCGAAAGGCCATGAACGACAAGGTGACATCCATGGATGTCGCGCGCCGGGCCGGCGTCAGCCAGTCCGCGGTCAGCCGGGTATTCACGCCGGGAGCGTCGGCGTCGAAGACCACCGCCGACAAGGTGCGCCGCGCGGCGGAAGAACTCGGCTATCGCCCCAACCCGCTGGCGCGCGCGATGATCACTGGCAAGAGCCGGATCATCGGGCTGGTGGTCAGCTACCTCGACAACCAGTTCTATCCCGTCGCCATCGAGCGGCTGTCGAACGCGTTGCAGGCGCGCGGCTATCATATTCTGATCTTCACCGTGCAGCAGACGATGGAGGGCATCGGCAACATCGTGCGGCAGATGCTGGACTACCGGGTCGACGGGATCATCACCGCCTCGGTGGCGATGACCTCGGACCTGACGGCGCGCTGTGCGGCGGAAGGCATCCCGGTGGTGATGTTCAACCGGCGGCAGGACGGATCGGGCCAGTCCTCGGTGACTTCGGCGAACCTCGAGGGCGGGCGCAAGGTGGCGGAGTTCCTTGTCGCGGGCGGGCATCGGCGCATCGCGACGATTGCCGGGTGGGAAGGGTCCTCGACCGGGCGCGACCGTCTGGCCGGGTTCAGGGACGGGCTGACGGCGCAGGGCAGCGATCTGCTGGCCGCGATCGACGGCATGTACGACCGCGAGGCGGCGGCGAAGGCGACGCGAACCCTGATGGCGCGGGCCGATCCGCCGGATGCGATTTTCGTCGGCAACGATCACATGGCTTTCGCCGTCCTGGACACGCTGCGGCAAGAGCTTGGGTGCGACGTGCCGGGCGAGGTGTCGGTAGTGGGCTATGACGATGTGCCGCTGGCGGCATGGGCCGCCTATGACCTGACCACGGTGCGCCAGCCGGTCAACCGCATGGTCGACGCGACGGTGGAAACCATATTGGCGCAGATCGACGACCCGGCGCGCCCGGCACAGAAGACAGAAATCGACGGACCGCTGATCCTGCGCGGATCGGCCCGCATACCCGAAGGATGGCCGCGATGAAGGGGTTTTCGAACCGCTGGAAGGATTTTCCCGACTACATCATCGGGATCACCAAGGAGATCTGGGAGGATCGCGGCGTCGCGACGCTGGATCATTATTATGCCGCCGATATCCCGGTGCGCTCCCCCATGGGTATCCAGCGCGGCAATCAAGGCGGTCATCGCCTCGACGCTTGCGACGATCAACGAGTTTCCCGACCGCGAACTGTTGGGCGAGGATGTTATCTGGTCGGGCGATGACGAGACCGGCTATCTGTCGTCGCACCGCCTGTTGACCAAGGCGACGCACTCGCGCGACGGGGCCTTCGGCAAGGCGACGGGCAGGAAATGGGTAGTCCGGGTCATTGCCGACTGCGCGGCGAAGGCCGACACCATCTATGACGAATGGCTGGTGCGCGATTATGGCGGCATCGTCCGACAGTTGGGCATGGACCCGCGCGACTATGCTCGACATCTGATCGAACGAGAGGGCGGGGTGGAAAAGGCGGCCAGGCCTTTCTCGCCCGACATGGATGTCGATGGCGGTTATCACGGGCGCGGCAACGACAACGAATGGGGCCAGCACTATGCCGATAGCCTGACCCGGGTGATGAACCATGACGTGAACCACATCCTGACCGCCTATGACCGCGCGGTGATCGGCGAATATTCCGGGGCGCAGACCGCCTATGGCCGCGAGCAGGTCTGCGAATTCTGGGTCGGGCTGCGGGCGGCGTTTCCGTCGGCGGAGTTCAGGATCCACCACCAGATCGGTATGGATGGCGACATGCTGAGCCCGCGCGCGGCCTTGCGCTGGTCGCTGGACGGCACCCATGACGGCTGGGGCGCGTTCGGCGCGCCGACCGGGGCGAAGGTGCATGTGATGGGGATGAGCCACGCCGAATACGGGCCGTACGGAGCGGATGGCATCGGCCTGCGCCGCGAATTCGCGCTCTACGATGAAATCGCGATCTGGAAGCAGATCTTGCTGCAGAGCGGCTGAGGGCTCGATCCGCCCGATTGGGCGTCCTCGCCAATTGGAAATCACCACAAGGAAACGGACAATGACCCCGCAAGACATGGAAGCCCGCATCGTCCGGTATGGCGAGTTGATCCCCTGCAAGACCGCCTTTATCGACGCCCATACGCCGGGCAGCGACCAGAAGGAAAACTTCACCATCATCGGCGGCGGCGTCAGCGAAGTCGCCTGACCAGCACGTGCACATCTCGATCCCGCACGGATTCAACATCGGCGCGGCGGGACAGCCGCCGAAATGCCGCAACTCGCTGCACAGCCACCGCACGGCAGAGGTGTTCTTCGTACTCAAGGGCCGATGGCGGTTCTTCTGGGGCCGCTGGGGCAAGGCGGGCGAGGTGGTGCTGGAAGAGGGCGATATCATCAATATCCCCACCGGGATTTTCCGCGGCTTCGAGAATATCGGCACCGACTACGGGATGATCATGGCGGTACTGGGCGGCGACGATGCCGGCGGCGGCGTAATCTGGGCGCCGCAGGTGATCGAGGATGCGCGCGACCACGGGCTGGTGCTGGGCGAGAATGGCAAGCTTTTCGACAGCAAGAAGGGACAAAGCCTGCCCGAGGGCGTGAAGCCGATGCCGATGTTGACCGAGGACGAGCTGAAAGCCTTCCCCGAGCCGACCGCGCGCGAGGTGCTGCCGAACCATGTGGCGCGCTATCACGACATGGTGGCGATGGCCGACCGCAAGCCGGTGCTGGTGATCGGCGAGAAGGGCCTCTTGCGCGACAAGCCGGGCTTCGAGGTCGGGCTGCTGACGCGCGGGTCGGCGACCACCCAGATGCACCGGCACGACCGGCCCTCGGTGCTGATGCCGGTCAGGGGGCATTGGCGCGTGGTCTGGGAGGCGGGCGACGATTTCGCCGCCGGCGAGGCCACCCTGGCTCCCGGCGACACGATGAGCGTGCCGGAAAACCTGAACCACACGGCATGGCCATCGATGACCGGCGAGGCCGCGCTTTTTCACGTGGTGGCGACCGACGATCCGGCCGGCCCGACCTGGCGAGAATGATCCGAAGCCCGGCGAACTGGGCGTGACCGGTTCGCCGGCGACTGCAATGCAAACGAAAGGCCGGCGCAAGATGACCCGTATTCGGACCACCCATGTCGGCAGCCTGCCCAGGACGCAGGACGTCGTCGATTTCATCTTTGCACGCGAGCATGGCAGGGACTACGACGCCGCGGCCTTCGACGCCTGCATGACGGCGGCGGTATCCGAGACGGTGAAGAAGCAGGTCGACGCGGGCATCGATATCGTCAGCGACGGCGAGACCTCGAAGATCAGCTATGCGACTTACGTCAAGGATCGCTACACGGGGTTCGACGGCGACAGTCCCCGCAACGCGCCCGCCGATCTGAAGCTGTTTCCGTCGTTTCTCAAGCGCCTGGCCGAGGATGGCGGCACGCCGAAATACGCGCGCCCGATGTGTGTTGGGCAAGTGAAATCCAAGGGGCAGGGAGAGTTGCAGAAGGATATCGCCAACCTCAAGGCGGCGATGTCCGAGCATGGGGCCGGGCGCGGTTTCATGAATGCGGCCTCGCCAGGGGTTATCTCGCTGTTTTTGCAGAATGACTACTACCAGACCCGCGAGGCGTATCTGGCGGCGCTGGCGGACGCGATGAAAGAGGAATACGAAACCATCGTCGCGGCGGGCCTCGACCTGCAACTGGACTGCCCCGATCTGGCGCTGTCGCGCCACATGCTATTCACCGATCTTTCCGACGCCGAGTTCGTCAAGGTTGCCAATTCCCATGTCGATGCGCTGAACCATGCGCTGCGGGACGTGCCCGAGCACAAGGTGCGCATCCACATCTGCTGGGGCAATTACGAGGGCCCGCATGTCTGTGACATCCCGATGGCGCAAATGTTTGACACGCTGATGGCGGCCAAGGCGCGCTATGTGCTTTTCGAGACCTCGAACCCGCGCCACGGCCACGAATGGACCACCTTCCGCGACCGCAAGGCGGATATCCCGGACGACAAGGTGCTGGTGCCGGGCGTTGTGGATACGACGACAAATTTCGTCGAGCATCCCGAGCTTGTCGCGCAGCGGCTGGAACGGTTCATAGATATCGTCGGCGCCGACCGGGTGATCGCGGGCAGCGATTGCGGATTCGGCACATTCGCGGGATTCGGCGCAGTCGATCCCGATATCGCCTATGCC
This sequence comes from uncultured Alphaproteobacteria bacterium, assembly GCA_963768205.1. Taxonomy (GTDB): domain Bacteria; phylum Pseudomonadota; class Alphaproteobacteria; order Rhodobacterales; family Rhodobacteraceae; genus JAHELH01. The sequence goes on along the minus strand of CAVYHB010000004.1, from coordinate 367,692 downwards.
AAGCTGAGGGCGCTTTCCGAAGGGGCGGCGCGGGTCGGGTGACCTCAAGCGCGGGTGGCGAGGCAGCGGTCGGACCGCGGCTGGAAACGGCGATTGATCGCCCATAGGTCGTGCCTCGCCAGACACGTTTGACGCGCGGGCGCGCCTCGTTGCCGATCGCGAGTTGTCCGGTCTTTGAAACTGTGTCAGAACCCCCTCGACAGTCAGACCAAAGAGTTCAGCCGCATGACCGATTACGCCGCGCGCCGCACGATGATGGTGGACACCCAGGTCCGCCCCTCCGACGTCACCAAGTTTCCGATCATCGACGCGATGCTGACGGTGCCGCGCGAACGCTTCGTTCCGGAAGCCGCGCGCGAGACCGCCTATATGGGCGAGCATGTGGACCTGGGCGAGGCCCGCGTTGTGCTGGACCCGCGCGCCTTCGCCAAGCTGCTGGACGCGTTGGATATTCAGCCCGATCACCTGGTTCTCGACCTGGGGTGCGGCTATGGCTATTCCGCCGCCGTCCTGTCGCGGCTGGCCGAGGCCGTGGTGGCGGTGGAAGAGGATGCGTCGATGGCGGCAGATGCCCAGAGCCTGCTGTCGGAGATCGCCGCGGACAATGTTGCCGTCAGCGAGGGCCCGCTGACCGATGGAGCGCCGCAGCACGGACCCTATGACGTGATCATCGTCGAGGGCGCGGTGCAGGATGTGCCGGAAGGCCTGCTGGAGCAGTTGAAGGACGGCGGCAGGATCGGCTGCATCTTCATGGAGGGCGTGCTGGGCGTGGCCCGGGTCGGGCTGAAGACCGACGGCCGGGTGACCTGGCGCTACGCCTTCAACGCATCGGCCCCCGTGCTGACCGGGTTCCAGCGGCAGCCGGCGTTCGAGTTTTGACCGACGGCACAGACGGTGAATGGGTAGAGATTTGGCAATCATGATGGTCAGGGCGCAAGGTGGGGTTCGACGCGGCATCTGCGCCATTGTCGCGATGCTGTGCCTTGGGCTTGGCGCGGCGGATCCGGCGCGGGCGGAATTGCTGACCGACGCGTTGATCTCGGCCTACAAGAACTCCAACATCCTCGACCAGAACCGCGCTCTTCTGCGCGTCGCCGACGAAGACGTGGCGCAGGCGATGGCAGGGTTGCGGCCGGTGGTCGATTTCGTCTCGCGCACCGGGTATTCCGACCCCGTCTCGGGCCCCGGCGACAACTGGACCAGCACCCTGACGCTCAACGCCCGCCTGACGGTGTTCGACAACGGCGTCACCGCCTTCGCCACCGATGCCGCGAAAGAGATCGTTCTTGGCCTGCGGTCGGCGCTGCTGGATCTGGAGCAGCAGGTGCTTCTGAACGCCGTGCAAAGCTACATGGAAGTCATCCGCGCCGCCCAGGCCGTGTCGCTGAGCCAAAGCAACGTGCGCCTGATTACCCAGGAACTGCGTGCCGCCCGAGACCGGTTCGCGGTCGGCGAAGTCACCCGTACCGACGTGTCGATCGCCGAGGCGCGACTGGCCGCAGCGCGCGGCAATTATGCCGCGTCGCAGGGCGACCTGGCGATCGCGCGCGAGGCCTACAAGGCCGTCATCGGGCGCTATCCCGGCCAGTTGCGCTGGCCGCCTGCGCCCCCCGTCACCGCCAGGTCGGAAACGGCGGCCAAGGCCGTCGCGGTCCGGCGGCACCCGTCTATCGACGAGGCCCGGCACAATGTCGCCGCCGCAGAACTGAACGTGGCCCGCGCCCGTGCGGCAATGGGTCCGAACGCCTCGATCGGCGCGTCGACCGCGCTGATCGACGAGGGTCCGTTCACCACCAGCGCCAACCTGACGATCAACGTGCCGGTCTATGCCGGGGGCCAGTTGCGCTCTGCCGCGCGGCAATCGGTGGCGCGCGCCGACGCTTCGCGGGCGGCGCTGTTGCAGGCGGTTGTCATCGTCAAGCAGAACGTCGGCAATGCCTGGGCCAGCATGGTCGTCGCCGCCGCCACGACCGAGGCTAGCCGCCGCCAGGTCAGCGCCGCGCAGATCGCCTATAACGGGGTGCGGGAAGAGGCGCGGTTGGGCTCGCGCACCACGCTTGACGTGCTGAACGCCGAGCAGGAATTGCTGGACGCCCGTTCGAACCTGATCTCGGCCGAGACCCAGCAATACGTGACCGTCTATTCGCTGATGTCCGCGATGGGCCTTTTGACGGTCGAGCACCTGCGCCTGGGCATCATCACCTACGACCCCGCCGTCTATTACAACACCGCGACGCGGCATCCCCTGCGCACGATCAGCCCGCAAGGCGAGGCGCTGGAGCGGGTGCTCAAACGTCTCGGCAAGAATTAAACATAGCGCTAAGAGTTGTGCGGTACGCTGGGTCGGACTACACTCACTGGAAAACAGAGACTCTAATAACCAGAGCCGAGGGCCGAGCATGTCCGATCCCGTAAGCAACGCCGAAATCGAGGACGTCCTGTCGTCGATCCGGCGGCTTGTTTCAGAAGACCCCTCGCCGCTGAACCGGCGAAAGAAGATTTCCGAGGGCGCGAAAGAGCGGTTCGTTCTGACGCCCGCCTTGCGCGTCGCGGATGACGAGGCGGATGCGGTCGAGGCGACGGAAGAAGCGGTCAAGGCCGAGACCGATGCGGGCGCGGACGAGGCCGACGCCTTTGAGAACGCCGCGGCAGTGGCTGACACGGATGGCATGCCCGACGCCCAGACAGGCGAACTCGGTCGAACGGCAGGAACGTTTCGCCGAGTCGCGGCAGACGCTGGAACAGCGCATCGCCGAACTGGAAGCCGCGTTGCAGCAATCGCCCGATGAATGGGAACCCGACGGCAGCGAAGTCGCGGCTTCTGACGCGCCCGAGATCCCCGACTTCGCCGACGTCGACGTCGACGATACCGAAGCGACGGAAGACATGGAAACCGCCGTGTGGGAAGCAGACCCCGAGGACGCAGCGGACCGGAGCGAGGCGCTGGCTGACGAAGAAGAAGCGGACCTGGCCGATCTGGCCGAGGCCGAGGATGCCGTGGAAGCGGCAGAGGAAATCGCCGCATTCGATGACCCCGAGGACGATATGGCGGAAGCCGAGGCCGACGTGACCGAAGCGGTGTTCGAGGCGCTGGCCGACGAGGATCCGATCGAGGACGAACCGGCCGGGTCCGGGTCTGAAGACGTGGGATCGGCCGCCGACGTGCTGTACGGCAGGGACCGGCGCGCGGGGCCCACTACGCCCGGTTCGGACGATCACGAAAATGATCCTGAAACAGCTGAAGCCGAAGAGCTGCCACTGGATGCGCAGCCAGACGGGGCGCAAGCCGGCCCAGCGGACGACGAGGACGAGGACGAACCTTTCGAATTGTTCGACGATGCGGTCTTGGACGAAGCGGCGCTGCGCAGCATGGTGTCGCAAATGGTGCTCGACGAGCTTCAGGGCGTCATGGGCGAACGCATCACCCGCAATGTGCGGCGCCTGGTGCGGCGCGAGATCCAGCGCGCCATCGCGATGCGCGACCTGGAATAAGCGTTTCCATGCGGGCATTGTAGGGTGGGTGCAACCCACCACTAGCCTCAAGGCAATTCCAGGTCCGCCGCCAGCTGCAACACCCGGTCGATGTCGACATGCGCCGCGATGTGGTCGGCCAGCCTGTCCAGAACCTCCTCGATGCCCGCGTCATAGCCTTGCCCCGACGCCTGCGCGCCGATTTCTGCCAGGTAGGCGGCGCGGAAGGCATCGGCTGCGAAGAGGCCGTGCAGGTAGCAGCCGCGCACCCGGCCATCGGCGCTGGCCGCGCCTTCCGCGCGCCCGTCGATATCCAGCCAGGCCCGCGCAAGGTCCGGCCCGTCGGTCTGGCCGAGATGTATTTCGTAGCCGCTGACCGGATCGCCGGTGGGCAGATAGCGCGCCTTGCTTAGCGCAAGACGCTTTGCCGGTTGCATCGCGGTCGCCACGTCGAGCAGCCCCAGCCCGTCGACCGCGGTCGCGGCGCCCTCCAGCCCCTGCGGATCGGCGATCCGGCGTCCCAGCATCTGGTAGCCGCCGCAGAGGCCCAGCACATGTCCGCCGCGCCGGACATGCGCGGCCAGGTCGATGTCCCAGCCCTGCGCGCGGAAATGCGCCAGGTCGGCGATGGTCGACTTGCGTGCCGGGGATCAGCACCAGCGTCGCGTCGCCGGGCAGCGGCCGGCCGGGTTCGACGATCTCGACGCTTACGCCGGGTTCGGCGGCCAGCGGATCGAGATCGTCGAAATTGGCGATCCGCGTCAGGCGCGGCACCGCGATCCTGCAAATCGCCCCCGGCGCGCAGAGGCCACGTCCATCACGTCCTCGGCGGGCAGTCGCCAGGCCGTCGTCGAACCACGGCAGGACGCCGAGCGACGCGCCAGCCGGTGCGGCTGTGCGATCTCGCGCTCAGCCCGTCGTCGAACAGCGCTGACATCGCCGCGGAACTTGTTGACCAGGAAGCCGCGTGATCCGGTCGCGGTCGGCGGCGGGCAGCACGGCATGGGTGCCGACGAGCTGGGCGATCACGCCGCCGCGGTCGATGTCGCCGACCAGTACCACCGGCACGCCCGCGGCCTCGGCAAAGCCCATGTTGGCGATGTCGCCCGCGCGCAGGTTGATCTCGGCCGGGCTGCCGGCGCCCTCGACCAGGACCAGATCGGCGTCTGCCCGCCAGCCGCCGAAAGCTCTCCAGCACCGCGCGGCAGCAGCGTCGCCTTGGCGCGGCCGTAGTCGCGCGCCTGCATGGTGGCGATAGCGCTGGCCCTGCACGATCACCTGCGCGCCGGTGTCGGTTTCGGGTTTCAGCAGCACCGGGTTCATGTCGATCGACCGGATCGCGCCGCGCGGCGCGGGCCTGCAGCGCCTGGGCGCGGCCGATCTCGCCGCCGTCGGCCGTGACGGCGGCGTTGTTCGACATGTTCTGCGGCTTGAACGGCGCCACCGACAGGCCGCGCCGCGCGCAGGCCCGCGCCAGACCGGCCACGACCATCGACTTGCCGACGTTCGAGCCGGTGCCCTGGATCATGATGGCCTTTGCCATGGCATCCTCTTCGCCTAGGTCATCTGGGGATAGCGGGCTTCAGCGCCCTTAGAAAGGGCCTGCCAGGGTGAACACGCCTGCACATCTGATCTTCGGCCTCAGCGCCTTCGGACGGCCCGGTCAGCCGCGGGTGACGGCGGCGGCGTTGTTCGGGGCCGTCCTGCCCGACCTGTCCCTTTACGCGATGGTGGGCACCTCGATCTACGTGTTGGGCATCCCGCCGCGCAAGGTGTTTCGCGAGCTTTACTATTCCGACGCCTGGCAACAGGTCTTCGCCATCGACAACAGCTTCGTGATCTGGGGCGCCCTGCTGGCGCTGGCGGCCTGGCGCAAGAGCGCGGCGGGCATCGCCTTCGCGGGCGCCGGGTTCCTGCACCTTGCGATGGATTTCCCGCTGCACAACCACGATGCCCGGATGCATTTCTGGCCGGTCAGTCGTTGGGTGTTCGAAAGCCCGTTCAGCTATTGGGACCGCAGCTTTCACGCACAGATCGTCGGGCCGCTGGAACTGGGCGTGTCGATGCTGTTGTGTGTTTTGCTGTTGCTGCGGTTCCGCCGCTGGCCGATGCGTCTGGTCATCGCGATGCTGGCCGCGATGGAATGGATGTCATCGGGCATCTGGCGCTACATCCTCTGAAAACGACGAAAGCGCGCCCCGGGGGACGCGCTTTCGTCAGCGATATCGAAGCGGTGTCAGGCGGCTTCGGCCTGAAGTGCGGCATTGCGGCGTTCGCTTTCCTCGCGGCTGCAGCGCCACCGAGGTGCGCACGCCTTTCGACACGAACTCCATCAGGCCCGACACGACGCGCTCGTTCGGGTCGATACCGGCGCAGCTGACAGCACCTCGCGGCCATCGCGCGAGCGCGCCCAGCGGGCGATCTGCTCTGGGCCGTTGCCGTATTTCTTGTCGTCGGCAATCGCGTCGTCGAGTGCGGCGAGCACAACGGCCGCGAACAGCTTGCGCGACGCGCTGACCCTGTTCGTAGTTGAAAGCCGTGCCGTCAACGAAATCTCTCATTTCGTCGTCCTTTGTTTTCTTGCTCTTGCGTTTTCTGGCGTGGCGGCCAATATGGCCTGTTCTGAGCGATTCGGTAATTCCCATTTGGAATGTCTGCTATGCGTCCAGTGCATACCTGTAGCGCTACCGCATACCGTATATAGTCGCCTTGCCTCGGTTCACCTGCCAAGATATAGGGTGCGACAACTTATGATCAACCTTTTGCCATGGTTTTGACACATGCCGAAAATCAACGGAAACGAAATCCGTCCCGGCAACGTGCTGGAGCACAATGGCGGCCTGTGGGCCGCCGTCAAGGTCGACCACGTCAAGCCCGGCAAGGGCGGTGCCTTCGCCCAGGTCGAACTGCGCAACCTGCGCAACGGCTCGAAGCTGAACGAACGGTTCCGCTCCGCCGACAAGGTCGAGAAGGTGCGGCTGGACCAGAAGGACCAGCAGTTCCTCTACGAAACCGACGGCATGCTGGTGTTCATGGACACCGAGACCTTCGAGCAGATCGAACTGCCCGCCGAGATTCTCGGCGACCGTCGCCCGTTCCTGCAGGACGGCATGACGATCCACATCGAGTATTACGAGTCACGAGGCGCTGAACGCGACGCTGCCGCAGAAGGTGACCTGCAAGATCGTCGAGACCGAGCCGGTGGTGAAGGGCCAGACCGCCGCCAACAGCTTCAAGCCGGCGATTCTGGACAACGGCGTGCGGGTGATGGTGCCGCCCTTCGTCGGGCAGGACGAGGACATCGTCGTCAACACCGAGACGATGGAATACTCCGAGCGCGCCTGATCGCGGGCCGATCCCTTGCCAGATTGAGCGGGCTGCGCCCGCCCGCCATTTTGGATTGCCGCGTCATGGCCTGGGACGTGCACCTGGCAGGCGTCGGATTGGCGTATTTTTAAAGAGAAGAAGGACAAGGGCCCCGTCAAGCGGCGGGCCAGGTGACCTTTGCCTCACCGGCCTGCATGGTTTCGCCCGCCCTGTCGAATCGCAGATACGCGATGCCGCGGCCCTGCCGACTGGGTATAAAGCGTGCCCGCCGGTTTGCCGTTCGCCGTGATCCCCGTGCCGACCGGCGCCGCTCCTTCGACCGCGACCGTTGCCAGCCCCTTGCGCAGTTCGGTCTTGTGTTTCATCCGCGCGGTGACCTCCTGGCCGACGTAACAGCCCTTGCGGAAATCGACGCCGTGCAGGCGCTCGAAGCCCGGCTTCCAGCAGGAAGGTCTCGTTCGGGATCAACTCGATGCCGGTTTCGGGGACGCAGGCGGCGACGCGCAGGGCGTCCCAGTCGATCGCGGGCGCGCTGCCGGTCTCGGGCGCCGTAGGCGCGCCAGCCGAGCGACGGGTGGCGCGGATCGGCAAAGCCGCCCCGGGGCGCATCGCCGAGGCCGCGAGTGACGTGACCTCCCACGGCGCGATCGTCCACCTTGGCGCGCAGCTTGTACATCGACAGCCGCTGCAGCGCTGCCTCGGCAGATCGCGTCCTTGACGTCCAGCAGGACGGCGTCGTCCTGCGGCACCAGGAAGAAATCGGCCAGGTACTTGCCCTGCGGCGTCAGCAGCGCGGCATAGACCAGCCCGTGGGCCAGCCTGCCGACATCGTTGCTGACCAGGCCTTGCAGGAAATCGACGCGATCCGCGCCGCCGATCCGGTAGACCCGCCTGTCCGTTGCCGCCTCGCCCGCCATGTGCCATTCCTTGCTTGCCTCGCCTCATCATATAGGCTGTCCCCTGTCCGGCGAAAGAACCGATGCGCGCCCCGGTCTCGATCATCATCCCGACGCTGAACGCCGCAGAGGCGCTGCCCGGCACGCTGGCGGCGCTGACCGAAGGGCTGGAGGCCGGGCTGATCCGTGAACTGATCCTCAGCGACGGCGGCTCGCGCGACGGTCTGGCCGCGCTGGCCGGCGAGGCGGGGGCGATCCTGCTGCAAGGTGCGCCGGGGCGCGGTGGCCAGTTGGCGCGGGGCTCGGCGCGGGCGGGGGGCGACTGGCTGCTGTTCCTGCATGCCGATACCCGACTGGGTTCGGGCTGGGCGCAGGCGGTGCTGGATCATGTCTGCCATCATCCGGGCAAGGCGGGGTACTTCCGTTTGGCGTTTCGCACCGAGGGGCGTGCAGCGCGGCGGGTGGCGGCCTGGGCGAACTGGCGGTCGCGCCGCCTTGGGTTGCCCTATGGCGACCAGGGGCTGCTGGTTCACCGCGACTTGTATGACCGCGTGGGCGGCTATCCCGATATTGCGCTGATGGAAGACGTGGCTTTGGTGCGCGCCCTGAAGGGGCGGTTGCGGCAACTGGACGCCACCGCCTTCACTAGCGCCGAGCGCTACCTGCGCCAGGGCTGGGTGCTGCGCGGGGCGCGCAACCTGCTGACCCTGGCCCGCTACCTTTTGGGAGCCGATCCGTCAAAGCTGGCCGCGTTCTACGCAAGGCCGTGACCCGGGTCACTCGGAGAACTGCAGCCGGTAGAGATCGGCATAGATGCCGCCGCGGGCGATCAGGTCTTCGTGGCGGCCCTCGTCGACCACCCGGCCCTGGTCCATCACCACGATCTTGTGCGCCTGCCGGATCGTCGCCAGCCGGTGTGCGATCACCAGCGTAGTGCGACCGTGACTCAGCCGCTCCAGCGCCTCCTGCACCACCGCTTCGCTGGCAGCGTCAAGGGCGCTGGTAGCCTCGTCCAGCAACAGGATCGGCGCGTCGCGCAGCAGGGCGCGGGCGATGGCGACGCGCTGGCGCTGGCCGCCCGAAAGGCCAGAGCCGCGCGGCCCGGCGGAAGTGTCGATGCCATGCGCCAGCTTGGGCAGGAAATCGGCGACGTGGGCGGCCTCGACCACCGCGTCCAGCCGTCCGGCTCCTTGCCCCAGCAGGATGTTGTCGCGCACCGTCTCGTCGAAAAGCTGCGCGTCCTGGGTGACGACTGCGAAGAGGCTGCGCAGGGCTTCCAGCTCCAGCGCCTCGACCGCGGTGCCGCCAACCGTCACCCGGCCGGTCTGCGCATCGACCAGCCGCGCCAGGACCCGGAACACCGTGCTTTTGCCGGCCCCCGAAGCACCTACCAGGGCTGTCGTTTCACCCGCTTTGGCCGTGAAGCTGGCGCCGCGCAGCACCGGCTGTTCGCCATAGGCAAAGCTGACGTCGTCGAAGACGATATCGGCGGCTTGCGGCTTTACCGCCAGTGCGGCCGGGCTGGCGGGGGTCAGGATCGTCGGGCGCGCCTCGAATATGGCGTGCAGCCGTTCCAGGCTGGCAAGGGCGGCCGCCCAGGCGCCGCTGACGTTGCCGATCCGGCGCAGCGGCTCGAAGACCAGCGCCATCGCGGTGAAGAACGACATGAACTCGCCCACCGTCTTGGTACCCTCGATGATCTGCAAGCCGCCGTAGGTCAGCACCCCGAAGAACCCGATGCCCGCCACGATATCCATCATCGCCGGGATGCCCGCCTGTCCGGCCTCGGCCTTGATCTGGGCAGTCACGAAACCGTCGAGATCGCCAGTGAAGCGGCCCGCCTCGCGCGCTTCGATGGTGTTCAGCTTGATGGTGTCGATGCCGTGGAAGGTTTCGTCCAGCCGGGTGGCGATGCGGGCGGCCGACATCCGTGCGGTGCGCGCCGACCGCCGCACCCAGCGCTGCAGCAGCACCATCGGACCCATCAGCACCGGCGCACCGGCCACGGCGATCAGGGTCCACATCCAGTCAATCGACAGCGCCACGGCGAAAAGCGACAGCAGCGCCACCACGTCGCGGCCCAGCGCCGAGAAGACCGTGGCCCAGATCGTCGAGGCCGCCATGGTGTCGCCGCGCACCCGCTCGATCAGGGTGCCGGGCGAGTTCTCCTGGAACCAGATGCTGTCGAGGCGCAGCATGTGGGCGACCATGTCCGATTGCAGCGCGGCCGAAACCTTCTGCCCGACGCTCATCATCAGCACCCGCTGCCCGAAACCCGCCAGCGCGCGCGCCAGGAAGATGCCGAAGACTGCCAGTGCCACCCAGGTGATCGCGCTGCGGTCGCCGGCGACGAAGACCTGGTCGAACATCGGGCGGATGATCCAGCTGAGCAGGCCCAGCATCGCGCCCTCGACGCTCATCAGCGCCACGGCGAAGACGATCAGTCCGAGGTGCGGTCGCAGGTAGTCGCGCCACAGCCAGCCAGTCAGCGAGGCCGGGGCGCTCATTGCACGTCCGGGGCGGGCCAGCCCATCTTGTCATAGAAAGACCGGGTCAGCGCGACACGGTCGTAGCGCGTGGCGAACCAGTCGCGCACCGCCAGCCTGCCGCCGTCGCTATCAGCCTCGTAGCAGTCGAGCACATGGTCCATCAGCCCGGTCTTGGTGTTGCGCAGATGCGCGTATTTCAGGCCCAGCATCGCCTTGGCCCGGGAGATGTCGGCGCCTTCCTTGTCCAGAAGCCACAGGGCCGAGACCAGCCCGGCGCGGTCGGCACCGGATTTGCAGTGCAGCACGAAGGGCTTCTCGATCCGGTCGAAAATGTCGAAGAGCTTCAGGAAGTGTTCCCGGTCGACCAGCGCGCGGGCATAGATCTTGTAGTCGACGAGTTTAAGGCCCAGTGCCGCGCAGGTCTCCTTTTCGAAAAGGTAGAAGCTGAACACGTCCTCGCCGCGCAGGTTCAGCACAGTGCGAATGCCCATGCGCTTGTAGCGGTAAAGCCTGCGCGGCGACGGCTGGTTCGACCGCCAGACGCCGGGTGCGATCTGGAAGAGGTTGGTCCAGAGCCCGCGCAGCACCCCATGATCGGACAGGTAGAAATGCCATTTCGCCTGCCGTCGGGCGGCAGGGGTCGAGATGTCCTTGCCGAAGGACCGCGAGAAATCGCGTTCCTTTTCGTGCAGCCTGTTGAAGAACGCGCGCAGCAAGGCGGGCCTTTCGGGATGGGGTCTCGCAGAGGCCGGGTTTAGCGGCAAAGACCGGGGCCGACAAGCGCCGGGGGGCGGGGCGATTGACGCGGCCGAAGTGCGGGACTACCACATCGCACGTTCAAATTTTCCCCGGAGCCGGTTCCATGTCGCTTGCCTATGGTCGTCATTATCTTGCCATTCCCGGCCCCTCGGTGATGCCCGACCGGGTGCTGAACGCGATGCACCGTGCAGCGCCCAACATCTACTCGGGTGCCTTGCCGGACATGGTGGACGCGATGGTGCCCGACCTGAAGGCGGTGGCGCGCACGCAACACGATGTGGCGATATATATCGCCAACGGCCACGGTGCCTGGGAGGCGGCGCTGTCCAACACTCATTCGCGCGGCGACAGGGTGCTGGTGCTAGCAACGGGCCGGTTCTGCATCGGCTGGTCAGAGATGGCGACGCGCATGGGCATCGCCTGCGACATCCTGGACTTCGGCAAGTCCAGCGATGTCGACCTGGTGCGCCTGGCCGAGGCGCTGGAGACCGACAAGGCCCATACCTATGCCTCGGTCCTGGTGGTGCATGTCGATACATCGACCTCTGTGAAGAACGATATTCCGGCGATCCGCAAGGTGCTGGACGACGCGGGGCACCCGGCGCTGCTGATGGTCGACTGCATCGCGTCGCTGGCCTGCGACCGGTTCGAGATGGACGCCTGGGGCGTCGACCTGATGGTCGCGGCCTGCCAGAAAGGGCTGATGACGCCGCCCGGAATGGCGTTCGTCTATTTCAACGACCGGGCCGACGCGGCGCGTGAAAAGGCTGATTGCGTCACCCACTACTGGGACTGGCGGCTGCGCGCGAAGCCGCTGGATTTCTACCAGTATTTCGACGGCACCGCGCCGACGCACCACCTTTTCGGATTGCGCGAGGCGCTGGACATGATCGCCGAGGAGGGATTGGAGAATACCTGGGCCCGCCACGCCAAGCTGGCGGCGGCGGTCTGGGCGGCGTGCCAGGCCTGGGGCAGCGACGGCCCGCTGAAGCTAAACATCGCCGATCCCGCCAAGCGTTCCTGTGCCGTCACCTCCGTGCGGATCGGCGCACCCAAGGGCACCGAGTTGCGCAACTGGCTGACGGAAAACGCCGGGGTGACGCTGGGCATCGGGCTGGGCATGGCGGAGTCCTCGGAAGCCGCCTGGCACGGGTTCTTCCGGATCGCCCACATGGGCCATGTGAACAGCCACATGGTGCTGGGCGTGCTGGCGACGATCGAGGCGGGCCTGATCGCGCTTGACGTGCCGCACGGGCCCGGGGCGCTGACGGCCGCGGCCAAGGTTTGCGCCACGGCCTGACCGGTTCACGGCGCGGTTTCGCTAGCTTCGCAGCAGAAACCTGTCGGTAAGGTAGGCAAGCCCGACGGCCGCGGCGAAACCAAAGGCCGCCCAGATCACGAAGAGCAGGATGAAACACAGGACGCCGGCCATTACCAGGAACGGGACGGTGTAGTCTTCCATGTAGCCCGCACCGGGCAGAGGCGGTCGATCTTCGCTGTCTCGCCGGAATCCCATGGTGGCCTCGATCACTACCTTGGAAATCCTAGCATTCCGTGAAGACTTGACCAGTCCCTACGCGGCACCGAGCCGTCACTTTTCCGCGCGGGCCCCGGCAAGCGCCCGGGGCAGGGCCGTGGCCAGAATGTCCAGATCGGCGGATTTGCCGGCGGAAACACGGATGCAGCGGTCCTGCGGCGCGACGAACGGCATCCGCACGAAGACGCCCTGCGCGATCAGGTGGCGCAGAACGGCGCGGGCGAAATCGCCGTCCCGGCCGCAGTCGATGGTGACGAAATTGGTGGCCGAGGGCAGCGGCGCTCAGGCCGTTGTCCCGCGGCGATCTCGGCGATGCGCGCTGCGGGCTTGCGCCACCTTGTCCATGCACCTGGGCCAGGTAGTCCTGATCGCCCAGCGCCGCCAGCGCGCCCGCCTGGCTGATCCGGGTCATGCCGAAATGATTGCGCACCTTGTTGAAGGCGGTGATCAGATCGGGCGCGCCGATGCCATAGCCGACGCGCGCCCCGGCCATGCCGTAGGCCTTTGAAAAGGTGCGGAACCGGATCACTCGGGGGTCGTCGGCGTCGATCCCTGGCACGTTGGCGGGGGCCAGGAACTGGCCATAGGCCTCGTCGAGAACCAGCAGGCAGCCGTCGGGCACCTGGCCGACCATGGTCTCGACGATCCCGCGCCCGTGCCAGCTGCCCATCGGGTTGTCGGGATTGGCGAGATAGATCAGTTTCGCGTTCGTTTCCCGGCGCCTTGGCAAGCAGCGCCTCGGGGTCCTCGTGATCGCCCGGCATAAGGGCACCGTATGCAACCGGCCGCCGAACCCGGCGACGTGGTAGTTGAAGGTCGGATAGGCCCCGGCAGAGGTGACGACGGCATCGCCCGGCCCGATCAGCAGCCGCACCAGGTAGCCCAGCAGCCCGTCGATGCCTTCGCCGACGATGATATTTTCGGGTCCGACCCCGTCCGCTCGGCCAGCGCCTGGCGCAGGTCGTGGTTTTCGGGATCGCCGTACATCCAGGTGTCGGCGGCGGCCTTGGCCATGGCCTCGATGGCCTTCGGCGAGGGGCCGAAGACGAATTCGTTGGCCCCGAGGCGCGCCTTGAACACCTGGCCCATCTGGCGTTCCTGCGTCTCGGGTCCGACGAAGGGCACGGTGGCGGGCAGGCCCGCGGCGAGGTCGGTATAGCGCGGGCCTGCGGTCATCCCAGTTCCGCCAGCCGGTCGACGGCGGCCTTCAGCTTGGCGGCTTCCTCTTCCCGTGTGGCGAGGTTCTCCGGGTTTCCTCGACCACCTCGTCCGGGGCGCTTTCGACGAATTTCGGGTTCTTCAGACGCCCGCGCAGGCCGCCGATTTCCTTGTCGAGCTTGTCAAGCGTCTTTTCCAGCCGGGCCTTTTCCTCGGCGACGTCGATGATGTCGGCCAGCGGCAGGCAGAAGGTGCCGCCCTCGACCGCGATGGTGATGGCGCCCTTGGGCATCTCGTTGATTTCGCTTCAAGGACTCGACGCGCGCCAGGCGCATGATCAGGGCCTCGTTGTTGGCCCAGGCGGCCTTGCCGGCCGCGTCGAGGTCGAGTTGCAGCATCGGGATTTGAAGGCCGGCGGGGACGTGCATCTGCGCCCGGGCCGAGCGGATGCCGTCGATCAGCGAGATCACCCAGTTCATCTCGCGGTCGGCGCGTTCGTCAACCAGATCAGCGGCCTGTAGGTGGGCCAGTCGGCATGGACCAGCATCTTGTCGCGCTTGGCGGTGGTCTGCCACAACTCCTCGGTGATGAAGGGCATGATCGGGTGCAGCAGGATCAGGCACTGGTCCAGCACCCAGCCCATCGTGGCGCGGGTTTCTGCCACGATATCAGCGTCTTCGCTGTTCAGCAGCGGCTTGGAGAACTCGACATACCAGTCGCAGACCTTGCCCCAGACAAAGGCGTAAAGCGCGTTGGCGGCGTCGTTGAAGCGGAAGGCGGCGAGCGCCGCGTCGACCTCTTCGCGGACGCGGGCGGTCTCGCCGATGATCCATTTGTTGACGGTCTGGTTGTCGCATCCGCGGCGCACTCGGCCGGCTTGTCGGCCGTCGTAGACGCCGTTCATCTCGGCAAAGCGCGTGGCGTTCCACAGCTTGGTGCCGAAATTGCGGTAGCCCGCGATGCGCTCGGTCGACAGCTTCAGGTCGCGGCCCATGGCGGCCATCGCGGTCAGGGTGAAGCGCACGGCGTCGGCGCCGAATTCGTCGATCAGGTCGAGCGGGTCGAGGACGTTGCCCAGCGACTTCGACATCTTCTTGCCCTTCTCGTCGCGCACCAGCGCGTGGACGTAGACGGTGTCGAAAGGTTTCTGCCCGACGACTGCGAATTGCATCATCATCATCCGGGCGACCCAGAAGAAGATGATGTCGAAGCCGGTGATCAGGACGGAGGTCGGGAAGTATTTCTTGAGTTCGGGCGTGTCTCTCGGGCCAGCCCAGCGTGCCGATCGGCCAGAGGCCGGAGGAGAACCAGGTGTCGAGGACGTCGGGGTCGCGCCAGAGTGAGACGCGAGTGATCGGATGTTGGTGCCGATCTGAAGGTTTCTGAGCATCCTCAGAGCAGGCAGTCTTCGCTGGGAGAAGCTTCAATCTCGGCATCATCTATTTCGCGCCATATTGACTTCGTGACCCGTAGTCGCTGCGCAGCTTTGAGCCTCGCTGTCGTCAGAAATGGTCGATAGCGCACAAATCGCTGTTGAGATGGCGCTGTTGTCCTCGTGCCATCGAATTCGTCGTCTTTGATCGGGCCCATACCAGACCGGGATCTGATGCCCCCACCAAAGCTGGCGCGAGATGCACCAGGGCTCGATGTTTTCCAGCCAGTGGAAATAGACCTTCCGGTCGCTCTCGGGCAGGATGTCGGTGCCGCCGTTTGCCTTGCCCTTGCGGACGGCGTCGAGGGCGGGGCCGACGATCTTTTCGGTGTCGACGAACCACTGGTCGGTCAGCATCGGCTCGATCACCACCTTCGAGCGGTCGCCGAAGGGCTGCATGATGGGCTTGGCCTCGACGAAGGGGATCAGCGCCGGAACCGGCTCTGTCGCCTTCTTTCGGCGTCTGCCTCAGCCGCGGATTGGCGATCATCACCGCCAAACCCTCGGCGTGATCTCGTCGATGACCTGTTTGCGCGCCTCGAACCGGTCGAGGCCGCGCAGGTCGTCGGGGACGAGGTTCAGCGCGTCGGTCTCGGCCTCGGTCAGGGTGCGTTCGCCCTTCGCGACGGCCATGGCGAGTTTCGGCGCCTCGGCATAGGGCACCCCGTCGTCGCGCATGTGCGCCTTGGTGTCCATCAGCCGGTAGCAGGGAATGCCGCCGCGCTTGGCGACCGCGTAGTCGTTGAAATCATGCGCGCCGGTGATCTTGACCGCGCCCGAGCCGAAATTCGGGTCGGGATATTCGTCGGTGATGATCGGGATCAGGCGGCGGTGCTCTTTCGGGCCGACCGGGATTTCGCAGAGTTTGCCGACGATTGGCGCGTAGCGCGTCGTCCGACGGATGCACCGCGACCGCGCCGTCGCCCAGCATGGTTTCGGGCCGGGTGGTGGCGATGGAGATGTAGTCGCGCGTCTTCCTCGAAAGGTCACGTTGCCGTCCTCGTCCTTCTCGACGTAGTCATAGGTCTCGCCGCCCGCCAGCGGGTATTTGAAGTGCCACATGTGGCCCGGGGTCTCGATGTTCTCGACCTCGAGGTCGGAGATCGCGGTCTCGAAATGCGGGTCCCAGTTGACCAGACGCTTGCCGCGATAGATCAGGCCTTTGTCGTACATCTCGACGAAGACCTTGATGACGGCGTCGTGGAAGTTCGGGCCCTTGCCCTTGTCCGGATCGCCCGGCGCGCCGGCCATGGTGAAGGCCTCGCGCGACCAGTCGCAGGAGGCGCCGAAGCCGTTTGAGCTGGCCGCGGATGTTGCCGCGGGACTTGACCTTTTGCTCCCAGACCCGCTCGATGAACTTCTCGCGGCCCATCTCGCGGCGACCGACTTGCCTTCGGCGGCCAGTTCGCGTTCCACGACCATCTGCGTGGCGATGCCCGCGTGGTCGGTGCCGGGCTGCCACAGCGTGTCGATGCCCGCGCATCCGGTGCCAGCGCACCAGGATGTCCTGCAGCGTGTTGTTGAAGGCGTGGCCCATGTGCAGGGTGCCGGTCACGTTGGGCGGCGGGATCATGATGCTGAAAGTCTCGTCCGACGAGGCGTTGGCCCCGGCCGGAAGGCGCCGGCCTTCTCCCAGGCGGCGTAGATCCGGGCCTCGGCCTCGTTCGCGTCGAATGTCTTTTCCATGGCCATGGGAAGCGTTCCGTTCCTGCAATGCGGTGTTGCGCCACCGTCTAGCGAAGACCCGGGCCAAGGGAAAGGGAGCCGCGCGTTTTCGGTTTGCCGCGCGCTGCGAGCCGGGTAATCTTCGCAGCATGGCGAAGAACGCTTCCCGATACCGCCGCAGGCACGACCGCACCCATCCGCGCGGCTGGTTCAACCTGTTCCTGCGGCTGGGCGGTTGGGTCTGCCTGCTGGCGGGGGCGGGGCTGCTGGTGCTGACCTTCGTCAGCGCCATCGCCCTGCGTGTTGCCGACAGGATCGACGCCAAGGCCGGCTATGCTGTGGCGACGATCACCGGCAAAAGCGTTCTGGGCGACCGGGAGAACCCCGAGGCGCGGATGGTGACCTTCACCTACAAGACGCCGCTGCGCGGTGGGCAGACGGCGGAAACCAAGGTCGATGCCGACTTTTTCGCCCGCGTGACAGTGGGGTCGGAATATCCGATCCGTTATCTCAAGGACGACCCGTCTCGGGTCGAGATGGAACCGGTGCAAAGCCGCCGGGCGGGCGCCGTGCTGCGCTGGATCGCGTTTGCGCTGGGGCTGCTTGGGCTTTATGCGCTGTGGCGCTTCGGCAGCCAGACCAATGCCGCGATCCTGGCGCGGCGCGATGGCGAGAAGCGGCTGGCGAAAGTGGTGGCGGTCAATCCAACGGGGGTCGAGATCAACGGTCGTCCGCAGGGCCGCATCCTGTGGCGGGAAGACGACGGGCAGGCGGGCGAAAGCCTGATGCGCGACCTGGGCAGGTTGAAGCAGCATTACGATCCGGGCGACAGCATCGTGGTGTTCCGGCGCGGCAAGGACGCGGTCTGGGAAGGCGACGTCGGCCCGCCGCGCCGCGAAGTAGTGGGCGACGGGTCTGGCTCAAGCTAGAAGGAGGCGCGCATGTCTCGGTCCCTCAGGCAACTCGTGGAACGGCAGATCGCCAAGGCGCTGGCAGAGGGCAAGCTCGACCATCTCGAAGGTGAGGGCAGGCCGCTTCCCGACCGGTCGGGCCAGGCGTTCACCGATATGGCGACCCAGGTTGCCATCAGGATCATGGCCGAGGCCGGAACGATTCCCGAGGAGTTCAGGATCAAGAAGCTTCTGGAGCCTGCGCGGCAGGCTTACCGGGAGGCCGGAACCGAGCAGGAGAAGCGGCTTGCAATGGCGCTGATCGCCGACCTCGAGCAACGCCACAACATAGCTGTCGACGCTCGCCGGAAGTTCATGAAGCCATAGATCGACCGGTCTCCGGATCTCGGCGCGTAGGCCGGCAGCAGCGTGGCGCGTGTCATCTCGCCAGCGGTTCGCGTTCGCCCGCCCGGATGACCGCCGGATCGTAGGGTTTGCGGGCGAAGACCTCCTGCACCAGTGGCGCGAAATGTGCCAGCAGTCGGGTGTCGTAGCCGGGATCGAAACTGGATTGGTCCCAGCGTTCGCAGAACGTCGCGCAGTCGTCGTAATAGGGGTGCCCTCTGTAGGCCCGTCGTTTTTCGGGGTCCGCGCCGACGTGCTGGCCGTAATAGGCGAGCTGGAAGTCGCCGTGCTTTTCCACCACCCAGGCGCATTGCTCACGCACGAAGGGGCGCAGGATGGCAGCGGCGTATTCGTCGTGATTGTAGGGCGCGTAGATGTCGCCGATATCGTGCAGCAGGGCGCAAACGATCCAGTCGGTGTCGGCGCCGTCACGTTCCGCCCGGGTGGCAGCTTGCAGGGAATGGCCCAGCCGGGTGATCTGGTACCCCGAAAGCCCCTTGTCCAGTTCCTCCATCGCCTGCAGCAGGCGGGCGGCGGTGCCGCGGGTGAATTCGACCTCGTGTTCGGTCAGGAAGTCGTAATCCTCCTTGTCGCCATCCTTCATCGCGGTGAACTTGACGTGGTCCATCAGCCTGCCTTTCCGTACATGCCGCCCGCCGAGCCGCCCTTGGCACCGCGCATCATGACCTGCGCCTGAGCTTGGCGGATCCGCTCGTAGAGCGCCAGCGCCACGGGGGTGAAATCGCCGGTGGGCATGGGGACGTGGGTGAAATGGCCCTTTGTGTCGCGCCCGCGGGCGGGCATGGCATAGTCGGTATCGCCAACCTCCTGCGCCACGTCGGGCGTGCAATAACGCACCACCAGCGCGATGCGGCGGTCGTTGCTGGTGTTCGGGCCCGAGCCATGGATCGTAAGCCCGTGATGCAGCGACATCTGACCGGGGTGGATCTCGATCGGCACGCGGTCTTCCGGGGCGACGTCGACGCGCACCTCCTGTCCGCGCGACAGCAGGTTGTCGGGATGATAAGTGTCTTCATGCGGCAGGATCGGGTTCTTGTGACTGCCGCGCACGAAATCCATGCACCCCGAGGCCGGCGTCGATGGCGACAGCGCGACCCAGGCGGTGACCAACTGCTCGGTGGCGCCCAGCCCCCAATAGGTCAGGTCCTGGTGCATCGAGACGATCTGGCGGGTGCGCGGCTCCTTGATGAAGAACTCGGCGGCATAGACCAGGATATCGGGGCCCAGGATGCCCTCGACCACGTCCAGTACGCGGGGGTCGGTGGCGATGCGCGCCGCCATCGGCATCACCACGTGGGCGTTGACCCGCTTGTAGGTGTTCAGCGGCAGCGGCAGGCCCGCGTCCAGCCACTCGCGCTCCAGTTCCTCAAGCTCGGCGCGGGAGGCAACGGCTTCGGCGGGCGACAGCACCTGCACCGGGAAGAGGAAACCGTCGCGCCAGTATTGCGATACGATTTCGGGCGGCAGGCGGCCGTGATCGAGGCGGATCGGATGCGGCATGACAGGGGTCCTTTGCTTGGCCCAGCCTCGGGTGCCTGGCGCCGGCGGGTCCATCCTGACAGCGACGCTTGTGTCGCGAATGGAACAGCCGCCTTCTGCTGGACACCCCCGCCGCCAAGGCTAAGCTGCGGTGTTGCAGACGACAAGGGACATGCGGCGATGGAAAAGTTCGGGCGAAGCCAGTCGATCCGGCGGACCGAGGATCTCCGGTTCCTCACCGGCCACGGCCGCTATGTCGACGACACCGCCCCCGCCGACAGCTTGCATGCGGTTTTCCTGCGCAGCCCCATCGCCCATGCCAATATCGCCCGGCTGGAAGTCTCCGAGGCGCGCGGCGCGCCGGGCGTTCATGCCGTGCTGACCGCCACCGACATAGAGGCCGCGGGCGTCGCGCTGGGCATGGAAGCATTGACCTTTCCCGACCGCAACGGCGGGATGGGCGCGGCCCCGGAACGGCCCATCCTGGCCAAGGACCGGGTGCGTTTCGTCGGAGAGCCGATTGCGGTGATCGTCGCCGAGACCCGCGCCCAGGCGCTGGAAGCCGCGGACCTGATCGAGGTTGATTTCGATGAGCTGGCGCCGCACATCGAGCGTGCGCCGGGCGGGCCGACTATCCACCCGCAGGCACCGGACAACGTGGCGCTGGATTTCGTCTTCGGGCAGGAGGCCGAGGTCCAGGCCGCATTCGACGCCGCCGCGCACGTGGTATCGCTGAGCGTCGAGAACAACCGCATCGTCGCGAACTCGATGGAGCCGCGCGGCGCCTGGGCCGAGTGGCACGGCGACCGCCTGCACCTGGCGTTCGGCGGGCAGGGCGTCTGGGGCGTAAAGGATCAACTTGCGCGCGCCTACGGGCTGGACCCGGACCGGGTGCGCGTGACCAACCCGGATGTGGGCGGCGGGTTCGGCATGAAGGTCTTCGCCTATCCCGAATACCTTGTTCTGCCGCAGGTGGCGCGGCAGACCGGCCGCCCGGTGCGCTGGATGTCCGAACGCGGCGAGGCGATCCAAAGCGATAACGCGGGGCGCGACCTGGTTTCGGTCGCCAAGCTGGCCTTTGACACGGACCTGAAGATCACCGGCTACCGGGTCGACAACGTCTGCAACCTCGGCGCCTACAATTCCTATCACGGCCAGGGCATCCAGACCGATCTGTTCACCAAGGTGCTGCCCGGGGCCTACGACATCCCGTGTGTCTTTCTGCGCAGCCGCTGCATTTATACAAACACCACGCAGGTCGATGCCTATCGCGGCGCCGGGCGGCCCGAGGCGATCACGGTTCTGGAGCGCGCCATCGACAACGCCGCCCGCGCGCTGGGCGTCGATGCCTGGGAGTTGCGGCGGCGGAATTTCGTACCCGCCGACAGGTTCCCCTACCGCAGCGCCACCGGCGAACTTTACGACGTCGGGGATTTCGCGCGGGTGCTTGGCCATGCCGAGACGGCTTGCGACCGCGCTGGCTTCGCCGCCCGCAAGGCCGACAGTGCGGCGCGTGGCAGGCTGCGTGGGCTGGGGCTGGCCTATTACATCGAGTCGATCCTCGGCGATCCGGCCGAGAATGTCGAGGTGACGTTCAACGAGGACGGCACCGCCACGATGTACGTTGGCACCCAGTCGAACGGGCAGGGGCACGAGACGGTCTATGCCCGATTCCTGTCGGATCAGACCGGGATACCCGCTGACCGCATCCGCATCGTGCAGGGCGACAGTGACCGGATCAGGGCGGGCGGCGGCACCGGCGGCTCGCGCTCTGTCACGGTGCAGGCCAATGTCACGTTGCAGGCCGTGGGCCGGATGGTGGCGGCGTATTCCGACTTTCTGGCGGGCGAAATGGATGTGGTGCGCGAAGATGTGACATTCGATGACGAACGGTTCCGCGCCGAAGGGTCGAACCTGACGCCGACCATGCTGGAGGCCGCCGGGATGGCCCGCGCGGCGGGACGCGAAGACCTGCTTCGGTTCCGCGAAACCGCCGAGCTTCCGGGCCGAAGCTATCCCAACGGCGCCCACGTCGCCGAGGTCGAGATCGACCCCGAGACCGGCGTGACCGAGGTGGTCAAATACACCGTGGTCGATGATTTCGGCAACCTTATCAACCCGATGCTGGCCGAAGGCCAGGTCCATGGCGGCGTGGCGCAGGGCATCGGGCAGGCGCTTTGTGAACGGGTGGTCTTTGACGCCGACGGCCAGCTTCTCAGCGCCAGTTTCATGGATTACGCGATGCCGCGTGCCAGCGATATTCCCCGGATCGCCTTCTCGACGGAACCGGTGCCGTCGACCGCGAACCCGATGGGTATGAAGGGATGCGGCGAGGCCGGGACAGTTGGCGCCCTTGCAGCCGTGGGGAATGCGGTGCTTGATGCGGTGTGGGACGCGGGTGTCCGGCAGGTCGACATGCCGTTCACCCCGGCCCGCGTCTGGCAGATGTTGAGGCAACACCAAGGTGACGCTGCGTAACCGCATTAAGCAATGGCTGGGGCTGACGCCCTCGGTCGAAAGCACGCCGACCGCGCCGCGCCGCGGGTCACAGGACCATGTGATCATCCTCGATGGCACGATGTCCTCGCTGGCGGACGGCAGCGAGACGAATGCGGGGCTGCTTTACAAGCTTCTGTGCGAGGTGGCGCCGACCAAGCGGCTGAGCCTGCGCTACGAGGCGGGCATCCAGTGGCACAGCTGGAAGACCTCGCTCGATGTGATCGAGGGGCGCGGCATCAACCGGCAAATCCGGCGGGTTTACGGCTTCATCGCCTCGCGCTACCGGTCCGGCGACCGGATCTTCCTGTTCGGCTATTCGCGCGGCGCCTATGCGGTGCGCAGCCTGGCCGGGGTTATCGACCAGGTTGGTCTGTTGCAGGCCGAACATGCGACGGTGCGCAACATCACGCAGATCTACCGTTTCTATCAGCAGAACGTCGACGGCCCGGCACAGCAGGCCTTCACCGAGAAATACTGCCACGACGACGTACCGATCGAGGTGGTTGGCGTTTGGGACACGGTCAAGGCGCTGGGCCTGCGGCTGCCGATCATCTGGCGCTGGACCGAGACCTCGCACAAATTCCACAACCACGACCTTGGTCCGCATATCCGACACGGGTTTCACGCATTGGCCCGCGACGAGACCCGAGAGGCGTTCGAGCCAGTGCTGTGGACCACGCACGAGGGTCATCCCGGGGTGGTCGAGCAGGTCTGGTTCAAGGGCGCGCACGGCGATATCGGCGGCCAGCTTGACGGTGACGAGCGGGCGCGGCCGCTGGCCAACATCCCGCTGGTCTGGATGCTGGAGCGGGTCGAGAAGTGCGGCCTGCCGCTGCCCGAGGGCTGGCACGCGCGGTTTCCCTGCGATCCCAATGCGCGCTCGGTCGGTACGATGCGCGGCTGGGCCAAGTTCTTCATCGCGCGGCGCAAGCGGACCATCGGGCTGGACCCGTCCGAGGCGATCCACCCTTCGGCGCTGGGCGATGACGGTGGCCGGGTGTCGGAGGATACGGCGACCGTGTAAGGCAAAAGATACTTGCCGGCGGCGGGCGGCGGGACAGGAATTCTCGAGAATTCTTGTGCGTCCCGCTGCATCGGGGTTGTAACACTGGCACGGAACTTGCGGAGTTGTAGTGAATGGGTGAGCGTTTCTGGCTGAGCGCCATGCTGGTGCTGATGGGCAGCGGTTGGGGTCTGTCGATCCCGCTGACCAAGGTTGCCGTCAGCACGGGCCACCAGCCGCTGGGGCTTATCTTCTGGGAAATGGTGATCGCGGCCGGAGTGCTGGGCGGGGTCGTGGTCTGGCGCGGGCGGCGGCTGCCGATCGGGCCTCCACAGCTTGTCATGTTTCTCGCGGTGGCGCTTCTGGGCACATTGTTGCCGGGATCGGCCTCGTTCAAGGCGGCGGCGCACTTGCCGGCGGGCGTGATGGCGCTGGTGCTGTCGCTGGTGCCGATGTTCGCCTTCCCTGTGGCGATGCTGCTGGGCAACGACCGGTTCGAGTGGCTGCGCTTTGCCGGGCTTTTCTGCGGGCTGGTCGGGGTGATCCTGCTGGTGGCGCCCGAGGCCAGCCTGCCGCAGGCGGCGATGGTGGCCTGGATACCGCTGGCGCTGGTGGCGCCGTTCTTTTACGGCATCGAAGGCAACGTGGTCAGCCGCTTCGGCACCGCCGGACTGGACCCGATCGAACTGTTGCTCGGGGCATCGTTGCTGGGCGCGGCGCTGGTTCTGCCCGCCGCGCTGGCCGCCGACCAGTGGATCGATCCGCGCCCGCCCTGGGGCGCACCGGAGGCGGCGCTGGTGGCCTCGTCGGCAATCCATGCGGTGGTCTATGCCGGCTATGTCTGGCTGGTCGGTCGCGCCGGAGCGGTCTTTGCCGCGCAGGTCAGCTACCTTGTGACGGGGTTCGGCGTGCTCTGGTCGATGCTGCTGCTGGCAGAGAGCTATTCGGGCTGGATATGGGGGGCGATGGCTGCGATGTTCGTCGGGCTATTCCTGGTGCAGCCGCGCCCGAAAGCCGCGCTTGTGGCCGCGCCAGCGGTGCCGCATAAAGTGCGTTGAGCCGTCCCGCAAAAGGCGCGTCTGATGATAGATCTCGGGTTCACGCAGACCGAACAGGCCTGGCTGACGCTGGCCGTCGTCGCGCTGATGTTCGTGCTTTTCGTGCAGGAAAGATACACCGCCGAGGTCGTCGCGATCTCCGGCGTCGCGGTGCTGCTGGTGCTTGGGTTGCTGCCATACGACGCCGGCCTGGTGGTGCTGTCGAACCCCGCGCCCTGGACCATCGCGGCGATGTTCCTGGTGATGGGCGGGCTGGTGCGCACCGGCGCGCTGGAATGGATCACCCAGAATGCCGAACGCAACGCCGAGCGGCACCCGCGCGCCACGCTGGTCGGGCTGCTGTTCTTCGCGGCAATCGCCAGCGCCTTCATGAACAACACGCCCGTCGTGGTGCTGATGATCCCGGTCTTTGTGCAGGTCGCGCGCACCATGGGCGTGTCGCCATCGAAGCTGCTGATTCCATTGAGTTACGCCGCGATCATGGGCGGCACGCTGACACTGATCGGAACCTCTACGAACCTGTTGGTCGACGGTGTGGCGCGGTCGAAGGGGCTGGAGGGGTTCACGATCTTCGAGATCACCGCGCTGGGCGCGGTGCAGGTGACGGTGGGCATGACCTACCTGGCGCTGATCGGGCGGCATCTGCTGCCCGACCGGCAGACCATGGGCGTACTGCTGAGCGACCGGCGCAAGATGAAATACTTCACCGAAGTGGCGCTGCCCGAGGACAGTTCGCTGATCGGCCAGCCGCCGGGCGAGGTTGATCTATTTAGGCGTGACGGCGTGCGGCTGGTCGACGTACTGCGCGGCGATGCCTCGCTGCGGCGCAACATGGGCGAGGTCGAGTTGCAGGCGGGCGACCGCGTGGTGCTGCGGACCGAGATGGCCGAGGTGCTGGGCCTGCAACAGAACCCCGATCTGCGGATGGTCGACAAGCTGTCTTCGGTACAGACCACCACCGTCGAGGTGCTGATCACGCCGGGCTGCAAGATGGTCGGACGCAGCCTTGGCGCGATGCGTCTGCGGCGGCGCTATGGCGTCTATCCGCTGGCGGTGCACCGGCGCAACCAGAACATCGGGCGGCAGTTGGACGACCTCGTGGTGCGCGTCGGCGACACGCTGCTGCTGGAAGGGGCGGCGGCGGACATTACCCGGCTGGCGGCCGACATGGACCTGGTCGATGTCAGCCAGCCCACCGCCAAGGCCTATCGCCGGGGTCACGCGCCCATCGCCATCGGCGCGTTGGCGGCCATCGTGATCCTTGCAGCGCTTGGCATCGCACCACTGTTGTCGCTGGCCGTCGTGGCGGTCGCCGTGATCCTGCTGACCCGCTGCATCGACCCCGACGAGGCGTTTTCGTTCGTCGAAGGCCGCCTTCTGGCGCTGATCTTCGCGATGCTGGCGGTGGGCACGGCGCTGGAAGCCTCGGGCGCAGTGGGCCTGCTGGTCGGGGGTATCGCGCCGTTCATGTCGGGCCTGCCGGATTTCGCGGTGATCCTGGTGATCTACCTGTTGGCCTCGACCCTGACCGAACTGGTGTCGAACAACGCCGTGGGTGTCATCTTCACGCCGATCGCCATCGAACTGGGCATTGCGCTGGGCTACGATCCGCGCCCCTTGGTGGTGGCGATCATGTTCGCGGCCTCGGCGGCGTTCTCGACGCCGATCGGCTACCAGACCAACATGCTGGTCTTCGGGCCGGGCGGCTACCGGTTCACCGATTACATGAAGGTGGGCATACCGATGAACATCACGCTGGGCGTGGTGGCGTCGCTGCTGATCCCGATCCTGTGGCCGCTCTAGGCAAGTCCGGACCGAAGATGCCTCCCGCGCCGGTCGCATCGATTCTTTGGTTTTCAAGTATCCCGGGGTCCGGCGCAGCGCCCCGGTCCTGTCACAGCGGCCAGAACACCAGGATCGACGGGATCGACACCGTGACGACGATGATTTCCAGCGGCAGCCCCATGCGCCAGTAGTCGCCGAAACCATAGCCGCCGGGGCCGAGGATCAGCGTGTTGTTCTTGTGCCCGATCGGCGTGAGAAAGGCGCAGGAGGCCGCGACCGCCACGGCCATCAAGAACGGGTCGGGGCTGACGCCGAGGCTTTGCGCCATCTGGATGCCCACAGGCGCGGCGACGATGGCGGTGGCGGTGTTGTTCAGCACGTCGCTTAGCGTCATCGTCACCACCATAAGCACCGCCAACGTCACCCAGGCCGGCGTCCCGCTGGTCAGCGCGATCAGCCCGGAAGACAAAAGCTCCGTCCCGCCCGAGGTTTCCAGCGCCGCGCCCAGCGGGATCATCGAACCGAGCAGCACCACCACCGGCCATTCGATGTGGCCGTAGATCTCCGAAAGCGGGATGATGCGGGTCAGGACATAGGCCACGACGACGCAGCCCAGCGCCACTGGCAGGTAGATCAGCCCCAGGCTCGCCGCCGCCACCGCCGCGCCGAACAGCGCGATGGCGACCCAGGTCATTGTGTCGTTGGTGACGGCAAGGCCCCGGTCGGCCAGCGGCAGGCAGCCCAGCCAGTCGACCACGTCGACGGCGTTTTCCTCGGGCGTCAGCAGCAGCAGGATGTCGCCCGCCTCGACTTGCGTCTTGCGTAATTCCTTGGTGATCGAGCGACCGCGCCGCGAGATGCCCATCAGCACGGTCGAGCGCCGCCAGTTCAGCCCGATGGCGTCCGCTGTCCGACCGGTAATCCGGCTGTCCTGCGGCACAACCGCTTCGACCAGCACCAGGCCGGCACTGTCGGCGCGCAGGTTCTCCTTGCGCTTTTCATCGGCAAAATCCAACTTCAGCGCGCTGCGAAACTCGTCCAGCGCGTCCGGCGCGGCCTCGATCACCAACGCGTCGCCGGCGCGCAGCAGGGTATTGCGCTGGGTGCCGTAGCGCCGCTTGCCGTCGCGCACCAGTCCGATGATGCCGACATCGGCCTTGGCGGCGTCTTCCTCCAGCTTGTGCAGGCGGGTGTCGACCAGCTTCGAGCCCTCGGGCACGGTCAGTTCGGCGATATAGGCGGCGATCTCGTTCATCGCCTTGGTCGCGGCACCTTCCTTGTCCTGCGCCGGGATCAGCCGCCAGCCGACCAGCGCCACGAACAGCAGACCGGCGACGGCGGTGATGGCGCCCACCGGGGCGTAGTCGAACATCGAAAAGCTCTCGCCCAGCGATTCCTCGCGGATCGCGGCGACGATGATGTTGGGCGGCGTGCCGATCAGCGTGACCATGCCGCCTAGGATCGTGGCAAAACTCAGCGGCATTAGCGACAGCGACGCAGTGCGGCCCGCCTTGCGCGCCGTCTGGATGTCGACCGGCATCAGCAGGGCCAGGGCGGCGACGTTGTTCATGAAAGCCGACAGCACGCCGCCGATGCCGCCCATGATGGCAATATGGCTGGCCAGCGGGCGCGTGCTGTCGACCAGCGTGCGGGTGATCAGGAACACCGCCCCCGACCGGACCAGCCCGGCAGAGACCACCAGGACCAGCGCAACGATCAACGTCGCCGGGTGGCCGAACCCGGAAAACGCGTCCTCCTTCGGCACCACGCCCAGTACCACGCCTGTCATCAGCGCGGCGAAGGCCACTAGGTCATAGCGGAATTTCCCCCACAAAAGCAGGCCGAACACCGCGGCGAAGAGGCTGAAGAGGATGGTCTGATCGGTGGTCATGCGGCCTCCTTCACGGCTGGGTCTAGGCTTAGAGCGAATGTGGCGGATTGCAACGGGTTGAAGGGCGGGCGCGGGTTGGCATATAGAGGCGCGCAATCTTGAATTTTCTCGAAGGATCCTGTCATGGCGGGCCATTCCAAATGGGCGAACATCCAGCACCGCAAGGGCCGGCAGGACAAGCTTCGCGCCAAGGTATTCTCAAAGCTTTCCAAAGAGATCACCGTGGCCGCCAAGATGGGGGACCCGGATCCGGACAAGAACCCGCGCCTGCGGCTGGCGGTCAAGGAGGCCAAGTCGCAGTCGGTTCCCAAGGACGTCATCGACCGTGCGATCAAGAAAGCCATCGGCGGTGACGCGGAGAATTATGATGAAATCCGATACGAAGGTTACGGGCCCAACGGCGTGGCGGTTATCGTCGAGGCGATGACTGACAACCGCAACCGCACCGCCAGCACCGTGCGCTCGACCTTCTCGAAACACGGCGGCAACCTCGCCGAGACTGGCGCGGTGTCGTTCATGTTCGACCGCAAGGGAGAGGTGACCTACCTGCCGGAGGCCGGCGACGCCGACACCGTGATGATGGCCGCGATCGAGGCCGGGGCCGAGGATGTCGAATTGTCCGAAGACGGCCACGTGATCTATTGCGCCGACACCGAACTGAACGATGTGTCCAACGCGCTGGAGGCGGAGCTGGGCGAGTCGGAGACGACAAAGCTGATCTGGAAGCCCAACATCTCGACAGAGCTTGACCTTGAGGCGGCGCAGAAACTGTTTCGCCTGATCGAGGCGCTGGAGGATGACGATGACGTGCAGAACGTCACCACCAATGTCGAGGTTTCCGACGAGGTGATGGAGCAACTGGGCGCGGCCTGAGCCACTACCGACGGCAACGACAGGGCGGCCTCCGGTTTCGGAGGCCGCTTCGCTTTGGCGGGTCAGCGGCTGGCGAGGGCCTCGATCTGGCCGCGCATTCCGGCAAGGTCATAGCCCGCCTGTGCCGCCGCGCCGATCATCTGATCGGTTGGCAGGTGCCCCGCTTGCGACAGCGCCCAGACGATCGTCGACCGGGTGCCAGAGCGGCAATAGGCGAAAACCGGACCCTCCGCCCCGGCGATGGCGCGGCCCTGGTTTTCGACCATGTCCATGGTCAGGCCGCCGTTGACGACAGGGTTATCGACGAAGTTGAGGCCCGCGGCCTCTGCCGCGGCGCGCATCGCGGCGGCGTGCAGTTCCGGCGGGTTCTCGTCGTCGGGGCGGTTGCAGATCACGGTAGTAAACCCGTCGGCCGCGAGCGTGGCCATGTCGGCGGGCTCGATCTGCGGAGCGACGGCGTAGTCGGCGGTGATGCGGCGAATGATCCATGGGCCGAGCCTTACGACGGACCGGCCACGGCGTCCAGACGGCTGCGCACCGGCGGCGCGGCGACCATCCCGGCGATCATCGCGGCCAGGAAGACCAGCCCGCCGAGCCCGCCGTAGCTGAGCGATGCCATCGCGGGGCCGGGGCAAAGGCCCGCCAGGCCCCAGCCCATGCCGAAGAGAACCGATCCCGACGACCAGGTTGTGGCCCAAGCTTCGGTTCCGGCGGCGGCGGGAAGTCGCCGCCAAGCCGGGGCGCGCGCCGCGCGGTGAACCGCCACGCGACGGCCATCGGCAGGATCGCGCCGCCCAGCACGAAGGCCAGCGTCGGGTCCCAGTTGCCGAAGACATCCAGCCAGCCCTGCACCTTGGTGGTGTCGGTCATGCCCGAAATCAGCAGGCCGGCGCCGAACAGGCCGCCGGCGAGAAAAGCGAAAAGCCCGCGCATCAGATCACCCCCAGCATGTGCTTGAACAGCAGCACCGTGAAGCCGCCGGCCAGCAGATAGAACACCGTGGCGACGATGCCGCGCAGGCTGAACCGCGAGATGCCGCAGACGCCGTGCCCCGAGGTGCAGCCATTGGCCAGCCGGGTGCCGACGCCGACCAGCAGCCCGGCCACGATAACCACGGCCATGTTGCCGGTCAGGTGGGTTTCGACTACCGCCCATGGCCAGCGCCAGCACGCCGCGGGATCAGCACGAGGCCCGGCGATGAACGCCGCGCGTTCGACCATGTTGCCGCGCCCGGTGCCGTCGACCAGCCCGCCGAGAATGCCGGAGGCCCCCATGATGCGGCCGTTGACCAGCAGGTACACCGCGGCGCACATGCCGATCAGCCCGCCGCCGATCAGGCCCCAGATCCAGTCCTTTGCATCTTGTCTTGTCCTTACAGCTTGTTGACCGGCACCTTGAGATACGACGTGCCGTTGTCCTCGGGCGCCGGCATCTGGCCGGCGCGCATGTTGACCTGCAGCGACGGCAGGATCAGCTTCGGCATCGCCAGCGTCGCGTCGCGCGCCTCGCGCATCTTCGACGAAATCGCCTTCGCGGCTTGCCCGCGCCGACATGGACGTTCTTCGCCTTTTGCTCGCCCACGGTGGTTTCCCAGGCAAAGTCTTCGCGGCCCGGTGCCTTGTAGTCGTGGCCGACGAAGATGCGGGTCTCGTCCGGCAGGGCGAGGATTTTCTGGATCGAGTTGATACAGGTCTCGCGCCGAGCCGCCGGGGAAGTCGCAGCGCGCGGTGCCGAAATCGGGCATGAACAGCGTGTCGCCGACAAAGGCCGCATCGCCGATCACGTAGGTCAGGCAGGCGGGCGTGTGGCCGGGCGTGTGCAGCACGTCGCCGCGCAGTCTGGCCGATGTGAAAGCTGTCGCCTTCCTTGAACAGCTGGTCGAACTGGCTGCCGTCGCGCTGGAACTCGGTGCCCTCGTTGAAGACCTTGCCGAAGGTGTCCTGCACCACGGTGATCTTGTCGCCGATGCCGATCTTGCCGCCGAGGTGTTCCTGCAGATAGGGCGCGGCGGACAGGTGGTCGGCATGGACGTGGGTTTCGAGAATCCACGCAAGTTCAAGGCCTTCGTTTTTGCACATGGGCGATGATCGCGTCGGCCGACTCGGTGTCGGTGCGGCCCGATGGCATAGTCGAAATCCAGAACGCGAATCGATGATCGCGCAGCTGCGGCCCTGCGGGTCCTTGACCACGTAGGACACGGTATTGGTGGCGTCGTCGAAAAAAGCGGTGACATCGGGTGACATGGGAACCTCCGTCGTTCTGTTCAGATTACATATCGTATTTCTTGCATCTGTTTCAATGGGCAATCCTGCTTGACCTGAATCAACGCATGGGCGTACCGGTTTGTCCAATGTATCACGAAGTGAAAGACCAAGGAGTTTGTCCTGATGACCTCTGTCGAACAGCGCCGAAAAATCCTGACCGACCGGCTTGCCGAGCTGGAAGCCCGCCTGCAGGAGATCGAGGACGAGCTGGAAGGCCACGCTTCGCCCGACTGGGAGGAGATGGCCATCGACCGCGAGGAGGACGAGGTGCTGGAAGGGATGGGCAGCTCGGGGCAAGTCGAGATCGCCAAGATCAGGGCGGCGCTGAAGCGGATGGATGAGGGCGAGTACGGTGTTTGCGTCAGCTGCGGCGAGGAGATCTCGGCCGAGCGGCTGGACGTGGTGCCGCACACGCCGTTCTGCCGGACCTGCGCCGCGGAAAAGTCCAAGTAGAACGGCTGTTCTTTCGGCGCGGGACGGGTAGGATGGGTGCGGGCACTGGCCCGATGACGGAAAGGTGCGACCATGGCATTCGAAGACCTCAAGGCGGGCATCGCGGCGCTGATGGACGAGATCGTGAAGCGCCCCGAGGATCGCCACGTGCTGCAAGAGCAATTGCGCGAGCGGATCTCGGAACTGGAGTCGATGGGACTGCCGGTGCCCGAGGACTACAAGCGGTTCGAGGACGAATTGTCCGAGGACGAGGCCGACAGCTTTTATCAGCGATCGGACAAGAAAGACGGATAGCGCGCGGACGCAGCGTCGGTTTTCGCGCGATCCGGCCTTAGCTGAGCGCGATCCCCACGATCACGCACATCAGGCCGATGGCCGACAGCAACAGCGCGCCCAGATTCAGCGGCAGAACCGATTGCAGGCGCGCGCGCAGGGCGTCGTCGGACAGATTGGCGCGCTTTGCCCTTGCCACCAGCACGATGCACCAGATCAGGCCCGCCACCCCGGCCAGCGAAATCGCGGCCCCGATCCAGATTAGATATTCCATGCCAGCCTCCGCTTTGACGGCCCTGCGCCTAGCTTGGATCGCGCCGGCGCACAAGGGTGGCGCTTGCAGGCGGCCCGGGCGCGCGGTAGGCAAGCCTTCACACCAGAATGAGGCCCCCGAAATGAGCGATACTTCCGTGATTGAATCCGACAGCAGCTACCGCGTTACCGCCGACGAATTGCGCCAGTTCATCGAGCGTTTCGAACGGCTTGAGGCCGAGAAGAAGGACATTGCCGACGCAGCAGAAAGAGGTGATGGCCGAAGCCAAGGCGCGCGGCTACGACACCCGCGTGATGCGCAAGGTCATCGCGCTGCGCAAGCGCGACAAGGACGACATCGCCGAGGAAGAGGCGGTGCTGGAGATGTACAAGGAAGCGCTGGGCATGTGAGGGCGCACGCGTCTGGACAGGGCCTGCGCGCGGCGTTAGGTCAGGGACGCAATGGCCGACCAAAACGCTCAGATACATCGCGCGGGCCGCCGGTCCACCGTCGATCCGTGGTCGGCGGGGGCGGCGGTCATCGCCTTGCTGGTGTTGCTGCCGATCGCCAGTGTCATCTGGATCGCGCTGAACCCGACCGAGAATATCTGGCCGCACCTGATCGCCACGACGCTGCCGCGCTACCTGACCAACTCGCTGGTGCTGGCGGGATCGGTCGGCGCGATCGCGGCGGTAGTGGGAACGGGCTGCGCCTGGATGATCGTGATGTACCGGTTTCCGGGCGCGCGGCTGGCTGGAATGGCTGTTGTTGCTGCCGCTGGCGATCCCGGCCTATGTCGGCGCCTATGCGCTGGTCGATTTCCTGGAATATGCAGGCCCGGTGCAGACCGCGCTGCGCGAGCTTTTCGGATGGTCCGACGCGCGCGACTACTGGTTTCCCGAGATCCGGTCGCGCTGGGCTGCGATCGGTGGTGTTGTCGGCGGCGCTTATGCCCTATGTCTACCTGCTGGCCCGGGCCGGGTTCCGCGAACAGTCCTCGTGCAGTTTTGACGTCGCCCGGGCGCTGGGCGCCGGTCCGGTCCGGCGGTTCTGGGCCGTCGGCCTGCCGCTGGCGCGCCCGGCCATCGCCGCCGGCACCGCCATCGTGATGATGGAAACGGTCAGCGAGTTCGGCGTGGTGGACTACTTCGCGGTGCAGACCCTGACCACGGGCATATTCAGTACCTGGCTCGAATCGGGCAACGCCGGCGGCGCGGCGCAGATCGCCATGGTGATCCTGGTGCTGATCTTCCTGCTGGTGGCGCTGGAAAAGATCAGCCGCCGTTCGGGCCGCTTCCACCAGTTGTCGCGCCAGCCGCGCCCGATGCAGAAGGCCACGCTGACCGGCTGGCACGGCTGGGCAGCGACCGGCGCTGTGCGCGGTGCCGTTCGCGGTCGGGTTCGTGCTGCCGGGCGGTGTGATCCTGGCACATGCGATGCGGCACCCCGACGACTGGGTCGATCCCGGGCTTGGCGCGGGCCTTGTGGCACACGCTGGTGGTCGGCGGGTGCCGCGGCGGCTGCTGACGGTGCTGGCGCGCGCTTTTCATGGTCTACGGCGTGCGTCTGTCGCGACGCGAAGCTGCCGCGCCATCTGCTGCCGGTGACGACCATCGGCTATGCCGCCCCCGGCGCGGTGCTGGGCGTCGGCCTGCTGATCCCGATGGCGGCGGCCGACAATGCGCTGGCCGACGCGGTCGAGGCGCTGACCGGCCGCGATATCGGGCTGCTGATGACCGGCTCGGCCTTTGCCATCGTCTATGCCTACGCGGTGCGGTTCTTCGCCATCGCCCAGGGCGCCGCCGACGCGGCGATGGGCCGGGTCTCGCCCAAGCCTGCCGATGGCGGCGCGGTCGCTGGGGCGCAGCGCCGGCGGCGCGCTGCGCGCGGTCTACGTGCCGCTGATCCGCGGCTCGGTCGGCACCGCGCTGCTGCTGGTGTTCGTCGATTGCGTCAAGGAACTGCCCGCGACGCTGCTGCTGCGCCCGTTCAACTACAACACGCTGGCGACGCGGGTCTACGAGAAGGCCTCGCTGGAACAGATCGGCCAGGCCGCCCCCGCGGCGCTGCTGGTGATCGGCGTGGGGCTTTGCGCGGTGGCGCTGCTGGCGCGCGCGAACCGCTAGCCAGGGCGCTTGCGCGGCGCTGGGTCGGGCGCGTAAACGGCTTGCCGCGACGGGCCGGTCTAGCTCAGCTGGTAGAGCGCCTGATTTGTAATCAGGATGTCGGGGGTTCGAGTCCCTCGACCGGCACCATTTTCTGCCTCACGGCGCGTAGTGCCTCGGGCGGGGCGGCCTGACCGGCCGACGAGCGATCGCTCGTATGGGGGTCCGGGTTCCGATCTTGTCCCTTGCTCGCCAGGATCATCTGCTTCATGGCGCGAAGTGGCTCCGGCGGCTCTGGCTGGCCGGTCATCTGCACGCGACAGAACCTTGACCGCCACGGGCAGACGGATCAGACATATTGCCAGAAACCCCGGCGAAACCGGGACAACCAGGATTTTCGGGAGGATACACCATGACAATCAATCGCAGGACGATCCTGAGCGCGGCGCGGGCGCTGTCGGTTTCGGCCTTGGCGCTGGGGCTGGGCACGGCCCAGGCCGTGGCGGCAGACGTGACGCTGCGGCTGCACCAGTTCCTGCCGGCCCAGGCAAACGTGCCGAAGAACATCATCATTCCGTGGATGGAAAAGGTGATGGCCGAAAGCGACGGGCGCATCGAGATCCAGCACTTTCCGTCGATGCAGCTGGGCGGCAAGCCGCCGGAACTGATCGACCAGGCCATCGACGGCGTGGCCGATATCATCTGGACGGTCTCGGGCTACACGCCGGGCCGCTTCCCGCATACCGAGGTGTTCGAGCTGCCGTTCATGATGACCAATGCCGAGGCCACCAGCCATGCCTATTGGGACATGGCCGAGAAATACATGCTGGACGCGGATTTCAAGGATTTCCACGTCATCGGCACCTGGGTGCACGGGCCCGGCGTGATCCATTCGAAGGAGCCGGTCACCAGCGTGGCGGATCTCAACGGTGTCAAGCTGCGCGCGCCGACGCGGGTCACCAACATGATGTTCAGCTCGTTGGGGGCGACGTCGGTCGGGATGCCGGTGCCGGCAGTGCCCGAGGCGCTGTCGAAAGGCGTGATCGACGCGACGGTGATCCCGTGGGAAGTGACCGGCGCGCTGAAGGTTCCGGAACTGGTGACGAACCACACCGAATTCGGCGATGCCTCGCTCTATACGACCACCTTCATCTTCGCCATGAACAAAGCCAGGTACGACGCGCTGCCGGATGATCTCAAGGCAGTGATCGACGCCAATTCGGGTGCCGAATTCTCGGCCTTCGCGGGCGGGCAGATGCAAATAGACGATGGTCCGGCACGCGAGGCCGCGGTGGCGCTTGGCAACAATATCATCACACTAACGCCCGAGCAGGTCGAGGAATGGCGCGCCGCCAGCGCCGGCACCATCGACGCCTGGATCGCCGAAATGGATGCGACGGGTATGGACGGCGCCGCGTTGGTGGAAGAGGCCCGCGCCCTGATCGCCAAGTATGGCGGCATGAACTGACCGGGCAGGGCCGACGCGCCAGCCTCGCCATCCCCCGAAATCGGCGGGATAGCGAGATAACACTTTGGAAATGGGCGATCGTGTGATTTTCTGATCGCGTTGAAGTGGTACGTTCGGTTCATGCCAAGTATTCATGGCTTGCATTCAATCAATCAGGTTTCCCAAGGAGGGGTCCACTATGAAAAAAGTTCTTGCCACCGTCATTCTCGCAACCGGCCTCGGCACCGCACTGTCGGCACCCAAAGCCCACGCCCAGGAGCCGTTCCTGGGCCAGATGACCTATTTCGCGGGCAATTTCGCGCCGCGTGGCTGGGCGTTCTGCAACGGCCAGTTGCTTGCGGTATCGCAATACTCGGCCCTGTATTCCCTTCTTGGAACGACTTATGGCGGCGACGGACGCACTACCTTCGCGCTGCCCGACATGCGCGGCCGCGCGGCGATCCATGCGGGTAATGGTCCGGGTCTTTCTGACCGGCGGCTTGGTGCGAACGTCGGGGCTGAAACCACGACGATGACGGTTCAGAACATGCCCAGCCACAACCACACCGGCGTGCTGAAGGGCACGGCGACGGCGGGCAACAGCGACTCGGTCGTAGGCGCGGCTCTTGCGATGGGCGGCAGCTATGCCGGGCGCGCCAGCGTCGACCAGACGATGGCCGCCGGTTCGGTAGAGACCCAGAACACCGGGGGCGGGCAGGCGATGAATAACATGCAGCCGTCGCTGGTTGTCAATTGCATCATCGCGCTTGAGGGCCTTTACCCCTCGCGCAGCTGAACGCGTGTGGAACATCTTATTTCGGAGATCCTTAACATGACCATTTTCACCAAACTGCTCGGGGCGGGTGCGCTTGCCGCAACCGGTTGGGCGGCGCTGTTGGGCGCATCGGCCCCGGCGCAGGCCCAGCAAAGCTTCTTTATTGGCCAGATGACCTTCTGGGCGGGCAATTTCGCGCCGCGGACCTGGGCGTTCTGCGACGGCCAGATATTGCCGATTTCGTCCAATGAAGCCCTGTTCTCGATCCTCGGCACCACCTATGGCGGCGATGGGCGCACCACTTTCGGGCTACCTGACATGCGCGGGCGCGCGGCGATCCACGCGGGCAACGGGCCGGGGCTGTCCCAACGACGGATTGGCCAGAAGCTGGGCACCGAGATGAACACCTATACGCTGCCGCAATTGGCCAGTCATAACCATGTCGGTGTGCTGAAGGGCACGGCGACAGCCTCGAACAGCGACTCCACCGCGGGCACCGCGCTTGCAATGGGCGGCAGCTATGCCGGGCGCGCCGCCGTCGACCAGACCATGGCCGCCGGGTCGGCCGACACCGCGCTTAACGGTGGGCAGCAACCGGTGAACAACATGCAGCCGTCGCTGGCCGTCAACTGCATCATCAGTCTGTTCGGCATTTATCCATCGCGAAGCTGACGGCAGGCGCCGCGGTTCGCTGGAGGATGTTCTCCGGCGGGCGCAGCGCAGGGCTCAGCGTTTCTCGCGCAGCCAATGTGTCAGGCGTCCGATCAGGAACGAGGTGCGCGGCGCATAGATATAGGGCGTCCGGCGGGCGCGGACCGGCCGGACCCCCATCCGCACCAGCCCGAACACCACCAGTGCCAGGTGGCCCAGCGACACGAAGGTGAACAGCGCCCTCGGGCCATAAGCCTCGATCAGGCCCGACGCGACCAGCGGCGAGGCGATTGCCCCCAGGGCGAAGAAGAACAGCAGCGCGGCGCTGAGATCGACGCGCTGCGTGTCCTCGGCGAAATCATGGGCATGCGCGGCGGCGACCGAGTAGATCGGGAAGGTCGTCAGCCCGAAGAACATCGCCGACAGCATCACGGCCAGGGTGCCCGACGTGCTGGAGGCGACCGTGGTGGCGCAGCTGACCATTGCCGCGATCGACAGGATGATCAGCACCCAGCGCCGGTCGAGCTTGTCGGCCATCCATCCGGCGGGCCATTGCGCCAGCGCGCCGCCCAGTACGAAGGCGGCCAGGAAATAGGCGATCTGCTCGGCGGCCAGGCCGACCTCGGCCCCGTAAAGCGGGCCGACCATGCGGAAGGCGGCACTGCTGAGGCCGGCCACGAGCACGCCCGCCACTGCCAGCGGCGATAACTGCCAGGCCAGGCTGGGGCGCAAACGCGGCGTATCGGGGATGGCGGGCTGGCTGGCGGTGGTCAGCGTCAGCGGCAGCAGCGAGGCGCAGCACAGGATCGCAAGCAGGTTGTACGAGACGTAGGACGCCGGCTCCAGCACGCCGATCAGCAGTTGCGCCACCAGCGAGGCCCCCATGTCGACGCCGCGATAGGTGCCCATGGCGCGACCACGCGTGGCGTTGGTGACCTTCGATTGCAGCCAACTTTCGATAACCGTGTAGCAGCCCGCGACGCACAGGCCAGAGGCGACGCGCATCAGCGCCCAGGCAATCGGGTCGATGACCAGCATGTGCGCCAACAGCCCGATGGCGCCGGCGGCTGTGCAGGCGGCGAAGGCGCGGGCATGGCCGACGGTTCCCATCAGGCGCGGCGCCCACCAGCAGCCGACGAAGAAGCCGATGAAATGCGCCGAACCCAGAAGCCCGATCTCGGCGGTGGAAAAGTCCAGGGCGACCCCCGACAGCGCATCCAGCGGCCCGACGCCGCCCGACGACAGCTGCAACAGGATCACCGACAGGAACAGGGCAGCGAAAGAAATCAGCAGGCGCATGAAACCGTTTGCCTTTAGCGAACCCGCCCTGCCTCGCGCCTCCACGCCGTGCCTGCTTGCCGGTTTGCGACATCGCGGCGACATTCCGGGGTCCCGGCTTCTTCTCTTTGAGAATTACGCATTCCGCGGCATGAAGTCGGCGCTTCCGGTCACGGTTCGCGCGGCCGCGCGCAGGCCGCGGAGGATGTCGTGGCGCGGTTGCCTGGCGCGCAATTCATTCCGAAAACCGGTTGCCACTTTCCGGATTGCGCTTGAGCGCTGACTTCGGATCACGCCACCTTGGCCTGCGGTTCGGCCAGCCGGAAGCCGCCGCCTTCGGGCACCACGCGCCAGCCTTTCTGCGGCGCGGTGCGGGCGCGCCGCCGGTCGAGCCGCCAGCCAGGGTCGCCGCCGGGCCGGTGATCGCCCGCCATGTGCCAGCGCGTCTCGATCCCCTGCGCGCCGCCCTGGCCCGGCGTCAGCAACAGGCCCAGGGGCCGTGGCCCGGTCTCGCTCGCGCCGGTTTCGGCGGCCAGGTGCAGGCGGCGCACCGCTCGTCAGGCCGGGCGGGGCGGGGATGTCGGCCACCACCAGCGGCACCG
Organism: uncultured Alphaproteobacteria bacterium; assembly: GCA_963768205.1. Taxonomy (GTDB): domain Bacteria; phylum Pseudomonadota; class Alphaproteobacteria; order Rhodobacterales; family Rhodobacteraceae; genus JAHELH01. The sequence goes on along the minus strand of CAVYHB010000004.1, from coordinate 328,953 downwards.
CGCCCGCGCGCAGCGCCTCTTCCATGCACCACAGCAGGTCCTCGGCACGGGTCGGTTCGAGAAAGGTGATCCGCCCCGGATCCATCAGCCGCAGCAGCCCGTCGGCGTTCAGCCGGTCGGCCTGCCAGGCGGGCGCGATCCAGAGGACCGGCCCCGTGCAGCCGCGCCGCGACCAGCGCGGCCAGCAGGCGGCGCGGCATTGCCGCAAAACTCATGCACCCGCGCCAGCGGCAGCGCCAGATCGCCCAGGAAGGACAGGGCGGGGCGCGGGCCTCGGGGCGATGCGCAGTGCGGGTCAGAAGCGGGCTGGTCATTGAGGATCAGTATATATGTTCGTATTTTGTTCTCAAGGCTTTTGCGCGGAACCAAGGGCGTAAAAGACCGCATGAAACCTGCAGGAAATCAGATATAAAGATGCGATAAACAGGGAGGATACAATGAAAAGACTGCTGATCGCCGCGCTTCTGATCCTGGCACCCGCCTTCAGTGCCTGGGCCGAAGGCAAGACCCACCATGTCGCGATCCATGTGGATCAGAACGATCCACAGGTGATGAACATGGCGCTGAACAACGCCAAGAATGTCGATACCTACTATCGCTCCATCGGGGATACTGTTGTCATCGAAATGGTGGCCTACGGCCCGGGGCTGAACATGTTCGTTCAGGACAAAAGCCCGGTCAAGGACCGCATTTCGGCGATGTCGCTGGAAATGGACAACCTGTCCTTTGCCGCCTGCGGAAACACCCACGAAGCGATGAAAGCCAAGGCAGGCCATGATGTGCCGCTGATGTCCGAGGTGACAATCGTGCCCTCGGGTGTGGTGCGCCTGATCGAACTTCAGGAACAGGGCTACGCCTACGTAAGGCCATAGCCTCAATCGGCCCTTGCCTATCGGGCCGGGGCCGATATCTCTGTCCCCCAGAAAAAGGGGACAGTTATGGACTACGTCACGCTTGGCCGCAGCGATCTGAAGGTGTCGCGCCTTTGCCTCGGCTCGATGGGCTGGGGCAGCCGCAACACCGAGGCCGAGGGCCACGCGCAGATCGACCGCGCCTGGACGCGGGCATCAATTTCGTCGACACCGCCGAGATGTACCCGACCTATCCGGTAAAGAAGGAAACCGTCGGCGATACCGAACGCATCATCGGCAACTGGCTGGCGAAGTCCGGGCGGCGCGGCGACATTGTGCTGGCCACCAAGGTGTCCGGCACGAACGGCGGCTTCAAGCGCGACGGCGCCGGACTATAACGGCGACAACATCGGTCAGGCGGTGGACGACTCGCTGAAGCGACTGCAGACCGATGTGATCGACCTGTACCAGCTGCACTGGCCCAATCGCGGGTCGTACCACATGCGGTCGAACTGGACCTATGACGCCTAAGGCGCAGCGGGCCGAGACGCGAGGCGCATATCCTCGACGTGCTGCAGGCGATGCAAAAGCGAGATCGACGCGGGCAAGGTGCGCTGGTTCGGGCTGTCGAACGAAACCACCTGGGGCACCGCGCTGTGGCTGCGGCTGGCCGAAGAGCACGGATCTGCCACGCCCGGTCACCGATCCAGAACGAATATTCGCTGACCTGCCGCCTGGCCGATACCGATCTGGCGGAGCTTTGTGTCAACGAGGATGTCGACATGCTGCCGTTCTCGCCGCTGGCGATGGGGCTGCTCAGCGGCAAATACGCCCCCGACGTCACCCCGCCGAACACACGGCGCGAGGCCGAGGCGACGCTGAACGGCCGCATCACGCCGCGCGTCTGGGGCGCCATCGACGCCTACCGCGCGATTGCCGACGAGCACGGGCTGGACGTCAACGCGATGGCGCTGGCCTGGACGCTGACCCGGCCTTTCGTCGCCTCGTCGATCTTTGGCGCCTCGACGATGGCGCAGCTGGAAACCGCGCTAAGCGCCGCCGACCTGACGCTGTCCGCACGAGGTGCTGACCGCCATCGACGCTGCCCACAGGGCGCATCCGATGCCGTATTGACCGACGCGGCGGTCATGACCCACCTTTCCCGGCCCGGAAGGTCATTTGGCCCACCTTGTCTGGCTTGCGCCGAAGGGAATCGGTGTTGCTGGCGCTGCGAAAGGAGATGCCATGCCGCTGACCATGAACCGCGAGGTCTTCATCACCTGCGCCGTCACCGGCTCGGGCGGCGACCCAGGACCGCAGCCCGCATGTGCCGCGCTCGCCGCAGCAGATCGCCGACAGCGCGATCGCCGCGGCCAAGGCCGGCGCGGCGGTGGTGCATTGCCACGTGCGCGACCCCGACACCGGCGCGCCGTCGCGCGACTTGGCGCTCTACCGCGAGGTGACCGACCGCATCCGCGATGCCGAGACCGACGTGGTGCTGAACCTGACCGCGGGCATGGGCGGCGACATGGTGTTCGGCCCGACCGACGCGCCGCTGCCGCCCGGCGACGCGGCACCGACATGATCGGCGCCGCCGAGCGCGTCGAGCATGTGCGCGCAATGCCTGCCCGAGATCTGCACGCTCGACTGCGGCACGATGAATTTCGCCGAAGCCGATTACGTCATGGTCAACACGCCCGGCATGCTGCAGGCGATGGGCGCGCATGATGACCGAGATCGGGCGTGAAGCCCGAGATCGAGGCCTTCGACACCGGTCATCTGTGGTACGCCAAGCAGCTGGTCGACGGACGGCGTGCTGGAGGCCCCCGCGCTGGTGCAGCTCTGCATGGGCGTGCCCTGGGGCGCGCCGGATGACCTGAACACCTTCATGGCGATGGTCAACAACGTGCCTGCCGGACTGGACCTTTTCGGCCTTCGGACTGGGCCGCCACCAGATGCCCTATGTCGCCGCCTCCGTGCTGGCGGGCGGCAATGTCCGTGTCGGGCTGGAGGACAACCTGAGGCTCGACGGGCGTGCTGGCGACCAACGCGCAGCTGGTCGAGCGGGCCGTGACGCATCATCGAGAACCTTGGGCGCCAAGGTCATCGGCCCGGCCCAGGTGCGCGACCGGCTTGGCCTGACCAAACGCGCCCCTGAGGGTGCGACATGAAGAAGCTGCTGATCCCGGCGCTGATGGGGCTGCTGCTGTCCTGCCAGGTGCTGACGAAAGCCGAGCCAGAGCCCGACGGCGGCCTGGCGGGCTACAATCCCGATGGCGAATTCGCCGGTCGTGCCGATTGCGAAAAGCGCGGCGGCACCTTCAGCCGCTCGGGCCTGTCCGGCGGGCTGGTCTGCATCGAGACCACCCGCGATGCGGGCAAGGCCTGCACGGCCGGGTCGCAATGCGACGGGCTATGCCTGGCGCGGTCCGGCTCCTGCTCGCCGCTCAAGCCGCTCTTCGGTTGTCACGACATCACTGACCGACAGCGGCGCCAAGGCGACGGTCTGCATTGACTAGGGAGGGCGCGCGATGACCCAAGTCGCGGCAATCATCGGCGGCGGCGTGATCGGCGGCGGCTGGGCCGCGCGGTTCGCGCTGATGGGCTGGCAGGTGCGGGTCTTCGACCCCGACCCCGAGGCCGCGCGCAAGATCGCCGAAGTGATGGACAACGCGCGCCGGTCGCTGCCGGGGCTGGCCGACGTGGCCTTGCCCGAAGAGGGCGCACTGGTGTTCTGCGCCACGTTGGCCGAGGCGGTGGCGGATGCGGCATGGATCCAGGAAAGCGTGCCTGAACGGCTGGACCTCAAGCACAGGATCTTCGCAGATATCCAGGCGCATTGCGCGCCGGACGCGGTGATCGGCTCGTCGACCTCCGGTTTCAAGCCCTCGGAATTGCAGCAGGGCGCGGCGCGGCCCGGCCAGATCGTCGTGGCGCATCCGTTCAACCCGGTCTACCTGCTGCCGCTGGTCGAACTGGTCACGACCGACGCCAGCAACGCTGCGACGGTGGATCGCGCCCACGACATCCTGACCGGCATCGGCATGCATCCGCTGCATCTGCGCAAGGAAATCGACGCGCATATCGCCGACCGCTTCCTCGAAGCCGTCTGGCGCGAGGCGCTGTGGCTGATCAAGGACGGCATCGCCACGACCGAAGAGATCGACGACGCGATCCGCTACGGATTCGGCCTGCGCTGGGCGCAGATGGGCCTGTTCGAGACCTACCGCATCGCCGGCGGCGAGGCCGGGCATGCGGCATTTCATCGAACAGTTCGGCCCCTGCCTGTCCTGGCCCTGGACCAAGCTGATGGATGTGCCGGACCTGACGGAGGAACTGATCGACGCCGATCGCCGACCAGTCCGACGCGCAGTCGGGCGCCCATTCGATCCGTGATCTCGAACGCATCCGCGACACCAACCTGGTGGCGATGATGCGCGCGCTGAAATGGCAGAACTGGGGCGCGGGGGCGCTTCTGAAGGAGCAGGACGCGCGGCTGGCCGAGCGTACGCGCGCCGTGATGCGCTTTGACCAGATCGACGATATCGGCGCGCCGATCGTCACCTTGGACCGCGCCGTTCCGCTGGACTGGACCGACTACAACGGCCACATGAACGAGGCGAAATACCTGCAAGCCTTCGGCGACGCCACCGACCGGTTCATGGAAATCGTCGGCTGCACGCCCGAGTATATCGCCACCGGCGGCAGCTATTTCACCGCCGAGACGCATATCCGGCACCTAGACGAACTGCACGCGGGCGCGCGGATCAGGGTCGAGACCATCTGCCTGAACGGGCAGGGCAAGAAGATGCACCTGTTCCACCAACTCTTCGAAGGCGACAGCCTGTGCGCCACGGGCGAGCACATCCTGATCCACGTCAGCCTGGAAACCCGCCGCCCGTCGCCGCCCTCGCCCCAGATCGAGCGGCGGTTGGGCACCGTCGAGGCGGCGCATCACGCCCTGCCGCGACCCAAGGGCATAGGCCGCTTTGTCGGACAGTCGCGGTGAACCATGTCCTGATCACTGCCGGGGCCTCTGGCATCGGGCGCGCGATGGGCGAGGCCTTCGCACAAACGGGTTATCGCGTCTGGGTAACGGATGTGGACGAGGCCGCACTTGGCCACGTGCCGGAAAGCTGGCGGGCTTCGCGCGTCGACGTGGCCGACGAGGCGGCGATGGAGGAGCTGTTTGCCGAAATCGAGGCAGATTGGGGCGGGCTGGATGCGGTCTGCGCCAATGCCGGCATCGCCGGGCCGACGGCGCTGGTCGAGGATGTAGCGCTTGCCGACTGGCGCGCCTGCCTGGCGGTCAACCTCGACGGTGCGTTCCTGACGGCGAAATATGCCGCCCCGATGCTGAAACGGGCAGGGCGGGGTGCGATCGTCCTGACCAGTTCGACGGCGGGGCAGTACGGCTTTCCGCACCGATCCCCCTACGCGGCGGCGAAATGGGCCGTGATCGGGCTGATGAAGACGCTGGCGATGGAACTGGGACCGCACGGCATCCGCGCCAATGCCATCGCCCCCGGCCCGGTGGAAGGACCGCGAATCGAGGGCGTGTTGCAGCGCGAGGCGGCGGCCAAGGGCATGACCCGCGACCAAGTCTACGCTGGTTATGCAGCGGGGATGTCGATGCGCAGCTTCGTCGAGGCCCGCGACATCGCGGCGATGGCGGTTTTCCTGGCAAGCGACGCGGCGCGGCTGGTGTCGGGCCAGGTCGTCGCCGTGGACGGCCATACCGTGAACCCCGATCCGCAAATCTAGCGCAGCTTTCCGCCACCCGTCCCGGGCTTGACCCGGGACCTCTCTGCCGGGGCGAAGAACCAGGACCGAGGCGGGAATTGGGGATTAGCGGACAGGCATCTCTTGCCGCAAAGCGCGCAGGTAGTCCACGAAATCGCGGTCGGTGATGGCGGCCTCGCGCACTAGCCCGTCAAAATGCCCACCCAGGGTGCGCACCCGCTCGCTGTCGCGAAACGCGATGTAGTTGCCGCCGACATAAAGCACCGCCAGCAAAGGCCCGAAGATCGTTAGCGGAGCCGAGTAGATCACCCGGGCGTCGTAGAGAAAGATGCGCAGCGTCGGGAACAGGTCGGCGTAGAGGTCGAGCATCTGGTCGATCTGGGCTAGCCGAGTGGCGGCGGGCAAGTCGGCATAGTAGCCCTCGCCGCGGGCAAAGCAGGCGATCTCGTGCACCGGAAAGGCGATCTCGTAATCCGACCGCGAGTCGCGCATGAACTGCAACCGGTCCTCCGACGCCCCGATGGCTTGCGCCGTGGTCCGGGCCAGGTGCGGCTGGTATTCCCATTCCAGCACGGCGCGGGTCTTGAGCAGGTCGGGCAGTCCCGAGGGCACGTGCCGGATCTTGTAGCCCCGCGCCTCCTTGTGCCAACCGGCGATCTGCTCGTCGACATGGGTGCGGGCGGCCTCGGTGATCGACATCGAGATGTTCATCAGGTCGGCGGCGCTTTCGGGCCGTTCGCTAAGCCCCAGCAGCCAGTCTGCCGAGACCCGCAGTTCGGCGGCGCATTCCCCGACGACCTGGGCATTGGGCAGCCGCGCGCCCTGATCGGACAAGAGCTGCGACACGGTCGAACGGTCGACGCCGATGGCACGTGCAAGCGCGCTTTGGCTGAGAGTTCGCTCTGCCATTGCGTGTTTCAGGCGGGAACGGAATAAATCTGCGCGTGTGCGTTTGTCAGTATTTGTCATATCTGTTTATAAAAATTATCAATTGTAGCATTGAGTTAATCATATTCCAAATTCTCACGGCTTCCAGTGTCGTGTAAACAATCATCATCACGAAACCGTGAGGAAACCGGATGCACGTGATTTTCAACGCCGCGGGGCGGGCGGCGCGACCCAACCTGACCGGCGATGTATTCGCCGCCGCGAAGCCTGCGGTAGAATGGCCGACCGTTGCCCTGATCGTCGGGTGCTATGCTGTCTGGGCCCTGGCGACCACGTGGATCGCCGCGCAGTCGCTGCTGGCCGGAACGATCGTCGTCGCCCTGACGGTTGCGCTGCAATCCTCGTTGCAGCACGAGGCGCTGCACGGCCATCCGTTCCGCAATCGCGTGCTGAATGCCGCATCGGTGTTCCCGGCGCTGGGTCTGCTGATCCCCTATGGCCGGTTTCGCGACACCCATCTCGACCACCACCGCGACCCGCTGCTGACCGACCCCTACGACGATCCCGAATCCAACTACCTCGATCCGGCCGTCTGGTGGCAATTGCCGCGCTGGCGCCAGATCTTGCTGCGCCTCAACAACACACTGGCGGGGCGCGTGCTGGTCGGCACGGCGATTTCGCAGACTGCGTTTATGGCGGGCGACTGGCGCGAGATCCGGGCGGGCCAGAGGCCGGTGCTGCGCGCCTGGCTCTGGCATGTTCCGGCGGTCGCTATCGTTCTTGCCTGGCTTGCCCTTGTTGACCAGATGCCACTTTGGCTTTATGCCATCGCCGCCTACGCTGGCCTGTCGATCATCAAGATCAGGACCTTCCTGGAACATCGTGCCCACGCCGAGACCCGCGCCCGCACCGTGATCGTCGAGGATGGTGGGCCGCTGGCGTATCTATTCCTTCACAATAACCTGCATGCCGTCCACCATGATCGCCCGTCGGTACCGTGGTACCGGCTGCCGAAGCTTTACGCCGCCAATCGTGAAGCCTACGCCCGCGCCAACGGCAACTACGTCTACCAGTCCTACGCTCAGGTGGCGCGATTGTTCCTGTGGCGGCGCAAGGACCCGGTCACGCATCCATTCTGGCGCTGAAAGCCCCTGCATGACATAGCCGGGCGATGGACGCCTGGATCCCGATCACCATCGCAGCCGCGCTGGCGCAGACCGCGCGCTTCATGCTGCAAAAGCAGCTGAAGACGGCGGGCTTGTCGACGGCGGGCGCGACCTTCGCCCGCTTCGTATATTCCGCGCCGCTGGTGGCGATACTGATCGCCGTCTATACGCAGGCGTCGGCACAACCGGTGCCGCAAATGCCGCCGCGGTTCTGGGCCTTCGCGCTCAGTGGTGGGCTGACGCAGATTCTGGCGACCATGTGCGTCGTGGCGCTGTTCTCGCACCGCAATTTCGCGGTCGGCATCACCTTCAAGAAGACCGAGGTGGTGTTGACCGCGCTGGTCGGCTTCCTGCTGCTGGGCGAAGGCATCGCTCGGGCCGGAGCGCTGGCCATCGGCATCGGCCTGATCGGCGTCATCCTTCTGTCGGACCCGCCCGGCGGGCAGGGCCATTTCGCGCGCCGCGTTTTCAACCGGGCCGCCGGGCTGGGGCTGGCCTCGGGACTGTTCTTCGCGGTCTCGGCGGTGGGATATCGCGGTGCCTCGCTAAGCCTGGGAGGCGGCGACACAGTGTTGCGCGCCGGGATCACGCTGGCCCTCGTCACCGCCAGCCAGACGCTTGCCATGGCGCTGTACCTCGCCTGGCGTGAGCGGGGGCAGATCCTGCAAGTGCTGCGGGCCTGGCGGGTGGCGGGGCTGGTCGGTCTGACCTCGATGATTGGCAGCTTCTGCTGGTTCACCGCCTTCACCTTGCAGAACGCGGCCTACGTAAACGCGCTGGGCCAGGTCGAGCTGATCTTCAGCCTCGCGGCCTCGGCGCTTTTCTTCCGCGAGAAGGTCACGCCGCGCGAATTGCTGGGCATGGCGCTGCTGGGGCTGGGGATCATGGTGCTGATCTTGTTTCTTTAAGGCCCCGGACCGGGCGGCTTGTCCTGCCAGTTCGCCCCGCCTATAAGGCCGCTCATGGGACGCGAATTCGGCCTGATCATTCGAATTACCTGCCCGGCGCTCTGAGAATCCGAGCCGCCGGGTCAAGGCGTATGAACCAGCGCGCCGCCCCTTTCGCCCAACCACACTCACGCCTTTCAGGGACGCATATTCATGTCCGCCGACACGCCCGACTATAAAGACACGCTGAACCTGCCGAAAACCGACTTCCCGATGCGCGCGGGCCTGCCGAACCGCGAGCCCGGCTGGCTGGAGAAATGGGAAAAGATCGGCGTCTACGACCGGCTGCGCGAGAAAGACGGGCCGCGCGCCCTTCATCCTGCATGACGGCCCGCCCTATGCCAACGGGCATCTGCACATCGGCCATGCGCTGAACAAGATCCTCAAGGACATGGTGGTGCGCAGCCAGCAGATGATGGGTCATGACGCGCGTTACGTGCCCGGCTGGGACTGCCACGGTCTGCCCATCGAATGGAAGATCGAAGAGAAATACCGCCAGAGGGGCCAGGACAAGGACGACGTGCCGGTCGTCGAATTCCGCCAGGAATGCCGCGAGTTCGCCGCCGGCTGGATCGACATCCAGCGCGAGGAATTCAAGCGGCTGGGTGTGACCGGCAACTGGGCCGATCCCTACAAGACGATGGATTTCCACGCCGAGCGGGTGATCGCCGAGGAGTTCCAGAAATTCCTGATGAACGGCACGCTCTATCAGGGCAGCAAGCCGGTGATGTGGTCGCCGATCGAGGAAACCGCGCTGGCCGAGGCCGAGGTCGAGTATCACGACAAGGAAAGCTTCACGATCTGGGTGAAGTTCGGTTACCCGGTGCCACAGCGAGCAATTGTCCAAGGATCGCTCGGCAGCGTTGAAGTCGATACGGAACGAATTACTCGACGGAAAGCCCGCGCGAGGACTTGCTAGGTGCGCATGTCGTGATCTGGACGACGACCCCCTGGACGATCCCGTCGAACAAGGCGGTCGTATTCGGCGAAGATGATCTCATACGGCCTCTACCAGGTCACCGAGCACGCCGGAGGAAAGTTGGGTCGAAGTCGGGCGATCGCTTCGTGCTGGCCGACAAATTGGCGGCGCGACGTGCTTGGCCGGCGCGGCTCGAAGAAGGACAATGGAAGCGGGTCCGGACGTCACGTGGCAGACTTGACGGCGATGTCTGCTTGCTCACCCCTTGGCAGGCGTCGAGGGCGGCAACGGCGAATGGGACGACCCGCGCGACTTCCGCGCCGCCGACTTCGTCACCGACGAGGAAGGCACCGGCTTCGTCCATTGCGCGCCCTCCCACGGGATGGAGGAATTCGAGCTCTACCGCGACCTCGGCATGCTGGAGCAGGTCATCACCTACAATGTCGAGGATGACGGCAGCTTCCGCGACGACCTGCCGTTCTTCGGCGGCACCTACATCCTCAACCGCAAGGGCGGCGAGGGCGACGCCAACAAGGCGGTGATCGACAAGCTGGTCGAGGTCGGCGGGCTGCTGGCGCGCGGCAAGATCAAGCACAGCTATCCGCATTCAGCTGGCGCTCGAAAGCGCCGGTGATCTACCGCAACACCCCGCAATGGTTCGCCGCCATCGACCGCGGGTCGGCGACGGGCAGGACACCCACGGCAAGACCATCCGGCAACGCGCCCTGACCAGCATCGACGAGCTTGTCACCTGGACCCCGAAGACCGGCCGCAATCGGCTGCATTCGATGATCGAAGCGCGGCCCGACTGGGTTCTGCGCCGCCAGCGCGCCTGGGGCGTGCCGCTGACCTGCTTTGTCCGCCAGGGCGCGAAACCGGACGATCCCGGCTTTCTGCTGCGCGATCCGGCGGTCAACGCCCGCATCCTTGACGCATTCGAACAAGAGGGTGCCGATGCCTGGTATCTGGACGGGGCCAAGGAACGCTTCCTCGGCAACGACCACAATGCGGAGGATTACGATCAGGTGTTCGACATTCTGGACGTCTGGTTCGATTCCGGCTCGACCCATGCCTTCGTGCTGCGCGACCGCGCCGACGGGGCGCCGGACGGTATCGCCGATCTCTATCTCGAAGGCACCGACCAGCATCGCGGCTGGTTCCATTCGTCGATGTTGCAGGCCTGCGGCACGCTGGGCCGCGCGCCCTATCGCGGTGTGCTGACCCACGGCTTCACGCTCGACGAGAAGGGCGTGAAGATGTCCAAATCCTTGGGCAACATCATCGTGCCGGCGGAAGTGGTCAAGCAATATGGCGCCGATATCCTGCGGCTCTGGGTGGCGCAGACCGACTATACCGGCGACCAGCGCATCGGTCCGGAAATCCTGAAGGGGACAGCGGACAGCTATCGCCGCTTGCGCAACACGATGCGGTTCATGCTGGGCAATCTGGCGACGTTTTCGGACGCCGACCGGGTCGAGCCTGCCGACATGCCGGAACTGGAACGCTGGGTGCTGCACCGGCTGGCCGAGCTGGATGAAAGGGTGCGCAAGGGCTATGCCGCCTACGATTTCCAGGGCGTGTTCCAGGCGCTCTTCACCTTCGCCACGGTCGATCTTCAGTCGTTCTATTTCGACATCCGCAAGGACGCGCTGTACTGCGACGGACCAAGCGACCGCCGCAATGCCGCGCGCACCGTGCTTGACATCCTGTTTCACCGGCTGACGACTTGGCTGGCCCCGATCCTGGTGTTCACCATGGAAGAGGTCTGGCTGGAGCGGTTTCCGGGCGACGACAGCTCGGTTCACCTGGTCGACATGCCCGACACGCCCACCGACTGGCGCGACGAGGCGTTGGCGGCGAAATGGTCGGGCATCCGCCGGGCCCGCCGCGTGGTCACTGCGGCGCTTGAGATCCAGCGCCGCGACAAGGTCATCGGCGCATCACTCGAGGCCGCGCCGGTGGTGCATGTCGAGGATGCTGACCTTCTGGCGGCGCTGAAAACGGTCCCGTTCGACGATATCTGCATCACCAGCGCCGTGACCCTGACCGCCGACCCCAGCCCGTCCGAGGCGTTCCGTCTGCCCGAGGTGGAGGGCGTCGGCGTGGTGTTCGAGACGGCGGACGGTGACAAGTGCCTGCGCTGCTGGAAGATCCTGCCCGACGTCGGCACGCACGCGCATCCGGCGGTTTGCGGACGGTGCGACGCGGCGCTTTGACCGGGTCGCACCCTCAGCCATGATGGATCGCCCAGGCGGGCGGGAAAGGTCGCGCGATGGCGCATCTGTCGATGGAAAGCCCGGTTGGGCCGCTGACGATCCGCGGCGATGCTTCGGCGCTCACCGGGCTGGACTGGGCGCGGCGGGACGACGATGCCGACCCCGGCGCCTGTCTCGTGGAAGCCCGGACCCAGTTGCGGGAGTATTTCACGGGCGCGCGCAGGGTTTTCGATCTTCCCCTCGCTCCCGGCGGGACCCCGTTCCAGGCGGATTTCTATGCTGCCCTCTGCGCCATTCCCTACGGCGAATGTCGGACCTACGGCGATCTGGCGAAGCTGCTTGGCGTCAGCGCGCAGGCCATCGGCCAAGCCTGCGGTGCCAATCCGATCCCTATCCTGATCCCCTGTCACCGGGTGCTGGCGGCGGGCAGCCTGGGCGGGTATTCCGGCGCGGGAGGCGTCGAGGCAAAGGTTGCGCTTCTGAAACTGGAAGGTGCCGCCTCGTTGCTGATCTGACGAACCACCCAACCACGATATGGCAGTCGGGACGCAGGTCATTGCCGGCGTCCCGACTGGCGGTTGAAGAGTCATACTGCTCCTGAATTGACGCGATGTATTAGGTCAGCGCCAATATCCGGCTGCGGACCAAGGCGCGCTCCTGCTCTGGCGTCAGGATCGCGTCCATTTCCGCCAGATCTGCTGCGCTGCGTTCCCGGTAGCGATCGCCCCACATCGGCATCAGCCGGTCGCCGTGGACGCCCGTTCCCGTGCCTTCGATCACGTTATCGACCTTGCTCACCGGGAAGACCCCGCCATTGGCCTTTTGCAGGACGGTCAGATCCAGAGAGCCGAGATCGACAATTCATTCGACCAGATGACCGTCTCCCTTGCCGGTTGCGCCATGACATTGCGAGCAACTGTTCTGGAACTCGCGTTCTCCGATACTTGCACTCTGAGCCTGGGCGAGACTGGGTAAGGACAGCGCCAAGTTGGCGCAGATCACGAGGGTGGATTTCGTCGCTTCCTCCACAAGTATTCCCGCGCAATACGATCAAGTTACACCTTGCCGAACCGGGTGTTGGCCTACGTCGATTTCAAGGGAGCGCCTGGTTTTTTGGGGACGCGACCGAACCGAAAGCCGGGGAAATGACACTCCGAACTGCATACCCGGTCGTCTCAATAGGCCTTTTTCGAAGTCTTTTAAGTATCCTGCGCAGTCTCTGCGCCGGTACCGGCCAGGTCAGACCGCCTCGCGTTCGGGCAGCAGTTGCTGTGCTATACCGGCGAACACCAGGTAGACCGACGTGACGATCAGCCCCCAATGCGCCCAGCTTGCCGGGTGGAAATCGACCCAGGCGGCCCATCCCGCAAAGAACGTCCAGATCAGCGCCGTGGGCAAGGTCACCGATCGCCAGCGCCGGGTGCGCACCGGGTGCACGAATTTCAATGGCAAGAACATCGCCGCCGCCAGCACCACGACGATGCCGAGGATGGCCCAGAAATTCGGCTCCAGCGCAAACAGGACGACGATCAACATGTTCCAGCAGCCGGGGAAGCCGCAAAACGAATTGTCCTTCGTTTTCATGCGGTTGTCGGCGAAATAGACGACGCTGGTGAAGGTGATGACGATGATCGCGGTCCAGCCGGTCCAGCCGGGCAGCAGCCCGGATTTGAACAGCGCGAAAGCCGGGATGAAGACATAGGTCAGATAGTCGACGATCAGGTCCATCAGCACGCCGTCATATTGCGGCGCATTGGTCGTGACGTCGTATTTCCGCGCCAGCGGCCCGTCGATGCCGTCGACGGCGAAGGCGACGACCAGCCAGACGAACATCAGTCCCCATTTTTCGTCCACCGCCGCCAACATGGCAAGCATGGCAAAGACGGCGCCGGTGGCGGTCAGCATGTGGACAAGGAAGGCGGGAAGGCGCGGGTTCATGGGGTCTTTCTTGCCGTATCGGGTTTGGCGGCGCAATTCGATATGCAGTCCGGATCACGCCCGTGGGTGGGACTTCTCGTAGACTTCCATAAGCCGCGCGGTGTCGACCGCGGTATAGGCCTGAGTGGTGGACAGGGAGGCATGGCCCAGAAGTTCCTGGATCGCGCGCAGGTCGCCGCCGGCGCTCAGCAAATGGGTGGCAAAGGAATGCCGCATCGCGTGCGGCGTCGCTGTGGCGGGCAGGCCCAGTTGCAGGCGGGCCTGTTCCATCGTTTTCTGAACGATCCGCGGATTCAGCGCGCCGCCCCGCGCGCCGCGAAAGAGCGGCGCGTCCGGCTCGACCGCATGGGGGCACAGCCGGACATAAGCGGCGACGGCGGCCCGCGCGGCCTCGATCACCGGCACCAGCCGCTCCTTGTCGCCCTTGCCGCGGATGCGCAGCACGTCGGGCAGCGGCAGGTCGCGGCCGCGCAGGCCAAGGGCCTCGGATATCCGCAAGCCGCAGCCGTAAAGCAGGATGACAACGGCCATGTCGCGGGCGGCGATCCATGGTGTCATGGATTGCATCTCGACCGTGTCGATCATTTGCACGGCAGCATCCTCGGACAGCGGACGCGGAAGTTTCTTCTGGAACTTCGGGCTGCGTGTCGAAAGCACGCAGGTCGGATCGAAGCCCTCGCGCTCTGCCAGCCACGAGACGAAGCTTTTCACCGCCGAGAGCGACCGCGCCAGCGACCGGGCGGCCACGCCGCGCCCGCGTTCCGACGCCATCCAGGCGCGCATGTCCGAGACCGTGACGCGGGTGACCGGGCCGATGCCAGTGGCCTCGCCGTAATGCGCTGTCAGGAACGACAGGAACCCCAGAACGTCGGCGCGGTAGGCGATAATCGTATGGTCGGCGGCGGCGGACAGCGCCCGGCGCTGGGCCAGCCAGGTTTCGAGCGTGTCGCGCAGGGCGGGCGACAGAAAGACGGGATCGCGCGGCGTGCCTTGCCCGGTCACGACAGCCAGCGGCGCATGGCGCGTTCGAACACCCCGCCGAAGAAAGACAACAGGTCAGTGCCGTGGGTCGGCCTGAAATGGTGCGGGTCCTCTGACCCAAGCACCAGCATTCCCGGCAGCCGCCCGCTGCCCAGATCCAGCAGGATGCACGCCTCCGACCTGATCCAGTCGGCGCTTTCGCCGTAGATCACTTCGCTGTCGGGCTGCACCTGGCGCAGCGTGACCTGGCGCACCGGGATGTTGCGGCCCTGGGTCAGGTAGCCCAGCACGAAATCCGGCTCGGCGATGGTCAGCACCTCGCCCAGCCGCTTGACGGCGGGATCGTCGGCATCGGCGGCGGATTCCAGCACCAGTTTCAGCGCGTCGACCCGCAGGATCTCGGATATCTCGCCCGCTAGATTGGTCAGGAAGCCTTCGAATTCCGCCGGGTCGAGCATTTTCAGCACGGCGCGATGCACCTGGTTGGTGCCCGCCAGGTTCTCGTAGGCGGCGGCGATGACGTTGCGGTGGGTATCCTCCAGCCGGTCGAGCCGGGCCTCCAGCCGTTCCATGGCGATGCCGCGCAGGTCGACGATGTTGCCGCCCATCGACGCCTCGTTGGCGGCGATCAGGGCGCGCATCAGGTCGCGGTCTTCCAGAATGATCTCGGGTTCGGACAACAACTTGTCCCGCAGATCACCCTGGATCAGCGCGTTTTCGCTCGACATGCCTGCCTCTTTCCTGTCTCGCCAAGACCTTACACCAGTCTTGGGGCACTTTTCAGCCTTTTTCCCGTAGCCGGGAACCTGCGTCCAGCTTTTTCGTGGCCAAGGCCGTTCCGAAGGACCGGTTTGGGAGGACGCGGTGGCAGAGGGGTCACAGGCCGGGCAGCGGCTTGCGCGGCGCGATGCTTTGACAGGTCGCGGTGCAAGGGGCAATAGTTGGCCCAAGGACCAGAGGCGTGCGGCAACGGGAGGGGACCCGCAGATGGGCAAGCGTGTCCTGCTGATCGAGGACGAGCCGAACATCATCCAGGCGATCAGCTTCATCCTGTCGCGCGACGGCTGGACGGTGGACACCCATGCCGACGGCAGGACCGCGCTGGCCGAGGTGGCGCGGCGCAGCCCGGACGTGGTGATCCTCGACGTGATGCTGCCGAACCGGTCGGGCTTCGACATCCTGCAGGACCTGCGCGCCGATCCCGAGACGCCGAGCGCTGCCGGTGCTGATGCTGACCGCGCGCGGCCAGAAGCGGGACCGCGAGATGGCCGAACGCTATGGCGCCAGCCGGTTCATGACCAAGCCGTTCTCGAACGCCGAGGTGCTGGACGCGGTGCGCGACCTGGTCGGCGTCATGAGCCGGCCGCGCCCAACCCGGATGTTCCTGGAACGCCGCACCTATCGCCGCCGCCGGCTGATGGACGCCGCGCGGCTGCTGCCGATTGTCGGGGTGCTGCTGTTCCTGGTGCCGCTGCTCTGGGCGCCGGACCGCGGCGACCGCGCCCGACCGCCAGCACGCGCGATCTATGTCTTCGCGGTCTGGTTCGGGCTGATCGTCGGCGGCGGTGCTGTCGACCTGGCGCCTTGTCGGGCGCCGGCGCGAAGCCGGCGGCGGAGCAGCGGACGAGGATCCGGCCGAATGATCAGCTTCAACGTCCTTGTCGCTGGTCTGCCTGATCTATGTCGCGTTGCTGTTCGTGGTCGCCTTCGCCGCCGAACGGCGGGCGCGGCGCGGGGCGACGTCGGCTGGCTGCGCTCGCCGCTGGTCTACACCCTGTCGCTGTCGATCTACTGCACCGCCTGGACGTTCTATGGCGCGGTCGGCTACGCGGTGCGCTCGGGGCTGGAGTTCGTGACGATCTACCTCGGGCCCGACGCTGGTGATGGTCGGCTGGTGGTGGGTGCTGCGCAAGCTGGTGCGGATCGGGCGCAGCCCAGCGGATCACCTCGATCGCCGACCTGATCTCCAGTCGCGCTACGGCAAGTCGAACCTGCTGGGCGTGATCGTGACCCTGCTGGCGGTGATCGGCATCGACGCCCTATATCGCGCTGCAGCTGCAGTCGGTGACGCTGTCGTTCTCGGTCTTCACCGCCGATGCAGGCGCGGTGCCGGATATCGGCGACCTGGACAACACGGCGCTGTTGGTGGCCGTCGGGCTGGCGCTGTTCACGATCCTGTTCGGCACCCGCAACCTGGACGTCGAACGAACGCCACCACGGCGTCGTCACCGCCATCGCGGTCGAGGCGGTGGTCAAGCTGGTGGCGCTGCTGGCGGTCGGCATCTTCGTGGTCTGGGGCGTGGCCGGCGGCCCGGCGCGATATCGCTGGCGCGGATCGAGGCCTCGGAGATCGCCGACTGGCAGCTGGCGGGCGGGCGCTGGGCGACGCTGATCTTCCTGTCGGCGGCGGCGTTCCTGTGCCTGCCGCGCATGTTCCAGGTGATGGTGGTCGAGAACGCCGACGAACGCCACGCTCGCCGTCGCCGCCTGGGCGTTCCCGCTCTACCTGTTCCTGATGAGCCTGTTCGTGATCCCGATCGCGGTGGTCGGGCTGACCGTGCTGCCGGGCGGCGAACCCGGATCTGTACGTGCTGACCGTGCCGCTGGCGCTGGGGCAGGACGGGCTGGCGATGCTGTCGTTTCTGGGCGGCTTTTCGTCGGCCACCTCGATGGTGATCGTCGCGGCCATCGCGCTGTCGACCATGGTGTCGAACCATATCGTGATGCCGATCTGGCTGCACGCGCGGCAGCGGCGGGGCCATCGATGTCGGGCGACGTGCGCAACGTGGTGCTGCTGTCGCGGCGGCTCTCCATCGGCGGCGGTGCTGGCGCTGGGCTATCTCTATTTCCATCTTCTCGGGCGGCGGCGCGGCGCTGGCGGCCATCGGCCTGATCAGCTTTCGCCGGGGTGGCGCAGGTGCTGCCGGCGCTGCTGGGCGGGCTGTTCTGGCGCGGGGCGACGCGCGTCGGGCGCGGCGTCGGGGCTGATCGCTGGGCTTCGCGGTCTGGGCCTACACGCTGTTCCTGCCCAGCTTCGGCGACAGTTTCCTGATGCCGGCCAGCGTTGCTGGCAGACGGGCCCTTGGGCATCGGCTGGCTGCGCCCGCAGGCGCTGTTCGGGATCGAGGGGCTGGACCCGGTGGTGCATGCGGTGTTCTGGTCGATGGTGCTGAACACCGGCGGCGCTTCTTCGCTGGTCTCGCTGCTCAGCTTTCCCGGCCCGCTGGAACGGTTGCAGGGCGCGCAGTTCGTCAACGTCTTCGAGCATTCGCGCAGCGCGCGCGGGCTGGACGCAGGGCGCGGCCGAGGCCGAGGATCTGCTGATCATGTCGCAGCGCATCCTGGGCGCGACCGAGGCGCAGGCGCTGTTTCAGCGCGGCGCGCACGGCGCAGGGCAAGGCGGGCTATCTGCCCGATACCACGCCGGATTTCATCGAGACGCTGGAGCGCGAACTGGCCGGGTCGGTCGGCGCGGCGACCGCGCATGCGATGGTCGGCCAGATCATCGGCGGCGCGTCGGTGTCGGTCGAGGACCTGATGGCGGTGGCCGACGAGACCGCGCAGATCATGGAATATTCCAGCCAGCTGGAGGCGAAATCCGACGAGCTGGAGCGCACCGCGCGGCAACTGCGCGAGGCCAACGAGAAGCTGACCGCAGCTGTCGATCCAGAAGGACGCGTTTCTCAGCCAGATCAGCCACGAATTGCGCACGCCGATGACCTCGATCCGGGCGTTTTCCGAGATCCTGATGAGCCGGCGGTGCGATGTCCGAGGCGGACCAGACACGGATTCTCGACCATCATCCATGACGAGGCGATCCGGCTGACCCGGCTGCTGGACGATCTGCTGGACCTGAGCGTGCTGGAGAACGGCCAGGTGACGCTGAACTGGCAGCGAGGCCAACCTGCGCGACGTGCTGGACCGTGCCGTCGCGGCCTCGACCAGCGCGCAGGGCGACCGCGGCTTCCGGGATTCGGCGCGATCCGGCGCCGAGGCTTGCCGCTGATCACCGATCCCGACCGGCTGGCGCAGGTGTTCATCAACCTGATCGCCAATGCGCGCAAATACTGCGACGCCGAAGCGCCGCGAACTGCGGATCAGCGTGGCGCGGCGCGACGGCGCGGTGCGGTCGATTTCATCGACAACGGCAGCGGCATCCGGACGCCGAGACCAGTCGGTGATCTTCGAGAAGTTCTCGCGGCTGGCCGACAGCCGTCGGGCCGGCGGTGCCGGGCTGGGGCTGGCGATCTGCCGCGAGATCATGGCGCGGCTGGGCGGCACGATCGTCTATCTGCCGGGTCAGGGCGGGGCGGCGTTTCGCGTCAGCCTGCCCGCGTCGCTGGCGAAGGCCGCCGAATAAACGCTTTGGTAACCCTGTTCTGCGACATCTGGGGCATGGCAGACGGCAAGGGTGCCAAGGCGATGGGCGAGGCGGACGGATCGGTGTTGCGACGCAAGCTGCGGGCGAGCCAGCCCGCGCCGACCTTGTCCGCGATGACCCCCCAAAAGGCGATGCGGCTGGCCGTGGCGCGTGCCGCCGAACAGGCCTTGGCCTGCGCCGCGTCGGTGCCGGAAATGGCAGAGTCGCGGGGCGCAGCCGACGAAATCGGGGCCGCCCTGCCGGACCTGGCCCTGGTCTTGCGGCTTGACCGGCCTGACGGCGCCAGGGGGCTGGCGCTGCTTTGCCCGCAGGTCGTCGGCGCGGTGATCGAGGCGCAGACCATCGGACGGGTCACGACCGCAAAGGCCGCCGACCGCGCCCCGACCCGCACCGATGCGATCATGGTGACCGATTTCCTGGATCTGGTGCTGACCGGATTCGCGGCCCTGGCCACCGGCTGCGTCCCGCCGCCGCCCGTATCGGGCTATGTCAGCGCCGGCTCCGTCGCAGACCTGCGCGGTGCTCTCATGGCTTTGAGCGATGTGGAACATGTGCATTATGCCGTGGCGCTGGAATTCGCCGACGGCGCCAAGGCCGGGACGCTGCATCTTCTGCTGCCGGGTGACACCGGCGAAGCCTCTGCCGAGGCAGGCCCCGCCGGCTGGGACAGGAAGCTGGGCATCGCCGTTCTGGGCAGCTGCGCCCGGCTCGAGGCCGTGCTGTGCCGCGAACGCCTACCGCTATCGCGTGTCACCGGGCTGGCCGTCGGGGATGTCCTGCGGCTGAACGCGGCCTCGCTGGACCGGGTGGCGGTGTGCGGTCCGGGCGGGCGAACATTGCTGACGGCGCGGCTGGGCCGGTCCGGTGCCGTCCGGGCGCTGCGGCTGGTGCTGGACAGCGACGTGCCGACCCGGATCGCGCAGGGCGCGGCGGGGCTGGACGCGGCAGAGTAGGTCTGAGCTATCCCCCCGATCCTGTGGCCGGGAGGATGTCTACAATGATGTCTGCGCATGCCGACCGACAGGCGCAAATTTCCGGTCGCCCGAATGCAGGGCTGCGGTTGCAGGTCCGCCTCCATGCGTCCGACGGTACGCCGCGCCCCGGTCCGGCAGAACCGAAGGAGTTCGCGACCCAGCCGATGCAAGCGCCAGTTGACAGGGTCGGTTGCGCCACCTAGCGTTTCGAAAGGTGTCGCGTGAAACCGATCGTTCGCGATGCAGATTGATTTTCTCAAGCACTTGATTTCCTTGAAAGGATATTCTCATGATTCCGTCACCCCGATCATCTCTGTTCGCCGTGGCACTGGCTGCCGCAGCCTTGCCGGCGGTGTCGCTTGCGCAGGACTGGGTCGGCCTTTCGGCGCAGGAATTCGCCGAGCAATATGCCGACATGGCCTTCAGCGACAACCTGGAGGAGCAGTCGCGCGTGGCCTGGATGCTGTTCGCCCGCGTCAACCAACAGATCGGAAACCCGGCGGGCGGCACGGTGTCGGAATGGCAGGCCTGGGCCAGCGATCCCGACACGTTCCAGGAAACCCCCAGCTTCGAGTTCAACATGGTCCCGCGCGACGACCCGCATTTCGTAACCTCGAAGAAGGTGCTGGCGGGTGCAGTCGACAGCGAAGACCAGAGCGACGGCGGCGAAGAGGTGACGCGCAACAAGGCGAGCTATGACTACATCACCGGCAAGGGGCTGAATACCAAGGCCGGGGTGGCCGCCTATTTCAAGACCGACGATGCCTTCATCGACGCGCCGATCGGTGCCATCGAGATCAAGGCGCGCTGGGCGGCGGCGGATCAGCCCGACACCGAGGGCGCCTATACGTTCAAGGGCACATCGGGGACCTATGCGCTCGTCGGCCTGCATATCATGGCCAAGATGCGGCCCACCCCGCGCCACACGTTCCGGTCCGAGGACCCAAGCTGGTTCTGGACCACCTTCGAGTTCAACGGCAACGTCGGGCTCAACAACGTCCGCTCGCTGATCACCCATTCCGATCAGCTCTCGCCGTCGCAGGCGATCGGGATACTGGCGGAAGGCGGGCTCACCGGGTTGCCGTTCGAACGATATTCGCACAACGGCACGCAGATCCGGTTCTCAGACGGCAAGACGGCGATCATCCTGGGCCATTCGAAGATGGAGGATTTCGCGGGCGTGAACATCAACCTCAAGGCCCCGGCGGGCGAGCCGTCGCAATGGACCATGTTCAACTCGTCCTGCCATGCCTGCCACGCGACGGCGGCGTACAACCCGGCGACCGACAGCTTCACCCAGATGCCGCTGGTCGCGGGCAAACTGCCGGATGCGCAGATGGAGGCGTTGGCGGGGTTCAAGCCGCTCGATTTCCTGTGGCCGATCCCGTTCCAGGCCAAGTAGCGAGCGGTCCGGCGGCCCGCTGCCCGCTTGAACCGGCAAGTCCCCCGCGCTAGGTCGCGGGAGTTTTTCATGGCGCGGCGAAAGGGCGGCAAACGTGACAGCGACATCCTTTTTCGCCGGGTTCGGCCTTGGCCTGTCGCTGATCCTGGCCATCGGCGCGCAAAACGCCTTTGTCCTGCGGCAGGGGCTGCGCGGGGCGCATGTGTTCGCCGTCTGCCTGACCTGTGCCGCGTCCGATGCGCTGCTGATCGCGGCCGGCGTGGCCGGGTTCGGCTGGCTGGTCGAGGCGCTGCCGGGGATCGCGCCGGCGATGCGGTGGGGCGGCGCGCTGTTCCTGCTGGTCTATGGCGTGCTGTCGTTCCGCGCGGCGTTCGCGATCGACGCGGCGCTGCAACCCAGCGAGGGTGGCGCCGGATCGCTGCGCGCGGCGCTGCTGACCTGCCTGGCGCTGACCTGGCTCAATCCGCATGTCTATCTCGACACGGTCGTCCTGCTGGGCTCGGTCTCGTCCGGCTATGACGCGCTGGCCTTCGGGGCCGGTGCGGTGACGGCGTCATTCAGCTTCTTCTTCGCCTTGGGCTATGGCGCGCGGCTGCTGCGCCCGCTTTTCGCACGCCCGATGGCCTGGCGCGTGTTGGAGGCGGTCGTCGGCGTGACGATGTGGGTGATCGCCGCCGGTCTGGTGCTGGGCTAAGCGTCGTCCGCGCGTGGATCAGGGGCCGTTTAGAATCGCCAGCAGGGCCTCCGAGGCGCGCGCCGCCTGTGCGTCATCCTCGATGTAGAGGTCGACCAGCGCCCGGATTTCTTCGGGTGCCTGCACCTGCTCGTCGCGCAGCGCGGTGATCAGGCCCAGCAGCCGTGCGTCCTGGCAGATACCGCCGATATAGCGCCAGGCCCCGGCCTTGGCGGCGGCATCCAGCGCCTGCAGACCGCAGCGCCGCGCCGGGGTCAGGTTGCGCCAGAACAGGGTGACAAGATCAAGCAGGGCTGAGCTGTCCTGCGCGAAATAGCTGTGCGCCAGCATGTCGTCGCCCAGAAGCGACATGTCGACGGTGTCGATATTCGCATCCGAGATGATGTCGCGGCCGCCCTGTCCGGCACGCGGCGCGTCGCCGTGCAGCCGCCGCGAGGCGGCCAGCGCCCAGTCCTGGTTCGAGGCATATAGCGTCATGCGCCGGGCCAGCGGGCGAAACGTGGGCAGCATCGCAAGGAACAGCCCGGCATCGACATCCGGCGCGGCAAAGATGACCTGGGCGAAAACCGGATCGGCCTGACCCAGGGCCGTGCGCCGGGTGGCCATCAGTTCCAGCGCGTCGGTCAGGGCGCGGTTGCCCATCGAATGCGCGATCACGTGGATCGTGGAGGCCCCCGATCGAACGGCAAGACCCTCGAGAAATCCCATCAGCCTACGCCCGCTCAACCGGACCACGGCGGTGTCGCTGACATAGCCCACCGTGGTGCCGCGCGAGGGCCAGGAATACAGCACCGGCACGCCGGAGAAATTCATGTCATAGGCCAGTTGTGCGGCGCGTTTTGCGGCCTGCGCGAAGCTGACGTTGTAGCCGTGGATGAAGACGAACAACTCGTCGCGACCCCGGGACGTGATTGTCGCGTTCAGATCGGCGAAAAAGGCGGCCGCATCGTCCGAGGGCGTGATGGATTTCAGCACGATATGCCGCGCGGGATCGACGCCAAAGTCCAACCGCCAGACCGAGGGCGTCTCGATGTCGCCTGGCCGGTGGCTGTTTGGAATCGTCACTTCCGCGCGGCCATAGTCCAGCGCGCCTCGGTCAGAGCCGTAGAACTCGGCCGGATAGGTCTCGCCCGTGCGGGCCCGGTCGGTGGCATAGAACACGTCGACGGTGCGAAAGCCGTTGTCCGTCGACAGGCCGCGCGTCTCGGGGTCGGCGGCCCGTGCCTCGATCTCCAGCGCGTCTTGCCGGTACTTCTCTGCCTGCGCCGGGTCGCCGGCAGCGGCGCTGTAATCGGCCATCTCGCGAAACAGGCCGGCGATCCGCTCGACCGGGGCGGCGTTGCCGCGTTCCTCGGCGAGGATCAGGTGCAGGATTTGCAGCGATTTGTCCGGCGCGCCGAGGCTGTCGAAAATCGCCTGCGCGCGCCGCCAGAGGATGATCGGGTCTTCTTCCAGCACCTCGCGGTAGTCGGAGGCGAAAAGCCCCAGGTCGGTGTAAAGTGCGGCGGCGCGGGCAAGCTCGCCCTGCGCGGCAAGCTGCTGCGCCTTGAGTTCATTCAGGTCGAACTCGGCGCGGATCGTGGCGCGGGTTGAGGTGTCGGGCAGAGCGGCCAGCTGCGCCTCGACCGCGACGATAATCTCGGCAGGGTCGGTCTGCCGCGCGATGGCCGACAGCATCAGGGCGTCCGCAGCGGTCTGTTGCGCCGGGGCGGGGCCTGTTGCAAGCAGAACCCCGAGAAGACAATAAACCAACCGCAGTGCCCGTCCGCGCGTCGGACCCTGCAGCCTGCCGGTCATTGCGTGCAAATCGGGATCTGTGTGTCGATCCAGTAGATTTCCTCTTCCTCACGATGAACGCCGATCTCAAGCGCGCGGGGCTGGCGGTTGGGGTCGACGTAGAACCACAGGTGATGCGGTGCGTCGTCGGGACCTGCGAAATAGTAGCCCGCACCCTCGTCCGGGCTGGTCAGCAGCGTCTCGCACGAGAAATCGGCGGCGAACGGGCCACTGACGCGCACCTGTGTGTCGTCGGTGCAGACCCGCACCCGGTCCCCGAAAAACAGGTGCCGGTCGGACCCGGGCAACTCGACGAAATCCTCGGGCACGGGATCGAAGCCCAGGGTCCGCGCCTCGCCGTTGCAGTAGGCGGGAATATCCTGCGGTGTAGTGCCGCCCGGCGGTGCCAGCGGGATGCGGAATGACAGCGAGCCTTCCAGATAGGGCGTCTGGCGACCGGCGGTGGCGGTGCGCACGTAATTAGTGACGTCGATCAGCGCGTCCTGAAGGTGCGGCGCGGAGGTTTCCAGCAGGATCGACGAAAGCGCCGTCATGAACGGGCTGTTCGCGCCGCGGCCATCCAGCGCCACCCGGTTGGGCTGCGCGGCATAGACGACCAGCAGGTCTTCGCGTTCGTGATTGGCGCGGGCCAGCCCGTCGCTGGCGGCGCCAAGGATCGAGCGCGAGGCCTCGGCGAAGGGATTGTTGCGGCAGGCATCGAGCAGCAGCACCTTGGCGCGGGCGGTGGCGGGGAAGGCGGCGATGACCTCGTCCAGCGAGACCGAGCTTTGCACCGCGGCGCCCAGCGACACGCCGAGAGTGTCGGTGGTCAGCAGGTAATTTCGGTTGTCGGCCTGGATACCGTGGCCAGCAAAGTAGATCAGCGCGGTTTCTGCACCGTGGCTATGGGCGTTGAACCCAGCCAGTTCGGCGCGCAGCGCGGCGCTGTCGGTGTCGATGGCTGTCGCCACCTCGAAACCGAGCGCCTCGAAGACCTGGCGTGCCAGCGCTGCGTCGTTCTCGGGATTGGCAAGCGGGCGCACGTGCTTGTAGCCGCCGTTGCCGACCACCAGGGCGAATTTGCCGCCCTCGGCGCGGGTCTGGGTGGGTCCGAGAATCGCGCAGGCCAAGCCAAGAAAAACCAGCACCCACCGCATGTTCGCTCCCCGTGGTGAAACCGCGTTCCGGCGTCAGTCTAGCGAAATGTCGCGGCCGGTCCAGCGTGCCCTTGGGGGTTGCGGTTGCCGGCGGCGGGATTGGCGTTGAGGCCGGGATCGTCCTTCTCTAAGCAGGGCCGATGAAACGCGGTGCACTGGCGATCCTTCCACTTGCATTCGGGGCGGCCCTTTACGGCTTTGCCTTCGGCGTCCTGGCCGCGCAAGTGGGCTTTCCGTGGTGGGGCGTCGCGATGATGAGCGGCATGGTCCACGCCGGATCGTCGCAGATCGTGGCGGTCGAGCAGTTCACCAGCGGTTCGGCGCTGTTCGGCGCGGTCCTGGCCGGGGCGGCGCTGAATATCCGCTATCTCGGCATCATCGCCTCGCTGGCCGCGGTGCTTGCGCACCTGCCGCCGGCGATGCGGCTGGTCGCAATTCACCTGACCGGCGACGAGAACTGGGCGCTGACGATGGCAGAACGCGCCCGCGATCCGGGCGTCGGCGCGGCGTTCCTGCTGGGCTCGGGCTGCGTGATGATCTCCGTCTGGACAGCCTCGACGGCCCTTGGCGCGCTGGTCGGCTCAGCGATGGGCGATCTGGAGCGGTTCGGGCTGGGCTTCGCCTTCACCGCGGCCTTCATCGCCATGGCGCGGGGGATGTTCCGTGGGTCGCGCAATGTCGTGCCCTGGGCCGCCAGTTTCGCCGCGACGATTCTGCTGGTCGTCGCCTCGGTGCCCACGGCCTATGCCATCGTTCTGGGGACGCTGGCCGGTGTGGCGACACTTCTGTTGCGCAACCGGGTGGCGGGACGCGCGTGACCGGGTCGCAATGGGTCTTCATCCTGGCGCTGGCCGGGGCCGCCTTCGGCATCCGCCTGCTCGGCCTTCTGGCGGGCGGGCGGATGCAACGATCGCGGTTCGCGCCGTTGCTGGACGAACTGCCGGGTCTGATCGTGGTGTCGCTGGTGGCCTCGGCGCTGGCCGGGCAGCCGCTCGTCGCTTGGGTCGCGGCGTTTGTGGCGGTTCTCGCGGCGCTGGTGTCGAACAACGTGATCGTCACGATGATCGTCGGCGTGATCGCCTTCGCCGGCCTGACCGCGGGCGGCGTGTTTTGAAGTATTTGGGCGTTGCGGGATGCCGCTTGCCGCCCGGCAGGCGTCAAGCTAGCTAGTCCGCCATGGTCGACATGACTGCCCCTTCCCCAGCGCGGCCCGTGGCCGGGATCCTCTGGATGTTGCTGACCGGTGCCTGCTTCGTCGCGGTCACGGCGACGGTGAAATACGTCGGCAGCCGCATCCCGGCCCCCGAGGCGGCGTTCCTGCGCTATGCCCTGGGTCTGGTCTTCCTGGCGCCGATGCTGCGCCCGATGTGGCGGGCGGGACTGAGCCGCCAAGCGGCGCTTTTGTTCGGCACCAGGGGCATCGTGCATTCGCTGGGCGTCATGCTGTGGTTTTTCGCAATGACCCAGATCCCCTTGGCCGAGGTCACCTCGATGGGCTATCTGACGCCGGTCTTCGTGACGCTCGGGGCGGCGCTGTTTCTGGGCGAGCGGCTGGCGCTGCGGCGGCTGGTGGCCGTGGGCATGGCGCTGCTGGGAGCGCTGGTGATCCTGCGGCCCGGCCTGCGCGAGATTCGACCGGCCACCTGGCAATGCTGGCCAACGGCTTTCTCTTCGCCGGCAGCTACCTGATCGCCAAGACAATGGCCGACCGGGTGTCGCCGGCGGTGGTGGTGGGCTGGTTGTCGGTGACGGTGACGCTGGGGCTGGCGCCCTTCGCCGCCGCGGTCTGGGTCTGGCCGACGTTGTCGGAACTGGGCTGGTTGCTGCTGGTTGCGGCCTTCGCCACGGCCGGCCATTTCACCATGACCCTGGCGCTGCGGGCGGCTCCGGTCAGCGTCACCCAGCCGGTCACCTTCCTGCAGCTGGTCTGGGCGGTGGCGCTTGGCGCGGTGTTCTTCGGCGAACCGGTGGACGGCTTCGTGGTGCTGGGCGGCGCAGTGATCCTGGGATCGGTCAGCTTCATCACCTGGCGCGAGGCGATGCTCAAGCGGCGCGCCGTCACGCCGGTTGCGGTGGCGACCAAGGTCTGAGGCGCGGCGCACCCTGCGCGGGCCGGGCGCGCCCGGCTACCCCTGAAACCCTTTGCCAGACCGGATATTATCCGTAGACTGCCCTCCATTCAGGGAGGGTGCGATGGTGGTTTTCAGGGCAATTCTGGCTTTCGGTCTGGCGGCGATCTGGGGCGGGGCGGGGCAGGCGGCGCTGAAATTCTGCAACGACACAGAGTTTGTGCAGGCCGTCTCGATCGGCTACCAGGGCGACGACGACTGGACATCGGAAGGCTGGTGGAACGTCCAGCCCGGCGAATGCGCCACCGCCATTGCGGGCGACCTGAAATCCCGCTTTTACTATTACCGTGCCGAGGTCGACGGCGGCGATTTCGACGGCGAGAACTACTTTTTCTGCACCGACCCGAAGGTCTACACCATCGTCGGAGACGCCGACTGCGAAGGCCGCGGCTACGACCGCGAAAGGTTCCGCGAGATCGACGTCGGCCAGGGGATCACCGATTTCACGATGCGCATGGTCGCCGACAGCAGCGGCGAGGCGCCGGCCCAGACCCCCGAGACGCCGGTGGACACCGCCGAGCTGGGGCTCAGGATTTGCAACGACACCACCTTCACCCAAGCCGTCTCGATCGGCTACGAGGGCGACGAGGGCTGGACCTCCGAGGGCTGGTGGAACCTCAAGCCCGACGATTGCACGACGGTGATCGGCGGCGCCCTGAAAAAACGATACTACTATTATCGCGCCGAGATCGACGGCGGCGAATTCAATGAAGGAAGCTACTACTTCTGCACGACGCCCCAGGAGTATACCATCATCGGCGATACCGACTGCGAGGCGCGCGGCTACGATCGCGAGAACTTCGCCGAGATCGACACCGGGCCAACGGCCAAGGGCTTCACCGTGACGCTGGCCTCGGACACCGCGACCCCGGCCGTGCCCACGCCAACCCCGGATCCGGTGGCTGGCGGAGGCCTGAGCATCTGCAACGAGACCGACAATGTGCAGGAAGTGTCGATCGGCTATCAGCGCGGGGCGGACTGGATTTCGGAAGGCTGGTGGCGCATCGAGCAGGGCGATTGCGCCAAGGTCCTGGCCGACGCTCTGACCCAGCAATACTACTACTACCGCGCCGAGATCGGCGGCGGCGGTTTCGATGGCGGTGGCTATTTCTTCTGTACGCAGACCCAGGCCTACGAGATCGTCGGCGATACCGACTGCGAGGCGCGCGGCTATGATCGCGAGGATTTCGCCGAGATCAACGTCGGCAGCGGCACGACCGAGTTTACCTTCACCCTGGTCAACGATCCGGGCGATACTGCGGCGCCCGCGCCGGTGACCGACCCCGCGCCGAGCCCCGATCCCGCCCCGGCCAGCGCCGAGGGACTGCGTATCTGCAACGAGACGGCACAGGTGCAGGCGATTTCGGTCGGCTACCAGGACGGCGAGGACTGGACCTCTGAAGGCTGGTGGAACCTCGAACAGAACCAATGCGCCACGGTGCTGACCGGAGAATTGCAGAAACGGTACTATTACTACCGCGCCGAAGTCGACGGCGGCCCGTTCGAGGGCGGCGGCTACGGCTTCTGCACCTCGCCACAGGAATACACCATCGTCGGCGACACCGATTGCGAGGACCGCGGCTATGACCGCGAGGATTTCGCCGAGATCGACACCGGGCCGACGGCGAAGTCCTTTGTCTTCACCATATCCGACACCGGGGCTCCGGCGCAGGATGAACCAGAACTGTTCGAAGAAACCGCCCCCGACCGCGTGCCGGAACCCGAGTCCGTGCCCGACCCCGGACCAGGGTCCAGCAGCGGCGCCGATGAGCGGGCGCCACTGGCCCCGGCCCCGGAACCCGCGCCCGAACCGGAATCCGAACCCGAACCAGAACCTGAACCCGAAGCCGAACCGGTTCCGGACATCGACCCGATGGCCGATCCCGAACCGGAAGCGCCGGCGACGCCGCGGCGCGGAGGGTCGCGTGGCTAGCGGGATGCGGGCCGGTCTGCGGCCCGGGCGGCGGCTGCTGCCCGGGCTGATCCTGGCCACGCTCGTAACCACTGGGGCGCAAGCCGGGCTGGAGATCTGCAACGACACCGGGGTTCGGCAAAGCGTCGCCATCGGCTACAAGGGCGAAACCGACTGGACCTCGGAAGGCTGGTGGAACATCGACCCCGGCAACTGCGCCACCCTTGTCGCGGGCGATCTGACCAAGCGCTACTATTATTACTACGCCGAAAGCTCACGGTCCTTCGAGGGCCAGAACTTCACCTTCTGCACCCATGCGGACGTGTTCACTATTATCGGCGATACCGAGTGCGAACAGCGCGGCTACAAGTTGCAGGGTTTCCGCGAGATCGACACAGGCGAGACCGCGACCGAATTCACCCTTACCATGCCGGAAACCGATGCGCCTGACAGCGGCGCCGAAACCGGCGAGACCGCCGCAATATCGGCCACCGGGTCGGGGCCGGGCGGCGGGCCGCAGGCGCAGGGCGGCGAGACCGGAACGGTCGAGGACACCCGTCTGACCGATCTGAACAGCGGTATCGAGGCAGGCGCGCATGGCACGCCTTTCGCCCTCGACGCGCTGTTCCAGGGCTGCGAACTGGAAGATGGCCGCGCCTATTGCGGCTTTCATGCCGAGGGCCGCAAGTTGCGCGTCTTCTACGACGGCCCGACCCCGAACGAGATGCTCTATGCCCTGGAGGAAATGCCGGTAAACACCCCGGTGCGGCTGGAAGGCGACCGCGTCGGGGCCCGGTCACTGCAAACCGCCGTCGTACTGCGCGCGTTGATCCCGCGCCCCGGCAGCGATCCGGATGCGGTTCTGCGGGCCGCGATGCAGGGCGACTGGGTGTCCGAGCAGGACAAACGGATCGGTTTCACCATTCGCGGTTCCGAGCTTTACACCCGATTTGACGGCGAGTTTCGGGGCGCGCGCTTCATGTACCTGGCCGAATCCTGCGACGAGGCGCGTGGCGTCGGGCCGGTTCTGGTGCAGACCAAGTTGAAGGACGGCAGCAGTTCGTGTTTTGTCGTCGAGCGGGTCGAAGGCGGAGTGATGGAGTTGACCGATCCCGGTCGGGGAGTGCGACTGCGTTACGTATCCGACGGCTGAAGGCGCGTGGCGACTTGGGTTAAGCCCTGGATCGGAGGCGCCTCGGCCAGGACCGGCCGGCGCAAGCGAAGCGCCCGGCGCGCCTCGTCGGTCAGACCCAGCTTGACCAGGACATTCACGTAAGCCAGTTCCAGCAGGTCGCGCTGCGCCCGGCTGCCGCCCAGCCGCTCGGTGGTCGCCATGGCCGGGGCCAGGTGTCCAAGCGCGGCTGACCAGTTGCCGCGCGCGATGTCGCCCCAGGCGCGTGCGACCGGACGCACCAGATCACCGGCAAAGCCCTTTGCGGTTGCGGCGATGTGCGCAAGACGGTCGCCTTCGCCCGCCATAGCGTGGCCCAGGGCGGCATGGAGGTCGGCAAAGCTTTGACCGGTCTCGGGAAAAAACCGCGCGGCATAGTCGCTGATCGCCTTCCAGCGCGCCGGGTCCACGCGAAGCCCCGCGATCTCGGCACGAAAAAGGATCGCGGCGGTGTCGGTAAGGATGTTGATCGGCAGCCCCTTGGAAGCACCCGGCGCGACCCGGTTGTCGACCGCGGCCCACATCGCCGCCTCGTCGCCATCGTGCAACGCCCAAAGCGCCAGGTGCCAACTGAGGTGACCGTGCAGAACGGCCCGGTCGTCATATCCGGCCATCCAGTCGCCAAGATAGCGCCGCCCCGCCGCGGTCTCGCCCGCCTCGTACTGCGCATGGGCCCGGAAGTGGGCGCCGTTGGCGTTGCGCGGATTAAGCGTCAACGCCTTGTCCATCAGCGCCTGCGACGCCGCGATCTGGCCGGTTTCGCACAAGGAAAGGGCGTGCATCGACAGCATCCACCAGTCGTCGCCGTAATGCGGCAGCAGCGCCGCGGTATAGGCCAGCAGGTCGGCCTCGCGCCCGACCTTGCCGGAGAACCCGATCAGCCCGAAGACGTTGGTGCAAAGCTGTGCGGCCATCGCGTCACGCGGATAATCTCGGACGTGCGGCTTGATCGCCATCCGCGCCGCCGCCGGTCGGCCCGAAAGCAGGGCCGCCATGGCCGCGATATGGTCGCGCTCGCGCCGGTCGGCTGAAGGTGCCAGCGCATCGGCCTGGACGATGGCCGCCTTCGCCTCCGGCATCCGGCCTTCCATCATCAGCGCCCTCGCCCGCGCCGCGTGGGCAAGGGCGAAACCGGGATCGGCGGCCAGCGCCGCCTCGAAAGCCTCGGTCGCTCCGTGATTGGCACCAAGGAAAAGCTGCACGCCGCGGTCGTGGTGGTCGACGGCGGTGCGGGACGCGGTGGAAACCTTGTTGCCGTAGCCGTCCGTCAGGATCATCTGCGCTTTCCCTTGCTGCGTTTTCCGCGGCCCGGCCTTCAGCCGCCGCGCGGATCGAGGATCTTGTTCAGCACCGTGTCCTTAGTGATCTGCCCCAGCAGCCGCCCGTTCTCGACAACACCGACCGGATTACCGGTGGCGGTGACGTGTTCCATCACCTCGTGGATTTCACAGTCGGGTGCGACGGTAATCTCGGGGGCCGCTTCGGCGGGCTCCATCACGTCGCGGGCGCACAGCACGCCCAGCGGGTTCATGTGCGCGACGAAATCGGCCACGTAGTCGTTTGACGGGGCGGTGAAGATCTCCTGCGGCGTGCCGCATTGCACGATGCGGCCGCCATCCATGATGGCGATGCGGTTGCCGATCTTGAACGCCTCGTCCAGGTCGTGGCTGACGAAGATGATCGTGCGGTTCAACTGCTTTTGCAGGTCGAGCAGTTCGTCCTGCAAGCGGCTGCGGATCAGCGGGTCGAGGGCCGAGAACGGCTCGTCCATCAGCAGCATCGGCGCGTCGGTGACAAAGGCGCGGGCCAGGCCGACGCGCTGCTGCATGCCGCCAGAAAGCTCGCCCACCTTGCGGTCGGCCCAGTCGCTGAGACCGACCAGCGCCAGCTGCTTGTCGACCTGCGCCGTGCGCTCGGCCTTCGACATGCCGCCCAGTTCCAGCCCCAGGCCGACATTCTCGCGCACCGTGCGCCAGGGCAGCAGGCCGAACTGCTGGAACACCATGGCGATGTGGTTCAGCCGCAGGTCGCGCAGGGTCTTCGTGTCGGCCTTGGTGACCGAGGTCGGCTGGCCCTGCCACATCACCCGAACATCGCCGCGCACCACCGGGTTCAGCCCGTTGACGGCGCGCAGCAGCGTCGATTTGCCGGACCCGGACAGCCCCATCAGGACCAGGATCTCGCCCTCCTCGACGGTCAGCGAGCAGTCGTGCACGCCCAGCACCTGGCCGGTCGCCTCTTGTATCTCCGGCCGGCTCTGGCCCGCGTCCATCAGCGGCAGGGCGGTTGCCGGCGTGTCGCCGAAGACGATCGACACGTTGTCGAATTCGACGGCGCGGTCATCTCTGGTCCACCCGCAGCATCCGGTCCAGCATGATCGCCACCACCACGATGATGAACCCGCTCTCGAAGCCCAGCGAGGTGTTGACCTGGTTCAGCGCGCGCACCACCGGCACGCCCAGCCCGTCGGCGCCGACCAGCGCGGCGATGACGACCATCGACAGCGACAGCATGATGGTCTGGTTCAGACCGGCCATGATCTGCGGAAAGGCGTAGGGCAGTTCGACCTTCCACAGCGTCTGGCTTGGCGTGGCCCCGAAGGCGCGCGCGGCCTCCAGCAGCGGCATCGGGGTCGAGGTCACGCCCAGATGCGTCAGCCGGATCGGCGCGGGCACGACGAAGATCACCGTGGCGATCAGGCCGGGCACCATGCCGATGCCGAAGAACACGATGGCCGGGATCAGGTAGACGAAGGTCGGCAGCGTCTGCATCAGGTCCAGCACGGGCCGCATGTAGGTGTAAAGCCGGGGCCGGTGCGCCATGGCGATGCCGATCGGCACGCCCACCGCCATGCAGACCACGCAGGCCGACAGCACCAGCGTCAGGCTTTCGGTGGTCTCCTCCCAGTAGCCCTGGTTGAGGATGAACAGGAACCCGAGCGCGACGAACAGGCAGATCTTCCAGTTCCGCTGCAAGCGCCCAGGTCAGCGCGACGAAGGCGGCGATGACGAGGAAGGGATGTGGGCTTTGCAGCACCCAGAGGATCGCGTCGATCAGCGCCTCCATCGCGTCGGACAGCCCGTCGAAGAACCAGGCGCCGTTGTCCTGCAGCCAGTCGAAAGCATCGCCCGCGACGCGACCCACGGGGATTTTGGTATCGGTGAGCCAGTTCATGCGCCGTCCCTTGTTCGTTTGCGCGCAGCATGGCGCGGCGGGGGCGGGTTGTGAAGGAGAAAGACGGGAGGCCACGAACACCTGCCCCGGCCTTGCGCCGGGGCCTCTTGCTTTGCCCTAGGCTGAGGTCCCGGCGCGGCGGCCGGGACGTGTCGCGCTTAGCGCTACTCGGTCGCCCCGGTGACAGGCGAGGGCGGGCCGAAATGGCGGTTGTCGGG
The DNA here is from genome assembly GCA_963768205.1 of uncultured Alphaproteobacteria bacterium. Lineage (GTDB taxonomy): Bacteria > Pseudomonadota > Alphaproteobacteria > Rhodobacterales > Rhodobacteraceae > JAHELH01. Next base: position 295,316 of record CAVYHB010000004.1, on the reverse strand, counting down.
GTCCTCGGCCACCCAGGCGCGATGCTCGGCCTCGATGCGCTCGACGATGGGGATCAGGTCAGAGCCGTCGCCGCCCGCGAGGCGCTCGGCCTTGTCGGACTGCCCGGATTCGGTCCAGTAGCGCAGCAGGGTCGCATGTGCGTCTGCGCCTGTCGGGATGCGCCTTCTGGTCGAGCGACAGGTCGATCGCCACACAGGTCGCCATATCCTCCGCCGCTTGGGCCATATCACCCGCCGTGGCATGCATCACTGCGAGGTTGTTGAAGCTTGCCGTCGTCTCGGGATGGCGCATCCCACGCACGGCACGGGTCACCGCTGCAGCGCTTTCGGTAAACTCGCGCTCCTTTTGTCGCAGCGCCGGGTCGCCGGTATCGTTCGCCCAGTCATAATAGATAGCACCGAGGTTGTTGAGCGCGGATCGCATATTCCGCCGAGGCCGCGCCGCTGGCGGCCTTGTCGATCTCCGCCGCGCGTTCAGTCAGGTCCACCGCCTCGGCATAGGCCTTGCGCCGCCGCTGTAGCCCGCCGAAATTCGACAGGGTAATCGCGAGCGACGGATCGTCCGGGGCCAGATGCGCCTCCTTGATCTCCAGCGCGCGGGCATAGGCGGCCTCGGCCTCGTCCCACGTCGCCTCGAGTTTGGAAAGGCGTTGCGCGAGGTTGCCGAGGGCTGCCGCAAGGTTCAAGCGGCGTTCTGGGCGTGCACAGTTTCGCCAAGCTCGACCACCCGGCGCAGCAGTTCAGTCGCCCCCGGCGTATCGCCGCGGGCAGTCAGAGATACAGCGCGGCCTGGTTGAGCACGTAGAGCAGTGCCTCGCCGAAATCGCCGGTCTCCCGGCTCCAACTCCTGCAGCGCCTGCGCATGCGGCAACAGCCGGGCGCAGAGCGGCCATTCCGATGGTAGTCGATCATCGACCGTCGCAAGGCATCAACCGCCGCAATCATCTCCACCGCCGCGCCCGCCCACACCGCATGCGCCTCGCCCTCCAGCCGCGCGCGGGCGACCTCGGCGATCAGCCGGTGCAGGATCAGCGGCTGGCCCCATTCCGCTATCCTCGCCCAGCCGCGCCAGCGAAAAGGCGGTCAGCGCCCGCAGCGCCTCGGCCCGGCGCAGCGGGTCGGCCAGCGCCGCGCGCAGAGGTTCGGGCAGGATGTCGGACTGCTCGGCGCAGGCCACAAGCATGTCCAACTCCACCCCGTCCTGCGAGAGGTAAGCGCAAAGGTTCAGCAGCCCCAGCGCCGCTTCGCCTTCCTCGCGCTCTGCCACCGCGTCGAGGGCCACAGCGAAGGTCTGGAACACGCTCACCGGATAATCGCCCGGCAGCCCCTCGGGTTCGCGCCCCAGCATCGCCACCAGCCGCTCCTCGTAGTCCTTGAACGACAGCGTCTCACGCTCGCTCAAAAAAGCCCCCGCCTGTTCGGCGGCCAGCGGCAACCCGCCCAGCCGTTGCGCCAACGACCGCGCCTGATCCTCGGACCCGCCGGGGCGGCGCGCCATCAGGTAGGCCGTCGTCGTCTCCTCGTCCCAGACCTCCAGCGACATCTGGGTCGCCAGCTTTTCGAAATGTTCATACCGGGATGTGATGATCACCCGGGCCGAGCCGCGCGGCAGCCAGGGCGCCACGGTTTTCGCATCCGGCGCGTTGTCGAAGATCACCAGCCAGGGATAGGCATCGCCCTGCTGCCCCAGCCAGTCGCGCGCATTGCCCGCCGTCTCGCGCTGATCCGCGCCTTGGCCGATCGCCTCGACCCGCCCCGCCAGCCGCTCATAGGCGGCCAGGATGCCGGTCTCGGTCTCCGCCTCGATCCACCAGACCCCGCCGAACCGCGCCGCCGTGCCATAGCGATGCGCGTATTCGCGCGCCAGCGACGTCTTGCCAACCCCGCCCATGCCCTTGACGGCGGTGATCGCGGTGGCGGTGCCCGACCGGACCCGGTCATGCAGCAGCGCCAGTTCCGCATCGCGCCCGGTGAACATCGGATTGATCCCGCCCTGCACGTTGAAGATCGCGGGATGCGCGCGGGAGCGGTCGACCTGCGCCGCCTTCGCGCTCGCAATCCGCGCCTGTTCGCTTTGCAATTCGGCCACCAGCTTTGCCGCCGCTTCGGGGCGCTGCAGGCCGGTCAGGCTGATATATTCGTTCTGCGCGATCAGGCGCGGGAGTTTGCAGTCCGCGACCTTGACCAGGATCAGCAGCGGTTCGTTGTTGGTCGGGTCTTCCCAGAACATCGACTGCCGCTCGGCCCGGCTAATAGCCCTTCTCGCGGTCGAAATAGGCGTCTGAGCACAGCGCGATCATCTGGTTCGACGCGTCAAGCGCCACTTCCATCCAGTCGGCGATGCCCGCGCCCTGTGGTTTGTCAGTCGGGTGGAACCAGGTGCTGAAGCCCGCGTCGCGCAGGGCGTCGTTGATCGCCGTGGCAATCTCGACGATCGGCCCAGGTGAAACTGATAAAGAAATCGCGTGTGTCCGTCATGGTACTCGCCACTCTATGGCGAGCAGTCAGCCCAACCTGCACCCAATTGGCAAGTGCATAAGGCCCAATGCCCCCCAGGAAACCTCTACTTCAGGAATCGGGGAATGGGTTAATCAGTGCGGTCAAATGGTTTCTTTTTTAGGAATCGTTAGCGATATCAGTATTGATATCAGGCTGTTGGCCCCCCGTCCCTATGGGGTCGCCAGTAAAATCCCGCCTCACGCCACCCGCGCCGAGGAGGGGAAGATCAGCGGCAGGCCCGCGGGTCGGGTTTGCAGCAGGTCCAGCACCTCGGCATCGCTCTGGTCCGCGATTTCGTCGGTCCAGACCCGGAAATATTTGAGATCGTAGTTGCCGAACGAGGTGATCAGCGCCACGTCGGCCGCGTCGCAGCCGCGCACCATCAGGATGCGCCCGATGCGCGGCTTGTTGAAGCGGGCGTCGAAGGTGTGCCATCGACCGCCGAGATAGACCTCGAACCAGGCGCTGAAATCGCCGGGCCCGGTGTCATGCCAGCCGATGTCGCCCAGATAGCCGCTGGCGTAGCGGGCCGGGATGTTCATCGCGCGGCACAGCGACACGGCGAGATGAGCGAAGTCGCGGCAGACGCCGGTCTTTTCCGTCCAGACCTCGGATGCGGTCTTGCTGGGACGCCCGAACTTGTAGCCGAAGGTGGTTTCGGTATGCACGAAATCGCAGATCGCCTGCACCCGCGCCCAGCCTTCGGGTGTATGGCCGAACCGGTCCCAGGCGAAGGTCGACAGCGTGTCGCTGTCGCAATAGCGGCTGGCGAGGAGAAACTGCAGCACACCGTCGGGCAGGTCCTCGACCTTGTGCTGGCGGGCATCGTCGTTGACCGGATCGGGCAGACCCTCGACCTCGACAACGCAGTCCGACCACAGCTTCACCGGGCTGCCGGGGGCGACCAGCCGGGTCATGCGGTTGCGGTAGGTGTCGATGTAGCCGCGCAAAGTCCAGGCTCGGTTCGGCCCGCACCCGGTCCTCGCCGATCAACCGACCCGGCAGATCGGAATGGGTCAGAAGGGCCGCGATCATCGGCACCGGGGCGGCGCTGTCGATCTCGATCTCGAATCCGAAGCGGATCAGCATGGCGGCGGGAAGTCCTTGAACGGTGATGTGACGGTGAAGTCTGGAAGTGGCGGCATCGTGGCCGCATATACAACACTCACATAGGGCGCAGCGGGGCGTAAAGGAAGACATGAGCCAACTTTTGCGCATTCATCACCGGACAGAGTACAGCTATGACCGGCGCGTTGAATTCGGCCCGCATCTGCTGATGCTGCGCCCGCGCGACGGGCATGACCTATGGGTCGAGAACGCCTTTCTGACGATCTCGCCCCGGGCCGACGTGCGTTGGTATTTCGACACTTTCGGAAATTCGGTGGCCGAGGCGACTTTCTCGACGCCCGCGGACCGGCTGAGCATCGATAGCGAACTGCTGATCCGGCGCTATCCCGTGGAAGACAGGATACGCGACCTGGCCGGGCGGTCGCAGCCCTATCCGTTCGACTACTCCGACGAGGACGCGATCGACCTGTCCCGGTACATGGCGTTGCACAACCCGGGCGAGGCCGAGGAGGTCACTGACTGGCTGGCAGGGGTCTTTCCGCGCCGTCCGCGCCATGCCCTTGATTTTCCGCGAAAACTAGCCGCTGCGATCCACAAGAACATCGATTATTCGGCGCGCGAGGAGATGGGCACTCAAAGCGCCGCCGAGACAATTCGGAAAGGGCAGGGGACCTGCCGCGATTTTGCCTTTCTGTTCATGGAAGCGGTGCGGCTCTGCGGCTATGCCGCGCGCTTCGTCACCGGGTACCTGCACGATGCATCGGGCGCCGTGGGTGGCGGCGCCACCCATGCCTGGGCCGATGTCTACGTGCCGGGCGAGGGCTGGATCGAGTTCGACCCGACGAACCGCATCGTCGGCGGCGGCGAACTGATCCGCGTGGCGACGACCCGCGCACCGTCGCAGGCCTCGCCGATCTCCGGCAGCTATACCGGGGACGCGGAGTTCCTGGGGCTGTGGGTGTCCGTCGAGGTGACGACCGTGGAAGACGCCGACGGGTAAGGTGGGCCCGAGCCCACCTTACTGGCGCTTCCAAGGGTCGGTTCGGTCGATATCAGAGACCGAGTTCACCCTTCACGGCGGTCATGGCGTCGCCGCCATCCATCGTGGTCACGCCGTCAAGCCAGCCGTCCAGAACGCCGGGATTGGCGGTCAGCCACTTTGGCGGCCGCTTCGCCGTCCATCCCGTCGTTCAGGATCGCGCCCATGATCTCGTTCTCCATGGCCAGGCTGAATTCCAGGTTGTTCCAGCAGCTTGCCGACGTTCGCGCATTCCGCAGCATAGCCCGCCCGCGTGTTGGTGAAGACCGTGGCGCCGCCCAGGTTCGGGCCGAAGAAATCGTCGCCGCCGGTCAGGTAGGACATCTCGTAGGTGGCGTTCATCGGGTGCGGCTCCCAGCCCAGGAACACCACCGGCTCGCCCCGCCGGTCGGCGCGGCTGACCTGCGCCAGCATGCCCTGCTCGGAGCTTTCGACAACCTCGAAGTCCGACAGCCCGAAGGCGTCGGCCGTCGATCATCGACTGGATCAGGCGGTTGCCGTCATTGCCCGGCTCGATGCCGTAGATCTTGCCCTCCAGCGCGTCCGCATGGGCGGCGATGTCGGCGAAATCGGCGATCCCCAGATCGGCGGCGGCCTTGTTGACGGCCAGCGTGTACTTGGCGCCTTCAAGGTTGGCGCGCAGCGGTGTCGACGGTGCCGGCCTCGCGGTAGGGGGCGATGTCGGCCTCCATCGTCGGCATCCAGTTGCCGAGGAACACGTCGATGTCGCCCGCGGCCATCGAGGTATAGGTGACCGGGACACTGACAGCACCTTGATCTCGGTCTCGTAGCCCAGCGCGTCCAGCACGACGGAGGTGGCCGCGGTGGTGGCGGTGATGTCGGTCCAGCCGACATCGGCAGAAGGTCACCTCGCCGCAGGCGGCGTGCGATGCGGCATGGCCGGCCCGCCACGGCCAGAAGGGCCAGGGCGGAAAGGGTTGTCTTGAAGGTCATCGTGGTCGCTCCCTGTTTTCTTGATTGACGAGTCAATTAAAATCCCACTAGCCTTGGCGCGCAACCCCATATCGAGAGACGTCGCGAATGCCCAAACTTGGGATGGAGCCTATCAGGCGGGCCGCGCTGGTGAAAGCCACGATCGGCGAGATCGGGCGCGCCGGGTCGCTGGACGTCACGGTCAGCCAGATCGCCCGGCGCGCGGGCATGTCGACGGCGCTGGCGCATCACTATTTCGGCGGCAAGGACCAGATATTCCTGGCGGCGATGCGCCATATCCTGACTGCATTACGGCGTCGCGGTACGGGGGCGCTGGCGCCCGGCGCACGGACCCGCGCGCGCGGCTGGAGGCCATCGTGCGCGCCAGCTTCGGCCCAGATCAGTTTCAGCGGCGACGTGGTCAGCGCCTGGCTGAATTTCTACGTCGCGGCCCAGACCTCGGCCCAGGCGCGCGCGCTTGCTGACGATCTACCAGAGGCGGCTGCGCGTCAACCTGCTGCACGATTTGCGCCCGCTGTTGGCGCCCCGGCGCGGACGCGGCGGCGGACACCCTCGCGGCGCTGATCGACGGGCTTCTATATTCGCGCGGCGCTGGGGCAGGGTGCGCCGGACGGCAATGCCGCGGCGACACGGGTGCTGGAGATGCTGGACGCGATGATCGGAGGTCCGGAATGACCCGACCCAACATCCTGATCGTGATGGTCGACCAGCTGAACGGAACGCTGTTTCCCGACGGCCCGGCCGACTGGCTGCATGCGCCGAACCTGAAGGCGCTGGCGGCACGCTCGGTGCGGTTCGCCAACGCCTACACCGCCTCGCCGCTTTGTGCGCCGGGGCGGGCGTCGTTCATGTCCGGGCAGTTGCCGTCGCGCACCGGCGTCTACGACAACGCCGCCGAGTTTGCCTCCGACATCCCGACCTTCGCGCATCACCTGCGCCGCGCCGGGCTATCACACCTGCCTGTCGGGCAAGATGCATTTCGTCGGCCCCGACCAGTTGCACGGCTTCGAGGAACGGCTGACGACCGACATCTATCCGGCCGATTTCGGCTGGACGCCGGATTACCGCAAGCCGGGCGAGCGGATCGACTGGTGGTATCACAACCTGGGCTCGGTGACCGGCGCCGGCGTGGCCGAGATCACCAACCAGATGGAATATGACGACGAGGTCGCCTATCACGCCACGCGCAAGCTCTACGATCTGGCGCGCGGCGACGATGCGCGGCCCTGGTGCCTGACGGTCAGCTTCACCCATCCGCACGACCCTTACGTGGCGCGGCGCAAATACTGGGATCTTTACGAGGATTGCGACGCATCTGCTGCCGCAGGTGCCGGGCCGATGGCCTACGACGAGCAGGACCCGCATTCGCAGCGCATCTTCGACGCCAATGACTGGCGCAATTTCGACATCACCGAAGACGATATCCGCCGCTCGCGCCGCGCCTATTTCGCCAACATCTCCTATCTCGACGACAAGATCGGCGAGATTCTGCAGGTGCTGGAAGCACACGCGGCAGGAGGCGATCGTGGTCTTCGTCTCCGATCACGGCGACATGCTGGGCGAGCGCGGCCTGTGGTTCAAGATGTCGCTTCTTCGAAGGCTCCGTCGCGCGTGCCGCTGATGATCGCCGCGCCCGGACCTGACGCCGCAGCCGCATCGACGCGCCGGTCAGCACGCTCGATGTCTGCCCGACGCTTTGCGACCTGGCGGGTGTCGACATGTCCGAGGTGATGCCCTGGACCGATGGCGCAAGTCCTGCTGCCCATCGGCGCGGGGCGCGGAGCGCACCGAGCCGGTGGCGATGGAATACGCCGCCGAAGGCTCGATCGCGCCGCTGGTCTGCCTGCGCTATGGCAAGTGGAAATACGTCCGCTGCACGCTCGATCCCGACCAGCTTTTCGACCTCGACGCCGACCCGCAGGAATTGACCAATCTGGCGGGCGACCCGGCGCATGCCGGGCACCCTGCAACAGCTCTGCGCGCCAAGTCCGAAGCGCGCTGGGACCTCGCCGCCTTCGACGCCGAGGTGCGCGCCAGCCAGGCGCGCCGCTGGGTGGTCTACGAGGCGCTGCGCCAGGGCGGCTATTACCCCTGGGACTACCAGCCGCTGCAAAAGGCGTCCGAGCGCTACATGCGCAACCACATGGACCTCAACGTGCTGGAAGACCAGCAAACGCTTTCCGCGGGGCGAATGAGGTCCATGCTTCTGTCTCTTCGAAAACACGCAAGTTGGCCGTTTCTGCCGGGGGGTACGCCGATGCTGACCATCTATGGCCGCGCCACGTCGTCGAATGTGCAGCTTGTGATGTGGGCCGTGGGCGAACTCGGGCTGGCCCATGAACGGCTGGATTATGGCCATGTCCATGGCGGCATCGACACGCCCGAATTCCGCGCAATGAACCCGCGCGGGCTGGTGCCGGTGCTGCGGGACGGCGATCTGGTGGTCTGGGAAAGCTGCGCCATCCTGCGCTATCTGGCGGCGCGCTATGGCGATGGCGGGGCGTTCTGGCCGGCCGACCCACGGGTCGCGCGCGACGCGTCGACATGTGGGCCGAGTGGGGCAAGAACGAGCTTAGCCAGGCCTTCACCGTTCCGATCTTCTGGTCCCGTGTGCGCACGGCGGCCAAGGACCGCGACGAGGCGGCGCTGACCGCCGCCGTTGCGCGCTTCGAGGACCATCTCGACCTGCTGGAGGCACAGCTCGCAGGGCCGCGCCTTCGTGACCGGCGACGAGCTGACCGCCGCCGATATCGTCATCGGGCATCTCCTGTTTCGCTGGTTCGACCATCGACGTGCCGCGCCGGCCGCGGCCAAGATGTCGAGCGCTATTACCACGACGCCTGGCGACGCGCCCGGCATACCGGACCCATGTGATGGTGCCCTACGACATCCTGCGGGCCGAGGGCGCGTGATGGAGGCGGATTTCGTCATCGTCGGCGCCGGCAGTCGCCGGCTGCGCCATGGCCTACCGGCTGGCCGAGGCGGGCGCGTCGGTGCTGGTGATCGAACATGGCGGCACCGATGCCGGGCCGTTCATCCAGATGCCCGCCGCGCTGTCGCTATCCGATGAACATGACGCGCTACGACTGGGGCTACCAGTCGGAGCCGGAACCGCACCTGGACGGCCGCCGCCTGGCCTGTCCGCGCGGCAAGGTGATCGGCGGCTCGTCCTCGATCAACGGCATGGTCTATGTGCGCGGCCACGCCCGCGACTTCGACACCTGGGCCGAGATGGGCGCCGATGGCTGGGCCTTTGCCGACGTGCTGCCCTATTTCAAGCGGATGGAGAACTGGCACGACGGCGGACATGGCGGCGATCCGGCCTGGCGCGGCACGGACGGGCCGCTGCATGTCACGCGCGGGCCGCGCGACAACCCGCTGTATGCACGCCTTCGTCGAGGCCGGGCGGCAGGCGGGCTATCCGGTGACCGACGACTACAACGGCGAACAGCAGGAAGGCTTCGGCCCGTTCGAGCAGACGTCTGGAAGGGGCGGCGCTGGTCGGCGGCCAATGCCTATCTGCGCCCGGCGCTGAAGCGGCCGAACTGCGACCTGGTGCGCGGGCTTGCGCCGCGCGGTGGTGATCGAGGATGGCCGCGCCGTCGGCGTCGAGATCGAGCGCGGCGGGCAAGTCGCAGGTCATCCGCGCCCGGCGCGAGGTGATCCTGGCGGCCTCGTCGATCAACTCGCCCAAGCTGCTGATGCTGTCGGGCATCGGCCCGGCGGCGCACCTGGCCGAGCACGGCATCGACGTGGTCGCCGACCGGCCCGGTGTCGGGCGGAACCTGCAGGACCACCTGGAGATGTATATCCAGATGGCCGCGACGCCAGCCGGTCACCTTTATCAAGCTACTGGAACCTGTTCTGGCAAGGCGCGATCGGCGCGCAGTGGCTGTTCACCCGCACCGGGCTGGGGGCCTCGAACCAGTTCGAAAGCTGCGGCTTCATCCGGTCGCGGCGGGCATCGACTATCCCGATATCCAGTTCCATTTCCTGCCGCTGGCGGTGCGCTACGACGGCAAGGCCGCGGCCGAGGGGCACGGGTTTCAGGCCCATGTCGGGCCGATGCGGTCGAAGTCGCGCGGCGCGGTGACGCTGCGTTCGGCCGACCCGCGCGACGCCCCGGTGATCCGCTTCAACTACATGAGCCATCCGGACAGGACTGGGACGAGTTCCGCCCTGCATCCGGCTGACGCGCGAGATTGTTCGCGCAAGACGGCGTTCGCGCCCTTCGCCAAGCACGAGATCCAGCCCGGCGCCGCGCTGCAGTCCGACGACGAACTGGACGCTTCGATCCGCGAACATGCCGAAAGCGCCTATCACCCCTGCGGCACCTGCCGGATGGGGCGGACCGACGACCCGGAGGCGGTGGTCGACCCGCAGTGCCGGGTGATCGGGGTCGACGGGCTGCGGGTGGCCGACAGCTCGATCTTTCCGCAGATCACCAACGGCAATCTCAACGCGCCCTCGATCATGGTCGGCGAAAAGGCCGCCGATCACATCCTGGGCCGCGATCCGCTGCCACCTTCGAACGACGAGCCCTGGATGCACCCCGACTGGCAGGTCGCGCAGCGTTAACTTTCCTTAACGAAACGCCTTGCAGGCCTGCCGGCGGCATCCCACGTTAAGGAAATGTTAAGAATTGCCCTCGCGCTCGTTCTGGCATTTGCCGCCGCACCTTCCGCCGCGGCCCAAAGCTTCGGTGGCGCGATCCGCGTCGTCGACGGCGACACGATCCGGGTGGCCGACATGAAGATCCGGCTGTACGGCATCGACGCGCCTGAGATCGGGCAGAATTGCGAATTGGCCGACGGGCGCGACTGGGATTGCGGCGCTTGGGCACGGCGGCAGGTGGTCCTGCTCTACGACGGCGCGCAGGCCGTGTGCCAGCGCCGCGACACCGACCGCTATGGCCGGATCGTGGCGCGATGCCGGGTTGACGGAGTGGATATCGGGGCGCGGCTGGTCCGCGACGGCTGGCCGAAGCATATCGCCGAGTATTCCCTCGACTACATCGACGCCGAAAAGGCGGCGTTCTTCGAGGGGCGCGGATCTGTGGCGCGGCCGGGTGCAGGCCCCTGCCGACTTCGCGCGGTAGAGGCCCGCCGCGACGGCGCGCACCGGACGCAACCTGCGCGATCAAGGGCAACATCTCGGGCAACCGGCGCATCTATCACCTGCCGGGTCAAGCGTTCTATGACGAAACCGGATCAGCCCGATCGAAGGGCGAACGCTGGTTCTGTTCCGAGGCCGAGGCCCGGGCCGCCGGCTGGCGGCGGGCGCAACGCTGACGGTTTGATCCGCATCAATGTGCGGCTGTGCCCGGGAGGCTAGCGTGCGGCAAACACCGCATGAAAGGATCCGCCCGATGTCACACACCCCGCACGAACTCGCCGAGGAATTTCCCGAACACGTCGACCGGATGCACCAGCTCAAGGTTGAAAACGCCCATTTCGCCAGGCTGTTCGACGAGTATCATGATTTGAACCGGGCGATCCACCGGGCCGAGACCAATGTCGAACCGGTGGAGGAACTGGAAGAGGTGCAGATGCGCAAGCAGCGGGTGATGCTGAAGGACCAGCTTTGGTCGATGCTCTCTGCCGCCGAAGCCTGACGGCGGTCGGTCCGATCAAGCGCAGCCCGGTTAGGTAACTTCGTCGCGCCCCGGGGTGCCTAACTGCCGTTCGCGACGCAGCACGTAACTGATCGAGGCCACCGCCAGCGCCGACGAGATGAACATGATCCAGAGCAGCGGAAACGCCCCGGTGCCCGGTTTCAGCATGGCCCCGGCCAGCGCCGACAGCGCGGCCCCGCCGCCGATCATGATCGCGCCGCCCAGCCCGCTGGCAGACCCCGCCAGGTGTGGCCGCACCGACAGCAGGCCCGCGTTGGCATTGGGCATCACCAGCCCGTTGCCCAAGCCCACGAAGGTCATGAAGCCGAAGAAGATGTAGACCGATCCGTACCCGGCATGAAAGATCGCCAGCGACACCGCCATGCCGACCGTGGTGAACACCGCGCCGACCACGATCATCCGGTTGATGCCGTAGCGCACCGAGTTCCGGCCGGAAATCCAGTTGCCCAGGAAATAGCCCAGCGCAGGGGCCCCGAAATAGGCCCCCAGCTCTCCCGGCGCCAAACCGTAGACCTGCGATCCGACGTAGGGCGCGCCGCCCAGATAGGCGAAGAAGGCGCCCGAGGCGAAAGCCGCCGTCAGGCAATAGCCCCAGAACCGGCGCGCGGTCAGCAATTCGGGATACTGCCGGAACTGCGCGGCAAAGCTGGTCGACCGCGCGGTCGCCGTCTCGCCCATGTCGCGCCAGCAGACCCACAGCGTGACCAGCCCCAGCACGAACAGCATCCAGAAATTCGACTGCCAGCCGAAAGCCTCGTCGAAGAGGCCACCGATGGCCGGGCCGATCATCGGCACGATGGCCATGCCCATGGTGACATAGCCGATCATCGAGGCCGCCTGGTCCTGCGGCACCATGTCCCGCACCACCGCCCGGCTCAGCACCATGCCGACCACGACCACCGCCTGGATCATGCGGAACAGCAGGAAAACCTCGACCGACCCGGCGAAGATGCACCCCAGCGTGGCCACAGCAAAGATGGCAAAACCGCCCAGGATCACCGGACGGCGGCCATATCGGTCCGAGATCGGACCGACGGCGATCTGAAGCACCGCGTTGCACAGCAGGTAGGCCGACACCGACAACTGGATCAGCCGGTACTCGGTTTCGAAATAGGTCGTCATGTTCGGCAGGCTTGGCAGGAACACGTTCATCGACAGCGCCGAAACACCGGCGACGAGGATCAGGGTAAAGATGTGGGGTGGCGTGGTCCGGTCAAGAAAGCGGACGCCGAAATCGCGGGTCATTCCCCGAATTAGGGCCGGGGTGCGGGATTGTCCATGTGCGGTGATGCACAAGGGCCGGTTCGCGAAGGCACCTGCAGCTGGTCGCCGTTGAACCCAGATGCGCTGCGACCAACTGGCATTTGACCCTGAATTCGCTTTCCCACACGGCATTTGCCGCGTAGTTTGCCCCGAAACGGCGGGAGGCATGGCCATGAAGGATATTCTTCAACAGCTTGAGGACCGGCGCGAAACGGCGCGCATGGGCGGCGGCGACCGGCGGATCGCCGCACAGCACGGCAAGGGCAAGCTGACCGCGCGCGAGCGGATCGAGCTGCTGCTCGACGAGGGCTCTTTCGAGGAGTTCGACATGTTCGTGGCGCACCGCTGCACCGATTTCGGGATGCAGGCGGACCGGCCATCGGGCGACGGCGTGGTGACCGGCTGGGGCACGATCAACGGACGCATGGTCTATGTCTTCAGCCAGGATTTCACCGTCTTCGGCGGCTCGCTCAGCGAAACCCATGCCCAGAAGATCTGCAAGATCATGGACATGGCGATGCAGAACGGGGCGCCTGTGATCGGCATAAACGACAGCGGCGGCGCCCGCATCCAGGAAGGCGTGGCTTCGCTGGCCGGTTATGCCGAGGTCTTCCAGCGCAACATCATGGCCAGCGGGTGTGGTGCCGCAGATCAGCCTGATCATGGGACCCTGCGCCGGCGGCGCGGTCTATTCGCCCGCCATGACCGATTTCATCTTCATGGTGAAGGACACCTCCTACATGTTCGTCACCGGCCCGGACGTGGTGAAGACCGTCACCAACGAGGTGGTGACGGCCGAGGAACTGGGCGGCGCCTCGACCCACACCCGCAAGTCCTCGGTCGCCGACGGGGCGTTCGAGAACGACGTCGATGCGCTGACCGAGGTGCGGCGGCTGGTGGATTTCCTGCCCGCCAACAACCGCGAAAAGCCGCCCGTGCGGCCGTTCTTCGATGCCCCCGACCGGATCGAGCCCAGCCTTGACACGCTGGTCCCCGACAACCCGAACACGCCCTACGACATGAAGGAACTGATCCGGAAGGTCGCGGACGAGGGCGACTTCTTCGAGATTCAGGAAAACTTCGCCAAGAACATCCTGACCGGGTTCATCCGGCTGGAAGGCCAGTCGGTCGGCGTGGTGGCGAACCAGCCGATGGTGCTGGCCGGCTGTCTCGACATCGATTCCAGCCGCAAGGCGGCGCGCTTCGTGCGGTTCTGCGACGCCTTCGAGATCCCGATCCTGACCTTTGTCGATGTGCCGGGCTTCCTGCCCGGCACCGGCCAGGAATATGGCGGCGTCATCAAGCACGGGGCCAAACTGCTCTTCGCCTATGGCGAGGCGACGGTGCCCAAGGTCACGGTGATCACCCGCAAGGCCTATGGCGGGGCCTATGACGTGATGGCGTCCAAGCACCTGCGCGGCGATTTCAACTATGCCTGGCCGACGGCGGAGATCGCCGTGATGGGGGCGAAGGGCGCGGTCGAGATCCTCTATCGCTCGGAGCTTGGCGACACGGACAAGATCGCGGCCCGGACCAAGGATTACGAGGATCGCTTCGCGAATCCGTTCGTGGCCGCCGAAAAGGGGTTCATCGACGAGGTTATCCTGCCGCACAACACCCGCAAGCGGGTGAACCGGGCATTTGCGTCTCTGCGCGGGAAGCGGTTGCAGAACCCTTGGAAGAAGCACGATAATATTCCGTTGTGACGGCACATGAGAAAGAACGGTCCGGATATCCTGGTTTTCCCGCCGCTCGTCTCGGTGGCGGTGCCACTGGCGGCGGTGGCGCTGGAATGGCTGCTGCCGCTGGGCCTGCTTGCCGCCGCCGGGAGGCCGGCCATTCTGGTGCCCGGACTGGCGGTTCTGTGTCTCGCGCTGTGGATGGCAGTATCGGGGGCGCGGGCGTTCAAGCGGTCCGGCACAAACATCGATCCGCGAGACGCGGCGCTGGTGCTGGTGACGGGGGGCCCGTACCGGTTCACGCGCAACCCGATGTATCTCGGGATGGTGCTCCTGCAGCTGGGCCTGGCGCTGACCTTCTCGCTCGACTGGGCGCTCATCGGGGCGGCAGTGGTCTGGGCCATCCTCCATTTCGGCGTCGTGCTGCGGGAAGAGGCCTACCTGACCCGGACCTTCGGCACGCCCTACGAAGACTTCCTGTCCAAGCGGCGGCGCTGGATATGAGCGAGCCGCGAAAGGGTGCAGGCGCGACCGCGATGCCGGCCTTCCACCTGTTTTCCAATGCCCCGCGCCCCGTTGCGCCGTTCAGCCACGCGGTTGAGACCGACGGCTGGGTGATCCTTACAGGGCAAATGCCGACCGACCCCCAGACGCCCGACGCGCCGCTCCCCAACGGCATCGCCGCGCAGACCGACAGGGTGATCGCCAACCTCGCGCTTGTCCTTGGCGAACTTGGCCTCGACCTGTCCCACGTCGTCCAGTGCCGCTGTTACCTGACCAATTTCCAGCGCGACTATGCCGCCTTCAACGACACCTACAAGGCGCATTTCGCGCCCGACCGGCTGCCTGCGCGCACCACCGTCGGCGTCACCGCGCTGGCGGTCGGCGCGCTGGTCGAGATCGACGCCGTCGCGCGCCGACCCGGGATGGGTTGAGCGATGTCGCAGGCAGAGATGGTGGCACTCGACCCCGCACGGCTGGACTATTCCATGTTCAGCCGCCAGGACCTGCGCAACATCGTGCTGCAACGCTCTGAAATCCTGCATGACGTGCGCAGTTCGGGCAAGGTGATCCGCGCCTGGGAGCAGGGCGACCCGGCGCTTCTGGACGCCGTCATCGCCGACAAGTCGCTGCACCTCGCCGAACGCGCCGTCGAAGCGATCCGCGACGAGTTCCTGCATCTCGAACCGCTGATCGCGCCGCTGAAGCCGCGCCGGATCGCCGATATCGGCTGTGGCTACGCGTTTTTCGATCTCTTCGCTCATGCGGCTTTCGACTGCGATCTGCTGCTGGTGGATATCGAGCAGAACGAGCGCCGGCATTTCGGCTTCGAGCAGGAGGCCGCCGGTTATGCCAGCCTTGATCGCGCCCGCGGTTTCCTGACGGCGAACGGCGTCGCCCGCGACCGTATCGCCACCTGGAACCCGCAAACCGAGGATTTGCCGGAGGCCGACCGGATTAGCGTCGCAGTCAGTCTGCTAAGCTGCGGATTTCACTATCCCGTCGACATGTACATGCCGTTCTTCCGCCTTGGCGTGCACAAGCACGGTGCGATCATCCTTGACCTGCGCGCCGGGCAATACGGTAAAAGTCGCAAGACGCTGGCAACGCTGGGCCGAGTCGATGTCATCGACGAGCGCCGTGACCGCAAGCGCGTGATCGTCCGCAAGGGAGCCGGGGCATGATGCACCTGACCGCCGCCACATTTCTTGCCGCCTCGCTCGCCCAGGCCGAACCCATCGACGTGCCCTCGGGGCAAGAGATCCTCTTTGTCGATACCATCCAGAATCAGCCCGGCGCTTCGGGCCTGACATATCGTTTCCGCTTCCTGGCCCCGCAGATCGCGCGCGAGACTGGATCCGTCGATTTCGACGCCGCGGCCGGAGACATGGACTACCTGTGCAACAGCTTTGCCGTGGCGCGTCTGCCCCTTGGCGGGCCAAGACCGTCGCAAATCATCATATCGCTGTCGGACCGGCCCGTGGAGTTCGGCATCCCCACCCCCGAGGCGACGCAGTTCTTCGAAGCCTATCGCGTCGAAGACGGCCTCTGTATCTGGGAGGGTTTCTGATGCGGACACAATATCTTGCGGGCTTTAGTTCACGTAAATCCCCAGTTGGTGCATCCCGGCCACATCCCGCCGGTGCCCCTGCAATAAGATATCTTTTCCAAGAATGTTGCTCTAGAATGCGGCAAGGTTACCGGACAGTGACCTGTTTCTCACTTCGAAGGCCACGGGCCCTATCTAAGGTGCGTGGCGTTCAAACATATGACAGGAGCCTTCTATGTCGAAGAGCATCAATATCCTTCTCGTCGTCGGTCTCGTCGGCTTTGTTGCCGCTTGCAGCAAGCCCGCGCCCGAGCCGGTCTATCGTCGACCCCGAGCCGATTTCGGTCGAGCCGGTCTACACCGGCAAGTACAAGTAATGTGATAACGGGGCAGGCGTTCGCGCCTGCCCCGTTCCGCGCCGCCCGCTGGGGGCCAGGCGCATGATCAAGCATCGCGGTTTTCCCGGCCGCCTTCCCGGCAGCGATTTCCAGTTCACCATCCGCCGCGCCAACCCTCGCGGGGTCACGCCGTTGACCCGGCGCGAACGCTATGCCGACCGGCGCACGCCCGACCGGATGGCGGATGTCGCCTTTCTGGCCGCTCTTTGGGAACATTTTGGCGATCAGCCGTTCGAACGCGGCAACCTGGACGCGGGTCGCCTGTCGTGGCTATTCGGGCGCGAAGTGGTGCCCGCCGAGGATCCGTTCGATCCGGCGAGCTACGACGCCATGCTGCGTGTCAATACCGATGTGGCGCGCGCCAGCTTCCCCGACGTCTTCGAAGGGCGGTGATCGGCATGAATTCGCACAGTGCCGGTCGAACTAGGCGAATTTCGGCGCAGAGGTTTCGCGGCGGCAGAATTGGCTATCGCACCGGGCAATTAACTCGCAAGCTCCCTCATAGGGCGAATGGCTCGGGCGAAAGACCCGATGGCAGACGTCCTTACCGTTACCCTTCCCCTTCTCTACGGTCTGGCCCCTTGCGGGTCAGACCACCCCTTTTGCGCCACGCTGCGCGGTGCCTCCCGGATGCGCGGCAAGTTGCCGGAAAGCCAGTCAGTTTCAGGAACATCTTTGCTGTTTCCGCGTTTGGTTCCATAAGCCGAATTGCAAGAATCAAGAAAGGAAGACCGAAATGCGCATCAAGATCATTACCCTGTTCGGGCTTGTTGCCCTGGGGCTGGCAGCATGCGGCGAAACGGTTGGCGAGCAGGCACTTCTGGGCGGTGCGGCGGGTGTCGGAACGGCAGCCGTACTGGACGGAGACCCTGTCGTCGGTGGGCTCGTCGGTGCAGCCGGCAACGTCGTCTACTGCGACCGCTACCCAGAACGCTGCAGATAACCCCAAGACCACCGCGCCCCTGGTGGGCGCAAGAAAGACCGCCGTCCCGGAGCAGTACCGGGGCGGCGTTTTCTGTTTGCCGACGGTGATGATCCGCTTGGCACCAAGAAGGAACCGATAATGTTCGAGAAAATCCTGATCGCGAACCGGGGCGAAATAGCCTGTCGCGTCATCAAGACGGCGCAGAAGATGGGCATCAAGACAGTGGCGATCTTTTCCGACGCCGACCGCCAGGCGCTGCACGTGCAGATGGCCGACGAGGCGGTGCACATCGGTCCGCCGCCCGCCAACCAGTCCTACATCGTCATCGACAACGTGATGCAGGCGGTCCGCCAGTCCGGCGCGCAGGCGGTACATCCGGGCTATGGCTTCCTGTCGGAAAATCCCAAATTCGCCAAAGCGCTGGAGGCAGAGGGCGTCGCCTTTGTCGGCCCGCCGGTGGGCGCCATCGAGGCGATGGGCGACAAGATAACCTCGAAGAAGATCGCGCAGGAGGCGGGCGTCAGCACAGTGCCCGGATACATGGGACTGATCGGCGATGCCGAGGAGGCGGTGAAGATCAGCGGCCAGATCGGCTATCCGGTGATGATCAAGGCCTCCGCTGGCGGTGGCGGCAAGGGAATGCGCATCGCCTGGAACGATGACGAGGCGCGCGAGGGCTTTCAAAGCTCCAAGAACGAGGCCGCCAGCAGCTTTGGCGACGACCGCATCTTCATCGAGAAATTCGTGACGCAACCGCGGCATATCGAGATCCAGGTGCTGTGCGACAGCCACGGCAACGGCATCTACCTCAACGAGCGTGAATGCTCGATCCAGCGCCGTAACCAGAAGGTCATCGAAGAAGCGCCGTCGCCGTTCCTCGATGCCGCGACCCGCAAGGCGATGGGCGAACAGGCCGTGGCGCTGGCGCTGGCGGTGGACTACAGCAGCGCGGGCACGGTCGAGTTCATCGTCGACGGCGACCGCAACTTCTATTTCCTTGAAATGAATACACGTTTGCAGGTCGAGCACCCGGTGACGGAACTGATCACCGGCGTCGACCTGGTCGAACAGATGATCCGCGTCGCCAATGGCGAAAAGCTGTCGATCAAACAGAAAGACGTGGGTATCCACGGCTGGGCGATGGAATCCCGCCTGTACGCCGAGGACCCTTATCGCGGTTTCCTGCCGTCCATCGGCAGGCTTTCCCGCTATCGCCCGCCCGAAGAAGGCCACTGGGAAACCCATTGCGTGCGCAACGACACTGGCGTCTACGAGGGTGGCGAGATTTCCATGTATTACGACCCGATGATCGCCAAGCTCTGCACCTGGGCGCCGGACCGAAGCGGCGCGATCGAGGCGATGCGCGTGGCACTGGACAGCTTCGAGGTCGAGGGCATCGGCCACAACCTGCCGTTCCTCAGCGCGGTGATGGACCATCCGAAGTTCGTCTCGGGCGATATCACCACCGCCTTCATCGCCGAAGAGTATCCCGACGGCTTCGATGGCGTGCAACTGCCCGAAGATGATCTGCGCCGCATCGCGGCGGCGGCGGCGGCGATGTACCGGGTGGGTGAGATCCGGCGGTCACGGATATCGGGGCGCATGGACAACCACGAACGCCACGTCGGCGAGGACTGGGTAGTGACCTTGCAGGGCCTGGCCTTCCCGTTGCGCATCGCGGCAGACAAGCGCGGCGCCACGGTCACCTTCGACGACGCGACCGAGCATCGCGTCGAAAGTCTCTGGACACCGGGCAATCCCCTGGCGGTGCTGGATATCGACGGCAAGCCGCTGGTTCTGAAGACCGAAAAGGTTCCCAACGGCTTTCGCATCCGCACCCGTGGCGCCGACGTGACCGTGCACGTCCGCACCCCGCGCCAGCACGAATTGGCGCTGCTGATGCCCGAAAAGCAGGCTGCCGACACGTCGAAGATGCTGCTGTGCCCGATGCCGGGACTGATCGTGAAGCTGAACGTCGAGGTCGGCGACACGGTGCAGGACGGTCAGGCCCTGTGCACCATCGAGGCGATGAAGATGGAGAATATCCTGCGCGCCGAAAAGAAGGCGGTCGTGTCAAAGATCCACGCCGGGCCGGGCGACAGCCTGGCGGTAGACGAAGTGATCATGGAGTTCGAATAGCGACGGGCCGGGGGTCTATCCGCCCGGTCGGTTCGCATCGCGCATTTCCTGCTGGCGCAGTGGCATCTTGTCGATGGCGCGGCTGAGTTCGCGCACGTCCCAGGGAAACGGCTTGCGCAGGTTCACAGTGCCGTCCTTGGCGATCAGCACCAGCATGAAGCTGCGCGGGCGCAGGGCCAGCCGGATATCGCTTCGACCCTCGGGATCGGTGTCGGTGATCACCACAACGTCCCGCTCGATCAGCGGGTCGGGCCGGGCCAGAAGTTTTTCCATCTGCTCTTTGAAGCGCGGATCGGCCGGGGTGTTGGCAAAAACCACGATGGGCCGCGCCAGCCACTGGAAATCGGACAGGGCCACGTCCTTGGCGTCGAGAACGGCCAGCGTTTCGACTTCCTGCACGTCCTCGGCCACCTGTTCGGCAGCGTCGGCTTCGATCATCACGTCGGCCTGCGGCGCGTCCAGCGTCTCGACCGCGATCACCACCGCCTCTTGCGCCGTGGCGCCGGTGGCCAGCGCGGTCGTCAGGGCCAAGGTCAGAATCTGTCGCATGCGTCCTCCTGCAATTCGATATATAGGTGGGGCGAAGAAGAAAACGAAGGGTTTACGGCCTTGTGATGGCGGCTTTGTCGCAGGTATTCATAAAGGGCGCGCGCAAATCGGAAGGACCGGACCGATGACCGACAAGAAAGACTGGAAGGCGCTGGCCGAGAAGGAACTGCGCGGCCGTCCGCTGGATAGCCTGACATGGAACACGCCCGAGGGCATCGCCGTTGCCCCGGTTCATGGCCCGGAGGATATCCGGGGTCTCGATCACATGGGCGCGATGCCCGGTCAGCCGCCCTTCACCCGCGGCCCCCGGGCCACGATGTACGCCGGCCGCCCGTGGACGATCCGGCAATACGCGGGCTTCTCGACCGCCGAGGAATCGAACGCCTTTTACCGCAAGGCGCTTAGCGGCGGGCAGCAGGGCGTCTCGGTCGCCTTCGACCTGGCCACACACCGCGGCTATGACAGCGACCATGAAAGGGTCGAGGGCGATGTCGGCAAGGCGGGCGTGGCGATCGATTCGGTCGAGGACATGAAGATCCTTTTCGACGGCATTCCCCTGGGCGAGATTTCGGTGTCGATGACCATGAACGGCGCGGTGATCCCGGTGCTGGCCAGCTTCATCGTCGCGGGCGAGGAGCAGGGTGTCGACCAGGCGCAGCTTTCGGGCACGATCCAGAACGACATTCTCAAGGAGTTCATGGTCAGGAATACATATATCTATCCGCCGGAACCGTCGATGCGCATCGTTTCGGACATAATCGAATACACATCGAACAATATGCCGCGTTTCAACTCGATCTCGATCTCCGGCTACCACATGCAGGAGGCCGGCGCGAATCTGGTGCAGGAGCTGGCGTTCACCCTGGCGGACGGCAAGGAATATGTGAAGGCCGCCGTGGAACGCGGTATGAACGTTGACAAATTCGCCGGTCGCCTGAGCTTTTTCTTCGCCATCGGCATGAATTTCTTCATGGAGGCGGCCAAGCTGCGGGCGGCGCGGTTCCTGTGGCACCGCATCATGTCCGAGTTCAAGCCCGAGAAGCCCGGCAGCCTGATGCTGCGCACCCATTGCCAGACGTCGGGTGTCAGCCTGCAGGAACAGGATCCCTACAACAACATCGTGCGCACTGCTTACGAGGCGATGTCGGCGGTGCTGGGCGGGACCCAGTCGCTTCACACGAACTCTTTCGACGAAGCCATTGCTTTGCCAACGGATTTCTCCTCCCGCATCGCGCGCAACACGCAGTTGATCCTGCAGAACGAAACGGGGATCACCAAAGTCGTCGACCCGCTGGCGGGCAGCTATTACGTCGAAAAACTGACCGCCGACCTGATCGAGGAAGCCCAGAAGATCATCGAAGAGGTCGACGAGATGGGCGGCATGACCAAGGCGGTGGCCACCGGCATGCCGAAGCTGCGCATCGAGGAGGCGGCAGCCCGGCGGCAGGCCGCCGTCGACCGCGGCGCCGAGGTGATCGTCGGGGTCAACAAGTTCCGGCTGGAGAAGGAAGATCACCTGGATATCCGCGATGTCGACAATGTCGGCGTGCGCACCAGCCAGATCGCGCGGCTTGAGAAAATTCGTGCCAGCCGCGACCAGACCGCCTGCAACGCGGCGCTCAAGGCGCTGGAAGAGGGCGCGAAGGCCAACGGCAACCTGCTGGACCTGGCGATTGTGGCGGCGCGCGCGCGGGCCACAGTGGGAGAGATCAGCATGGCGATGGAGAAGGTATTCGGCCGCCACCGGGCCGAGGTGAAGACGCTGGCGGGGGTCTACGGCGCCGCCTACGAGGGCGACGAGGGCTTTGCGGCGATCCAGAAGTCGGTAGAGGATTTCGCCCAGGCCGAGGGCCGCCGTCCGCGAATGCTGGTCGTCAAGATGGGCCAGGACGGCCATGACCGCGGCGCCAAGGTGATCGCCACGGCCTTCGCCGACATCGGCTTTGACGTTGACGTCGGCCCGCTGTTCCAGACCCCGGAAGAGGCCGCGCAGGACGCGGTCGACAACGACGTGCATGTGGTCGGCATCTCAAGCCAGGCGGCGGGCCACAAGACGCTGGCGCCAAAGCTGATCGAGGCGCTGAAGGCGCAGGGGGCCGAGGATATCCTGGTGATCTGCGGCGGCGTGATTCCGCAACAGGACTACGATTTCCTGAAGAAAGCCGGGGTGAAGGCGATCTTCGGGCCAGGCACCAACATCCCCCATGCCGCACAGGATATCCTGCGGCTGATCGGAGAGGCGCGGCTCGGAAGGGCAGCGGAATGACCCGGGACCGACGGACGGGCTTGCCTGCGGCAAGCCGCTCGCCGCACGCGGCCTCGCCCCGCCCGCCGTCCCGCGGGCCGGGCAATGCCGAAAGGGTGTTGCAATGACCGGCCGCGTCACCGGCATCGGCGGCCTGTTCTTCCGGGCGCAGGACGCCGAGGCTTTGAAGGCCTGGTATGCTAGGCATCTTGGCGTCGACGCCAGCCCGGTCTGGATGCAGGAGGCCGGACCCACCGTCTTTGCCCCTTTCGCGTCCGACACCGATTATTGGTCCGAAGACAAGCACTGGATGCTGAACTTGCGGGTCACGGGGCTCGACGCCCTGACCCAGCGGCTGAAGGACGCCGGCATCGCCGTTGAAACCCGGCCCGAGGAGTGGGACCACCCCGAGGTCGGTCGCTTCGCCCGCATCCACGATCCCGAAGGCAACGCGATCGAACTGTGGGAGCCGCCCGGGGCAGACGCGCCATGACCAGCCGTGCCAGCATCCTGGCCGGCATGGCGGCGGGTGTCATCTGGGGCGTCGCGCTGATCTGGATCGGCACGGTCCATGTCAATATCCCGATCTTCAGTTTCACCTGGGCGCTGGCAATTGCGTTCCTGCTTCCCGGTCTGTTTCTTGCCGTGGTCATCGGCAGGCTGGCGCAGCGCCGGTTCTTCGATGACGCGATCATCGACGGCGGCCCGTTCACACCCGAAAGCGGGGCCGAGATCGACGCGCGCGTGTCTGCAGAACACCGTCGAGCAGCTGGTTCTGGCGCTGGCGCTCTGGCCGATCACCGGCACCGTGCTGGCGGTGGACGGACCGGGCGTAGTGGTTTGCCTCGGGGTCGGATTCGCCATCGCGCGCGTGGCGTTCTGGATCGGCTATCACCTGTCGCCGCCGCTGCGCGCTTTCGGGTTTGCCGCGACGTTCTATCCGACGCTGATGGCGGTCGGATGGGCGGTGCTGTGGTGGGTGATTTAGGGTTCGAGCGGGGCGCATCCGGAGATGGGGCAGTTGATGGGCACGAGACTGGACCTCGATCACATCGTCGTCGCGGCCGAAACGCTGGCCGAAGGGGTGGCCGCGGTCGAGGAGCTGCTGGGCGTGACGATGGCGCCGGGCGGCGCGCACGCGGTTATGGGAACCCACAACCGGCTGCTGTCGCTGGGCGAGACCTATCTCGAAGTGATCGCCATCGTCCCCGACGCGCCCGCGCCGCCCCATGCGCGGTGGTACGGCTTGGACGAATTTGCCGGCCCGCCGCGCGTGACCAACTGGGCGGCGCGCACCGATGACATGGACGCGGCGCTGGTGCTGGCCCCGGCGGGCACGGGGCTGCCGATGCAAGTAACACGCGGTGATCTGAGCTGGACGATGGCGGTGCCCGAAGACGGCCACCTGCCGTTCGGCGATGCCTTCCCGGCGCTGATCTCGTGGCACGGTGGCCTGCATCCCGCAACGCGGTTGCCGGACGTGGGTTGCCGCCTTTCGTCGATGGAGGTCGGGGCTGTTGACCCGGGCGCGCTGCGGGACGCATTGGCGCGGTTCGAAGGCGGGCTGGCAAGTTACGTGGTGGACGGCGGCGGCGCGGGCTTTGCGGTGACCGTCCGCACGCCTCGCGGCCTGATCCGGCTGCCATGATGATCCGCCAGGCCGAGGCCGCCGACGCCGCCGTGATCCGCGATATCTGGAACCCGGTGATCCGCGACAGCGAGATCACCTTCAACGCAGCGGAAAAGTCCGTGCAGGACATTGCCGGGATGATCGCCGCCAAGGCGCAGGCGGGCCACGGGTTCCTGGTGGCCGAAGAGGCCGGCGTGGTTCTGGGCTTCGCCACCTACGGCCAGTTCCGCGGCGGCGTGGGCTACGCCCGGACCATGGAGCATACGGTGATCCTGCCACCGGCAGCCCGGGGTCGGGGGCTGGGCCGCGCCCTGATGGCGGCGATCGAGGATCATGCGCGGGTCGGCGGGGCGCACTCGATATTTGCCGGGGTCAGCTCTGGCAATCCAGCGGGCGTCGGGTTTCACGAGCGGCTTGGCTATGTCCATGCCGGCACCCTGCACGAGGTCGGGTGGAAGTTCGGGCGCTGGTTCGATCTGCACCTGATGCAGAAGTTTCTCTGACCTGCGCCGCGCGTTTCCACGCGCCCGGCTCGCTTCCAAATCCAGGCCCGCGCGCTTAAGCTTTGCGCCATGTCGATCTGGACCCGCATCACACAGGCGATCTCGGCGCTGGCCAGCGGCGAGGGTCTGGCAAGCGTGTTCGACCGCCTGCGCACGCCGCCCGAGCGATCCGTGGCATTCACCATCGCGGTGATCGCGCTTGGGGCGAAGATGGCCAAGGCCGACGGGCAGGTGACCCGCGACGAGGTCACCGCCTTCCGCAAGGTGTTCACCATACCGCCCGAGGACGAGGGCGCGGCGGGCCGCGTCTTCAATTTGGCCCGACGCGACGTGGCGGGGTTCGAGGATTACGCCCGCCAGATCGGCGCGATGTTCCACGACGAGCCGCGGGTGCTTTGCGACCTGATGGAGGGCCTTTTTCACATCGCCATCGCCGACGGCGCCTATGACCCGCGCGAGGATGACTTCCTGGCCCGGGTGGCGCGGCATTTCGGCATGGATGATCGGAAATTCCGGGCGATCCGCGCCCGGTTCGTGCCCGATGCCGCACCCGATCCCTACGCGGTGCTGGGCGTCAGCGCCGACACGCCGCTTTCCGAAATCCGCAAGGCGTGGCGCGCCCAGGTGCGCGAAACGCATCCCGACCGGATGCAGGCGCGGGGCCTGCCGGCCGAAGCGGTCAAGCTGGCCGAATCGCGGCTGGCGGCGCTGAACCACGCCTGGGACGAGATCGAGGCGGGACGCGCCTGATGCGCATCGCGACCTACAATGTCGAGTGGTTCAACTCGCTTTTCGACGACCACGACCGCCCGCTGCCCGATGACGGCTGGTCGGGACGCCAGGACGTGACGCGGGTGCAGCAGCTCGAAGCCCTGGCCATTGTCTTCACCGCCGTCGATGCCGATGCGGTGATGGTGATCGAGGCGCCGGACAGCAATCGCCGCCGCTCGACCGTCACGGCGCTGGAGAATTTCGCGCGTGACACCGGTCTCAGGGCGCGCAAGGCCCTGATGGGCTTCGAGAACGACACCCAGCAGGAGATTGCGCTGCTGTTCGATCCTGACGTGCTGCAGGCAGAGCATGACCCCCAGGGCGATCCCACCGGCAAGCATGGCGCGCGCAACGCGCCGCGGTTCGACGGCGTGTTCCGGCTTGACCTCGACATCGACGCCGCTCCCGACCGGATCAGCTTTTCCAAGCCGCCGCTTGAGGCGATGGTGACCACCAGGGGCGGCCACAAGTTGCGCCTGATCGGGGTGCACATCAAGTCGAAGGCCCCGCACGGCGCCAGCACCCCGCAAGAGGTGATGCGTCTCGCCATCGCCAATCGTCGCAAGCAGGCCGCCCAGTGCATCTGGCTGCGCCAGCGCGTCGAGGCGCATCTGAAGGCCGGCGACGACCTGATCGTGCTGGGTGATTTCAACGACGGTCCGGGACTTGATGAATACGAAAAGCTTTTCGGGCGTTCCGGCGTCGAGATCGTACTGGGCGAGGACGGCGCCGGGACGCTGTTCGATCCCCATGCCCGCATGGCGCTCAGCCAGCGTGTCGGCGCGATGCCGATCACCGCGCGGTTCTACATCCACCAGGAAAAGCGCTATCTTCAGGCGCTTCTTGATTACGTGATGGTGTCGCCGGGCCTGAGGGCGCGGGACCCGCGCTGGCGCATCTGGCATCCGTTCGACGACCCGGACTGTTACCACACGCCGGAACTGCGCGAGGCGCTGCTGACCGCGTCGGATCATTTCCCGGTCAGCATCGACCTCGACATCTGATCTTAAAACCGCCGCCGGCATTGCCTATATTGAGGGTATGAAACCGATACTGACACTTGTGCTAAGCCTGTCGCTGCTGGCCGCGCCCGTCACCGCGCAGGACGGCGACACCGACCTAAGCGAGGGCGTCGACCTGCTGTCCGAGGGCACGCGGCTGTTGCTGCGTGGACTGATGGGCGAGATCGAGCCTGCCCTGCGCGAACTGGAAGGCGCGTTGCAGGACATGACCGCCTATCATCCGCCCGAAGTGCTGCCGAACGGCGATATCATCATCCGCCGCAAGGTGCCGCTGCAGGTCGAACCCGAAATCGGCGACGACGGCGAGGTAGAGCTTTAGCGCGCCGAATCACGGCTGGTCCTAATCCGGCTAGACCGGCCCGGTCGCCTTGCGCAACCGCTTCACCGTCGGCTCGGCATCCAGCGCCGCGGCCAGCGTGTTGAACCGCGCCTGCGCCACCTCTCCGAACAACCCCTCGGCTGCTTTCGGCAGATAAAGCGCCAGCGTCTTCTTTTTCGGGTGCCAGTCCAGCCGCCCCATCATCTCGGGCGTGTCCGCCGCCATCATCGCGCCGAACCGCAGCGCCTTGCCCAGCACCTCGGCCTGCTTGAGGTCCTTTTCGGGCAGAAGTTCGATCAGGGCCGCAAACCGGGTGTCGTCGCGCGAATTCTTGTAGCGATGCAGCAACGCGGTGCCGACGAAGACCCGCGCGGTGTGGGTCAGGCCCCCCAGATTGGCCCGCGTGACATAGTCGAAACAGACCTCGTGGCGATAGTCGGGATGACCGCGCCAGCTGACGTCGTGCAACAGGCAGGCCGCATTGATGCTGCGGGCACGGCCGGGGGCGACACCACGGAACAGCGGGCTGAGAAACTCGTGCAGCACGGCGCCGAACCCCGGCCTGCGGGCGTCCTTGGCCTCGGCAAAACGGCAGGCTTCGATCAGCGGGTCGCGGCGTCGCAGGCGGTCGGGCATCTGCTCGTAAAGCATCCCCTCGCGGATGCCGTAGCTCGAAATCGCGATCTCGTGCGGGCGCAGCGCGCGCACCAGTTGCTGCAACACCTCGCTGGCCAGCGGCACCAGCGCCATCCGCGCCTCGGAGGTGCCGGTGCGCTGGCGCACCTCGTTCAGGTCGTTCTCGGCGATCCAGTCGACGGTCGCCATCACCGACTTCGGCGTCATGCGGTATTCGTGCTGGACGTGCAGCGGATAGCCGCGCCGCTCCATGTCGAGCCGGGCGATGGCGCGCCACGAACCGCCGACAAGATAAAGGCGATCCTGGTGGCCGTGCATCCGCGCGATCAGCCCGTCGATGATCGACCGGATATGCTGGCGCCGCGCCTTCTTGCCCTTGATGGATTGCAGCCGCTGCGGCCCGAGCGGCGAGGTCACGCAGGTACCCACTCGACCGCTGGTCAGTTCCGCAAGCTCCATCGAAGAGCCGCCGATATCACAGACCATGCCGCTGGCGTCGGGCCAGCCCAGCAGCACACCCTGCGCCGACAGCCGCGCCTCTTCCTCGCCCGAGATCACCCACAGCTTCAGCCCGGTCTCGCGCATTACCTCGTCGATGAAATCCTGGCCGTCCTCGGCCTCTCGCACCGCCGCCGTCGCCACCGCCGTCAGCGGCGCGATATCCATCCCCTCGGCCAGCAACTGGAATCGGCGCAGCGCGCCCAGCGCCCTGACCCGGCCTTGCGGGTTTAACTTGCCGGTCTCGGACACGCCCGCGCCCAGCCCCGCCATCAGCTTTTCGTTATAGAAATAGGCCGGGCTGCGCGCAGCGCCGTCGAAGATCACCAGCCTGACAGAGTTCGACCCGACATCGACCACGCCGACCCGGGCCAGCGCAAGCGCAGCAGGGTCCTGGAACAGGGGCCGACCGAAACGTCCATAGTCCCGCCCGGTGGTGTCCTGGTCGCCGTCCATGCGTCTTGGCCCCCGTCAGGTCTTGTGCACTGACCCTGCAAAATCGCGCAGGCTGCGTCAATCGCCGATCCGCCCCGGTCAGTCCCGCGTGTGGGTCAGTTCCGGCACGTCCGCCGCGCCTGCCGAGCCGCGCCCGGACAGCGACGGGTTTTCCATGAAGAAGCGGTGGCAGTTGAACGGGTGATCCTTGCCCTCCAGCCGGGCCCGGCTGAAGCTGCCGTCCGGGCGCCATGATCCAGCTTTGCGCCTCGTCGGCCAGGTTGGCGGCCATGATCTGGCTGACGATCTGCGCCTTGACGGTGGCATTGGTGATCTCGACCAGGGTCTCGACCCGGCGGTTGAGGTTGCGGTCCATCCAGTCGGCGGACGACATGTAGACCCGCGCCTTTTTCGACGGCAGCCCGTAGCCGTTGCCGAAGCAGACGATGCGGCTGTGTTCCAGGAACCGCCCGATGATCGACTTCACGCGGATGTTCTCGCTCAGTCCCTTGATGCCGGGCCGCAAGCCGCAGATGCCGCGCACCACCAGGTTGATCTTCACGCCGCGGGCGCTGGCACGGTAGAGCGCGTCGATAATATCCGGCTCGACGATCGAGTTCATCTTGGCCCAGATTTCTGCGGGCTTGCCGGCCTTGGCATGATCGCCCTCGGCCTCGATCCGCTCCAGCAGGGTGGATTTCAGCGTCAGCGGCGAAATCGACAGGTTCTCCAGCGCATCCGGCGGCGCGTAGCCCGAGACGTAGTTGAACACCTTGGTCGCATCGCGCCCCAGCGCTGCATCGCAGGTGAAAAGCGACAGGTCGGTGTAGATGCGCGCGGTGATCGGATGGTAGTTGCCGGTGCCGAAATGGGTGTAGGTGATCAGCTTGCCGTCCTCGCGCCGGACCACGGTGCTGATCTTGGCATGGGTCTTGTAGTTGATGAAACCGTAGACCACGTGCGCGCCGGCCCGTTCCAGCCGCGCGGCTTTGGCGGATGTTGGCGGCCTCGTCGAAGCGGGCCTTCAGCTCGACCAGCGCGGTGACCGATTTGCCTTCCTCGGCGGCCTCGCACAGCGCCTCGACGATCGGGCTTTCCTTCGAGGTGCGGTAGAGCGTCTGCTTGATGGCCAGCACGTCCGGGTCGCCCGCGGCCTGCTTGAGGAACCGCACCACCATGTCGAAGGTCTCGTAGGGATGGTGCAGCAGCATGTCCTTCTGCCGGATCGCGGCGAACATGTCGCCCTCGTGGTCCTGCACCCGTTCCGGCACGCGGGGCGTGAACTGCGGCCACAGCAGGTCGTGGCGGTCGTCCAGAACCAGTTCCTGCAAATCGGACATGCCGATCAGGCCGCCCAGCTCGATCACGTCGATCTCGCGGATGTGGAGCTCTTCCATGATGACGCGGCGCAGCGCGGCCGGCGCGCCGGAGCTCAGCTTCAGGCGGATCACCTCGCCGCGGCGCCGCCGCTTCAGCGCCACCTCGAATTCGCGCACCAGGTCCTCGGCTTCGTCCTCGACCTCGAGGTCGCTGTCGCGCAGCACGCGAAAGGCGCAGTGGCCGGTGACCTTGTAGCCCGGAAAGAGATCGCCGATGTGCAGCAGCAGCAGCTCTTCCAGCGGCAGGAACCGCTGCACGCCGCCCTTTACGTCCAGCGGCACGAACCGGTCGATCTGCTGCGGGATCGGCAACAGCGCCTGTAGCTTGCGCTTGTCGGCGGTCCGTTCCATCTGCAACGCCAGCGCAAAGCCGGTGTTGGGGATGAACGGGAACGGGTGTGCGGGGTCGATGGCCAGCGGTGACAGCACCGGGAAGACATCGTTCAGGAACACGTCCAGCAGGTAGTTCTTGTCGGATTGCGCCAGGCCATTGCGGGTCAGCAGGGAGATGCCTGCCGTTTCCATCTCGGCGCGCAGCTGCTCCCAGACCACCTGCTGATGCTCCATCAGCCGCCGGGCTTCTGCGCTGATCAGAACCAGCTGCTCTGCGGCAGTCAGCCCGTCGATGGCCGGGGTCGTGTTGCCGGCATGGGCCAGTTCGCGCAGACCGGCGACGCGGACGGTGTAGAACTCGTCGAGGTTGGTGGCGCTGATCGACAGGAATCGCAGCCGTTCCAGCAGCGGCACACGGGTGTTCTCGGCCTCTTCCAGCACCCGCCAGTTGAAGCCCAGCCAGCTAAGCTCGCGGTTGTGAAACCGCGAAGGTCCCGCAAAATCAACGTCGTCGATGACGACGGCATCGGGGAAATCCGCTTTTAGAAAGTTAGCAGGGGACATGGACAGGGGCCTTAAGCGTCGGGTGCTGGATGAGCGCAGACTATGCCGTCTATTGCGCCAGCTTGTCCAGAACCGCCGCTGCCAGCGGGCGGGTGATCGGCCGCCCCTGTTCCAGCGCCGCCCGGTCCAGCGCCTCGACGACCCGACCGGCCCGTGCGAAGGACCGGTCGATACGCCTGGTCAGCCAGACAATGAGGCCCGGATCGACGGCGACCTGGCGGTCGGTGAAAAGTTTCATCAGCACCGCCGAGAACAGTGCATCGTCCGGGGCGGCAAGCGTCACCACGGCGCTGCTCTGCATCCGGCTGGCAAGGTCGGGCAGGCCGAGGCCGCAGTGCGCGGGCGGCAGCCGCGCCGTCATCAGCAGGCCGTGACCGCGCTCCAGCGCCAGGTTGTGCAGGTGGAAAAGCGCCCGCTCGGCGCGCGCGTCGCCAGCGATCCGGTCGGCATCCTCGACCACGACGGCCTGCGTGGTCAGCCCCGGAACCTCCGCCTCGTTCAGACCTGTCGCCGCGACCAGCCGCGCCCCGGTCAGCGCCGCCCAGACATGCGCCAGGTGGGTCTTGCCCGCCCCTTCCGGCCCGATCAGCAGCAGCTTGCCCTGCGGCCAGTCATGCCAGCCCTGGATCGCTTCGACAGCGGCAGCATTTGCCGGGCGAGACGAAGAAATCGCCGCGCCCAAGCGCCGGTTCGCCGGGCAGATCGAATGTCAGTTGTTCGGGCACGGGCTATTCGCTGTCCGCGCCCTTGTAGAGCAGGCTGGTCTTGTACTGCTCGACCCCGAACCGCGCCAGCACGCCCAGCGCTGCGGCCACCGGCACCGCCACCAGCAGGCCGACGAAGCCGAACAGCAGGCCGAAGACGGAAAGCGCGAACATCAGCCAGACCGGATGCAGCCCGACCGAGTTGCCCACCAGTTTCGGCGTCAGGATATTGCCCTCCAGGAACTGGCCCAGAAAGAAGATGCTCGCCACCGCCAGGATCCACCACCATTCGCCCCAGAACTGGAACAGCGCCAGCCCGATGGCCAGCCCGCCGCCCACGACTGCGCCGACGTAGGGGATGAAGGTCAGAAGCCCCGCGATCGCCCCGATCACGGCCCCGAAATTCAGCCCGACCAGCATCAGCCCCGCGGCGTAAAAGATGCCGAGGATCAGCATCACCGTGCCCTGGCCGCGGATGAACGAGGCCAGCGTTCGATCGATCTGACGGCCCAGGCCGCGGATCGTCGGCGCGTGATCGCGCGGCAGCAGGTCGTCGACCTTGGCAATCATCCGGTCCCAGTCGAGCAGCAGGTAGAACGCCACCACCGGCACGATTACCAACAGCAGCAGGATGTTGAACAGGCTCAGCGCCGAGGTCACCACGCCCTCGACCAGCGCCACTCCGCGATCCTGGATCAGCGTCCCGAGACTTACGATGGAGCGGCGCAGCGCCGAGGTTTCGTCCATGATCTCGGGGAATTTTTCGGTCAGGTTGCTTTGCAGCCGGTTGAAAAGCTCCGGCGCGGAATTGACCAGGGCGCTTGCCTGGTTCACCAGCGTCGGGACCACCGCCAGCGCCACCACCACGAATAGCAGGATCGTGCCCAGCGTGATCACCGTTGTAGCCAGCGCCCGGCTCAGCCCCAGCCGTTCCAGCCGGTCGGCGATCGGGTCCAGCAGGTAGGCGATGGCGCCGCCCAGCAGGAACGGCAGGATCACGTCGCCCAAAATCCACAGCACCACCAGGAATACCGCCGTGGCGATGCCCCAGTATTTCATCTGTCTTTCGGCGGGCAGGGCCATGGGCTGTCCTTCCTCGGTCGCGTCCCTGTCATCGCGCATACCGGGCACGGGCGCAACGGGGTCGGATCGGCACGTTGCCGCCGGGTGTGGAAAACCCGACTTGCCAGGACCCCCGGCGCAGGCCAGAACTGCCCGGTAGTTCGCGAGGTCAGGAAGATGCACAACCGTTATCCCCGTTCGATCATTTTTGCGCTTTGCCTCAGCCTTATCGTGGCTGTCGCCGCCACCATTCTGGTGAACGCGCATCAGTCCGCCGGGGACGCGGTGCACGACAAGGCTCGCTCGCACCCCGCCACCATGACTTCGCCGCGCACATCCGGCGTCTTGTGAGCCTGCGACCAATCGCCTAGAGCAGATCAGGTCAATTCGGAATCGGAATTCGCTGCCTCGCGCCTGGTCCGAACGCGATCTCCGATGATCTTGTTGCCATCCAAACCTGATCCGCTTTAGACGGGACCGACCACGTCCAAGGGGTGCCGCCATGAAGCTCAGCCGATACTTCCTTCCCGTTCTCAAGGAAACGCCATCCGAGGCGCAGATCGTCAGCCATCGCCTGATGCTGCGCGCGGGCATGATCAAGCAGGCCAGCGCCGGCATCTATTCCTGGCTGCCGCTGGGCTACAAGGTGCTGAAGAAAATCGAGAAGATCGTTCATGAGGAACAGATCCGCGCGGGTCACATCCCGATGCTGATGCCGACGCTGCAATCGGCCGACCTGTGGCGCGAAAGCGGCCGCTATCGACGCCTACGGCCCCGAGATGCTGCGCATCAAGGACCGCCACGACCGTGACATGCTGTACGGCCCCACCAACGAGGAACTGATCACCGACATCTTCCGCAGCCATGTCGGGTCAGCTACAAGGACCTGCCGCTGACGCTGTACCACATCCAGTGGAAGTTCCGCGACGAGATCCGGCCGCGCTTCGGCGTCATGCGCGGGCGCGAATTCCTGATGAAGGACGGCTACAACTTCGACATCGACAAGGACGCGGCGCATGCACGCCTATAACCGGCACCTGGTCAGCTACCTGCGCACCTACGAGCGCATGGGGCTTCAGGCGATCCCGATGCGCGCGGATTCAGGGCCGATCGGCGGCGACGACACCCATGAATTCCTGGTGCTGGCCGACACCGGCGAGTCCGAAGTGTTCTATGACAGCCAGGTCACCGACCTGCGCTTTGGCGACCGCGCCATCGACTATGACAGCGTCGAGGATTGCCGCGCGGTGCTGGACGAATTCACCTCGCGCTACGCCCGCACCGACGAGACCCACGACGAGGCCACGTTCCACGACCGCGTGCCCGAGGACCGCCGCCGCCATGCGCGCGCGGCATCGAGGTCGGCCAGATCTTCTATTTCGGCACCAAGTATTCCGACGCCATGGGCGCCACGGTGCAAGGCCCCGACGGCAAGCCGGTGCCGGTACACATGGGCAGCCACGGCATCGGCGTGTCGCGCCTGGTGGGCGCGATCATCGAGGCGAGCCACGACGACAAGGGCATCATCTGGCCCGAAGAGGTTGCCCCGTTCCGCGTCGGCATCGTCAACGTCAAGCAGGGCGATGCAAGTTCCGACCTGGCCTGCGACGGTCTTTACAGGGCGCTGACCGAGGCCGGCATCGACGTACTCTACGACGACCGCGAGGAACGCGCCGGGGCCAAGTTCGCCACCATGGACCTGATCGGCCTGCCGTGGCGCGTGACGGTCGGTCCGCGCGGGCTGGCGAGCGGGGTGGTCGAACTGACCAATCGGCGCACCGGGGACAGCGAGGAAGTGAAGCCCGATGACCTGGTGGCGCGCCTGGGGTAGGGTGCGCGGATCCACGCCCCAACTGGTGCGAACCGGTGCGCGCAGGCACAGAGCCTGCCGATTGCGAACAGTCCCCGCAGGCGGCGTTTCAGCCCGCCGCTGACCCCTGCCACGGAACCTTCCTTGACACCGTCCGTTACTCCCGTGACAGGATGGCGCATGGGGCAGATGATTTACACAACACTGGTTCTGGCGCTGATTCTGGCGCTGCTACTGATTACCCTTCTGCCGATCACCGACAGCAAGCTGTGGTGGATCCGGGCGATGGACTTTCCCCGGCTGCAACTGTTGGTTTCCGCCATCGTCATAGCGGTCCTTTGCCTGTGGCTCGGCGGCTGGCTGAAGATCGCCGCCCTGGTCGTGACGCTGGGCTGCGGCCTGTTTCAGGCCTGGTACGTCTGGCCCTATTCGCCGCTTGGCCGCAAAGTGGTGCGCCTGGCACCGCCCGCCCCCGACCAGATCACCTTTCTTGCCTCCAACGTGCTGATGGAAAACGAGGACGTCGGCAAACTGCACGACCTGATCGCATCGGTCGATCCCGACGTGCTGTTTCTGATGGAGACCGATCAGCGCTGGCTTCAGGCAATGGAGCCGGTTCTGGCTGACTATGGCACCGTGGTCCGCGAGCCTCGGGACAACTATTACGGCATGATCTTCGCCACCCGGCTTCCCGTTACCGACGTGCAGGTGCTGTACCTCGCCGACAACGAAACCCCGACACTGTTTGCCGAAATGCGCGGCCCGCATGGCGACATCTTCCGCTTCGTCGGCCTGCATCCCAAGCCGCCCGTACCCGGCGAGGATACCGAGGAACGCGATGCGCAGATCGCCTATGTGGCGCGGTTCGCCCGGAAATCAGACGTGCCGGTGCTGATCATGGGCGATTTCAACGATGCCG
This sequence comes from uncultured Alphaproteobacteria bacterium, assembly GCA_963768205.1. GTDB lineage: Bacteria > Pseudomonadota > Alphaproteobacteria > Rhodobacterales > Rhodobacteraceae > JAHELH01. The sequence goes on along the minus strand of CAVYHB010000004.1, from coordinate 260,288 downwards.
CCTGGGGGCACCTGGCGCAACGGTTCAAGCGCGTCGGCCAGTATCTCGACCCGCGCCTGGGGCGCGGCCCGCTGCCCAGCTTCGACGCCAACGCCTGGGCGATGCGCTTTCCCATCGACCAGCTTTACCTGACGCGCGAGATCGCGCTGGTCGATTTCTGGCGCGGCCCCAATATCGGTTCGGACCATTTCCCGATGATCGCGACAGTCCGGCTTGATGCAGAGCTTGCAGACAGCTTGAACGATCATCCGCAACCGCTTGACGATGCAGAGAAAGCTACCATCGAGGCGCAGCTTTCCAGCTATGCCAGCGCCCGCAACTTCGACCCGCTGAACGGGTTCTGATGCATCGGGGCGGTGCCTCGGCAATTGCCCGGCCACCCCAAGAAAACGTGATGCCCGATCGCGGAACCTGCCCTGACGCGTGGTGGTTTTCGATGCAAACAGCCAGGAGAACCCAATGATTTCCAAGACCCTTTTGCTGCGCTCGGTCGCCGCTTTCGCGCTGACCCTGACCCCGACCCTCGCAGCCGAACATGCCGCCCCGGTGGATCAGGGGCCGAAGAACGTTCCCGAATTCGAACCTGCCTTTCCGAACCAGACCCGCGCCCCGGCGCTCGACAGCGGCATCGGCCTGACCGTCGAAACGGTGGCCGAAGGCCTAAGCAACCCCTGGGGCATCGCGGTGCTGCCGGGCGGCGGCTACCTTGTAACCGAACGCGCCGGAACCCTGCGAGTGATCGGTTCAGATGGCCACGTCGGAGACCCGGTGGACGGCGTGCCCGAGGTGCTGAACCGCCGGCAGGGCGGGCTGCTGGACGTGGCCCTCGCGGATGATTTCGCCACCAGCCGCGTGGTCTTCCTGACCTATTCCAAGCCGTTGGGCGGTGCCATGTCCGCGACCGCAGCGGCGCGCGGCGTGCTGAACGAAGACATGACGGCGCTGACGGATGTGCGGGACATCTTCGTGCAATCGCCGCCGTCGCCGTCGCCAATGCACTACGGCTCGCGCATCGTGCCGGACGGCGGGCATGTCTTTATCACCACCGGCGAACATTCCACCATGCAGGAGCGGGTCTATGCCCAGGATCTCGACAAGACCTACGGCAAGGTGATCCGTGTCACGGCCAACGGCGAAACGCCGGCCGACAACCCGTTCGTTGGCCAGGATGGTGCCCGGGGCACGATCTGGACCTATGGCCACCGCAACGTGCAAGGCGCTGACATCCAACCGGAAACCGGCGATCTCTGGACGCTGGAGCATGGTCCCAAGGGCGGCGACGAATTGAACCTGATCGAGGCGGGGGCCAACTATGGCTGGCCGGTGGTCAGCTACGGCGAACGCTACAGCGGCCAGCCCATCGGTTCGGGCGAACCGCGCGGCGACGGCTTCACCGAGCCGCAGTATTACTGGGACCCTGTCATCGCGCCCGGCGGCTTCGTGTTCTACGACGGCGAGATGTTCGCCGATTGGCAGGGCGACGTGCTGGCCTCGTCGCTGAACCCCGGCGGGCTGGTTCGGCTGCAACTCGACGGGGACCGGGTCAGCGGCGAAGAACGGTTCCTGACCGGCGAAAACCGCATCCGCGATGTCGAGGTCGATGCCGACGGATCGATCCTGCTGCTGGTCGACGACGCCAACGGCTCGATTTTGCGCCTGACCCCAAGTCCCGGGGGCTGATCCGAGGATAGTGGTTTTCTTGGTCAACCGCTTCTGGCATTAGCGGCGGCAGCCCCCGCCGCAAGGAGACCCGCGTGGCCGCCGACCGTACTGCCCCGTTTGCCGGATTCGAATGGATGATCGCCTGGCGCTACCTGCGCGCTCGGCGGGCCGAGGGCGGCGTGTCGGTGATGACCTGGATCAGCCTTGATCGGCATCACGCTGGCGGTGTTCGCGCTGATCGCGACGCTGGCGGTGCGGTCGGGCTTTCGCGCCGAATTCGTCGATACCATCCTGGGCGCGAACGCCCATGTCACGCTCTATTCCACGGTGCATGTGACCGACAGCGGCCAGACCACGCGGACGCTGACCGATTACGACGCGCTGGCCGCCAAGGTTGCCGCAGATCCCCGGCGTCACCCGCGCCGCGCCGCTGGTCAAGGGGCAGGTGATGGCCAGCCTGCGCGGCCAGAACGCCGGCGTCGAGGTCTTCGGCATCACGCTGGACAACCTGAAGGGCATCCCGCGCGTCGCCGGGGCCGAAGAGGCCTGGGGCGACATCGAGCGCTTCGACGAGGGCATCGCCATCGGCTCTGGCGTGGCGCGCGAACTGGGCGCCACGGTCGGCGACACGATCAAGCTGATCTCGCCCGACGGGGTCAAGACCGCCTTCGGCACCAGCCCGCGCGTCAACGCCTACGAGGTGGTCTATGTCTTCACCGCCGGGCGCTACGACATCGACCGCACCCGCGTCTACATGCCGTTTGCCGAGGCGCAGGCGTATTTCAACAGGAAGGCGCGCGCCGACGAGATCGAGGTGATGGTCGCAGACCCCGAAGAGGTCGACCGCTACGCCGACGCCCTGCTGGCCGCGGGCGGCGACAACGCGCTGCTCTGGACCTGGCGCGACAGTGCCGGCGCGTTTCTGCGCGCGCTCGAGGTCGAGGACAACGTGATGTTCGTGATCCTGTCGATCCTGGTGCTGATCGCGGCGATGAACATCATCTCCGGGCTGATCATGCTGGTGAAGAACAAGGGCCGCGACATCGGCATCCTGCGCACCATCGGCCTGAGCGAAGGCTCGATCCTGCGGGTCTTCTTCATCTGCGGCGCCTCGGTGGGGCTGATCGGCACGCTGATCGGGCGTGATCCTGGGCTGCCTCTTCGCGATCTACATCGACCCGATCTTTTCCTTCGTGAACTACGTCGATGGGCGGCGGCGTCTGGGATCCGTCGATCCGCGGCATCTACGCGCTGCCGGCCAAGCTGCAGTTGGGCGACGTGCTGTCGGCGGTGGCCCTGTCGCTGGGCCTGTCGTTCATCGTGACGATCTTCCCGGCCCGCCGCGCGGCGCGGATGAACCCGGTCGAGGCGCTGCGCTATGAGTGACGCGGCGCTGGAACTGGCGGGCATCGAAAAGGCCTATCAGCGCGGCAAACCGGGCGAGGTGACGGTGCTGCGCGGCGTCGACCTGACGCTCGCGCGCGGGCGAGGTCGTGGCGCTGGTGGCGCCCTCGGGGGCGGGCAAGTCGACGCTGTTGCATATCGCGGGCCTGCTGGACACGGCCGACGCGGGCACGGTGCGCATCGGCGGGCGCGGCGATGGACGGCCTGTCGGACCGCAGGCGCACCGGCGTCCGGCGGCGCGAAGTCGGGTTCATCTACCAGTTCCACCACCTGTTGCCGGAATTCACCGCGCTGGAGAACGTCGTGCTGCCGCAACTGGCCAACGGTGTAGCGCGGGCTCAGGCAGAGGCGCGGGCGCGCGACCTTCTGGGACGAGGTCGGCGTCGCCGACCGCGCCGGCCACCGCCCCGCGGCGCTGTCGGGCGGCGAGCAGCAGCGCGTCGCGTTCAGTCGTGCGCTGGCCAACGCAGCCGCGCCTGCTGCTGGCGGACGAGCCGACCGGCAACCTCGACCCCGCGACCTCGGCCCGGGTGTTCGACGCATTGATGGGCCTGGTGCGCGGCACCGGGCTGGCCGCCCTGATCGCCACGCACAACATGGAACTGGCCGCGCGGATGGACCGTGTGGTGCGGCTGACCGGGGGTGTGCTGACGCCCGACTGATCTGTTGCAGCTTGACCGGGATCAAGGTGTGCCAACAGGTTCCGGGCCAAGCTCTTTTTGTCCCGTTCTGACCTGGAGGTCCCCATGCGGCTGATGATCCTGCTTTTCGCGCTATGTGTTGCGTCGCCGACCCTGGCCCAGTCGAGCGGCGAAGACCTGTTCCTGTCACGCTGCGGCGGGTGCCACGGGGCCGGGGCGGAAGGAGACGGGCCGATGGCCTCCCTGATCACTGTTCAAGTTCCTGACCTGACCCAGTTGGCCGCGCGCAACGGCGGCGATTTTCCCCTTGAGACCGCGGTGCGCACCATCGACGGGCGGCTGGCCCTGCGTGGTCACGGCGGCGGGCCGATGCCGGTCTTCGGGACGGTTCTGGGCGGCGGCAGCGCCGTGCTGGACCTGCCCGATGGCAGCGTGTTGCAGACCCGCGGCGACGTGCTGGCCATAGTGAACTACCTGAGGGGCTTGCAGAAGTGAGCAGCGCCGTGGCTATGTCGGGCAGGCCATGGACGATGACGATTTGCGCGACGCTACTGATCGCCTGTGCGCCGCAACCTACCCTTGACGGGCGCGCGCTGTTTCACAGCGAATGCAGCGCCTGTCACGGTCGCACCGGGGCCGGAGACGGCGACATGGCGATCTTCGTCGCCAACGGAGTGCCCGACCTGCGCACCTTGTCGCAGCGCAACGGCGGCACTTTTCCCAGGGCACACGTCGTTTCAGTCGTCACCCGGATCAGCGCGCTGCACGAGGACATCGTCGCGATGCCCGATTTCGGCAGCCTTCTGGACGCCGAACCGGCCACCTACCGGACCCCTGACGGCAAGATCATCCAGACCAACCGCGCGGTGCTGGATATCGTCGCCTACCTCGAAAGCATCCAGTCCTGACACGGCGCCGCGTTGCCGGCGCAGGGGCCACTCTGGTAAACCGTCCCGCGCCCCGGACCTGATCCGGGGCCTCGGTCTGGAGGTCCCGGGTCAAGTCCGGTGCGGGCAGCGCCGTTTCCCTAATCGATTTGCCGCGCATCCTTGTACATCACCCGCGCCCGCCGGGTCCTGATCCAGTTGTCAAGTTCGGCATCTGTCATGAAATGATCGGCATTGTAGCGATCCCAATGGGCGATCTCGTCCAGATCCTTGCGATAGCGCTTGTAGGGCTTGGCAGTGGGCGGACCGAACAGGAAGATGTCGAGAACCGAGATTTCGTCGGGAATGCCCAGAAGCGGCCGCATCTCGGTCTGCGCCTTCTCCTGCCCGATGGCGGTGACCCACCAGACGTTGTAGCCCAGCGCGGCGGCGGCCAGGTGCGCCGACATGGTCGCGGCGGCCACCGATTGCAGCAGGATGCGCTCGGCGTTCTCCTTGTACATCCGGTCAAGGTCAGAGCCGTCATTCAGCACCGGAAAGGCATTGACCCAGCGCATGTCGGAACACACCACGATGAACCCCGGCGCCGTGGCCAGGCCGCGATAGTCTGGCGTCGGGAATTTCATCTTCGCCTTGGCGCGGAATCGCTGCTCGGCCACGAAATACTCGGTGATGGCGTCCTTGATCGCCTGGTCGCGGACGATGATGAACTGCCAGGGCTGGGCATTGGCGCCGGACGGTCCGTGGCGCGCCGCCTCCAGGATCATCCGGTAATGGTCGTCCGGCACGGTGTAGGCGGCGTCGAACCTGCGCACGGTGACGCGGTTGCGGATCACCTGCATCAGCGCGTCGTAGCGTTCAGTCGAGCCGATCGGCGGCAGGTCGACCTCGGCCTCGGCGGCGGCCAGATCGACGGCGGGAGTGTTGTCGGTCATCTGCGGGCTCCATGTGTTTTACCCGAGCCTAGCATGAAATCGCTATACTTCGCGCCCGCTTGACCGCATCCTAGGGTATCCGGGCACATGGATTTCCCGCCCGCAGGTTGCGTTTTGCGAACCCCTTGGCGAAAGGACTTTCCGTATGAGCAGTTATGTCAACGGCATCGATGTGTCGCATTATCAGGGCAGCATAGACTGGGGCAAGGTCAGGGCCTCGGGCGTCGACTTCGCCTTTGCCAAGGCCGCGCAGGGCACTGGGACCTCCGACAGCAAGTTCGCCGCGAACTGGGTTGGGATGAAAGCCGCGGGCGTGCTGCGCGGGGCCTATGATTTCTACAACGTCGGCGCGGATCCGGCGGCACAAGCGAAGACCTTCCTAGGCAAGTTCAAGCTGGAACCCGGCGACCTGCCGCCGATGGTCGATATCGAAACCGAAAGCGTCGGCGCGGAAACGAACGCGAACCTGATCGCCGACCTTCACGCCTACTGCGATGCCATCAAGAAAGCCTGCGGGGTCGCGCCCTTCATCTACACAGGTCCCGGCTTCTGGAACGCCCACCTCGATGGCGGCTTCTCCGACTGCCCGCTGTGGGTCGCCGAATACGGTGTGTCCAAGCCCAAGCCGGTGACGGGCTGGAAATACTGGACGATCTGGCAATACAGTCAAAGCGGTTCGGTTCCGGGCATCTCGGGGGCGGTCGACCTGGACTACTTCAACGGCGGCCTGGACCAGCTCAAGAAATTCACCGTCGCCTAGCTTTGCCGGAACCTCGCGTCCGGTCGGAGCGTTTTACCGTAACGCACATCAACGGGCACCGCGCCCGGCTTACGAGGAGAACCGACATGACCGATACTGACCGCACCCGTCACGACGCGACCGGCCAGCTTTTCGACCAGATGGACGAAGTCCGGGCTGGAATGCTGGGCGTCGAAGGCTCGGGCCAGCACATGCAGCCGATGTCGCACCATATCGACCGCGACGCCCGCACCTTGTGGTTCATCACTGCAGCCGACACCGACCTTGTCCGCGCCGTGGGCGCGGGCGCGATGGCGCATTACTGCGTGGTCGGCCAAAACCACGACTTCTACGCCTGCCTCAAGGGCCGTCTGAGCGTCAGCCACGACGAGGCCAGGCTTGATGAGATATGGAGCGCGGTTGCCGCCGCCTGGTTCGAGAACGGACGCGAGGACGCCAGGGTCACGCTGCTCAAGTTGGACCTGGACGAGGCGTCGGTCTGGTCCAACACCTCGTCCAGCATGGTCTTCGCCATCGAGATCGCGCGGGCCAACCTGTCCGCGGGCCACAAGCCGGACATCGGCGAGCACAAGGTCATCGACTTGGCCGCCTGACCCGCAGCCGTTGAGCACCCGAACCCGTCGCCCCCCGGGCGGCGGGTTTTCGCTTTCCGCCCTTGGGGGCGTGGAACCTCCGCCCCGCAGGCACGTTATTCCCGCAGAACTTAACCAGTAACGGAGGCAACCATGAACTGGGACCAAATCGAAGGAAACTGGACGCAATTCAAGGGCAAGGCCCGCGAGAAGTGGGGCGAGCTGACCGACAATGAAGTCCAGCAGGCCAAGGGTGACCGCGAACAGATGATCGGGCTCATCCAGGAGAAATACGGCAAGACCCGCGAAGCCGCCGAGCGTGAAGTCGCCGAGTGGCAGCGCGGCCTTTAAGCGGTTCGACGTTACCAGTGAGGGGCCTCCGAGAACAATCTCGGGGGCCCTTTTGCGACCGGGTTCAAAAATATCCGTGGCTATCGGATGACCGGGACGGGATTTTGAATAGCAACCGGGGGCTGCGCCAAGGTCTGTGGTGCGTTCGCCAGAGCGCCTCGTTTCGTCAAACCCCGAAAGGAACCTGTCCCATGAAACTTCTCGCCTCCCTCACGGCCGCGTCCCTACTGGCCGCCTCGTTCGCCGCCCCGGCGCTTGCACATTCCACCGCCACTGCCCATGTGCACCTGCCCAGCGGCGCGGTCATCTACAAGGGTTCGCGCTACATCAACCGGCAGTTCGAGATCGACCCCTCGATCCTCTACCCGGTGCCGAAGCGCAAGCTGCCGATCCCAATTCCCGGCCCCTGCCTGTCCTGCCCGACATTCGACATGAACCCGGGAGAGTTCGTCCAGCCGGTTCTGCGCTGAGACCCAAACGGAAACGGCAAATGCCGGTCCGGTCCGCGCTGCGGGCCGGACCCTCGGGTGCCGGCAGGGCACGCGCCGCCGCCGGTTTGACCGAGATCAAGGCCGCCGCCCCGGCCTCGCCTAATCTGGCAACAGGAGGAATGCGCGATGACCTTGTTTCGGCTCACCTTATGCCTTTTCGCCGCCGCCAGTCCGGCCCTGGCGCAGGATGCGCAGCGCGGGGCGGACTTGTTCGCAACCTACTGCGCCTCGTGCCACGGCGACGATGCGATGGGCGCCGGGCGGATGTCCGAGATCCTGACCGTTACGCCCCCCGACCTGACGCGCCTGAGCGCGCGCAACGGCGGCGTGTTCCCGACCCGGAGCGTGGTCTTCCGCATCGACGGTCGTGACCCGCTGCTGGCCCACGGCGGCCCGATGCCGTTCTTCGGCGACGTGCTGGAAGAGACGACGACCCCGATGAAGGCCGAGACCGGCCAGCCGATCATGGCCGGGACCGGGATCGCCGACCTTGTGGCGTTTCTGGAAGCGAGGCAATTGTAGGGGCGCGCGTGATTTCCTGCCCCCTTGCCTGCTGCCTGTCATGGTTATCGCTTGCCCTGAACCCGCCCGGGATCGCCCGTCCGGGGCCGCGCCAAGCCAACCATCGGCCGGTCGTCATGCGGGCCGGTGCACGGCTGCCGGCGACCCGGGGGCGCGATTGATGGCATGGCCCCGGATTTGCGCCGGTCGAACTCTCGCCACTTGGTTTGCTCCGATCCTTCGACCGCTGGCAGGTCTGCTGCTCTGCCTTGCCGCCATCGCCGCAGAGGCCGAGGAAGTGACCGTTGTCATCGACCTTTCCGACCAGGAAATGACCGTCTGGCGCCACGACGAAGTGGCAGGCATATGGCCGGTGTCCACGGCCCGGCCCGGCAAGTGCACGCCCACCGGCACATATCGCCCGCAACTTCTGAAGCGGATGCACTACTCGACGCTCTATGACTGGGCGCCGATGCCGTTCTCGATCTTCTTCTCCGGCAACTACGCGATCCACGGCACGACCCAGACCGACAGGCTTGGCCAGACGGCATCGGCAGGCTGCGTGCGGCTGCACCCCGAAAATGCCGAGGCGCTGTTCGGCTGGGTGCTGGAGGCCGGCAAGGCAGAGACCGTGATCGTGATCCGCGAGTGAGGGGTCAGTTTCCTAGCATGGATGTCACGGTATCCATCTGAAATAATTTACGATACCGCTATCGGTTTGCGCCTGTTGCGCTCCGGGGATGGCGCTAGGACGCGGACCTGCGGCGCGCTGCCGCTGACCCGGTGTTCGCGGGGCCCGCCAACCGACTGAGTTCTGGCCGTCAGCATGGAAATTTGAACCGGAACGCAGGCCGCGCGACTTATTGGTGCAGACCCGCAATCCCTGATTGATCCAGAAAGGACCCTGATCATGACATTCCGCCTCGCCCTCGCTACCCTTGCCGTCCTCCTGCCCGCCGCCGCGCAGGCCGGTCCCGACCACACCCGCATGCTGGCCGCCGCCCAGGCTGACCCGGTGCAGGCCGCCTACCTTCACGACGCCTTTTGCGTCGGCAATGCCAACACGGTGCCAAAGTGGATCTGCGACCAGATCAAGGCGGCCGAGCGTCCGGTTCTGAAGCCGGAAGTGACCGGGCTGACGCTGAAGTAAGGGTGCCGCCTTGCGAAACAGCCCCGGGGTGTGGATGCGCCTCGGGGCCTACCCGCGCTTGCCCTTCTTCGCGCCAATGTTAAGCGGTTTGTCGATATTGGAGTTCGCGGTGGCGCTGACCTTGGGTTTCTCGGCCTTCGGCTTCTTTGCTTCGCGATTGCCGCGGTTCTTGTCCTTGGACATCTGGGGCTCCTTCACTGGCGTTCGCCGGCGGGAATTGACTCCGACCGGGCCGTCGCATCGACAGGCGATCAGGGTTGCCCATGGGGTTGGGGCGATGATCCTTGGGAAGCGGCAGGGGCGGGACGTTGGCCCCGGAGCCTGCGCAGCGAGGGTACGCTTGTGCCGGGGGTCAGGCAAGCGGTTTGATCTGGGGGGCGTTTGCGGCGCACATTTCAAACGGAGCGCCGCGTTGTCCAATGACCAGCCCCGACGGATAGGACGGATCGCCCCCGCCCGTCTCCGTCACGCCAAAGGCGTGCCCACGGAACGACGCGGGGGCGATGCCCCCACCCCACGGACGGGCGCGATCCTTTGTGCTATTCAGAATACGAGGATGGTGGGCAGGACTTCCCACCCCACGCTTGCTGACTTACAATATTAATTTTGCAAGCGTTCGAGTTTCTGTTAAACCACGTCAAACGTATTGAATGCTAAGCGAGCGGTTTTCACTCTGATTCCTTCCAAATCAATCGAACTTGCGAGTTTCTTCGTGGATATTTCCGATCTGTGACCAATGATAATCTCTTTTAGTTTCAGCGCGGCATCAAAATTCTTAAAGTAAATGCCTTCTTCGCAGAAATCTTCATTGAGCCGCTCCATGCAACGAACTTCGTTTTCATAACTCCAGTGTGAAAATTTGAATCCAATAATTTCTTGGAAAAATTTCTCTGGATTTGGATTTAAGAGTCCCAAGAGACCAGGAAATTCTTTTCGCGAGGTTTCGTATCTTACGGGAATTAAACCGTATGTCGATACGTCAAACCCCAACGCCAACCCTTTATGCTTATCGGCGTAGTGGCTCCAAATCACTGGATTTCTCCAGTTGCGACAGAAACAGATCAAACCAGTATTGGATAGCGCTTTCTCGATCCTTCGCTCCCAATCCAAACGATCTTTTTTTTCAGAAAATCTATAACCTAAGAACTCAAATGGATCATTGAGATCATATTGAGTTGATATTTTTAGTCGCTTATTTTTAAGATTTTGTAACCCATAGTAGCTCATCGTAGAACTTATAAAGCCGGGTGTATATTGCATTACTCAAACATCCAACTCCTCCACAAACCGCGCGTTCTCCTGGATATACTGGAACCGCAGCTCCGGCTTCTTGCCCATCAGACGCTCGACCAGATCGCCGGTCTCGCCCGGGTTCGTCCTCGTCGATCGTCACCCGGATCAGCTTGCGCGTGGCGGGGTTCATCGTGGTGTCTTTCAGGTCCTTGGCGTCCATCTCGCCCAGACCCTTGAAGCGCGAGACGTCGATCTTGCCCTTGCCGCCCAGGCCCTTGTTCCAGTCAGCCGTCCTTCTCGGCCTCGTCCGGCAATAGACCCGGTTGGCGCCCTGGGTCAGGCGGAAGAGCGGCGGGCAGGCGAGGTAGAGGTGGCCGGTGTCGATCATCGGGCGCATCTGGGTGAAGAAGAAGGTCATCAGCAGCGCGGCGATATGGGCGCCGTCGACATCGGCGTCGGTCATGATGATGATCTTGTCATAGCGCAGGTCGTCGACGTTGAACTTGGTGCCCATGCCGACGCCGAGCGCCTGGCACAGGTCGGAGATCTCTGCGTTCGAGCCAAGCTTGGAGGAGGCCGCGCCCAGCACGTTGAGGATCTTGCCGCGCAGCGGCAGCAGCGCCTGGGTCTTGCGGTCGCGCGCCATCTTGGCCGAGCCGCCCGCTGAATCGCCCTCGACGATGAACAGCTCGGTGCCCTCGCGGGCCGTTGGCGGAGCAATCGACCAGCTTGCCGGGCAGGCGCAGCTTCTTGGTGGCGGATCTTGCGCGCGGTTTCCTTTTCCTGGCGGCGGCGCAGGCGTTCCTCGGCGCGCAGCACCAGGAAATCGAGGATCGCGCCGGCGGATTTGGTGTCGGCGGCCAGCCAGTTGTCGAAATGGTCGCGCACCGCGTCTTCGACCAGTGCGCGCGGCCTCGGTCGTGGCCAGCCGGTCCTTGGTCTGGCCGACGAATTCCGGCTCGCGGATGAAGCAGCGACACCAGCGCGCAGCCGCCGGTGATCAGGTCGTCGCGGGTGATCTGGGCGGCCTTGCGGTTGTTGACCAGCTCGCCATAGGCGCGGATGCCTTTCAGGATCGCGGCCCAGAACCCGGCCTCGTGGGTGCCGCCCTCGGGCGTGGGCACGGTGTTGCAGTAGGACTGGATGAAGCCGTCGCGCGACGGGCGTCCAGTTGATCGCCCATTCGACCGTGCCGGGGGTCGTCGAATCTTTCCTGGAAATCGACGCTGCCGGCGAACGGGCTGCTCGGCATAGGTGGCCGAGGCGCCGAGCGTTTCGCCCAGGTAGTCGGACAGGCCGCCGGGGAAGTGGAAGGTGGCCTCGAGCGGGGTTTCGCCGTCGTCGATGGCGGATTTCCAGCGGATCTCGACGCCCGAGAAGAGATAGGCCTTGGAGCGGCCATCTTGAACAGGCGCGCGGGTTTGAAGCGGTGGCTGGCCGAAGATCTCGGCGTCGGCGTGGAAGGTGACGGTGGTGCCGCGGCGGTTGTGGGTCGGCGCCGAGCTTTTCGATCGGGCCCTGCGGGATGCCGCGCGAGAAGTCCTGCGCGTAGAGCTCGCGGTTGCGGGCGACCTCGACCCGCAATGGTCGGACAGCGCGTTGACCACCGAGACGCCGACGCCGTGCAGGCCGCCCGAGGTCTGGTAGGCCTTGCCGGAGAACTTGCCGCCCGCGTGCAGCGTGCAGAGGATCACCTCGAGCGCGGATTTGTCGGGAAACTTCGGGTGCGGGTCGACCGGGATGCCGCGGCCGTTGTCGCGGATGGTGACGGAGTAGTCGGCGTGCAGTTCGACCTCGATCCGGGTGGCGTGGCCGGCGACCGCCTCGTCCATCGAGTTGTCGAGCACCTCGGCCACCAGGTGGTGCAGCGCGCGTTCGTCGGTGCCGCCGATATACATGCCGGGGCGTTTGCGGACAGGTTCCAGCCCCTCGAGCACCTCGATCGAGGAGGCGTCGTAGTCGGTGTCGTGACCGGAAACGGTCAAAAGGTCGTCTGCTGCCATCGTGCCTGCTCGTTTCTTGACTGGTTGGGCGCAGCATAGACGACCCGGTCGCGGCGGGGAAGCGTCGGGGTCGTGGCGACAGTCGGGTTTATCTGGAGTCTTGCTTCTGGATTTGGCGGCTGGGCGACATTTTCCCAAGTTTCCCGTCCAATTCAACCCACGGGCGGATAAACTTCCATGACTGGGCAGAGGCAACCTGGGTGATGCTGTTCAGTCACCCGTCGGTCGCTTCGGCCGGGCGGCAGGGGATAGGCGGGCGCCGCTGGGTTCGCCTGTTCTGCGATCCGGATGGCCAGGCTTGCACCAGGCCTGCCGGCCCGGTCGAACGAGGCGGAACGGGCACCTGCAGCGCCGGGACGGCGTGCCCCTGGACGGTGCCGGCCCCAGCCGCAGATCGCAGGCTCAGCCGCGGTAATAGGAGGTGTCGCCCCGGCTGGCGATGGCTGCGGCGATGCGTTCGACCGCGATGCCATACGCCGCCTCGCGCGGCGATACGTCCCGGTCCGCGGCGCGCTCGAAGACCTCTGCGGCGGTCGAGTTCATGCGCTGCTTCAACCGGTCGTTGACAGCCTCAGCGGACCATCGGTCGCCGGTCCGGCCCTGGACCCATTCGAAATAGCTGACCGTCACGCCGCCCGCATTGACCAGCACGTCCGGCAGCACGGTCTGGCCGTTTTCTTCCAGCATCCGCGAAGCGTCGGGGCTGACAGGGCCGTTGGCAAGCTCCAGGATCAGCGGAGCGCCGACCTTTCTTGCATTCTCGGGTGTCACCGCGTCCTGCAGCGCGGCCAGCGCCAGCACGTCGACGTCCAGCGCCAGCAACTTGTCGTTGCCGATGATCTCGTATTCGTCCTGCTCGCAGACCGAGGTTGCGCAATAGACCATGCCCTTGAGCTCTTTTTCCTTTTCCTTGTGTTCGTGCACTGCGACCGGATCGAGACCCTCGTCGGCATGGATCGCGCCGCCCGAATCCGAGACCGCAACCACCCTGTACCCGGCCTTGTGCGCCAGCATCGCGAAATGGGCACCGGCGTTGCCGAAGCCCTGCACTGCAATCGTTGTGTCCTTCGGCGACTTGTCCTGTCGCCCGGTCCATTCGTTAAGCACATGCAACGCCCCCTGGCCAGTTGCGGCGGTGCGCCCCTGCGAGCCTCCCAGGCACACCGGTTTGCCGGTCAGCGCGGCGGGCATCTGCCGCCGCGCGATGTTGGAATACTCGTCGACCATCCAGCCCATGACGCGGGCGTTGGTGTTCACGTCCGGTGCAGGGATATCGCGGTCGGGGCCGATGATGTCGTGCACCGCGCGGATGTAGTTTCGCGACAGCCGTTCCAGTTCAGCCGGCGAAAGGGATTTGGGATCGACCGCAATGCCGCCCTTGGCGCCGCCGAAGGGCAGGTCCATCAGCGCGCATTTGATCGTCATCCAGAAGGCAAGCTTTGTGGTCTCTTCGGCGCTGACGACGGGGTGGAACCGGACGCCGCCCTTGGCCGGCCCCAGCGTGGTGTCGTACTGCACGCGCCAGCCGGTGAACATGTCGAGGCCGCCGTCGTCGCGTCGCAGGGGCACGCCGATGGTCAGCATGGTCGTGGCGCGGCTTAGCGTGGCGCGGGTGTCGTCGGGTATATCCAGCGCGTCGTAGACGCGCCGCAGCAGGTCGGGCGGTTCGAATTCAGGCATGTCGGGTCTCCGGCAGCAAGTGTGTTGCTGCCAGAGCTAGGGCGCGCGCCGCACCGTGCCAGAATTGCGCACCTTTGCGTGATAGAGGCCCCGGTCAGGCACCCTCGAAGTGGCAGAGGGCATGAACCTCCATGCCAAGGCTTTCCAGTTTGGCCCGCCCGCCCAGTTCCGGCAGGTCGATGATGAAGGCGCAGCCGACGATGCGGGCGCCCAGCCGCTCCAGCAGCTTGATCCCGGCCTCGGCGGTGCCGCCGGTTGCCAGCAGGTCGTCGACCAGCAGCACGTTTTCGCCCGCGTCGACGGCGTCGTCGTGGATCTCGACGATCGCCTCGCCGTACTCCAGCGTGTAATCCTGGCTGATCGTGGTGCCGGGCAGCTTGCCCTTCTTGCGGATCGGCACGAATCCGGTGCCAAGCTGGTGGGCGATGGCGCCGCCCAGGATGAAACCGCGCGCCTCGAGTCCGACGACCTTGTCGATCGCCTCGCCGGCATAGGGATGCAGCATCTGGTCGACCGCCATGCGAAAGCCGCGCGCGTCGGCAAAGAGCGTGGTCACGTCGCGGAACATGATGCCTTCGTGCGGGAAGTCGACGATGGTGCGGATGTAGTCCTTGACCTGGCGGTGTTTCTGCATCGGCGCGGCCTTTTGCTGCGGGGCGGTCAATTGGTGGCGCATCGCGGGCCGTGGCGCAAGAGAAATGGGCCGCGGGCGGGCTGCGCCGAGGACTGCCGGGTTGCTCTAACTGAAGGGCCTGGGGCCTGCGATCCGTTTGAATCGGCGGCGCCGCCAATGAACGATCCGCGGGATTGCTCCCGAAGTTCCCGGCGCGCGTCTGGGGCCGCGGGCCGGAGCGATCTGAACCGGCCCTGCACCCGTATTGCCTTGGGGTGGTCTGAGGGACCGGACTGTCGGATACGGCCGGGGTCTGACCCGGCGCGGAAGCTTCGGCAACGGTTTCTAGCAGAGCCGGGTTAGCGACGCGTAAAGCGTGCGCGCGGTCGACTTTCCGGCGCAACCGCTGAGGTCCTCCCACCTTTTTTCTTCTTCTCCGCTTTTTTCAAAACAATTCAGGGTTGCAATGATCAAATAACGCTCGACTAACGCAGGATTTCAAGGCGCCGCACTAGTCTAGGCACGGGATCAAAGTTCCGGTCCCGGTCGACGGTCCATTTTCGTTGTGGACCGGCAAGCACAGAGCAATGGAGAGTAAAATGAAATATTTGATCATCACAATTCTCGTCGCCACCGCCGGGGTCAGCTACGCCCAGGATTGTCCCAATACGCACTTTTCCTGCGGCGGCACGATCTGCTGCCCACGCTAGGAGATGACCGATGTCAAAGCTCAAGTATATGGTGGCAGGTGCAATTTTCGTCGGTTTGTTCATCTTCTTCTTTAAGGAGGTGACCGAGCTCGATGTCGTCGCGGCGAACCAGTTCTCGCTACAGAGCCCTGCCGAGCCAGTGAAGGCCGGCGACGTGGTTGTGCAACGCGAGAGCAGACAGGTCAGCAAGATCTGCAATGCCGTGCTGGGCCCAGAAGCCCGCGATGACGACCCGCGCACCGGCAAATATTACAACCGCGTCGACAGGATCGTGGCCTCGGTCGTGCGCATGGCGGCTCGGGCTAGTTTTCTCGATCCCGACTGGGCCGCCGAATTCGCCAATCCGCAGGACTGGCTCTTCGTGGGCATGCGGTCCGGGCTGAAATCCGTGCCCTATGTCTACCAAGATACCGAACGGTGCCCCTGCGAGATCGCCCGAGCCATGGCGCGCGGCGAACGTGTCTGCATCGTCAACGCCACGCTGCAGGAAACTGGAAGGGTCTGGCTGGATGAGAGCGGCAATCTGCGCATCGATCCGCAGTCGAGGCCGCTGGCCATCTCGCTGCGGCCCAACGTGGCCTTCGTGCCCGAAGGGACGTTCCAGGCGTGCGGTGTGCCTTTCACCGAAGAGGCGCAGAAACTGCAGCAGGCCGGGTGCGACAGTTCGCGGGGCCTCAGTACCGATGTCAGGATCCGCAAGTGGTTCAACCTGATCGTGCGCGAGCAGGACAGCCGGTTGAACGGCGAAGCGGTCGTCGTAGTGCAATAAGAACCAGGCAGCGCCGCGGGATCCCGGACCCCGCGGCGCTGCATCTTCGGATGAGAGAGGCACAGCGCTCGGTACGGTCTACAACACCCGTCCCGCCACCGCGTCGAGCCTAGCCAGCATCGCCGGGTCGCGCTTGTCGGGCGAGGTAAGGATGGCGTATTCCAGCGCGCGGTCGCAGAGGTGCGGGCAGGGCGCGCGGTCGGGACCCAGCAGGGCGGGCAGGCGGGCGACGAGGCTGCGCGCCTTGTCGGCATTGCCGGTCAGTGTCGTGATGATGTCCGAGATATCCACCGCGCCGTGGTCGGGGTGCCAACTGTCGTAATCGGTGATCATCGCGACGGAGGCATAGCAAAGCTCGGCCTCGCGGGCGAGCTTTGCCTCGGGCATGTTGGTCATGCCGATGACGTCGCAGCCCCAGACGTCGCGGTAGAGTTTCGATTCCGCCATCGATGAGAACTGCGGCCCCTCCATCGCTAGATAGGTGCCGCCGTCATGTACGGTGATGCCCGCGTCCCGCCCCGCCGTTACGCAAGCCGCACCAACGCGCGGGCAGGTCGGGTGCGCGACCGAAACGTGAGCGACGCAGCCGGTGCCGAAAAACGATTTCTCCCGCGCGAAGGTGCGGTCGATGAACTGGTCGACAACGACGAAATCGCCCGGCGCCAGCTCCTCGCGAAACGAACCGCAGGCCGAGACGCTGATCAGGTCCGTCACTCCCAGCCGCTTCAGCGCGTCGATGTTGGCGCGGTAGGGAACGGTAGTGGGCGAATGCACGTGGCCGCGGCCATGGCGCGGCAGGAACGCCATTTTCACGCCACCCAGGCTGCCGGTCAGGATTTGGTCCGAAGCATCGCCCCAGGGCCCGTCCACGCATCGCCATTCCGCGCCTTCCAGCCCGTCGATGTCGTAAACGCCCGACCCGCCGATGACGCCGATCATTGTCTGCATGCACGTCTCTCCGTCCTGACCCTCGCGGGCAGACTAGGGCAGGTGGCAAGCGAGGGAAAGCGGTGGACAAGGACCCGCGCATGGCCGCAAATCGCAATCGGGCGGTTTACGGCGGCGGCGGATGCTGTTAGCGCCAACGGAAGTCCCTCACTGTCCGGAGCCCGCCTTGGCCGACAACGTCTATACCGATTTCGCGCGCAATCTGATGACTTCGGTCAAGGTCACGGGTCCAAAGCCGACGCCCGAGCTTCTGAAGACCGAAATCCTTTCCGGCCTGACCGTGGCGCTGGCGCTGGTGCCAGAGGCGGTGGCCTTCGCCTTCGTGGCGGGGGTGCATCCGCTGGTGGGCCTTTACGCTGCCTTCATCGTCGGCCTGATCACGGCGCTGATCGGCGGGCGGCCGGGGATGATCTCGGGGGCGACGGGTGCGCTGGCGGTGGTGATGGTGTCACTGGTGGCGCAGCACGGCGTCGAATACCTGTTCGCGACCGTGGTGCTGATGGGGATCCTGCAAATCCTGGCGGGCATTTTCCGGCTGGGCCGCTTCATCCGGCTGGTGCCGCATGCGGTGATGCTGGGCTTCGTCAATGGTCTGGCCATCGTGATTTTCCTGGCGCAGCTTTCCCAGTTCAAGGTGCCCGGCACCGCAGAAGCTTCCGGCCACGGCATGGGCGGCGGCGAGTGGCTGTCGGGCTGGCCGCTGGCGATGATGCTGGGGCTTGTCGGGCTGACCATGCTGATCATCTGGCTGTTTCCGCGCCTGACCACGGCGGTTCCGGCGCCGCTGGCCGGCATCGGCATCGTTGCGCTGATCGTGATCGGGTTCGGCATCGAGGTGCCGCGCGTCGGCGATCTGGCCTCGATCGAGGGCGGGCTGCCGTCCTTCCATGTCCCCATGGTCCCACTCAATCTCGAGACGCTGGAAATCATCATCCCTTACGCCTTCATCCTGGCGGCCATCGGGCTGATCGAAAGCCTGCTGACGCTGAACCTGGTGGGCCAGATCACCGAAAAACGCGGCGGCGCGTCACAGGAATGCGTCGCGCAGGGCGTGGCCAATACCGTCACCGGCTTCTTCGGCGGCATGGGTGGCTGCGCAATGATCGGCCAGTCGATGATCAACGTGAAATCCGGCGGCCGGACCCGGATCGCGGGCGTCGCGGCGGCGCTATTCCTGCTGTCGTTCATCCTGTTTGCCTCGCCCATGATCGAGCAAATCCCGCTGGCCGCCCTAGTCGGCGTCATGTTCATGGTGGTGATCGGCACCTTCGCCTGGAACACGTTCCGCATCATGCGGGTGTCGACCAAGTTCGCCACTTTCGTGACGCTGCTGGTGACGGCGGTGACGGTGATGGAGGACCTGGCGACGGCGGTGGTCGTGGGCGTCATCGTCTCGGCGCTGCAATACGCCTGGATCAATGCCAAGCGGATCACCGCGCGGTCCGAGATCTGGGCGGATGGTTCCAAGGTCTACCGGATCGACGGCCCGCTGTTCTTCGGCTCTTCCGCCGGGTTCAGCGATCTTTTCGATCCCAAGGGCGATCCGGACGAGGTGATCGTCGATTTCGCCGACAGCCGCGTGGCCGACCAGTCGGCGCTCAGTGCCATCGAGGGGCTGGCGGCGCGCTATCACGAGGAAGGCAAGACACTGCACCTGCGCCATCTGTCGCGCGACTGCCGCCAGCTTCTGTCGCAGACCGGGCTGATCGTCGAGGAAAGCCCGGACGATCCCGATTACCAGACCGCGGCGGATTACGCGGTGCACACCGGCCTCTTTGCGGGCAGCCACTGATCGGGTCTCAGTCGTCGGGACGCTTCAGGCTGAAAAGCTCGGTGACGCGGGCATAGTCGCGATACCCCAGCCGGGCCAGCGGCTGGAAGCTGGTCACGTCGAAGATGCCGTCCTTCAGGCAGTTGTCGCGCAGGTGGATGCCGGTCACTTCGCCAAATGTCACGAAATTCGCCGCGCCGGGCAATTCGCACGATCTGGGTGACCCTGCATTCCAGGTTGGCAGGCGCGCCTTCGACGCGCGGGCAGTCGATGGTGTCGCATTCGGCCTTGGCGATGCCCGCCTCGACGAACTCGTCGCGCCCGCGCGCCATGCTTGCCGAAGAGGCGTTCATCCGGTCGCGCATCGCGTATTCCACGACGTTGACGCAGAACACGCCGGTCTCGCGGATGTTGCCCATGCTGTCCTTGGTGCCGTCGCGGTCGGGCTTCTGCCCGGTCGAGGCGAACATCACCTGCGGCGGGACATATGCCACGCCGTTGAAGAAGGAATAGGGTGCCAGGTTGTCGTGGCCCGCCGCATCGCGGCTGGAGATCCAGCCGATCGGGCGCGGAGTGATCAGCGCGTTAAAGGGATTGTGCGGCAGGCCGTGGCCATCCTCGGGGCGGTAGAACATCAGGCGGGGCTTTCCTTTTTGGCGGCTGGGGATGACCTAGCGGCGCGGGTCGCCCGTTGCCACCCCAAAGGTGCGGCCCGCGTTGCCCCGTGCTGCGCGGACATGCTACGCCCCTTGCAGGCAGGGCAGGCGGCAGGGCACGGGGTTGTATCGGCTCGATCAGGAACAGGATGCAGACCGGTGGGAGGTCGAGGCGCTTTTTGACCTCTGCTTCGCGCCGGGCCGCGAGGCGTTGTCGTCCTACCGGCTGCGCGACGGTGTGGCCCCGGTACGCGAGCTGTGCCGCGTCGCCCGCGATCCCGACGACATCCTGGCCGCGGCGATCCGGTTCTGGCCGGTGCGCATCGGCGGATCAGAGGCGCTGCTGCTTGGCCCCATCGCGGTGCACCCGACGCGGCAGGGCGAGGGGCTGGGCGCGCTGATGATCACCGACAGCGTGGCGCTTGCCGAGCGTTCGGGCTGGCGTCGCGTGCTGCTGGTCGGCGATGCGCCCTATTACGGGCGCGTCGGTTTTTCGCGGCTGGACCGGGTCAGAATGCCGCCGCCAACCAACCCGGACCGGGTGCTGGGCACCGGCGACTGGACCGGCGTCGCGGGCCAGGTCGACCGGTGGTCCGACATGCCGGAGGCGACCGGGTCGCCATAGCGCGCTTCACGCCACGGTCGAGGAATCCCGGCACACGTCGGCACAAATTAATGTGACCTCCGCACCCGGTCGGCCCGGGAACGTTTCTCGCCGCTTGGCCGTTGTAGTGTCGAGACCGGGCGGAACGGCCCGGTGAACGGATGACGAAAGGAAACGCAATGAAAAACCTTCTTCTCAGCACCGCACTTGTCCTGTCCACGGCCACGTTTGCAGGCGCCGCGTCGCATTCGCAAATTGCCATGCAGGTCGATAACGAACTGGCGACAATGAGCATGAACGTCGACATCGATTCGCTGACCGAAGAGCAGGTCGCCGAACTCTTCTCGGCCCTGACGTCGGCCGAGACAGCGCAGGACAAGCAACTGGCCGTCGAAGGCGTACTGAACGACGAGAACGTGATGTTCGAACGTGAGCAAGATGCCGACGTGGTCGTCGTCGTGGACGGCGCCGACACGATGGTGCCGCGCAGCCAGCTGCGTGCCGCCGTGCTCGAAAGCGGTGACGATCTTGGCCTGACCGACACCCGCATCCGTCTGCTTGACGACGACAAGCTGGGTGCGCTGTTTCTTCTCGCGAACGGCAACGATCCCGACAAGATGACCAAGGCGCAGGCCATCGTGCAATAAGCGCCAGCGCCGTGTTGCCGAGTATCGGGTCGCCTTCGGGCGGCCCGTTTTCGCGTGTCGGCCCGGATCAGGCGACCTGAGTCGCCAGCCATTGCATGATTGCAGACCTAACCGACTGTTCGCCGTTGGCGTGGGCCTCGTCGATCACCTGCTTGGCCTGGGTCAGGTCGACCCGGCGCAGCAGGTGCTTGACCGGACCGATCGAGGCGGGCCGCATCGACAGCATCCGCAGCCCCATGGCGGCGAAGCATAAGGCTTCGATCGGGCGCCCGGCATCTTCGCCGCAGAACGACAGCGGCGTTCCGGTCTCGGCGCAGCGTGCGACGATGCTTTCCAGAAACGTCAGAAAGCTAACGTTCAGCGTGTCGTAGCGCCGCCGCACGCGTTCGTTCTCGCGGTCCGCGGCAAAGAAGAACTGCTTTAGATCATTGCCGCCGATCGAGATGAAATCGGTCTCTTCGAAGAACCGTTTCGGGGCGAAGGCCAAGCTGGGCGTTTCCAGCATCGCGCCGACGCTGACCTCCGAAGGCAGGACATGGCCAAGCGAGGCTTCGCGTTCCAGTTCGCGGTCGAGATGGGCACGGGCCTCGCGGTATTCGTCGAACTGCGCGATGAACGGGAACATGATCGTCAGGGGCCGCCCGGCGGCCGCCCGGATCAGCGCCTGCAACTGCATCCGCATCACGCCCGGCTTGTCGAGGCCGACCCGGATCGCGCGCCAACCCAGCGCCGGATTCGGCTCGTCGGTCGGCTTCATGTAGGGCAGCACCTTGTCCGAGCCGATGTCGAGCGTGCGGAACGCGACGCGTTTGCCGGCCGCCGAATCCATTACCCGCGAATAGATCTCGACCAGTTCGCCCCGGCGCGGCATCTTGTTGCGGATCAAGAATTGAAGTTCGGTGCGGAACAGGCCGACACCCTCGGCCCCCGATCCCTTGAGGCTGGGCAGATCGGCCATCAGCCCGGCGTTCATGTGCAGCGCAATGACCGTGCCGCATTTCGCTTGGGCCGGCAGATTGCGCAGCGAGACATAGCGTTCCTGCGCCTGCGCCTGCATCGCCATCTTGTCGCGGAACGCGGTCACCACGTTTTCGCCCGGACGCAGGTGCACGATGCCCTGGTCGCCGTCGACCATGATATGATCGCCGTTCAGCGCCTCGGTGGTGATCCGTTCGGCATGGATCACCAGCGGGATCGCCAGCGCCCGGGCGACGATGGCGGCGTGGCTGCCGACCGAACCTTCCTCCAGCACGATGCCGCGCAGCTTGCGGCCGTAATCCAGCAATTCGCCGGGGCCGATGTTGCGGGCCACCAGGATCGGGTCGGCGGGCATCTCGGCGCCGGTTTCCTGGCCCTGGCCGGAAAGGATGCGCAGCAGTCGGTTCGACAGGTCGTCGAGATCGTGCAGCCGTTCGCGCAGGTAGGCGTCGGGCACGGTCTGCATCCGGCTGCGGGCCATCGACTGCTCTTTCTCGACGGCGGCTTCCGCCGACAAGCCACGCGCGATGTCTTCGTCAATCCGCCGCATCCAGCTGCGCGAATTGGCGAACATTCGGTAGGCCTCCAGCACGTCGCGCTGGTCCTTGTCGGTGGGATCGACGCGGGCCAGCATGTCGTCGACCGACAGGCGCAGTTGGTCGGTCGCCGCGTTCAAGCGTTCAAGTTCGGCCTCGGGATCGTCGGTGACCATGTTGGTGACGACCACGCGCGGCTCGTGCAGCCAGACATGCCCTTCGGCGCTGCCTTCCTGTCCGATTCCGCCGCGGATCAGCGCCGAACGCTGGTGCGGCGCTGCCAGCGCGGCGCCTTCGCCGACGAAGGCGCCAAGTTCGGCCATCTCGGCCAGCACCATGGCGACCACTTCCAGCGCGTAGATCTCGTCGTCGGAAAAACTGCGGCGATCCTTCGACTGGACGACCAGTACGCCCAGGGTTTCGCCCAGCCGCTGGATCGGCAGGCCGAGGAACGACGAGTATTTCTCCTCGCCGGTTTCGGGCATGAAGCGGAAGCCCTGGGTCGAGGGCGCATCCTCGGTGTTCAGGGGCCGCCGCGACTTGGCGACGCGGCCCACCAGGCCTTCGCCGATGCGCATCCGGGTCTTGTGCACCGCTTCGGGGTTGAGGCCCTCGGTGGCGCAAAGTTCCAGCGTCTCGGCGTCGCGAAACAGGTAGATCGAGCAGACCTGCGTGCCCATGCTGTCGGCGATCAGGTGGGTGATCCGATCCAGCCGCGCCTGGCCCGCGCCTTCCTCGGCCAGCGTATCGCGCAGGCGGCCCAGCAGGGCGCGGCTTTGGCTTTCGGTGCGGTCGGACATGCGGGCGTCCCGGTTTTCGTGGGGGCAGATTGGCCCTCGCCCCGGGTTAGATCATATGGGCGGATGAAGGCAAACCGCTTTCGCGCGCACGGCAGGTCGCGCGGCGCGTGAACCCGTCGTGCGGCCAGACCCGGTGTCAGGCCGCCTTGTCCAGATCGAACGCATCATGCAGTGCCTGCACCGCAAGCTCCATGTACTTGCGGTCGATCAACACCGAGATCTTGATCTCGGAAGTGGTGATGACCTTGATGTTGATGTTCTCGTCACGCAACGTGGCGAACATCTTGGCGGCCACGCCGGCATGGCTGCGCATCCCGATTCCGACGATCGAGACCTTGGCAACGTCGGTATCGGCGACCAGGTCGTGAAAGTTGATGTGGCCGTCGTCCTTGGCCTGCTGCATCGCCTTCTCCGCGCGGCTAACCTGACCGACGGGGCACGAGAAGGTCATGTCGGTGCGCCCCTCTTCCGAGATGTTCTGCACGATCATGTCGACGTTCACGCCGGCCTCGCTGAGCGGACCGAAGATCGCCGCCGCAATGCCGGGGCGGTCGGCGACCGAGATCAGGGTCATCTTGGCCTCGTCGCGCGAATAGGCGACGCCTGCGACTACGTTGCTTTCCACGATATCCTCCTCGGCACAGACCAGCGTGCCCGCGTTGTCATCAAATTCACCAAAGCTCGACAGCACCCGCAGCTTGACGCCGTAGCGCATCGCCAGTTCGACGCTTCGGGTCTGCAGCACCTTGGCGCCGAGGCTGGCCAGTTCCAGCATTTCCTCGAACGCGATGCGGTCGAGCTTGCGCGCCTTGTCCTCGATCCGTGGATCGGTGGTGTAGACGCCGTCGACATCGGTGTAGATGTCGCAGCGCTCGGCCCGGAACGCGGCGGCGAAGGCGACGGCGGTGGTGTCGCTGCCGCCTCGGCCCAGCGTGGTGATCCGGTTGTCGGGCGCGATACCCTGGAAGCCCGCGACGACCGCGACCTTCATGCCCTCGCCGAATTTTGCGGTGATGTTGTCGGTGGGAATTTCGACGATGCGCGCGGCGGCATGGGCGTCGGTGGTGCGCAGCGGCACTTGCCAACCCTGCCAGCTGCGCGCCGGCACGTCCATCTCCTGCAAGGTCAACGCCATCAGCCCCGCGGTCACCTGTTCGCCCGACGACACGACCGCGTCGTATTCGCGCGCGTCGAAGAACGGCGAGGTTTCCTCGACCCAGTCGACAAGCTCGTTGGTCTTGCCCGCCATGGCGCTGACGATGACAATTACGTCAAAGCCGTTCGCCACCTCGCGACCGACACGCTTGGCTGCGCGGCGGATGCGGTCGAGCGTGGCAACCGAGGTGCCGCCGAATTTCATCACCAGAATGGGCATTGCGCCGTGGTCCGTCCTGTCGCGCTGGAAATCGCGGGCTTTCTAGGCGCGGGGGCGCGTCTCGGCAAGCCGAATACGCGTCGGGCAGGGTCCGCTTTCGCCGCTTCGGGCAACGTCGTGGCGGTCGCGTCGGTCAGAACGGGTGATCTCGCCCGTCCCATGTCCGGAAACAGCCGGTGCTGGCAAGGTCAAGTTCGGCGAAGCGCCGGACCAGGCCGGTCGTGGCTTCGTCGACGGTGATCGACGCGCCCGACCCGCCCATGTCGGTGACCACCCAGCCCGGATGGTAGATACCGACCGCGATGCCGCGCCCCCTGAGATCGGTTGCCAGGTTGCGTCCGACATTCAATGCCGCCGCCTTGGAGGCGCGGTAGATGTACGAGCCGCCCGGCGCCAATGCCTGACTGGCCATCTGCGACGAGATGATCGCGATCTTCGGGACGGCGGCCCTTTCCAGTTGCGGCAGCAACGCCTGGATGGTCCGGAACACGCCGGTGACATTCACCGCGAAGGTCTGCTCCCACATCTCCGGCGGATAGCCGCCTTCAAGGGTCTCGTGCTTGTCGAGATAGACGCCCGCATTGCAGACCAGAAGGTCAAGCGCCGCATCGCCCAGGTTTTTCGACAGCTCGGCGGGTCCGTCCGGATCGGCGACGTCAAGCCTGATCCAGCCCTCGCCTGCGGGCGCCGTGTCCCGGTAGGTGCCGACCACCGGGTCGCGGGAGCGACTGTAGTGGTCGTGAAGAGCGCGGCCGATGCCACGATTGGCACCGGTGATCAGGATGGTCATGGGCGTGTCCTAGTTCGTCTTGCGCTGTGGTATGAAGGGCAGGGGCGCCACCGGCACGCCGTCCTCGATCAGCTTTTTGGCGTCACGGACGTTGGCCTCGCCATAGATCGACCGATGCGGAATGTCGCCGTCATGCATTTTGCGCGCCTCGGCGGCGAAACCGCGGCCGACATAGTCGGAATTCGCCTCGATCTTCGCGCGCAACTCGGTCAGCGCGCGCTCGGCCTCGTTCGCCGGGGCCTTGAGCGGGCGGTCTTCCGGCTTGCGAGCGGGCGGCTTCGACGACCCCTGCACCGGAGGCGCCATGATTGCCTTGCTGATATCGGCATCGCCGCAGACCGGGCAATTCAGATGGCCAGCGGCCTGCAATGCCTCGAACGCATTCGACGAGGCGAACCAGCTTTCGAAGCCGTGAGCATCAGAGCATTTCAGCGCATAGCGGATCATGGCGCGGACTTTCTAGCCTCTTTCCATTAAGATAAGCCTGCCACGCCATAAAACAATCGGCCGGGCGGTGCTAGAGCGCCCGGGGATCGAAATCGGCGACAAGCTGGCGCAATTCCGGTTCGGTCAGGAGATTCGAAGCCTTTTTCAGCGAGAACCACTTGCGACTGCGCTGATCGGCCTCGGGATAGTCGTCGCGCAGGCGTTTGACCTGGATCGGAAACACCGCCACGACGCAGGGCAGGCCGTCGTTCTCGTCGGACTTCGTGTAGGAATAGATGCCGAGGCAGTTGCCCATGACCCGGCCCTCGACGCCCGCCTCTTCCCAGGCTTCCTGCGCGGCGGCACTGGCCGGCGTCGCGTCCGCGACTGGCCAGCCCTTCGGCACGATCCAGCGGTTCGTGCCGCGGCTGGTCACCAGAAGCACCTGCACCTTGTCTCCGCGCACCCGGTAGCACAACGCCCCGAACTGGGTGCGCACGTCGCGTTTCTGCGTCGATGCTATCCGCAAGGGGCGGGCTTTCGCCTTATCCTGTTTCATTGGTCTGCCTTGCCGCTCTGTCATCCCGACCGTCCGTCAGGTATCATTTTTTATGCCTGAAAGAGTAGCAGAGACGTGAACACAATCAAGGAAAACAAAGTCATATGTGCTTGACTGGGGCTTTTCGGGCTATACTTCTGGCAAAACCCGGAGAGAAACGATGCGACTTCTTCTGCTGGTCCTGACAATGATCCTCGGCACCGGCACCGGCAACGTCAATGCGGGGGGCGGTTCGGGCCTTGAGTTCGCGTCGATCGACGGTGGCACCTTGACGCTCGACGAGTGGCGCGGGCGTCCTGTGCTGGTGGCAAATACCGCCTCGCAATGCGCCTTCACCCCGCAATATGACGAGTTGCAGGCGCTTTATGACGCCTACCGCGACCGGGGCCTGGTGGTGCTGGCGGTTCCGTCGGACGATTTCGGGCAGGAACTGGCCGAAGAGGCCCAGGTCAAGGAATTCTGCGCCATCAATTTCGACCTCGACCTGCCGATGACCGAGATCACCCATGTCCGCGGGACCCGGGCGCATCCGTTCTATCAATGGGTGCGCCAGCAGACCGGGTTCGAGCCGGCGTGGAATTTCAACAAGGTGCTGATCGGGCCGGACGGCGCGGTGGTGGCGACCTGGGGCTCGGTCGCAAAGCCGATGTCGCGCGCGATACGCGGGCGGATCGAGACGCTGCTTCCCGAATGACGCGGCCCAGGTTTCTGGGCTCCGAGATCTACCGCGCCTCGAGCTATGGCGGCTGGCACCCGTTGCGGGTGCCGCGCGTGTCCACGGTGATGGACCTTGCCCGGGCGCTGGGTTGGCTGGACGATGGCAACTACGTCAATAGTCCCCGCGCGCGGCCGGCCGCGCTGACCGCATGGCATACAGTCGACTATGTTGCGGCGCTGCGACGGGCCGAAGCGGAGCAGGCAGTGTCCGAGGCGGTGCGGCGGCGGCACGGGCTGGGAACGGCGGCGAACCCGGTCTACGCGGAGGTGTTCCGGCGGCCCGCCACGGCTGCGGGGTCGGCGATCCTGGCGGGCGAGATGCTGCGGGGCGGCGGGGTGGTCTACAGCCCCGCGAGCGGCACGCACCACGGGTTGCCCGACCGCGCCAACGGCTTCTGCTATCTCAACGATCCGGTGTTGGGGATGCTGGCGCTGCGCCGGCAAGGGGCTCACAGGATCGCCTATGTCGATATCGACGCGCATCACTGTGACGGGGTCGAACATGCCTTCGCCGGTGATCCCGACATCCTGCTGATCTCGGTCCACGAGGAAAGGCGCTGGCCGTTCACCGGGGCGCTGGACGACCGCGGTATAGGCAACTGCTTCAACCTGCCGGTGCCAAGGGGCCTGAACGACACCGAGATGCGCGCCATCCTGCACCGGCTGATCCTGCCCGCGGTGGAGCGCTTCCACCCTGACGCGGTGGTCCTGCAATGCGGCGCCGATGCGCTGGAGGAAGATCCGCTGTCGCGTCTGGCACTGTCGAATAACGCACTCTGGTCCGTGGTGGCGGGCTTGCGCGGCATCGCGCCACGCTACTTGGTGCTGGGCGGCGGCGGCTACAATCCCTGGTCGGTGGGCCGGGCCTGGACCGGCGTCTGGGGGATGCTGAACGGGGCCGAAATCCCCGATCGGCTGCCCCCTAAAGCCGAGGCGATCCTGCGCGCCGTGCGCTGGACAGGCAACTCGCGGGCGCGCGATCCCGATCCGGCGCTCTTCACCACGTTGCGTGACGCCCCGCGCGAAGGCGCGTTGCGCGGCGAGGTCGGGCAGCGGATTTCGGCGCTGGCGGCACGGATTACAAGCCTGGCGGGGATCACCGTATGACCTGCACCAGCCGTGCCTTGAGATCGGCGATGATGGCGTCGATGACCTCGGCGCTGTCGTCCAGCGCGGTCAGCGCCTTGGACGCGCGCGCGGCAAGGTCTGCCTGTTCCTTCGATCCTGCAAGTTGCGTGATGGCGTGTTCGAGGCCCCGCGCATCGACGACCGTCCGCGCCGCCTGCGCCTGATTCAAGGCGGCGTAACTTTCCGAAAAATTGGTGACGTCCGGCCCGTGGATCAGCGCGGAACCGAATTGCGCGGGCTCGAAGGGGGTATGCCCGCCGCGATCGGAAAAACTGCCGCCGACGATGGTGACCCCGGCGAGACTGTACCAAAGCGGCATCTCGCCCAGCGTGTCGGCCAGGTAGATCACACATCCTTCGGGCGGCATCGGGGTCCGCGACCTGACGGCGAAGGGCAGGCCGGTGGCGACGACCAGTGCTTCGACCTCGGCGCGGCGTCTGGGGTGGCGCGGCGCCAGGATCAGCCGCAAGTCGCCATGGTACGCATGCGCCGACACGAACGCCCGCAGGATCAACGCCTCGTCGCCCGCGTGGGTCGATGCGCCTAGAACGGTCCGGGCCCTTGGGAATGCCGGCGCCAGCGCGCGCAGGTTCTCGGTCGCCGGGGGCGTCTGGGCGACACCCGATTTCAGGCGCGCCACCGGGGCCAGCCGGTCCTCCGGCAGGCCCAGCATGGCCAGCCGCGCGCCCGAGGCGGCGTCCTGCGGATAGAGCCGGTCGATACGGGTCAGTACCCGCCGCGCTAGGCTCGCGAACTTCCCCCAGAGCGCCGCGCTTTTCTCCGACATCCGGGCGGCCACGACGATGACCGGGACCGGCGACGAGGCGATCCGGTTCGGCCAATCTCGTTTTCCAGCACGATCAGCACGGCGGGCCGCCATTTTGCCCGGAACCGCGCCAGAGCCCAGCGCAGGTCGACCGGCGCCAGCCGCACGGTGACCCGGGGCAGGCCCGAACCGCGCACCATCTCGCGCGCCGTGCCGGTGTTGCAGGTCACCAGCAGCGGGCGGTCCGGAAAGGCCGTGTGTATCGCCTCGATCAGCCGCTTTGCCGAGGCGAGTTCGCCATTGCTGGCGCCATGCACCCAAAGCGCGCCGGCACAGCCCGTCCCCGCGCCCAGCCGTTCGGCAAGATCACCCCACGACTCGCGCCCGCGCAGCACGCGCCACAGTCCGATGACCGCCAGAACCGGGGCGGCAAGCGTCGCGAAAAGGCGGTAGATCGGCAACGGCAGGCTCCGGCAGGGTCGGGCGGACGTTAGAAAGGCCACCGCGCGGGTGCAAGCCTTGCAATTGTCAGCGACCTGCGCAGCCGCTACTCAGCGACAGGCCGCAGCGATACCGAAGGGACCGCACATGACCGACTACGTGATCGAGGCGCCGCGGATCCCGAGCTTGCCGGTGCTGGGCGGTACGGCGCAGTTCCCGGTGCGGCGGGTCTATTGCATCGGACGCAACTACGCCGCCCATGCCATCGAGATGGGCCACGATCCCGACCGCGAGCCGCCGTTCTTTTTCCAAAAGTACCCCGATTACCTGGATGTCTCGGGAACCTTTCCCTATCCGGCACGGTCGGACGACGTGCATCATGAGATCGAAATGCTGGTGGCGCTGAAGTCGGGTGGCGTGATGGAGGCGCGCATCGCCGGGCTGGGGTCGCTCATGGTCGAGGTGGTGTGACCGCCGTGGCCTGGGACCTGCTGCACGCCGGTCTCGGCTGGCCCGTCGCCGCCACGCTGCTGGCGGTCAGTTTCGCCAGTTCGTTCATCACTGTCGCCTTCGGCATTGGCGGCGGGGCGGTGATGCTGGCGGTGCTGGCGACGCTGCTGCCCGGTGCTGCGATCATCCCGGTGCACGGGCTGGTGCAGCTAGGCTCGAACACCGGGCGCGCGGCGGTCATGTTTCACCACCTGCAACGGGACGTGGTCGCGCCGTTCGCGGCAGGCGCGCTGGTCGGCGTTGCGCTGGGCGGGCTGTTCGTGGTGCAGCTGGACCCGGCCGTCATCCAGATCGGCATCGGGGCGTTCATCCTGTGGACCGTGCTGTTGCCGCCCCCGGCCTTCCTGAAACGCTCGGCGGCACTGACCGGGGCGTTTTCGAGCTTTCTGACGATGTTCTTCGGCGGGACCGGTCCTTTCGTGGCGGCCTATGTGCGGTCGCAGGGGATCGGGCGGATGGGGTACGTCGCCACCCATGCGACCCTGATGACCTTGCAGCATCTGCTGAAGACGGTCACCTTCGGCCTGCTTGGGTTCGCTTTCTCGCAATGGCTGGGACTGATCGTGCTGCTGATCGTGTTCGGCTTCGCCGGCACCGTGGCGGGAAAGCAGGTGCTGGCGCGGATCGACGAACGGCGCTTCGGCCTGGTGCTGAGCGCGATCCTGGGTGTGCTGGCGCTGCGGCTGATCTATGCGGGGTTGGCGGAGATCTACCGGGGCTGAACGTCCAGAGCGGCCTCTCGATGTCCCTCCGGCCCACGCCCGCCGTGTCGGCCTTGTGCCGTCGGCGCGATGCCGAAACTGGCGCGGTAGACGCGCGAAAAGTGGCCCGGGTCGAGAAAGCCGCAGGCGCACGCGATATCCACGCTCGAATTGTTGTTCTGCACCGGCAGGTTGCGCGCCCGCTCCAGCCGCATCTTCATGAAGAACCGCTTCGGCGGGGTGTCGAGATGCGGCACGATCAGGCGTTCAAGCTGCCGCTTGGAAATCCCGATCCCGGCCGCAATCGCGGCGGGCGAGGGCGGCGTTTCGATGTTGTCCTGCATGATCCGGATCGCGTCCGCCAGGTGCCGCTTTCATATCCGCGATTGCAGCGACACGCACTGTTCGGCGGTGCCGTCCTCGGAGGCGAAGGACCTGCTGCAAAGCGCGCGCCCTCTGACCAGGTTGGCGATGCGCAGGGGTTCCACCGAGCAGGCGAAGGCGAGGTGCGAGAACTTCTCGACCAGGATGAAGGTGAAATGCACAGGTTGGTCAGCGGGCATTCCATAACTTACGAAGTGGTGACATCAGTATTGTATACAAATTGTGTTTTCGGTAAAGAGAGCTTCAGGCGAGTCGGGAGCGATTGGAAGGGAAGGCACATGTCGCAGGACAGGAATGGCGGCGAGACTGGCAAGGGGCGCAAGGCCGCGCTGCATGCCCATCTTAAGCGCGCGATTCTGACGTTGGCGCTGCGACCGGGCTCCGATCTGGACGAAACCCGGCTCAGCGAGGATTTCGGCCTGTCGCGCACGCCGCTGCGAGAGGTTCTGCGCGACCTGGCTGGCGATGGCTATGTCGAGCTGCGCGAGAACCGCGGCGCGCGGGTGTCCGAGATGTCGCATACATCCTTGCGGGATTTCTTCGTCGCCGCCCCGATGATCTATGGCGCGGTGATGCGGCTTGCGGCGCGGCATGCGACCCCGGCCCAGATCGCCGATCTGGCCGATGCGCAGGATGCGTTTCGCGCGGCCTTGGCAGGCGGCTCGGGTATCGAGCGCGCCTTGGCCAACAACCGCTTTCACGAGATCACCGGCCAGATGTCGGGCAATGTCTACCTGCTGCCCTCGTTCCGCCGCCTGCTGATCGACCATGTCCGCATCAGTATGACCTTCTATCGGCCCCGCTCGCCCGAGCTTGCGTCGATCCAGACGCAAGCCAGCCACCAGCATGACGCGATCATCGCGGCAATCGAGGCCGGGGACGAGGATACCGCCGCCGCATTGGCCGGCGATCACTGGGCCCTGTCGCGGGGCCGGATCGAATTGTTCGCGATGCCGGGCGGACTTGACATGCCGCTGGGCACCGCCCCAGAGCACCAGGCCGGATGAGGATGCGATGACGCCGATCTACGAATTCGAAGGAGTCTATACTCCGGTTGTCACCCCGATGCGGCCCGATTTCAGCGTCGACTGGGACGCGCTGGGCGATGTGGTGGATCACTTGATCTCACACGGCATCCATGGGCTGATCTCGGGCGGGTCGACGGGCGAGAACTATGCCATGACCGTGGCCGAGCGCATCGAGGTGGCGAAGTTTACCCAAGACCGCGCCGGTGGCCGGGTGCCGCTGATCGTTGGCACCGGGGCGATGCTGACGACCGACAGTCTCGCGCTGGCCGAGGCCGCCCGCGACATGCAGGCCGACGCGATCCTGCTGGCCAGCCCGCCCTACGCGGTCCCGACAGAGCGCGAGAACGCGCTGAATGCCCTGGCCATCGACCGCGCGGCGGGGCTTGCCGGTGATGCTGTACAATTATCCGGGACGCACCGGCACGATGATGGGCGAAGCGTTCCTCGACCGCGTCTGCCGGTCGCGCAATTTCTGCGGCATCAAGGAAAGTTCCGGCGATATCAACCGGGTACATCTTCTGGCGCGGGACTATCCGCATATCCAGCTGGGCTGCGGCATGGACGATCAGGCGCTGGAATTCTTCGCCTGGGGGTCGCCGTTCTGGGTCGCGGGCGGGTCGAACTTTCTGCCTGCCGAACATATCGCGCTTTACCGCGCCTGCGTGGTCGAGGGCGATTTTGCCAAGGGCCGCCGCATCATGTCGGCGCTGATGCCGCTGATGCGGGTGCTGGAGCAGGGCGGCAAGTTCGTCGCGACGATCAAGTACGGCGTCACGGCGAAGGGCATCGACACCGGTGCGGTGCGCCCGCCCTTGAAGGCGCTGAACAAGGACGACAAGCGAGCGCTGGAACAGGTGGTGCGCGTGCTGAAGAAGACCGTGGCCGACATTTTGGCGGAGGGCTGAGACATGGGATTGCTGACCCACGAAGAATACCGGGCTATCGCGCGCGGGCTGGAGTTTCCGACCGCCGCCTTCATCGACGGCGGCTATCGCCCGGCTGCCTCTGGCCAGACGTTTCAAACGGCGAACCCGGCGACGGGCGAGGTGCTGGCGGAAGTTGCGGCCTGCGGGGCGGCGGACGTGGATTTCGCGGTGGCAAAGGCGCGCGACGCGTTCGAGGACGGGCGCTGGTCCAGGCGCATCCTGCGCATCGCAAGGAGGTTTTGATCCGGCTGGCGAAGTTGCTGTCACGCAATGCGCGCGAACTGGCGGTGATGGAAAGCCTCGAGTCGGGCAAGACGATTTACGATTGCGAAACCGTCGATCTGCCCGAGACCATCCATTGTATGAAATGGCACGCCGAGGCCATCGACAAGATCTACGATCAGGTGGCGCCGGCCTCCGACGACCATATCGCTTTGGTGGTGCGCGAGCCTATCGGCGTCGTCGGATCTGGTGCTGCCCTGGAACTTTCCGCTTCTGATGCTGGCGTGGAAGATAGGCCCGGCGCTTGCGGCGGGGTGCTCGGTCGTGGTGAAGCCGGCGGAGGAAACCTCGCTGACCGCGCTGCGGGTGGCGGAACTGGCCATCGATGCCGGGCTGCCGCGCGGCGTGCTGAACGTGGTGCCGGGCACGGGGCCTGACGTGGGCGAGCCGATCGGGCGGCACATGGATATCGACATGGTGTCCTTCACCGGTTCGACCGAAACCGGCAAGCGGTTCCTGAAGTATTCCGCCGAGAGCAACGTCAAGGAAGTGGTGCTGGAGATGGGCGGCAAGAACCCGGCCATCGTGATGGAGGACGCCGAGAACCTCGACCGCGTCGCCGCCCATGTGGTGCAGGGCGCGTTCTGGAACATGGGCGAGAACTGCTCTGCCGCGTCGCGGCTGATCGTGCACAGGGCGGTGAAGGCGGACCTGCTGAAGCGCATCGCGGCCCATGTGCGAGAATGGAACACCGGCGATCCGCTGGACCCGCAGGTGCGGCTTGGGGCGCTGATCAGCCGCGCGCATTTCGAGAAAGTGTGCGGCTACCTGGAACAGGCGCCGAAGGCGCTGCTGGGCGGAAATGCCAAGGACGGATTTGTCGATGCCACGGTGATCGAACTGCCGGGCAACGGCCATACGCTCGCGCGCGACGAGATCTTCGGCCCGGTTCTGGGCGTGATCGAGGTCGACAGCTTCGACGAGGCGATCCGCATCGCCAACGACACGCCCTATGGGCTTTGCGCCTCGCTGTTCACCGCCAACGCCAAGCGCGCGATTCGCGGGGCGCGAGCGTTGCAGGCGGGCACGGTGACGGTGAACAGCTTCGGCGAGGGCGACATCTCGACGCCGTTCGGCGGCTACAAGCAGTCGGGCTTTGGCGGGCGCGACAACGGCTTGCACGCCCATGACCAGTACACCCAGCTGAAAACCATCTGGATCGACCTGGCCGACGACGCGGACGAGGCGGTGGATTGACGCGGTTCACCGCGGCCCGGCTGCCGGTCCATCGCGGCGTTCGGGCGTGGGATGCCATCCTTGGCCCGCAACCGCCGGCGCGGGTGCTCGACCGCGACATCACCGCGGATTTCGTCGTCATCGGCGCGGGATTTGCCGGTCTTTCGGCGGCACGGCGGCTGACGCAGTTGCAGCCCGGGG
Source organism: uncultured Alphaproteobacteria bacterium (assembly GCA_963768205.1). Classification (GTDB taxonomy): domain Bacteria; phylum Pseudomonadota; class Alphaproteobacteria; order Rhodobacterales; family Rhodobacteraceae; genus JAHELH01. The sequence continues at coordinate 225,576 of CAVYHB010000004.1, read as the reverse complement.
CGCGGATCGTGGTGCTGGAGGCGGCGCGGCTGGCCGAGGGCGCCGCCGGGCGAAACTCGGGTTTCATGATCGACCTGCCGCATGATCTGGCATCGTCCGACTATGCCGGGCCGGGCGACGACCGCACGATGATCGCGCTCAATCGGCAGGCCATCGAATTTGCCCGCGAGGCGGTGCAAGACTACGGAATCGACGCCGCTTTCTTCGATCCGGCGGGCAAGGTGAACGGCGCGGCCTCGGCGGCGTCGCACCGGCACAACCTCAGCTATGCCAGCGCATCTGGACGCCCTGGGCGAGCGGTACGAGATGCTCGACGCGGGCCAGATGCGCGAGATGACCGGCAGCGCGCTTTATGTCTCGGGCCTGCACACGCCGGGCACGGTGATGCTGCAACCGGCGGGCTACGTCCGTGGGCTGGGCGCGGGGTTGGCGCGGCATGTGGAGATTTACGAGAACACGCCGGCGACGGGGTTCACGCCGGAGAGCGGCGGTTGGCGCGTTGCGGCGCCGAAGGGGTCGGTCAGCGCGGCGCGGGTGATCCTGACGGTGAACGGGCACCTGGAAAGCTTCGGCTTCGCGCGGGGGCGGCTGATGCAGCTGTTCCTTTTCGCCTCGATGACGCCAGAGCTGGACGAGGAGCAGCTAGCAACGCCTTGGCGGTCAATCCCGTTGGGGTGTCACGCCGTCGGACCCGATGGGGACAACCGTGCGCCGGATCGATACCGGGCAGGGCGGCAACCGTATCGTCACGCGAACCTGTGCGGTGATGCAGCCCGGAATGAACCCGTCGGAGTCCGACGTCGCCAGGGCGGCGAAAGCGCATCAGCGCAAGTTCGGTCAGCGGTTTCCGGCGTTGAAGGGGATGGCGATGGAATACAGCTGGGCCGGGCATTTGTGCCTGTCGCTGAACGGCGTGGCGGTGATGCGAGAGCTGGATCGACGGGCTGTTCTCAGGCTGTGTGCAGAACGGGTTGGGCACCACGCGGGGTACCCTGACCGGGATCGGGGCGGCGGAACTGGCCTGCGGCGAGACCTCGGACATCACCCGTCATTTCAGCGCCGAGGCGCAGCCCAAACGCCTGCCACCGCAGCTCTTCGCGCGGATCGGGGCCAATGCGGTGATGCGTTGGCGCGAATGGCGGGCGGGGGCAGAATAAGAGGTGGATTTGACGCAGGTCATGGCGCGAAATCTTATCAACTGGCAGGGTCTTAACAGACAAAAAGGCGAGGATCATGGCGGCCAGCAACAAACCCGAACTCTTGCATGTCACTGAAAAGGAGTTCGGCAAGCTTCTGTCCATGATCGAAAAAGCCGATCCGGCAGCTGCCATATTGAAAGACGACGAGGCCACGTCAATCAAGGATGTGATTGCGCATCGGGCCCATTGGATCGACCTGTTTCTTGGCTGGTACGCCGATGGAATGGCGGGCAATCCCGTGCATTTCCCCGCCGAGGGTTACAAGTGGAACGATCTGAAACGCTACAACGCTGACCTGCGTCGGCGGCAGGCGGGGATGACATGGACGCAGGCAATGGATCTGTTGCGTGCGGGTCACGACAAGTTACTGACATTCCTGAACAAGAGGTCCGAAGGCGAGCTTTACGGCGGCCCCATGAAGGGGGCCAATAACGACTGGACGCCGGGCCGTTGGGCCGAGGCGGCGGGGCCGAGCCATTACCGGTCCGCTACTAAATACATCCGCTCTCGATTGCGGGCGATGGCCTGAAAGGTCCTAGAAACTCTGGTTCAGCGCGTCCGCCGCCGGGATCTCGCGCTCGCGCCGCGCGATGTAGTCCAGCAGCGCCTCGTCCACCGCCGCGTCCAGCTTGGGCTCCTCGATAGTCGCTCAGCAGCTTGCGGGCGCTGGTCCAGGGCGCGTTCGGTGATCTCGACGCTGCCCTCGGCCTGCCATTGCTCGATCGAGTTGTTGTCGAACAGCTCCGGCATGAAGAACGCCCGCTGGAAATTTTCCAGCGTATGCGGATGGCCGAGATAGTGCCCGCCCGGGCCCGACATCGCGCACGGCGGCCAGCGCCTCGTCGAAATCGTCCCAGCGGATGCCTTCGGCCATGCGGTAGCCCATCGCGCATTGTTCGGCATCGACGACGAACTTGGCGACCGAACAATGCATCCCGGCCTCGTTCCAGCCCGCCGAATGCCAGATGTAATTGGCCCCGGCATGCAGCACCGCCGACAGCGTCGTGGCGCTCTCATAGCCGGCCTGCGCGTCGAAGGTCTTGGCCCCGCCCAGCGTGTTCGAGGTGCGCCAGGGCACGCCGTAGAACCGCGCCATCTGGCCGATCATGAAGTTCATCAGGCTGATCTCGGGCGTGCCCGCCATCGGCGCGCCGGACTTCATCGACACGGTCGACAGGTAGTGGCCGTAGATCGCCGGGCAGCCCTTGCGGATCACCTGCGTGTAGGCCAGCGCGCTGAGCGCCTCGGCGTTCAGTTGCGCCACGGTCGGCGGCGACGGAGGCCGGCGTGTTGGCGCCGCCCAGCACGAAGGGCGAGCACAGGACCGGCTGGTTGCGCGCGGCAGAAGGCGCGCATCGCGCCCAGCATGGTTTCGTCCCAGACCAGCGGCGAGTTGCCGTTGCAGTTGCCGGTCACGACCGGGTGGGTGTCCATGAAATCGGCGCCGAACAGGATCGCGCACATGTCCATGCACGTCCTCGGCGTTCTTGGGGCGAGGTGGTCATGCCCATGAACGTCTTGTCGGAATGCTTCATCGACGAATAGGTGATGCGCAGGTGCCGCTGGCTGATCGGGTGATCGTAGGGTTCGACGATGTGATGCGCGCTGGAATGCAGCGCGGGCAACATGTGGCTCAGCTTGTGGAACATTCGCCAGATCATCCAGCGTCGGGTTGCGCCGCACGTCGTCGAGATCGCGCAGATAGGGCGCGCCGGTCATCGGCACGAAGATCGACTGTCGGCCCGCCCAAGCGGCACGTTCTTTGCCGGATTGCGGGCGTGATAGGTGAAGTCTGGCCGGGATCGTGGCGATCAGCTCGCGCACCAGCCCGCGGTCGAGATGACACGGTCTCGCCGCGCACCTTGGCGCCGGCGCGGCGCCAGTCGGCCAGCGCGATGTCGTCGCGGAACATGCACGCCGACGTTTTCCAGGATGTCCATCGAGGCGGCGTCGATCCGCTCGACCTGCGCGCCGTCCATGACCTCGCAGAACGGCAGCTTGTTGCCCAACCCCGGAAGCATCGCGAAATCCGGCGCCTGTCGCAACGCCCGCCGTGCCGCGCGGCCGCCTGACCGGGTTCTGACGAGGGGTTCGGTCATGGGGCGTGCCTCCGCTGTTGCCTGCGACAATGCAGCGTCGCGGGCGCCGCGTCCGGCATGTTTGCGAAAAATCCCCGCGAAAAGCGACACCGGCTGGCTGTCGCGGGAAAATGGGTTAGGTTCGGTTGCACACGACCAAGAGGATCAGGGGTTTGATCATTCGCGTTCTGACATTTCTGATGGCCCTCGCCTGCGCCAGCAGCGCCGCGCTTTCCCAGGACCGCAAGGCGGTCGAGCGCCAGTTCCACACCTGGCTGGAACAGACCGTCTGGCCGCAGGCGCGCGCGCAGGGCGTCGAGCGGGCCACATTCGACGCGGCATTCGCCAACGTCGCGCTGAACTGGACCCTGCCCGACCTGGTGCCACCCGGATCGACCGGCAAACCGCCGAAGGTCCAGTTGCAGGCGGAATTCGGCGCGCCGTCGAAATACTTCACCCGCGGGTCGGTCGACGGGGCGGCCTCGGTCGGGCGGCAGATGGCCAAACGCCATGCCGGGGCGCTTGCCGCGACGGAAGCGCGCAGCGGCGTACCGGGGCGGATCATCCTGGCGATCTGGGGGCGCGAAAGCGGCTACGGCCGCGTGAATATCCCGCATGACGTGTTCGAGGTGCTTGGGACCAAGGCGTTCATGGGCTGGCGCGCCGACTATTTCGAAGGCGAACTGATCGCAGCGTTGCGCATTGCCGAAGCCGGTCACGCGCCGCCCGGCACGATGAAAAGCAGCTGGGCCGGGGCGCTGGGTCAGCCGCAGTTCATGCCGTCGAGTTTCCTGGAATACGCCTCGGACGGCGACGGCGACGGACGCGCCGACATCTGGCGGTCGGAGGCCGACACCATCGCCTCGATCGGCAATTACCTGGCCCGGCACGGCTGGGTCGCGGGGCGCGACTGGGGATTCGAGGTGACGGTGCCCGACAGCGTCTCCTGCGCGCTGGAGGGCCCGGACCAGGGCAAGACCATCGCCCGGTGGGAGGCGATGGGGATCAAGCGCGTGTCGGGCCGTCCGTTTCCGGAACACGAGCGCAGCGGCGAGGGGTTCCTGATGATGCCCGCCGGTCGGCATGGCCCGGCGTTCGTCGTGACGCCGAATTTCTACGTGCTGAAGGATTACAACACCTCCGACCTTTACGCGCTTTTCGTGGGGCACGTCGGCGACCGAATCCAGTACGGAGTGGGGGATTTCACGGCCCGCTGGGGCCAGATCGGGCGGATGCGCCGCGCCGACATTGCCGGGATGCAGGAGACACTTGAACGCCAAGGGCATGACGTCGGCGGCGTCGACGGGTTGCCGGGCTACAAGACCCGGCGGTCCATCGGGCGCTGGCAAGAGGCCACGGGTCGCGCCGCCACTTGTTTTCCCGACACCGAGGCGATTGCCGCGCTGGCGCGCTGAACCCGGCGCTAGGCCCGCGGTTCGGTCAGTTCGGCTCGCGCCAGCGCCTCTGCGACCAGCGCCGGGATCTTTGCCGAGACGCCGATGGCCTCAAGCACCTCTCCGGTGAACCCGGCACGGGCCAGTTCCTGCGGCACGTCGTCCAGAACATGCCCGCCGGTGGCGGCGAAGAACGGCAGGCAGATCGCCTTTGCACCCGCATCCTGTGCCGCCTCGGCGATCGAGGGCGCTTCCTCGACGAATCCGATGCGAATGTCGCGCAATGCCACCCGGTTCGCCACTTGCGCGGCGAAGGCACGGGCGGCGCGGGCGGCGTTGCGGCTGCGGCCAGAGCCGTGGCCGGCGATGACCAGCGTCACCTCCGCCGGTGTCCAGCCGCGCGCAGCGCAGCGGGCCGCGATGGTCTCGGCGGCAAGCCGGGCCAGCGCCGGGTCCAGCCCCAGCGGCGCCAGCACCCGTCCAGCAGATCCGTTCAGCCGCCTCGGCAGCGCGCTTTCGGTGAACCAGCCGTCGCTCATGAACAGCGGATAGATCACCGGCGGCGCGGCGCAATCCGCCAGCGCCTTTTCCAGCGCGCCGCGCGCGGCCAGCGTCACGCCGCGTACCCGCCGTCCCGGCAGGTAATCGGCCACGCGGGCCGCAAGCTGCGCGATCTCGGCCTCGGCGGGGCCGGGGTCGGAGGGCTGGCCGTGGGCGACGATCAGCGCCTCAGTGGCTGGTGCCTTCGGAGAAGGTGATCTTGTTCCAGACATTGTACTTTCCTGACGGCTTGCGCATCGGCAGCCGGGTGATTTCCTTTAGCGTTTCCGCGTCGTAGACGATGACCGCGCCGTCATCCTCCCAGACCGAGACAAGCGCGTGCCGCCCGTCACGGGTGAACTCGACATGCGCCACCGTGGCGCCCGGCACCGGGCGCAGGGTGCGCACGATGTTCAGGGATTGCTTGTCGATGACGTGCATCGCGTCCTTGTTCGGGCCGAAGAACACGTCGGCCCAGAAATAGGGCGTGTTCTCGTGGCTGCGCAGGAAGAAGCCGGGACCATCGGTGTCGATTGTTCCGACGACCTCCCAGTTCTCGGTGTCGATGATCGACAATTTCGCCTCGCGCAGATGCGGCGTCGCCATCACCCGCACTCCGTCGCGCATCCAGGAGATGCCGGACCCCAGGTGCGGCAGGCCGGGAAGCGGCAGTTCGGCGACCTGCGTGCCGGTCGGCATGTTGATCACCACGCCCCGCGCACCGTCGCGGGCGGCGCCGATCAGGAAGCGGTAATCGGGCGTGAAAAAGAAGTCGTCGACCGGTTCGGCGGTCTCGATCCGGCGACGGGCGAAGAGGCCTTCGGAGGAGGCAATCGCCTCGACCATGCCCTTTTCGTGGGTGTGCACGAAACCCTCGTAGACCGGATCGGCGTTGGGATCGGTGGCGACCTCCCAGATCTCGGGCGCGTCCTTCAGGGCCAGGATGAAGCTTTTGCGCGTCGGCGCCTGGTAGACCGCCGAAACCCGGCTGGACGTGCCGTCCTTGGCGATTACCGGCATCACGCGGGCCACCGACAGGTCCTCGGTCGACAGGATCGTCAGGCTCATCGGCAGGTAGTTCGCCACCGCCAGCCACTGCCCGTCATGGCTGATCGCGATGTTGCGGCTATTGAGGCCGGCGCGGATGCGGCCGACCTCCTGCAACGACCAGAGGTCGTATTTCTGCACCCAGCCATCGCGCGACATGATGAAGACGAAGCGCCCGTCGGGGGTGAACTTCGGCCCGCCATGCACGGCGAACGGAGTAGGGAAGCGGTCGAGCGATTGAAACGTGTCGCCGTCCAGCACGCTGACATGATGATCGCCGGTTTCGACCACCAGAGTGATGTTCATCGGATCGGCGTCCCATTGCGGGCTGGCGGCGGCGGCGTAGTCGTCGCGCATCTCGCGGCTTGTGGCTATTTCCGCCTCGCCCCAAGCGGGCACCTCGTCGAGCGGCGTTTGCAGGTACGTGGCCAGCGCCGCGATTTCGTCCGCGGTCAGAGTTTCGTCGAATGCCGGCATCTGCGTCGAAGCACGGCCGCGCGCGATCACGGTTTCAAGATCCGGCCCGCGCATCCGCCCCAGCGTCTGCGGGATCAGCGCAGGGCCGATGGCCCCAAGCCGCTGCGCGCCGTGGCAGTCAGCGCAATGGGTCGCGTATTCGCCGACCGGATCGGCGGCGGCCCCAAGCGCCCCGAGGCCCAGAAGGCTAGCTGAAATTATGCGCAGGATCATGGCGCTTCCCCCGGAACGGCGTGACGGACACAAGCCGGGCCTCCTCGACCCCGATCTCGGCATTCGACAGGTAGCAGGCGGGGTCTTCGGCCCAGGGATCGCCGGTCAGTTGCAGTGCGCGGATGCGGGTGTTGCCGCCGCAAATCTCGCGGTGCTTGCAGGCCCCGCAGCGCCCCTTCAGTGGCCGCGGCCGCAGCCGCAACTGCGCCAGCATCGCATCGCTGCCCGTCCACAATTCCGAGAACGGAGTCTCCTTGACCGAGCCGATCGTGTAGTCCGACCAGTAGGTATCGGGATGCACCTTGCCCTGCGGGTCGATGTTGGCGACGCCCACGCCCGAGGAATTGCCGCCCCAGGCCGCCAGGTGTTCGCGCAGGTGATCCAGCTTGGCATTGTCGAAATGCCGCGCCGCCCAGTTCAGGAAATAGACCGCGTCGGCATCGTTGTTGCCGGTGACGATATCCAGCGGCGGGCCACCCTCGGCGGCATGCCTGGCCCGGGCGATCAGCAGGTCCATCGCGGCACGCGTCGGCGAATGCTCGGCATCCTCGCCCCGGTGCTTGTCGCCGCGTCCAGCATAGACCAGGTGGGAAAGATAGAACTTGTCGACGCCCTCGTCGTCGCAAAGTGTAAGAATATCAGGCAGATGCTTGCCGTTGTCCTTGGTCAGCGTGAACCGCAGTCCGACCTTGATGCCGCGTGCCTTGCACTCGCGCACCCCGCGCACCGCATCGTCGAAAGCGCCCTTCACACCGCGGAACCAATCGTTCGTCGCACCGATCCCGTCGATGGAAATCCCGACGTAGTGAAAGCCAATATCGGCGATCCGGTCGGCGTTCTCGCCGTGGATCTTGGTGCCGTTGGTCGACAGGGCCAGCATCCGCACCAGCTTTTTCGCGCGGGTCGCGATGGTGAAGAGGTCCTTGCGGTCGAGCGGCTCGCCGCCCGACAGGATCAGCGCCGGGATCCGGAAGCGGCCCAGGTCCTCGAGCGTTTCCATCGCCTGTTCGTGGGACAGCTCGCCCGGAAAATCGACATCCGCCGAGACGGTATAGCAATGCCGGCAGCGCAGGTTGCAGCGCCGGGTGAGGTTCCAGATCACCACAGGCTTGACCTGATCCACCGGTTTGCGCGGACGCACCGGCGTTGGGTGGACAAGCTGGTGCATGTATTCGGTCAAGCGGAACATCGGCCTAGTCTTTCTTTTGCCGCAGCCGCAGCCCGGTCTTTTTCAGAATGCGGGTAGAGTAAAGCACGTCGCCGCCGCGGCTGGCGGCACCCAGCAGGACCGCGATCTGCGCGCGTTTCGCCTCGACCTCGTCGCGGTCCGAGCCGTGGACCATGGCAAACAGGTTATAGGGCCAGTCGGGCAGGGCGCGGGGCCGTTCGTAGCAATGGGTGACGAACGGCAGCGCGCCGACCAACGGACCCAGTTCGGCGATGCGGGCATCCTCGACATCCCAGACGGTCATGCCATTGGCGACCATTCCCAGCTTGTAGTGGTTGGGCGCGGCGGCGATGCGGCGGATCACGCCGCTGGCCTTCAGCCGTGCCAGCCGGGCGATCACGGTATCTTCGCTGACAGCCCAGGGTCTCGGCCAGGGCGGCATAGGGCGCGGCCACCAGCGGCAGCCCCTGCTGCGTCGCCTCGATGATGCGGCGGTCAGTGGTGTCCATCATCATGCCGCCACCCGGAAGCCGATGAAGAATTCCTGCAACTTCGGAAACCGCAGCACCGCCAGCCCGGTCTCGGCCTCGATGGCGTCGGCGGCGGCCTTGATCCTGGCCTTGTCCTCGGTCGCCAGCACGAACCACATGTTCAACTTGTGGCTGCGCTCGTAGTTATGCGCGACTTCCGGGTAGGCATTGACCTGTTCGGTGACCGCGTCGATACCGGTCCGCCGGTACTGCCATGGCACAAAGGCAAAACGCGCCGCCCATCGCCTCGGCGTCGAAGAACGGGCCGAATCGGGTGATGACGCCGTCCGCTTTCATCCGCGTCGATCCGGGCGATCACCTCGGCCTCGGTCCAGCCCCAGTTCTTGCCGCGACCGCCGCGAAGGGATGCGGGCACCAGCGGCAGATCGTCCTGCAACCGGTTCAGCAGCGCGCGGTCGATATCGTCCAGCATGGCTCATGCCGCCGTCTCCTTTTTCAAAGCGATCAGCGCGCCGGTCTGCTTGAAGCACTGCACCGAAAACAGCGCCCGGTGCGGCACGCCGCGCAGTTCGGGCAGGTCGGCGGCGCGCGGACAGAACGTCCATCGCCTCGCTGCGCGACCGCGCGTGGATCATGGAATAGAGGCGGTAGGGCCAGATGCCCTCGGACCGGGGTGCGTTCATAGCACAGGGTCACGCCGGGATGCGCCGAAAGGCTGCGGGCCGGCGGCGTCGATCCTGTCCGACGGGAGGTCCCAAACCACCATCGCATTGGCACGCCAGCCCAGCGCGCGGTGCCGCACGATGACGCCAAGGCGCGAGATGACGGCGGCGTCCGAAAGGGCCCGGACGCGGGCCAGAACCTCGTCCTCGCTGCGGCCAAGTTCATGCGCGATGGCGGCATAAGGGGCGCGGGATCAGTTCCATGCCGCTGGTCAGTGCCTGCAAGATCTGCCGGTCGCCGGGCATCATCGCCGCCGCGTGCACCGGCGCGCGGTGCGTGGCGGCTTGCTGCCGCCGCCTGCTCAGCGAAAAGCCCAGGTCGACGTTGAACGGCCGCACCAGTCGCAAGTCGAGCACCCGAAGCCCGGCTGCGTGCCTCGATCCGGGCCAGCGTGGCATCGACATGGGCGCGGTCGGGGCCGGTGGCGACGAACCACAGGTTGATGCGGTGCTCGCGCAGATAGGAATGGTTGACGCCCGGTTCCGCGCCGATGATCGCGCGCCACCTCCTCGATCCGGTCGGTGGGCGCGGCGATGGCGGCAAGCGTGCTGGCCGAGACGGTATTGGGCGCGCAGGTGGCCGCCGACACGGGTGATCCGGCCCGGCCTCGCGCATCCGCGCCAGCCGGTCCAGCACGTCGGCCTCGGCCAAGCCCCAGCACCGCGCCGATCTGCGGCGAAGGGCTGCGCCGTGATCGGAAGGTCGCGCTGCCAGTCGTCCAGCAGGCGCGCGTCCAGCGGGTCGGTGACGAATTCCATGTTCACAACCCCGTCCGGTGAGCGCGCGCGGTAAAGAAGATGCCAGAGGGGCTGGTGGCCGGGATTTCGCGCCAGTTTTTCGAAGCTATGCGTGTCGTAGACCATGACCTTGCCGGCGTCGCGGACCGAGACCCAGACCTCGTGGCCGCGCGGGGTGAATTCCATGTGCAGCACGGCGGGGCCGGGCTTGAACTCGTGGATCACCTGCTTGGTCAGCGGTGTCGATCACCTGGATCGTGTCGTTCAGCGGATGCGCGAAGTTCACCCAGACCTGCCGCCCGTCGGGCCGCGCCATGGCGAAGACCGGCTGGCCGTGGGTCTGGCGTGCGCCCGGTTTCGGTCAGGTCGTCGGCATCGACCCACAGAACCTCGTGATGACCGACGGCGGGCAGCACGAACTCGCCGCCCGCCTGCGCCCAGCCTTCCAGATGCGGCATCTTGTAGACCGGCAGGTCCTCTTGCCCGCGGCCATAGCCGGGCAGCACGCGGACCGGTTGCGGGGCGGCGTCCCACAGGTCCAGCGCGGTCAGCCCGTCCTCGCCGAAAAGCCCGGCGATGTAGGTCCGCCCGTCGCCGGTGATCAGCGCGTCATAGGGATTGGCACCGATGTCCGTCGATCTTGGTCACGGCAGGTGCCGCGCCCGACAGGTCCGCGATCCAGGTCTCGCCCGCGTCCCACAGGCGTGAACACGAACCGCCGCCCGGGCGCGTCGACCAGACCGATGGTCTTCGAGCCGGTCGGGATGTCCGCCACCAGTTCCAGCGTGTCCGCGTCGAAGACGCGCACGCCGCCGGGTTCGTAATTCGACACCGCCACCAGCTGCCCGTCGTCGGAAATCGCGCCGCCGATGGAATTGCCCGCCTGCATGACGCGGGCGGCGATGGATTGCGTGACGATATCGACCTTGGTCAGCCCGCCATCGCGGCCGAAGACATAGGCGAACCGTTGATCGGGCGAATAGACCAGCGAGGCGTGGCTGAGATCGCCCAAGCCCTCGATCCGGCCGATCGCGGCGCGGTCGGACTGGTCGATCAGCAGCAGCGAGCCGGTCTCGCGTTCGACGATCAGGCCCAGATCGCCGGTCGCGCGGATTTCGTCTGCAAGGCGCGCGGTGGCCAGGAACAGCCCGGCGATCAGCCGCCGCAAGCCGGCTCATGACGCGTCGCCTTCCAGCAGATAGCGCGCGATCCACTCGGCCTCGGCCTCGGTGATCAGCGGGCGCCAGGGCGGCATCGGCGTGCCGGGGATGCCGTCGAGGATCACGGCCTTCAGGTCTTCGTGCCGAGTAATGCGGGATGGTCGCGGCCCGGATATCGGGGCCCAGCCCGCCCTTCAGCGTCATGCCGTGGCACGAGCCGCAATCCTGATGCACCAGCCGTTTCAGCGCGACCGGGTCGGGGTCGTCGGCCCAGGCGGTGCCGCCACAATGCAAACGATGTCAGAAGGCTACGCATGGGCCACCGCGTTCAGGTGCTGCGCGACCTGCGGCAGTCCTGCGCGCCGTCCGGCATAAAGCGACACCACATGCCCGATGAAGAACAGCACCGGCCCGTCCATCGGCCAGTCGCGCAGGTCCAGCGCGATCCGGTCCAGCCGCGAGATCAGCCGCGCCTCGCGCGGGGTCGTGGCATTGGCGATCGGCCATGACCGGCAGCCCGGCGGGCATGCCTTCGGCGATCAGGCGCAGGGCGATCTGGCCGATGTTGGCGACACCCATGTAGACCACGAGCGTGGTGTCGGGATCGGCCAGCCGCTTCCAGTCGAGATCGAGCGTGCGGTCCGCTTGCCGGTGGCCGGTGACATATTGCACGGCACCTGCCAGCCCGCGATGGGTCAGCGGCACGCCGGTCGAGGCGGCGGCGCCCTGCGCCGAGGTGATGCCGGGCGCGTATTCGACGGCGATGCCGCGCAGCGCCAGATAGGCCGCCTCTTCCGAGCCGCGGCCGAAGATCATCGGATCGCCGCCCTTCAGCCGCGCGACCGTCAGGCCCGCGCCGGCCAGTTCGGCGAGAATTTCGTTGATGCGGTCCTGCGGCACCGTATGCGCGCCCGGGGTCTTGCCCACCGGCACCAGCCGTGCTGTGCGCGGAACGGTTGCCATGATTTCCGGTGAAACCAGCCTGTCGTAGACCACCGCATCAGCCTCCGCCAGCATGCGGACCGCGCGCAGGGTCATCAGCTCCGGGTCGCCCGGTCCGGCACCGATCAGATACACTTTGCCCGTACTTCTCATGGCGCTTTTCTCGTTCTTGTTTCGAACAGGGGCGAAAATGACAGGGGACCGGACCAGCGCGCCCCCTGCCAAGGAACAGATCAGTAGACGTCTGCCCGCGTGTTGTAGACGTTGAACTTGCCGGTCGGCGTGATCAGGCGCGGGTCCTTGATCACGTGCTTCAGTTCGAGCGTCTTGTCGTCGACGACCACGATGGCGCTTTCCAGATCCGCCGCGTTCCAGACCGAGAACCAGATCTCGTTGCCGGCCTGGTTGAACTCGCCCTGCACGACGCGGGGCTGGCCTTCGGCGATACCGGCCCATTCGACGATCGGTAGCACCGTGTACTCCGGCTCTTCCTGCGCCAGGTCGGCGACCTTGAACACCGCCACCGAACCAGACGTCTCGGCATCCGGGTTCAGCGGTCGCATCGACATAGAGGTGCTCTGATTCCGGGTGCGATCTTGACGAACAGCGACCCGCCGCCAAGGGCGTAAAGCTGGTGCACCATCTTCCAGGCGTGTTCGGGATGCCCTTCGGGGTCGGTGCCGATCAGCGCGACCGTATCGTCGCCCAGGTGCGAGGTCGCCCAGACCGGACCATAGGTCGGGTGCATCGATATTGGCGCCGCGTCCGGGGTGCGGTGTCTGCGCCCTCGGTCTCGATCACCGCCAGCAGTTCGCTTTCCTTGGTGTCGATCACCACCACCTTGCCGCGCGCGTTGGCCGCCGTCAGGAAGTAGCGCTGGGTGCTGTCGAGACCGCCGTCATGCAGGAACCGTTCGGCATTGATCTCGGTCACCTTGCAGGGCCTCGATGTCGGAATAATCCACCATCAGGATCTTGCCGGTTTCCTTCACGTTGACCAGGAACTCGGGCTTGTAGTGCGAGCTGAGGATCGCCGCGACGCGGGGTTCGGGGTGATAGGTCTGCTCGTCATAGGTCATGCCGCGCGTCGACTTGATGCGCAGCGGCTCCAGCGTGTCGCCGTCCATGATCACGAACTGCGGCGGCCAGTAGGCGCCCGCGATGGCGTACTTGTCCTCGTAGCCCTCGAATTTCGAGGTCTCGACAGACCGTGCCTCGGCGCCGACCTTGATTTCGGCCACCGTGTCGGGGCTTTCCATCCACAGGTCGATCATGTTCACCTTGGCGTCGCGGCCGATCACGAAGAGATAGCGGCCCGAGGCCGAGATCCGGCTGATGTGCACGGCATAGCCGGTTTCGAGATCTTCTTGATCTCGTAGCTTGCGCCGTCGATCAGGGCGATCTCGCCCGAATCGCGCAGGGTGACCGAGAACAGGTTGTCGATGTCCCAGTCGTTCATCTTCTCGGTCGGGCGGTCCTCGGGGGCGACATGCACCTTCCAGGACGCGCGCATGTCGGCCATGCCGAACTCGGGCGGCACCGCCGGATCAAGCAGCAGGTAGCGCGCCATCATATCGACGTCTTCCTCGGACATGTCGCCGGAGGTGCCCCAGTTCGGCATGCCCGCGGGCGAGCCGTAGGTGATGAAGTCGCGCAGATGCTCGAAGCCAAGCTCGCGCGTCAGGTCGCTGGTCAGCGCCTTGCCGGTCGCGCCCTTGCGCAGCACGCCATGGCAGCCCGCGCAACGTTCGAAGTAGACCGTGTTGGCCTTCTGGTACTCGGACGGGGTCATCACCGGATCGCCCGGCTTGCGACCGGGGATCTCGACATTCAACTGGCCCAGCGTCGTCATGCTGGGCTGATAGGCCGCCGAGGCGTCGTCGCCGTGATCGGCTGGCTTTTCCTGGGCCGAAAGTCCTTGCGCCGAAAAGGTCAGCGCGAAGGCGGCGCTGGCAAGAAGCGACGCGTTGATTGCGGGGCGCGTGGATCTCATATCGAATCTCCGATCTGCTGATGGGTCTGCGCGACATTGCATCTTCGGGCCTTGGCGTACCTTGACCTTTATCAAGGCGCGGAAAACTGGTTGAGCGTACCGCTGGCCCATGTCCCACGCCCTTCTTCGAAGGCGGTTCCTGCCTGTTGCGGTCGCCTTCTGGGCGGCGCTCTCCGGCATCGCCGCCGCGCAATCCTTTCTGGTACCCGACCCGCCGGTCGCAGTGGTGGCGCCAGACGCCGACCTGGCCCGGAGGCTTTTTCCGGGCCTCGCCACCGCGCGGATCGAGCGGTCCGAGGGCGCGGTTCCCGGCTGGCGGGTGTCGGGGACGGGGGGCGACCTGGCGGGCCACGTCGCCTCGACCTGGGAAGTCGTCAGCTCGGTGGGCTATTCCGGCAAGCCGCTGGACGTGCTGGTCGCGGTCGATGCGGACGGGGTGATCAGCGGCGCGGTGCTGGTCCGGCACAACGAGCCGATCCTGACGCTGGGCCTGTCGGACGAGGATATCGCGCGGTTCGTTTCGGGCTTTGCCGGCATCGACCTGGCCGATGCGCTGGACACGCCGGCGGGGCAAGATGGCGCGCCGGATGTCATTGCGCGGGCCACGGTGTCGACTGGCGTGATCCGCGCCTCGATCCTGCGCACCGCGCGCCTGCTGGCGCTGGATCGTGGGCTGGTGCCGGGGCAGGGGATCCTGCGCACCGGGTTCGAGCCGCGCACGGCCGAAGACCTGCTGACCATCGGCGCGCTGGCCCGCGGGACCGTCAGCATGGCCGAGGCTGCCCCCGCTTTCGCAGGTGCCAAGGTGCCGGTCGAGCCCGGTGGGGGCGACTTCATCGACCTGTGGGTCGGGCTGGCGGATCCGCCGACGATCGGCCAGAACCTGCTCGGAGAGCAGCAGTATTCCAGGATCATCGCCACCCTGGGCGCGGGCGAGGTCGCGCTCTTCGTTGCGTCGCGCGGGTTGCAGGGGCATCGCGGCACCGAATGGCGGCGCAGCGGGACGTTCGACCGCATCGAGGTGGTGCAGGACGGCCGGCGATTTGGATTGCACGGCGACGGTTTCACGCGGATCGACAAGCTGGCGCTGGAGGACCTTCCCGAGTTCAAGGAGCGCAGCATCTTCCGGCTCGGCGATCCTGCTTTCGATCCCACCGCGCCGTTCCGCGTCGAGGTCACCGCCACCCGTCCCGCGGCGGTGGAGGGCGAGGCGGAGCGGATGCTGAGCATGGGCGTCGACTATGTCTTGCCCGACCGTTTCGTCCAGCCGCCACCGCCCGAGCCGCTGCCGCTGTGGCGCCAGACCTGGGAGGCCAAGCGTCTTCAGGTGATCGGTGTCGCGATCATGCTGGCGCTGCTGACCACGATCATGTTCCTGCAAGAGCCCTTCGTGAAGCGCCCGCGCTTGTGGCGCACGGTGCGGCTGGGGTTCCTGGCGGTCACCCTGGTCTGGCTGGGATGGGGCCTGAACGGGCAGCTGTCGGTGGTGCAGGTGGTGGCCTTCCTGCATTCGCTGCTGAACGGCTTTTCGTGGGAGACTTTCCTGATCGAGCCGGTAATTTTCACGCTTTGGGGCGGCGTGGCGCTGGGCCTGCTGTTCCTGGGGCGCGGGGTCTATTGCGGCTGGCTGTGTCCGTTCGGCGCCTTGCAGGAACTGACCAACGCTCTCGCACAGCGACTGGGCGTCCGCCAGATCGCGGTGCCGCACGCGCTGCATGAACGGCTGTGGGTGATCAAGTACACCCTCTTCGTCGCGATCCTGGGGCTGTCGTTCTACTCGATGAAGGAGGCGCTGATCCTGGCAGAGGTGGAGCCGTTCAAGACCGCGATCTCGATGCGGATGATGCGGGCCTGGCCGTTCGTGGCCTTCGTGCTGGTGCTGCTGGTGGCGGGGCTGTTCATCGAGCGCTTCTATTGCCGCTACCTCTGCCCGCTGGGTGCGGCGCTGGCGATCCCGGCCAAGCTGAAGGTTTTCGACTGGCTGCGCCGCCGCCCGCAATGCGGCCGCGAATGCCGGCTGTGCGAGACAAAGTGCACGGTCGGGGCGATCGACCCGCTGGGCCGGATCAATCCCAACGAATGCGTGCTGTGCCTGCGGTGCCAGGTGATCCTGAACGATCCCGGCACCTGCCCGGTGCTGAAACGCCGGGCGCGCGCTGCCGTGTGAGGGCTGCGCGGATTCGAGTCGACTTTGCAAGCACCTGAACTAGGGTCGGCGGGCGAAGCATCCGGAGACCTGCCGATGAGCATGTGGAACGCATTGCGGCTGTCGCGCGCCCCTGCGGCTGGTCTGGCGGCGGTGGGCGTGCTGTGGGGTGGCTTCGCAGCGCTGATGCCCGATATCAAGACCGCGGTCGGCGCCTCGGACGCGGCGATGGGATTAGCGCTGCTGATGTCGGCGGCGGGCGCCATGGGCTCTATGCTGATGGCGCCATGGCTGGGCCGTATGCTGGGGCGCGCGGCGCTGCCGGTGCTGGGTCTGGCGCTGAGTGCCGTCTGCCTGCTGCCGATCCTGGCGGGCAGCGTCGTGGCGCTGGGGGCGGTGATGCTGGCCGTCGGGCTTTCGGTCTCGATGCTGGATATCACCGCCAACGTGCGGATCAGCTCGCTGGAGACGCGGGCCGGCCTGCACCTGATGAATTTGAACCACGCGATGTTCTCGTTCGCCTTCGCCGCCACGGCGTTCCTGACCGGGCTGGCGCGCGCCGCGGGGCAGGGACCGGTCGAGGTGCTGCCGGTGATGGCGCTGGCCGGGCTGGGGCTGGCGGCCCTGATGTGGCCCGGCGGCCCCGAGGCCGAAACGGGCGCCGGGGACGACGACATCCGCGTCCCGCGACGGCCGCCGTGGGAGGTGATCGGGCTGACCGGACTGGTGCTGTTTGCCGCCTTCATCGGCGAGAACGCGACCGAAGCCTGGTCCGCTCTGCATATCGAACGCACCTTGGGCGGCGCACCGGGAGAGGGAAGTTTCGGCCCCGCGACGCTGGGCCTGATGATGGCGATGGGGCGGATGGCCGGCCAGGTGGTGGCGACCCGGCTGGGCGAGGTGCGGCTGATCTTCTGGTCGGCGGTCTGCGGCATGGCCGGTGCCCTGACCATCGCCGCCGCAGCCAGCCCCGGGATGGCGCTGATCGGAGTGGCGGTAACCGGGCTGGGCATGGCGGTGATCGTGCCGTCGGTGAACTCGATCCTCGGGGTCCGGGTGCTGGAGCGACAGCGCGCCTTTGCCCTGTCGCGGGCCTGGATGTTCGGGTTCTTCGGCTTCTTCGTCGGCCCCGCGATGATGGGCGGCGTGGCGCAGGTCTTCAGTCTGCGGGTGTCTTTTGTCGTCGTGGCGCTGCTGATCGCGATCATCCTGCCCAGCGTCGTGGCGCTGGCACGGCGACCGAGGGTCGCGGTCTCCTGATAGAGCGGCTGCGCCGCAGGCCATTTTGGGGCGCGTTGCGGCGCGAGCCCGCAGCCCTTCGAATCGTGCGCGATGCCGGCGGTTCGCATGCCGCCGGCGGGGATATTTGCATACCAAAGAGGGCGGGGCGTCAGGAACCTTTTTGCCAGCGGCCTTCGAAATCCTCGGGGATCAGCAGCACGTCGTGGTCAAGGGACTGCACGTCGCGTCTGCCGCAGAGCGCCATCGACACGTCAAGCTCCTTGTGGATGACCTCGAGGGCCTTGGTCACGCCCTTTTCACCCATCGCTCCGAGCCCGTAGACGAAGGCGCGCCCGATGTAGGTGCCCTTCGCGCCAAGTGCGAGTGCCTTCAGCACGTCCTGGCCCGAGCGGATGCCGCTGTCGAGATGCACCTCGATCTTGTCGCCCACCGCATCCATGACCTGTGGCAGCACCCGGATCGAGCTGAGCGCGCCGTCGAGCTGGCGCCCGCCATGGTTCGACACGATGATGGCGTCGGCCCCGACCTGAAGCGCCTGCCTGGCATCCTCGGCATCGAGGATTCCCTTGAGGATCAGCGGCCCGCCCCACATCTTCTTGATGTCCTTGACATAATCCCAATCCAGCTTGGGGTCGAAGCTTTCGGCGGCCCAGGTCGACAGCGAGGTCAGGTCGCTGACGCCGTCGATATGGCCGACGATATTGCCGAAGCTGCGGTTCTTGGTCCGCGCCATGCCGTAGATCCAGCGCCACTTGGTCGCGAGATCGACGATGTTGCCGATCGAAGGGCGCAGCGGGACCGTCAGGCCGTTCTTCAGGTCCTTGTGGCGCTGGCCGAGGATTTGCAGATCGAGCGTCAGCACCAGCGCCGAACATTTGGCGGCCTTGGCCCGTTCGATCATGCGCTTCACGAAGTCGCGGTCGCGCATCACGTAGAGCTGGAACCAGAACGGCTTGGTCGTCGCCTCGGCCACCGCCTCGACCGAGCAGACCGACATCGTCGACAGCGTGAACGGCACGCCGAATTTCTCGGCGGCGCGCGCGGCGAGGATTTCGCCGTCGGCGTGCTGCATGCCGGTCGAGCCGACCGGGGCCAGCGCCACCGGCATCGCCACGTCCTGGCCGATCATCGTGCTGGCGGTCGAGCGGTTGGTCATGTCCACCGCGACGCGCTGACGCAGACGGATCAGGTCGAAATCCGACGAGTTCTCGCGGAAGGTCTGTTCGGTCCACGAGCCGCTTTCGCAGTAATCGAAGAACATCTTCGGGGTGCGGCGTCTGTAGAGCCGCTTGAGGTCTTCGATTTCGGTGATGACGGGCATGTGCGGAATCCTCTGGCGACGCTTCTGTCAATTGCTGTTAGCAACCGGTCGCGGATCTGACAATGCGTCCACATGTACAATGGCCGCGGCGGCGCGCCCGGGTTATCTGCTGTTGCGATGGATTTCGTGACGATTGCCATAATTGCCAGTCTCGGGGCGGGTCTGATGACCGGGGTCGGCGCGGTGCCGGTGCTGTTCGGTCGGTCGATTTCCCGCCGCCTGAACGACGCGCTTCTGGGCTTCGCGGCAGGGGTCATGCTGTCGGCTTCGTACTTTTCGCTGATCCTACCGGGGATCGCGGCAGCCGAGACGCTTTTTGGCAGTGTCGGCATCGCGGCCTCGATTGTGGCCGCGGGGATCGCGCTGGGTGCGCTGGCTGTGGCACTTCTGAACGAGGCGCTGCCGCATGAGCATTTCGTTCAGGGTCCCGAGGGCAGCGATCCCGGTGCGCTGGCCCGTATCTGGCTGTTCGTCATCGCGATCACGATCCACAACTTCCCCGAGGGCCTGGCGGTCGGCGTCGGATTCGGAGGCGGCGATCTGGCCAATGGCATGTCGCTGGCGACAGGGATCGGGTTGCAGAACGCGCCCGAAGGTCTGGCCGTGGCGGTGGCTCTGCGCGGGCAAGGATACACGCGGATGCGGTCGTTCATGGTGGCATTGGCCACCGGGCTCATCGAGCCTGTGGGCGGTGCGGTGGGGGTGCTGGCGGTGCAAAGCTCTGTCATTGCCCTGCCTTGGGGACTGGCCTTCGCGGCGGGGGCGATGCTGTATATCATCAGCCACGAGATCATTCCCGAGACCCACCGCCACGGCCACCAGAACATCGCCACTGGCGGTCTGGTGCTGGGACTGATCGTGATGATGATGCTGGACGTGACGCTTGGCTAGAGCAACATCCATGATTTCTGAATCATGAATGCCGCTCTATCTATTTATTATTACGCGCAATTTTCTCCGAAAACCGGTACCTGCTTGTCGGGTTTCGCTGCAAAGGGGCCGAGGGCGGGCGGTTCAGGCTCGGTGTGCGCCATCGGCCAGTGATTTGACGAAGGCCAGGATTTCGGTGTTTGGCTTGCCGGCGGCGATCTCGCTGACAATGGCCGATCCGACGACCGCGCCGTCGGCTATGCGTGCGATCTCTTCCGAGGTCTCGGGCGTGCGGATGCCAAAGCCGACGATCACCGGCAGGTCGGTCTGCGCCTTG
Source organism: uncultured Alphaproteobacteria bacterium (assembly GCA_963768205.1). Lineage (GTDB taxonomy): Bacteria > Pseudomonadota > Alphaproteobacteria > Rhodobacterales > Rhodobacteraceae > JAHELH01. The sequence goes on along the minus strand of CAVYHB010000004.1, from coordinate 205,499 downwards.
ATCCGCGCCACCTCGGGGCCGACATCCGCCGCTTGCGCCGCCGCCGCGCCGGTGATGCCAGTGATCGAGACGTAATAGACGAAACCGCTGGTATTCTGCAGCACCTTGGGCAAACGCTTGTCGTCGGTCGTGGGGGTGGCAAGGCGAATGAAGTTCAGTCCCGCCTTCTGCGCCGGAATGCACAGCTCTTCGTCTTCCTCGGGCGGCAGGTCGACGACGATCAGCCCGTCGATGCCCGCCGACTTGGCGTCCGCCAGGAACCGGTCGACGCCGCGCGAATAGATCGGATTGTAATAGCCCATCAGCACGATCGGGGTGGTGTCGTCGCCCTTGCGGAACTCGGCCACCATGTCGAGGGTCTTCTGCAGGGTCTGCCCGCCCTCCAGCGCGCGTTGGCCGGCAAGCTGGATCGTCGGGCCGTCGGCCATCGGATCGGTGAAGGGCAGGCCCAGTTCGATGATGTCGACGCCAGCGCCGGGCAGTCCCTTGACGATCTCCAGCGAGGTCGCGTAGTCGGGATCGCCCGCCATGATGTAGGACACGAAGGCCTTGGCACCCCTGGCGCGCAGGTCGGCGAATTTGGCGTCGATCCGGGTCATGTCGGTCCTCTTGGCTTGGCTTTTGCGGGTTTGCGTCAGGTACGCGGGGAAATCAATGGGGCCGGCGGCTTCTTTGTTGGCGCGGCTGCCCTTGACGCTGTGACCGCATCCCCCCTACATGCCCGCGCATCACCAGCAGGAGCGGATCGCATGGGGTTCAAGACCGGAATCGTCGGGTTGCCGAACGTGGGCAAGTCGACGCTCTTCAACGCGCTGACCCGCACGGCGGCGGCGCAGGCGGCGAACTTTCCGTTCTGCACCATCGAGCCCAACGTCGGCGCGGTGGCGGTGCCCGATGCGCGGCTCGACACGCTGGCGAAGATCGGCAAGTCGAAGGCGATCATTCCGACGCAGATGACCTTCGTCGACATCGCCGGTCTGGTGAAGGGCGCCTCGCAAGGGCGAGGGGCTGGGCAACCAGTTCCTGGCCAACATCCGCGAAGTGCGACGCCATCGCCCATGTGCTGCGCTGTTTCGAGGACGACGACGTCACCCATGTCGAGGGCCGCATCGATCCGGTGGCCGATGCCGAGACCATCGAGACCGAGCTGATGCTGGCCGACATCGAGAGCATCGAGAAGCGGCTTCAGGGGCTTGTCGCGCAAGGTGCGCGGCGGCGACAAGGAGGCGGTGCAGCAGGAGCGGCTGCTGAAGGCGGCGCTGAAGGTGCTGGAGCAGGGGCGCCCGGCGCGTGTTGTCGAAGTGGCCGAGGAAGACGCCAAGGCCTGGGCGGGGCTGCAACTGCTGACCACCAAGCCGATCCTTTATGTCTGCAACGTGGCCGAGGAGGACGCGGCGACGGGCAATGCCCATTCCGCAGGCGGTCGAGAAGATGGCGGCGGCGCAGGGCGCCGCGGCGGTGGTGATCTCGGCCAAGATCGAGGAAGAGATCGCCAGCTCGACCGGGACGAGGCGACGATGTTCCTGGAGGAACTGGGGCTGGAAGAGGCGGGTCTCGACCGGCTGATCCGCGCCGGGCTACGAACTTCTGGGTCTGCAGACCTATTTCACCGTCGGCCCGAAGGAGGCCCGCGCCTGGACCATCGGCAAGGGCACCCTGGCGCCGCAGGCGGCGGGCGTGATCCACGGCGATTTCGAACGTGGCTTCATCCGCGCCGAAACCATCGCCTATGACGATTTTGTCAGCTTGGCGGCGAGCAGGGCGCCAAGGACGCCGGCAAGATGCGGGTCGAGGGCAAGGGCTACGTCGTCAAGGACGGCGACGTCCTGCATTTCCTGTTCAACACCTGAATGGTGCCGTCGGCCGGTCACAGCTTTGACGGGAATGCAGGAAAATTGATCCCGGTCAAAGCCGGATTATTAACATGCTGTTAACCTTCCTCTGACGCGCGAATCTGCTTCGGAGGGAATCCAATGAGAAGACAATTTCTTACTGTTCTGGCGATGTCCGCGACCTTGGGCGCGGCAGAAGCGCAGACGATATTCGACGGAATGTACGCAGGGGTTGGTGTCGGTTACGGCTTTGGAACCGTCGATCAATTCGACGCCAGCGGTAGTCTCGACATCGACGGCTTTGCCTTCAGCGGTGTTGCGGGCTGGAACGGCAGTACCGGTAACACGGTGTATGGCGTCGAGGCCGACGTGTCGCTTGGCGACATCAGCGGCAACGCGGCATGTGTCAACCCGACCTGGGACTGCGCCGCAGAGGTCAAGGCGATGGGATCGCTGCGGGGCCGCGTGGGCGTGGCGCAGAACAATGTCCTGTTCTACCTGACTGCCGGCGGTGCCGTGGGGTCGGTCGAACTGACGACCACCAACGCCGGCGGCACCAAGTTTCCGGACACGCAGACCGCGACAGGTTGGGTTGCCGGCCTTGGCGTGGAAGCCCGGGCAGGTGCCTCGCCCTGGAACTACCGTTTCGAGTACCTGCACCATGATTTCGGCACGCAAACCTACCAGACCGACGTGCCTTATTCATCGCCGGTCAAGGTCGATCTTGTGCGGTTCATGATGCTGCGCCAGTTCTAAGGCGAGCCCGAACGCTCTTCCTCCGATGCCTGCCCGGTCCAGTGGCCGGGCAGGTGAGGTGGGTTTTTCCCGCCGAAGTCAGATATCGAAGAACACGGTCTCGGTCTCGCCCTGGACGCGGATATCAAACCGATAGACCGGCGTTTCGTCGCGCATCGACCGCTTTGCGAGCAGCGTGTCGCGGCGGTTTTCCCATTCGATCAGGTTGAGCACCGGATCGGCGGCGTTGGCCTTGGGTTCGTCGTCGAAATACATCCGGGTGTGCAGCCCGATATTGATGCCGCGGGCGACGATCCAAAGGCTGATATGCGGCGCCATCGTCCGGCCCGACCGGCCCATGACGCAACCCGGCTTGATCGTGTCGAACCCCCATTCGCCGGTCTCGAAATCGGTGATGACCCGGCCCCAGCCGCGAAAGCCGTCCTCGACCGGCCGCGCCTTCGGGATGGGCGTGGTTGCCGTCGGCGTTGGCCTGCCAGGCCTCGAGCAGCACGTCCTTGATCGGCGATCCGGTGCCGTCGATCACCGTGCCCTCGACGCGGATGCGTTCGCCCTTGGCGTTCGGCCCGGCGATGTCCCGGCCCAGTTCCTGGTCGTAGATGTCGAAACCCGGCCGCGCCCGGGGCCAGCCCGATATGCACGTAAGGCCCGGCCGTCTGCGACGGCGTTTCCTTCAGGTAGTCAAGCGTCTGTGCCATCAGTTCCCCTCCAGCCGGTTTTCGAACAGGGTCGACGCGGCGCCCGCGCAGCACGATGTCGAACCGGTAGGCGATGCTGTCGAGCGGGATCGTCGCCTTCATGTCCAGCGCGGCGATCAGCCGGTCGATGCGCGTCGGTATCGGGGATGGTCTGCACGATCGGGCACAGCGGGATCAGCGGGTCGCCCTCGAAATACAGCTGGGTGATCAGGCGCTGGCAGAAGCCGCTGCCGAAGACCGAGACGTGGATATGCGCCGGCCGCCAGTTGTTGACGCGGTTGCGCCACGGATAGGCGCCGGGTTTGACCGTACGAAAGACGTAGTAGCCGTCCTCGTCGGTGATCGTGCGGCCGCAGCCGCCGAAATTCGGGTCGATCGGGGCGAGATAGGTGTCCTTCTTGTGGCGATAGCGCCCGCCGGCATTGGCCTGCCAGATCTCGACCAGCGTGTTCGGCACCGGGCGGCGCGTTTTCGTCCAGCACGCGGCCGTGCACGATGATCCGCTCGCCGATCGGGCTCGCCGTCCCTGGCGTAGTTGCGCAGCAGGTCGTTGATCGAGCGGGCCGAGATCGCTGTGGCCGAAGACCGGCCCGGTGATCTCGCTGACCGATGTGTTGCAGGCTGATCAGCGGCGTATTGCGGCGACCGGGCGACGGAGGTCTTGTAGCCCGGCGTCAGGGCGGCGGGTGGCGATTCGCGGTCGCGCTGGTAGTATTCCGGCGGGCTGCGGTCATGCGCCGATCCTCCTCCATTTCCGCAAACGTGCCTTTGCCAGCTTGATGGCGTGATTGGCCTGCGGCACCCCGGCATAGACCGCGACATGCAGGAACGCCTGCATCGATGTCGTCCGGCGATGGCCCCGGTGTTGGCGGTGGCGCGGATATGCATCGGGAATCTCGTCGAAATTCCCGGTGCCGCCAGCAGCGCCAGCGTCAGCATCGAGCGCTCGCGGCGGGTGATCGTCTGGTCGCGCCCAGACGCGTGCCCCAGGCGCCTTCGGTGATCAGCTGCCTGGAACGGCGCGTCGAAGGCGGTCTTGGCGGCCTCGGCGCGGTCGACATGGGCATCGCCCAGCACCTCACGGCGCACCGACATCCCGGTTTCATAGCGTTCGTTCACAGCCGCGCCCTTTCGTTTTCCTGCCAAGGTAGATCAATCGGCGGAATTAGTTAACATTGATAATCGCCGAAACCGATATACCTTGGGTCGGCACGGGAGGGGCTTGCATGAGATCCCAGGTCGCGATCATCGGCGGCGGTCCATCGGGCCTGCTTCTAAGCCAATTGTTGCACCGTAAGGGCATCGCCTCGGTGGTGCTGGAGCGCAAGACCCGCGACTACGTGCTGAGCCGGATCCGGGCGGGCATCCTGGAGGCGGGCTTGGTCGCGCTGATGCGCGAGGCCGGTGTCGCCGACCGAATGGACCGCGAATGCTTCGTTCACGACGGCACGGTGATCTCGTGTGGCGACGAGCAGTTCAGGATAAATTTCAAGGAACACACCGGCATGTCGGTCGTGGTCTACGGCCAGACCGAGTTGACGCGCGACCTTTACCAGGCGCGCGAGGCGATGGGCGGCGCGATCGAGTTCAACGTCGAGGATGTCGCGATCAACGACGCGACGGGCGACGCGCCCTACGTGACCTATTCCGTCGGCGGCGAGAACCGCCGCGTCGACTGCGATTTCGTTGCGGGTTGCGACGGCTTCCACGGCATCAGCCGCCAGGCGATCCCGCTGGAGGTGCGCCGCGAATACGAAAAGGTCTATCCCTTCGGCTGGCTGGGCATCCTGTCGGAAACCACGCCGGTGCATGACGAACTGATCTATGCCTCGTCCGACCGGGGCTTTGCCTTGTGTTCGATGCGCAATGCCAACCTCAGCCGCTACTACATCCAGTGCTCGCTCAGCGACAGCATGGACGACTGGACCGACCAGGCGTTCTGGGACGAGTTGCAGCGCCGGATTCCGGCGGATCATGCGGCCCGGCTGGTCACCGGCCCGTCGATCGAGAAATCTATCGCTCCGCTGCGGTCCTTCGTGACCGAGCCGATGTGCTGGGGCCGGCTGTTCCTGTGCGGCGACGCGGCGCATATCGTGCCGCCGACCGGAGCCAAAGGGCTGAACACGGCGGCCAGCGATATCCACTACCTCTACCACGGCCTTGTCGGGTTCTACCGCGACGGCGTGGATGACGGTCTCAAGCTGTATTCCGAGCGGGCACTAGCGCGGGTCTGGAAGGCGGAACGCTTCAGCTGGTGGATGACCAACATGCTACACCGATTTCCCGACCAGACCGAGTTCGACCTGAAAATGCAGCAAGCCGAGATCGCCTTCCTGCGCGCCAACCGCGAGGCGCAATCGGTGATGGCGCAGAACTACGTCGGGCTGCCATATTAAGGTGGCGCCGCGTTGGGCGGGAATGTGGCAGCCGGTAGGTCCGCCATTTGGCCTATTTTGTCGTTTGCAATCATATGCCTGAAGCAGTGGCGCGCCAAAAAAAATATGCCGTTACCCGGCAACCCGCTGGTGTTTCCGGCTGCGCGGGGCGGGCAACTGCCGGAAACCGGCGCTGGAGTATCGCCGATCACTCCGGAGTCCGTCGGCACCGTTTCGAATGGAAAGTCAAGATCTTTCGCCTTCAAGTTGTTCAATGCGTGCGTAAGCCTACGCAATTGCCACATCCCATCCATTCTTCTCAGTGACTTAGACTGTTCCGATCAAGGAATTTGGAATTTTATGAATAAAAACCGCGCCTTGAATGGCTGCCTATTTTTTCGGCACTTTGATGGAAGCGTAAGGGATGTAAGCGAAAAATGGCTTAATGCTACCGTTGTCACCAGACTTATCCCCAACAACCGTGGATAGAATATCTATTGAACTATCTTCGAATAGTGGGCTAGCGCGACAAGGGAATCAGGCAAAGGTGGTGGCCAAACAGGAAAGCTAAAAGCCAAGATTCACCGACGCTGCCTGATATCAGCGATTGCCCACATCATTTGACACCGGCGTACCGAGTTTCTGCAAGACTAGGCTATGTTGGAAGCCGTACAAAAGACCTCTCGTACCCAGATATCCAAGCGCATTGGTCTTCCCCGCAAAAATTTCGCCGTGAACGGCTGGCGCGCCTGCCGGATGCATGGCGCTGGCGGTGGTCACAAACCTGGTCCGTCGCATCCGCAATGGAGGCACGGCGGCAGGAGCCGGGAGGCGCTTGACCTGCGGCGGCTGGTTTTGGCGCTGGGGCGGATGGGACTAGCTGGCGAGTGGCGCCGGAATGTGAGTATGTTTTCTCGCTTGCCGCAGTCACCATTATCTTTCCGCCAAATGGCTAGGACGATGTCTTTGACTGCCCCTCTCAATGCCGCATGCCACCCTGGCATTCTGAATAAACCGGAGGGCAAGTCCAAGTGAATCCATGGGCGCACGTTCGAGCGGTTGCGCAAGGAACACGACGCACATGCGCAAATCTCGATGCGCTCAAGGTTAGCGCGGTTTTGTTAACAACCTCTATAGGGCCGTTAAGTCTTCACTTCCCGAAGTCTTGTGACTGGGATGAGTCGCCAAAGTGCCGGGTTCGCCATTCGGATGACGATGGGGCGATACCGCTTCCGAGAAAACGGACCTCAGAGCTTTTGCGGTTTCGGAAAACCCGTGTCTCTCTGCTTCAGCGGCTGCGCGCGCGGCGCGGTCCACAAGATACTCAAGGTTCCTGAATTCCATCAATACTCCAATCGCCTGTCTCGCGGTCCGCAATCGTTGCACCGGGTTCGGTACAACTGACTTGGCGAAAATACCTGCCTGGGCGGGCGAGAAAAGATGTCCAATAGGATAGCATAGAAGCCGAATTGTCCTCCCGCTTCGGACAGTCACCGCAATTCAGCACGAACGTGTCATTATTCTGCGCAGGGGAGCACCCGTCACAGCGCGAAGACGTGTCAGACGGCGCTGCGCGACGGGCGGTAAAAGTCCAAGACCGGCTGAGCTGGCATCCGGGCCATCTCAAAGTCCCGGAAGGCTAATCCAAGGAAATGCGCTGGCGAACGTTCGAGGGTTGCGCAAAGGAATACGGACGCTTTGCGCAGATTTCTTCCGCGCCGATGCTTCGCCGGTTTGGTGCTCCGGGGGTCTAGTTTTTCAGGGATTGCGCGCATGCATGGCGCTGGCGGTGGTCACGTGGAAGGCGAGACGCATCCGCAATGAAGGCACGGGGGCCGATGCCGGGAGGCGGTCGAACTGCGGCGGGTGATTATGGCGCTGTCGCGTGACCTTCCGTAGGGATGTGAAAAATCCGACGCATTGGACCCCGGAATTTCACGGTGTTCATTTAATGCCATCTACCAAGCGTCTTTAGCGTACCGCCTCACTCGAAACATTGATGAAGAAATCCTTTAACTGTTTATAAATTAACCAAATTTTCTGACTAGGACTGTACCATAAGATACGTTCTCGGAAGTGCGAACTGCGTTTACCCTCAAAGGCAAGCTAAACGCGCAAGTTGTGTGAGGTACGTTTGTGAAGTTTCTTTTGTCTCAGATATCCGCAGTCGATGTCGCAATATTTGTCGGGTTTTCGCTCGGCTTGGCTCTTGGAGTCATAGTCTTGTGATCTCTTTGGTTTGCCATCGACGACCAACAGACTTGAGGCGGTGGAGTTGCTGCGGTTTATGATGGCGCTGTCGTGCGTTGGACAGGCTTAGGATCTAAACCGGCGCAGGCGCAATGTAGCAGCCCAAAAGGCAGGCAATCTTCCCGCTTGTCGCGGTCACCATTCTTTCGCCGCCAAATGGCCCGCAAAGGGTCATTGACTGTCCCTCACGAAGTCGCGTTCTGTAGAGAAAAAGGAGACAGCGAGAAGCGCGTCTCCGGTGTGTCCGTTTTATGGCCCCCACCAGCGAGCCATCGGGGTCGCGGTTCTCGCCAGACATCTCTCTCACGCAATATTGGGAATCTGAGCGATGCAGCGTAGCAAATTCACGTCCGGTTTATCTCAACAGGTGGTCTACGATGGAACGCCCTATTCCGTTGAGATATTCCGTGATGATTTACTGGATGATTGGACCGTCGTTGTTGTCGATGCCATCGCCGAGGCTACTGTTTGGCGGCGCACGGCAAGTGATGATGTAATCGCTTTGATGGATGCAATAGCCCATGTGCATTCAATTAACGAGCCGTTGTGTCCGTCCACGAAAAAAGCGAAAGGGCGGCTCTGCTAGGGGCTGCTTCCCCAGACGCGCTGAGACGCCCCGCAGGCTCCTCGCTGCTGTCTCCCCGCCTGCTGCCTCCCATTGACTCAGTGCGCCGTTCTGACGCCGTGTTCTCATGTGGAACCTCCATTCCAATGTCATGGCTGCCGAAGCAATGCGCCGCCTATTCGATGTCGCACATGCACGCACACAGATTGGAAATATGGAGCCGCTGCGGGCTATCTTCGCCAGGTATCATGCGCCAATTGTCATCGTTGATGCAGGCGAGCGTTCCCTGCAGCGAAGTCACTGGGGTTTCCTCACACCGAACAAATCCAAGAAGACCGGCAAATGGATCAAGCCATCCGCCTGGAACAACACCCGCTATGACAAAATCCAAATGTCCGGCCTTTGGAAGCACAGCTTCCTTCACCGGCGCTGCCTGATACCCGCAACGGCCTATGCCGAGGCCACGGGACGCAATCCGGCCACCTATCACTGGTTTGGACTTGAGGGCGTCGAAGGCCATGCGCTTGCGGGCATCTGGAAACATCAGAACGAGATGGTTGGCGACACTGAAGTAGACACGGTCGTGCATTCGATGGTGACGACGAACGCCAGCGAATTCGCCGCTCAGTATCACAACCGAATGCCGGTCATCCTTAACCCGTCTCACTACAACAAAACCAGTTCAGCGGCACAGTAAAGGAAGCCTTTGGCCTGTTGAAACCGTGGGAAGCAGAATTGACCAGATTGGGTGGCGGCATCGGCGTCACAAAGTGGCCGCCGGATCTGTAAATTCGCGCGGCAGAGCGCGGTCAAAAACTCGGCGTATCGGGCCGCTTGTCTTCTGGGAGAGTCACCGGCTCGACCTGGTGATGTACCAACCAGTCACGCACTTCGCCCAAAATATCAGCGGCACCGAAGCTGCGATGACCCAGATCGCAATCCAGCCGACGGCGCAAATCTGGAGGAACTTCGTTCGTTCATTGCATCGGAACATTATGCGAACACCGGTCGCCAATTGCTAAAGCTGGGAAATCCCGTCCGCGGCTGGGCGGTCTGCCCTATGCATGGCGCTGGCGGCGGCCGCAAGCCCGGCTCGACGCATTCGCAACGCACATATGGTGGGCGGAGCCGGGAGGCGGTTGAGTCGCTGCAGTTAGGATGGCGCTTGGCGGTTGAGGGGGTAAACACCCTTGGCTACCCGCGCCGAAAGGCCTGCGGCACGGCTGTCACAGCGCGGATGTATTCCGCTTTATTCGTCGCTGTCATTGATGGCGAGCGGAGCCAGCATCGCAACGGCGAGGATTACAGCGCCAGTAGTCAGCCATACCGGGAATGAGGCATCCAGAAAAACGAGAAGGAATGCGAGCAGCGCGACCGTTGTGGCCACTGCAAGGCGAAAAACCAGCCGTCCGCGACGCGTCGGCTTATCTTGCGGGTTCTTCCAATCGAGAGCTGCGTGGAATTCCTCGTTTGAGATAACCCCCGCGTCGTGCAGACGCGTAAGGTGGTCGCAGAAATTCGATTCCATGGCTTGGCCCAGCTTAATTCGCAGAACGACAGGCCATGTGGATCGGGCGTTGGCGCAAGAAGGGCAAGAGGCGTCGCCTGGGTGGGCGCCAATGGTGCGAAACCCTGCCATCCGGTGACCCGCATGTGGCGGCAATTAGCCGAAACGGCGCACCGAAAGGCCCTGCGCTGCGATTGTCCGGCAACCGATGCGCGCGGGTGACAAATTGCCAGCGCGGGCAAATCACCGTGACCCATGCCCGGCGCTGGGGGTGGTCACGCCAAGGCCGACGCATCCGCATTGGAAGCATGGCGGGCGGAGCCGGGAGGCGGTGGCGTTGCGCAAGCTAACCTTGCTTTGGGCACGACTTGGGCAGGCTGGCCATTAGATGCCGCCATAGCCGCGCTGTACGCTGTTCTCAGCCGCAAGTTGGCAAATCCCACTGGAGAACGCCGTCGCCGCCAACGTCGTGCGTTCCTGCGCTTGTCTCGGGCAGTCTTCGAAACCCTCGAATTCAATGACCTCGTCCGTGATGCCCTGACGCGTCCTGAGGGGGTCTAGCCTCATGCTTGAATTTGTCGGAGCATGAGTCACCAAAAGCGGCGGCTGGCAGTGACGCTGTGAAGAGGTAAATGAGGTAGGCATGACCGAAGCAGACCTGCTAGAGCACCGAAAAACTTCCACCTGAATTTCCCTCATTCCGAGAGGCTGATGGTGCATGTTAGCGCATGGGGGGTGGGAAACGCACTGTCTTCGAAAATGCCGTCGACACTATTCAGAAACCGCCATAAGTTTTGAGGGTGGGGCCTCCTCCTTCAGTATGCTGCTTTGCGTTTTCACCGTGTTTCAGGTGGGGGCCTCACACGACGTTGGGTTTGCAGTCCGGCATTTCCGTTTGGATTTCATCCGCACCAAATCGCACCGAAACTTGCGAGAGACTTATGTCAATATAGCTGACATTATACTTGGTCCCGTGGTATCCTCGCTGTAAGATAAACCAGCGCCGGGAACGGCCTGAATCCGACGGAGGCATCCGTGACTAAGAGCAAATCCAGGACGGTTCCCAAGCGGGCGTATGAACCGACAGAGCGCGAGGCGGCAGCGTTGGAGGCAGTGGCTGAGAAGGCCCATGCGAGACCATTGCCGCCGCTTCTGAAAATGGACTTCGACGAGGCGGCGCGCACCAACACCGTCTCTTTTGACCACGAAGACCAAGCGACGGCGCAGGTCCTTACCATGTTCGACATGGGAACGGGTGACCCCCGCCTTTAAAAGGGTTTGATTTGCCAGATTGCCGAATTGGGGGAATACGGCAAGCCGGTGTCTGAGACCGCGTCCAACTTCGCACTTGGAGTCATTCGCGGTGTGGCGCCCACGGATGAGGTGGAGGCGATGCTGGCAACGCAGATGGCGGCTGTTCATCAGTCAACCATGATGATGGCGAAACGATTGAGCCGTGTGGAGAATATCCCGCAACAGGACTCCGCCGAGCGGGCGTTGAATAAACTCGCGCGGACGTTTGCCACGCAGGTTCAGTCGCTCAAGACATACCGCTTCAAGGGTGAGCAGGTCGTTCGGATTGAACGCGTGACTGTCGAAGAGGGCGGGCGGGCGATTGTAGGCTCAGTTCAGACCGGGGGGAGGGGCAAAGATGAAACCTGACGCCAACCCCATGAGCGCGGCCAATTCGGCCCCTCGTTACACCGCAAAATCAAAGCGCTCGGGAAAGCGCTGCAAAGACCCAGCCGTCACGGGGTGGCGTGTCTGTCGGTTTCACGGCGCGGGCGGCGGGCATCCAGCGGGCAAGGCGCACCCATCATGGAAGCATGGTATGCGGGCGCGGGAGTGGATCGAGGAGCGGAAGATGCTCAACGAGTTGATGCGCGAGGCTCGTGAGACTGAGCGGATGATATGGCCGACATGCCGCTTTCCGCCGTACGCGGCTGGGCGGTGTGGTGGCGAGGTCAATCGGCGCGTTGATGAGGGCGGCGAATTTCAGCCGATCCTCGCCCACGATGAAGTCCGTCTTATATGGGGGCACTGAATTGGTATATGGTTGCGCTGTAAAGAATGAGGCTCGAACATGCCGCAACTTCACCCCCTGACGTTCCTCCCTCACGCTCTGGTCGATGCTGGATACCAAAGCCCAGGGTACCAGAGTCTTTTTGAGGCCGCGCAAGCTGGATGGATACCCGCAGAACAGTGCGACAACGGTCGCTGGTTCTTCGATCTAGATCATCTCCGTTTTATTGCAGAGAGCCTCATACTTGAACCTGCCGATGCGTAAGAAGTGGTGCTAAGGGAACTGGCACTAGTGGTTCGCTAGTCGGAACATTGTTCAGAAACTCGGCGTATCGGGCCGCTTGTCTTCCGGCAGAGCGACAGGCTTGACTTGATGATGCATCAGCCAATCACGCACTTCGCCCCAGATGTCGGCGGCTCCGAAGCTGCGATGATCCAGAACGCAATCCAGCCGACGGCGCAAATCGGGTGGAATGTCAGTCGGCCATTGCATCGGAAAATTGTGCGAACATCTGAGGCCTATAGCAATCGAAAGCTGGGAGATCCCGTGCGCGACTGGGCGGTTTGCCGGATGCGAGCAACTGAACAACCTCGGAATCGACGTCGCTATTGTCAGCCGAAGAAAACTGATGCGGGGGATGAAGCGTCCTACAAAGATTGGATTCTGGAAATTGTCAAAGCATCCCTTCTTTCTCCAAGGCGTGGAGGCTGAACTCGGTTTCGAACGCAATCTGACGGATGGAAGAATTCCGAGCGTCAGACACTGTTGTCGCCTTGAGTAAGGCATCCATTAGTTCTTTGTTAGCGCCACTCTTAACGAGTCTTTGTATATTCTGTAACATGGCTTGCCCGTCGTAATTCACAAGGTCGAAATACTCGTCTTTGCGCAGGTATTCATCGTAATGGGCACCGCCATCCTGGCTGCGAACGGCAGAGATTAGCTTCTCCCTCGTTAGTCCTCGTCCGCGCTGATCGATGAATACTCGTTGGCTCCACCAGTCTTCAAAAGGAACCCGTTCACCCCAAGGAGGAATGCCATCGCCCTCGTGAAGTCCTCCTTTTGAACTGATGGGGACGAATTTGGCCTGAGTTAAATTAATCAAGAGCAATCCAACCGGGAAATCTTCGCTCAAGTTCGGCTGTGCGGTAGTAAGGAAAGTTGCGTTCTCTCGAATTCCAAGTTGTGTAAGCAAAGATTTGGTTCGTCCCCTCCCATCATAGCAAATTTTATAGAGAGAAGATGCAATGCGCTTTGCCTCCCAAGTGACGCCAGAATCATATTTAATGACAGAGGCGTTAAGCTCAAGTCTCTGTTCTTTTAACTCAGCTTCAATCGTCGACTTATTGCGGCGGTGCCTGGCCATGCGCGATTAATTCAGGTTACAAAATGGAATGAGTTTTGTCATTGTCGGCGCAGACAATTCTTCGAACTCGGTGGGTCCAATTCGCCAACTTGTTCCAGCTTCTTCACCATGTGCGAAAAGCAGCAAGCCATTTATCTTTGGTGCAGCGGTTGCGTGGTCTGGCTTTTCAATTCTCTGGGAATCTTGTTGGAGCAAAGCGTCAACCATATTCCGGCTAAATCCGATGTGAGCGCCGTATTTGTGGGGGATATTTTGGGGGATGCGACCCATTCTATAATTCATTAACTTCTCAAAAACAGTAGCTTGTAGGGATTTATTGGCAGCCCGTAGGGGAATCGAACCCCTCTTTCCAGGTTGAAAACCTGGCGTCCTAACCGATAGACGAACGGGCCAGCGCGCTGGCGTGCGCCCGTATCTAGGGAAACCGGGGGCCAAGGGCAAGAGGCTTTTTCAGCCGATATTGCGCGATATTCACTCGGCGCGGGCGGCGTCTTCGAGGCGCAGTTGCACGGTCTGCCTGCCGCGGAAGTGGTTGATGTCAAGCCGTCCGGCCAGGTGGAACCGCGCGCCGCCGTGATCCTCGATCGCCGGGCCAAGGCCGGTCTCGTAAGCGCGGAAGGCGATCGCGTCCATCGGGCCGGTGGGACCGTCGCCGAAGCGGATCTTCAGGTGGCTTTCGCCAACGCGCCGGGCAAAGCGGATCAGCTGGGCGGGAAAGGCGAAGCGCGGGGCAGGGGCGCCGGCGCCGAACGGGCCCGCGGCCTCGATCTGGTCCACCAGGTCGAGGGTCGCGGCGCCAGGCATCAGCGTGCCGTCGAGCCCAAGGTCGCGCGGGCCTTGTGCGCCTGCGCCCTGGCGCGCCAGCAATTCGGCCAGCCGGGTCATCGCGGCCTCGATCCGGTCCTCCGCGACCGTCAGGCCCGCCGCCATCCGGTGCCCGCCACCCTTGAGCAGCAGGCCTTCCGCCGCGAGGCGCTGGATCGCGGCGCCAAGGTCGACGCCCGAGACAGAGCGGCCCGATCCCTTGCCGATGCCGTCGTCCAGCCCGATCACCACGGCGGGCCGGTTGGTGGCCTCTTTCAGACGGGCCGCGACGATGCCGACCACGCCGGGATGCCAGCCCGCGCCCGCGGCCCAGACCAGCGGGCCGTCAAGGCCGTGCGCGGCGGCCTGGTCCAGGGCCGCCTCGCGCACGGCGGCCTCGATATCGCGGCGCTCGGTATTGAGCTGGTCGAGGCGCTGCGCCAGTGCGGCGGCCTCGTGCGGATCGGCGGTGGACAAAAGCCGTGCGCCCAGGTCGGCGGCGCCGATGCGCCCACCCGCGTTGACGCGCGGGCCCAGCAGGAAGCCCAAGTGGTACGGCGTCGGCGCGGTGTCCATGCGGGCGACGTCGGCCAGCGCCACGAGGCCCGGACGCGCGCGCTGCGCCATCACCTTGAGGCCCTGCCGCACAAGGGCCCGGTTCACGCCTGTCAGCGGCGCGACATCGGCAACGGTCGCCAGCGCCACGAGGTCGAGCATCGCCATCAGGTCCGGACCGGTGGTGCCCGCGGCGCGCAGCCGGCGGTTGACCTCGACCAGCAGCAGAAAGACGACGCCCGCCGCGCAAAGGTGGCCGAGGTCGCCGGGTTCGTCCTGCCGGTTCGGATTCACCACGGCCAGCGCGGGTGGCAGGGTTTCGCCGCCGAGGTGGTGATCGAGCACGATCACGTCGGTGTCGCCGGCGGCAGCGATCGGCCCGTGGCTGAGCGTGCCGCAATCGACGCAGACGATCAGGTCGTGATCGCGGGCCAGCGCCTGCATCGCCTGCTCGTTGGGACCATAGCCTTCGTCTATCCGGTCCGGGATATAGAGCGTCGCGCCGCGGCCCATCGCGCGCAGCCAGGTGATCAGCAGCGCGGCCGAGGCGCCGCCATCGACGTCGTAATCGGCGAAGACAGCGATCTTCTGGCCGGCTTGCACCGCGGCAATAAAGCGGTCCGCGGCTATGCCCATGTCGCGCAGCGTCGTCGGATCGGGCAGCAGGTCACGCAGCGCGGGGGCGAGGAAAGCTTCGGCATCGCGCGCTTCGACGCCACGGCGCACCAGGGTGTGGCAGACCGGCGAGGGCAGGCCGGTGGATTGGGCCATGGCTTGCGCCAGCCGGTCCTGGTCGGGCGTCGGGCCGGTCCAGCGGCGTCCGGTGAGAGAGCCAGTGACCCCAAGGAAGGCGGTTTCGGTCATGGTCGGGCGGGCCGCGAGAGGCTCGCGCCGCTCGCCGCGGTACGCCCCGGTGGACCCATCGCCGACATGCGTCGCGTCATCGGCCTGATGCGGTTGACAGCGACGTCATTCCGCCTTGATCGGGCTGCGATAGTTCATCCGGCGCACCGACCCGGTCTTCGAGCGCATCAGCAAGGTTTCGGTCGTGACATATCCCGGCTCGCGGCGCATCCCGGGCAGGATGTTGCCGTCGGTGACGCCGGTGGCGGCGAAGATCACGTCCTGTGTCACCATCTCGTCGCGCGCATAGATCCGGTCGAGATCGGTGATCCCGGCCTTCTTGGCGCGGCCCTTCTCGTCGTCGTTGCGAAACAGCAGCCGACCCCACATTTGCCCGCCCATGCATTTCAGCGCCGACGCCGCCAGCACGCCCTCGGGCGCGCCGCCGGATCCCATGTACATGTCGATGCCGGTCTTGGCGGCCTCGGCGCAGTGGATCACGCCCGCGACGTCGCCATCCGTAATCAGCCGGATCGCGGCCCCGGTTTCGCGCAACGCGGCGATCATCTCTTCGTGGCGCGGCCGTTCCAGAACGCACAGTGTGATGTCGGCCATGTCGCAGCCGCGCGCCTTTGCCAGCGCCTTCACCCGGTCGGCGGGCGACATTTCCAGCGACACCACGTCGCGTGGATAGCCCGGCCCGATCGCCAGCTTGTCCATATAGACATCCGGCGCGTGTAGCAGGGTGCCGCGCGGCGCCATGGCGATAACGGTCAGCGCGTTGGGCATGTCTTTGGCAGTCAGCGTCGTGCCTTCCAGCGGGTCGAGCGCGATGTCGACCTCGGGGCCGTTGCCGGTGCCGACCTCCTCGCCGATATAAAGCATCGGCGCCTCGTCGCGTTCGCCTTCGCCGATCACGACGGTTCCATGAATATCCAGAAGATTCAACTGGTTGCGCATGGCGGTGACAGCGGCCTGGTCGGCGGCCTTCTCGTCGCCGCGGCCCACCAGCCGGGCCGAGGCGATGGCCGCCCCTTCCGAAACGCGGGCGAGGCCCAGTGAAAGCAGGCGGTCCTGGAAGTCGGCGGCATTGGGCATGGGGGCAATCCTTGGCTGCGGTTATCCCTGCTTAGCTTGGCAGGCTTGCCCGGCACAAGCCGTCAGTGACCCGGTTGCAGCGCTAACATCGGCGCAGGCCCCGTGGCAAAGCTGCCGCGGGCTCAGGCGCGGCCGCGGTCGGGCGGCCCGCCACGCGCGGCCAGTCGCAGCAGCGTGGCTTGAAGGAAATTGTAATCCACCGGCTTCGGGCAGATCGGCATGGTTTGCAGGTCGTCCGGCCGGGCATCGCCGCTGGCGCCGGACAGGAACACCACCACGACCCCAAGCGCATCGAGGTGCCGGGCCAGATCGAAAGACGTCTCATTGCCAAGATTGATGTCGAGAACGGCCAGGTCGGGCGCACGTCTGTCCACCGCCGCCATGGCCTTGGCGACGCTGGAACAGGTGTCCAGCACCTGCCAGCCGCGCGACGTCAGTTCTTCCTCGATATCCCAGGCGATCAGCGGCTCGTCTTCGAGGATCAGCACCGATTTCGCCATGTGTCTCTCAGCGGTCATTTGGGAACGTCAAAACCAGGTGCAGGCCCTCGGGTCGGTAGTCCAATGTCGCCTCGCCATCCATGCCGCTTTCCAGGGTGCTTCGGATCAATTTGCTGCCGAAGCCTTCGTGTGCCGGCGGCGTTACCGCAGGGCCGCCGCTTTCGGTCCAGGCCAGGCGCACGGTGCCGTCGCCGCGCGTCCCGATGTCGATGGCGATGCGCCCCGCCGCGTTCGAAAGCGCACCGTATTTGGCGGCATTGGTGGCCAGTTCGTGCAGGATCAGGCCAAGGCCGTGGGCGCTGTTGGCCGACAGCGCGACCCGGGGGCCGGTTATCGACAGCCGTTCGTCCCCCTCGGCGCCGTAACTGGCCATCTGCGTCAGAATCAGGTTCTTAAGGCTGGCGCCGCGGTCGCCGTTTTCGAAGATCGCGTCATGTGCGGCGGCAATCGCCCGCAGCCGGCCAGAGAACGCCTTGCGGAAATCCTCGGGCGAGGCCGCGTTGCGCAGCGTGTGCGAGGCCATGGCCTGGATCGTCGCCAGCGTGTTCTTGATCCGGTGGTTCAACTCGCTGATCAGCAGCTTTTCCTGGTCCTGCGCGGCCTTCTGCTCCGAGATGTCCTCGATCACCGCGATGTAATAGTCGAGAGCGCCGGCCTCGGTGCGGACGCAGCCGACCGTCAGGTTGATCCAGACGACGTCGCCACCCTTGCGCAGGTAGCGTTTCTCGATCTGGAATTCGTCGATCTCGCCGCTTTGGACCCGCTTCATGAGGTCAAGATCGGTGGCCAGATCTTCGGGATGGGTGATGTCCTGAAAGGTCAGGGCGGACAGCTCTTCCGGGGTATAGTCGAGGATATCGCAAAGCTTCTGGTTGACCCGCAGCCAGCTTCCGTCGGGCGCGATGTGGCCGATGCCCACCGCGGCGTTCTCGAAGGTGGCGCGGAACTTGGCTTCGCTGGCGCGCAGGGCGCTTTCGTAGCTTTCACGCTTGGACTGGTCGTAGAAGTGGCAGACGACGCCGTTGCTTCCGTCGGGCAGGGAGATCCGCTGAATCTCCCAGTCGTAGGATTCCACGACGCCCAGATCGTTGCGGGTCTCGACCAGGCTTGGCGCGCGATAGGGCTCGCCGGTGGAAAGCGTGTGGCGGAAGCGGTCAACGGCCTCGGTCGCGAAGGGCTCGGGCCAGAGAATGCGCATGACCTCGGCGAAGTCGCGACCAAGCAGGGGGCGCACTGTTTCGAAGGTCTTCTGCGCGCCGAGGCTGACCAGGCTCAGCCGGAAATCGGCATCCACGATATAGACCCCGAAGGGCGAGTTGCGGACCACTTCCTCGAAGGTGTGGCGGGCGGCCTCGGCGGCCAGTTCGTTGTACTTGAGCCGGGTGATGTCGACGCCCGAGGGGATCAGTTCATCGACCTTGCCGTCGGGGCCGAAATGCGCCGCCAGTTGGAAGTCGATGAAGATGCGCTGATCTTCGGCGACGCGGATTTGTTCTTCGTAGCGCACGGTTTCGCCGGCGGCGGCAGTGGCGATCGCGGCACGCAGCCGGTCGACCACGGCGGCATCGTGGGTCCACCAGTAGGCGTCCCAAAACGGCTTGCCGATCACATCGGCGCGGCTCAGGCCCGCCGCCCGCAGCGCGACCTCGTTGGCCTCGGTCACGATGCCATCGGGCGTCAACGCGCCCACGAAGGCGACGACGCTGTCGATGACATAGCGCAGCCGGTCGCTGTTGGTGGACTGGCCCGGCCCGGATGCCGCATCCAGTTCCTGGCCGGATACATTCATGACGCCACTCCGCTACCGCAAGCCCATAGTATTGTGGGGGTGCGGCGAGGCGTCAAGTTTGCCAAAGTTGCTGCCAGCTCAGACATCCTCGATCCGGATCGCCACCGGATGGCCCTCCAACACGCCGGTTCCGTCCATGCCCGAAATCGCCAAATCCAGCGCTTCGCGCGTGGTCTTGTGGGTGACGATCAGGACCGGGGCGGTGGTCTTTGAATGCTGATACTGGCGCATCCGGTCGATCGACACGCCAGCCTCGCCCAGGACAGTGGCGATCTTGGCCAGGGCGCCGGGTTTGTCGTGCAATTCCATGCGGATGTAGAAGGCGGCGGGAACCGAGCTGATGGCGGGCGTGGCCCGGGTCAGGTCGCTTGCGGGCTGGCCGAAGGTCGAGAGGCGCGTGCCGCGGGCGATGTCGATCACGTCGGACATCACGGCGCTGGCGGTCGGGCCTTCGCCCGCGCCGGCGCCGCGTAGCACAATCTGGCCTGCGGCGTCGCCCTCGAGCACCACCATGTTGGTGGCGTTTTCCAGTTGGCCAAGCGGGCTGTCGGCGGGCACCAGGCAGGGCGACATACGCTGCATCAGGCCGCGGCCGGTCATCTGCGCCACGCCCAGCAGCTTGATACGATAGCCCATGTCGGCGGCCTGCTCGATATCGGCGATGGATATCCGCTCGATTCCCTCCAGCGCGACGCCGGCAAAGTTCACCTGGGTGCCGAACGCGATGGACGCCAGCAGCGCCAGCTTGTGCCCGGCGTCTATGCCGCCCACGTCAAGCGTCGGGTCGGCTTCGAGATAGCCCAGCTTGCGGGCCTCTTCGAAGACATCCGCATAGGGCAGGTGAGCGTGCTCCATCCGGGTCAGGATGTAATTGCAGGTGCCGTTCATCACCCCCATGACGCGCCCGATCTCGTTGCCCGCCAGCCCCTCGGTCAGTGCCTTCACGACCGGGATGCCGCCGGCGACGGCGGCCTCGAAGCGCAGCACGGCATCCGCCTTTTCGGCGGCCAGCGCCAGCGCCTGGCCGTGCAGCGCCAGCATCGCCTTGTTCGCCGTGACTACGTCCTTTCCGGCCGCGATGGCGGCCTCGGTCGCGGCCTTCGCCGGGCCGTCGGCACCGCCCATCAGTTCGACGAAGACGTCGACATCGTCGCGGCCGGCCAGGGCGACGGGGTCGTCCTCCCAGGCGTAATCACCAAGCCTTATGCCGCGATCTTTGTCGCGGGTGCGGGCCGAGACGGCGCTGATCGCGACCGGGCGGCCGGCGCGCCGGGCCAGAAGGTCGGCCTTGCGTTGCACGATCTTGACGACGCCGGCCCCGACGGTGCCAAGCCCGGCGATCCCAAGGCGCAGAGGTTCGGTCATCGGGCGGGTCCTTGTCCTGAAGGGGAAGGTTGCGCGGTTCTGTTAGCGGCTTGCGGGCGGGCTTGCAACGCGCCTCAGCCGCCTAGCCGGCGCAGGCGTTCTTGCAGGCGCAGCCGGGTCTCGTCGTCGATCGGCTGGCCCCGCAACAGCCGCGCGCGGGCGCGCAGGTTGGCGGCGCGTGCCTCCAGCGCCGGTCCCGTGGCCTCGGTGACGCGCCCGTCCGAGCGTTTGCCCAGCAGTTGTTCGGCCGGGACCAGCCGCGGATAGTCGGCGCGCCTGGCCTCTTCGCTGACCACGGCGTCCAGTTGCGGGAAAGTCGTACAGGCCGCCAGCGCGCACGCGGCGATCAGTGTCAGGCGCGGAAAGTGGCGCATGGCTCTGCCTCGTTGTTTCGGCGAAAGCTACGCCGGATGCGGTCTACGGCGCAAGGAAGGGATTGAATTGAACGTGTGTTCAGATATGTACGGCACATGGCCAGAAAGACCGGATCACATTCGCAGATCACCGGGCCGCGGATCCGCAAGGCGGCGCTGAAGCTTATCGCCCGGCACGGCTTTGCCGCCGTCACCATGCGGCAGATCGCGGCTGCCGTGGGGGTGCAGGCCGGCGCGCTTTATCTTTACACGCCGGATAAGCAGACACTGCTATTCGACCTGATGCGGGACCACCTGGAGGATCTGCTGGCCGCCTGGGAGGCCGAGCCGAAAGGCAAGGACCCGCTGGAGCAACTGGAAGCGTTTTCGCGGTTTCACATCCGGTTCCACCTGGAACGCCCCGACGCGGTTTTCGTCGCCAACATGGAACTGCGCAACCTGGAGCCGGAGAATTTCGTCGCCATCGAGGACTTGCGCAAACACTACGAGGCCAGCCTGGTGCGGATCCTGGATGCCGGCGCGCTGGTGCGCGACTTCACCCTTCCCGACAGCAAACTGGCGGCGATGGCGATCATCGCGATGCTGACCGGGGTGAACACCTGGTATCGCGAGGGCGGGCGACTGAGCCGCGAGCGGATCGAACGGATCTACTGGAACATGATCCGGCGCGCCGTGGGGGCGTGAGGGAGGAAGGCGCTTTGAAGCGCCACACGGAGCATGAGTTCTGTCCGCTTTGCGGACAAAGCCGACTTCAATGAGAGTTGGCTAGATTTAAGCTCCTGCCGCACCGCAGCCATTGGCTCGCTTACCAGAGTGCGATTTGCATCGGTCTACTGAATATAAAGTCCAACCCCGGAATGCTTGGACTGCAATCCAGAAATCTGCAGATTGATCTGAATCATTCAAGTGACAGTCCTACCGGTGTTATGGAGGAGTATTCGGTCCGAAAAATTGCCGAATTAACGGAATCAATTGTGGCTGAGGGAGGTCTTGGCCGCAGCTTGAAGGGAGGGATTATGAAACTGAAAAAAATCCTAGCAACTTCTGCCATCGTATTCTCAACATGCGCGGTCCAAGCGCAGGAGTCTGTTTTAGTTCTCGGTAAATCGACCTATGGCGCCCGCTGTGCGTTGTGTCACGGGGACGATGGCAAAGGGGGAGGGGAGATCGCAGGACTATTTCAGGTGGCGCCTCCGCGATCTGACCAAACTGTCAGAGCGGGCTGATGGTACATTTCCGTTTCCTAGGGTCTACAGTATCCTAGTTAGTGGTATGGAAGAGGCGGGGCATGGTGACTCACAGATGCCGATCTGGGGCGACTACTTCATGGCGGATGCGCTTGAGGATCGTGGTGTGCTGCCGGGCGACGCGATAGCGATCGCCGTTGGCCGGATCACTTCGCTGGCCTATTACTTGGAGTCGATCCAAGAATAGTACCCATATCAAGGATAACGCTTTGGTTCACATTTCCTTTTCGGTTCCCGCCCTGTTGGGCGGGGCCCGTTTTTTTCAGGCATCGTGCGTGCTAAAGGGCTGCTCAGAGACGGGGTTTTGGGTCGATCGGCACCGCGGTGGTTTACCAATCTCCGCCCTTTTGGTGTCTGCCATTTTTTGTTTCTTGGTATAATAATTTCTGCAAAAAAAAGGGCTCGGAGCGGCCGTTGAGTTGCGGCATTGAGGCGCCATCGGTGATACCGGCAACTCTTCCGGGTTGCCCTCCGGCTTTTTGTTCAGGATGTAGGCGTGCCGGTCAGGCGATCCGCCGCCCGGTCAGTGCGCGGGTTTGATGAAGGTGTTGTTGCGCAGGTCGGCCATCGCCTGACGCAACTCCTCCTGCGTGTTCATCACGATCGGCCCGTGCCAGGCGATCGGTTCTTCGATCGGCGCGCCCGAGATCAGCAGGAAGCGGATGCCATCGGGCCCGGCCTGAACCGTCACCTCGTCGCCGGTGCCGAACCGCACCAGCGTACGGTCGCCGGACATGTCGCGGATGTTGACCTCGCGGCCCATCACTTCCTTCTCCAGCAGCACGCCGCCCGGCGCCGAGGCATCGGCGAAGGTGCCGGCGCCCTTGAAGACATAGGCGAAGGCGCGGCGGTAGGTGTCGACCTTGAAGGTCTTTCGCACGCCCGCCGGGACGAAGACGTCGAGGTATTGCGGATCGGCGGCGATGCCGTCGACCGGGCCGCGCTTGCCCCAGAATTCGCCGATGATGACCTTCACGCGGGTGCCGTCGTCGTCGATGATCTCGGGGATCTCGGTGCCCTTGACGTCCTGGTAGCGCGGCGCGGTCATTTTCAGCGATGCGGGCAGGTTGGCCCAAAGCTGGAAGCCGTGCATCTGGCCGGCGATGTTTCCCTTCGGCATTTCCTGATGCAGGATGCCCGATCCGGCGGTCATCCACTGCACGTCGCCCGCGCCCAGCGTGCCGGTATTGCCCAGGCTGTCGCCATGCTCGACCGTGCCGTTGAGCACGTAGGTGATGGTCTCGATGCCGCGGTGCGGGATGCCAGGGGAAGCCCGCCAGGTAATCCTGCGGGCGTTCGTTGCGGAAGTCGTCGAACAGCAGGAACGGGTCCAGCATGTCGGGGTCCTGAAAGCCGAAGGCGCGGTGCAGCTTGACGCCTGCGCCTTCCATCGTCCGGACGGCGGGGGAGGTGGCGGTGACAGGGCGGATGGACATCGGCAAGTCTCCTGTGGCGAGGGCCTTTACGCCAATCTAGTTGGCGGGCCGCGCCGCGCAAAGGGGGCGCGTCGTGCGCCATGGCACAAGGCCTGTGCATCCGCCCGATATGCCTCTAGGAAGGCGCGGAACGGGCCGGAGGATGCAAAGCGATGACGGACGAGGTTCTTGCGACGATAGCGCCGTCGGCGGCGCGGCGCGGGCTGGCGGTGTTTTTCCTGGGCGCGCTCGGGGTCACGCTGATCTACCTGGGATTTGTCGGCGAGGGTGTCGGCTTTGTGCTCAAGATCCTGTTCCTGGCGCTGGGGGCCGGTGCGCTGGCGCTGGCCGACCGGGTCTGGCGGGCGACGGGAGTGTCGCTGCTGCTGACCGAAGACGCCCTGGTCGACAGCACCGGACGCATCCTGTGCCGGACCGAGGATATCGAGGCCATCGAGCGCAGCGCCTTTGCGTTCAAGCCGTCGAACGGCTTCGCGGTCAAGCTGAAGCGAAAGACCGAACCGGCCTACGTGCCGGGGCTGTGGTGGCGCTATGGCCAGCGGCTGGGTGTCGGCGGGACGGTTGCCAAGCAGGAGGCCAAGCTGATGGCCGATATCATGGCGCTGCGCCTGAAAATGCCGGATATCCAGGCGGCGCTGGACGAGTGACCGGGCGCCGCGGGGCTGAACGCTTCGCCCGTCCCTTCGCCCCGGTCCGCGGCGCGGACGTCAGGTCGAGGTTTCCTCGCTGGGAACGCAGGCGCCGGCGGCAGGCGGGTTGTCGGTGTAGCACAGCCGTGGCGCGAAGCGCGGGCGCGTGACGACCAGGCTTTCGAAGTAGAAGCTGTCGAGCGCGATGTTCATGAACGGCTCGAACGCCATCCAGGTCTCGACCACAATGGCGACGCCAGGGCTGGACATGAGCGGCAGGTGCGGCGTGATCTCGTCCAGCGTACCTTCGGTGATGTCGTCGATGCCGGACTTGGTGCTGCGCGACCATTCCAGGACGAATTCGTCGTTCTCGTTGTCGTATTTCACCACCGTCACGCGCAGCACCGTCGGGTGCGGCGACTGGGTCAGGATGTCGAGAAGATCGTTCATGCCCTGCATGTAGGTGGGCGTCACGTGGTTGCGTTCGCGCGACAGGAAGTCCGCGATGGTATAGGCCGCGCGGCTGTTGGAGCCCAGCGCGCGGTATCCTTCGAACAGCACGAACAAGCCGAAATAGGCCCACAGCAAGATCGGCAGGATCAGCACCGCCTCGACCGAGACGGAGGCTCGGTCGCTGGCGAGGAAACGCTTGATTTGTCGCAGGATATTCATGTCGGGCATCCTAGCCGTTGGGCTCGTTGGCGAAGGCGGTGATCGCGACCAACGCATAATAGGTGCCATCGTTGACCTTGGGCAGCTTGAGACCCAGGCCAGTGGTCGGCACCATCGGTTCGAACACCGCGCAGACGGTCATCAGCATCAGGTCGTTGTCATCGCCCTGGGTAAAGCTGATGTCGGGGACGATCTCTTCGTCGCGGTCGACGCACTGCACCTGTCCGGTGCGCATCGTCCAGTCGTCGCCGACACGCTCAAGCTCGATATGCAGGCTGTCCATGCAGTCGGGGATGATGCCCGCGGTGTTGCAGATGTCGGCCTTCAGCGATGCGAAGGTCGGCGTGCCGCCGATCCCGAGGCGCACGTTGCGCACGACGATGTCCGTGGCGCGCTCCAGCATGACCTGCCGCATGGTCACGTAGGCCGCCTCGAAGGACGAGGCGAAGAGGCCGAAGAAGACCGGGAACAGCAGCGCGAATTCGATCGTCGCGTTGCCGTCCTCGCGTCCGAGAAACCGGCGGAGTGTACCCAAGGGCGCGCATCAGTGCACCAGCCGCAACTGGTTGATCTGGCTGGCAATCGCCTGGAAGGCGAAGTCAATGCCGGTGCCGCTGACGCGGAAGAAGTGCGCCGGTGAAGAGGCGCAGTTCTGCAGCCGGGTCGCGGCGTTGTCGTTGGTGTCGAGCGCCACCGCGAAGATGGTGATGCCCTGCGCCTTGGCCGCCGAACAGATCGCCGCCATGCGGGTGTTCTTGGTGCGAGCCGTTGTGCTTTTTCAACGCGGTTTCGATGGCGTTGATCTCGTCGCTCTGGCCGCCCATAGTGTAGAGAATCTCGTCGGTCATCTCGTCGACCGGGAAGATCGCCCAGAGCTGTTGCCAGGTCAGCCGCGTCGGATCTTCCGGCGATCGCACCCTCGCACACCATAGGGCGTCGCGGACTGCTGCTCGTCGTTGACGCGGTACCAGTCCTCGGGCATCGGATTCCACCGCCGGCACTTCCCTTGCCGGTAACTGTTTACAGGTGCATTCGGTTCAGGGTCGAAAGCAGGCTCGCCGTCGCCGGTCCAGATCGAGAAGAACTGGTCGTCGTCGGTATCGATGAACAGGTAGAACGCCGTGTCGCCAGAGCGATATGGATCTTCCATGTAATGCTGGCTGGTGTTCTCGCCGTCCGACATCACCACGATGATCTTCATGGTTTCGCCGTCGTCATAGGGCTCGGGCCGTCCGCTGAGGTCGGGATCGACGTCGTTGCTGTCGATCATCGCGCTGAGCACCGGCTGCGTGCCGGGATCAAGAAGCGCGGTGCCCCATTTCAGGCCGATGTCGGTCGAAGTGTTGCCGCCGGAATAGAACGAGTTGATGTGCGCCTTCAGCGTTTCGGGGTCATCTTCCCAGGCCATGATCCGGCGCGAGGTCTGCGGGCGGCAGACCGGCGACGACAGCGGCTCGGGGTCCACTTCGCCGTTGTTGTTTCATGTTCCAGTTGGTGTCATTGGTCCAGGGATCGAAATGCAGGGTCTGCTGCAGCGGCGTCGACGTCGACAGCGCGGTGCTGGAATAGTCGCTGGACGAGAAGTTCACGCAGAAAGAGTTGCTGTGCGCGCTTTCATCGATCGTGTAGTGCGACAGCAGCACCGGACCGGCGCTGACCTGTTCGGCATAAGGTACGATAGAGGTCGAGACCGTGCCGGTTTCGGAGGAATTGTAGACCGTGTCGATGAAATTCTCTGCCGCGGTCTTCAGGTTGGGCAGACGGTTGTAGCTGCCCATCGAACCCGAGACGTCCAGCACCATGGAAATCTCGACATCGCCGATGGCCTCCATCGCGGTGCTTTCGGCTGCCACTTGCAGGGTGTTGGTGCCGTCGGCGGCAGGCTCGCCGAAGATGGCGAAGTGACCGAAGTGCAGCGGGATGTTCAGGACCGTGTTGACCGCGACGACCCGGGCACCGATCTCGTCGGTGACGTCGACCGATTCCAGGTAGTCCGACAGGCCGGCCTTGGCGAAGTAGTCCTCGACCACTGCCTGCGGGTCGAGCGATTGGGTCAGCGAGGCGGCGGCCAGTGCCGCACGATCCGATGTGTTCTGCAGGATCGCGCGCTGCGACTCGTAGCGCATCAGGTCGAAGGACAGTCCGGCGATGACCATCATCATGCAGAACATGAAGATGCCGAAGATGATCATCGAACCGTCTTCGTCCCGGGCGAATACGTGACTGCGATGCGTCATGGCGCGGCGCAGGGTGCCGGCGGGGGTCTTCGTTGCTTCAGTCGATCTGACGGTATTCATTGGTCTTGCTCCTTGATGCGACGGATCGACATGACCACGGGCGCACCTGTGACAGGCTGCTTTTATCCTTTGGGTTTGTGGCGAAATCTGGGCAGGTGCACGTTGATACGGGGTCATTGGGCAGGCCTGGGAACCGATGTCACGGGGCGCGGGCCATTGTTGCCGCAGGCGCGTGCAATGCGCGGTCTTCAGGGGTTCGTTAACTGATTCGCAGTTCTTAAATCTCTGACCTGTCACGACTTTCCGAACCGGGCGAAAGATTGGGTGCGATATGGGCCGATCCATCGTAGCGTTTCGAGCATAGACGGAAAGATAATTGATTCGCCGGATCGGCGGACGCCATGGGAGGAAAACAGGATGAATATGCACGCCAGCAAGGAACCGAGTTTTCGCGAGTCCGTAGACCTGATGTTCAACCGGGCGGTGGCGCTGATGGACCTGCCGCCGGGCCTGGAGGAAAAGATCCGCGTCTGCAACGCGACCTACACGGTGCGGTTCGGCGTGCGGCTGCGCGGGCAGATCCAGACCTTCACCGGCTATCGCTCTGTCCACTCCGAACACATGGAGCCGGTGAAGGGCGGCATCCGCTATGCCATGGGCGTGAACCAGGACGAGGTCGAGGCGCTGGCGGCGCTGATGACCTACAAATGCGCGCTGGTCGAGGCGCCGTTCGGCGGCTCGAAGGGCGGCCTGCGCATCGACCCGCGCGCAGTATGAAGAGCATGAACTGGAACAGATCACCCGCCGCTTCGCCTATGAACTGGCCAAGCGCGACCTGATCCACCCCAGCCAGAACGTGCCCGGCCCCCGACATGGGCACCGGCGAACGCGAGATGGCCTGGATCGCCGACCAGTACCGGCGGATGAACACCACCGACATCAACGCCGCAGCCTGCGTCACCGGCAAACCGCCCCATGCCGGCGGCATCCAGGGCCGGACCGAGGCGACCGGGCGCGGCGTGCAATACGCGTTGCAGGAGTTCTTCCGGCACCCGGAGGACATGGCCAAGGCCGGGCTCGATCGGCTCGCTCGAGGGCAAGAAGATCGTCGTGCAGGGTCTGGGCAATGTCGGCTATCACGCCGCCAAGTTCCTGTCCGACGAAGACGGATCGCATGATCACTGGCATCATCGAGCGCGACGGCGCGCTGATCAACGACAAGGGGCTCGATATCGACAAGGTTCGTGCCTGGATCGGCAATCATGGCGGGGTGAAGGGCTATGCCGACGCGCAAGTTCGTCGCCGATGGCGCAAAGGTGCTGGAGGCCGAGTGCGACATCCTGATCCCGGCGGCGCTTGAGGGCGTGATCAACTTGACCAATGCCGACCGCATCAAGGCGCCGTTGATCATCGAGGCCGCCAACGGCCCGGTAACGGCGGGCGCCGACGATGTTCTGCGCGAGAAGGGCTGCGTCATCATCCCCGACATGTATGCCAACGCCGGCGGCGTGACCGTGTCCTACTTTGAATGGGTCAAGAACCTCAGCCACATCCGGTTCGGGCGCATGGGGCGCAGGCAGGAGGAATCGCGCCACCAGCTGATCGTCACGGAACTCGAGCGGTTGTCGAAGGACAAGGAGCTTGGCTGGACCCTGTCGCCGGATTTCAAGGGACGTTACCTGCGCGGTGCGGGCGAGCTGGAGCTGGTGCGCTCGGGCCTGGAGGACACGATGCGCACGGCCTACCAGGCGATGGCCGATGTCTGGCGCACCCGCGGCGACGTGACGGATCTGCGGACCGCGGCGTATCTGGTGGCGATCGACCGGGTGGCGACAAGCTACCGCGCCAAAGGGCTTTAAGGGCCGCAACGCGGTAGGCCATGCCGGTTTCGCGGGTCACATTCTGGCTAACGGAGGAGGCCTTTCTATCGGCCTGTCACCAACTGTGGCGGCACCGGGCGAATGGGCGCGGCGGAAACCGGATTGCCGCCGGAGTGGTGGCGGCGGCAGGATGCTTCGTCTTGTGGGCCGGGGTTTCCGTGGCCTGGGGCTGGGCGATGGTGATTGGCGCGGCCGGTTTGCTGGCCTTGGATCAGTTCCGCGATCTGATTTGGCGTCGGCACTATCGTCGCCTTTTAAAGTACCCTGGTCCGATCACCGCCATTTTCGATGAGGCCGGAGTTGGCGTACGCTCTGGCGAGGGTGAAAACCATGTGCCCTGGTCCCGGTTCGCGCACTACGTCATCACTGCGGATTATCTGTTCCTGCTGTTGAACCGGCGCAGGTTTTCGGTGATTCCGCGGAAGGCTTTCGCCACTTCCGAGGAACAGGCGGTCGTCGAAGGCCTGGTGGCCCGCCACCTGCCGGTTCTGTCCAGGCGGTTGCTATAACGCGGTACGCGCACCAATGATCCGGTCGAACGGTTGGCTGCCCGGCGATGTGCCGCGTGCACGTCGTGGGCCCGGCTATCGCCGGATTGCCGCTGTCGCGTTCCTGCCATTTCCTGTCGAAACGCAGAGTTGAGCCTGGCGGCGAACTTGCTAGGGTGCACCGGTCAGGGACAGGAGCGGCAGTCTTGGGGTATTCGGGATTTCGGGTGATCTGGGAGGGACTGACCGGCAACAAGGGCTGGCAGCCTGCCTGGCGCTCGCCCGAACCAAAGGCCGAATACGATGCCATCATCATCGGTGGCGGCGGGCATGGCTTGTCGACGGCATATTACATGGCCAGGAATCACGGGCTGACGAATATCGCCGTGCTGGAAAAGGGCTACCTGGGCGGCGGCAACGTCGGGCCGCAACACCACGATCGTTCGCGCCAACTATTTTCTGCCAGGCAATTCCGAGTTCTACAGCCATTCGCTGAAGCTGTGGGAAGGGCTGGAGGCCGATCTCAACTACAACGTGATGCATTCGCAGCGCGGGCTGATCAATCTCTTCCATTCGGACGGTCAACGTGATGCCTTCGCGCGACGCGGCAACGCCATGGTCAACCAGGGCGACGACGCCGAACTGCTGGACCGGGAAGGCGTGCGGCGGCATCTGCCCTATCTCGATTTCGACAATCTGCGCTTTCCGGTCTATGGCGGTCTGCTGCACCGGCGCGGCGGCACCGCGCGCCACGACGCGGTGGCCTGGGGCTATGCGCGCGGCGCCGACCGGCGCGGGGTCGACCTGATCCAGAACTGCGAAGTGACAGGCATCGATATCGAGGGCGGCGTCGTGAAGGGCGTGCAGACGACGCGCGGCGCGATCAAGGCCAAGAAGGTCGGCATCGTTGTCGCGGGACGTTCGGGCCAGGTGGCCGCGCTGGCGGGGATGCGTCTGCCGATCGAAAGCCACGTGCTGCAGGCCTTCGTGACCGAGGGGCTGAAGCCGATAATCGACCACGTGGTCAGCTTCGGCATGGGGCATTTCTATATCAGCCAGTCCGACAAGGGCGGCCTCGTCTTCGGCGGTGACCTGGATTTCTACCCGTCCTATGCCGCAACGCGGCAACCTGCCGATGGCCGAGCATGTGATGGAGGCGGCGATGACGCTGATGCCGATGATCGGCAAGGCCCGCGTGCTGCGCTCCTGGGGCGGGATCATGGACATGTCGCCCGACGGCTCGCCGATCATCGACAAGACCCATGTCGAGGGGCTCTACCTCAATTGCGGCTGGTGCTACGGCGGCTTCAAGGCGGTGCCGGGGTCGGGCTGGTCCTTTGCGCATCTGATGGCGACGGACGCGCCGCACGGACCCGCCGCGCGCTTCCGGCTGGACCGGTTCCGCACCGGGCGCGGGCCTGATGGACGAGGAGGGCACGGGTGCGCAGCATAATCTTCATTAGCGCGGTCGCGCTGCTGGTCGGACCGGTCGCGGCGCAAGGCTTGCCGCCCGGCTGCTATGTCCGCGACTATTCCGCCGCTCATCTGGCGAAACATCCAGCACAGGTCGTCGGCTGGATCCGTCTGAAGGTGTTCAAGGACGCCTATGGCGACACCGTCGCCGATCTTGACGCCGCCGTCGCCGACCAGGGCCATGCGGCGGGCAGCGGGCTGGGCGGGCAGGTGCTGGGCCAGGCGCTGCACTGCTGGGAAAGCGGCGGGCAGACCGGGTGCAGCGTCGAATGCGACGGCGGCTGGTTCACGGTGCAGCGCAGCGACGCGGAAAGCCTGACGATCCGCACCGAATACCTTCTGATCGGCGATGTCGAGGGCTGCGGCGGCGCGCTCGACCTGGCCGAGGTGCCGGGGCAGCCGGTGAGTTACCGGCTGGACCGGATAGATGACGGCTATTGCGAGGAGAACTGAGGATGGGCGCGGGATGCGGGGTCGGGATGCCTTCGGCGAGGATATTTGAGAACCGAAGAAGCCGGGAGGTGGTGCTTTGAGGTTGCCGTGTCCGCTGTGTGGCGAGCGGGATATCCGCGAGTTTTCCTGCGTCGGCGAGGCCGAGATCATCGACCGGCCCGACCCGGATGCGGGGCCGGAGGCGTGGGACGCCTATCTGCATCTGCGCGAGAACGCGCCGGGCGTGGCGCGCGATCTGTTCTATCACGAGGCGGGCTGTGCCGCGTGGATTGTGGTGACGCGGAACCGGTCGACCCATGAGGTGCTCGGCGCCGACCTGGCGCGCGATGTGAAGGCGGGCGCATGAGGATCGACGGCAAGGGGCTGATCGACCGCACGCACCCGGTCACGTTCCGGTTCGACGGCCGATCCTATCCGGGGTTCGCGGGCGATACCGTGGCCTCGGCGCTGCTGGCCAATGGCGTGCGGCTGATGGGCCGGTCGTTCAAGTATCACCGCCCGCGCGGCGTGCTGACGGCGGGGGCGCGAAGAGCCGAACGCGCTGGTGACCGTGGGACGCGGCGCTGCGCAGACGCCGAACGTGCGCGCGACGGTGCAGGAAATCTACCCGGGACTGGAGGTGCGGTCGCAGAACGCCTGGCCAAGCCTCGCGCATGACCTGATGGCGGTCAACGATCTGGCCTCGCCGTTCCTGTCGGCGGGGTTCTACTACAAGACATTCATGTGGCCGCGCGCGTTCTGGGAACGGCTCTACGAGCCGGTGATCCGCCGCGCGGCGGGTCTGGGGGCGCTGTCGGGCGCGCGCGATGATGCGCGCTATGACAAGGCGTTCGCCCATTGCGACCTGCTGGTGATCGGGTCGGGGCCTGCCGGGCTGATGGCGGCGCTCGTGGCGGGGCGGTCGGGCGCGGACGTGATCCTGGCCGAAGCCGACAGCAGCTTCGGCGGGCGGTTGCTGACACGAGACCGAAGAGGTCGACGGGCAGCCCGGCGCGGACTGGGCCGGGTCCGTGGTGGCAGAACTGGAGGCGCTGCCGAACGTCCGCCTGATGCGGCGCACTACCGTCATCGGCGCCTATGATCAGGGCACCTACGGCGCGCTGGAGCGTGTGTCGTTGCACCGGCGGCGACATCGGCGACGCGCCGCTCGAGACGTTCTGGCGCATCGTGGCCCGGCGCGCGGTGCTGGCCGCCGGCGCGCTGGAGCGGCCGATCGCGTTTCCGAAGAACGACCGGCCCGGGATCATGACGGCCGGCGCGGTGCGGGCCTACCTTAACCGCTGGGGCGTCGCGCCCGGGCCAGCGGGTCACCGTGTTCGGCAACAACGACGACGCGCACCGCACGGCGCGCGATCTGGCGGCGGCGGGGGTCGAGGTGGCGGCGCTGATCGACGCGCGCGCGGACGTCGACGTCGCGGGCGATTTCCCGGTCTATACCGGCGGCGCAGGTGATCGGCAGCGAGCGGTCGGCATGGGCTGCACCGAGATCACTGTCCGCCACGATGGCGGTGACCACCACATCGCCACCGATTGCCTCGCCGTCTCGGGCGGCTGGAACCCGGCGGTGCACCTGACCTGCCACATGAACGGACGGCCGGTCTGGCAGGACGATATCGCCGCCTTCGTGCCGGTGGACGGCGCGGTGCCCGGGCTTGTGGCCTGCGGCGCGGCGAAGGGCGTATTCTCGACGGCGGCCTGCCTGGCGGACGGCGCGCGCGCGGCGGCGCGAGGCGCTGAACGAGATCGGCGTCGAAGGCGAAGACGATCGAGCTGCCGAAGGCCGAGGATGGCGCCTATGCCATCGCCGCCGCTCTGGGTGGTCGAGGGCAAGGGGCGGGCCTGGCTCGATTTCCAGAACGACGTGACGATCAAGGATATCAAGCTGGCCGCGCAGGAGAACTTTCGCTCGGTCGAGCACATGAAGCGCTACACGACGCAAGGCATGGCGACCGACCAGGGCAAGACGTCGAACGTCGGCGCGCTGGCGGTGCTGGCGGATGCGACCGGGCGCACGATCCCCGAGACCGGCACGACGACCTTCCGCCCGCCCTATGTGCCGGTGTCGATCGCCGCGCATGGGCGCGGGGGCGCTGGGCAAGGGCTTCGCGCCGCGAGCGGTTCACCACCTCGCACGAGGCCAGCGTCGCGCGCGGCGCGCCGATGATCGAGGCGGGGCTCTGGTACCGCCCGTCGTATTTCCCGGCACCGGGCGAAACGACCTGGCGCGCAGGCCTGCGACCGCGAGGTCGGTTACGTGCGCGAACGCGGTCGGCATCTGCGACGTCTCGACGCTGGGCAAGATCGACGTGCAGGGACGGGATGCGGCGGCGTTCCTCGATTTCGTTTACTGCAACACCTTCTCGACGCTGAAGTCGGGCCGCGTGCGCTATGGGCTGATGCTGCGCGAGGACGGGCACGTCATGGACGACGGCACCTGCGCGCGGCTGGGCGAGGACCATTACGTGCTGACCACCACCACCGCCGCGGCGGGCGAGGTGATGAAGCACCTGGAATTCGTGCACCAGTGCCTGCGCCCGGATCTGGACGTGGCGTTCATCTCGGTCACCGAGCAATGGGCGCAGTTCGCGGTGGCGGGGCCGCAGGTCGCGCGACGCTGCTTGCTCTGGTGCTGGACAGCCGACTGACCGATGCCGGCTGGCCATTCATGGCCTGCGGGCCGGTGCAGCGTGGCGGGGGTCGAGGGGCGGCTCTTCCGGATCTCGTTCTCGGGCGAGCATGCCTACGAGATCGCGGTGCCGGCGCGCTATGGCGACAGCCTGTACCGGCTGCTGATGGCGCAGGCCGAGGCGCTGGGCGGCGGCGCCTACGGGATGGAGGCGCTGAACGTGCTGCGGATCGAGAAGGGCTTCATCACCCATGCCGAGATCCACGGCCGGGTGACGGCCTTCGACATCGGCATGGGGGGCATGGTTTCGGGCAAGAAGGACTGCATCGGCAAGACCATGTCGCAGCGGCCCGGCCTTTCAGGGCCGATGCGCGAGCAGCTGGTCGGTCTGACGGCCGCTCGACGCCGACAAACCGTTGACGGCCGGGGCGCATCTGTTCGAGCCCGGGGTCGATCCGGTGCGGGTGAATTCGCAGGGCTATGTCACCTCGGTCGCGTGGTCGCCGACGCTGGAAACATGGCTTGGCCTGGGGTTCCTGCGCGACGGACGCGCGCGGATCGGCGACCGATTGCGGCTGGTCGATCACATGCGCAAGGTCGAAACACCGTGCGAAGTGACCGATCCGGTGGCCTTCGACCCAGAGGGAGGGCGTGTGCGTGGTTAACCTGATCGCCAAGACGCCCTGCGACGGGCTGTTGCCGCTGAGC
The DNA here is from genome assembly GCA_963768205.1 of uncultured Alphaproteobacteria bacterium. Taxonomy (GTDB): domain Bacteria; phylum Pseudomonadota; class Alphaproteobacteria; order Rhodobacterales; family Rhodobacteraceae; genus JAHELH01. The sequence continues at coordinate 170,953 of CAVYHB010000004.1, read as the reverse complement.
GTCGGACACGGTGACGCTGTCCGAGGTTGAACCGCAATCGATCACATCGGTCATGCCGCTCAAGGGCCAGGAGAAATCGGTATCGGAGGCGCTGAAGGACGCGCTTGGTGCGGCCTTTCCGGGACCGGGCCGCACGACCGGCAAGGCCGGGGCCCGGGCGATCTGGTCGGGTGCGGGGCAGGCGCTGGTTCTGGGGCAGAAGGTCGCGGTCGGCGGTGCGGCGATCACCGACCAGTCGGACGGCTGGGCCTGCATGGTTCTGGACGGCGACGACGCGCGCGCGGTTCTGGCCCGGCTGGTGCCGGTGGACCTGCGGCCCTCGGCGTTCAAGACCGGGCACGCGTCGCGGACGCTGTTGGGGCACATGGCCTGCGCCCTGTGGCGCGAGGGCAAGGACCGCTACGGGATGTTGGTGTTCCGCTCGATGGCGAAGACGGCGGTGCACGAGCTTGAAACCGCGATGAAAAGCGTGTCTGCACAGCGCTAGGCGGGCGGTGCGCGCAATCACGCACTCTGCGGACGGTTGCTGGACTTTGCGCCCGAGCGGGCGGATAATCGCGGCCATGAGTTTGCCCCCCGGTTTCCTGGACGAACTGCGCACCCGCACCTCGCTAAGCCAGGTGGTCGGGCCGCAAGGTCATGTGGGATCAGCGCAAGTCGAACCAGGGCAAGGGCGACATGTGGGCGCCGTGCCCGTTCCACCAGGAAAAAACCGCGTCTTTCCATGTGGATGACCGCAAGGGCTTCTACTATTGCTTCGGCTGCCACGCCAAGGGCGACGCGATCTCGTTCATCCGCGAGACCGAGAACGTGAGCTTCATCGAGGCGGTCGAAATCCTGGCGCGCGAGACCGGCATGACCATGCCCGCCCGCGACCCGCGGCGCAGGAAAAGGCCGACCGGCGCACCGAACTGGCCGACGTCATGGAGCAGGCGGTGCAGTTCTACCGGATGCAGCTTAGCACCGGCGCGGCGGCGGCGGCGCGCGATTACCTGGCCGGGCGCGGGCTGGAGGACGCGGCGCTGGAGCGGTGGGAGATCGGCTTCGCGTCCGATGCGCGACGGGCCTGCACCGAGCATCTGACCGGCAAGGGCGTGCCGCTGGAACTGGTCGTCGATGCGGGGCTGGCCGCACATCCCGAAGGCGGCGGCGACGCCTATGACCGGTTCCGCGGTCGCATCGTCTTTCCGATCCGCGACGCGCGCGGTCGGGCGATTGCGCTGGGCGGGCGGGCGATGGACCCGAATGCGCGGGCGAAATACCTCAACTCGCCCGAGACCCAGCTTTTCGACAAGGGGCGCTCGCTATACAACCACGGCCCGGCGCGCACGGCTGCGGGAAAGGGCAAGCCGCTGATCGTGGCCGAGGGCTATATGGACGTGATCGCGCTGAGCGAGGCCGGGTTTGAGGCCTGCGTCGCCCCGCTGGGCACGGCGATCACCGAGGACCAGTTGCACCTGATGTGGCGGATCTCGCCCGAGCCGGTGATCGCGCTGGATGGCGATACCGCGGGCCTGCGGGCGGCGATGCGGCTGATCGACATCGCGCTGCCGCTGCTGGAAGCCGGACGCTCTTTGCGGTTCTGCATCATGCCGCCGGGGCAGGACCCCGACGATGTGATCCGCGCCGGCGGCGCGCAGGCGATGCAGAAGCTGCTGGAGGCCGCCGAGCCCATGGTCGCGCTGCTGTGGCGCCGCGAAACCGAGGGGCGCAATTTCGACAGCCCTGAGCGCAAGGCCGCGCTGGACAAGAGCCTGCGGGAGGCGATCCGAAAGATCGCCGATCCGTCGGTGCGCAACCATTACGCCGACGAGATCAAGCGGCTGCGCTGGGATCTGTTCGGGACCCGCCGGACCCCGCGCGGCCAGACGCAGGGCCGCTGGTCAAAAGCGCCTGCCGGCCCGACGGCGGGGGCCAAGCAATCCTATCTGGCAGCGACCGGCGAGGCAGCAGAGGACCGCCTGCGCGAAGCGGTCATCCTGGCGGTCATTCTCGGCCACCCAAAGCTATTGCCGGTCTACGAGGACGCGCTAGAATCCCTTGAATGCCATGGCACCGACCACCAGGCGCTACGAAATGCGCTGCTTCAGAACCGCGACCGCGCGCCGGAGGACCTGCGCGATGCCGTCGGCGCAACGGTGGGCGACGGATTGGTTGAAAAGCTGCTTGCGCAAAGCCATATCCAAGTCGTTCCCGCGATCCGGCATGGGCAGGATTTCGAACAGGCGAAACTGTGCGTGGCCGAGGAGCTTGCGAAACTGGATGCCCGGCGCGGGGCGGCAAGGGAATTGAACGAAGCAATGCAGGATATCGGCGAGCTGGCCGACGAAGGGCTGACCTGGCGACTGAGCCAGGCAGCGGAAGCGCGGGCGCGCGCCGACCACGGACAGGGCGAAGACAAGGTGGAATACGACGTCGGACCGAACGGGGCGCGAATTAGGCGCGAGGAGCGCAGCGCGTTCGACAAGTTGCTTGGAGGAGATCGAGTTCGCGAAAGGGCGCGGGCGACCTCATTAGCACGGTTTGGTGAGGAACAGGTAAAGAAATCAAGGTAAACGTGGTGCGAATCAGTGATTCGCTCTAAGTGATTCGGTAATCTGAAACCGAATCGCCCTCGACATTTTCAAGGAGTGCCGCATGGCCGCCAAGGACAATGACGACCGCAAGCAGGACGATGGCGACCAGGAGGTCGGTCTCGACATGAGCCAGGCGGCGGTCAAGAAGATGATCGCCGAGGCCCGCGAGCGGGGTTACATCACCTACGATCAGCTGAACCAGGTCCTGCCGCCCGAGCAGGTCAGTTCCGAGCAGATCGAGGACGTGATGTCGATGCTGTCCGAGATGGGCATCAACATCATCGAGGATGACGAGGTCGAGGAAGAGGACAAGGGCGCGACCGACCTCGTCGAGACCTCGTCGTCGCGTGAAGTTGCCGTTGCCACCACCGAGACCGAAAAGCTGGACCGCACCGACGATCCGGTGCGCATGTATCTGCGCGAGATGGGCTCGCGTCGAACTGCTGAGCCGCGAGGGCGAGATCGCCATCGCCAAGCGCATCGAGGCCGGTCGCAACACGATGATCGCGGGCCTTTGCGAAAGCCCGCTGACGTTCCAGGCCATCACCATCTGGCGTGATGAATTGTTGAGCGAAGACATCCTTTTGCGGGACGTAATTGATCTTGAGACGACGTTTGGCCGGTCGATGGAGGAAGACGGCGAAAATTCGACCGAGACGGTTGTGCAGGGTCTTGGCGTCGACGCCGCGCAGCCAAAAAAGGACGAGGGCCAGCCCGAGCTCGATGCCGACGGCAATCCGATCCAGGCCGACGATGACGATGACGAAGACGACCAGGCCAACATGTCGCTGGCGGCGATGGAGGCGGCGCTGAAGCCGCGGGTTCTGGAAACGCTGGACCGCATCGCCGACGACTACTCGCAACTCGCCGAGATGCAGGATCTGCGGATGTCTGCGACGCTGAACGAAGACGGATCGTTCAGTGTCGACGCCGAGACCAAGTACCAGACCCTGCGCGCAGAGATCGTGTTACTGGTGAACGAGTTGCACCTGCACAACAATCGGATCGAGGCGCTGATCGACCAGCTTTACGGCATCAACCGCCGGATCATGTCGATCGATTCAGAACATGGTGAAGCTGGCCGACCAGGCCCGCATCAACCGTCGCGAATTCATCGACGCCTATCGCGGCTACGAGCTTGATCCGACCTGGTTGGACCGGATGGGCGAAAAGGCCGGTCGCGGTTGGCAGGCCTTCATCGAGCGCTCGCTGACCAAGGTCGAGGAACTGCGCGCCGAGATGGCACAGGTCGGCCAGTATGTCGGCGTCGACATCTCCGAGTTTCGCCGTATCGTCCAGCAGGTCCAGAAGGGCGAGAAAGAGGCCCGCCAGGCCAAGAAGGAAATGGTCGAAGCAAACCTGCGCCTGGTGATCTCGATTGCTAAGAAATACACGAACCGCGGCCTGCAATTCCTTGATCTTATTCAGGAAGGCAACATCGGCCTGATGAAGGCGGTGGACAAATTTGAGTATCGCCGCGGCTACAAGTTCAGCACCTATGCGACATGGTGGATCCGGCAGGCGATCACCCGGTCGATCGCGGATCAGGCCCGCACCATCCGCATCCCGGTGCACATGATCGAGACGATCAACAAGCTGGTGCGTACCGGCCGCCAGATGCTGCACGAGATCGGTCGCGAACCGACGCCAGAGGAACTGGCCGAGAAACTCCAGATGCCGCTGGAGAAAGTCCGCAAGGTGATGAAGATCGCCAAGGAACCGATTTCCCTGGAAACGCCGATTGGCGACGAGGAAGATTCTCAACTTGGCGATTTCATCGAAGACAAGAACGCGATCCTGCCACTGGATTCGGCGATTCAGGAGAACCTGAAGGAGACCACGACGCGGGTACTGGCTTCGCTGACGCCACGCGAGGAGCGGGTGCTGCGGATGCGGTTCGGGATCGGGATGAACACGGATCATACGCTGGAAGAGGTCGGCCAGCAGTTCAGCGTCACCCGCGAGCGAATCCGGCAGATCGAGGCGAAGGCCCTGCGCAAGCTGAAGCATCCGAGCCGGTCGCGGAAGCTGCGCTCGTTCCTGGATCAGTGAAACCCCGCGTCGTTTGAGGATGTCGCACATGTCGATACTGTCGCGACTGTTTGGCAGAGGCGCAGGTCGGGAGCAGGCGACCGAGACGGTGGAATATCAGGGCTTCCGGATCATTCCGAAGCCGATGAAGGAGGCCGGCGGTTATCGCATTGCGGCAAGGCTCGAGAAGGACGTCGGCGGCGAAGTGAAGCGCCACGATCTGATACGCGCCGATGTGTGCACCTCGTTGGAGGAGGCGAAGACCGCCGCCCTTGCCAAGGCCAAGAGCCTGATCGACGAGCAGGGTGAGACGATCTTCGACTGATCGGTTCGAGAACGGCGCACCCGGACATCGCCTTTGGCGGGCAGTTCCAGTGGCGCGACCGTGGCGGCGATGCACGGATAAGGCGTGCGCATGCTGCGGGACGAAAGTTTCATTTTGCAGTGGGGCGATGCGGGCGTATGTGCTGGACTGCGGGCGCATTGCGTCGCGTGAGGACAGGCCGCGGAGACGGGCCCTAAAGGACATACCCAAATGTTGGACACAATCCCAGAGGCAGAAGAAAAAGCGGGCGTCACGCCCGAGCAGAAAGAACAGCGCCAGACGGCGCGGCGGATCGGACGGGTCATTCTGGCGCAAAGCCACAAGGCCGCGCATCCCGACGCGTCCGGTAAGGAAATCCGCGACGCGGTTGCCGCGCAGAAAGACCAGCAGGTCAAGGCAGGCAAACAGCTGCTGAAGGCGCTGGAGAAGGCCGGTCTGACCGTCACCTTCAAGGAAACTTCCGAAAGCTGAGCCGCCTTCGCGCCCTGCCGGGTCTGCACCGGCGGGGCGCGAAACTGGCGCGGCGGGCCGAAACAGGCTAGGTCTGGAATATCACCAGACCGGGCCAGAGGCGGCGCGCCCAATGATCAGACAGATACTGCCGATCTCGGCGCTCTTGCTCGGCTCGGCCTTCCTGCTTTTCGCGGGCGGCATGAACAGCCTGATCCTGCCGGTACGGGGCTCTGCCGAGGGGTTCTCGGCGATCCTCCTGGGACTTTTGGGCACCAGTTGGGCGGCGGGCTACGTGCTTGGCTGCATCTTCACGCCCGGGCTGGTGGCCAAGGTCGGACACATCCGGGCGTTCAGCGTGATGTCCTCGTTCGCGGCCATCGCCATCCTCGGCAGCCTGGTGGTGATCGACGCCTGGGTCTGGATCATCCTGCGCAGCGCCTCGGGTTTCTGCTTCGCCGGGGCGGCGATGATCGTGGAATCGTGGATGAACGAACGCGCGGACCCGGCATCGCGCGGGCGCATCTTCGGCGTCTACACGATGGTCAACCTCGTGGCTTCGACCGGCGGGCAGATGGCGCTGACTCTGGGCGAGACCAGCGGTTTCCTGTTCTTCGTGCTTCCCGCGATCTTCTATTGCCTGTCGCTGGTGCCGACGGCGATGACCTCGACCACCTCGCCGCAGCCGCTCGTCTCGGTCCGGCTGAACATCCGGTCGCTGTGGCGCAATTCGCCGGTCGCGGTGTTCGGCGTGCTGATGGTGGGCGTCTCGAACAGCGCCTTCGGCACGCTGGCGGCGGTCTATGCCGACCGGATAGGCCTGCTGCTGACCTCGATCGCGTTGTTCACCAGCCTGCCGATCCTCGCGGGCGCGCTGAGCCAGATACCGGTGGGCTACCTGTCGGACAAGATGGATCGGCGCCACGTACTGCTGGGCCTGGCCGCGCTGGGCGTGTCGGCCGACCTTGCCTTCATCTTCCTGGTGCCGGAAGGCGGCCCGCTTAACATGGCGCTGGCCTGCGTGTTCGGGGCATCGATCTATGCGATGTACCCGGTCATCGTGGCCCATGCCAACGATCACGCGGCACCGGGGACCTACATCCAGACCAGCGGGGGTCTGTTGCTGGTATACGGGTTGGGGGCGATCATCGGGCCGCTGATCGCGGGCTTCGGCATGGCGAGCCTGGGCGTGTCGGGCCTGTTCATCACCACGAATGGCGCGCATATCCTTATCATCCTTTTCACCCTATGGCGGATCAGGGCGCGGGCCGACGTGGCAAGCGCCGACAAGGGCAACTTCGTCGCGGCTCCGATGGCGCGCAGCAGCACGCCGCAGACGGCGGCCTTTTCCCTGGCGGACGACAGCGCGGACAGGATGTCCGAGAAAACCGAAAGCTGAACGGCACCATGCAGACGCAATTCCGGATCGCCACGTCGGGCGCGGGGCTTTACGAGTTCACCGACACGGCGGCGGCCTGGCTGACCGGGGAGGGCGACGGTCTGCTGACCTTGTTCGTGCGCCACACGTCCTGCTCGTTGCTGGTGCAGGAAAACGCCGACCCGGACGTGCGCCGCGATCTTGATGCGTTCTTCGATCGCCTCGTGCCGCCGGCAACCGACCCCTCAATGTCTTATCTGACTCATCTGATGGAAGGGCCTGACGACATGCCGGCGCATATCAAGGCGGCGCTCTTGCCGGTCAGCTTGTCCATACCTGTCAATTCGGGGAGGATTTCAGCTCGGAACCTGGCAGGGGGTTTACCTATTCGAACATCGCCGCCACCCGCACCAACGCCAGGTGGCGGCGCATTTCGCCCGCGTCTAGTTCTGCGGCATCAGGTAGATCTCGCGCACGCCGTTGCGCGGATCGGCATTGAGAGCGTGCATCACCGCATCCGCCACGTCGGCAGGCATCAGCTTGTCGGGCTTTGACTCGTCGAAAAAGTCGGTGTCGACCATGCCGGGGGCAACAACGGTGCAGCGCCCGCCCCAATCGCGGAGTTCCTCGGCCATGTTACCCGCGTAACCGTGGACGAACCACTTCGTCGCGCCGTAGATCGATCCCTTGATGTGGCGTCGCCCCGCGGCGGAGCCGGTCATCACCAGGTGACCCTTGGACGCCTTCAAATGCGGGATCGCGGCCCGCGCGGTATAAAGCAGGCCCATGATGTTAACGTCGATCATGGTGCGCCATTCCTCGGGGTCGCCCTCTGCGGTGCCTGGCGTGTCAAGACCCAGACCGGCATTGGCAAAGGCCGCAGACACCCCACCGAAGTGATCGGCGGCCTCGTCCATCGCCGTCTCGATATCGTCAAGCTGCCTGACGTCGCCGGGCACTGCCAGGGCCTGCCCGCCGATGTCGCGGGCCAGTTCCGACAGCTTGTCTTCGCTGCGCGCGAACAAAGCCACGTTCCAGCCGTCTCTAGCCGCCGCGCGAGCGGTGGCGGCGCCGATGCCGCTGGAGGCGCCGGTGATGAACAGGGTTTTCGACATTCTGCTTCTCCGTGATCCATGCATTGCGCCTGACGTAACGCGCAGGTGTGACAAGGCGAGGTTGGACGTGCGGAAGGGTCGATCCGCCCGCCACCGCGACCGCGCCGCCAATGCCCGGACGTCGATCTGCGGGAAAGGCACCACACCTTGGCGATTCTGTATATAGCGACCTGATTTCTTGGCTACCCAATCTGTCGCGGACCCCCTATAGTCGCTGTGGATAACCGGGGACAGGGACCAAGGGAGAGGCCATGCGCTGTCCGTTTTGCGGAAACATCGATACGCAGGTGAAGGATTCCCGGCCCGCCGAGGATCACGTGGCAATCCGTCGGCGGCGGTTCTGCCCGGCCTGCGGTGGCCGGTTCACGACCTACGAACGGGTCCAGTTGCGCGACCTGGTGGTGATCAAGTCGAATGGCCGGCGCGAGGATTTCGACCGCGACAAGCTGGAACGTTCGATCCGCATCGCGCTGCAGAAGCGGCCGGTCGAGCCAGAGCGCATGGACCAGATGATTTCAGGCATCGTGCGGCGGCTTGAAGTCGCTGGGCGAGACGGACATTCCCAGCAAGGTGATCGGCGAGATCGTTATGGAAAGCCTGGCCCGGATCGACACCGTCGCCTACGTCCGGTTTGCAAGCGTTTACAAAAACTTCCAGGCCGCCGACGATTTCGAAGAGTTCGTCAGCGAACTGCGGCCACCGCAGACCCCAACCGAAGAGTGACGCCCACCGACGCCCGGCATATGGCGCTGGCACTGGGGTTGGCGTCACGCGCGTTGGGGCAGGTCTGGCCGAACCCCGCCGTGGGTTGCGTGATCGTGTCGGGCACCCGCATCGTCGGGCGCGGCTGGACGCAACCCGGCGGGCGACCCCATGCCGAAACGGTCGCGCTGGCGCAGGCAGGTACGGCGGCGCGGGGTGCCACCGCATATGTCACTCTGGAACCCTGCGCGCATCACGGCCAGACCCCGCCTTGCGCCGATGCGCTGGTCGCAGCCGGCGTCGACCGGGTCGTGGTGGCGCTGGGCGATCCCGATCCGCGCGTAAACGGGGCTGGCATCGCGAGGCTGCGCGACAGCGGACTCGCGGTCGACACCGGTACGATGACGGACGCGGCGACGGAGCTTCAGTTAGGGTTTCTCAGCCGCGTTACCCTAGGACGCCCGATGGTGACGCTGAAACTGGCCAGTAGTTTCGATGGCCGTATCGCTACCGCAACCGGCGAAAGCCGGTGGATCACCGGTGCGGGTGCGCGTCGGATTGTCCATGTCATGCGGGCGCGTCACGATGCTGTTCTGGTGGGCGGCGGCACGGCGCGCGCGGACGATCCGTCGCTGGATGTGCGCGGGCTTGGCAGGACGCACCAGCCCGTCCGAATGGTCTGGTCCCGGCGTCTCGACCTGCCGTTGTCCAGCAAATTGGCGCAGGCTGCGGCGAAGCATCCTGTCTGGATATGTCACGGTGCCGATGCCGAGCCGGGGCTGGTCCGCGCCTGGGATGACCTTGGCGCGCGGCTTTTTCCGGTGCCGGTCGGCGCGACCCGTCAGATCGACCCTTTCGTCGCCTTAAGGGCGCTGGGCGAGGCGGGCCTGACGCGCATCTTCTGCGAGGGCGGCGGCGCGCTGGCGGCCTCATTGCTGGCGGCGGGGCTGGTCGACCGGATCGTCGGCTTCACCGCCGGGCTGGCGCTGGGCGCAGAGGGGCGTCCGTCGCTGGGGGCGCTGGGGCTTGAACGGCTGGCAAATGCGCCGCGTTTCAGGCTGGTCAGGGCAAGGAAGGTCGAAGACGACGTGCTGCACGAATGGCAGGCGATACGCCCCGACCCCTGAAGAACTTTCTTGCCTTCGGCGAGGATGTATTCAAACCAAAGAGACCAAGGGTAGAGCGCTCTGCCGCGGGGACAGAGCGCTCTCTTTGGCTGCGGCCATCGGCGTCCCCGACTGTACCGCACTGTCATCATTCGAAGCGATTGTTGAACATGTGATTGATCTTTGGTTTCCAGATATCCTCGCCGAAGGCATTTGATCCTTGCCTGCGGACGGCGCTTAACGCCAGAGCCAGGCGAAGGTCGCGAACACCCCCTGCAGCTTCGCCAGTGACCTGTTAAGGCGGCCAGGGAGCGGGATGTCGCCCGCGGCCAGCCGCTCGACGATGATTTCCGGCGGGCAGGGCTGGTTCGTTTTTGGGTCGTGGTAGCGCGGGTAGGCGATCAGCACGGCATGTGCCAGCGCCGCCAGCGCGGGCCGTGCCTGCCGACGGGTGGGAACCGTACCGAAGTCGGTGGTCAATCCCCAGCCCGCGTAGAACGGTGTGCCAAGGCAGGTGACAGGCTTGCCGCGCAGCAGCGCCTCGAATCCCAAAAGCGAGGTCATTGTCCAGACCGCGTCGCAAGCCTCGATCAGGGCGATCGGGTCGGCGTTTGCAAGCACCAGATCGGCGGCGGCTGTGCCGGACCCCGACAGGTCCCCGGCGCGCAGCCCGGCCTCGACGTCGGGGTGTGGCTTGTAGAGGATCACGGCATCGGGGTTGGCGGCGCGGGTCGTCTCGAGCAGCGCGCGGTTGCTGTCGATTGCGCCGCAGCCCGTGCGGATCGAGGCGTCGTCCTCGACCTGGCCCGCCACCAGGATGCGATGGCCTTCCGGCAGATCGGGCAGCGCGGGGCGATCGAGATTGTATTTCGACAGCCGCGCGGCGGTCAGGCCGGTCACCAGGCGCTCGGCGCGCCGCAGGCGCTGGGACGACAGTTCCGACGCCTCTGCCACCAGCGTTTCCAGACGCGACGGCTGCGTCGGGTCGTAATAGATGCCGCAATCGTCGGCGACCAGCGACAGCGGCGGGATCAGGTCTGCCCCCAGCCCACGCGAGCGCAGGAAACCGTCCTCGAGCCGGATCAGCGGCAGGCCCGGTTCCGCAAGTGCGTCGGTTTCCTTGCCGGCCCAGACCAGCAGCTTGCGCCCCTCGGCACGGGCAATTCGCTTGGCACGCGCCGGATCATCCAGGAAGCGCAGCCTTTTCTGCTGACCGAAAACCCTTTGCAGCGACTTGCGCTTCCACAGGCGCTGGCCGACACCGACGTAACCCGCATGATCCTCGCGCCAGGCGCGGGTCTGCGCCTCAAGCGTGGCGATGGCGTCCTCCAGCGGACATATCCGGTCGCGATAGGGGTCGTACCAGGTCGGGTAGAGGATCATCGTGGCGGCGAAAAGCTGGGCACGGGTCAGGCGACGCTCGCGCCGCGCAACGGGAGTTTCGTCCTGTGTCAGACCCCAGCCGGAATAGAACGGCTGGCCGAAGACGCGGGGTTTGTGACCGGCGAAGATCGCCTCGAACCCAAGGCCCGAACTGACCGTGTAGACCGAGGTGGCCCCTTCAAACAGTGCCCAGGGGCTGACCGGATCGGCGAGCAACGTGATGTGATCGCGGATGTCGTCCGGACCGAAATGCCCGGCACGGTGGCCAAGGACTGTCTCAGGATGGGCCTTGATCACGATCCGCGCGCCTGGGTTCTCTTCCTGCGCAAAGACCAGCATCTCGCGGAACGTTGCCGCGTTGGCGCCGCCGTGGGTGATCGACGCGTCGCCGCGGGTCTGGTCGATGACCAGGACGTACGGCGCCTTTGGCACCGAAGCGGCGGGATCGAAGGCGTTGTATTTAGACAGGTGCATAGCGCGCAACCAGTCGGCACACATTCGCGCCCGATCAAGCAGGGCAGTGTCGTCAAGCGCGTGAGTGGCCAGCAGGGTTTCCAGATCCGAGGGTGCCGAACTGTCGAAATGCACGCCTGTCCTGTCAAGATGCAGCCCCAGCGGCGGGCGGCCGTTACGACCGGGCAGCACCGAGCGCAACAGCGCATCCTCGACCCGAAGAACCCGGGTGTCTGTATGCCGGGCCACGGCCTCGCCCCGCGGCGCGGTCGGGCTTTTGCCCCAGACCCCGACCCAGTCCTGAGGCCCGGGCTTGCCCAGCCGGATCTCCCATCCGGCAAGCGCCAGGATGCGCCGGATGCGCCTTTGGGTCAGAAACCCGCCATTGTAAACGAAAAGCCGCCGGGGCGTTTCGGCCCCGGCGGCGCACTTGTCCCCTGCGTTGGGCACCTTTTTCTAGTTGCTTCCCGACAGGCTCGCCACCGAGCTTGCGGTTGTCAGCGAGCCGGTGACGGCGGCCAGGGTCTTGGACCATTGCACGAAGGGAGCCTCGGTCACGTAGACCGTGTCCTCGTCGCGCACCGCGAAATCGCGAGCCAGGAACAGGCCGTTGGGCTGCGTCAGGTCCAGCACGTAGACCATGCGCTGCGCGCCGATCAGGTCGGTGCGTCCAAGCACCTGCTGGGCGATCTCTTCCGGCTCGTTGCGGAAGACAAACACGCCCGTCGGGTCGGCTGTCTGAGTGGACAGTCCGCCGACCTGGGCGATGGCCTCGACCGCCGACAGGGTCTGGCTTTCGAACCGGACCCGGCTTTGCGCGCCGGTTGCGCCCAGCGCGGTGAACGAGCGGGTGTCGCCTTCGACCAGAATGCGGTCGCCGCCGCGCAGGGCGATGTCGAACTGCGGATTGTCATAAAGGTCTTCGAACCAGATGCGGCCGGTGTGCTTGCCGCGAATGACGCGGATCAGGGCGATCTCGGGCTCGACCGCGACGCCGCCGGCGCGCGCAAGCATGGCAGTCAGGGTCCGCGTCGGGCGTTCGATGGCGAAGACGCCTTGCTGGTTCACGGCCCCGGTGATCGACACCGTGGCGCCGTCGCCCGCGACGCGCCGCACCAGCACCTGCGGATCGGGGGTCTGCTGTTCCAGCTTCTCGGTGATCAGGCGGCGGATCGCCTCTGGCGTGTTTCCCGCGGCCCGGATGCGGCCCGCGTAGGGCACGAAGATGAACCCGGCGCCGTCGACCTGCACTTCTTCGAGGTTCGACGAGTTGACCCCGGTCCCGGCCAGCAGCCCGTCGTCGACGTTTTCATAGATCGTCAGGCCCAGCGTGTCGCCGGGGCGGATCACGTCCGAGCCGACGACGCCGGCACCCAGGAAGGCGGGGCTGAAGCCGAGTGCGGGAACCACGCCGGTGGCGCGCGTCACCCGGTCGTTGACCGTCACGATGAAGGCGTCGCCTTCCTTCTGCACCGAGCCCGAATAGATTTCACGCTTGTTGGGGCCCACCCGCGGCAAGCCACAGGACGATATCACGCCGGCAAGCGCCAAGAGAGCGACGGTTTTCGCCCATCGCGAAGCACTGATTTTCACTGCTCGGTCTCCTCGACCTGGATTTCTGCCTCAAGTTTTTTTTGTAACGTACCGAAAAAGGTGCGAAAAAGCCATCAAGGAAATTCGCCTTGCGCTATTTGACGAGCCGCAACTGTTGCCTCGGCGCCGCTGTGCCTTTGGCCAAGGCGTCATACGGGTCCTCGGGAGCCAGCATCATGTCGACGATCTGGCGCAGAAGCTGGCGCCGCCCGCGCGACGAATAGAATCCCCCAGCGATCTGGCTGGTTTCCAGCAGAAAGTGGCGATAGTCGCGGTAGGCGCGGGCGTCGGGCCGCGCGGGCCGGGCGAAAAACTCCGGTAGAGGCTGCGTCGACACGAATTCGGGCTTGGCATAGACGGCCTGTCCGAAGACCTTCAGCGGCAGTCCGCGCCACAGCGCCTGTTGCGCCGCGGTCGAGTTCACCGTGACCGCGCTGCGGGCATGATCCAGTAATTGCGCCAGCTTGCCGCCGCGCACGTAATGGACCCGGTCGGTCACACCATTTTCTGCCGCCAACCGCTTGATATCACGTCGCAAAGGCGCGCGACCATCCTCCAGTGGATGCGCCTTGAAGACGATATGGTGATGGGTCGGCGCACCGCGGGAAAACCCCTCGATCACCAGTTCCAGGAACTCGGTCATGGTCGGGAAAGGCGAATGCATCTGGAAGCTGCTGTCGTGTTCCAGTTGCAAAAGTGCCAGGTGGTAGGGAAAGCCGCCGTGCTTGATCTTCCAGGTCGCCGCGACCCGGTCGGCCCAAAGCCAGGGCATCAGCACCAGCCGCCTGAGATAGAGTTTGAATTCATCCAGCACCGATTGCGCCCGGTGTGGACGAAAGTTGGCGTAAGCCCGGTTCGCCAGCAGCAGGTAGCCATGATAGACCGCGCCGTAGAAGATGTGCTGCCGCATGTCGCCCCAGTGCGCCGGGGCCTCGGGAATGTCGAGCTCGGCATCGGCAAGGATTTGCCGCATGTCGGGAATCGACAGTTTCATCAGCGCCGAATTGCCGTTCGAGCCGCCGCGTTCATAGGTCACCCAGTAGGGTCGCAGGTAACCTTCTTCCAGCACGTGGATCGTCAGGCCAAGCTCTTTCGCTGCCTCGATCGCATCGGTATGGATGCGCCGGGTATCGCCATAAAGAACGATGTCGGTGATGGCCTTTTCTGCCACGACGGTGCGGAAGCGTTCGGGCCAGGCTTCGGGCGAATCCCGAAACGCGATATAGCTTTGCCGGTCGGGCCAGAAGGCGGCATCGCCCGCGTTGAACCCGACGCGCCAGACTTCTGCGTTGGCGGCCTTCAGCATCTGGGCCAGCCGCTTGAAGAACGGCCCGTGCGGTCCTTGCAGGAACAGGAAGTGGCGTTGGGTGCCGGGTACCATGCGTCCGTCTCAGCCTCGGTTTGCGCCATCACTTTGGCGATCAATTCTTAGCATTGCGTTGAATTGCAAGCTTTGGCGGCAACATTCCCGATGTTTTGCGGCGAAGATATGACAGGCGGGCGCAGAGGCCGGGGCATCGGCGCGGGTCTTGCCCTTCGCCGGGCGCGCGGCTAGTCCTGTCGCGCATCCTTTGGAGGGTCCGCGATGTTCACCGGCATCATCACCGATATCGGCGAGGTTCTTGCCGTGGAACAGCAGGGTGATCTGCGCGCCCGGATCGCCACCGGCTATGATGTGGAGGGCATAGATATCGGCGCCTCTATCGCCTGTGACGGCGTCTGCCTGACGGTGGTGTCGCTGGGAACCGAACCGCGCGGCTGGTTCGATGCGCAGATATCGGCGGAAACGGTGTCGAAGACCAATATCGGCCGCAATGGTTGGGCGCCGGGGCGGCGCATCAACCTCGAACGCGCCTTGCGGGTGGGGGACGAGCTGGGCGGCCATATCGTGTCGGGCCATGTCGACGGCGTGGCCGAGATCGTGGCGATGAAGGAGGACGGCGACAGCACCCGCCTGACATTCCGCGCGCCGCAGGAATTGGCCCGCTTCATTGCGCCCAAGGGATCGGTTGCGCTGAACGGCACCTCGTTGACGGTGAACGAGGTCGAGGGCCGCGAATTCGGCGTCAACATCATCCCGCATACCAAGGACGTCACAACCTGGGGCAGGGTCGCCGTGGGCGATGCGGTGAACCTGGAGATCGACACGATGGCGCGCTACGTGGCGCGGTTGCGCGACTTCGTCTGACACCCGCGCGGATTTTGCCGCGGTGCGGCGGGACTTCGGTTAATTTTGTGTAAATGCAGAATGTTTCGCGCGCGAAACATCGCTGCTACGGAGCTTTGAAACCTGTTCCCGCTTCGGCGGCTGAATCCCCGGCTCCGTGCTGAAATCTGTGGTGTGGAGCCTGCGACAGGTGTATTCTCCGCGCCAGACTCGGGTGACGTATCCTTGGCGTAGGGTCCGGCCATGGCCTTGAAAACGCGCGGTTTTGGCGCGCTTGCCCTTTTTGTCATCGCTGGACTGTCTGTCGCCTACGGGGGCATCGACGGACGGTCCAACTTCCGCGCACAGCTGCCGCCGAACCTGCATGGCACGGGCCTCTATATCGCGCCCGATAGTCTGGAAGTCGCCCCTGTTCATCTGGGATTTGCCCCGCAATACCCGCTCTGGAGCGACGGCGCGTCCAAGCGGCGCTGGATCTCGCTGCCCAAGGGCACTCGGATCGACGCCCGCGACGCGGATGCCTGGAAACTTCCGGTGGGAACGAGGTTCTGGAAGGAATTCTCCTTCGGCGGCCGCCCGGTCGAAACCCGCTACATGGAACTGCACCCGAACGGTGTCTGGAGCTTCGCCGCCTATGCCTGGGATGCCGAGGGGCGCGGCGCTGTACTGGTGCCCGAGCAAGGCAAGCGCAATGCCTACGATCTGGGCGACGGGCGCTTTTACGCCATTCCCTCGACATACCAATGCGCCGCCTGCCACCTGGGCGGCGACAGCGCGGTACTGGGCTTTTCGGCGCTGCAACTGTCGCCCGACCGCGACCCTGGTGCGCTGCATACCGAACCCGCGCCGCCGCCGGACGTGACGCTCGCCGACCTGATCCGGCTCGGCCTTATCGACAATGCGCCCGACGTGACCCCTCGCATTCCCGCCCGCAGCGCCACCGAGCGCACCGCTCTTGGCTACCTGCACGGCAACTGCGGCCATTGCCACAATATCGAACGGGACCTGGCCAAGCTGGCGATGATCCTGCGTCAGCCGGTCGCGGCCCGGCGGTCAGAGGCGCGGGCCAGCACCTTCCGCACCCCGATGCGCAAACCGCCCGCCGGCCTGACCCCGGGCTCGATCTTCCGCATCGAGGCCGGCGCGCCGGATCGCAGCGCCTTGCTGCAACGCATCGCATCGCGCCATCCGTCGCTGCAAATGCCGCCACTGGCCACCGTGCTGGTCGACGAGGCGGCGGTGGACCTGATTACCCGCTGGATCGCCGAAGCCGGGGCAGTCTCGGCCAGGAACCGGCACAAACTGAGGAGTGAAGAGGAGTGAAACGACTTGTCGTGGCCGCGTTGGCGCCGATCGTGATCGGCTCCGGACTGGCGGCAGAGGAAATGAACCCAGAGGACATGGTGAAACGCGGTGAGTACATCGTCGCCACATCGGGCTGCAACGATTGTCACACGCCCTGGATCATGGGCGAATACGGCCCCGCGCCGGATATGACCCGGATGCTATCGGGCCATCCGAGCGGTATCGCCATCACCCGGCAGGCGTCGCTGACAGCGCCCTGGGAAGTGGCGACCTCGGGCACCAACACCGCGATATCGGGGCCGTGGGGTATCAGCTTCACCGCGAACCTGACCCCCGATCCGGCGGGGGTGCTGAGCCAGTACAGCGAGGACCAGTTCATCGCCACGATGCGCACCGGTCTGCGCATGGGGCAGGGGCGGCCGCTGCTCCCGCCGATGCCCTGGCCGGTCTATGGCCAGCTGACCGATGACGACCTGCGTGCGGTCTTCGCCTATCTCCGGACGATCCCGCCGGTCGCCAACACGGTGCCTGAGCCGATCCCGCCGCAGCCCTTGCCGGCGTCGAACTGAACCAGGACCGGCGGCCCGGTCTGAAACCGGGCCGCCGCACCCGTTCTCCCGCGCCCCGTCGTCGCATCGTTTCTTTGCCAGTGGTACTGGCGTCCGCTGCGCCCCTGCGCTATTGCGCGCGGCGAAGACAGGAGCGGCACATGGCCAGCGGCAACGAGCATTATCAGGATGCGATCTCGTCGATCGACGAGATCATCGAAGACGCCCGCAACGGGCGGATGTTCATCCTTGTCGATCACGAGGATCGCGAAAACGAGGGCGACCTGGTGATCCCGGCGCAAATGGCGACGCCCGAGGCGATCAATTTCATGGCGATGCACGGTCGTGGGCTGATCTGCCTGACGCTGCCCGGCGAACGGATCGACGCGCTGGGCCTTCCGCTGATGGCGTCCTACAACTCGTCGCGGCACGAGACGGCGTTCACGGTTTCCATCGAGGCCCGCGAAGGCGTGACGACCGGCATCTCGGCGCAGGACCGGGCGCTGACGGTGGCCGTCGCCATCGACCCCACCAAGACCGCCGCCGACATCGCCACGCCGGGGCATGTGTTTCCTCTGCGCGCGCGCGAGGGCGGCGTGCTGGTGCGCGCCGGCCATACCGAGGCGGCGGTGGACATCTCGCGTCTGGCGGGGCTGAACCCCTCGGGCGTGATCTGCGAGATCATGAAGGAAGACGGCACTATGGCGCGGCTGCCGGATCTGGTGGCCTTCGCGCAGTTGCACGGGCTGAAGATCGGCACGATCAGCGACCTGATCGCGTATCGCCGCCGCAACGACAACCTCGTGCGCGTGACCGAGGAAAAGACCATCACGTCGGAATTCGGCGGCGACTGGCAGTTGCGGATCTATACCGATGAGACCCATGGCTCGGACCATATCGTGCTGATCAAGGGCGATGTATTGGGCGACGATCCGGTATTGGTGCGGATGCATACGCTGGACCCGCTGCTCGACGTCGTCGGCGTCGGCGGGCCGGGGCGGTCCAGCGAATTCGGCCATGCTATGCAACAGATCGCACACCAAGGTCGTGGTGTGCTGGTGTTGCTGCGCGATACGCATATGAAGCTGGTGATGGAGGACACGGTGTCGCCGCAGACGCTGCGGCAATACGGGCTGGGTGCGCAGATCCTGTCGTCGCTGGGCCTTTCGCGCCTGATCCTGCTGACCAACTCGCCGACGCCGAAAGTGGTGGGGCTAGAGGGCTACGGTCTGTCCATCGAGGGCACCCGGAAGATACCGAAGGACTGATCGCCATGGCCGCGAACGAAACCCATAACGTGCTGTCGGTGCCTGAATTCGATGACCCGGTGAAAGTTCTGATCGTGCGGGCGCCCTACTACAAGGACATCGCCGACCAACTGCTGCAAGGTGCTCAGGCCGCCCTGGACGCGGCGGGCGCCGCCCACGAGACGGTCGAGGTGCCCGGCGCCCTGGAAGTGCCGCAGGCGATCGCACTGGCGCATCGGCTGTCGAACTTCGACGGCTTTGTCGCGCTGGGCTGCGTGATCCGCGGCGAGACCACGCATTACGACACGGTGTGCAACGACAGCAGCCGCGGCCTGATGCTGCTGGGGCTGCAAGGGGCGGCGGTGGGCAACGGTATCCTGACGGTTGAGAACCGCGACCAGGCGATGTCGCGGGCCGAGGCGAAAGGTCAGAACAAGGGCGGCGGTGCTGCCGAGGCGGCGCTGCACCTGATCGCACTGGCCCGCAAATGGGGCCGGGCGACCAAGGGCGTCGGCTTCAAACCGCCCGGCGAAAGCTATCAGGTCGCGGGCGACCCCACCGCATGAACAAGCGCCAGATGAAAGCCGTTGCCCGGCTTCACGCCGTGCAGGCCCTGTTCCAGATGGAAGCCAGCGGCCAAAGCGTCGACAGGATCCGTGTCGAGTTCGAACACCACCGCTTCGGCGCGGTCTACGATGGCGACGAGATGGCCGAGGGCGATGTCGAGTTGTTCCGCACCGTGCTGGACCGGGCGGTGAACTGGCAGGGCCGCATCGACCAGATGACGGATCGGGCGCTGGTGGCGAAATGGCCGATCGCCCGCATCGACCCGACGCTTCGGGCGCTGTTCCGCGCGGCGGGCGCCGAACTGGTCGAGGGCGACACGCCGCCGAAGGTCGTCATCACCGAATACGTGGAAGTGGCCAAGGCGTTCTTTCCCGACGGCCGCGAGCCGAAATTCGTCAACGCCGTGCTGGACCACATGGCCCGCGAGGCGAAGCCCGAGGCGTTCTAGCTTCTTCTCTTCTCAAATACGCATTGTCGGACCAGAAAGATTCAATGCCTCCGGCGGGGATATTTCTGAACCGAAGAAGCTGGACACCTAACGAATTATGGCTTGCGCCGCAGGCGCGCCGTTGGATCAGGCCGGGGTGACCAGGCGGTATTCTGCCAGTTCTTCCGGCGTCAGGATGTAGATCTCGTCGGGCGGCGTCGCCAGGCTGTGCCGCATTAGGCGCAGGTCGATGCCCATTTCGTCGAGGTAGTCCACCACCTCTGCCTGGCCGCTCTGGATGTCTTCGACCGCGATGAAAGCGGGCAGCAGTTCGCTTTCGCCGAAATAATGCTGGTGCACGCCGACGTAGCCTTGCGGATCGGCGGCACGGTCGGTTCCGGCGGCCAGGATGTAGGGGCAGGCCGACAGGCAGACCTGGCCGGCCTCCACCCGCGTCGCTGCCCCCGCCGCGCGCAGCGCGCGACCGATGTCCAGCGCATCCATGACCGAGCCGCCGGTGCTGTGCAGGGTCACGGCCGCGGGCAAGTCGCGGCCGTCGAGCCAGTCGGCGAACCGTGCCGCATCGCCCGGCGCGATGACGCCGGTCAGGCGCAGCGTATCGCCCTCGGCCTCGAACAGCAGGCGCGAGGGCATGTCGCCGGCGTCGGGGCCTTGCGTACCGGGGCGGGCGGGCACCCGGCGCGGGTCATAGCGGCGGCGCTGGTCGCCGGGGGCCACCGGCTGGGTCAGCCGCGGCGCATCCGGCGCAAGTGAAAGGCGCGGTAGCGCGGTGGCGATGTCCCGGGCGAAAAGGATCGCGGCAATGCCGATCTGGATCGCCAGCACGGCTTTTATCGCCCGCGCCGCTGTCAGGCGCCGACCGGGTCGCGGCTCAGTCATCGCGTCCGGCTGTCTTGAGCGGCTGGACCTTGCCGGGCGGTTCCCGCGGTTCGGCCGCCGGCTCGACCTCGGATTCGTGTGGCATCCGGCGCATCGCGCGCTCCACGTCGCGCACCGCTCCCAGCGCGGCGCGAAATTCCGACAGGGTCAGCGTGTCCTCGACCCCGGCGCGGCCGCGCCCGGACCGGATCGCGGCCTGCGTAATCGCCACGATGAAGACCAGCACCGCGGGTAACAGGTCGATGGCGATGGCCCCGGCCCAACTGGGCACGAAGTTGCCAGCATAACGGATCACCGCATCGGCGGTCGAGATCGGGGTATAGACCGTTTCTTCCGGCGGCGGCATGGCGATGACGTCTTCGGCGGCGATCCGCAGTGTCTCGGCGCGCTGTGACAGCACCTCCAGAACCGAGGCGACGGTGGCCTGCTGCTCGCCGCGCAACGACGCGACCTCGGGCAGCACGACCGAGGCCGACAGATCCTGCGCGGCACGCGCCACCAGCGGAGCCACGGAAAGCTGGCGCATCTGGGTGATGATCCCCGCCAGCCGCACCGCTTCCTCGGAGAACAGCACCGAGCGCGCCTCGACCGCCGCCGGGTTCGACTGTCAGCGACCGCATCCGGCTGAGTATCGCGTTGCCCTCGGTGAAGGCGGTGTCGACCAGCGGCGCCTGGCTGGCGATCTGCGCCTCAAGCGCGGCCAGTTCCTCGGATTTCTGCCGCAGCACGCGGAACACGGCACCGCGACCGGCAAGGCCGGAAAGATCGCCGGTGGCCTCCTGTTCGGAGAGGTCAGCAAAGCTTTGGCGGGCGCGGGACACGTCACGTTCCAGCCCCTGCGCCGAGACGGCGATGGTATGGGCGCGTTCCAGGGCGGCCTGATACTCCTGCACGGTGCGCGCCAGGTGCTGTTCGACCGCGGCGGCCCCGGCAAGGGCGGCGGCGTTCAGCCAGGAGGACATGGCGATGATGGCAAGCGAGCCGACGATCATCGAGAGCACCAGCCCGACCCGCGCCCCAAGGCTGCGCACGGCGGGCAGCAGCCGCATCAGGTAAGACCAGAAGACGAAGATCCCGACCGAAACGGCGATGGAATAGGACATCGCGGCGAAGAACGACAAGGCACCGTTGTCATCCAGCAGCGAGGAAACGCCCGAGGTAGGTATAGATGCCCGAGGCCACCGCCAGCACCGCCAGGGCGGCAGAGGTGAAGCCGTCAAGCCAGCTTAGATGCCCCTCAAGTTCCTGGGCATAGCGTAGCCCGTGCGCCTCTGCCGGGGTCAGCCCGCCTTCGTTTTCCGTCATTGTCCCGCGCCCCTCGTTGCCGAAGTACAGGATATGGGAGGATGTGCGGGCCGGAAAGCGCGATCACGCAAGTTTGCGCAGGAAGTCGCCTGCGACGCTTGGGCGTATTGGCAATGGCGGCGGGCGGGGTAGGATTGACGACGTTAAGGAGAGCAACATGCCGCTTCTGGTCAGATTCTACATTCGTCACGTCGTCATCGGCTACCTGCTGTCAGCCGCATTCGTTGCGCTGCTGCTTTGGCTGAACGTCGCCAACCTTTGGCATCTGGTGACGTCATCGGACGTAGGGCTGATGGCGGTGTTCCTGCTGGTGATGTTCAATGGAATCGTGTTCTCCGGGGTGCAGTTCGGCATCGCGGTGATGCTGATGGGCCGGTCGGACCCGCCGAAAGCGCCGAAGACGCCCATCGGGCGGATGAAATCCGCCCCGGAACTATTGCCTGCAAAAGCGGCGGGACCACCACGACCGTCAAGGTAACTAATTCCCGAGAGCCTGTTTACACAGGTGGGCGCCAGGTAACGAGACCAAGGTCCCGACAGAGCCAGCTCCCTCGGAAAAATTTAAGGCCACTGGAATTTGACCTCGGCACGGGAAGGGCAGACCGCCACACACGGACATAGGGTGCGCGGAGGTCCGCGGCAAGGGCCCTGGCGTCACGCTGCGACAGGATCGCGCATCCGGGCGAGGTGGTCGTCCCAGCCCTTGTCGAGCGCCAGCACAAGGCCGAAACCTTCGGCGCCATCGGCAAGGCCGGAATGTTCCAGCGACAGCCGTGTACCGCCCGCGACTGCTTCCAGAGTCCAGAGCACAGTGCTGTCGGCGCCTTCCATCGGGCCAATTGCGAAGGTGTATTCCAGCAGGTCGTGCGGCTCGGCGCGCAGCACCGTCCCGCGGCCCAGTTCCTTGCCGGTGTCCTGCCCGAAAATCCTGTACTCGCGTCCGTTTTCAAGATCGGCGTCGTAGCGGTGAAACCAGACCTTCACCTTGTCCACTTCGGTCAGGAAGGCCCAGACGGTTGGCTTGTCGGCGGCGAGGTAGATGGATTTGCGGATCGTGGTCATGATTGGTCCTTTTCAATGGCGGATTTCAGGGTATCGAGGCGGTCGTCCCAGGCGGCGTCCAGTTGCGGCCAGCCAGTCGAGGACCGGGCGCAGGCCGTTCGGGCGCCAAGCGGTTCACCCGTTCGCGGCCCCTTGGAATGACCTCGATCAGCGCGCCGTCCTCAAGTACCCGCAGGTGCTTCTTGACGGCGGGGCGGGTCATGTCGAAGCGGTCGGCGACCTGGCCGATGGTCGCCTCGCCGTCGCGAAGGATCGCCAGGATGCCGCGCCGGGTGGGATCGGCAAGGGCGCGGAAAGCGGATTGCGGGTCGGGCGTCATGGCGGGTCCAGTTTTATGATACCATTTGGTTTCTCTATTAATATGATACCGAATGGTTTCCTGTCAAGCGCAACCTCTATCTTGATTTTTGTTTACGATTTGTTCATGTTTGAGGAATGCCCGACGACCTGATCGCACCGCAGATGAAGCCCGGCCAGTTGCTGGCCCGCGGCGTGTGCCGGCATCTGCTGGGTCACGACTTCGTCACGGTCGAAGAACTGACCCCCGCACCGGGCTGCGCGTCGACGTGATGGCGCTGGGGCCGAAGGGCGAGGTCTGGATCATCGAGTGCAAATCCAGCCGCGCCGATTTCCTGACCGACCAGCAAATGGCAGGGCTACCTGGAGTGGTGCGACCGGTATTTCTGGGCGGTGGACGAGGCGTTTCCGACCGACCTGCTGCCGGATGACACCGGCCTGATCATCGCCGATGCAGTATGATGCCGAGATCATCCGCATGGGGCCGGAGGCCAGACTGGCCGGGGCGCGGCGCAAGGTCATGGTGCAGAAATTCGCCCGCCACGCCGCGCTGCGCTGGCAGGCGGCGCGCGATCCGGGGTGGTGTTTCCGGTCTGACCGGGTGCCGTCTACGTTTCGGTTTGCCGCCCTTGCTGCCCGACGCCCGTGCCCGCGCCGCCGCCGCGCGGATTTCCTCGGCGATCTCTTCGGCCTCTTCGGGCTCGAAATCCATCGGCACCTCGATCCCGTCGCCCTCGACAAAGATCCGGACCATCCCGGCGCTCGTCGGGCCGATCTGCAAGATTTGCGCGTGATGTCGCTTTCCTTGTTGATGCCCATGGCGTGCCTCTGGTTTGGTGTGGCAATCGGGATTAGCTGAGCCGGGCGCGGTCCGCGCAAGTGGCCTGCCTGCCGGCCGCCCGTTGCGCTCGTTCGGTCAGGTGATCGAGCAAAACCGGCCGCTCCGCCTCTGAGCCCTTGCAATCGCGCCCTGCCTCTGGGTAATTGCGCACCGACAGTGCCGCCTTAGCTCAGTTGGTTAGAGCGCTGGATTGTGGATCCAGAGGTCCCCTGTTCAAGCCAGGGAGGCGGTACCATCATCAACGGGGAAAAACGACGGCTTCACTTGCGACACGATGCGCATTGCCCGAAGTGTCCTTTCGAATAGTGTTTCCGCTTTTGACCACCCGGTTTCGCAACCTTTCCCGTCATCATTTGACATTTTCACCAAAAGTAGTTAACAAAGCAACTATCAAGGAGCCACTCGCGGTGCCGCATTTCCAGATCGACTATTCCGCCAATCTCGAGGACCGTCTCGATATCGCCGGTCTGTGCCGCGCGGTGCGTGACGCGGCGGTCGAGACCGGGATGTTCGACGTCGCGGGGATCCGGGTCAGGGCGACGGCCTGCACCCACGTGGTGATCGCCGACGGCAACCCCGATCATGGGTTTCTCGACATGGCGGTGCGGCTGCGCGAGGGCCGGAATCTGAAGACGCGGCAGGCTTCCACCGCGCTGATTTTCGCCGCGGTCGAGGCGTTCTGCGCCGAGGCGATGGCAAATTCCTCGCTCATGCTGTCGATGGAAATGCGCGACATCAATGCAGGGCTGTCGCCCAAGGCCAGTTCGATCCGCGACCACCTTGCCGGGACCCCCGAATGAGCGATCTCGCGACACATCTGGCGAAACTGGACGGATACCTGGAACGCTTTCGGGACACCGGAATCCTGAACCTTGTCGATGGCGCAGACCGGGACGCCGTCGCACGGTTCGAGACACGCTCGCCGGTCGATGACAGCCTGATCTCCACGGTCGCACGGGGCGGGGCCACGGATATCGACGTCGCCGCCAAGGCCGCCAAACGTGCCTTTGCCGGCTGGGCCGCGGTTCCGGGCGCAGAGCGCAAGGCGATCCTGCACCGTATCGCCGACCTGATCGAGGCGCGGGCCGAAGAGATCGCGCTCTGCGAATGCTGGGATACCGGCCAGGCCCTGCGCTTCATGTCGAAGGCGGCGCTGCGCGGGGCCGAGAACTTTCGCTACTTCGCCGACATGGCGCCTTCGGCCCGCGACGGCCGGTCGCTGCCGACATCAAGACATCTGAACGTCACGTCGCGCACCCCGATCGGCCCGGTGGGCGTCATCACGCCGTGGAACACCCCGTTCATGCTGTCGACGTGGAAGATCGCCCCGGCCCTCGCCGCCGGGTGCACGATCGTGCACAAGCCGGCCGAGCTCAGCCCGCTGACGGCCCGCATCCTGGCCGAGATCGCGCACGAGGCGGGGTTGCCCGCCGGGGTCTGGAACCTGGTCAACGGCATCGGCGAGGACGCGGGACGCGCCCTGACGGAACATCCCGACATCAAGGCCATCGCGTTCGTCGGTGAAAGCAGGACCGGCTCGATGATCATGAAACAGGGGGCGGACACGCTGAAGCGCGTGCATTTCGAACTGGGCGGCAAGAACCCGGTCGTGGTCTTCGAGGATGCCGATCTGGGCCGGGCGCTGGATGCGGTGATCTTCATGATCTACTCGCTGAACGGCGAACGCTGCACCTCGTCGAGCCGCCTGTTGATCCAGGACAGCATCGCCGATGAATTCGAGGCGCTTCTGGCCGCGCCGCGTCGCGCGCATCAAGGTCGGGCACCCGCTGGACCCGTCGACCGAGGTCGGCCCATTGATCGACAAGGACCATTTCGACAAGGTTACGGGCTACGTCGAAGCGGGCAGGGCCGACGGCGCGGTGCTGGCGGCGGGCGGGAACCGGATCGGCGACGCGGGCTGGTTCGTGGCGCCGACCCTCTTCACCCATGCGCGGCCCGATATGCGCATCGCGCAGGAAGAGGTCTTCGGCCCGTTTCTGACATCGATCCGGTTCAAGGACGAGGCCGAGGCGCTGCGCATCGCCAACGACGTGCAGTACGGCCTGACCGGCTATGTCTGGACCAACGACCTGGCCCGCGCGCTGCGGGTTTCGGAGGCGCTGGAGGCCGGAATGATCTGGGTGAATTCCGAGAATGTCCGCCACCTACCGACGCCGTTCGGAGGCGTCAAGAATTCGGGCATCGGGCGCGACGGCGGCGACTGGTCGTTCGAATTCTACATGGAGCAGAAGAACGTGGCCTTCGCGCTGGGCGCGCACAAGATCCCGCGGCTCGGCGCGTGACACCGCGACGCGAAATGACGAACCGAGCTATGACGAAGGTTCAACGATCCGAAATGCGGGTATAGACAGGTTCCATGCCTATTCCCGCCGCCAATCTGACCCCACCGTTCAACATCGTACGCCTCAGCCACGTGGAACTTGCGGTCACCGATCTGGAATGGGCGCGGCGGTTCTATGTCGAGACGCTGGGATTGCAGGTCACCTTCGAGGATGCCAACCACCTTTACCTGCGCGCGATGGAAGAGCGCGGCCACCACTCTGTTGTCCTCAAATCGGTGGACAGCCCGTCGGTCGGCAGCCTTGGCTTCAAGGTCTGGGGCGAAGATGACCTCGACAGGGCCGAGGCCTGGTTCAGGAACCACGACCTGCCCACCGACTGGATCGACCGGCCCTTCATGGGGCGCGTCCTGGCGACCCGCGATCCCGTGGGCACCCCGCTGGAATTCTACGCCAGGATGGACCGGCTGGAGCCGATCCACCAGAAATACGCGCTCTACCGGGGTGCAAAGCCGCTGCGCATCGACCATTTCAACCTGTTCAGCCCGGACGTCGATGCCTCAGTCCGATTCTACGGCGACATGGGCTTTCGCACGACCGAATACACGACCGATCCGGATAGCGGGCGCACCTGGGCGGCCTGGATGCATCGCAAGGGCGGGGTGCACGACATCGCCTTCACCAACGGCACCGGCCCGCGCCTCCATCACGTCGCATTTTGGGTGTCGACGCCGTTGAATATCATCGACCTTCTCGATCTCATGGCCACTACCGGCTATGTCGACAATATCGAGCGTGGCCCGGGCCGCCACGGCATTTCCAATGCCTTTTTCCTTTATGTCCGTGACCGCGACGGTCACCGGACCGAGCTTTATTGCTCGGATTACCAGACCGTCGACCCGGAGCATGAGCCGATCCAGTGGGACCTCAAGGACAGGCAGCGCCAGACACTATGGGGGGCGCCCGCGCCGAAAAGCTGGTTCGAGGAAGGGTCGATGTTCGACGAGGTTGAAACCCGCCCCAGCGACCTTGGGGCGACGCCGATTGTGGCGCCATGACGCGACTTGCGTCTTTCACCGCAGCGGGCCGCCAGCAGTACGGCGCGGTGGTCGCGGGCGGGATCGTCCAGCTTTCCGACGCGCATCCGCAGTGGAAAACGCTGCGCGAGGTGATCGCGGTGGGCGATCTGCGCATCCTGGCCAAGGCGGCGCAAGGGCGCGCGGTGACCCATCCGGACGGGGCCTTTCGCTGGGACATCCCCATTCCCGACCCCGAGAAGATCATCTGCGTCGGCGTCAATTTTCCCGACCGCAACGCCGAGTACCGCGACGGCACCGACGCCCCGGCGAACATGTCGCTGTTTCCGCGATTTGCCCGGTCCTTCGTCGGGCACGAAACGCCGCTGACACGGCCCCTCGAATTGGCGCAGCTGGACTACGAGGGCGAGATCGCCGTCGTCATCGGCAAGGGCGGGCGGCGCATCGCGCAGCCGCAGGCGCTGCGCCATGTCGCGGCCTTGACGCTGTGCAACGAGGGCACGCTGCGCGACTGGGTCCGGCACGCCAAATTCAACGTCACGCAAGGCAAAAACTGGGAGGGCTCGGGCGCCCTCGGTCCGTGGCTGGTGCCGTTCGAGCATGACGCGCAGATCGCGGATGTGGCCCTTGAAACCCGCGTCAATGGCGAGGTGCGGCAACGCGATCGCACCGGCCGGATGCTGTTTCCGGTCGCCCACCAGATCGCGTATATCTCGACCTTCACGACGCTTGTACCCGGTGACATCATCGTCACTGGCACCCCGACCGGGGCGGGCGCCCGGCTGGACCCGCCGCGCTGGCTGGTGCCCGGCGATGTCGTCGAGGTCGAGGCCGAGGGCATCGGCGTGTTGCGCAACGGGGTCGTCGACGAATGACACCCGATCAGATCACCGCCGCCGCCGACATGCTGCTGAGGGCCGAAGCGACCGGCAGGCAATGCCGGTTGCTGTCACTGGCGCATGACATGACGCTGGACAATGCCTATGCCGTACAGGCGGCGCTGGTGGACAGGAAGATCGCGGGCGGCGCGCGGCAGATCGGCTGGAAGATCGGGCTGACAAGCCGCGCGATGCAGAACGCGCTGAACATCACGACGCCGGACAGTGGCGTACTGCTGGATGATATGCTGTTTCAGAGCGGCGACAGGGTGCCCTCGGGCCGCTTCATCGAGCCGCGGATCGAGGCGGAAATCGCCTTCGTTATGCAGGCCGACCTGGCGGGGCCGGACGCGACGCGCGCCGATGTGATCTCTGCAACGGACTACGTATCGCCCGCGCTGGAAATCCTCGACACGCGTATCCTGCGCGCCGACCCGGAAACCGGCCGGGCGCGGACCATCGGCGACACGGTGTCGGACAATGCCGCAAATGCCGGCGTCGTGTTGGGCACCGCACGGCACGGTATCGGTGACCACGACCTTCGCTGGGTCGGCGCCATCGTCAAGCGCGATGGCGTGGTCGAGGAAACCGGCCTTGGCGCGGGCGTTCTGGACGATCCGGTGACCGGCATCGTCTGGCTGGTGCAGCGCCTGGCCCGCTACGGCGGCGGTCTGCGGGCAGGTGACATCGTGCTTTCGGGATCGTTCATTCGCCCGATCGAGGCCCCGCCGGGCAGCGTATTCCAAGCGGACTTCGGACCGTTCGGAAAGGTGGACCTGTCGTTCGACGCCGATTCCGAGCGATAACCGGGACGGAGAGAGAAAAATGGCGCAATCGTCGCCGATCTGGATCGGCACAAGCTGGAAGATGAACAAGACGCTGGCCGAAAGCCGCGCCTTCGCGGAAGGGCTGCGCCTGGCCGAGCCCGACCCCCGCATCCAGCGCTTCGTTATCCCGCCTTTCACCGCGGTGCGCGAGGTCAAGGTGGCGCTGGCACGAACCGACGTGAAGGTCGGGGCGCAGAACATGCATTGGGAAGACGCGGGCGCCTGGACCGGCGAGGTGTCGCCGGTGATGCTGACGGACTGCCGGTTGGACATCGTCGAGTTGGGGCACTCGGAACGGCGCGCCCATTTCAACGAAACCGACGCCACCGTCGGCCTGAAGGTCGAAAGCGCGGTGCGTCACGGGCTGATCCCGCTGATCTGCATCGGCGAGACTGCGGCCGAGAAGGCGGCGGGCAGGGCCGACGCGGTGCTGCGCGCCCAGGTCGAGGCGGCGCTCTCCCGGTTGCGCGGCGACCAGAAAGCCGCGCCGATCCTGCTGGCCTACGAACCGGTCTGGGCCATCGGCACCGGCGGCACGCCCGCCGCGCCGGACCATGCCGACGCAAGGCAGGCGCGGATCATCGAGATCTGCAAGGAACTGACCGGGCGCAGGCTGCCTTGCCTTTACGGCGGCAGCGTCGATCAGGATAATTGCGCCGAGCTTGTCTCAAGGCCGCATGTCGACGGGTTATTCATCGGACGCGCGGCCTGGAACGTCGAAGGTTACACTGACATCCTGGCCCGCTGCGCACGGGCCATCTGAGCGGGAAAGGGACCACCCATGAAGATCGCCATCGCCGGGGACAGCGCCGGTCAGCCCCTGGTCAGGTCGCTGACGGAGCATTTGTCGGGAAAACCCGGCCTGAAGGTCACCGACGCAAGCAGCCCGCCTGGCGGAGCCGAGGCGTTCTATGCCGATCTTGCGGCCCGGGTTGCGCGCGGCGTGCTGGACGGCACCTATGACCGGGCGATCCTCTGCTGCGGCACCGGCATCGGCGTGTGCATGTCGGCCAACAAGGTGCCGGGCATCCGGGCGGCACAGACCCACGACACCTATTCTGCCGAACGTGCCGCCCTGTCGAACAACGCCCAGATCATCACCATGGGCGCGCGGGTGGTCGGCCCGGAACTGGCCAACAGCATCGCCGAAACCTTCCTGCGCTGTGAATTCGATCCCGCAGGCCGGTCGGCAGACAATGTCGCGGCAGTCAACGCGCTGGACGCCGGGAACCGGCAAATCGGATAGGTCACTTGCTTTTGGCCAACGCCCAAGTCTTGCGTGGCATCATTCGGCTGAAGTGGTCCGGCGGCGAACCCGGTTGGCGGCCCGCAAAGGCCAGCCGAAACCGCGCCATCCGCGAGCGGCGTGAGCCGCGCCCGCGGTGTTTCTGGTTCTCGAACCAACAGGCGTGCTGAGTGGAACAGCCCCCCTGAAAGTTGTCCTGCTAGAACGGGATATTCCTATCCCAGTAGGTGGACCACTTTCAGGGGGCTATTCCAGTAACTATTTCGCGCAATTTGGCTACCGAATACCCGATACCATATGGGCCAACTTGGGACCTTCGCTGCTCGGTGCACGAAGGTCGACGATGCGGTGAGTAGGTCGCCGACGCTGTCAAAAAAATGGACAGCCGCAGTCAAGCTGATTATACGCTGACAATTGCAGAAGTTTATTTTCTTCCTATAGCCCTGAGCATATGCGATCCGTTCATCATCATGCGGATTGCGACTCTAAACGTTCAAAACCTCAGGCTCCTGAATACAGATGGCGGCGGTCAACTTCATGGAGCTTGGGATTCCGACGATCCAGAAGACAGGGCGTTGGACTCGATTGACCGTCGGCTGACCGCCGAGCTTCTGAACGAAGTCGATGCGGATGTCGTTGCCTTGCAAGAGGTTTTTGATCTCGCGACCCTCGGCTTCTTTCACCAGAACTTCTTTTTACCGACTGGCGGAAGCCCGTATCCGCATCGCATTTGCTTGCCGGGCAATGACGGTCGCGGCCTCGAGGTTGCATTGCTTTCCCGACGGGACGTGCAGGAAATACGCAGTCACGCCGCACTCACATTGGCGGAGGTGGATATTGTCCCGCCTCGGGGCGTCGATCTGGACCTGCCCGTTTTTCGGCGCGACTGCCTGATGGTCAGGATCGGTCCGCTGACGCTTTTTGTTTGCCACTTTAAGTCCGCGTATCCGGATGCGGCCATGGCCTGGACCACCCGCAGACTGGAGGCGCTTGCGACCCGCCGCCTTATCCAACGCTACTTCCAGGAACCGGCGAAAGAACTCTGGCTCATTCTGGGCGATCTGAACGAGCCAGATGACCCTGGTGCCAGCCGCCAGCGCGCAATCGCGCCGCTTGAGTCCGAATTCGCTATCGATCTCATGCAGCGCATACCGAAGAACGACCGTTGGACCTATTATGATGAGCATTCCGGCCTGTACCATTGCCCCGACGCACTCCTGGCATCTCCTGCGCTCGCCAGGCAGTGGCCGAATGCTGAACCGGTTGTTGTTCGGAAAGGCCTGGGAGCAGAATCATCGCGCTTTCGCGGGGCCCGGCTCTCCGGCGTAGGAAAGCACAGACCCCACGCGAGCGATCATGCCGCGGTGACTATCGATTTCTCGGGACTTTGATGGTGCGATCCGGGTCTTCTAGACCATTTGTTACACCCGCCGCAATTGACTGCAACGCGGACTATCTGGCCCTTCATTGCCTGTGATCTGGGCAGGCGACGGTAATGGAATTGCCTGAGATAACGTGAACCCTGAATTGCATCTTCCTCAGGTGATCCGGATGCAAAACCTGGGCAACAGCATCTTCCAGTCAGTCCCAGTGCATCTGATGCAAAAACCCATGCACCGACAGCGGGCGATGCGCCTCGTCCTGATCCGGGATTTGGATCAACGCGACACACAGCACGCCCAACAGACAGGCGCCAGCGCAGATCGAAAACGCCAATGGGAAGTTGCCGAGATCGCCCAAAACGCCTCCCAGTATGGGAAACGCAATTCCGCCAGCCCCGTAACTGAGGAATACCAAAGGATAGTTCTGACCAACACGTTCACTGCCGAAGGTATCCGCCGTTATCGCCGGGAAGAGCGCAAAGTTGCCCCCGAAATTGAACCCGATCAGTGCAGCTCCCAGATACAGCAGCCACGGCGTCCCAGCCATCGACGTGAAGACAAAAAGAAACACCGCCTGACTGCCTGCCATGATCATCAACGACCGGCGTCGGCCCAAAGTGTCGCTGATCGCGCCCCACGCAATGCGCCCGATCCCGTTTGCCAGCGAAAAGAACACTGCCATGGCAGTCCCCGCGACGGCACTTGCCTCGGCCAGGCTCAGACCTTGTGCCTGCAGTGCCTCCATCGGGTAAAGCTTCATCAGCCCAATTGACATCAGTCCGCTGCCGGCCGAAACCGCAAACGTCAGGAAAATCAGATAGAACTGCGGCGTTCTTAGCATCTCGGAGGTGGTGAAGTTCTCGCGACCCTTGCGGCCCGATACTGCCTCCGTCGCGGCATATCCTTCGGGCACCCACCCCTTGGGCGGCATGCGCATCCAAAGCGACCCGACCCCGATCAACCCGGCAAACACCAACCCATAGGTGACGAATGTTCCACCTAGCCCGAACCGCTCAATCAGCCCACCCCAGCTGTCCGCCAGCTTCACCCAACCCATTGCGCCAAAGCCGAACCCCGCGACCGCCAGCCCGGTGATCATGCCCTTGCGGTCGGGAAACCATCGCATACCGACTGCGATCGGCACCACATAGGCCAGCCCGATCCCGGCACCGCCGATCAGTCCGACGCAAACCGCCACAACCCAGAACGACGTTGCGCCCAGCAGACCCGCCAAAACATAGCCCGCCCCCAGCGTCACTCCGCCCATCAACGCCAGCGTACGCGGGCCCAGACGGGCCAGCAGTCGCCCGGCGAACACCATCACCACCGCAAACACCGCAAGCTCAATCGCGAACACCGCCTGGGTCTGCAACTTGCTCCAGCCAGCCTCATTCAAGGCTGGCGTAAACACCGACCAGGCATAGATCGCTCCTAGCGAC
The DNA here is from genome assembly GCA_963768205.1 of uncultured Alphaproteobacteria bacterium. Classification (GTDB taxonomy): domain Bacteria; phylum Pseudomonadota; class Alphaproteobacteria; order Rhodobacterales; family Rhodobacteraceae; genus JAHELH01. Next base: position 138,066 of record CAVYHB010000004.1, on the reverse strand, counting down.
AGCTGGATCAGCACCGCCCCCAGCACTACACCCCATCGGTTGGGCATTTGCCCGTTCATCGCTTCGTTAGTCGGTGTCATGTCACCCTCTTCGCCTTTGCAGCAGAGTGCCCAAATCCTGCGAGTACAGATCCTGAATTCCCGGCTCAGAGTAAACTAACAAGTGGCTGCCCGAACGTGAACTGCGTCCAAACGACTACTCGTTGCGTCACTGGCGCCACGTCATGAAAGACGAATGCTACGATGATGACTCCATACCGCCTAATAACATGGGCAGCATGATCGCCTGCTTGGCCACCGTGCCATTACAACATGCGAATGAACCAAAAGGATATGCACAATGACCCAGGACGACACGCAGACGGTTCCGCCGGAGGCACCTGAACCCGAATCCAAGCCTGTTCGCGAACTGGTCAAGGACGCGGTTGACGCTCGCGATACCGACACGCTTGTCGCACTTCTGGAACCTTTGCCGCCATCCGCCGCGCTGCGCCAATTGCTGTTACTGGTCGCCGAGGATCGCGACGTTCTGCTTTCGCTGATCCCTGCGGAACTGGCCGCGAGTCTGATCGTAGAGGCGCCAGTGCAGGCGGCGACGGATCTGGTCGCGCGCCTGCCAGCTGACCGCGCCGCTGAATTGCTGGATGAACTGAACTCCGACGTTCAGGCGGACATCATCGGCAATCTCGCGCTTGAGGACGCTCATGCCATTCTGGCCCGCCTGCATCCGGATGACGCGGCCGATGTCCGCCGTCTGGCGGAGTACGAGGGTGGCACGGCGGGCGGCCTGATGGTTGCCGAGGCCTTCAAGTTCCCGGAGACGGCAACCGTCGGAGCGGTCCTGAGGGGGATTGTATCCGATGATGCCGATTTCGAACGCTACCGCGGCCAGCATCCCTACGTCATCGATGACGAGGGCCGTCCGGTCGGGGTCGTTTCACTGCGCAGTCTGCTTACGTCCAATCGCAGCGAAATGCTGTCCGCGATCATGGTGCCGCCGGTCACGGTCGGTGTGGATACGTCGCTCGATGCCCTGGAGGACCTCTTCGACGAGCACAACTTCTTTGGGCTTCCGGTCGTGGAAGCCGATGGGCGACTGGTCGGCGTCGTGTCACGGACCGCCGTCCATGATGCCGCATTGGCGCGGTCCCAGAGCGAAAGCCTGAAACGACAGGGCGTGGTGGGCGACGAGCTGCGCTCGATGCCGACATGGCTTCGGTCGCGACGCCGGCTCGCCTGGCTGTCTGCCAATATCGTGCTGAATATCCTCGCCGCCTCGGTGATTTCCGCTTACGAGGAAACCCTAGCGGCGGTCATCGCCATCGCGGTCTTTCTGCCGATGGTATCCGATATGTCGGGTTGCTCTGGCAATCAGGCGGTCGGTGTGACCATGCGCGAACTGTCGCTTGGCATCGTGCGGCCCAAGGACGCGATACGCGTGTGGCGGAAAGAGGTAACGGTCGGGGTCATCAACGGAATTTCGCTGGGCATCCTGATCGGGATTGTTGCCTGGGTCTGGAAGGGCAACGCGTGGTTGGGATTGGTGATTGGCGGCGCATTGGCCGCGAACACGGTTCTGGCGGTTTCGATCGGTGGGGTGGTGCCGCTGCTTCTCAAAAGGCTCGGCCAGGACCCGGCGGCGGCCTCGGGTCCCTTGTTGACGACAATCACCGATATGGCGGGGTTCTTTCTGGTGCTTAGCCTGGCCAGCCTGATGATGCCTTTGCTGCTTTGAGATGGCCGAGAACAGCGGTGCAGAAGGCGGTCTCTCGATCGGAGTGACCACGCGGCCGCCGACAAAAAACGCCGGTCAATCTGGCTATTGCCGAGGACGGCGCGATGTCGAGAAAGTGCGAGCGGGTCCATCCGGGCTGTGCCGAAGACCAGGGGGAAAGGTGGCCCGGAAACCTTCGGATGCTAGTTGTCGCAAAGCGCCAGAACCGGACTTTTTTGCGATTTTGGCGAACGTCTGGAAGGTCCCGCACTGCCGTCATTTGCACCGCGGAATTGCTGCGCGATGCATGAATGGCAGCAAAAAACGGGCCGCACCCAGCGTGATGAACCGGTTGCTAATGGCGGCTCTGGGCCGAAAGCTTCATCGGGACGACCGATCAAATTTTTTTGAGGGAGCCCAGTTTCGACATGTTGCTTGACGGTGAAAACCCCATGAAATAGGCAACCAATACCGGCGCGGGCGTTGTTTAATGGTAAGACCTCTGCCTTCCAAACAAGTGGCGTGAGTTTCACCGCGTATCATGCTCTTTCTAAGAGTTTCATTTAATTCAGTAATGACTTGCATGTGGTATCACCGCATATCACTGGTTTGCGTGCTGTATCCGACAAAAAGCCGACAAATTGCCAAAACTCACAGAGACCTTCGCCCGCAAGGTTCCGCAGACAAAAGCGGGAACCGACAAGCACTGGGACAGCGAGGTTCGGGGCCTGGTCCTGTTCGTCGGGAAGACGTCGAAGACCTGGTATTACCAGAGAGATGTGGGCGGTCAGACGCGGCGCATTCTGATCGGTCGGTTCCCGGTGATTTCGGCTGAGGCCGCCCGTCAGACAGCGCTGGGGTTTGCGCTTGAATGGGGCAGGGGAGCCGGCAAGGAGATCCAGATCGGGGCCCCGCCACTGGAGGCTGCCATGGAGGCCTGCCTGGCGCGGCCCAGGCTTCAATCGGAGTCTCACAGGACCGGCCTGCGCAAGCAATTCGAACTACATCTGAAGGACTGGCTGCGTCTGCCCTTGGACGAGATCACCAAATCCATGGTGGTCGAGCGGCACCGGTCGATGGCGGCAACGCCGTCGGGCGCAAACCATCTGCTCAAGTATTTCAGAACGATCTGGAACCACGCGAGGCGGACCCATCACCTGCCCGAAAGCCCGACCATGGCGATCGAATGGTATGAAGAGCAACCAAACGGGAGCATCATCGAAGACCTGACCGCCTGGCGGCACCGGATCGACACGCTCTAGAATCCGATCCACAAGGTCTTCTATAAGTTCCTGCTGTTCACCGGATTGCGGAAGTCAGAAGCGTTTACGCTCGAATGGAAGAACGTCCATGAGGATCACATCCACCTGCCCATGGGCTGCAAACTGGCGCGCGTGTTTCGGATCTCGTTCAGGACCAGGACATGCCCGTGACGGCTACTGAGATCTCGGCGGAAAATTTCGTGCGCGAAGCCACCGGTGCTCCGACATAGTCCCAGATCCGAAATTTGGTCTATTGCGACCGCCAGTAGCCTTCTGACCTTCGAAATAGGATCTTAATTCAACAAGTCCGGGTCCAAACTGCCGGCCGTTCCGTTCAAAGGTAGTTTTAGTTTGATCTGAGCACCTTTTGAACAGTCCAAAATCTCCAGAGATCCGCCGTGGCGTTGCATGACTGTAGTCGCAATTGGCAATCCCAACCCGTGCCCTGGCCCGGCCTTTGCCTGGCTGAAGCGACCCATGGCCTGGACGTGGTTGTCCGGATCGATCCCGATACCGTCGTCAGTGATCGCGAGGACCGCGTTGGAACCTTCAATAGACAACGCAATCTCGATTCTGGTGAGGCCGATTCCGCCGTGGACGACTGAATTGTTTAGGAGGTTGATCAGTGCTTCGCGCATCATGACCTCGTCGCAAAGAACACCTACTGGCCCAGTATCGGTGCAGATCAGCTCGACGCTCACATCATGGGTCTGTTGCACGAACCGATCTATGACTGACCGCACGAATGTGGAAAAATCAACCTGGGTTCCACCGCTTGTCATGTCCGTTCCCTTGGCCCGTTCGAACGACAAAAGCTGGTTGGTCAGGAGGCTGGCATCGCGGGCGGCCTCGACAAGGTCCACGCTGCGCGATTTCATGGTGGCGACGTCGGGCGCGGATTGCACGGATTCAGCGAGCGCCAGAACGCCCGCTATGGGATTGCGCAATTGATGCGCAGCGTTCGAGATGAATGCGTCCTTCGAACTTATTTGCCTAGAAACGCGGTCCAGCAGTGCGTTCAGTGTGCTGACCAGACCATGCGCCTCGACAGGCACTGCGCGGCGGATCGGTTCCAGCTCAGTTGGTGTGCGCTTGGAAATGGCTTCTTCCAGATCCAGCAATGGGCGTAGGCCAAGTCGAACCCCGAACCAAACGACCAACGCAACCGACACAACCAGAACTGCAATTACCGCGAATGAGCGGGTGACGCTTTCGCGCACGAAAGAACTGCGCACTTCCATGTTCTGCCAGACCGTGAAGGTGAAAATGCCCGACATGCCGCTGACGGTCGCGACATCCTGAACCCGCAGAACCCGCACTTCGCGGCCCTGATAGTGGGCGTTATAGAACAGTGGTTCCGTCAATACAGTCGATGTGCCGGTTGGCGCGACCGGCGGCGTTGCATAGCCAATGACGAATACGCCATCCGGTGCATAGACGTGATAGAACAGTTCGCCCCCCGAGGTGTCTCTGATCAGCTGACGAGTCGCGACACTAAGGGCATCGCCATCCGATGCGGCGACGTCGCGAGAGATGGCCAATGCGGCCGACAGCAATCCACGATCGAAGATCTCTTCGGCGCGCACCGTGGCATTGCGAAATTGCCAGGCCCCGGCAGCAATCGAGATCATCAACAGCGGCGTCAGTATTATGACGATCAGCCGGGCGCGCAGCGATTGCAGCCTCATTTGTCGCCCTCGATCAGCAATTGATACCCCAGCCCGCGTTGCGCCTTGATGGCGATGCCATAAGGCTTCAGGCGCCGGCGCAGCCGCGAGATGTAAACTTCGATCACGGTTTCTTCGACATCGGCCCCAACACCATACGCGTGCTCCAGCAGCGCCGCTTTGCTCATCAGGCGTCCATCGGCGGCAAGTAGGCATTCAAATACCGAAAGTTCCCGACGGGGCATATCAATTTCAGCATCGCCATCAAGCAGCTGACGCGACCCTGCGTCAAATCTGAGCGGTCCGAAGTGCTGAAACAGGCGCTGTGGAACCTCGCGTCGTCGCGACAACGCCCTGACGCGCGCCTCCAGCTCTGCCATTTCGAACGGCTTGATCAGATAGTCATCCGCGCCCGCATCAAGGCCGATCACCCGGTCTTCGGTTTCTGCCCGTGCAGTCAAAAGTATGACCGGACGGGTATCGCCCCTTGCCCGCAATGCCTTTAACAAACTCAACCCATCGACCCCGGGCAAGTTGATGTCGAGGATAATCAGATCAGAGCCGTCGTCCTTCAGAAAGCCGTCCGCATCGCTACCGTCATGCAGCATATCGACCCCGTGCCCCGCATCCTGAAGCCGGTAGGCAATGCCCTTGGCAAGGCTGATGTTGTCTTCGACGAGCGTGATGCGCATGCGTGCAATTCAATTGATGCAAGTTTCGTGAAAGGTTTGCAGGTCATCAGGCAGACATCAACAGGGGCCATTGCCCCTTGTGATTCGATCAACGGCACCTAGGATCGGTGTCTCAGTTCAGGGAGGAACTAATGCCTATGATGAAATCCACTCGCCGCGCGGCCATGGGGCTTGTCGCCGCCGCCGCATCCACCTTTGCGCTGCACGCAGGTGCCGGTAGCCACGGCATCGATCTGGCCGGAAAGACCGTCGAATTCGTCATTCCGTTCTCGGAAACCGGCGGCTCGGCCAAATGGGCCAACTTCTACGCACCATTGCTGTCAGAGGCACTGCCCGGCAACCCGACCGTCGTGGTAAAGTTCATGCCCGGTGCGGGTTCGACCAAAGGTGCCAACTGGTTTCAGGATCAGGAATCCGGCGACGGCACGCTGATTTTCGGCTCGTCCGGCTCGACCCAGTTTCCCTATCTGCTCGAGCGATCCGCGTGTGAAGTATGAGTACGGCGACTGGAACGTCGTTCTGGCCTCGGGCACCGGCGGCGTCGCCTATCTGCCGCCTGATCTTGCAGATACTCTGGACGGACGAAGGCGTTGAAGGTCTGGCCGGTGTCGATTTCATCTACGGCAGCCAGGGTGCCACCCGTCTTGACCTCGTGCCATTGCTGGCCTGGGAAATGCTGGGCCTGAACGTCGAGCCTGTCTTTGGCATCAAGGGCCGTGGAGATGGTCGCCTGATGTTCGAGCGGGGCGAAGCCAACATCGACTATCAGACATCTTCCAGCTACCTCAGCGGCGTGATGCCATTGGTCGAGGCCGAGACCGCCGTGCCATGGTTCAGCTTCGGCGCGCTGGATGACGACGGAAACATTGTCCGCGACCCGACGTTCCCGGACATGCCCAGCTTCAAAGAAGTCTGCGAGGCCGCCAGCACGTGCGAAACCTCAGGCGAGAAATGGGAAGCCTGGAAAGCCTTCTTCATCGCAGGGTTCCCGGCCCAGAAGATGGTGTTCCTGCCCAAGGGTGCCTCCGACGACGCCATCGTGACCTACACGGCTGCGTTCGAGGCGGTCAAAGCCCGCGCTGATTTCGCCGAGATTTCCGGCTCGCGTCTGGGGGCCTATCCCCAGATGACCGGCGAAGCGGCGAAGAAGGCGCTGGCCAGCGGAACCAAGGTTCCTGCCGAAGCCAAGGCGTTTGTCATCAATTGGCTGTCGGATCGCTACGGCGTGTCGCTTAACTAGTCTTTGCTTTTTGAATGCCCCTCCGGCTAGGTTTGGAGGGGCATTTTCTTAAGCAAAGTCAAAGGGCGTATTCATGGAAGTTCTTATGGAAGCGCTGCCCGCCCTGGGTGACGCCTGGGCGCTGATCCTGCAACCAGTCGTTCTGGGCTATCTGGTGCTTGGCGTCGTCATGGGCCTGTGCATCGGGGTGTTTCCCGGCCTCGGTGGCATCGCCGGGCTGTCCTTGTTACTGCCCTTCATGTTCGGGATGGACCCGATCCTTGGCCTGGCGTTGATGGTCGGCATGGTCGCGGTGGTCCCGACATCTGACACGTTTGCCAGCGTGTTGATGGGTATTCCGGGATCGTCGGCGTCGCAGGCCACGGTGCTTGACGGGTTTCCGATGGCAAAGCGGGGCCAAGCGGCGCGGGCGTTGTCGGCGGCCTTTGCCGCGTCGCTGTTCGGCGGGCTGGTCGGGGCCAGCTTTCTGACGGTCTTTATCCTGATCGCACGCCCCATCGTGCTGGAATTCCGCACGCCCGAACTGCTGATGATCACAATCTTCGGTCTGTCGATGGTCGGCATCCTTGCCGGTCGCGTCGCGATAAAGGGGATCGTCGCGGCGGGTCTTGGCATGCTGATCGGCACTATTGGCGAAGGTGCCTCGTCCGGTGATCTGCGCATGTCGTCCTATGACTATCCCTACCTTGTTGACGGGCTGAAACTGGTCATCGTCGGTCTTGGCATCTTCGCGATACCCGAGATCGTCTCGCTGCTGCGCCAGGACCGTGCCATTTCAGCCGAACCACAACTGGGCGGCGGCTGGATCGACGGCGTTAAGGATTGGTTCGCCAATATCTGGCTATCGGTGCGCTGTTCGATCATCGGCGTGATCGTCGGCGTCATTCCCGGCCTTGGCGGGTCAGTCGTGGACTGGATCGCCTATGGCCACACGGTTCAGACCAGCAAAGACAAATCGCAGTTCGGCAAGGGCGACGTGCGCGGCGTGATCGGACCCGAAAGCTCTAACAATGCCAAGGAAGGCGGCGGGCTGGTGCCGACGCTGCTTTTCGGCATTCCCGGTTCTGGAAGCATGGCGATCTTCATCGGCGCGATTGCCTTGCTAGGGTCCGGTCAGATCGAGGTCGGCCCCGCGATGCTGAAAAACAACCTCGACATCACCTATTCCATCGTCTGGCTGCTGGCCCTGGCCAACGTCGTCGGCACGGTAATCTGTATCGCGGCCAGCGGCGGCATCGCCAAGCTGACGACGATCCGCTTTGTCCTGCTGGCCCCGTTCCTGTTCATGATCATCAGCTTTGCCGCGTTTCAGTCGGGTCAGAACCTGATGGACCTCGTCGCCTTGTTCGCCATCGGTTTCCTCGGCATCCTGATGCGCCGTTTTGACTGGTCACGGCCAGCCTTTCTGATCGGTTTCGTACTGTCCAACCCAGCCGAGACCTATGCCAATCAGGCAATCCAGATCGCGCAGTCCCGGTTCCGCAAGGGGTTTGGCGAAGGCATCGAGTACATCTTTTCGCCCATCGTCATCATCCTGCTGATCATCACCGTGATCTCGGTCGTGGTAGGCCTGCGCCAAGCCAAGAACATTCTGGCCGAGGGCGATGTGAAGTCCGGATCAAAGCGCGCGCCGCTGATCTTTCTGCTGCTCGTCACCGGCTACATCGCCTATGCTTTCTATGACGCCTCGGCGATCCCGTCGTTCAGCCGCGACCGCACCTTCCCGATGTTCGTGGCGGGCGTTTGTCTATTCGGCTGCGCGGTGCTGATCATGCGGATGATGCTGAAGCCGGAAACCGACACGATCTTTGCCGACCGCGAGATGGACGGCGACGATGCAAGCGCGACGCACGGATTATGGTCGACTTTGGCGTGGTTCGCAGCGCTGTTGGTCCTTACTTCGCTGCTGGGCTTCATACTCGCGCTCGGTCTGTTCCTGTTCAGCTTCCTGAAAATCCGCGCCGGTCTAAGCACACTATTCGCAGCGGCGTACACCGTCGCAGGCATCGCCTTCATGTGCGGCATGGCCTGGCTGCTGAACCGCGATTTCCCGCCGGGGCTGTTGCAGGATTATGCCGATCTGCCCTGGCCGTTGACATGAGCCAGACCACAATACCGTTCTTGTTCATGCGCGGCGGCACCTCGCGCGGACCCTACATGAACCGCGCCGATCTGCCGGAGGATCTGGAAACTTTAACCGGCGTTCTGATCGCGATTGTCGGGTCCGGTCATCCGCTGAATATTGACGGGATTGGCGGTGGGGCGGCGGTCACGACAAAGGTCGCGATGCTGTCAAAGTCCGAAGATGAGTGGGCCGATGTCGATTACTTATTCGCGCAGGTCAGCGTCGAGGATCGGCTTGTCGATTTCAAACCGACCTGCGGGAATATCCTGTCCGGTGTCGGGCCTGCCGCAATCGAGATGGGATTGGTAAAGGCACAGGACCGCGAAACGCCTGTCAATATTCTGGCGGTGAACACCGGCGCGCGGGTGGCGGCGATGGTGCAGACGCCGGGCGGGACAGTGGAATACGAAGGCGAGGCGCAGATCGACGGCGTCCCCGGAACGGCGTCGCCCGTGGCCCTGCAATTCATGGACACGGTCGGCGGCGTGACCGGGGCGTTCCTGCCAACCGGCAACCTGATCGACACAATCGACGGCATTCCCGTCACCTGCATGGACGTGGCCATGCCGATGGTCATCGCCAAGGCACAGGACTTTGGCCTGACAGGCTATGAAAGCGCCGCAGAACTGGATGACAGCAGCGAATTCAACGCCCGCATGCAGGCCATTCGCACCGAAGCAGGGCGTCGCATGGGCATGGGTGATGTCACCAAATCAGTTACGCCCAAATTCGGGCTGCTGGCCCCGGAGAAGGACGGCGGCACCATCGCCACGCGCTATTTCATGCCGTGGAAATGCCATCCGACAATGGCGGTGACCGGCGCGCAGTGCCTTGCGTCCTGTGTGCTGACACCGGGAACGGTTGCAAGTGGAATGGCCGCATTGCCGAAACATTCGCCTGCCAAGATCGTCCTCGAACATGCGTCAGGCACCATCGACGTTGTCGTCGATTACGAAAATACCGATCTGGGCTTTCAGCTTAAATCTGCCGGTCTGGTCCGCACGGCGCGAAAACTGGCGGCTGGAGAGGTCTTCGTGCCCGCCTCGATATGGAAGCAGGGTTGACTTTTCGTCAATTCGGTACACAAAGGTATACACAGAATCCGAGATTTGCTATGCCGACAGACTTCTCCACCCGCATCGCCAAAGCACGATCCGAACTTGAAGCCGCGCGGGCCTTGCTGAACGCGGAGATCTCGAGTTATCCATCTCCGGTCGCGGGCTGCGATGCGCAGTTCAATCACCTGTTGGCCGAGCGGCAAAGGGTCCGGGCCGCGCTGAAATCCCTAGGCGAAATGGTCTTCATTCCAACGCCACGCTCACCGACGCGCAACGCCGACGTGGAAAGCCGGTGAAGGTCCATATCCTCGACGACTGGTTCGATACGCTTAGGACCTTGCCCTGTTTCGCCAAGCTAACGGGCCATGAGGTGACGGTCTGGACAGATCACGAACCCGACCCCTTGCGTTTGGCCGAACGTGTCAAGGACGCCGAAGCTCTGGTGCTGTTCCGCGAGCGCACAAAGATCGGCGCGCCGCTGCTTAAACGTCTGCCTAACTTGAAACTGATCTCGCAGCGCAGCGTCTATCCGCATGTCGATGTCGCGGCCTGCACCGCCAACGGCGTTCTGCTATGCTCGAACATGCATTCCGACACGCCGTCCTATGCCGCCGCCGAACATACATTGGCGCTGATCCTCGCCAGTTACCGTCAGATCCCGCAACAGGCTGCATCATTTCAGGCAGGGCACTGGCAATCGGGGGTAGGGCGAACGCTACGCGGGCGCACTCTGGGCCTGTATGGCTATGGGCGGATTGCCGGGGCAGTCGCTGAATATGCCAAGGCAATTGGCCTGCAAGTTCAATGGTGGGGGTCCGAACAGGGGCGGGCTCGGGCCGCCGCTGACGGAGAAACCGTCGCAAAGTCGCGAAAGGACTTTTTCGCCAATTCGGACATCGTCAGCCTGCACGTACGCTTGAAACCCGAAACGCGCGGCCTGATAACTGCCGACGACCTAGCCGCGATGGCCCCGCGCAGCCTGTTTGTGAACACGTCGCGTTCTGGACTTGTGGAGCAGGGCGCGCTGGAGGCTGAAATCGCCAGGGGCCGCATCCACGCTGCTGTCGATGTCTTCGACACCGAACCGATGACTGATACGTCGAACATCCTTCTGACCCACCCCAACGTGCTGGCAACACCGCATATCGGCTATGTCACCGAGGACGAGTTCGATCTGCAATTCTCGGACATCTTCGATCAGATCAATGCCTATGCCGCAGGCGATCCGATCCACATGATCAATCCGTCCGTTTGGTCACAGGACGGCGCGTAGTTACTAGTCTCACAGATTCCGTGATCAACGACCCCGGGCGTCGACTGATGCTGCGGACGTCATCGGCGCCTGAACAGAGCGGATCGCCTTTTTGAACGCACCGACCGATCGGCTGTCGCTCTGCCCGACCTTGCTAAGAAGCCCGACTGGCCTTGCGATGACCGGCCGCTCTATTGGGCGCATGGTAATCGTTTGGCCGATTCTCGAAACAACGGAGGATTCGGGCAATAGCGCCACCCCGATCCCGGCGCTGACAAGTTCCAGCGCGGTGGTCGAACGTCCGACCTCAAATGTCCAGCGCAACGAAAGCCTTGCGCGGGCCATGGTTTCGTCTATGAGCAATCGATTTCCAGTGCCTTGCATCGGGACAATCAGATCCTCGTTTGCAATACTCTTCCATCTAAGCACGTCCTTCCGGCTCAATGGATGATCAGGGGGCATCGCCAGAACAATCCGGTCATCGAACAGCACCTCGAATGCCGTTGCGGGTTCCAGCATCGGAATAGAGCAAATCCCGAAATCCGCGTCGCCGTTCACCACGGCTTCTGCGACCTCGTTTGCCGCAAGGTCCAAAATGCGTACCCGTGCCATGTGTCCAGCCACGCGGAACGCGCAAAGCGCAGCAGGCAACAAGACAGGCACAACACTGGGCAGGATCGCGACCGTCACAATTGCGTTTCGCTGGTGGGCAAAGGCGGCGCTTTCATCTCGCATCGCGCGTGCAGTCTCTTTCGCGTCGTTCAGGATCGCCTCTGCGCGCGCTTGCAATCGTTTGGCTGCAAGCGTCGGTTTGACGGCACGCGTGGTCCGTACAAACAGCAGGGAATCCAGGGCAAGCTCAAGTTTCTTGATGCGCCGGGTAACGGCGGATTGGGACAGATCAAGCCTATGCGCTGCCAGATGAAACGAGCCTGTTTCTTTGACAGCGAGAAAGGCCTCAAGGTCGCCGAAATCATAATTAATTCGCATGACGCAATAGTTTCTCTGATATCCTCATTTGTCAAATTAAACCACGGGTCATAGGATAGGTTCAGACAGGAGCCGGAGCATGACGACACCCTATGACATCGTAGTGATCGGAGGCGGCAACGCCGCTCTTTGCGCCGCGATCACCGCAGCAGAAAACGGGGCAAGGGTTCTGATCCTCGAGGCCGCGCCAAAGCCGTATCGCGGCGGCAACTCGCGCCACACCCGAAATTTTCGCTGCATGCATTCTAGGCCGCTTGGACCGTTAGTGGAAAGTTATAGTGAGGAAGAATATTTCGCGGATCTGTTGAAGGTCACTGATGGAAAAACCGATGAGGGCCTGGCCAGGCTGGCCATTCGCACCTCTGAAGAATGCCTGCCCTGGATGGAAGAACGCGGCGTCCGGTTCCAGCCGTCACTTTCGGGAACACTATCCTTGGCACGGACAAATGCGTTCTTTCGCGGCGGCGGCAAAAGCCTTGTGAATGCGTACTACCTGACCGCCCAAAAACTGGGGATTGATGTGCGCTATGACGCTCAGGTGACGCATCTTGAGGTGGAAGAGGACAAGGTCGTTTTCCTCGACTACTCCCATGACAATCAATCGCACCGCCTTGCTCCCAAAGCCATAGTCGTGGCTTCTGGCGGGTTTCAGGCCGACACCGACTGGCTGACCCGCGCCTGGGGCCCGGCCGCCAAGAATTTCCTGATCCGCGGGACGCCCTACAATCGGGGCGTCGTGCTTGCTGATCTGCTGAATCAGGGCGTCGAGCAGGTGGGCGACCCGACGCAATGCCACGCGGTTGCCATCGACGGGCGCGCGCCGAAATTCGATGGCGGGATCGTGACCCGGCTGGACTGTGTGCCGTTTTCCATCGTCGTGAACAAGGATGCCGAGCGGTTCTATGACGAAGGCGAGGATGTCTGGCCCAAGCGCTACGCGATCTGGGGTCGGCTTGTGGCCGCGCAGCCAGATCAGGTGGGATATGTGATCATCGACGCCAAGTCACTGAACCTGTTCATGCCGTCGGTCTTTCCGCCGATCAAGGCGGACACGATCGAAGAGTTGGCCGGCAAGATGGGCCTGCCCGAGCAGAAGCTGCGCGAAACCGTGGATCAGTTCAACGCCAGTTGCGGCGACACAAGTGGGTTCCATCCCACGGAACTGGACGGTGTGGCGACGACCGGCCTGACCCCACCAAAAACCAACTGGGCACGCCCGATAACCGAAGCGCAGTTCTATGGCTATTCGCTGCGCACCGGGGTCACCTTCACATATCTGGGGCTGAAAGTGGACGAGACTGCGCAATGCAGCACCGGCAACCGCCCCATCTCGAACCTTTGGGCTGCAGGGGAAACGATGGCGGGGTCGATCCTGGGTCAGGGCTATCTGGCGGGGTTCGGGATGACCATCGGCACCGTATTCGGGCGTATCGCAGGGAAAGAGGCGGCAAATTATGCAAACTGATCTGATCCAAGAAGCCCGGCGTCAGGCCGAGATCTGCAACGCCTGTCGGTACTGTGAAGGATACTGCTCGGTCTTTCCGTCCTTGCAAGCCAACCGCGCGTTCACAGATGGTGATATCACCCAACTAGCGAACCTCTGTCACAACTGCCGGGGGTGTTATTACGCCTGTCAGTACACAGCACCGCATGAATTTGACCTGAACCTGCCAAAGGCCCTGGCCGAGGTGCGCCAGGACAGTTGGGAGGAATTCGCTTTTCCGCCCCAGGTCGCCCGCCAGTTTCAAAAGAACGGTATGGCTATTGCTGCGGCCACTGTACTGGCATTTGCTGTTGTATTCGCGCTCGCCAGATGGATCGGACAGTCAGGTGGGCCGGGTTTCTACGCGGTCATGTCCCACAACATGATGGTCGCAATCTTTGCACCTGCGTTCCTATTTCCGCTGATTAGCATCGGGATCAGTCTGAAACGGTACTGGAATGCGACGGATGGGCGCCGAATTGAGGTCAAGCACATCATCTCAGCGTTCGGGGCGGCTGCTGACATGCGCAACCTAGCGGGAGGGCATGGCGATGGATGCAATTTTGAGGATGAAGACAGATTCTCACTGGCGCGGCGCATCGCGCACCAACTAGTCCTCTATGGTTTTCTCTTGTGTTTTGCCAGCACCTCCGCGGGCACGATCATGCACTATGTCTTTGACATGCATGCACCTTATTCATTTTGGTCGCTGCCCAAACTGCTGGGCGTGCCGGGCGGTATCATGCTGACGATTGGCGCGGTCTGGATGATCGTACTGAAGTACCGGGCAGATAAAGACCTGGGGGCCAAGGCAGCGTGGAGTGGCGAAGTTGCGTTCATCGTACTGCTTGGATTTTTGACGCTCAGCGGGCTGGCTCTCTATGCCCTCGGCGCAACGTCGTTGATGCCAACGATTCTGGCACTTCATTTCGGCGCAGTTCTTAGCTTTTTCCTGCTCACACCCTATACCAAAATGGCACACGGTTTCTATCGCTTCGCCGCCTTGGTTCGAGACGCTCAAAGACGCAGCGCCTAGGGGTGGCTTCCGTTTGGGTCAATGATCGTGATGCCGACACCCAACCCTAGAATGCGAAGGCCCAGCACGACCTAATTGAAGCCGCCGAAACGCACGCTCAATCTACCTTACGTCTGAAGATTGTAGTAGGCAAAGATGTGCGATTTGTGTGCAGTTGCAAACGAATGTCCGCAAGCCGCAGACCAGTGGACTCTGGTTTCATGAACGCGAATGGCAGCATGCCGACGAAACGGCGACCGTTCAGGTCTTCTGCGACCTGCTCAGCCACCCGGGCTCGCAAGAGCATGCCGCCGCCCTTCAGGAGGCCACGTCCGAGGACTGGGCCAGCGTCGGCGACTATTCCGGCGCCACCAAGTCGCGCGAGGCTTTCCTCGGCCAGATGGGCGGCTTTGCGCACTGATCCCCGATCTCGACTGGGACGTTCAGGCGATGCATCAGGATGGCAATTTCGTCACCGTCCGCAGCCGTGCCATCGGAACGCCGGTCGCACCGTTTTTCGGGGTCGATGGTGAGGGTCGCAGCTTCGACATCATGACCATCGACATCCACGAGCTTGAGGACGGTGTCATCACCCGTACTTGGCACGTGGAAGACTGGGCCGGTGCCCTGCAACAACTGTCGGGCAAGTGACCTTAGACCGGACCTGTCACCGCCACCACGCGTTGGCAGGTCCAAGCTGAAAGGAGTTCGCATTATGAATTTCGCCGTCACCGCCGTTACCAGCGTTACCGGGCAACTCGGGCGCGCAATCGCGCTGAAGCTCATCGAAAAGGTCGGCCCCGAGCAGGTCATCGGCCTTGCCCGAACACCGCGCAACGCACAGGATCTGAACTATGAGGTTCGTCCGGGCGACTACCACCGCCGCGACCAGCTGGAAACATCGCTGGCGGGCGTCGATGCGCTGCTGCTCGTCTCTGGCTTGGCCCCGCCGGACGAGCGGTTCGGGCAGCACCGCAACGTCATCGAAGCCGCGAAGACCGCCGGGGTGAAGAAAATCGTCTACACCAGCATTCAGCGTTTCGAGAAGGACACGCCGTTTTCGCCCGTCGTCCAGAGTAATCGCCAGACCGAGGCCGACATCCGCGCCAGCGGGCTGGACTGGGCCATCGGCCGCAACGGCATCTAAATCGAGCCGGACGTGGAGTACATCGACAGCTACCGGGCAAAGGGCGAGATCGCCAATAGCGCAAGCCACGTCAAATGCGGCTACACCACGCGGTCGGAACTTGCCCATGCCTACGCGACGCTATTGACCCGGCCCGAGATGGCGATCTTCGAATACGTCAACGGTTTCTACAATCCGCGCCGACGTCACTCAGCACTGGGCTGGAAAAGCCCCGTCGCTTTCGAACGGAAGGTGGCCCAAACGAGCACGTGGAGCGGCACGAAAGCGTGACAGGTCCAGTTTTCCACAGAGCAGCCATTCAAGCACATTCCAGAGGACGGAATTCGATCCTGTCGTTAGCTGCGCCGCCGACTAACTGGGAGGATGCGGACAAATCAGCCTAATGCACCTGCAGCCAGCGTCAGAGCGCCGGCACAGCCCACCTTACTCGGCGCGACACCGTTTGTGCGGTGACTTATTGAACGCTTACACGCAAGAAAGCGACGTTTTGACGCTGCTCTGATCCGCGCGGCGGCGGGCGACGTATCCCGTGCAGATCGAAGACCGACCCAGCTTGGTCACACAAGAGCAAAGAGGCGAAAATGAAGACTGCAATCGAAATGCGTGAACCCGATGCCAGCGCGGAGCTCTGCGCGGCGCTCAACCAGGCTCTGGCCGACACCGCCGTGGCGACCATGTTGGCGCAGAACTTTCACTGGAACGTCACCGGCGCCACCTTTCTGCAACTCCATGAGTTGTTTCAGCAGATCTACGACGACCATTTCCAGGCCCAGGACGATCTGGCCGAACGCATCAAGGCGATGGACGGCCATGCCGACGGCCATCTCGGCCAGATGCTCGAAAGGTCGAGGGTGAATGAGCATGCCGGCCACGGCGACGCGAAAGAGATGCTGTCGGCGATGCTTCATGCCGAGGTCACGCTGACGGCGACGCTGCAATCCTGCGAGGCCCTGGCAGCCGGGCGCGACAACTCTTTGACCGAGGATCTCTGCATCGCGCGCCGGATGGTGCACGAAAAGTTTGCCTGGATACTGCGGTCGCATCTGCGCTGACGAAATGTCCGACGCAGGCCCCCCCGCCACTTGCAACGAGAAGACACAAGCCAGATGCTGGAAACACAAGCGCTGAAAACCGTGTTGATCGTCGATGACGACGATGTCCTGCGGGATCGCCTCGCCAGGTCGATGCAGCGGCGCGGGTTCAATACACGTACCGCCGCCAGCGTCGTCCAAGCGAGGGCGGCCATAGCGGAAGACGCGCCAGAGTATATGATCACCGACCTGCGGCTGCTGGATGGCAGCGGCCTGTCGATCGTCGAGTCCCTCAAAACCAGTCGTCTGGACGCGCGCGCTATCGTTCTGACCGGCTATGGCGACATCGCGACTGCGGTGGCCGCAGTGCGGCTTGGCGCCGTCGACTACATCGCCAAGCCGGCGTCGGCAGAGGAAATCGCACAGGCTCTGACGACACCGGACGGCGAGCATCCTCCCGCGCCCGACAACCCGATTCCGCCGGACGAGGCGCGCTGGGAACATATCGAGCATGTCTACGCCAAGGCGGGCGAGAACGTCTCGAAGGCTGCGCAAATGCTGAATCTGCACCGCCGCACGCTGCAGCGCATTCTCCGGCGTCACGGGGTGTTGCACGATGCGCCCTAGCCAGCCGGAAACCGACGGGGTGCAAACCGCCGTGGCTGCGCCGTGCGCGGCTGACCGCCTGACCGTCTACTTCGACGGTTCCTGTCCGCTCTGCAGCGTCGAGATCGACCATTACGCGTCCCGGCCCGAGGGCGAGAACCTGGAATACGTCGACGTGTCCCGGGCCGGGTCGGAGCTGGGACCGGGTCTTTCGGCGGACCAGGCAATGGCCCGGTTTCACGTGCGGCTTCCGGACGGGCGGCTTGTGTCGGGTGCACGTGCGTTCGTGGCCATCTGGCGCCGGTTGCCGGGCTGGCGCTGGGCCGCACGCATGGCACGGCTTCCCGGAGTGACCCCGATGCTGGAAGGGGCGTACCGGTTGTTCCTGCCGGTCCGGCCCGCGCTGTCGAAACTGGCCGCGCGCCTAGGGGCGAAAGCGGCGCATCCGCGGTGCGAAGAGCAATGAGCCTGTCTAGGGGATTGAACGCGCAGCGGCTGAGCGCGCTGATGCAGGGCGCCCTTCGCCCGCCGCCCGGGCGTGGCCGCATTGCCCTGGCGCTGCTGCTCGGCACGGCCGTTCACGCAGTCTTCGTCGCGGCGGTCCTCGCCATGGTCAGCGCCATGTATTTCGGCTTGAGCCGCAGCCTTGGGACGGTGCCATGGCCTTACGCGGCACTGGCCAACGCGGCACTTGTCCTACAATTCCCCATCGTGCACTCGCTTCTCTTAACTCGGCGCGGCGGGCGGTGGCTGGGCCGCCTGGTGCCGGGCCCGCATGGCGGAACGCTGGCCACCACCAGCTATGCCATCATCGCCTCGCTGCAGCTTCTCGCACTGTTTGCGCTGTGGACGCCGAGCGGCGTCGTCTGGTGGCGCGCCGAGGGGTGGGTGCTGGTGACGGTGACCGCGGCCCACGCGGCCGCCTGGCTGCTGCTGATCAAGGCGAGCTATGACGCCGGCGCCGAGGTGCAATCCGGCGCGCTGGGCTGGATGTCGCTGTTGCAGAACGTCCGGCCGCGGTTTCCAGACATGCCGACCGGCGGCCTGTTCCGCTTCATCCGGCAGCCGATCTACGTCGCGTTCGCGCTGACACTCTGGACCGTGCCGGTCTGGACGCCGGACCAGCTGGCGCTGGCGGCGACCCTGACCGTTTATTGCCTGGCCGCGCCCAGGCTCAAGGAACGCCGGTTCGAAGCCCGCTACGGCGACCGGTTCCGCGCCTACCGAGAAAAGGTGCCCTACATGCTTCCCACGACAGGAAAGGCCCGCGATCATGAGCGATCCCGCACGCAACAGGCCTGAGATCTATGACGAGTTTGCCGCCAACTGGTGGTCGGACGACGTGCGCTGGGTCCGGACGCTGAAGAACCTCGTGCCCGGCCGTCTGTCGTGGTTCGACCGGCATATCGACTGGCGGGGCAAGGCGGTTCTCGATCTGGGCTGTGCCGGAGGCTTCATGGCCGAGGCGCTGACCGGCAAGGGGGCGAGCGTCACCGGGATAGATCCGGCGCATCAGGCCATCGAAGCGGCCCGGGCGAGGGCGCGATTGGTCGGCCAAACGATCCGCTACGATGTCGGGGTCGGCGAGGACATGCCCTATGGCGACGCCAGCTTCGACGCGGTCGTCTGCGTCGACGTGCTGGAGCATGTCGCGGATCTGGGCCAGGTGCTGGCAGAGGTGGCGCGCGTGCTTAAGCCGGGCGGGATGTTCCTTTACGACACGATCAACCGCAATCCGCTGTCCCGCTTCGGCGCCATCACGGTCGCCGAGGACATCCTGCGGCTCTTGCCCAAGGGCACCCATGATCCGGCGCTTTTCATCAAGCCGCAGGAGTTGCGGCAGGCACTGGAGCGCGCGGGGCTGAAGCCCGGTCCGACCAAGGGACTTGGCCCGCGCGGGATCGACCGGCGCGGCGATTTCGTCTTTGGGCCGATCCCGCTGCGCAGCGTGATCTACATGGGGATCGCCGGAAAACCGCAGCGGCATTGATCTTTTCTGATCCATTGGCGTGGTGCCGGCGTATTCCTGACGACTTCGGCCGCATCTTTCTTGGACGCGGCTTCAGCAGGAGGGCCTGAAATGAAGAAGGCGATGCGCCAAGTCGATCTGGCCGGAAAGACCGCCCTCCTCGACCGTCCCTCGCGCGCGGCCGAGCTGTCGAGCGCCGCCCCCGTGGCGGTGCGGGACCTGCGCTCCACCGCGCCATCGGCGGACCACGACCGTTCTGCGCATCGGCGGTCGGCCTGGCTTTACGAAGACCTGCTGAACTAGCCGGACGCCTTGCCAGACCCCGAACGCGACTGGTTGTGCTACATCGGTCTATTTCACAGGCATGAAATCCTCTCGTTCGGAGCATGCCGTTATCGCGTCCAGCGCCCTGATAAACCCTGAGCAATTTGACGCAGGTCCTGTTATCCCGCTGCCCCTGACCTACATGAATTTCAGAAATTACTGAAAACTCGAAACAAGGTCGAGGCCGATGAAACTGACACCGCTTCAGCAGGAATTTGTCCTGCATTTCGGCGAAATGGGCAGCCGCTGGGGCATCAACCGCACCGTCGGGCAGATCTATGCCCTGCTGTTCCTGTCGTCGCGGCCGCTGAACGCCGACCAGATCACCGAAGCCTTGGGGATCAGCCGGTCGAACATCTCGATGGGACTGAAGGAGCTGCAGGCCTGGCGGCTGGTCCGGCTCGAAGCACGTGCCCGGCGACCGCAAGCGACCATTTCACCACGCCCGAAGACCTGTGGGAGATCGTCCGCACCCTGATCGCCGAACGCAAGAAGCGCGAGATCGACCCGACCCTGACCAAGCTGCGCGCGCTCGAGATGCAGGGGCCGGCCGGTGACGACTACTGCCGAGGCCCGCATCGCCGAACTGCGCGAGCTGATCGAGATGATGACCGGCTTCTACGACGAGATGGAGAAGCTGGAAACCGAGCGGCTGGTCAGCGCTGATGACCTATGGCAGCCGGATCGCCGGGCCTGATCGACAAGGCGGGCGGATCATGCCGATGCGCTGACCGAAAAGAACAGAAAGGAGACACTGACATGGAAGCGCTCGACACCCTTCCTGCTCGCCGCATCCAGTTCGCGGCCAACATCTCGTTCCACATCCTGTTCCCGACGATCACCATCGCGCTCGGCTGGGTGCTGCTGTTCTTCAAGCTGCGCTTCAACCGCACCGGCGACGACGGCCTGGATGGATGCCTACCGGTTCTGGGTGAAGGTCTTCGCCCTGACCTTCGCGCTTGGGCGTCGTGTCGGGGATCACCATGTCGTTCCAGTTCGGCACCAACTGGCCGGGCTTCATGGAAACGGTGGGCAACGTCGCCGGGCCGCTTGCTGGCCTACGAGGTGCTGACCGCCTTCTTCCTGGAGGCCGTCTTCCTGGGCATCATGCTGTTCGGCTTCCGCAAGGTGCCCGGCTGGGTGCACACGCTGGCCACCTTCCTGGTGGCCTTCGGCACGACGATGTCGGCCTTCTGGATCATCGTGCTGAACAGCTGGATGCACACGCCGGCCGGCTTCGAGATGCGTCGACGGTGTGGTCTTTGCCACCGACTGGATGGCGATCATCTTCAACCCGTCGATGCCCTACCGGCTGACCCACATGCTGCTGGCCAGCGGTCCTGACCGTGGCCTTCCTGATCGCCGGGCGTCTCGGCCTTCCGCTGGCTCCTCGGCGACCGCTCGCGCGAGGTGCGCACGACCCTGCAGTTCGGCGTGGTCCTGGCGCGCGCTGCTGATCCCGCTGCAGATCTTCGTCGGCGACATGCACGGCCTGAACACGCTGGAGCACCAGCCGGCCAAGGTCGCCGCGATGGAGGGCAACTGGGAGACCGGTCCGAACGTGCCGCTGCTGCTCTTCGCGCTGCCCGACGAGGAGGCGCGCGAGAACCGCTTCGAGATCGGCATTCCGAACCTCGCCTCGATCATCCTGACGCACCATGCCGACGGCGTGGTGCCGGGCCTGAACGACTTTGTCACCGAGGACGGACGAAGTGCTGCACCCGCGCGTCGCGCCGGTCTTCTGGGGCTTTCGCGTCATGGTCGGCACCGGCATGGCCATGCTGGTCCTCAGCTGGGGCGCGCTGGTTCTGATGGCGCGCCGCCAGCCGGCACGACCGGCGGCTGGATCGCCACGCGCCGCGGCCTCGACGGTCTGCCGAAGCTGGCTGATCTGGGCGCTGGTCGCGATGACCTTCTCGGGCTGGCTGGCGACACTCGCGGGCTGGTACGTCGACCGAGATCGGCCGGCAGCCCTGGCTGGTGACCGGCGTGCTGTCGACCAAGGATGCGGTGGCTGACGTTGCCGTCGCGGCATGGTGCTGAGCACGCTGCTCGATCTACCTCGCGGTCTATGCCGCCCTTACCGCTGGCCTATGTCGGGCGCTGTTCTACCTGGCCCGCCGCGCCGCCGGCGTGGCGCCGCGTCCGGGTCATCCGACGGCATCCGGGCCGCCGAACGGCAGCGTCCCGGTCCGCTGACAGCCTGACGCATCCGCGCGCCCCGCCGCCGCGGCGGGGCCCTGAACAGGAGAGCAATGCATGCTGACCCTTTTTGGCGACCCGGCCATCTGGCTTGCCGAACGCCTTTGCCGCGCTGATGGGCCTGTCGATCCTGCTCTATGTGATCCTCGACGGCTTTGATCTGGGCGTCGGGCTTTTGTCGCCCCTGGCGACGCGCGGACGAACGCGACCGGATGATCGCCTCGATCGGGCCGTTCTGGGATGCCAACGAAACCTGGCTGGTGCTGGCGATCGGCCTGCTGCTGGTGGCCTTTCCCGACCGCGCACGGGATCATCCTGTCGAGCCTCTACCTGCCGGTCTTCGTGATGCTGATCGGACTGATCCTGCGCGGCGTCGCCTTCGAGTTCCGCGCCAAGGCGCCGAGCCGCCACAAGGCAGGTCTGGGACCGGGCCTTCTTCGCCGGCTCGATGATGACCGCGCTGTCGCAGGGCTACATGCTGGGCCTCTACATTCTGGGCTTCCCCGAAGGTCTGGCCGCACAGGCTCTTCGCCGGGCTGACCGCCATCGGGCTTGCCGTCGCCTACAGCTTCATCGGCTCGACCTGGCTGATCCGCAAGACCGAGGGCGCGCTTCAGACAAAGGCGATCGCCTGGGCGCGTCGACGGCGTCTGGGGCTTCGCTGGGGCCTGCTTGCGGTCTCGATCGCGACCCCACTGGCATCGGAGCGGATCATTGGACAAGTGGTTCAGCTTTCCCGAGGTCGTGCTGCTCGCGCCCGTGCCGCTGATCAGCGCGCTACTGTCGCGCTGCTTTACGTGCTGCTGCGCCGCCCTTACATCGACGCGACGGCTGGTCCTGGCTACCCTTCGCGACACGACGGTGCTGTTCGCGCCTGGCTTTCATCGGTCTGGCCTATTCCTTCGCGCCTTACATCGTGCCGGACAGGATGACCATCTACGAGGCCGCGGCGGCGCCCGAAAGCCTGATCATCATCCTGATCGGCGCCTTGTTCGTGCTGCCGGTGATCACCGGTTACACCGTGCTGTCCTACGTCATCTTCCGGGGCAAGGCGTCACCTCTGACCTACACTTAGTCACGCGACCTCAGAACACCATCGTCGCCCAGACCGCTCAGGTCGCGCGGCAGCCGTAGGATCTTGGCTTTCGCCAATGGCGTGACCGCCGAGCGGTTCGGAGCCCGCCTGCCTCCATTGGCGTGTTCATCTCGGTGTATAATACGACGGGTTCGATCGCCGAGCCGAGGTCGCAGGTTTTTCGGTGCTACAGTAGATGGATTCCGAAGCTGCCGCACAGCGCGCGCCAAAAGACTTGATCTGAGCGGAACGCCCGCAATAAATGCAAAAAAAAAATGTGTTTAGGTTAAGCAATGCAGGCCTGCAATCCCGTGTGATGGTATTTTTTTATGGTGATTGTATCGTTTTCGCTCTATCTGTTCGCTTACGACTAAAGAGTGCGGCGAGCGCGCTCTGAGCGGCCCGCATCTTGTTGATCCTGGCTGTTGCCAACTTCTCACGCAAACCGATGAGAGTTTCATGATCTTTTCCGATACCGTTCATCCTGCCGCACGGGCCTATGCCGATGAAGTGGCCGATGGCACCCTTTCGCGCCGCGAATTCCTGACCCGCGCCACATCGCTTGGTGTCAGTTCCGCCGCGGCCTACGGGTTGCTGGGACTGTTTCAACCGGCCCGGGCCGCAGCACACGCAAAGGCCGGTGGCACGTTGCGCATCGAGTCCACGGTTAATGCGCTCAAGGATCCCAGAACCTATGACTGGCCGCAGATGTCGAACTACACCCGCGGCTATCTGGAATATCTGGTGGAATATCAGACCGATGGCAGTATTGTGCCAATGTTGCTGGAAAGCTGGGAAGTCAATGACGACGCCACCGTTTACACACTGAGCGTGCGCCCCGGCGTCACGTGGAGCAATGGCGATGCCTTCACCGCCGAGGACGTGGCCTTCAACATCGCGCGCTGGTGCGACAAGGCGGTCGAAGGCAATTCGATGGCGTCGCGCATGGGTTCGCTGGTCGACGACGTGACCGGCCAGGCCCGCGAAGGCGCCATCACGGTTGTCGATGACGCCACCGTGCGTCTGACGCTGGGCCAGCCAGATATCACGCTGATCGCGGGCTTCTCGGACTATCCTGCGGCGATCGTGCACCAAAGCTTCAACGGTGATCCGCTGGACAACCCGATCGGGACCGGGCCGTACCTGCCGGAAGAGTTCGAAGTCGGCGTCAAGGCCGTTCTGGTGAAGAACGAGGATCACGCCTGGTGGGGCGAAGGCGCATATCTGGACCGGATCGAATATCTGGATTTCGGCACCGAACAAGCAGGCATCGTATCTGCGGTGGATTCCGATGAGGTCGACATGGTCTACGAAACCATCGGCGATTTCATTCTGGTCATGGATGGGATCGGCTGGACCAAGTCCGAGGCCGTGACCGCCAACACGGTGGTCATCCGATCCAATCAGGCCGCAGATGTCGACGGGCACGAGGCCCTATGCTGACGCCCGTGTGCGCCGCGCGCTGGCGATGGCCGTGGACAACGCAGGTGCTGCTGGAGTTGGGCTTTTCCAACAATGGGCGGGTGGGCGAGAACCACCATGTCTCGCCGATCCACCCCGAATATGCCGAATTGCCGCCGCCGGTCTTTGACCCCGCTGGTGCCAAGGCGCTGATGGACGAGGCGGGCATGGGTGATTACGAGCACGACCTGATCTCGATCGACGATACCTGGCGCAAGAACACCACCGATGCCGCCGCGGCGATGCTGCGCGACGCGGGCATCAACGTGAAACGCACGGTGCTGCCGGGGTCGACCTTCTGGAACGACTGGGCGAAGTACCCGCTGTCGACCACCGACTGGGCGCAGCGGCCCCTAGGCGTGCAGGTGCTGGCGCTGGCCTACCGGTCGGGCGAGCCGTGGAACGAGACGGCCTTTGCCAATGCTGAGTTCGACACCTTGCTGGGCGAGGCGCTGGCGATTGCGGATGCGGACCAGCGGCGCGAGGTCATGGCCAAACTGCAGAAGATCATGCAAGACGAAGGCGTGATCATCCAGCCGTACTGGCGGTCGATCTATCGTCACCACAAGGAGAACGTGGTGGGGGCCGAGATGCATCCGACCTTCGAGATCCATGTCGCCAAACTGGGCTTTGCCGCGTGACGCGTTGAGGCGTGGCCCGGTCTTTCTGACCCGCATTCTCTACGGGTCAGACACATATCAAGCTCTGCGCGAGCTTGTCCGTTGCTGTAAATTCAATTGCGGCTGCCTGAAGGACGGCTTTGTCCGCGGTGCCTTCCGTGGCAGGCCCTTTTCGGCCATTTGCCAGCAATTGGCCGAATTTCGGGAAACCATTGGCAAGCCTTTCCACACAGCCTCTCTGCGACCCGGTCGTTGCCGGTTACAATCTCGCTGCGCCTTGCCTGAACGGCCACTCCTCCCGCTGCAGTACAGCGCAGATTTTTGCGGCGTCGCCGCATGGGGATTTCTGCGAGCGCACGCAGCGAATTCATGATGGGTCCGGGTTGGGCTCGAGGACTAAGCCGCTCTCGCGGCATTGGCGCGTGTTGCTGACGTAGCGAGCCACTCCACTGACGCCGCGGATTTTGCGATGTGACCGACCTGTCTGACGATTGAGCTTTCTCAATCGGACAGGAGGTTCCCATGACACAAGAGAAGATGAGCCCGCTGCGTGCGCGGATGATCGAGGACATGCGCATTCGCGGGATGGCGGAGACATCGCAGAAGGCGCATATCCGGGCGCTCAAGGATTTCACCGCGTTTCTTGGGCGGTCGCCGGATACGGCGACGCCGGACGAGCTGCGCGCCTATCAGCTTCACATGACCGACACCGAGGTCACGCCTTCGGTCTACAACGCCCGGATCACCGCGCTGCGGTTCTTCTTCGGCATGACCTGCGATCGCGAGGATATGAAGAAGTACATGCAGTTCCGCACCGAGCCGCGGAAGCTGCCGATTGTGCTGAGCTTCGAAGAGGTCTCGGCGATTTTGGCTTCGGCACCGGGGCCGGGCCTGAAGTACCGTGCGGCGCTCGGCATCGGTTATGGCGCGGGGCTGCGCGCCTCCGAGGTCACCAATCTCAAGGTGCGGGACATCGACAGCGACCGGATGCTGATCCATGTCGAGCGCGGCAAAGGCGGCAAGGATCGCGACGTGATGCTGTCACCGTCGCTGCTGGAGCTGCTGCGCGACTACTGGCGCGAGGCGCGACCACAAGGCTGGCTGTTTCCCGGGCAGAGCCGGGTTGAGCCTCTGTCACCGCGCTCCCTGAACCGCGCCTTCAACTCGGCCAAAGCGATGGCCGGGATCAAGAAGCCCGCGACGCTGCACTCGCTCCGGCACAGCTTTGCCACGCATCTGCTGGAGGCCGACACGGACGTCCGCGTGATCCAGGTGCTGCTCGGGCCACGCCAAGCTGACCACGACGGCGCGATACACCCATGTCGCCACCAAGACGCTGCGCAACGTCGCCAGCCCGTTCGAGCATATGCCGGGACGTGACCTGACGGAGTCGCGGTCGGCGTGCCAAGGCACGCGCTGGAGGTTGCTGACATCTTTCGCGCGCATGGCCCCGCCTATCGGCGGGCCAATGCGGGGCATCTGAGCCTCTCGCAGCTCAAGGTCATGTCGGCGATTGAGGCCTGCCGGACAGAGGCGCTCGGCGGGCATGTGGCGGCCTGCGCCAAATGCGGCCATCAGCATATCGCGTACAACAGCTGCAAGAACCGGCATTGCCCCAAGTGCCAGGGACCGGCGGCCCGGGACTGGATGGCGGCGCGGGCCGAGGACCTGCTGCCGGTCGAGTATTTCCACCTCGTCTTCACGCTGCCGGCCGAGATCGCCCGGATCGCCTATTGGAACAAGCGGGCGGTCTATGGCCTGCTGTTCAAGGCATCGGCCGAGACGGTGACGACCATCGCCGCCGATCCCAAGCGCCTCGGTGCACGGGTCGGCATGACCAGCGTGCTGCACACCTGGGGCTCGGCGCTGACGCATCATCCGCATGTCCACATGATCGTGCCCGGCGGCGGCCTGTCTCCGGACGGCACAAGGTGGATCGCCTGCCGCCCAGGGTTCTTTCTGCCGGTGCGCGTCCTGTCCAGGTTGTTCCGGCGGCTGTTCCTCGAAGGGCTGATGGCGCTGCATCGCGCCGGGCAGCTTGCCTTCTTCGGCGATCTGAACAGCCTGGCGGATGCCGAGGCCTTTGCCAGCTATCTCGCTCCGCTGCGCAAGACCGAATGGGTGGTCTACGCCAAACCGCCCTTCGGCGGCCCCGAGGCGGTGCTGGCCTATCTCAGCCGCTACACCCACCGGGTCGCCATCTCGAACCACCGCCTGATCAGCGCCGATGCCGACAGCGTGGCCTTCCGCTGGAAGGATTACCGCATCAAGCGCGGCGACCGAATGAAGGTCATGCGGCTCGAGCACGCATGAGTTCATCCGCCGGTTCCTGATCCACGTCCTGCCCGATGGCTTCCACCGCATCCGCCACTACGGCCTGCTGGCCAGCGCCGCCCGCAAAACCAACATCGCAAAGATCCGGCACGCTTGCTCGGTGCGGAACCGCAGCCGGAGCCGGAGGACGCATCCGCCGCCGAGATCATCCCGCTCACCCTGCGCGAACCCTGCCCGGATTGCGGCGGCGCGATGCGCATCATCGAGACATTCCGGCGTGGCGAGACTCCACGATCCCGCGCTCCACCGAGGAAACAGGCCGCATGACCGACTGCCCGTTCATCCCATCCACCGCAGACCGGTTGCTTCAGCCAAACCGGCCGAGCCCCCTTGCCGCAGCGGCCGAGAAAGCCGCAAGGACGGCGTAAAACGGCTCTTTCCCGGGTTGAAGCCAGACCAAAGCCTCGGGCAAAGCCTGGAATCAGCCGCCTTCACCCCCAACACCAACGCGTCCGTCGCTGACACAGAACCAGCCGACAGCGCTCTTTCCCCATAGGTGGCGCCCAGACCCCGCGGCTTCCTCCCTGAGAGGTTTGTCAACGCGGGCCACAGTCACGCCCAGCCGATACCCCGCGCAATGGCCCGCGTCGAAAAACCTTCATCTCCACAGCCATTCACCGCGGCCCGCACGAATGTCGGGTCTAGGACTTTCGGCCATTCGCTGCACGCCGGATGAACTGGGAAGATGCGGGACCTTTCAGACATTCGCTGCATCCACTCCAATGTCCGGATCTGGCACTTTCTGTCTTCCTTTATATGACGGGTCAATTCCAGATACCTGCCACAAATAATCCGAAGTTACTCTAAGTGAAATGATCTCAATACCGGGGGTCAAAGGGATCCCACGCCTTGCTTGTCGAGTGCCTTCTGCGCATCGAGGCTGGTCGTCCTTCGAGCCAGAGCGCCGCGTCCGCGCGCGGAGTTTTGCTGATAACACGTCCGTTGGCGACGACGCATAGTCGGTTAGCCCGTAACCTAAGAGCTTCGATCGGATCGCCTGCATCCAATATGACCAGCGACGCCTTGGCGCCGACGCGCAGCCCATAATCCGTCAATCCGAGGGTTCTGGCGTTGTTGACGGTGACCATATCAAAGCAGGTCCGCATCTCATCTGGGCTTGTCATTTGCGCCACATGCAGCCCCATGAAGGCGACATCGAGCATATCGGCGTTGCCCAGAGAATACCAGGGATCGAGCACGCAATCCTGTCCCCACCCAACGTTGATGCCCATCGCCAACATCTCTTTTACTCGGGTCAGACCGCGCCGTTTTGGATATGTGTCGTGTCGGCCTTGCAGGACGATGTTGATCAACGGATTTGGAATCGCGTTGATCTCCGCCTCTGCGATCAGCGGCAGCAATTTGGAAGCATAGTAGTTATCCATCGAATGCATCGAGGTCAGATGCGACCCGGTAACCCGCCCCTGAAGACCCAGGCGCTGGGTCTCGCAGGCCAGCGTTTCGATATGGCGCGACAAGGGGTCGTCGGTTTCATCGCAATGCATATCGACATGCAACCCACGCTCTGCCGCGATTTCGCACAGCTCTTTCACCGAGGCCGCGCCGTCTGCCATTGTGCGCTCAAAATGCGGGATGCCGCCCACGACATCCACGCCCATGTCCAGGGCGCGGATCGTGTTCGCGCGTGCCTTTGGGTCGCGGTAAAAGCCATCTTGCGGGAACGCGACAAGCTGCAGCTCGATGTAATCTTTGACGTGTTCGCGGACTTGCAGCAAAGCCTCAACACCAAGCAGACGGTCATCACAGGTGTCGACGTGACTGCGAATCGCCAAAAGCCCCATGCTTGCCGCCCAATCGCAGTATTGCAGAGCCCGAGCGACGACGTCGTCCTGAGTCATGACCTGCTTGAGTTCGCCCCAGAGGCCGATGCCTTCCAGCAACGTGCCGGACGCGTTGATGCGCGGTAGGCCGTAGGACAGGGTCGCGTCCATGTGAAAATGCGGATCCACAAATGGCGGGCTGACAAGATCGCCCGCAGCGTCGATGACCTGCCCGGCCTCGGCGTTACCCAGCGGCTCTATCGCGGTTATCCTCCCGCCCTTGATGCCGATATCGCTTACCTGGCCGTCAGGCAGCGAGCCGCACTTGATGATGAGGTCAAACATCAGCGTTCTCCCTTGTTGAATGGCACCATGAGGGCGGCGGGAACTTCTGCGCGTCGCGACATGGCAACAAGTGCGAGGATGGACAGGACATAGGGCACCATCAGGAATACCTGGTAAGGCAACGCAGAACCGAAACTGGTTTGCTGGACGCGGATCTGAAGCGCATCGAAGGCCGCAAACAGTATGGCCCCAAGAAGTGCCTTTCCTGGTCTCCATGAGCCGAAGACGACAAGCGCGATGCAGATCCAGCCCCGCCCGTTGACCATCTCGAAGAAGAAACTGTCGAAGGCGGACATCGTCAGAAATGCGCCACCCATCGCCATGAAACCGCTGCCCACGATCACTGCGCCCATCCGGATCGCCGTGACAGACAAGCCTTGGGCAGCGACTGCGGCAGGGTTTTCACCTGCGGCCCGCACCGCAAGCCCAAGCGGGGTTCGGTACAGGACCAACGCCACCACCAATACCAAAACGAATGCCAGATAGGTAAACGGTGTTTGCGAAAACAGTGCCGGGCCCAGCAGCGGGATGTCGGACAGAACCGGTATCTCAAATGGCTGGAATGCCGCGATTTTTGGCGGGCTTGTCACTTCTGGCAAGTGCCAGGCGATAGGCGTAATAGGTCGACGACGTTGCCAACAGCGTGACACCCAGGCCCACCACATGCTGCGACAGTCCAAACGGCACGGTCAGGATGCTGTGCAGAAGGCCGAACAGCATGCCGACGATCATCGCCACGCAAACCCCGGCCCAAAGTCCCGTGCCCGAATAGACCGCCATCCATCCCGCAAAAGCCCCGGCGACCATGATCCCTTCGATGCCAAGGTTCAGAACGCCAGCACGCTCGCAGATCAGCTCGCCCAACGTTGCAAAGATCAGCGGCGTGGCGATTCGGATCGCGGCGGCCCAGAAGCTGGCGGTGAACAGGATTTCAAGGATTTCCATGGCTAATCCCTCACGACACGAAAGCGAGTCAGCATGATCGCCAGGACCACGAGAAGTAGAGCTGTCGCAAGCATGATGTCCGCCAGATAGGTGGGCACGTCGGCCGCGCGGCTCATGCTGTCGGCGCCCACGAAGATACCCGCAACAAACAGGGCCGCCACGATGACACCCAACGGGTTGAGAAGCGCCAGCATTGCGACGATGATGCCGGTGTAGCCAAAACCGGGCGACAGATCGAGCGTCAGGCTGCCTTTCAATCCCGCCACCTCAGAAAACCCCGCCAGCGCGGCAAGCCCACCGGACAAAAGCGCGGTCTTGACCAGAACCAGTTTGACGGGAATGCCCGCGAACGCGGCTGCTTCCTTGTTCAGGCCAACGGCGCGCATCTCATAGCCCAGCGTGCTGCGCGTCTGGACGATCCAGATCGACACCGCCGAGATGATGGCGACCCCGAACCCCCAATGCAGGCGCAGCCCTTCGACAATGCGCGGCAGGCGGGCTTCGGGGATGACGCGGGCGGATTTCGGCCAGCCCATGCCCATCGGGTCTTTCAGCGGACCTTCCAGCAACATCGAGATGAACAGCAGGAAGATGAAATTGAACAGCAGCGTCGTGACCACCTCATCCACGCCGAAACGGGTCTTGAGCAGGCGGGCACCAGAAGAAGCACGGCCCCTGCAAGGATCGAGGCGATGGCGAGCATCGGGCAGAAGCACGAAACTGGGCCAGGGCAACAGCCCCGTGCCCAGCAAGACCGTCATCAGCGCGCCTGCATAAAGCTGCGCCTCGGCGCCGATGTTCCAGAACTTGGCGCGAAAGGCGACGGCGGCGGCGAGACCGGTGAAAATCAGCGGCGTTGCGCGATTCAGAGTTTCGAGAATTGCAAATTTGGAACCAAACGCCCCCTTCAGGATCAGCCCAAGCACCGAGAACGGGTTCGCGCCCGCGACCATTGCCAGAAGCGAGGCAATCACGACTGTTGTTACAAGGGCAAGGACCATCGGCAGCAACCTGCGCGCCAAAGTCGGATTTCTGATCGGCTCAAGACGCATGGCTTACCTGCGTCTCATATCCCGTGACCCGCCATCCAGATCCCAAGTTCCGCCGGGGTCATCTCGCCCCGGCCGAAGGCGGGCGAAAGCCGTCCGTCGGCAATGACGTGGATCACGTCCGACAGTTCGATGACTTCATCGAGATCTTCCGAGATCAGAAGCACCGCCGCGCCGCGATCGCGGGCTTCCAGCAGTTGGCTGTGCACATAATTGACCGCACCGATGTCGAGGCCGCGCACGGGCTGGTTGGCCAGGATGATCTGCGGACCGGCCTCCAGCACGCGGCCAAGGATCAGCTTTTGCATATTGCCGCCGGACAGCAGCCGGATACGCGTGTCCGCGCCGGGGCAGCGCACATCGTATTTGTCGATGATCGCTTCGGCAAAAGCGCGCGATCTACGCCAGTTGAGCCATCCGTGTCTTGCTGAAGGGCACGCCGTTATAGCGTTCGAGAATTGCATTCTCGGTGAGGTCAAAGTCAGAGATCGTCCCGGTCTTGTGACGATCCTCGGGAATGCGGGCGATCCCATTTTGCACCGCTATCGCGCGGGCTCCATTTCCGCAACCTGTCGCCGTTCAAGACGATATGACCCTCAGACGGCGACCGCAGACCGCCAACCAGATCGGCCATGGCTGCCTGACCGTTCCCGGACACCCCGGCCAGGCCGACGATCTGACCAGCCTTCAGGGCAAGGCTCACTGATTTCAGCCCAGGCGCATTGCCGAAATCTGGCGTCGAGACATCTCTGCAGCTCAAACAGCGCCGCCCCCGGATTGCCAGGCGCAATAACCGGCGGCGTTGCCTGCGCACCCATCATCATCGCGGCCAGACCATGCTTGTCGGTATCCGCGGTGCGCACGCCCCCGACCACCTTGCCGTGCCGCAGCACGACGACACGGTCGGCAATCGCCATGACCTCGTGCAATTTGTGAGAAATGAAGATGACCGACAGCCCGTTGGCAATGGCCTGCCTGAGCGTGACGAATAGATCGTCGGTTTCCTGCGGGGTCAGCACCGCCGTCGGTTCATCAAGGATCAGGATGCGCACATCACGGTAAAGCGCCTTCAGGATTTCCACCCGCTGGCGTTCCCCGACCGTCAGGCTGCCCACACGCGCATCCGGGGACACGGCAAGTTGAAATCTTTCAGACAGCTCGATGATCCGAGCCCTGGCCGCAGCTCGCTCCAAACTGAGGCCGAACAACGGGCGCACGCCCAGCGTGATGTTTTCCTGAACCGTCATGTTGTCGGCCAGCGTGAAATGCTGATGCACCATGCCGACGCCGGCATCCAGCGCCGCGCGGGAGTTTCCCGGCGGCAGGGTCTGGCCGAACACCTCGACGGTTCCGCTATCGGCTGTGTATTGACCGAACAGGATGTTCATCAGCGTGGTCTTGCCGGCCCCGTTCTCGCCCAGCAAGGCGACAACTTCACCCTCGTTCAAAGAGAAACTGACCGCATCATTCGCGGTCAGTTCCCCAAAGCGCTTGGTGATGGCGTTTAGGCGAAGAACCTCGGTCGTGTCCTTGCCCATAACAGCTTAGGACGACTTCGGTTCATCGTCATTGATGACAACCGTGAACGCGCCCGATTTGATCTCCGCCTCTCGTTTGGCAACCAGTTCCATGGCAGCCGCCGGGCACCTTGCCTTCAAAGGTTCCCAGTGGCGCCAGCGATGTCCCGCCTTCCTTCATGAAAGAGTAGACACCGTAGTCGGCTGCCCTGAAGGTGCCGGCCTGCACTTCGGCGATCGCCTTGTCCAGCGTCGGCTCAAAGTGCCAAAGGGCGGACGCGACAACCGTGTCAGGATATTCCGACTGTGTGTCGATGACGTTGCCGATCGCCAGAACGCCCTTTTCCTTGGCGGCGTCGGAAACCCCGAAACGTTCGGCATACAGCAGGTCCGCGCCGTTCTCGATCATGGCGAATGCCGTTTCCTTGGCCTTGGGCGGATCAAACCAGCTGCCGATAAAGCTGACCTGGAACTTGATGCTCGGGTTCATCTCGGCGGCCCCGGCCATGAAGGCATGCATCAGGCGGTTCACTTCAGGGATCGGAAAACCGCCCACCATGCCGATATTGCCGGACTTGGTCATCGCCCCGGCGATGATGCCAGACAGGTAAGACCCGTCCTGGATATAGTTGTCGAACACCGCGAAATTCGGCAGGCCCGCATCTTCCTTGAAGCTGGAGCCCATGAGGAACGCGACGTCTGGATAGTCTGCCGCAACCTCGCGCGCCTCTTGTTCGGCGCCGAAAACCTCACCGACGATCAGCTTGTTGCCTGCTTCTGCGTATTCACGCAGCACGCGGGCATAGTCGGTGTTGCTGACATTCTCCGAGAACGTCGTAAGCGATGTCGCCACGATCTTGGGCGGTCAGCGCCGCCTTGTGTATGCGGCTGACCCATTGTTGTTCGATCGGCACGGTATAGACGCCAGCCGTTTTGATCGGCTCGGCGGCCATCGCGCGCGTGGCCCCCAGCGTGCCGGCCATCAGCGACGTCGCCGCGGTCGTCGCCAGAAAGTGGCGACGGCTTAGTTGCGTTGAAATTTTCATTGTTTTTGCCCCCGGTTGGATTTGAGCATGTAGCATCAGATTTTGAATGGTTGGTCAAGAAATGAATGAGGTGCCTCCATTGGCGACGCCATTGTAGCCTTTTGGCGGTGAGGGTGCCCGCAGTCATTGGTTGCCACCTGAATTGACTTCCGGCGTGGTATGCACCTCAAGTCGACATATTCGTCATCGAATGCAATCTTGGCCTTTCTGCGTTCGGCAACCAAGTACTTGCGCAAAACCAATCCAGAGGACGATAATGACATCGACTGAAGAAGGGGCGAATTTTGACTTTACTCCGTATTCCGCCGTTATTTTCGATCTCGACGGAACACTTGTCCACTCAGAACATGTCTGGGAGGCCGCCAAGGTGGACGTGGCTAGGCACTACGGTCTGATACCGTCGCGTGCGCTGCTCGACGCCCATGTCGGGCGTAGCCTGTCCGGTTTTTTCGACGAGCTTTTTGGTCAGTCCTTGGCTTCGGTCAAGCACCGCGAAATCAGCATCCAGATTGACACCGTGGCCGACAAATTGATGCCGACGATGCGCAAACCCATTCCTGGAGCGCGAGAACTGCTTTGCAGATTGCACGATGCAGGGATGCGCATCGCGATCTGTTCGTCATCGCCGCGCCGCCATATTGTGGACGCGCTTGAGATGCTGGGTATCGCCCACCGTATCGAGGCCATCGTATCGGCCGCGGATTTGCCGCGCGGAAAGCCCGATCCTCTACCGTTCAGAACAACACTTGAAGTCCTCAGGCTTCCAGCCGTAGCCGCTTGTGCCTTCGAGGATTCATTGCCTGGTGCCCGATCCGCCCACGCGGCTGGAATTGCTGTTCTGGCCGTTGGCGCTGGTTGTACAAGTCCTGACTTTGCGTTCTGTCGCGCCCAGGCCGCAGATTTTTTTGCTGTTTGAAAGTTGCCGGTAATAAATCTTGCGGCGAAATAGGGCCGAACAATGTGATGCAGCGCACGTCCGGTTTAGTCCTTTTTTTAGACAGCAATGAATGCTTTCGGGACATTGGTCTGTTCATGCGCTGTGCGGCAATCGGTATTATGGGCTCTGAGCCGACATGCGGCGGCGCGGCGCTTTCGCTAGCGCCTTGTTCGTTAGCATCGTCTTTCACGGCCCATTTGTGGCATTCACAAACTGTGTGTGCGCTGCGGCGCAGCTTTCGCTTTGCAGACGTCTGGGTACCGCGCAGCATTTCTCATCCGGTACTGACCAAGCCGAAGCTTGGTTGTGGTCCATGCCAACTAACTTGACATCATCGCGAACGCGCAGTCGACAGGACGTCACTGTCGGTGGGCGCGCTTTCTCCAAACCCAGCCGGCGGCGAACTGGCCTTGGCGGCATTTCCAACAGGCAATAACATCCTGCCCAGGCCCGAGGCGGCTGGTGGAGATCGACGATGCGCTTTGACCGAATGCGGCCCGCCGAATTGAGTGACGCGGTCGAACGGGGAATTCCCTTCGTTCTTCCGATTGGCGTCATGGAATATCACGGCCGGCATTTGCCGTCGGGTGTAGACCTGATCGTCGTGACAGAGGCGCTCGACCGCCTTGGGGACGAGATCGTCGTGCTGCCGCCATTCGCCTATGGCGCGGCGAGCTACGCGGTCGCCCGGCCGGAAGATGGCGCGACTTTGCATGTTGATGCATCTGCAATCCTGCCCTTTGCCGAAGCCCTCTTTGCCTCGCTCTTGCTGGGCGGGTATCGCAATATCTACGGGATCGTTCATCACCAGACCGAGAATTTCCACCAAGGAATGCCCACCGATTTGGCCTTCCGGCTTGCGGCGCGGAACGCGATCTTTCGCCATATCGAGAGTATGCGTGGCCCCGGGTGGTGGGGGGCAAGCGAGATGTCGGACTATTATGA
This sequence comes from uncultured Alphaproteobacteria bacterium, assembly GCA_963768205.1. GTDB lineage: Bacteria > Pseudomonadota > Alphaproteobacteria > Rhodobacterales > Rhodobacteraceae > JAHELH01. Next base: position 102,235 of record CAVYHB010000004.1, on the reverse strand, counting down.
TCAGCACGCAGAGGGCACCGATCCGTTTGCCTGGATCCAAATCCACCCCCTGTTTCCCAAGGGCGCGGATTTTCCGTTCGATCACGCCGGAGAGGGCGAAACAGCCCTCATGCTGGCGCTGGCACCGGAAACCGTCGAGATGGGTCAGGCAAACGACGATGGCCACTGGTTTACCGACACCGCCCTCCGCGCGAGCGCAGAGGCCGGAGAGCGGGGTGTAGACATTGCACTGGACCATCTGCGTGGCGTACTCGGGTTGGCGGCGCGTTCCGACAGCAAATCACGCTGAGGTGAGACCCCATGATCCAATTCCTGTCCGACCGTGTTTTTTTAGCCGGTGGCACCGAACATCCTCACGCGATGCGCCGATTGCGTTCCCGTTTCCCGCAGATCGATTGGTGTGACGGGCAGGGGGACGGACCTACGCTCACCTTGCGAACCGACTCGGCGCGCCCCGAGGGCAGTTACCGGATCGTGCGCGAGGGCATCAATCTGACGCTGACCGGTGGGCCTTTTTCCGGCGTCGTCTTCGGCACCGAAGATTTGATCGACCGTGGCGGTAGCCATCCGGGGCGTCTGGCGCTGCCGGAGACGGATATCGACGAGGTTCCGGGCCTGACCTACCGCACATTCTGGACCTGGGACCATTCGACCAACTGGGAGCTGAGCCAGGTCGGCCAACAGGAAATCGGCGTCTTCAATCCCTATGGCAAACCGCCAAGCGGATATCTGGGCGACTACAAGCGCTGCGTCGACTTCTGTTCAGAAAACCGCATTTCAGCCATCGTGATCTATGGGTTTCTTCGGGATTCCCACGGAGGGGTCGAAGCCGGTCAGGAATTGTGCCGCTACGCCAACGAGCGGGGCGTGCGCATACTCCCCGGGATCGCGATCGGAAGCTACGGGGGTATCTACTGGGAAGGTAATTCGTCATGGAACCTTGCCACATGGCTGAAGGACAACCCCCAACATGCGGCCAGCCTTGAACGGGGTGTGGGCTTTCAGATCGCCGATCTGGCGTTTCCGCTGAACTTCCCGAAATCAGACTACACATTGTCGGCCTACCCGTCTGCGCCGGAAACGAACCGTCGCCCTACTACGCAACTGTTGAGCTCTCGTATCTCGCTTTTGCCCGGTTCTCGTGGTCGCCGACGCTCACCTGGGACGATTTCCTGGCCCGCGACGCAGCCCCCCTGCTGGGCGGGTTGGACGCCGCGCGGGAGTTCGTGTCTATCGCTGAGGAACTGGACGCCCAGCAGGTCATGGACCCGGCACGGCTGTCGGCGTTGCAGGCCCGCGCCGCTGTCCATCGATCGGTCGGCGATGCCGGGCGGCGCTGGCTGAGCCTTGAGGATCAGATTGCCCGGCGGTTCTATATGGGAGCTTAGGAGCCGCCCAAGGCACGGTCGAGGTGCACGTAGCCGCCGTCGGGGAAGAGCCATTGGCCTGTGGTATGGGACGCCCGGTCAGACAGGAGGAAGGCCACGGTATCTGCAATCTCGCGGGTCGTCGTCATGCGCTGGCCCAGTGGAATGCGCCGGGAAATCTGCGCCTCTCTTGCCTTCGGGTCGTCGAACGTATCGAGCCAGGTACGGTAGAGCGGCGTCAAAACTTCGGACGGCACCACGGCATTCACCCGCACGCCGTCCTCTACAAGCGCCGCGGCCCATTCCCTTGTAAGCCCAAGCTGGGCCGCTTTCGCCGCGACATAGGCCGACGTGGTGCCCTGTCCGGTCAGCGCTGTCTTGGAGCTGATGTTCACCACCGAACCCCGCGCCGCCCGAAGATCAGGAAGACAGAGGTGCATCAGCGTGTAGTAGTGGATCAGGTTCTGGTCCAATGAGGCGCGGAACGCCTCCGGGCCCGCATCGAGCCCGACAGAGTCGTTGGTTCCGGCGTTGTTGACCAACCCGCCAATCCGCCCGGCCTGTGCCTGAACTGACGCAATTGCCTCGGCGCATTCCGCATCACGCGACAGATCGGCCTGGACAAAGATCGCGCCCGGAACACCGGCCATCCAGTCCTTGGGCGGCTCCGTCCGCGATACGATTGCAGGGACAGCGCCTTCTTCGGCTAGAACTGTGCTGATTGCCGCGCCAATGCCGGACCCACCGCCGCTTACGACAATCACTCTCCCGGTCAGCCCCAAATCCATTTGCCGCTCCTTCGTCTGTCGCTCTCAAGATCCGCATCGGTAAAAGAACCCGACCCGCGATGCACGCGCAGAATACCGGAAGTGACGCTCGCATACGCAGAAACGAAAATTCGGGGATGCAGCGGAATTCCCCGTTCCGGTCATTCAACCGCATCGATCCGATCAGATTTCATACCGCCCTTTCGCTGATGTCAGTTTCAATAATCGAGACGCCGGACAGAGCGTCAATTCGTTGCGCACTCTCGGATGGCCGATTGTTTCACCGGTCGATGCAGGTCTTTGGGAGGAGCTGGAGAATACTAACTGTAGGCGCCGGTATGGAATACTCTCGGGCGGTGCATGGGCATCGCGAAAGCATACCTCACTTCAATTTTGCTCGCACCGCACGGTGATGGGCAAGCTCGGCTTAAGCTGGGCGATTGACATAGTCTATTATATCGAGCGGAGGCGAGCAGCGCCCACGAAAACATGAACCTCTGAATGATACCTCGGAATTTAATCGGTCAATGCCAGCTGAACGATTGCTTGGGGGGTGAACGGCATGCGTCGCATCCGGATACCTGTGGCGTCATGGATCGCATTGGCGATTGCAGCGATCGCAGGACCGGGCGAAGCCTCGCCCGCGCCGACGGATTTTTCCGTTGGGTGGTTCAGGATCGTGACCGATATCTCGGGGATATTGTCGAACCGGATCACCGGGTAGCTGTCCCAGTCGCGCGAGGTTATCCCGTCGCGATCCCAGGTGACCTGCTCGTAAAGCGCCCAGCTTGCACCCTGGATGAAACCGCCTTCGAGTTGCGCCGTCAGCCCATCGGTGTCGATGACGCGCCCCGTGTCGGCGACAATCAGGGCGCGGCTCAGGCGAATCTCGGCGCGGTCGTTGCTGTCAATCTCGACGCAGAGACCGACGCGGGTCATCTGGTTCTTGTACTGCGCATAGGCAATGCCGCGCCCGCCGGTTTCAGGTTTCGGCGGAAGAGCCGCGACCTGTCGCTCCAACTCATCGAGGATCGCCAAGGCGCGGGGGTCGGTCAGGTGCGCGCGGCGCAGGGTGAAGGGGTCGGTGCCTTGCGCGCAAACGAGTTCGTCGACGAAGCTTTCGATGGCAAAGACGTTCGCCGCTGCCCCAAGGCAGCGCATCGCCGAGGTGCGATGCGGGCCGGGGGTTACGAAGTTCTTGACCAGGCGTTTCTCAGGGATGTCGTAGATCGGGTCGAGGTTGCGATGCATCCCTGCGTGGCGGCCCATGTTGGGTGCCGCGGGATTGGGGCCGATGGGGTCCTCGCGAAACCGGTTCGTCAAAAGCTTGGAAGGACCGGCGCGGTTCGCTCCGGGGCGTGGCCGTCCACGATGCGTGTCGCTGAACGCTTCTGCGGAGACAGCGGTGATATGGTCGCCGTCGGTTCGGGCGGCAATCTCGACGGCCATGGCGGGGGCAAAGGGCTCCCAGCCATGCTCTTCCTCGCGGGTCCATTTCAGCAGGATCGGCGTGTCGGGAATCGCCATGGCGACCAGCGCCGCCTCGAACGCCGCGTCGTCGGCGCCGTTGTGGCCGTAGCAGCCGGAGCCGGGGACGTGAGTGATATCGACCTGCTCCGGCCTCAGCTCCAGACTGTCGGCGATGCTGGCGCGCAGGGGGTAGACGCCCTGGCTCTGGCTATGCAGCGTCAGCGTCTGCCCGTCCCAATGCGCCATGGCCGCCGAGGGCGCCAGCGCACCGTGCATTTGGTAGGGCCGCTCGTAGCGGGCCGAATGGGCCGGGTTTGCAAGGGGGTCGGGCACAGTGTCCCGCACGGGTGCGCCATCGATGACCGGCAGGCGGGTGGCATGTTCGGCGGTGAGGCAGTCGAATACATCGTCTTCCAGCAGGCCGCCGCCCAGGTCCCAAGTGCAAGCGATGGCCAGCGTTTGCGCGGCGTGAACCACAGGCCATTCCTGTGGGCCGACGAGGGCAAGAAAGCTGCCATCACGGATCAGGCGGAGGCCTTTGGCTTTTGCGCGGTCGATGGCATCTGCGTCGATGGTCTGCAACCGGGCGAGGGCATGCGGCGGGCGGATCACGCGGGCGTGCAGCAGGCCCGGCGCGTCCAGGTCATGCACATAAGCGAAGCGGCCTGTTACCATGTCGGCGAGCCCGCGCATGGCAGGGCGGTCGAAGTGTTCCGTGTCGGTGGTCAGGGGGGCTGCGTCAGGATCGACCGGCGTGGTGGTGTCGATTTCGGCGATCAGGTCGCCCACCCGCAACCGATGGTTGCTGCCGGGCAGATGCAACGCGCCCTCCTCCAGCCGCCATTCCAAGGGCGTCCCGCCATGGCGCGCGACAGCAAGCGCAGTCAGGTGACCGCGCAAAGTGGCGGCGGCGCGGCGCAGGGCGTTGCCGGATTGCTCGATGGAGTTGCTGCCCGAGGTAATGCCCTCATCCGGCGCGTGGCCGGTGCGGACCGGGGCGATGTCGATCTGGTCGAAGGGCACCGTCAGTTCCTCGTGCGCGATCTGCAGCAGCGCCGTCGAGATGCGTTGGCCGATGTCAACCTTGCCGGTACGCACCAGCAGCCGCCCGTCGTGCGCGCCGATCCAGTCGGCAATCAGCGGATTGGCGTCGAGGCTCATTGTGCCGCGCGCGCTACTGCGCGCAGCACGCGCGGGTGCGCCCCGCAGCGGCATAGGTGCGGGGTCAGCGCCTCAATGGTTTTGGCGCGGTCGGGGGCCGGGGTCTTGTCCAGCAATGCGGTCACGGCGACCACCAGCCCGGAGGTGCAGTAGCCGCATTGCGCGGCGGATTCCGCGATGAACGCCTGCTGCACGCGGTGGCCGGTTTCGGTCTCGCCGATCGCCTCGATGGTGGTGATCACGCGGCCAGCAAAACTACCGGCGGGGGAAACGCAGGACAGCACCGCCTCGCCGTCCACCAGCACCGCGCAGGCACCGCATTGCTCCAGCCCGCAGCCCAGCTTGGTGCCTTTCAGCTTCAGCTCGTCGCGCAGGACATAGACCAGCGGCGTGTCGGGGTCGGAGTTGATCGCGCGATCCGCGCCGTTGATCCGAAGCGTCAGGCTCACGGCGCGACACGCTCCCACCTGATTTGAACTTCGACATCGGCGGATTTGAACAGGTTCATCACTGGGCAGCGGTATTCGACGTTGCGGGTCAGACGCTCGAACCGCTCCTGCGTTTCCTCGGTATGCACCCGGATGCGCAACTTGACCCAGTTGAAATAGGGCCGCACTCCCTGCACGCCGCGGCTGCCGCGTTGGTCGACCTCGCCGTCGGCGTCCATGTCGACGGCGGTATAATTGAATTTCATCGCCTCGGCGCAGCGGTTGATGATAACCCCCTCGCAGCCCAGCAGCGACGACAGCGTCAGTTCCAGCGGCGTCGGGCCGGTGTTGGTGCCCTTCTCGTCGGTCACCACCAAGTGGTCGCGCACCATCATGACGGAGCGGGTCGAGGCCTCGTTGCGGGCGCTGACGCGGCGGATGCCAAGGGCGGCGGTGTTGGGGTCGACGCTGGGGGGCAACAAGTCAGAGCCATGGTCGTTCATTGGGTCATCTCCAGGATATCAAAGCCGTTGTTGCGGTCGAGCAGGTAGATCAGGCCGTTGTCGTCGACATCGACGTCATTTGATTGCGGCGGGCCTTTGGCGCCCGGTTCGGGCATGAAGTACGCCACTTCGACCGGGTTCAGCGGATCGGCGAGATCCAGCACCCGCAGCCCCCCGGCGAACCAAGTGGCGTAGACCAGCGTGCTGTCGAGCTTCTCGCGGAACTGATGCGCGCCGAAGCGCATGCCAGGGTCGCCGACCCAGGGGCAGGCGCGCTCGCTCAGGTCCCAGGCGGCGACTGGGACCATATCGGACAGATCGGTGACGTCCATGACCCAGAGGAAGCCGTGCAGACGGCCGGGCTTGTGGTCATGCTCTTCGTCGATGGCGACGGCATAGCGGCGGCCGTTGATAAGCTGCTCAAACGGCATCACGGTATGCGTCGGCTCGGGGATGGCAGGTGGAAAGCGGTAGCTGCCGATGACGGTGGGATTGCTCAAGTCGCTGGCGTCGAGGACGCGGTAGCCGGCGTGCCAGACGGCGGCCCATAGCTCATCGCCGCAGCGCATTGCGTGGTGCAGGCGCACACCGTAACCGGTCCAGGTCGGCGTCTCGCCGCCGGCGATGTGCTGGCCCGGCATGTGCCAGCGCGACTCTTCGCGCGGGCTGAGGGGGTCGGACAGGTCGTAGGTCACCAGGATGTTGCCGACATAGCCCTCAATCTCGGTCGAGATGTAGGCGAAGTTGGCGTCCATATCGAAGCGGTGCACGCCGAAGCCGTGGGTCTTGACGTAACTGAGTTGCCGCGGCGCGGTCTTGTCCGAGATGTCCCAGACGCGAAACCCGCCGGACGTGTAGCCGCGCTTGACCGCCGCCTCCAGCTCCGCGATGTCGCTGTCCTTGACGCCGAGCTTTGTTGCGATCTCCCCGTCTGACAGGCCCTCGAAACGCAGACCCGCAATCTTGTCGCCCTTGCGCAGGAAGTGACGCTTGTCCTGCTCGACATTTGTGATCATCAGATCGCCCACGACGCGCACCTTGTGAGTATGCGACCACTCGTCGGGTGGCGGTACATGCCCGACCACCTGCGGATTGGCCGGATCGCGCACGTCAATGATCGAGGTGCCCATGGGCGGCTTCATGTGGCCGACATAGGCATAACCGTCCTGCACCACGACCTGACCGCCACCCTCTAGATCGAGGTGGCCGAGGCGGCGGACGTTTCGCGCAAGGTCCCACTCCAGTTCACGTTTCATTGGGCAGGCACCTCGCTGTTACGTTTCTTTCGCCTCAAATCGAAGTATATCGGCAGCGCGATGGAAAGCGCGAAGGCGACCCACAGCACATTGGCCAACGGCGATGAGAACAGCACCATGATGTCACCGTCGGATTTTTTCAGCGACCACAGAAAGTACTTTTCCAGCAGTGGCCCGAGGATGACCCCGATCAGAATCGCCGCGACGTGATAGCCTGTGCGCCGGGCGATATAGCCCAGCACGCCGAACGCCAGCGCCATGTACATGTCGAACATGTACTCGCGCGGCACGAAGGCCCCGACCAGCGTAAACGCGATGATCATCGGTGCCAGATAGATCGTCGGGATCGTGGTGACATGGCTCATGTAACGGCTGAGCGGCAGGATGGTGAACAGCATGATGAAATAGCTGACCGCCATGGCCATGAACATGCCGTAGCCGACCTTGGGCGCATTCTCGAACAGCGACGGGCCAAAGCTGACGCCGTGAAACTGCATGACGACCAGCATGATCGCCGCCGTCGCGCCTCCGGGAATGCCGAGGACTAGCAGCGGGACCAGGGTGCCGGAGGTGACGCCATTGTTGGCGGATTCCGGGGCGATCAGGCCTTCGGGGTGGCCGGTGCCGTAGAGTTCCGGTGTCTTCGAGAAGGACCGCGATTGCTGGTAGGCTACGAAGCTGGCGATGGAAGCCCCGGCCCCAGGGATGACACCGATCACTAGCCCGATGATCGAAGTCCAGACGATGTGCGACCAGCGTTTGAGCGCGATGCTGACGCCCTCGAAAGTCGCGTGCCAGCTTGGCTTTTTGACCTCTGCCTCTTCGTTGATGATCACCTTCTTCTCGATGATGACGAACGCCTCGGAGACCGCGAACAGGCCGACCAGCGCCGGGATCAGCGGCACGCCGTCGTAAAGCTCGAGGAACCCGAAGGTGCCGCGCGGCGTGGCATAGACTACGTCGGTGCCGATGCTGCCGATCATCAGGCCCAGAAACCCCGCGATCAGCCCCTTTACCATGTCCTGCGCCGCGATCGACGCGATCAGCGAGATTCCGAACAGCATCACCACGATCATCTCGGTCGAATGCATGTAGAAGCCGACGCGCGCCAGGATCGGCATGGTCGCAAGCGCGATCAGCGTCGTCAGCAAACCGCCGATGCACGACGCCACGAACGAGACCGCCAGCGCCTGCTGACCCTTGCCCTGCTTGGCCATCGGATAGCCGTCCAGCGGTGTCGCGGCGGCCCCAGCTGTGCCGGGGATGTTGACCAGAATGGCCGGAATGCCCGCGCCCATTCGTGCAGAGCAATAGAGCGAGACCATAAACACCAGACCGGTCTCCAGGCTCATTGCCAGAGTCAGAGGCATCAGGATGATGATGGTATTGGCGGCGGAAAAGCCGGGGATTCCGCCGACGATTAGGCCCAGAAAGATCGTCGGGATGATGACGTACCAATAGCCGATGGTGTCGACAAAGACTTCGGCGAGGATCGAGGCTGTGCTGCTATCCATTGGCCAGCACCGCCTTCATCGTCGTCTCGAACCAGCCGCGCGGAAAGCGCGTGTCGAAGGCCCAAATGAACACCGCCCAGCCGCCTAGCGCCATCAGCGCGGAAATCGCCGGTGATGAACGGCGATGTTCCGGCCCTTGCTGAGCACGATCATGCTGAGCGCGAGAAACAGGAATGTCGTCAGCGTGAACCCAAGCTGGTCGATGAAGAGCGCAATAGCCGACGGTGGTTACCAGCAGGCCGATGCGCCCCGAGCGGATGTCGTCCATGGTGAACAGGTTGCTGAACCCCAGCGATGCCTCACCGCTTCGCAACCATAGGACAGCACCGCACGAAAAAGATCGCGCAGACGAGCAACAGGATGCCGCCAACCAGAAACGCGCTGACCTGCGCGGTCCATGGCGAATTCCAGATCGTCGAGAAGAAATAGAGGGTGAAGCCCACCGCGATGATGGGGATCACCAATTCTCCGCCGAGCTGGCGGGGCTGTTTCGTGTTGTCGGTGGGCATTTGACTGCTGTCCTGTCTGCGATCCGGGTCTGGAAAGCGGCCGGCGGGTCAATGCCCGCCGGCCGGGTCGATCTCAGGCGCCGCTCAGCAGCGACTTGTAGCGCGCGCCAAGCTCCAGCATCGCGGCCTTGAATGCCGCGCACTCCTCGACGTCCGCCATAGTTCAGATATTCCGGCTGCCCTTCGAGGCGATGTAGGCCTCCATCAGCGCGGGATCGTCGAAGGTTTCCTTGAAGGTCCGCGTCAGTGTCTCGATAGCGATCGGGGAAGTCGTCGGCGGCCTTCTTGTGGATGCCGAAGGCGCGTGCCGACAGCATTTCCGGCAGGTCCATGCCATAGGCGTCGTTGATGTCTGGGCGCGTTGTCCAGCGCCTCGCCGACGATGTTCTTGCCGAAGACCAGCAGCGTCTTGACGCTGTCGCCTGCCGCGATGACCGAGCCAGAGGTCAGGACCGAGAAATCGACCTCGCCCGTGACGGCACCCGCGACGGTACCCTTGCCGCCCTGCAGCGGGATCAGGTTGAAGTCGATGCCCAGCTTGTCGCCCAAGGCCAGCAGCCCGATCGACGCAGGGTGCGCCATGCGGCTGGTGCCGACGTTCAGACGCTTGGTCTTGGCCGCGGCGATGATGTCGTCCATCGTTTGCAGCGGGCTTTCGGCCCCGACGAACAGGCAGCACGGATCCTTGTCGACCTGGCCGAAATAGAAGTAGTCGTCGATGTCGAAGCTTGGCGGCTGCATCGCCCAGTTCAGTACCTCCGGCCCCATGTTGCCGAAGATCAGGTTGTAGCAGTTCGGCTCTGCCTTGCCCATGTAGATCTCATATCCCACCCGGCCCGAGGCGCCCGGATAGAAGCCCGGCTCGAAATCGGTGCCCAGCTTTTCCTTCCAGACGCTGGTGAAGGCGCGGAAGTTGCGGTCGGCGCCGCCGCCCTCTGCGGTCGGAATGATAAACGTTGATATTGCCTTCCGGGATAGTCGGCAGCGCGGGCAATGCCGGGCATCGCCAGGGCAGCGCCGGATGCGGCGGCAGTGGTACGCAGGAAACTGCGGCGATTTATTGTAAGTTCGGGTCATGTGATCCTCCATTGGATTGTCATGCGCATTGTTGATTTGTGTCCCCGGGCTTGCGCCGCACCCTGAGGGTTGTCTTGGTTGCGTGGTGTCATCCTCCCTTGTCGCGCCATGCGGCCAGATACTCGACACCGCCGGTATAGATCAGTCGGATCGCCAGCAGGGTCAGAATGGCATGCAGCGCGAACTTGAAACGTTTCTCGTCGATGCGCGTCAGCACCTGCCGCCCGGCAACGTGCCCAGGAAGCCGGTCAGGATCAGAAGCACGATCATGGCCAGCCCAGTGGGCAAAGGCAAAGCCGAGAATGGCGAAGGTGAGAGTCTTCAGCAGATGCTGCAGCGTCATCAGCGTGGCGTGCGTGGCGACAAAGCCCATACGGTCAAGGTCTTGCGCCTTCACGAAGGCCGCCACGAAGGCACCGGTGCCGCCGAAGAACATCGTCAGAAAACTGGAAAAACCGCCCGCGATGCCGGCCGAGCGGCGCATGAAGGCGGGCGGGCGCGACAGGATCGACCACAGGATGAAGGAACCGACCCCGATCTGGATCGCCGCCGGATCAAGCTGCACCACAAAGATGCCGCCGAGGGCCACCCCGATCAGCGCGCCGATGGCGAAGGGCGGCCACGACAGGCAGATAAAGGTGCCGCGCCATAAGCGCGGCGCGCCCGACGTTGGAGCCGAGTTGCACCACGCCATGCACCGGGATGATCGCCGCGGCCGGCAGCAGGATCGCCAGCACCGCCAGCATCACCGCCCCGCCGCCGATCCCGAAAGCGACAGTGATGAACGACGAGGCAAAGCTGACCGCCAGCAACGCCGAAGCGATGGGCCAGCCCAGCCCTGCATGCAGGACATCCGCGCTCATGTATCCAGCACCGAAGGATGGAACAGCGCCTCGGGCTGCACGCGGTTGGCGGCGAGGTGCTGCTCCACCGAATAGCGGCAGATTGCGTCGATCTCGCTGCGGTTCTTCTGAAAGCCATAGCTCCAGTAGTCTGGGCCGAACGTCGCCAGCGTCCGCTCCATCGAGGCCCCAAGCCAGGGCAGCGACACGCGGTTGGCGTTGCCCAGCCAGACCTCGCGCAGCCGCTTCAGCGCCAGATCGCGGGATTCAAGAAAGCCGTCGTACAGCGCACGCGGCAGCCAGGGATAGTCCTGGGCGAGGGTCTTGCGAACGCCGATCAGGTGCATGATCGGGAAGAACCCGGTTCGCGCATGGTAGTCGCGCTCCGACGCTTCGAAATCCGGGAACAGCCGAACCAGCGCAGGATCGCCGTCCAGAAACGCGCGCGGCGGCTTTGGTGCCAGCAACCCGTCGATCTCGCCCCGCAGCAGCATGTCCTGCAGGGTATCGCCATCAGCGATTGGCTCGACCACCATGCCCGGCGGCAGGGCCAGTTCCAGCCGTTCGCGGCGGATGCCCTCGTCCAGCGCACCGGTGCGCCAATGGATCGAGGCACAGTCGACACCATGATCGTCCGCCAAAATACCCCGCATCCAAAGCGCCGCGGTCATCTGGTACTCCGGCACGCCGATCTTGCGCCCGGCGAAATCGGTCGGCGAGGTGATGCCCGACCCGGCGCGCGCAAAAAAACCCGAGTGGCGAAATGCACGGCTGACGAAAGCCGGGATCGCGACGTAGTCCGAGCCGCCGCGCGATAGCTGCAGCACATAGCTGCTGACCGACATCTCGGTGACGTCGAACCGCGCCTCCTGCACCGCCCAAGGGAACAGCTTGGATGTGGGGTGGATACGACTGTCGATGGCAACGCCGGGCACCCTGACCCGCCCGTCATGCAGCGCCATGCAGCGGTCGTGATCCCATGTGGCGAGCGTCAGGTCGATCACTCTGCGGTTTCCTGCAGCTTTGCAAGCGCAGCCTCAACCGAAGTCAAATGTCTCCTCATTGCAGCGCGCGCCGCTTGTGGATCGCGTTCCGAAATGGATGCAAGGATTCTGGTCATGTTCGGCAAAGCTGTGGTGATCAAGAGGCGGCGGTCCCTGTACGCCGCGACCGCGCGACCAGACCACGGCGCGGCGTACCGCATTCATGTGATCGAACAAGTAAAGCAGCAATTCGTTGCCAGCCGCCTTGGCGACGGTGCGATGGAAATGATTGTCACAGGTCTCGTACTCACGCCAGGTCCTGGCCTCGCGTGAGGCTGCAACGCAGACATTCAATTGATCGATATCGGTCGCGATGGCATTGACCGCAGCCTCCGATGCGAGCATCGGCTCGAATTTCAACCTTGCGCGCATCACCTCGCCTGGACTGGTGCGCGCAGCGGCAGCCGATAGCGACTTTGTCTCTTCGGCAGGTTTCAGGCCTACAAAGGTGCCTTTGCCTACCTGGCGCCAAAGGGCGCCTTCCTTTTCCAAGACAGCCAATGCTTTACGCAATTCGCCACGGGAAACGCCCAGCAGATCGCACAATTCACGCTCGGCAGGCAGCTTGCCGCCCATCCCAACCGCATCCTGTGCCAGCCAAGCGCGCAACTGCGTAAGAGCGGCATTAGCCCCGTTCACCGTGCGGACCCTTTCCGTGCTGCCGGAGCGCCAAAAGCAGACAGCGGCCCCAATTTCACATTGGTTTTACCAATAAAGAATTGGTTTCGACGAGTTCATAGATTGTGTTGGCTCGAATTGCCGAATTCCTCCTTCTTGATCCGGACAGTGCACCGCGCCTGTCATTGGAGCTGCATGCAAGCGATCAGGGTAAAACAGATCGCCTAAGCCTTAGGTCCGCTCATAGGCGCATGTCGAAGGTTGAAACGCTGCGCAGTATTCGACGGAGTTGGGCTCTGACTTTGCCACCGGAAACGACGTCGGCAACCTTCAAGCGGACTAGATCACAGCCTCGAAGTTTGCTGTCGACCGCAAGGTTGAACAGCGCCAGGTCTCTGAGATTGCCAGCAAGTTCAAGGCGGGCACGAATGGCCCAGACTTGTTTCGGGAGCAGCGGTCGTTTCTGGCCAACCAGCCGTCCCTTGTTCCAGGGACGCCGCTTCGGTTTCACGGCAGGGAGTTGGATATTGGGCATGAGGTTTCCTCCATCCATCCCTCCCGCTCCAGGCGTCGACACCGTGTTGACCCGCAAATTCTATCAGGACGCGCAAATGGACGGTCTCGGAGCCACCTTGCAGCGCACTACCGCTGCAATGCGGCTGGCCGCTCTGAACCCACTTCGGAAGCGCCAAAATCTTGCTGTGTGCGCTCGCAGAATGACCAATGCCGCAAGAGCGCGAAATTCGTTGCCGCCGCGCAGCGGGAAACCCGGCCACTCATATGAGTTTCAGAGAACATGAGAACATTAGTAACCGAGTCGCGGACAAACTGACTATCGTTTTTCCTCACAGAACAAAGACAATACAAAAAAACTAAGGGCTCTTCGCGTTACCCTCTTTGCGGCGCAGCGATAGGAGCGGACCTCAAAATGGGATGTAAAAGAGAAGCGCCGTTCGCAACCGCGGCCATGTAGTCAGACCGGGATCGATCATCGTGGGCATCGGTGGAAGTCGTTACGATCCGAGGATAGGTCGAGAAAAAACCATCGCCTGCGCCCTAGCAGCGGAAGAAGTAAGCGCCAAACACTTGCCAGTTTGCTTCCGGAATTGAGCTATGTCATCGCAGCGTCTGGCGTCCTTGCCCTAGACTTAAATCTGCCGGTGAGAGGATTTCCTGCAGTAGCAGGTTTTCAATCCGGTCTAAGGTAGGGGAGGTCGGATCATGAACAGCACACTTTCGGCAGCGAAACCCAGCGGAACCCCTCTGGAAACGCTGGATGTGGCAAGGCCGATCTGGGATCAGTTCTTCATGGTGGCGCCGCTGGTGCTGGTGGGAACCCGCGAAGCGGATGGCGGTGATGATCTTGCACCGAAACACATGGTCAGCCCGATGGGCTGGCAAAATTACTTCGGTTTCGTTTGCACCCCGCGCCATGGTACGTATCAGAACATCAAACGCGATGGTGTGTTCGCTGTCACATATCCCAAGCCAGCTCAGTGGCTGGAAACCAGCCTGACCGCCTCGCCACGCTGCGAGGACGACAGCAAACCGCAGCTACAGTTGGTGCAAAGCCATCGATCTGCCAGGGTCAATTGCCCGGTCGTCGCCGATGGATATCTCTATCTGGAATGCGAGCTTGACCGCTTTGTCGACGGGTTCGGGGTCAACAGCCTGATTGTCGGCAGGATCGTCGCCGCGCAGGTTGACCCCGACTATTTGCGCGCGGACGACCGCGATGACCAGGATCTGCTCAACAAGGCACCGATCCTGACCTATGTCAGCCCCGGACGGTTTGCCGAGATCCGTGAAACCCTCGCCTTCCCGTCACCGAAGGGCATGAAGAAATGATCGCCGCCGAAACCAGCCTTCATCCGCCGGTACACCCGACCGGTGCCGACATCCTAGCCCATTTGCAGGCGCGCAAGGCCGAGTTCGTGGTCTTTCTGGAACAACTGACACGAGTTGAATCGCCCTCGGTGGCGCCAGAAACCCAGGATCGCGCGCGCACCATAATTGCCGAGCGGCTGCGCGCAAACGGGTTTCGCACCCTTACCCTGACCGGCAAAAGCCATGGCGGCAACCTTCTGGCCCGCCCGCAGAACCGGACCCGCACGCGTCCGTTCCAGCTTTTGGTCGGTCACTACGACACGGTCTGGCCGCTTGGTACGCTCAAGAACATGCCGTTCAATGTGGACGGCAACGAAGTGCGCGGCCCCGGCGTTTATGACATGAAGGGCGGGATTACCCAGATCATCTTTGCCCTTGAGGCCCTGACGCATTTTGGCGTGGACCCGAGCGTGACGCCCGTGGTCTTTGCGAACTCCGACGAAGAGATCGGCAGCCGCGAATCCACCCACCAAATCCGCCGCCTGGCGCAGCGCGCCTGCCGCGCCTTCGTGCTGGAGCCATCGCTGGGTCGCGACGGCAAACTGAAGACGGCGCGCAAGGGGGTGGGCCGGTTCGCCGTAAAGATCACCGGTCAGGCGGCCCATGCCGGGCTGGACCCAGAAAAGGGCGCCAGCGCCATTCTCGAATTGTCGCACGTGGTACAAGCGATGTTTGCACTCAATGACGCCCAGAAAGGCGTCACCGTGAACGTGGGCATGATCGAGGGCGGGCTGCGACCGAACGTGGTCGCACCGGAAAGCGGGTGCGTGGCGGATGTTCGGGTACGAACCCACGAAGACGCCGAACGGATCACAAAGGTGATCCATGGCCTCCAACCGGTCGTGCCGGGCACCAGCT
Source organism: uncultured Alphaproteobacteria bacterium (assembly GCA_963768205.1). Taxonomy (GTDB): domain Bacteria; phylum Pseudomonadota; class Alphaproteobacteria; order Rhodobacterales; family Rhodobacteraceae; genus JAHELH01. Next base: position 86,935 of record CAVYHB010000004.1, on the reverse strand, counting down.
TGCAGATCGAAGGTGGGATCGGCCGCCCGGCGCTTGAGCCGACCCCGCGCAACCAACAGCTTTGGAGCCTTGCGAAAGACCTGTCCTCTCAGATCGGCCTCGATCTGCAGGAAGGCTTGGCCGGCGGCGGGTCTGACGGGAACACCACCAGCCTTTATACGGCCACGCTGGACGGTCTCGGCCCGGTCGGCGATGGCGCCCACGCGCCGCATGAGTTCCTGTATCTCGACGAGACCCTGCAACGCACGGCTCTCTTGGCGCTGCTGCTGTTGGCGCCGCCCCTCGATGCCCCGGAGGACGCGCCATGAACAAGGCCTTCTACACCACCGTAACCCGAATCTCTGACGTTGAAACCAAGGGCTTTGACATCAAAAACTTGCCCCGGTCCAACTGGGCGACCGGCGACTATGTGATGTGCGAGGTGCAGGGCCGTCCCGGCCCGCTTTACCAGATCGAACGGCCGTCGGGGCGGGCCTGCCAGGTCTTCGACGGCGATATGGTGGTCGGCGCGTTCGGCACCCGCGCGGCCACGCTGGAAGGCGTCGGCGACTGGCGTGCCATCGGTGACGACGGCGCCATGCATGCGCTAACCGGCGCCGGGCTGTTCGGCATGGCAACCTCGGTCTCGCCGCTGTTGCCGCCGTTGATGAGCCTGCAGTATCGCGGCCATTTGGTACGGGGCGACAAGCTGACGATGCAGGGCTTCTGCCCGCCGGTCGAGCCGGTTGTGCTGGACGTCCCGGTGATCCTGTTGATCGGCACTTCGATGTCCTCGGGCAAGACCACGTCGGGCCGCGTGATCGTTCACGAACTGGCGCAGCTTGGCCTCAAAGTCGCGGCTGCGAAACTCACCGGCGCGGCCCGGTTCCGCGACATGCTCAGCTGGAAAGACGCGGGCGCCAGCCATGTCTTCGATTTCGTCGATGTTGGCCTGCCATCCACGGTCTGCCCGCCGCAGGAATTCGCGACCCTGCTGACACAGCTTCTGTCAAAAATCTCGGCCACCGGCCCCGACGTGCTGGTGGCCGAGGCCGGGGCGTCGCCGCTCGAGCCTTACAACGGCTCTGTCGCAATGGAAATGATCGATGCCAAGGTTCGGATGATGGTGCTCTGCGCTTCCGATCCCTACGCGGTCCTGGGTGTCCAGCACGCCTTTGGCCGCAAGCCAGATCTGGTCTGCGGACCGGCCGCAAACACGGAGGCCGCAATCGAACTGGTCGGCAAGCTTTGCGGTCTGCCAGCCCTGAACCTGATGCGTCGGCGGGCTCGACCGGCTCTTCAGCAGATTTTGAAGGACCGCCTTGGCATGGCATGAGGCGCGACCGTGGTATTGCGTACGCAAAGAATTCGGGAGTGAAAAACCTACCAATGGCTCTTGATGATTTTTTTTTGGTGCAGCGGTAGGGCCGATTCAAAAATCTCGGCAGGCGACCAAAATTCCCCCCTGCGGTGGGCATTGGTCGTAGTGCGAAGATACCGGCCATTGGTGCCGGCGCAGCGATTTGGCGCTTTGTCCAGCTGTGCAGTCATTCAGGGGCGGTGTCAGACGGATGCGAACCAGTCTCTGAAAGGACAATGAGGCTTTCCCTTATGCCGCGCCGAGACCGCGCCATTCAGCAAGAGCGGCGGCACAGTTGTTCTTGAAATTGTCCCTGCTGTAGAGCGCGCGCTCCTGGATGAAATGGTTGCAGACGGAGGCATGAACGGCGGCGAATTTCTGCAGACTTCGCATGCTGCGGAACCGTTGCATGGCCCGCTCTCGTCGTCGAAAAGGCAGGTGCGAATTCTCCGGCCGATTGTTCAGCCAGCGGCCCGTTTCCTGCTTGTCGGCATTGCCGATTTCCTTCATTGCCGCGCAGTAGGATCGGAGTTTGTCGGTCACCAGTTTATGAGGACGGCCGTGTTGCTTCATTGATTGTCTGAGGAATTTCAGGGCTGCTTTGCGATCCCGTCGCTTTGTGACGAAGGATTCCAGCACTTCACCCTCGTGATCAACCGCCCGCCACAGGTAGTGCCGCTCGCCGTTGATCTTCACGAAGACCTCGTCCAGGCGCCACTGCCAATTCGAGTATGCACGCATTTGCTGGACACGTTTACAGCGGATTTCAGCGGCGAGCATCGGGCCAAATCTGTTCCACCAGCACCTCACCGTTTCGTGGCAGATGTCGATGCCACGCTCGTGCATAGCCGCCCACACTACCGGCGCTGAGTTTAGATGCTGAGAGCAGCAATTGGCGAAAGTTCCGAAGGTCCGAAAAGTCCGCGGTGCAGTCATTCTGGCCATCATCATCGCCGCATTGAACATGAACGACCGCTATTCCCGCTGCCCTGCAGCCGATCAATGCCAATGATGTCGGAAATCACGAAATCACAACATCGATTTTCGCAACCAGCCATGTCGCGATGCGCCGAAACCGGCCCTTGCCCTGATCGCCGCGAACGGCTGCAAAGTCCCGCACCCCGGTCATTGCCCTAGAAAATTCCGCTGCAGAATCCATGAAAGACCAGTCTCCTCGCTACACCGCGGCGTGCATTACTACCGCCGTGCAGCGACAAATTTCGCTGCGAGCTTGCGCAGCGAAGATTTAACAGGTCCGGTTCGGGCCCAGACCCGTCATTGGCCAACTGTGATCCTGACGCACGACCGGCGATAATCGGCAACGACCGCAAAGAGCCCTTGTTCGGACCTCTAGTTTCGCCAGAAGATTACATTTGCGATTGATCTTTCTGTTTGGGTCAATCCTTCTTGACACTGCCCCGCGCCCGGGTGGCACCGCCAAATTCCCGAACAATGAAGACAAAGCTCATTGCAAACATCATGCGTTGCAACAGGCCGCGCACTTCCGGAGCTTGACCCATTGCGATTGGCACCATCACCGAAATAACCAAACCGGCCCAAGCGAGCCAGTCACGCCGTGTGCCATCCGGGGAGAACAGGCACGCCGCGCACGCGGCGGCAAAGGCTGTTCCGACTACGCCAGACGCAACAGAGTGCATCCAGTCCTCATCCATATCGGTTGGCCTGCTTGCTCAGAGGTCGAATGCGTAATCCAGAAAAACTCTGGTGGTGAATAGAAAGGGCCGATGAACATCGCCACCACCATAGTGAGAATGCCTATTTGACTGAGAAGGAAGGACAAGCGTGGTTTCATGGCGGAAAGCTCACATCAAATTGGCTGCCATGTAGTGATCCGCATCAACCCTGCTCCAACCGCAGTGTAACGACAGCAATTTGTCCCGCACTGCCGTCGTTCGCTCGTCGGAAATGCTGCGCAATGTATGAATGGCAGGAATGCGAGAGCAGCGACGTGGCATCTGTGCTTTGGTGAGTATCCGGTCTGGGTGAGTTACATCAGATCAATCGAGCGGACTCTAAAGAGCAGGTCTGAAATCGACATGCCGCTTGACGGTGAAAACCCTATGAAATAGGCAAAGATTACCGGCGCGGGCGTTGTGTAATGGTAAGACCTCAGCCTTCCAAGCTGATGATACGGGTTCGATTCCCGTCGCCCGCTCTACCTCCGTTCTTATCCTGCTTGCGTTGATCGTCCCGCGACTGGGGTCGTTGGCTTGCCGTTACCGGGCGGTTTGGCTATCTCTTCCGAAATTTGCAGGGAACCACCCATGGCAGCCACTTCCCAGGAAGACCGCGAGAAGTCCAAGCGCGTCAGTGCGCTGGCCGGGCTGTGGCCGTTCATGGCGCCCTACAGCTCGCTGATCGCGGCTGGCGATCGGCGCGCTGATCCTGACGGCCTGCGTGTCGCTGATCCTGCCGCTGGCGGTGCGCCGGGTGGTCGACGGGTTCGAAACCTCGGCCGCCGAGCTGCTGGACCAGTATTTCGTCGCCGCCCTTGGCCATCGCCGGTGCTGCTCGCCGTGGGCACGGGCCTGCGCTATTACCTCGTCACCCGGCTGGGCGAACGGGTCGTGGCCGACATCCGCAAGGCGGTGTTCGACCGGATGATCGGGCATGAGCCCGTCGTTCTACGAAAAGATCATGACCGGCGAGGTGCTGAGCCGGATCACCACCGACACCACGCTGATCCTGTCGGTCATCGGCTCGTCGGTGTCGATCGCGCTGCGCAACGTGCTGATCTTGATCGGCGGCCTGGTTCTGATGCTGCTGACCTCGGCCAAGCTGACCGGGCTGGTGCTGCTGATCGTGCCGGCGGTGATCGTGCCGATCATCGTGCTGGGCCGCCGCCTGCGCGTGCTGAGCCGCGAGAACCAGGACTGGATCGCGGCCTCGTCGGGCAATGCCTCGGAGGCGCTGCTGTCGGTGCAGACGGTGCAGGCCTTCACCCACGAAGGCCGTCAGCCGCGACGCGTTTCGCGGATGTGACCGAGAAGTCCTTCGCGTCGCGCCAAGACGCGGATCGGCGACCCGCGCGGTGATGACGGTGATCGTGATCTCGCTGATCTTCTCCGGCATCGTCGGCGTGCTCTGGATCGGTGCGCGCGACGTGCGCGCCGACGTGATGACGCGTCGGCGAACTGGTGCAGTTCGTGATCTACGCGGTGATGGTCGCGGGCGCGGTTGGCGCGCTGTCAGCGAGATCTGGGGCGAGTTGCAGCGCGCCGCCGGGCGCGACCGAGCGGCTGGTCGAACTGCTGCACGCCGAGGACGCGGTGCGCGACCCCGCGCACGCCGCAGCCGCTGCCCGACGCCGGCGACGGGCGAGATCGCGTTCGAGGACGTGCACGTTCCACTATCCCGCGCGGCCCGAACACGGCGGCGCTGGACGGCGTGTCAGCTGGACGTCGAGCCCGGGCGAGACCGTGGCGCTGGTCGGCCCGTCGGGTGCGGGCAAGATCGACGATCATCCAGCTTCTGCTGCGGTTCTACGACCCGACCAGCGGGCGTGATCCGGATCGACGGCGTCGATCTGACGCGACATGGCGCGCGCCGACTTTCCGCCAGGCAGATCGCGCTGGTGCCGCAGGACCCGGTGATCTTCGCCGACACCGCGCGCGAGAACATCCGCTTTGGCCGCCCGGAGGCGACGCGACGCCGAGGTCGAGGCCGCCGCGCAGGCCGCCGCCGCGCATGAGTTCCTCGTCGGCGCTGCCCGAGGGCTATGACAGCTATGTCGGCGAACGCGGCGTGATGCTGTCGGGCGGGCAGAAGCAGCGCATCGCCATTGCCCGCGCCATCCTGCGCGACGCGCCGATCCTGCTGCTGGACGAGGCGACCAGCGCGCTGGACGCCGAAAGCGAACGCGCGGTGCAGCAGGCGGTGGACGAAGCTGAGCGCAGGGCCGCACCACGCTGATCGTGGCGCACCGGCTGGCCACGGTGAAAAAGGCCGACCGCATCCTGGTGTTCGAGGAGGGCCGCATCGTGGCCGAGGGCACCCATGACGACCTGGTGGCCGAGGACGGGCTTTATGCGCGGCTGGCGCGGCTGCAGTTCACCGAAGGCCTGGCGGCCGAATAAGCCGACGCGCACTGCGCGCCTGGCCGCGGATTTTCCTTGCAACAGCGCACGTTTCGCTGCGTCATGCTTGCAATCGACGGCACGCCGGTTCCTAGGGCATGCGCCAGCAAGGCGCAGGAACATGCGCAATACCAGGGGAGAATGCGACGATGACCTATGCCACGCTGGCCGACCGCGACGCGATCGAGCAGGAAATGCCCTGGGACGACGCGCGACGTGCCGGTCACCACCTGGGAGCTGCTGAGCCAGACCGCGCGGCAGCCACGGCGCGCGTCCGGCGATCACCTTCCAGATGTTCTCGGGCCCGAGCGACAAGGCCGAAACGCTGACCTGGAGCGACGCTGCGCGACCGCACCGCGCAGGCCGCCAACCTGTTCCGCGCGCTCGGCGTCGGCGAAAACGACGTCGGTGGCCTATGTGCTGCCGAACTGCGACGAGACGATCCTGACCTATCTGGGCGGCGCAGGTGGCGGGCATCGTCAACCCGATCAACCCGCTGCTGGACGCCGAACAGATCGGCGCGATCCTGCGCGAGACCGAGGCCAAGGTGGTGGTGACGCTGAAGGCCTTCCCGAAGACCGACGTGGCGCAGAAGGTGGCCGAGGCGGTGCGCGCATGGCGCCCGAACGTCGAAGACCGTGCTCGAGGTCGATCTGCTGCGCTACCTGACCGGCGTCGAAGAAGCTGATCGTGCCGCTGATCCGGCCCAAGAACCCGGTCACGCCACAAGCGCCGAGCGTGATCGACTTCAACGCCAGCGATCGCCACGACAGCCGAAGACGCTGACCTTCGAGGACAGCACCGGCGACCGCGTCGCCGCCTATTTCCACACCGGCGGCACCACCGGGCATGCCCAAGGTCGCGCAGCACCGCTATTCGGGCATGATCTACAACGGCTGGCTGGGGCGACCGGCTGCTGTTCACCGAGGACGACGTGCATGATCTGCCCGCTGCCGCTGTTCCATGTCTTTGCGGCCATCGTGATCGCTGGGGGCCTCGCTGGGCTCGGGCGCGCATGTGGTCTTCCCGACGCCGCAGGGCTATCGCGGCGAGGGCGTGTTCGACAATTTCTGGAAGCTGATCGAGCGCTGGAAGGTGACCTTCATGATCACCGTGCCGACCGCGATCGCCGCGCTGATGCAGCGCCCGGTCGAATGCCGATATCTCGTCGCTGAAGACTGGCGTTCTCGGGCTCGGCGCCGCTGCCGGTGGAGCTGTTACAAGCGGTTCGAGAAGGCGGCCGGCGTGACGATCTGCGAAGGCTACGGCCTGACCGAGGCGACCTGCCTGGTGTCGTGCAACCCGCTGGACGGCGAGAAGAAGGTCGGCTCGGTCGGCGTTCCGTTCCCCTATACCGACGTCAAGATCGTCAGTCGACAACGACGGCACGGCGGTCGAGGATGCGGCACCGACGAGATCGGCGAGATCTGCGTGTCGAACCCGGGCGTCTACGCCGGGCGACACCTATACCGAGGCCGACAAGAACAGCGGACCTCTATCACGGCGACAACGTACCTGCGCACCGGTGATCTGGGCCGGATCGACGCGGACGGCTATCTCTGGATCACCGGCCGCGCCAAGGACCTGATCATCCGCGGCGGCCACAACATCGACCCGGCCGAGATCGAGGAGGCGCTGGCCGGGCATGAGGCGGTGGCCTTTGCCGGTGCCATCGGCCAGCCCGACGCCTTCGCGGGCGAGTTGCCCTGCGCCTATGTCGAACTGGTCGACGGGGCCAGCGTCACCGAGGAGGAACTGATGGACTTTGCCGCAGGAGCATATCCACGAACGCGCCGCGCATCCCGAAGCATCTGGAAATCCTGGACGAACTGCCCAAGACCGCCGTCGGCAAGGTGTTCAAGCCCGACCTGCGCAAGCGTGGCGATCACCCGGGTCTACAACGCGGCGCTGGCCAAGGCCGGGTCTCGACGCCGAGGTCGATCGCGGTGGTCGAGGACAAGAAGCGCGGGCTGGTGGCGCAAGGTCAAGCGCGGGCCGAACTGCGACGACGAGGCGGTGACCAAGGTGCTGGGCGAATTCGCGCGGCCCTGGGACTGGACCTGAGCCGCCGGTTGCAGGGGGCAGAGCCCGCGCGTAGGCTTGCCCCATGACGACGCTTGACGACCGCCTCAAGGCCGCTGTCGAGGCACGGCGCGACGACCTGGTTGCGCTGACGCAGGATCTGGTGCGCATCCCCACGACCAACCCGCCTGGCCACCGATACCGCGAGATCTGCGACTACCTCGATGCGCGTCTGTCGGCCTCGGGATTTGCGACCGAGATGATCCGGGCGCAGGGCACTCCCGGCGACAGCGACCGGTATCCGCGCTGGAACATCGTCGCGCGGCGGCAAGGCGTGAGGGATGGCGATTGCGTGCATTTCAACAGCCATACGGATGTGGTCGAGGTCGGCCACGGCTGGACCTCCGATCCCTTCGGCGCGGAAATCCGCGACGGTCGCATCTATGGCCGCGGCACCTGCGACATGAAAGGTGGCCTCGCGACCTCGATCATCGCCGCGGAAGTGTTTGCGGACCTGTGCCCGGAGTTCGCCGGGGCCATCGAGATATCGGGCACAGCCGACGAGGAAACCGGCGGCTATGGCGGTGTGGCCTGGCTTGCCGAGAAGGGGTATTTTTCGCCCGGACGGGTGCAGCACGTCATCATCCCCGAACCCTTGAACAAGGACCGCATCTGCCTGGGTCACCGCGGCGTGTGGTGGGCCGAGATCGAAACCAGGGGCCGCATCGCCCACGGCTCGATGCCGTTCCTGGGCGATTCGGCGATCCGGCATATGGGGGCTGTACTGGAAGAGATGGAGCGCACGCTTTATCCGCTGCTGGCCAGCAAGCGTACGGCGATGCCAGTGGTGCCCGAAGGCGCGCGGCAATCGACGCTGAACATCAACTCGATCCATGGCGGCGAGGCCGAACAGGACGCGGATTTCACCGGGTTTCCGGCGCCCTGCGTCGCCGACCGCTGCCGCATCGTGATCGACCGGCGGTTCCTGATCGAGGAGGATATCGTCGAGGTCAAGCGTGAGATCGGCGCGATGCTGGACCGGATCGCCGAGGAACGGCCCAAGTTCAGCTACGAGGTTCGCGACTTGCACCAAGTGATCCCGACGATGACCGAGCGCGATGCGCCGGTGGTCGCCTCGGTCGCCGATGCCATCGGCAAGGTGCTGGCGCGACAGCCGGATTATGTTGTATCGCCAGGTACTTACGATCAGAAACACATCGACCGGATCGGCCGGCTGAAGAACTGTATCGCCTACGGGCCGGGGATACTCGACCTGGCGCACCAGCCCGACGAGTGGATCGGGATCGAGGACATGGTGGACAGTGCCAAGGTAATGGCACTGACGCTGGTGGACCTGCTGGGGTGAGCGGAGTGTCGGATCGCCTGCGGCGATCCGATCCGCTGGGGGCGCTGCCCCCAGACCCCCGAGGTATTTTTGGCAAGATGAAGGAACAAGGTGGTTCGTCAATCGGGTCGTCCTAGATCATCGCGAAAGCAAAGCCGCGAGGAACTTCATGACCCACAGACTGACATTGCAGGCCATCGAGCCGGTGACGCACGACACCAATCACCTGATCTTCGACCGGCCCGACGGCTACGACTTCAGCCCGGGCCAGGCCACGGATTTCGCGCTTGACCGCGACGGCTGGCGCGAGAAGAAACGGCCCTTTACCTTTACCGCGCTGAAGAACGCCGACCAGCTTGAATTCGTCATCAAGTCCGTATCCCGACCACGACGGCGTGACCGAGCAGATCGCCGGGCTGCGAGCGGGCGACACCGTGCTGATCGGAGATGCCTGGGGTGCTATCGAGGACAAGGGTCCGGGCGTCTTCATCGCGGGCGGTGCTGGGATCACGCCGTTCATTGGCATCCTGCGCAACCGCGTGGCGCGCGAGGGGTCTGCGGGCGGCACGACGCTGATCTTCTCGAACGCCCTGGAAAAGGACATCATCCTGCGCGATGAATGGCAGGGCATGCCGGGGCTGAAACCGGTGTTCACCGTCACCGAAGAGACCACCGCGGGTGTCTTCAACCGGCGGATCGATGGCCGGTTCCTCGACGAAATCGTCAAGGACTGGAGCCGGACCTTCTATGTCTGCGGGCCGCCGCCGATGGAGAAGGACGTGGTCGCGGCGCTGGAGGATCGCGGCGTGCCGCCAGCGCGGATCGTCACCGAGAAGCACTGAGGCCGGGACCTGAAAAGCGCTGGGGTTTTCCGGTTCGGGGTGTAAACTGGCGCCAATCCAACAACGAAGTCTGCCAATGCTCACCCGCCTTACCGTTTCAGCCGCCTTCGCGTTTTGCGCCGGCATGGCCCTTGCCGCGCAGGACAGCATCACCGTCGGCATGCAGCTTGAGCCGCCGAACCTCGACCCGACCAGCGGCGCCGCGGCGGCCATCGACGAAGTGGTCTATGCCAATGTCTTCGAAGGGTTGACCCGGTTCCAGTCGGACGGCTCGGTCGCGCCGGCGCTGTCGGAAAGCTGGGATGTCAGCGAGGACGGGCTGGTCTACACCTTTAAATTGCGCGACGCCGTGATGTTCCACGATGGCACGACGATGGACGCCGAGGACGTGGTGTTTTCGCTGGACCGGGCGCGAGCAGAGGACAGCACCAATGCGCAGAAGGCGCTTTTCGCCGGGATCGAAAGCGCCGAGGCGGTGGATGCGCGGACGGTGAGGGTGACGCTGGGCGCGCCCAACGGCGGCTTTGTCACCAACATGGCCTGGGGCGATGCTGTGATCGTCGCACCCGAAAGCGCCACCGACAACGCCACCGCGCCGGTCGGGACGGGGCCATTCAAGTTCGGGCGCTGGGTGCAGGGCGACCGGGTGGAACTGGTTGAAAACCCCGACTATTGGGGCGAGAAACCCAGTCTGAAATCGGCGACCTTCAAATTCATCTCGGACCCGACAGCGGCCTTTGCCGCGATGATGGCAGGCGATATCGACGCCTTCCCGGGCTATCCCGCGCCCGAGACGCTGGCCCAGTTCGGGGCTGATCCGCGGTTCCAGCTGCTGATCGGTTCGACCGAGGGCGAGACCATCCTGGCGATGAACAACAAGTCGGATGAGTTGTCGGACCCGGCTGTCCGCCAGGCCTTGTCTCATGCGATCAACCGTCAGGAAATCATTGACGGGGCGATGTTTGGTTATGGCACGCCCATCGGGACGCATTTCGCGCCGCACCATCCCGATTATGTCGACCTGACCGGCCAGTCTGCCTATGATCCGGACCTGGCAAGGAAGATGCTGGCCGACGCAGGGGTCGAGAACCTGACGCTGAGCCTGAAACTGCCGCCTCCCAGCTACGCGCGCCGAGGCGGTGAGATCATCGCGGCGCAACTGCGCGCGGTGGGCGTCGAGACCGAGATCAGCAACCTGGAATGGGCACAATGGCTGGAGCAGGTGTTTCGCGGCAAGGATTTCGACCTGACCATCGTCAGCCATACCGAACCGATGGACATCAACATCTACGCGCGTCCGGACTATTATTTCCAGTACGACAACCCGGACTTCCAGCAGTTGATGACAGATCTCGACCTGGCCGCCGATCCTGCGGCGCGGACCGAGATTCTGCAAAAGGCACAGCGGATGATCGCCGACGATCACGTCAACGGCTACCTGTTCCAACTGGCGCGCACCGGCGTGGCGGACGCGAAGATCGAAGGTCTGTGGGCGAATGCGCCAACCCAGGCCAACGATCTGACCGGGGTCAGCTGGTCGGAATGAACCCGGCTTTCGGTGCCCGGGACATGCCGGGCACCGCGCTTCGCCGTAACCTCTGAAATCGCAAAACGGGGACGGTCCCAAGCCGGCACCTGACCTTGGCGCATGGTCTGGTCCCGTCATTGCGGGTCGCAAACAGAAAAGCGCCCGTGGTCGCGCGCGGCAATGGTCAGGCGGAGTTCGGACCGGACCCATCCATGCATCAGCGACGCATTCCCGAATGGCTGCGCCACGCCCCCGCACCCAGCGTGCGCGGGTTCGCCATGCTTGCGGGGATCGAGGCGGTGGCGCGGGGCATCCTGATCTCGGTCTTTCCGCTGGCGATGTACCGGGTGCTGAAGGATGCGGCGCTGGTTTCGGAGGTCTACTTCGCCGTCGGCATCGCGTCGCTGCTCAGCGGGCTCATGGTGCCCTGGCTGATCCGCTTCGTGCCGCGCCGCTGGGTCTATTCGGCGGGGGCGACGATGTTCTTCGCCGGGGCCTTGCTGGCGATAGATGGCAGCGCCGCCGCGCGTGGTCACCGCGCTGCTGTTGATCAACGTCGGCGTGGTCACCACCTTCGTCTGCTTCAACGCCTATGTGCTGGACTATATCGCCAGAATCGAGCTGGGCAGGTGCGAAACCAGCCGGATGTTCTATTCAGCGTGCTGGGCTGGACGGCGGGGCCGTTCGCTTGGCGTGATGCTGATGAAATGGTGGGCGCCGGCGCCGTTCCTGATCGCGGCGGCAGCGGCGGCGGCGATGCTGGCGGTGTTCCTGGTCATGCGGCTGGGCAACGGCAAGCTGATCACCCGGGCCAAGGCGCCGCCGCCCAATCCGCTGGCGTTCCTGCCGCGGTTCTTCGCGCAGCCGCGACTGGTCGCGGGCTGGCTGTTCGCGGTGATCCGGTCCTGCGGCTGGTGGGTCTACGTGGTCTACGTGCCGATCTTCGCGATCCAGAACGGGCTGGGCGACCAGGTCGGCGGAGCGGTGCTGTCGGTGTCGAACGCGGCGCTGTTCGCTACGCCGCTGATGCTGCGCTGGATGCGGGCGCGGTCGATCCGGGCGGCGGTGCGCCTGGGCTTCGCGGTGGCCGGCGGCCTGTTCGTGGCGGCGGCCTTGCTGTCGGCGGCGCCCTGGATCAGCATCCTGTGCCTGATGACCGGGCTCGTTCTTTCTGATCCTGCTGGACGTGTCGGCGGGGCTGCCCTTCCTGCTGGCCGTGAAGCCCAGCGAGCGGACCGAGATGTCGGCGGTCTATTCCAGTTACCGCGACGTCTCGGGCATCCTGACGCCGGGCGTGGCCTGGCTGGTGCTGTTGTTGGTCCCGGTCGCGGGCGTCTTCGCCGCCGGCGGGGCAGGCCTTGGCCTGGCCTGGGTGCTTGCCGGGCGGCTGCACCTTCGGCTGGGCACTGCACGCGTACCGCCCGCCGGGATCGACCCCGAGTTGCGGGCGGGGGTTCCGGTACGGGCTGAATAGATTTGCGCCCACGACCGGCGCAACGGCGCTTTTTCGTCGTCTCCGCTTGCTTTAACGTTCCCCCATGACCCGCTACCTGCTTTCGCGACTTCTGTCGCTGTGCCTCAGCCTGATCGTCGCCTCGATGGTGATCTTCGCGGTGATCGAGGTGATCCCCGGCGATCCGGCGGCCTTCATGCTGGGACTGAACGCGCAGCCCGATACGGTGGCCGCCCTGCGCGAGGAGCTGGGGCTGTCGGGCAGTTACGTCAGCCGGTACCTGGGCTGGATCGCCGGGATGCTGACGGGCGATTTCGGCCGGTCCTACACCTACCGCGTTCCGGTCTCGGACCTGGTGGCGGCGCGGCTTTGGGTGTCGCTGCCGCTGACCGTCTACGCGCTGGTGCTGTCCACGGTCCTCGCGATTCCGATCGGAATGATCGCGGCGACGCGGCGCGGCGGGCGGGTCGATTACGGGATCATGGCCGGGACGCAACTGGGCATCGCGGTGCCGAACTTCTGGTTCGCCATGCTGCTGGTGCTGATCTTCTCGATCAATCTGAAATGGTTCTCGGCGGGGGGCTTTCCCGGTTGGGACGTCGGATTCTGGTTGAATATCAAGGCCCTGACGCTGCCGGCCATCGCCCTGGCGCTGCCCCAGGCCTCGATCCTGGCGCGCGTCATGCGGTCGAGCCTGCTGGAGGTGCTGGACCAGGACTATATCCGAACCGCCCGCGCTAAAGGGCTGACCCGGGCACAAGCGGTCGTGGGGCATGGCCTGCGCAATGCGCTGATCCCGGTGATGACGATCCTGGGGCTGCAGTTCTCGTTCTTGCTGGCAGGCGGCATCATCATCGAGAACGTGTTTTTCCTGCCGGGGCTTGGGCGGCTGATCTTCCAGGGGATCACGCAGCGCGACCTGATCGTCGTGGAATCGGTGGTGATGCTGCTGGTCTTCGCGGTGATCCTGGTCACCTTCCTGGTCGACCTCGCCTATGCCATGATCGACCCGCGGCTGAGGCACCGGGCGTGAAGCTGCCGGGACAACTGATCTTCGGTGCGGGCCTGTCGGCGGCGTTCCTGGCCGTCGCCCTGCTGTCGCTGATCTGGACACCGCACGACGTCGAGGCGATGGCCATATCGCAGCGGATGCAGACACCCAGCGCCGGACACTGGCTGGGTACGGATCATTTCGGGCGCGACATCCTGTCGATGATCATGGTGGGCGCGCGGACCTCTATCGCGGTGGCGGTGGTCGCCATCGGCATCGGCATGGCGGTGGGCGTGCCGCTGGGGCTGGCCGCCGCGGCCAACCGCGGATCGGTGCTGGATGAGATCATCATGCGCGGCAACGACCTGGTCTTCGCTTTCCCACCTCTGGTGATCGCAATCCTGATCACCGCCGTCCTTGGGCCTTCGGCGGTGAACGCGATCCTGGCGATCGGCATCTTCAACATACCGGTGTTTGCGCGGGTGACACGCGGCGGGGCGCTGAGCCTCTGGACGCTGGACTACGTGCTGGCGGCGCGCGTCGCGGGCAAGGGCCGGGTGCGGATCTCCTTGGAACATATCCTGACCAATATCGCCAACTTGCTGATCGTGCAGGGCACGATCCAGTTCAGTATCGGGATCATCTTCGAGGCCGCGCTGTCCTATGTCGGACTCGGTGCGCAACCGCCGACGCCAAGCTGGGGCAGGATGCTGGCCGACAGCCAGACGATGATCTCGCTGGCGCCGCACATGGCGGTGTTTCCGGGGCTGGCGATCGTGCTGATGGTCCTGGGGCTGAACCTGATGGGTGACGGGATGCGCGACCTCCTCGATCCGCGGCTGCGGAGGGTGCGATGACAAGTCTGATGCCTCCGGCGGGGATATTTGGGAACCAGAGAAGTAGGGGACCGGCGTGCTGAGCGTCGAGGGACTGTCGGTCGGCATCCGGGGTGTGCCGATTCTCGAGGATGTCTCGTTTGGGATCGGACGCGGAGAGGTCTTCGGGCTGGTCGGCGAAAGCGGATCGGGCAAGTCGATGACGGCGCTGGCAGTGATGGGGCTGTTGCCGGCTTCGATGCAGGTGCAGGGCGCGGTGCGGTTTGGCGATCAGTCGCTGCTCGAACTGACCGAACGGCGGATGTGCGGCCTGCGCGGGCGCGACATCGGGATGATCTTTCAAGAGCCGATGAGCGCGCTGAACCCGGTGCAGACCATCGGCGACCAAGTGGCCGAAACGCTGCTGGTGCACGGGGTGTCGTCAAGCAGCGAGGCGGTGGCGCGGGCGCGCGAGCGGTTGGACCGGGTCGGACTGGAGCACGTGGCGCTCGATCGCTATCCGCATGAGTTGTCGGGCGGACAGCGGCAACGGGTCTGTATCGCGCTGGCGGTGGCGCTGCGGCCGGCGCTGCTGATCGCGGACGAGCCGACGACGGCGCTGGACGTCACGACGCAGGCGCAGATCCTCGATCTGCTGCGCGGGCTGGTGGCGGACGAGGCCATGTCGCTGATGCTGATCACCCACGATCTGGCAGTGGTGTCCGGCATGGCGACGCGGGTGGCGGTGATGCGCAAGGGCCGTATCGTCGAGGCCGGCGCGACCGAGCGGCTGTTTCGCGAGGCGGGGCACCCGTACACGCGCAAGCTTTTCGCAGATTCCGCGCATGTGCCGGCGCGGGTGCCCGGGATACTGCCCGAGCCGGTGTTGCGGGTCGAGAACGTGGTGCGGGACTATCCGGCGCGGCGGCTGCGGCTGCTGGGGCCAAGGCCGCTGTTCCGCGCGGTGGACGACGTGTCGCTGACCGTCCGGGCCGGCGAAAGTGTCGGGCTGGTCGGCGAAAGCGGCTGCGGCAAGTCGACGCTGACGCGGGCGATCCTGGGGTTGGAGGCGGTGCAGGGCGGACGGGTCCGGCTGGACGGCGAACCGGTGGTCGCGGGGCATGTGCCGGGGGTGCTGCGGGCGAAGATGCAGGTGGTCTTCCAGGATCCCTACGGCTCGTTCAATCCGCGCCACCGGGTCGGCCGGCTAGTGGCGGAGCCGTTTCACCTGTTGCCGAAGGACGCCGCGGAGACCCGCGCCCGGGTGGAGGAGGCGCTGCTGGCCGTTGGGCTGGAGGCCGGCCGACCAGAACAAGTTCATCCACGAGTTCTCCGGCGGCCAGCGGCAACGGATCGCGATCGCGCGGGCCATCGTGATCCGGCCGAAACTGGTGATCCTGGACGAGGCCGTGTCGGCGCTGGACGTAACGATCCGGGCGCAGATCCTCGACCTGCTGGCCGATCTGCAAAAGCGGTTCGGGCTGAGTTACCTCTTCATCAGCCACGACCTGAGCGTGGTGCGGGCGATCACCGACCGGGTGCTGGTGATGAAGGCCGGAAAGATCGTCGAGGAAGGGGCGACCGAGACGGTGTTCGAGAATCCCGCGCACGCCTACACGCGGACACTGATCGCCGCCACGCCGCGGATCCCTGAGGAGTGGATCGCAGCTTGAGCCACCGACTCAGCGGGCCCGCTTGCCGTTGACGTCGAAGAAGAACTGCCCCTTCGTCGCCCAGTCCAGACCGCAGGCGGCCCCTTCCGCGGGAACCGGCGCGGCGCCGTCCTGGCGGACGGTAAAAAGCTCGCCGGTTACCAGCCGGATGTGGATAAGCGTTTCGGCCCCCAGGGCCTCGGCGTAAAGCACCTTGCCCTGCGCGCGGCCCTTGCCGGCATCGGCCAGCGTCGCGTGTTCCGGTCGCACGCCGAGGGTCTGGGCACCGGGCGGCGAGCCTGCGACCGTGGCGGCGGGCATGAAGTTCGTGGCGGGTGATCCGATGAAGCCCGCGACGAATTCGGTCTGCGGGTCGGCGTAGACCTCCAGCGGCTTGCCGATCTGGTCGGCGCGCCCGGCATTCATCACGATCATCCGGTCGGCAAGCGTCATCGCCTCGACCTGGTCGTGGGTGACGTAAAGCGCGGTGATGCCAAGCTTGCGCTGCAACTCCTTGATTTCAAGCCGCATCTGCACGCGCAGCTTGGCGTCGAGGTTGCTGAGCGGCTCGTCGAACAGGAACACCTTGGGCTTGCGCACGATGGCGCGGCCCATGGCGACGCGCTGGCGCTGGCCGCCGGAAAGCTCGCGGGGCTTGCGCTTCAGGTAGTCTTCAAGTTGCAGCATCTTTGCCGCAATCGCCACCCGGTCGGCGATCTCTGCCTTGGGGGTGCCGGCGATCTTCAGCCCGTAGGCCATGTTGTGATAGACCGACATATGTGGGTAAAGAGCGTAGTTCTGGAACACCATGGCGATGTCGCGGTCCATCGGTTCGGCCTCGTTCACCCGTTTGCCGTCGATCTGGATTTCGCCTTCGGTGACCGTTTCCAGCCCGGCGACCATGCGCAACAGCGTGGACTTGCCGCAGCCCGAGGGGCCGACGATGACGATGAACTCGCCGTCTTCGATGTCCATGCTGACGCCGTGGATGACCTCGGTTTTGCCAAAGCGTTTCTTGATGTTTTTGAGGGTGACGGTGGCCATTCAGAGCATATCCCGAATCTGAAGAAGTAGAGTATTCATGCGTTGACCCGAGGCAGCGTTTGCAGGGCAAATGCGTTCGGGGCGGCGGGTGAATTCAATTAAACGGGAAATGCTCATTTCTCCGAATCCACGAGACCGCGGATGAACAGTTTCTGCATGGAAATGACCACGATCACCGGCGGCAGCATGGCGAGGATCGAGGTGGCCATGATGACCGGCCAGTCGGCGACGTCGTCGCCCGAGGGGAACATCTGCTTGATGCCCATGACGATGGTGTTCATCGACGGGTCGGTGGTGATCAGCAGCGGCCAGAGGTACTGGTTCCACCCGTAGATGAACAGGATCACGAAGAGCGCGGCGATATTGGTACGGCTCATCGGCAGCAGGATGTCCCAGAAGAACCGCATTGGGCGGGCTCCGTCGACTCGGGCGGCCTCGGCCAGTTCATCGGGCACCGTCAGGAAAAACTGGCGGAACAGGAAGGTGGCGGTGGCAGAGGCGATCAGCGGCAGGATCAGGCCGGGGTAGGAGTTCAGCATGCCGAAGTTGGCGGCGACCTCGTAGGTCGGGACGATACGCACCTCGACCGGCAGCATCAGCGTCATGAAGATCAGCCAGAAGCAGAACTGCCGTCCGGGGAACTTGAAATAGACGATGGCGAAGGCGGACATCAGCGAGATGACGATCTTGCCCAGCGCGATGCCCATGGCCATGACCATGGAATTAAACAGCATCAGCGCCACGGGCGCATTTATGCCCGAGACCAGCGCCTTGCGGTAATTCTCGAAGAACTGATCGCCGGGCCGCAGCGGCATCGGCGGGCTGACGATCTCTGGCTGGCTGACGGTCGAGGCGACGAAGGCCAGCCAGATCGGGAAGGCGATGATCGCAACGCCCAGGATCAACCCGGCGTGGATCGCGATATGCGACAGCCCGCGCTTTTCGACCATGCCAGAGGCGGGGATACGGGCCATCAGTAATGCACCCGGCGTTCGATGAACTTGAACTGGATGACGGTAAGGATGCCGATTACCACCAGCAGAATCACCGATTGCGCCGCCGACGAGCCGAGGTCCTGTCCCACGAAACCGTCGGCAAAGACCTTGTAGACCAGGATCGTCGTCGATTGCTGGGGCCCGCCAGCGGTAATCGTGTGGATCACGCCGAAGGTCTCGAAGAAGGCATAGACGATGTTGACCACCAGCAGGAAGAAGGTGACCGGCGACAAAAGCGGGAAGACGATGGTGCGGAACCGGGTCCAGAAATGCGCACCGTCAATCGCGGCGGCCTCGATCACCGATTTCGGGATCGCCTGTAGACCCGCGAGAAAGAACAGGAAGTTATAGCTGATGCGGCCCCAGGCAGAGGCGACGACCACGAGGCCCATCGCCTCGCCACCGTTCAGGACGTGGTTCCAGTCATAGCCAAGCTGGCCAAGATACCACGACACCACGCCGACACGGGTGTTGAACATGAAAAGCCAAAGAACGCCGGCAACTGCCGGGGCCACGGCGTAGGGCCAGATCAGCAGCGTGCGATAGGTGCCAGACCCTTTGATCAGGCGGTCGGCCAGGACGGCGAGCCAAAGCGCCATGCCCATCGAGACCACCGTGACAAGGATCGAGAAGATGGCGGTCGTCAGGAACGACGCACGGTAGAACTTGTTGCCCAGCAGGTATTCGAAGTTGCCCAGGCCCACGAATTGCGACGACAGCCCGAAAGGGTCCGGGATGAACAGCGACTGCCAGACGGCCTGCCCGGCGGGGTAGAAGAAGAACACCGCCGTGACGATCAACTGCGGCGTCAGCAGCAGCAGGGGCAGTATCCAGCCCTTGAAGATGACGCGCTTTTCCATAGTGCCGGCGGACCCAAGGTTCTTCGAGAATTGTCGCCAAATCCCGTTTCGGGGACTTGGTACCGCGCCGGATCGCCGGCGCGGTACGGTTTTGCCGCTAGCGGCTGGCCTGTTCGAACCGGCGCAGCAGTTCGTTGCCGCGCTCGACGGCCGAGTTCAGCGCTTCCTCGGCGGACTTGTCGCCGGCCCAGACGCCTTCCAGCTCTTCGTCTATGATGGTGCGGATCTGGTCGAAGTTGCCCAGGCGCAGCCCCTTGGAGTTGCCGGTGGGCTCGTTGGCGGTCATCTGCATGACGGCGACGTCGGTGCCGGGATTCTCGTCGTAGAACCCCATCTCCTTGGTCTTGTCGCCCGCAGCAGAGGTGATCGGCAGATAGCCGGTGTCCTGGTGCCACTGGGCCTGGACATCGGTGGAGCTGAGGTAGTTCAGGAACGCCGCGACGCCCTTGTACTCTTCGGGCTCGTGGCCCTCCATGACCCACAGCGAGGCGCCGCCGATGATGGTGTTCTGCGGTGCGCCGTCGACGCCGTCCCAGTAGGGCAGGGGCCGGACTTCGAAATCGAACTGGGCTTCGGCCTTGATGCCCGCATAGCCTGCCGAGCTTTCCGTGAAGAGCGCGCATTCACCGGCGCGGAAGTTGGCGCCACCCTCGTTGCGGCGACCATTATAGATGAACTTGCCGTCGCGCGCCCAGTCGCCCATCGCCTGGATGTGCTGCACCTGGACCGGGCCGTTGAGGGCCAGTTCGGTGTCGGTCCCGGCAAAGCCGTTGTCCTTGGTTGCGAATGGCACGTTGTGGTACGCGCTGAGGTTCTCGAGATGAATCCAGCTTTGCCAGGCGGTGGTCAGCGGGCAGGCGTGTCCGGCCTCTTTCAGGGAGTCGAGCACCTCGCCTACCTGCTGCCAGGTCTTCATCTCGGTATCGGGGTCGATCCCCGCGCCTTGCAGTGCGTCGCGGTTGACCCAGAGCACCGGCGTCGACGAGTTGAACGGCAGCGACAGCATGTTGCCGTCGGTCGAGGTGTAGTAACCCTTGACCGAACCGATATAGGCGTCCTGGTCAAATTCTGCCCGGACTCAACCATCACCTCGTGCACCGGCTTGATCGCGCCGGACGCGGCCATCATCGTCGCGGTCCCGACCTCGAAGACCATCAGGATATGCGGCTGTTCGCCTGCGCGGAAGGCGGCGATGCCGGCGTTGAGCGTTTCGGAATAGTTACCTTTGTGGCTGGCGTTGACCCTGTAGTCCGACTGGCTTGCGTTGAAATCCTCGACCTGGGTCGCGACGAGCTCGCCAAGGCGTCCGGTGAAGGCGTGCCAGAAATCGATCTCGGTCTGCGCCTGCGCGCTGGTGGCCAGCGCCAGGAGCGACGCTGCTGCGCCGAAATAGTGCTTGAGTTTCATAGTGTTCTCCCTGTTGCGGATGAGTTCGTGTCATCTCCGTATAAGGGGAGGGTAACGCCGGTGTGACGCCGGTTGCAAGGGGCCGATGCGCTTCCTGCCGCTTGTGGCGGGCTCGCGTCAGGTCTCGAGCCAGATCGTGACCGGACCGTCGTTGACCAGGCTCACGGCCATGTCGGCACCAAAGCGCCCGGTGGCGACCGGAATGCCCTGCGCCTGTACCCGGCCCGCGAAAACCTCGTAAAGCCGTTCGCCCTCTGCCGGTGCCGCGGCGGCAGAAAAGCCGGGCCGGTTGCCGCGCGACGTGTCGGCGGCCAGCGTGAACTGGCTGACCACCAGCGCGGCGCCGCCTGTGTCGGTCAATGCCAGGTTCATCTTGCCCGCCCCGTCCTTGAAGATGCGCAGCTTCGCGATCTTCGCCGCAAGCCTGTCGGCCTCGGCGTCGGTGTCGCCCCGCATGGCGCAGACCAGAATCAGAAGGCCCGGTCCGATCTCGCCGATCACCGCGCCGTCGACACTGACCGAGGCGTGGCTGACCCGCTGGATCAGCGCCCGCATGTCAAAGCTCGTGGGTCCAGGGCGGGTTTGCCCCGGCGCGGCTAACCGTCACCGCCGCCGCGCGCGCGCCCAGGCTCAGCGCCTCGGTCAGCACCCGGTCGTCGAGCTTGGCGATGGCCTCCTTGTTCAGCACGCCGGCCCGGTGCAGCGCGGCCAGCACGCCGGCGTTGAACGTGTCACCGGCGCCGACGGTATCGGCAACCTCGACCCGCGTGGCCGGCGCAAAAACCTCGCCGCCAGCGGTAACGCCGCGGGCACCCTTGGCGCCTTCGGTGATGCAGACGACCCGGGGTCCGGATTTCTTCGGGTTCTTCGCCAGCAGTCCGCGCGCCAGGTCGCCAATATCGCCACTCCCGCGCAGCCAGTGCAGGTCTTCGTCGCTAAGCTTCACGATATCCGCCAGCGCCAGCATCCGGTCGATGCGCGCGCGGTAGCTTTTTTCATCGGCGATGAAACTGGGGCGGATGTTGGGGTCGAGCATGGTAACGTGGGTCGCCGCCTCGCGCGCCATGAGCGACTCATAGGTGTTGCCGCAAGGCTCGACCACCAGACTGATGCCGCCGAAAAACAGCGCCTCGACACTGTCGGGCAGGTCGGGCAGGTCTTCGGGTTCGATCATCCGCCCGGCGGTGTTTTCGTCATAGAAGGCATAGGATGCCTGGCCGCCCACCAGCTTGACGAAAGCCAGCGTTGTGGGCCGGTCGGACAGGATCGCATGGCCGGATTTCACGCCCGACGCGTTGAGCGCCTCGGTCAGGATCTCGCCGAAAAGGTCGCGCGACAGTCCCGTCAGCAGGCCGGACGGCGCGCCAAGACGGCCGAGCGCGATGGAGGTGTTGAAGACGGCGCCACCGGCATAGGGCGCGAACGCGTCCTCTCCGGCCGCACTTTTGCGCGGCAGCATGTCGATCAGGGCTTCGCCACAACTCAGGATCATCCGGGACCTCCGATGTTACCGCAAACACCTCGATAGACCGAGACGGGCCGCAGGGCAATCGCGGTGTGCGGTTTTTGATGCGGATCAAGTTCAGGGACAGGGAATCCGGCAAGATACGTCCCGTATTCCAAGCAATGGAAACGAGGATCGAAAAATGGTTGAAAGATCACAAGTCTCAAGCTTCTGGCCGTCGATATACGAGCCGTTCCGCAACATGGGAACGCGCCTGTCGGAATGGCTGGCGCCCGCATCCGAGGCGTCCACCGATGACAACGCCTATCACATCGCGATGGAACTGCCCGGCGTCGAAGAGGACGACATCGAACTGAGTGTGCAGCGCGGTGTCGTCACGGTGAAGGGTGAAAAGCGCACCCAGCGCGAAGACAAGGGCGAAACCTGGTACTTCAGCGAGCGGCAATACGGTGCCTTCTCGCGCTCGTTCCGGCTGCCCGGCGATGCGGACGAGGCGGGTGTGTCCGCCGACCTGAAGGACGGCGTGCTGACGATCACGGTTCCCAAGGCCGCGCCGAAGGAGAAGAGCAAGAAAACGGTGAAGATCAAGAAGGGCTGAGCCGTCCGCTCACCCGCGCCATGTCAGGGTTTCGCCCAGCGGGGCGCGCGTGGTGCGGAAACTGTTGGCGGGGTGGCTGGCGTCGGCGTGTCCGAACGAGATGCCGCACACCACTTGGCGCGCGTCGGGCAGGTCGAACCAACGACGCAGGAACGGCGCATAGGCAGCGACAGCGGCCTGCGGAATGCTGGCGACGCCCAGCGCCTCGGCGGCCAGGGTGAAGGCGGTGACGAAAGCGCCGCAGTCGAGCACCCCATAGGCGCCAAGATCGGCCTCTGTGGTGATCAGGGCGAAATGCGGCGCACCGAACAGTCGGAAGTTCTGCATCATCTGCTGGGCCGAGCCTTCGCGGTCTCCCTTTTCGACGCCGACGGCGGCGTAAAGCGCCCAGCCGCAGTCAGAGCGGCGCTGCTTGTAGCGACCGGTGTATTGTTCGGGGAACGGGATGTCGGGCCGGGCGGCGGCGTTTTGCGCCTCTGTGGACAGCGCGTCGCGCAGGCGGTCGGTTTCGGGTGGGCGGGTGACATGGACGGCCCAGGGCTGGGCGTTGCACCACGATGGCACGCGCCCGGCGGTGGCGACGATGTGTTCGATGGTCGCGTCGGGGATGGCATCGGGGCGGAAGGCGCGGCAGGAGTGGCGGCGGCGCAGCAGGGCCTCGAGCGTGTCGATCTCGCGATTTTCTTTTTCGCGTTGCCCGTGAACGCTCATTGGTTCTGCGCGGCAAAGTAGCCGACTACGCCCGCGAGCAACAGACCAAGCACCACGGCGACGGCGATCTTCCATTTCGACCAGGGCCGTTCGCCCTGCACCCGACCGGTGCGCCCGTTGACCACGAAACGGTAGGTGTCGCCCCGGTACTTGTAGGCCGCCAGCCAGACCGGCAGCAGGATGTGCTTGAAGGTTACGTCGCTGACGGTGGTGTCGATATCGTGGACCCGCTGGCGGTCGCCGCCGATGTCGAAGCGCACGTCGCGCTCGATCACCCGGTCCATGTGGACGCGGGCCTGGTGGTAGCCTTCGTCGAGTTCGACCGTGTAGCCCTCGGCCCGGAAACCGGCGAGGTACTCGGGGTTGTAAGGCTCCAGCGCCGACAGGTCCCAGGGCTCCAGCCCATCGGTGTAGCGTTTCGGCAGCGATTTGCTGGCCAGTACCAGCACGTCGTCGAAGAACCGCGCGACCCGGCCCGCGGCGGGGCGCCAGCGGACCTTCTGGACACGCCGGGTTTCGGTCTTGCCGTTGCGGGTGACGGTGCGGGTCTCGTAGTAGACCGTGCCCCGCTCGCCCCGGTAGCTGGACTTGGTATCGGCGTCGAAGGTCCAGTAGGGCACGTAGATGCCGTCCATGCGGCGGCCCTTGCGGGCATATTCCTGCAAGCCGCCCGGCGCGAACCAGAGCCGGCCCAGCCAGTCGGTCATCGCCTTGCGCGCGGTTTTTTCGTCCAGCACGAAGGGCAGCAGGCCGCGCGGCTTGATATGCCTGTAGGTGCCGGTATCAGTGACCACGGGCGTGGCGCAGAACGGGCATTCGGCGGCATGGGTGTCGGCGTCGAATTCGAACCTTGCGCCGCAGTTGGGGCAGGACACGACGCGGGTCTCCTCCATCTCGGCTTGCGGCAGGGCGGCGTCCAGACCGGCGCGGAAGTCAAGCTCGCGGATTGCCGACGTGGCGGGGCCCGCCCCGGCGATGGCTTCCTCGTTGCCGCAATGGTCGCAGACCAGCTTGCCCTCGCCCGGCGAGAAACGCATGTCGCTGCCGCAATTGTCGCAGGGAAATCGGTGCTCGACGGGCAGGGCGGTGTCTTCGGGCAACAGGGCCTCCGGCGCAGCAGGGTTGCCGCAGCATTCCCCGCGGGCCGAGGCGCGTCAAGGGATCACAGAAAGCGGTGCAACGCCTTGGGCGCCATGATGCGCAACGCGTTGTCGCGCAGCCGGTAATGCCGCCAGATGTGAAAGCCCGCGTGGATCACGACGATGGCCGCCAGGATGTAGAATTCGAAGATGTGGACCTGGCCGATGATTTCGTTGACGCGCGCCATGTCCAACGGAGGTGCGATCGGCAGCCAGCCGCCTGCCTTCAGCAGCACCGCCGAGGTCAGTCCCAGAAGAAACCCGGTCAGCGCCACCCCGAACAGCCCCCAGATCAGCAACCGGTGCAGCCACCAGTGCATCCGTCGTCCCCAGCCGGGAAGTTTCGGACCGGGGCGGCTGGCCAGGCCGCGGCGCAGGTAGTCGGCGGTCCAGAGCAGGCACAGCGTCACGAAGAACAGCGCGATCTGCGAGTGGATGCGGAACGCCTTTTGCCCGCCGATATCCAGGATCACCGACGGCGTGATGAAGATGAACCAGACGATCAGCGGCAGCATCGTCCAGTGCACGCACTTCAACACCGTGCGGTGGCGCGGCAGGCGGTCCGTCAGGCGTGCGAAACGCCCCTGGGATGCGGAGGTGAACGTAAAAGCCATGTAGCCAGTCACGTTACACCAGGCGCAAGAGTTTCGGAACTGTCAACGCGCGCGCAGGCGCATCCGGTCAAGCGTGCCGTCGCGCTTGACCCATTGGTGCCAGATCGCCGCGACGGCGTGGCCCAGCGCCACCAGCATCAGCGCATTCGAGGTGATCTCGTGGGCTTCCTCGAAAAAGTCTGCATCGCTCAGCCAATAGGCCACGCCCAGCAGCGCGGCGAGGAACATCAGCAGATAGAGCGCCACATGCCCCCAGTGCGCCGCCCGTGCCAGCAAGGCGGAAGTGCCTGGAACCGGCCCGGGAACGCCATGGGCAAAGCGAAGAACGGTGCGCAGGATCAGCAACGCAAGCATCACCAGCCCGAGAGGGATGTGGATCGCCTCTTCCTCGATCAGCCAAAGAAGCACGATAAGCGCCGCGACCAGCCAGTGCAGCACGATCTGGGCACGGGAATAACCGGACGGGGCAGGCGTGGGCACCCGGCCCTACGCCCCCGGCGGCGGCGGCGGCAGGATGGTAAAAAGCTGCGCCAGTTCACGCACGTCCTCGGCACGCATCCAGCCGTCCTGACCGGCAGTCCAGACATAGGTGTCGCGGGTGATCTCGCCTGCGGACGCCATCCGGCCCAGCTTGGCTTTCGAGAACGGGCCCTGCGTCTCTGCGCCCACGGCGATGTGCCAGACATGCTCGACCGGCGGCGGTGGCGGCGCGGCTTGCGCGGGCGCGGCCTGCTGTGCCGACCCCCACGGGCCGCCCTGCGCCATCTGGTTGGCCATCGCCATGCCCATGCCCATGCCAAGCCCCGCGCCCATGCCGCCGCCGCCCGACGGGTTGCTGGCGGCGGAAGTCATCGCTTCTGCGGCGGAGTACTGGGTGAACTTGCCCAGATCGCCCGCCATTCCCATCGAGGTGCGCTTGTCCAGCGCCGCCTCGACCGCGGGCGGCAGACTGATGTTTTCGATATAGAATTCCGGCATGTTCAGCCCGTAGCTTTCAAGTGTCTTCGACACTTCCGCCGCGATCAGCTTGCCCAGGTCGGCGGTGTTGGCGGCCATGTCCAGCACCGGGATGCCCGAGCCCGCGATCACGCGGCTGAACTCCTGCACGATGATGTTGCGGATCTGGAAACTGATCTCGTCCATGGTGAACTCGCCGTCGGTGCCGACGATTTCCTGCATGAAGCGGGCGGGATCGCTGACCCGGATCGTGTAGGTGCCGAAGGCCCGGATGCGGGTCGGCCCGAATTCCGGATCGCGCAGCATGATCGGGTTCTTGGTGCCCCATTTCAGATCGTTGAAGCGGGTGGTGTTGACGAAGTAGATCTCGGACTTGAACGGCGATTTGAAACCGTGGTCCCAATGCTGCAACGTCGTCATGATCGGCATGTTGTTGGTTTCGAGCATGTAGAGCCCGGGGGTGAACACATCCGCAAGCTGCCCCTCATGCACGAACACTGCCGCCTGGCCCTCGCGCACTGTCAGCTTGGCGCCGTACTTGATCTCGTGGCCGTGCCGTTCGAACCGCCAGACCATCGTGTCGCGGGTGTCATCGGTCCAGTGAATGACGTCGATGAATTCGCCGCTCAGAAAATCGAAAATGCCCATGGCAGTCTCCCTTGGTGTCTCGGTCTCAGCTTTCGCCGCCCAGTAATTCCAGCGCAATCGTCTCTGCTACCGGGCGGGCTTGGGTCACGGTCATACCGCTTTGCATCCGCCGGTCGTAAAGCATGCGCAACAGCAACTCGTCATGCGTCGTCAACAGGCCGAATTCCTCGTCGTCGTTGAAGATCGAGGGGCGCGCGGCGGGGCTGTCGTTGCTGACGCCCATGGCCTGCGCGATCTCTTCGTGGATGCAGGACAGGCGCAAGAGGTCCGGGTGTTCGCCGCGGATCACCACCACCGCCTCGGTGTAGCTGCCGTCATTGGCTGCGTCGCGCGCGAAGGCCAGGCAGAAGGTCGAGCGCGACATGTCCTGCACCGCGTCCACCGCGCCCTGGTCCAGCCCCGGCACGATGGCGCGCAGTTGCGGGCCGATCACGCGGCGGTCGTCCTCGTCGACGATAAAGACATGCATGTTGGCTGTGCCGCTGCTCTGGCTGATCGAATGCCCGGTCACCCGGGCCAGCCGGGCGGCGTAGCTGACGATATCGGCGCGGTCCTTGGCACGTTGCGCCGCCGGCACCGTGGCGCCGAAATGCGATCTTCATTCGCACCGGACGATCCCAACGGTGCAGACGGCTTTCGGTCTGCCGCGCCACCAGCCGGCCGCCGACGTTCGAGAATTCCTCGAACAGCGCGATGCGCACGAAGTTCTCGACCAGTTGGCGGCGCGAGAACGGTGTGTCCGGCCCGCCGCCGTCGGTGCGCAACAGCCCTTGCGCCAGCAGGCCCTGCTGGACGCGGGCATAGAAGGCCTGCAGTTCGCGGCTGGTTTCGGACCGGGTAGCGACCGAGGGCGGCGCGGGGGCCGCCGGGCGCGCGGCGGGCATCGGCGACACCGCGACACCGCCCGGCTCGCACCCCGCGAGAGCCGCTGCGGCGACCATTGCCGCCAGCGCCTTGCTGATCGGACCGCGCGTCACGCCTTGCCGTTCGCCCCAGGCACCGCGCCGCCGATGTTGGCGCCGGTGCCATCCTTGCGCGCCTTGGCCGACGACAAGGTCTCGCGCAGTTCGGCCTCCATCTTCTTGAGATCCTCTTCCGCGGCGGCCCGCTTGGCCTTGCCTTCGTCGGCGATCTGAAGCGATTCCTCGATGGTGGCGATCAGTTCGGCATTGGCCGTCTTCACCGCCTCGATGTCGAACACGCCGCGCTCCATTTCCTCGCGCACGGTGCGGTTCGCCTCGCGCAGGTTCTTGGCATTGGCGGTCAGCAGTTCATTGGTCAGGTCGTTGGCCGCGCGCACCGCCTTTGCGGCCTCGCTGCGAGCGCTGGATCGTTACCGCCTGCGCCAGCTGGGTTTCCCAAAGCGGCACGGTGTTGACCAGCGTCGAGTTGATCTTGGTGACCAGGCTCTTGTCGTTCTCCTGCACCAGCCGGATCGAGGGCAGCGACTGCATCGTGACCTGACGGGTCAGCTTGAGGTCATGCACGCGGCGCTCCAGGTCGTCGCGGGCGGCGCGCAGGTCGCGCAGTTCCTGCGCCTTCATCACGCCCTTGTCCTCGGGGGCGGCCTCGACCTCCTTTTCCTTGGCGGGGATGGTCTTCTTGTCCAGCTCTTCCAGCTTGGCCTCGCCGGCGGCGATATAAAGCGCCAGTTCGTCATAGAAATCGAGCGTCTTCTCGTAAAGCATGTCGAGCGACTTGATGTCCTTCAGGAGCTTGTGCTCGTGACCCAGCAGGTCGTCGGTGACCTTGTCGATCTGGCCTTGCACCGTCTCGAACCGGGCGATGAACTTGGCCATCGGCGCGGCTTTGCCGGTCAGCTTCTCCCACCACGACCGCTGGCGGCGCACGTCCAGCTCGCTGACCGAAAAGCCGCGGATCGTGGTGACGATGTTGCGCAGGCTGTCGCCCGCGGGGCCGACGTCCTTGTTGCGCACGTCGGCGAGCATCGACTGGCTGATTTGCTGCAATTCGGCCTGAGCGGCCGATCCGAAGGCGATGATCGAATTGGTGTCCTCCATGTCGATCTCTGCCATCCGCTTTTCGATCGCGGCGGCCACTGGCTTGTCGGCCTGCTTCAGCGGTACCAGCTCGGTCGAGGGTTCCGGCAGTATCGTGGCGGTGATCGCCTGAACCTCGTTGAGGGCGGCTGCGGCCTTCTGGCGGACGGTTTCTGACATGGGGGACTCCTACGGGCAGATTTCGGGGCTATGGGCTGGGCTTGACGCCTTCGCGCGCCAACCGGTCGCGCAGCACCTCGATCTCGATGTCGAGATCGGTGCGGTTGTCGGTCAGCAGTTTTTCGGTCTGGGCGGCGAAGTTCGCCTCCAGGTCGTCGAGCAGCGCGAAATAGGCCGCCTTGGCGCCGGTATCGCGGGTGCGCGCGTAGAGGTCGGCGAACTTCACCGTCGCGTCGCGAGCGCCCATCAGATAGACGCTGAGGTACTTGCGCGCGCCGGTCAGGTCGCGCGGGTCGTCCTCGATGGTGCGGAACATGTCGCGGACGGTGACCTGGAACGCCTCGACCCGGCGCTCTGCCCCGCGATCCTCGGCCCGAATGATGGCGTCGGACATGGCGCGCAGGTGTTTCTCGGCTTCGCCCACGGCGCGGGCGACGCGGTCGGACTGGAAACTGTCGATGCCTTCCGCGCCCTTGTCGCGCAGCGGGTCGGGGCCGAAGGCGATGAAATGCAGAACCAGGCCCAGCAGGCCGAAGATCAGCGGGTTGAGAAGGCTCGCCTCGCCACTGAACCCCGCGATGCCCAACCCCAGCCCGGTCAGGACCGAGCCGAAAATCTTGCGCGGGATCGCCGGGCGCCTGGCGATCTTGCGGGCCTCGTATTCCTCTTGCGCCAGCAGCCCCTCGCGGGTCAGCCATGCGGCCAGGATCAGAACGCCAAAGGCTACCAGGTTGGTGGCCAGCCCGACCGGATCGCCGAAAAAGGCCGTGGCCAGCAGCGGCAGCGGCGCGACGAACAGCAGGTTCACACGACCGCCCGCTCGGGTGCGTTTCGCCCCCTGGAAGGCGGGGCGGGACGCCGGCGCGTCACCCTGGGGCGTGTCCTCGGGGCTGTACTTGCCGCCGTAGCGCTGCGCCATGCGTCAGCCTCCCCAGACCGAGACGTAAAGGATCAGGACGACGAGCAGACCGAAAGCCAGCTTGTTCAGCGTCTCGTTGGCGGTCATGCGCCCTGTCTCCACTTCATCCACGGCGCGCAGCAGCGAAAGCGCCCCCCGTATCAGGATATAGCCGCAGATAACGACAAGCGCCACAAACAGCAGGACAAGCACCAGTCTTTGCACGAACGACCCTTTCCAGCCGCAACCTCACCGGGGTGCTTATCGGATCGAGACGCGCCCACCGATCATGCCACCCATCCTTCATTAGGGGTGTGATCGGGCGCAAACAAGGGTGACATCCTTGCGATTTCCCGGGACTACTTCCTGAAATCCTTGGACAACGGTCAAAAAAGCACCCCTGCCGGCAGTTATTTTGCGTCCAATCCGCCGGGCCCGCCGTAGCTATTTCAAACCATGGGTCAAAAAAACGGAGCACGGACAGTG
The DNA here is from genome assembly GCA_963768205.1 of uncultured Alphaproteobacteria bacterium. GTDB lineage: Bacteria > Pseudomonadota > Alphaproteobacteria > Rhodobacterales > Rhodobacteraceae > JAHELH01. The sequence goes on along the minus strand of CAVYHB010000004.1, from coordinate 56,849 downwards.
CAGCTTGCGATTCTTTATGCCACGACGGCGTTCATATTCCTGGCGGCCGATGCGGTGATGCTGCGCACGGTGATGAAGCCTCTGTTCACCCGGCATCTGGGCGACGCGGTGTTGGACGATCCGCGCCTCGGTGCGGCGGTGGTGTTCTACCTGTTCTACGTGGCGGGCCTGATCTGGTTCGTCTCGCGCCCGGCGCTGATCGCCGACGCGCCGGCGCAGGCGCTGCTGAACGGCGCCCTGCTGGGGGCGATCGCCTATGGCACCTACGAATTCACCAGCTACGCGGTGATGCGCGACTGGTCGCTGCAACAGGTGATGGTCGACGGGCTGTGGGGCACGGTGCTGACCGGCGTGTCGGCCTGGGCCGGAGTCGTGATCACGCGGGCGTTGACCTGAGCGCCTTGCGGCCGGGCCTGATCCGGTTGAGCGGCTGCGCCGCACGCCATATTGGCGAACGCGGATGGGTGAGCCCGCCGCCGTGAGCCTGGCGCGCGCCGCGAGATCGGACTCCGTATTCCGAAAGAGAAGTAGACCGGATCTAGTCGCGGCGTGCGCGCTTGCGGGCAGGGGGCTTCGGTTTGGCGACCGGTGCCGCAGTCGCCAGGCCAAGCTGGTCCTTCAGCACGCGCGGGCGCACTTCCTCGACCTCTCCGGCTTTCAGATTGCCCAGCTGGAACGGGCCATAGCTGACCCGGATCAGCCGGTTGACCGACAGCCCCACCGCCTCCATCGCGCGGCGGATCTCGCGGTTCTTGCCCTCGCGCAGACCGATGGTCAGCCAGGCATTGGCGCCCTGCTGCCGGTCCAGCGTGACGGTCATGCCCTGAAACCGCTCGCCGTCCACGGTCAGACCCTTGCGCAGGGGCTCCAACGTCGCCTCGTCCGGGGCGCCCTTGACGCGCACGCGGTACTTGCGCAGCCAGCCGGTGCTGGGCAATTCCAGCCGGCGCTTGATGCCGCCGTCGTTGGTCAGCAGCAACAGGCCTTCGGAATTGAGATCCAGCCGGCCCACCGACATCACCCGCGGCATATCCTCGGGCAGGGCGTCGAAGACGGTCTTGCGGCCCTGCTCGTCCTTTGCCGTCGTCACCAGCCCGGTCGGCTTGTGATAAAGCCACAGGCGGGCCGGTTCCGGGTCCGCGAGGGGTTTGCCGTCGACCGTGATCCTGTCGGCCTGCGTGACGTTCAGCGCCGGGCTGTCGATCCGCTTGCCGTTGACCGCAACGCGCCCGGCCTCGATCATGCGCTCGGCCTCGCGGCGACTGGCGACACCGGCGCGGGACAGAACCTTGGCGATACGGTCGCCGGGAGGGGTCGGATCGGTCATGTCCCGGCCATAGCGCGCAATGCGCCCAAGCGAAAGCGGCTTGAGCCGGGCGGACGAGCGGGGCATGACCGGGGCATGAGTTTCGCAAGCCATATGCAGACGGCCCTGGCCGAGGCGCGCGCCGCCGGGGCGCGCGGCGAGGTTCCGGTGGGCGCGGTGGTGGTCGATCCGGCCGGGCGCGTCGTGGCGCAGGCGGGCAACCGGACCCGCGAGTTGGCCGATCCCACCGCCCATGCCGAGATGCTGGCGATCCGCGCGGCCTGCGTCGCGGCCGGGTCGGAGCGACTGGCGGGCCACGCGCTTTATGTCACGCTGGAGCCTTGTGCGATGTGCGCCGCCGCCATCGCCGCCGCCCGCATCGCGCGGCTTTGCTACGGCGCGGCGGACCCGAAATCGGGCGGGGTGGCGCATGGCGCGCGGGTGTTCAGCCATCCCCAGGCGCACCACGTTCCGGACGTCTATGACGGGATCGGCGCGGAGGAAGCAGCGGCGCTGCTGAGGGATTTTTTCGCCGCGCGGCGTGCCTGAGCAAATCGCTCGGGTTGTTGCCGGTCCGGTACAGAAGCCTTCGAACCGGGGGCGGGCCGGAATTGGGCTTCTCAGAATCGCGGGAATAGGCTATGGACGCGGCATCCGAAACGCTGGCAACGAAGGGAGGCGCATCATGATGACATTCGTTTTGTATTCGCGCCGTCCGACCGGCATTGTTTCGGACAAGACCGCGCGATGGCTTTGCAGCACCCGCTGCTGAGAACGTGCCTTCAGCCGGATCGCGGCTGATATTTCCACCCAACCGATGATTCCGTTGCCTTGACCGGTGCCGCGCCTTGTGTGCCGTCAGGTCGCTCGGATCGCCCATTTCAGCAAGAAAACCGGCTTGCCCATTGGGGCGCCGGGAGAGGTGACAAAATGACGAACCTGTATCAATCCGCGTCGAACCGTCCGTATCACGCGGTCGCCACTTTGATCGAGCGCCACGGCCTGTGGCGGGTCCTGCGCGCGATGTTGGCCGCCGTGCTGCGCCGTCGCGCCGCGCCCGGACGTGTCCGGGCGCCGGAAGGTCTCAGCAACCATCTGCTGCGCGATATCGGCCTGAGCGCCCACGCCCCGGGCCCCAGGCATTGGCCTCCGCCGTTCTAGGCGGCGGGCTGGCGGCGTTCAGGCCGAAAGCTCGATCGCCGTCAGCACCTGCGGCTCGATCACGTCGACATCCGGCAGCGCGTCGATCAGGTCCTGCGCCGACTGCGCCAGCAGCGGGAAGGTCTTGTAGTGACACGGGATCACCGTCTTGAAATCGAAGAAGGTTTTTGCGGCATAGGCGGCCCGTTTCATATCCATCGTATAGTGCCCGCCCGCGCAGAGGATGCCGATATCGGGCGCGTGCAGGTCGTTGAACACCCTCATGTCGGCCATCACGTCGGTATCGCCGGTGACATAGATTGTGTGGCCTTCGCCGGCGATCATGAACCCCGCCTCGCCGCCGGCATAGACCGGGTCGCCGCCAGCGAAATCGACGCTGGAGGAATGCACGGCATTGACCATCGTCACCTTCACATTCCCCAGTTCCACGGTGCCGCCCTTGCCCATGCCGGTGGCCTCGACCCCGTCCCTGGCCCCCAGGATGTTCGACAACTCGTGAATGCAGACGATCGGCGCGCCGGTGTCCCGCGCAATGCTTTCGGCATTTCCCGCATGATCGCCGTGGCCGTGGGTCAGCAGGATGTGGGTGGCACCCCCGGTCGCATCTGCGCTTCGATCCTCGGGAAACATCGGATTGCCGGTGAGCCAGGGATCGACCAGCAACACCTGGTTACCGATCTCGATGCGAAAGCTGCTGTGGCCAAGCCAGATGATCTTCATGGGGTTCTCCTATTCGATTGACGGCACGATAGCAGGCGCGGCAGATCTGTCACATGGATTGGATGCGCCAGATCGACGCCTATTGCGAGCGTTTGGGCCCGGGCCTTTGGGCCGAGCCATTGAACGCGGTGTCGAACGCGGCGTTCCTGCTGGCGGCGTACGTGCTGTGGCAACGGGCGCGGGGGCAGGGGCTGGCGCCGGTCGCGACGCTGATCGGCGTCCTGTTGGTCATCGGGCTGGCATCTGCGCTTTGGCACACGGTGGCGCGGGCTTATGCCGGGGCACTCGATTCGCTGTCGATCCTGGCCTTCATCCTGGTCTATCTCTACGCTGCCAACCGGTACTTCTTCGGCCTTTCAAGAATCTTGGCGCTGATTGCGACAGCCGCATTCGTGCCCTATACGGCGGCCTTAGGCTGGGGTTTCGCGCGAATGCCTTTCTTTTCGATCTCGGCGGAATACTGGCCCGTGGCGCTGCTGATACTGGTGGCCGCCTTCTACCTGCGCCGACACGTCGCCGCTACCGCGCGCGGGCTGGCGCTGGGCGGCGGGCTGCTGGCCGTGTCGATCAGCCTGCGCTCGCTCGACGCGGCGCTCTGCGATGTCTGGCCGACGGGCACGCACTATCTCTGGCATTGCCTCAACGCGGTGATGCTGGGCTGGATGATCGAGGTTCTGCGCCGCCACCTGCTTGCAAGGGCCATGGCGCGGCGGTAAACGCGGGCGATCCCGAAGCACGAAGGCTTGGCCCATGTCGATTGACCTGAAAACCGCGGCCCATGTCGCCAAACTGGCGCGCATCAAGGTAGAGGATGAAGCGCTGCCGGCGCTGGCCGATGAGTTCAACACGATCCTCGGCTTTATCGAGCAGTTGAACGAGGTGGATGTCGAGGGCATCGAGCCGATGACCAGTGTCACGCCGATGCGGCTGAAGCGGCGCGAAGACGTGGTGACCGATGGCAACCAGCAAAAGGCGGTGCTGTCGAATGCGCCGGATGCGCGCGAGGGCTTCTTTGCGGTGCCGAAGGTGGTCGAATGAGCGAACTTTCCAAGCTGACCATCGCCGAGGCGCGCGACAAGCTGCGGGTGGGCGAGGTGACGTCGGTGGACCTGACACGCGCCTGTCTGGCGGAAATCGAAAGCGCGGGCGCGCTGAACGCGTTCGTGCACCACACGCCCGAGATCGCCCTGGCGCAGGCCAAGGCAGCCGACGAGCGCCTGCAAGCGGGCCGGGACGCCCCGGCGATGTGCGGCGTTCCCATCGGCATCAAGGACCTGTTCTGCACCCGCGGGGTTCCCAGCCAGGCCGGCAGCCGCATCCTTCAGGGCTTTCTGCCGGAGTATGAATCGACCGTTTCCGCCAAGCTGTTCGACGCCGGTTCGGTGATGCTGGGCAAGCTGAACATGGATGAATTCGCCATGGGATCATCCAACGAGACAAGCACGTACGGCAATGCGGTCAGCCCTTGGAAACGCGGCAATGACGACGCGGAACTGACCCCCGGCGGCTCGTCGGGCGGGTCCGCCGCCGCCGTCGCCGCCGACCTGTGCCTGGCGGCCACCGGAACTGACACCGGCGGCTCGATCCGCCAGCCTGCGGCCTTCGTCGGCATCACCGGGCTGAAGCCGACCTACGGACGCTGCTCGCGCTGGGGGATCGTCGCCTTCGCCTCCAGCCTCGATCAGGCCGGGCCGATGACCAAGACGGTGCGCGATGCGGCGATCATGCTGGGCGCGATGGCCGGGCACGACCCCAAGGACAGCACCAGCGCCGATATCCCGGTGCCGGATTTCGAGGCGGCGCTGACCGGCGATATTCGCGGCAAGAAGATCGGTATTCCGAAAGAATACCGGATGGACGGCATGCCCGTCCGAGATCGAAAAGCTCTGGGCCGACGGGCCAGGCAATGATGCGCGACGCGGGTGCCGAGATCGTCGATATCTCGCTGCCGCACACACGCTACGCGCTGCCCGCCTATTACGTCATCGCCCCCGCCGAGGCCTCCAGCAACCTCGCCCGCTATGACGGCGTGCGCTATGGCCACCGCGCCAAGCTGGCACAGGGTGACGGCATCACCGAGATGTACGAAAAGACCCGCGCCGAAGGGTTTGGGCCGGAGGTGCAGCGCCGGGTGATGATCGGCACCTACGTGCTGTCGGCAGGCTTCTACGACGCCTATTACAACCGCGCCCGTCGGGTTCGCGCGCTGATAAAGCGCGACTTCGACAACGCCTTCGATGCGGGCATCGACGCGATCCTGACCCCGGCCACGCCCTCCGCCGCCTTCGGTCTGGGCGAGATGGCCGACGCCGATCCGGTGCAAATGTATCTCAACGACGTGTTCACGGTTACCGTGAACCTCGCGGGTCTGCCGGGTATCTCCGTACCGGCGGGGCTGGACAAGTCAGGCCTTCCGCTTGGCCTGCAACTGATCGGCCGCCCCTGGGAGGAAGCTGACCTGCTGAATTCTGCCTACGCGCTGGAGACGGCGGCCGGGTTTGTTTCCAAACCCGCGAAATGGTGGTAGAATTGCAGAAAATGACCCGGGCAGGATAACGAATATGTTGAGATCAGCGTTGGCCGCATCGGCGCTCGCCCTTGCGGCGTGTGCGCCGCCCGTTCCCGATTCTCGGGCCGGAGTGGGGTTTCAGAACTACAGCGACTACAATTCGTACCGGGCGGCGCGCGAAAACGAACTGCGTGCCGAAAGCCTGCCGGCGCCCGCCCCGGTGACCACCTCGCGCGTCGGGGCCGACGCGCCGATCACCTCCGACACCCTCAGCCAGGCCGGGATCGGTGCGCCGTCGTCGACGGCGACGGCGACGGCGTCCGTTGCGCCGGCTCAGGGCCGTGTCGTGGCGGTGCCGGAAAACGACCCCAACATCTCGGACGAACAGAACTTCGCCGCGGTCGCCGATCGCCAGACCATCGAAAGCGATGCCGAACGTCTGCGCGCCCAGCGCGAGGCCTACGAGGTCATCGCGCCCACCGCCCTGCCGACCCGCAGCGGGCCCGAGGGGCCCAATATCGTGAAGTTCGCCCTGACCACGCGCAACGCCGTCGGCCAGAAAGCCTATAGCCGGTCGGCGCTGTCGGGCAGCGCACGCTACCAACGCAACTGCGCACAATATGCCTCGCCCGATCTGGCGCAGGAGGACTTCCTGCGCACCGGCGGGCCAGAGCGGGACAAGTTGGGGATCGACCCCGATGGCGACGGCTTTGCCTGCGCCTGGGACCCGACGCCGTTCCGCAGGGTCGGACGCGCCAACGGGTGAGCGTTGCATCGCGCCTCGCCCAATTGCGGGCCGCGCCGGGATGGGCTGTGCCCGGAACTGATCGTCCTGCACTACACGGCCATGGCCAGCGCCGAGGCGGCGCTCGATCGGCTGTGCGACGCCGAGGCGCAGGTCTCGGCACATTACCTGGTCTCGCGGATCGGAGAGGTCCTGCAACTTGTCGACGAGGCAGACCGCGCCTGGCACGCGGGTGCCGGATCGTGGGCCGGGGCGGGAGACGTCAACTCGCGCTCGATCGGGATCGAGTTGGACAATGACGGTGCAACGCCGTTTTCCGAACCCCTGATGGCCGGCGCTCGAAGGGCTGTTGCCGAAGATCATGGACCGCTGGTCAATCTCGGCTGCGGGGTTGATCGCCCATTCCGACATGGCACCCGACCGCAAGTCCGATCCCGGGCGGCGTTTCGACTGGCTTCGGCTTGGCGCGACAGGACCTGTCGATCTGGCCGGACCCCACGGAAACGTCGCCGGACCCCGATCCGCAGGCTTTTCTGACGGCAGCCGCGCGCTTCGGATACGACTCGGCACATTCCGCCGACGTGGTTTTGGGCGCGTTCCGCCAGCGGTTCCGCCCTTATGCCGGGGGACCGCTGGCCGCCGCCGACATGTGTGCCATCGCCGATCTTTCCACCCGTTTCCCCGTTGACCGGAGCGGTTCGAACGCCTAACTGCAAGTTTGCGCGGATGGCCGGATGGCCGCGGGGCCTCAAGCCTCGAGGAAAGTCCGGACTCCACAAGACAACGGTGCCGGGTAACGCCCGGCCGGGGCAACCCGAGGGAAAGCGCCACAGAGAACAGACCGCCGGCCGCCAGGGTCGGGCAACCGAAACCGGGCGGCGGGCAAGGGTGAAACGGTGGGGTAAGAGCCCACCGCGGGACGGGCAACAGGACCGGCACGGCAAGCCCCACCGGGAGCAATGCCAAATAGGAACTCCGCGCGGTCCGCCGCGGGCACGTCTTGGCCCAGGAGGTTCGGGTTGGCAGCTAAAGGCAGGCGGCAACGCCTGTCGCAGAGGAATGGTCATCCATCCGTCCGCAAGGGCGGGGACAGAATCCGGCTTACAGGCCATCCGCGCATTATTGCTCTACCGATACGGAGATTCCTCCGGCCGGATGAAGGCATCCGATCGAGGAAACGCCAGAGCGCGGAGGTCCTTTTCGGTTGACAGTCGGGCGCGCGCCGGTAAAAGGCGGACTTCAAGGATTTTCCGGGCGGGCCACGGCGCTGCCCGCGCGACGGAGCAGGACACCATGGCAAAACCCACCACGATCAAGATCCGGTTGAACTCGACCGCCGATACAGGTCATTTCTATGTGACCAAGAAGAACGCCCGCACCATGACCGAGAAGATGGTCGTGAAAAAGTACGACCCCGTGGCGCGCAAGCATGTCGAGTACAAGGAAGGCAAGATCAAGTAGGTCTTGACGCCTTTCCTGCCAGGCTCGAAGGGCCGCGCTTCATCGCGCGGCCCTTCGCTTTTTTGAGACAGGCGGTTGCGATGACTGAAGACCTTGTCATACGGCGCGCGGTGCCCGCGGACCTGTCGGCGGTCGATGCCCTGCTGGCGCGCAGCTATCCCCGGCTGCTGAAGCCCGACTATCCGCCCTCGGTGCTGGTGACCGCCTTGCCGCTGATCTCCAAGGCCAATCCGTCGCTGTTGCGCAGCGGCACGTACTTCGTAGCAGAGACAGCGGATGGCGCGATGCTGGCGGCTGGCGGCTGGACCCCTGCGGCCCGGTCGGGAAGCGGCAGCGTTCGCCACGTGGTGACCGACGACAGGCATCTGCGGCGCGGCATCGGTCGGGCGCTGATGACGCACGCGATGGCCGCGGCGCGGCGCGCGAAGATCACGCAACTGGGCTGTAAGTCGACCTTCACAGCAGTTCCGTTCTATCGCGCGCTGGGGTTTTCCGAACTCGGCCCGATCGAGGTGACGCTGGCGCCGGGCATCACGTTTCCGGCCATCGAGATGACGTGGACGGCGCCGCGCGAACTACCGTAAAGATTGCGTGAAAACAGACTGTTTCCCGAAAAAGTGGAATACTGCGGTCCATTTCCGGATACATCCTGCGAGAATCGGATTAGATTGTTCAAGGATCGTGCCGTCTGCCAACGGCGCAAAACGATTCGCGTTGCGGTTGCCAAGACTGAATGGGGGTTCACGCATGGCGATTACGATTTTTTCCCCGGGGACCTACACGGTCATTCCGGGTGAAACTTATACCATCGACCCATCGGTCTCCGGCACGGTCAAGTTCCAGGCCGCACCCGGCACCGTCTCGCCCGTGGATTTCAACGTGGCCTTCACCGCCTCGGGGGCCAGTGGCAGGATCCAGATGGATGATCACTACGGCCCGCTCAGTCCGGTCGTCACCATCGACGACAACGTCGATATCGCCAACATGCAGATCAACCTGCTGGAGACAACGGATGCCGTGATCACTGCGGGCGACAACGTGTCGACCGGCAAGATTTTCGGGTCGCATGACGGGATCGACGATTTCACTTTCGGCCAAAACGTCTCTGTCAACGGGATGGAGACCGAGGGCGGCGCGGATGGCATCGTTTTTGGCGACGGCGCGGATTTCGGCAGCAAGACCATCGACCTGGGCAGCAGCACCAGCGCGCCCGATATTCAGCCCAATACGCTGGTTGCCGGCGATGACCTGCAAGCCGGGCAGATCAAGGGCGACAGGAACGACGACCATGTCACCCTGGGTGACGACGCCAGCGTCGACAGGATCGACCTGTGGGGCGGCGACAACGTCATCGTGACCGGTGAGGGCGGCGATTTCCGGGAAATCAGGACCGGCAGCGGCGAGGACGAGATCACGCTGGGCGATGAAACCGCGATCAGGACGCTGAACACCGGCAAGGGTGACGACGTCGCGCGCATCGGCTCTCTCGATACGCCCGGCAGCGGCACCATCACGCTGGACGGCGGCGGCGCCGGTAGCAGTTCCTGCGCCCCGGACAACGATTGCCTGTTTCTCGACACCAGCTGGCTGAGCGCCGCGGAACGGCAGCGCTTTCTCGATGAGCTGGACGACGAAGGCTATGTCTTCGATCCCGGCGTCGGCGGCTACGTTGGCGACGGCGCCATCAGGTTCGAACTGGACGACGGCACCACGCTGATCCTGAAGGATTGGGAAAACATCAAGCTGGTGTGCTTTGCCCGCGATACCCGCATCCTGACCCCGCGCGGCGAGATCGCGATCCAGGACCTTGGCGCCGGTGACATCGTGCTGACCATGGACAGCGGTTTCCAGGAAATCCGCTGGATCGGTTCGACCCGGGTGCCCGGCAAGGGCCACCTGGCGCCGATCCGGATCAAGGCCGGCACGCTGGGCAATTCGCGCGACGTCGTCGTCTCGCCGCAACACCGGGTGTTGCTGAAGGGCGGCGAACTGGAGGTGTTGTTCGGCCAGAACGAGGCCCTGGTGGCGGCGCGGCACCTGGTCAACGGCGACACGATCACTGTGGAAGAGGGCGGCGAGGTGGAGTATTTCCACATCCTCTTCGACCAGCACGAGATCGTCTATTCCGAGGGCATGCCAAGCGAAAGCTTCCATCCCGGCGCGGTCGGACTGTCGGGCATGGCCCGGCGCACCCGGCGCGAGATCATCGAGTTGTTCCCGCAGCTTGAGACCGATGTGGCCGCCTATGGCGCGTCCTGTCGGCAAAGCCTGAAGGCGCATGAGGCGAAGGTCGCCATGCAGCAGGTGATGGCGCCCAGGGCATTCTGACGCTGCCACCGTGAAATCAATTGCAATGCGCGCCGCTACAATTTGTACGGCGTGCGTTTCCAGTTCAGGCCCTGCGCCTGCTTTGCAAAGAACATCGTCAGCGCCTCGAAGTCCGTGCGGCGCTTCGGCGGCACCCGCACTGTTCCATCCGTCGATCAGCGCCGGAATGAAGTCGTCCTCGCGCCCCGGAAAGCGTTTGATCAGGACCCAGGCGGCGGCGATCACGTCCCAGCCGATGGGCTTGAAGCGGCTGCGCTCGAAGTCGATGCCGACAAGCGTGCCGTCGTCCCGCTGGATGAAATTCTCGGGCGCCAGGTCGTTCTTGGCCAGCGCGAAAGCGGCAATCCGGTTGCTGCCGAATTGGGCGCGGGCCTGCTCTTTCACCGCATCGGTGATGACGCCGGTGTACTGGCCCAGATAGCTGAACCAGTCGAGATCGAGGTGCCGCATCGGCTGGCAGGCGATGTAGCGGGCCAGCCACGCGCCGATCTTTTGGGACAGCGGTATCAGGTTATGCTCGGTCAGCAGCGCCTCGACCGATGTGCCCTCGACGAACTCGGTGACCACGAAGGCCTCGTCGGGCGCGAACGTAATCAGCCGCGGCACCAGTCCGGTCTGCCGCATCGTGTGCAGGGCGAAGGCTTCGCGTTCGCAGGCGTTGCGGGCGTCCTTGGAGCGATTGTCGAAGACCTTGACGATCGCGCGCCGGCTGTCGCAGGTTAACTCGAACACGCCGACGCCAGAGCGCTCGCGGATCATGCGCACGCCGACCGGGTTCACCGGGCGGGCGCCTTGGTTGATGGCGGTGACAACCGGCCCACCATTCTCGCGCAGCCAGGCCTCCAGCGCGGCCTTCGATTGTTCCTTGATCATGAACGCTCCGTGATAAGGCGCGAGTATACTGCGCTTTATACAACTATTACGGGCGTACATGGCATCAATAGGGCAAGTGGCGGTGCATTGGCAGGACGCCGCGCACAAAAGAAAAGGGCCCGCGCATCGCACGGGCCCCCTTGGTCGGATCTGACTGTCGCTTATTCGCGATTGCCGAGGAATTGCAGCAGGAACATGAACAAGTTGATGAAGTCGAGATAGAGGTTCAGCGCCCCCATGATCGCCGACTTCGCCAGCCATTCCTGATCCATCGCCTGCGCATGCTGGATGTAATCGGTCTTGATCCGCTGCGTGTCATAGGCCGTCAGGCCCGCGAAGATCAGCACGCCCAGCACCGAAATCGCGAAGTGGATCGCGGGCGAGCCCAGGAAGATGTTCACGATCGAGGCGACGATCAGGCCGATCACGCCCATGATCAGGAACGATCCCCAGGCACTGATGTCTTTCTTCGTGGTGTAGCCCCAAAGCGACAGACCCGCGAACGAGATCGAGGTGATCAGGAAGGTCTGCGCGATGGAGATGCCTGTGAAGGCCGCGAAGATCCAGCTGATCGACAGGCCCATCGCGGCGGCGAAGACGTAGAAGAACAGCTGCGCGCCGGCCGCCGACAGACGGTTGATCATCGCACCGAAGGCGAAGACCATGATCAGCGGCAGGAACATCGCGATCCAGCCAAGGATGTTGGGTTGCAGCGTCGCGGGATTGCGGAAGATCGACAGCAGCGCATCGTTGCTGCCCACCGCCCAGGCCACGCCCGCCGTCACAAGCAGGCCCACGGACATCGTGCCGTAGACCTTGTTCATATGGGCGCGTAGGCCCGCGTCAATCTCGGCCGTGCGGACGCCCGCAACCGGACGAGCGGTTTGATAGTTCGCCATGTAATGCCTCCAGGTCGGTAACTCGGCCCCATTGCCGTTCTTGAGAACGAATATCGTGGCTACGGGGCCGAATTTCAAGGCTTTACGACACCGGATACGCAGCATCCTACAGGCGGGCGTTACCGCAGCCAATGCGCCGGAACATCCCAGAGTTTGCGCTTGGCTTCGCTGTCGGCTTCGTCCTGGCTTACGCCGATGTCCGTCAGCAGGTGCGGAGGCAATTGCGACAGCTCTCGGCGCTGCCGGCGTGCCGCGAAAGCGAGTTTCAGCCACTGCCAGAACGACGGATGCGCGACGTGGCGGCGGCTGGTCGTCCGAAGATTCGTGGTAAAGGTTGTCATGGCGGGTTCCTTCGATTCCTGTGATGTTTATGGCCTCGACATCACGATGGTTGATATTTAGCGCGGACGCTGTGTATTTTTGAAATGAATGTTTTTGGGGTGAACCATAAGGGATCGTGATATGCCGAGAAACCTCGATCTGACCGCCCTGCGCTCGTTTGCCATGGTCGCCGAAACCGGCGGCGTGACCCGCGCGGCAGGCTTTCTGAACCTCACGCAATCGGCGGTGTCGATGCAGCTGAAGCGACTGGAAGAGGCGCTTGATCTGCAACTTCTCGACCGCTCGGCCCGCTCGGTCTCGTTGACGGCGGCCGGCGAGCAACTGTTGGGCTACGCGCGCCGGATGCTGGAGCTGAACGACGAGGCGCTGGGCCGTCTGACCGCCAACGAATACGAGGGCGAAATCGTGCTTGGCGTGCCGCATGACATCGTCTATCCCAACGTGCCCTCGATCCTGCGCCGTCTGGCCTGCGACTTCCCGCGCATGAAGATCCGCTTGAATTCCGCCCCAACAGTGCGCCTGAAAGAGATGTTCGGGCGCGGCGAATGCGATGCCATCCTGACCACCGAGGACCAGCCGGGCTCGGGTGGCGAGGTGCTGGTGCGATTGCCGCTTGTCTGGATCGGGGCCGAGGGCGGCAACGCCTGGCGAGAGGCGCCGTTGCCGGTGGCGTTCTGTTCAAATTGCATTTTCCGGTCCGGCGTCCTGCGGCGGCTGGAAGCGGCCGGCCTCGCCTGGGACATGGCGGTCGAATCCGATCTCGACAATGCCGTCGAGGCCGTCGTCAGCGCCGACCTTGCGGTCACGGCGGGTATCGACGGTGCCCTGCCGCGCCAGACGGCACCGATCGACCACGGCGGTGCCCTGCCGGACCTCGGCGAAACCCGGATCGTGCTTTACATGGAAAAGGCCGACGATCCGGTGGCCAGGTCGCTGCGCGACGTGATCCGCAGCACCTATCGCGGCTCGGGACGCGACAACGGCAAAGCCCGCCTTACGGCGTGAAACATCCAATGCGCACGCGTTACGGCGTGACGATGATCTTGCCAGTCGACCGGCGCTGCCGCAGAACCTCCAGCGCCTCTGCCGCGTCCTGCAATTCGAACCGATGGCTGCCATGCGGCGCCAGCTTGCCCGCGCTCGCCCAGTCAAGCACCTGGCCGATGCTGTCGCGCAACGCGCCCGGGTTGAAGCGCAGGTAGCCGCCAAGGTTCAGCCCGATCATGTCGATATTCTTGACCAGAAGTTGATTGGCCGCGATCTGCGGCACCTCGCCACTGGCAAAACCGATGCACAATAACCGCCCCTCGGGCCGCAGCGCGCGGAACGCGTCGGTGAAGGCCGCCCCGCCCACCGGGTCGAAACCACATCCGCCCCGCCAAGCGCCTTGACCGCAAGCCGCAAATCCTCGGTCTCGCTGTCGATCAGGTGATCGGCCCCGGCCCTGCGGGCAATCTCCAGTCGCGCCGCGCCGCGGGCGCTGGCAATGACCCGGGCGCCAACCAGCTTGCCGATCTCGACCGCCGCCAGCCCGACGCCGCCCGCGGCCCCTAAGCACCAGCAACGTCTCGCCCGGCTGTAGCCGTCGCCCGGCGCACCAGCGCCCAGATGGCCGGTGCCGTGGCGATCTGAAGCGCGGCCGCGGTGTCGAATGCCATGCCGTCGGGAATTCGGGTGCAGCGCGCCGCCGCGAAAACGCCGGCCTCGGCCAGACCGCCATGACCGGCATAGACCGCGACGCGGTCGCCCGGGACCAGCCCCTGCACATCCGCGCCAGACCGATCGACCGTGCCCGCCAGTTCCATGCCCAGCGTCACCGGCGGCGTCGGGCGCTCCTGGTAGCGCCCTTCGATCATCAGCAGATCCGCGAAGTTCAGGGCGCAGGCGGCGATGTTCACACGCACCTCGCCAGTTCCGGGCTCGGGCACCGCGATATCGCGCAGAATCGGCACCGCGCCGAAATCCTCGATCACAAACGCCCGCATCGCTTCCTCCGTCCGTTCCGCGCCGTACCTCCTGCGCCGATACCAAGCAGCGACGTCGCGCGCCACCTCTCGGCGCAGCAACCGTTACCTATGGGCGAATGGTTAACGGACGACTGTTAACGGAAGGTTTCAACCCTAAGATGACGACCTCTTATGTGACAGAAACAACCAATTTTCTTAACTTTCTTTGAAAAGTCACGGTATTTCAGCGCACTAAGGCAACCTATCCAAAAAGACAGGTTGAGAAAATCGGCGGGTGCATGGCTTCTGTGTCTACTGTCATGAGTTGTAAGGAGCCAGAAAAAATGAAACATCCAGTGGATGTACACGTGGGCAAGCGGGTCAGGCACCGGCGCTGGATGGTCGGAATGACCCAGCAGCAGCTGGCCGAGCAGGTGGGAATCAAGTTCCAGCAGATCCAGAAGTACGAAACCGGGATGAACCGGGTCAGTGCCTCGCGTCTTTGGGATATCGCCGACGCACTCGACGTACCGGTCAGTTTCTTCTTCGAGGGGATCGACGAAAAGGTCAAGAGCAGCGACATCGAGCATGGCGGCGTGCCGGGCGACATCCTTGGCGACAAGGAAGCCCTGGAACTGGTCCGCTCGTATTACGCGATGCCCGAAAACCAGCGCCGTCGGTTATTCGAACTGGCCCGCGTCATGAGCGACGTTGCCTGAGCGCCCTTGACGCCTGGCAGTCCAGACAGTACCGCGCCGGTCAGGGGTGCCGGCCGGTAATGTCTGATGATCGAACTTGAAGCCTTCTGAACGCGACTATCTGATCGCCACGGCCCATGCGCTGGCCGATGCCGCTCGCGCGGCGATCCTGCCGCATTTCCGAGCGCCGGGGCTTGCCGCCGACAACAAGGACGCCGCCGCCTTCGATCCCGGTCACCGATCGCCGACCGCGACGCCGAGGCCGCGATGCGTGCGGTCCTTGCGCAACGGCGTCCCGACGACGGCATCCTCGGTGAGGAATTCGGCGACAAGGCAGGCACATCGGGCCTGACCTGGGTGCTCGACCCGATCGACGGCACGCGCGGCTTTCTCAGCGGCACGCCGACCTGGGGCGTCCTGATCGCGGTCGGCGATGCCAACGGCCCGATCCTCGGCATCATCGACCAGCCCTATATCGGCGAACGGTTCATCGGCGGGTTGGGGCTGGCGCAGCTTGATCGGACCCTCCGGGCGGCGCGCACGCTGAAACCCGCGCCGCCCGCGCGCTGGACCAGGCGATCCTTTTCACAACCTTTCCCGAGGTCGGCACGCCCGACGAAGGCTCGGTCTTCAAGGCATTCGAGTTCGAAGGTGAAACTGACCCGCTACGGGATGGATTGCTATGCCTACGCGCTGGTGGCCGCCGGTCAGATCGACCTGGTGGTCGAGGCCGGTCTGCACATCTACGACGTGCAGGCGCCGATCGCCGTGATCGAGGCGGCGGGCGGCATCGTCACCGACTGGGCGGGCGGCCCGGTGCATCAGGGCGGGCAGGTATTGGCCGCGGCGAATGTGGAAATCCATACCGCGGCGCTTGCCATTCTCCGGACCGTCGCGCCGTGATACCGGCGACTTTCAGGATTTCCCGAATAGTCCATCAACCAATTGCCGTTTAATCCCCGCACCGATCTCGCGTAGTCTTCCAGGCGCTGAGTCCTTCGCCCGAATTCTGTCAGCGCCACCGTTCTCTTTGCATCGCGAACCGGGCCCCACATCGCAAGGAGGCCCGCCATGCCCGAACTCCTGATCAAGAACGCCGCCACTGTCCTGACCATGGACGACGACCGGCGCGAACTGCACGGCACCGACATCCGCCTGAAGGACGGTGTCATCGCCGAGTTCGGCGCGGATCTAACCACGACCGGCGAGACGATCCTGGCCGACCGGGCCGTGGTCACGCCGGGTCTCGTGAACACCCACCATCACCTCTACCAGACCCTGACCCGCGCCGTGCCGGGCGGCCAGGATGCGCTGCTTTTCGGCTGGCTCAAGACGCTGTACCCGATCTGGGCGCGGTTCGGGCCCGAGGAAATGCGGGTCTCTGCCCTGACAGGTCTGGCCGAGCTGGCGCTGTCGGGCTGCACGCTGACCTCTGATCACCTTTACCTCTATCCCAACGGTGCCCGGCTGGACGACACGATTGAGGCGGCGCGCGAGATCGGCCTGCGCTTTCACCCGACCCGCGGCGCCATGTCCATCGGCGAAAGCGACGGCGGCCTGCCGCCCGACAGCCTGGTGGAACGCGAAGCGGCGATCCTCGACGACGCGATTCGTCTGATCGACGCATTTCACGATCCCGCGCCAGGGGTCGATGCTGCGCATCGGCCTTGCCCCCTGTTCGCCGTTTTCGGTCAGCCGCAACCTGATGCGCGATGCCGCCCTGCTGGCGCGAGACAAGGGCGTGAGGCTGCACACGCACCTGGCGGAAAACGACGAGGATATCGCCTATAGCCTGGCGAACTTCGGCTGCCGTCCGGGCCAGTATGCCGAGGACCTGGGCTGGACCGGCGACGACGTCTGGCACGCCCATTGCGTGAAGCTTGACGGCTCGGAGATCGACCTGTTCGCCCGCTCCGGCACCGGCGTGGCACATTGCCCCTGTTCCAACTGCCGCCTGGGGTCCGGTATCGCGCCGGTCCGCGCGATGCGGGATGCGGGCGTGCAGGTCGGTCTCGGGGTCGACGGCTCGGCCAGCAACGACACCGGCAACCTGATCGCAGAGGCGCGCACCGCGATGCTGCTGCAAAGGGTCGCCTCGGGCGCCGACGCGATGAGTGCGCGCGAGGCGCTGGAGATCGCCACCCGGGGCGGTGCGCAAGTGCTGGGCCGCGAGGATTGCGGCCAGATCGCGGTGGGCAAACGCGCCGATCTCGCGATCTGGGACGTTTCGGGGATCGAGAGCGCCGGGTCCTGGGACCCGGCGGCCTTGCTGCTGGCCGGACCGACCCGGGTGCGCGACCTCATCGTCGAGGGTCGCCAGGTGGTGCGGGACGGGCAGGTGGTGACCGTGGACCTTGGGGCCATCGTTCGGACCCAGAACCGGCTTGCAGCCGGTCTTTGGGCGGCCTGAGCCGCGCCGGGGGTTTGGCAATGGCCGGCCGGCGCGATCAGAAGCTCATGTTGGTCAAGAGCCAGACACCGGAGGCACTGTAGGCAGCCGTCCCCGTGAAACAGACCAGCTTGGCCACCCATCCCAGTTTGTGCCGGTGCATTTGATACCAGCGCAGGCAGAGGAATGCCGCAATCGACGTTCCGATGAACAGGCCCGAAGCAAGCTTGTCGAGGGAGTATCCCGACAGGGAAATGTTGTTGGCCTCGAACAGGCCCGCCGCCAATCCAACCACGCCGAGGCCTATCAGCACCCAAAGGACGCTGACCACCACTCCGTCTTCCGGATTGGGTTTGTGGACGCCGGCCCTGGATTCTGCCTTCGTGTCGGAACGCCAGGGGCCGGGGGGCGAAGGTGGCGGGTCAGCGGGCGGCCTCTTCTGCGGGGGAGGCATTTCGAGGTTTGGTCCGGGCTCTTTCTCGATGACCGGCGGCTTGGCTTCTGCCGCGATCTGAAACCACTTTTCCAGGAAAGCGCCGGGCTTGAGGTCGTCATATACGATCTGTTCCAGCAAACCCCGGCGCCCGATCTCTGACGGGATCTGAAGGTCGCGCCCTTTTTCCAGGATGTCTTCCGCTTCGGCGGCCACCTTGAACGTGATCGTGTTCTCCATTTTCCACGCGGCCAGATGCGCCATGATCTTCTCGCACAGCTCTTTCTCGGGCTCGAAGCCGGACTTGCTGATCGCCAAGTCGCCCTGAATCCCTAGCCCCGCCTCGGTGGGTTTTTGGTCGTGGAAATCGATGACCTGCTTGTGAACGTAGCGCGAAAGTTCGGTCAGCGTGATGATGCCGTCGCGGTTCACGTCGGCCTTGCCGCGCAAACCGTCGACCATGTGGCGGGTCAGGACGCTTAGACCCTCCTCGGGGTCCTCCTCGGCCAGCGACAGCTCTCCCGTCGCCATCAGGACATAGGTCCTTGGCGAACTCGTCGACCCGGTCCTGGGCGATATCGTCGGCCCCCTTGAACCCCTTGGCGATCGCCCCGGCATAGCAGCAATCCAGCACCAGCGCCTTCTTCGAGACGTTGGATTCGTGGATCAGCTCGGTGATGTCCCTGCCATTGATCCCGGTCGCGCGCAGCCTGTTCGCCTTGGTGTTCTGCGCCGCGAAAAACAGGTTCCCCTTGGTGTCGGTCTTGCCGTGACCGGAGAAGTAGATGAAGACCAGATCGTCCCGCTCGACCTTCTCGAGCATCTCTTCCAGCCGCTCGAGGATCGTGCTTCGGGGCAGATCCTTCAGGGCTTCGGCTTCGGTGAATTCTCCGTGCGCCGGATCCTCCAGCACTTCACGCAGAGCCTCGGCGTCGTTCAGCGGGCAGTTCAGCGAATGAAACCCGCTATCCTCGGGGTAGCTTTGGTTGGCGATCAGGATGCCGTAGCGATTTTCGGCCATGCCACCGGCCCTCCGAATTTCAGAGAAGTGAGTCTTCCTGCAGCGCGTCCTTCGGGGATTTCGCGTCCTTGAGACTGGCCGCCGTCAGCGTCGTCTTGCTGCCGTCGGGTTTCTCGACGGTGAAACTGACGCTTCGGTCCCGTTCAACATAGGCTTTCAGCACGTTGAACAGGCCAACCGCTGCGCCGCTTGTCATGAAGGTCACCGCAAGCAGGCCAATTTTCTCAACCAAAGCTTGTTCGAGGCCTGTGTCACGGGACGATTCGAGACATCAAACCACCGCCTGTCCGTTCACCCAGACCGCGCGGGTGGCGCGGTCGTCGCCCATCATGATCGTCGGGAAAAGTGCCTGCCAGATATCTTCCGCCCGGGCGCTCGCCTGGGCGATGGCGGGGGTCGAGGCGAGGTCCAGCACAACCAGGTCGGCCTCTATCCCCGGCGCGATCGTCCCGATCCGGTCCTGCATCCGCAAGCTCCGCGCCGACCCCGCCGTCGCCAGCCAGAAAAGCTGTGCGGGATGCAGAGCAGTGCCGTTCAACTGCCCGACCTCGTAGGCCGCCGCCATCGTACGCAGCATGGAAAAAGACGACCCGCCGCCGGTATCCGTGGCCAGTCCCACCCGGTGCCCCGCTGCCGTCAGCCCGGCCATGTTGAATAGCCCCGAGCCGATGAAGGTGTTTGACGTGGGGCAATGGATCAACGAGGCATCGACCTCTCGCAACCGGTCCTTTTCGCGCGGCTCCAGATGGATTGCATGGCCATAAAGCCCACCGGACCCCAGCAGGCCGAACGTCTCGTAGGTATCCAGGTAATCGCGTGCCTCCGGGAACAGGCCCTTCACCCAGGCGATCTCGTCGGTCTGTTCGCTCAGATGGGTCTGCATCAGGCATTCCGGATGCTCGGCCCACAACGCTCCCATCGCCTGCAACTGGTCCGGCGTCGAGGTCGGCGAAAACCGCGGTGTGATCGCATAGGACAGCCGGTCGACCCCGTGCCACTTCTCCAGCAACGCCTTGCTGTCGTCATAGCCCGATTGCGCGGTATCGCGCAGGGCCTCGGGCGCGTTGCGGTCCATGCAAGTCTTGCCAGCCACCACCCGGGCGCCGCGTTTCTTCGCTTCGGCGAAATAAGCGTCGACGCTTTCGGGATGGATGGTGCAATAGCTGCAGACGGTGGTGGTGCCGTTCGCCTGCGTCAGGTCGAAATAGCGCGCCGCCACGTCTGCGGCATAATCGGCGTCGTAAAACCGGATCTCTTCGGGGAAGGTATAGCTGTTCAGCCAGTCGATCAGTCGCTTGCCCCAACTGGCGATGATCGCGGTCTGCGGATAATGCGCATGGGCATCGACGAACCCGGCGCTGATCAGCGCGCGCGCGTAATCCACCACCGCCGCCTCCGGATAAGCGACGCGCATCGCGTCCGCCGTGCCGCAGTCGGCGATGCGCCCGTCCTCGATCACCACGCCGCCGTGGGACTGGAACACGGCCACCTCGTCTATCGGGGCATGAAACGGGTCGCCCCGAAAGCTCAGGGTCTGTCCCAGCAACAGCTTCGTTTCCGCCATGTCCGATCCCTCCCGATCGGAGCAAAGCCTAGCGGCCCAACTAGTTTGCGTAAATCGCGTACCACCCCTGTTTCTCGCGAAGCACCTTCTCTAATGTCCGCACAATCGACGCGAAAAGGCAGGCCATGACCGAAGAACAGCGCCCGGACGAGTACAGCTTCGAGCTGGAGACAGAGACGGTTGACGCCATCCTTGCTGCGGTCGAGGCCGGCGATGCCAAGCTTCTTGCCGCGCTGATGGACCCGTTGCACGCCGCCGACATCGCCGACCTTCTTGAACAGGTCAGCCCGGACCGGCGGGAACGCATCGTACGGCTTTTCGAGCCCGGCATCGACGGCGAGATCCTGTCGGAAATCGACGAATCGATCCGCGAAGAGGTGATCGGTTACCTGTCGCCTCATGTGCTGACCGAGGCCGTGCGGGAGCTGGAAAGCGACGACGTCGTCGACATCATCGAGGACCTGGAACCCGACCAGCAACAGGCCATCCTGAGTGCGCTGGAAGACAGCGACCGCGTCGCCGTCGAAAGCGCGATGACCTACCCGGAATACTCCGCCGGACGCATGATGCAGCGCGAGGTCGTGGTGGGGCCGGAACACTGGACGGTTGGCGAGGCCATCGACTTCATGCGCAGCCATGACGACCTGCCGGACGAATTCTATCACATGGTGCTGGTCGATCCGCGCTATCGGCCCGTGGGCTACGTCACACTGGGCAGGATCCTCGGCTCCCGGCGCGAAACCAAGCTTCGCGACCTGAGCGAGGACAGCTTTTCGACGATCCTGGTGACCGAGCCCGAGGGCGAGGTCGCCTACGTCTTCAACCAGTACCACCTGATCTCGGCCCCCGTTGTCGATGCCGAGGGGCGGCTGGTGGGCGTTATCACCATCGACGACGCCATGGCCGTGCTTGACGAAGAGCATGAAGAGGACATTCTGCGCCTGGCCGGCGTCGGCGACGAAAGCCGCCTGTCCGACACGGTGGCCGACACCACCAAGCGCCGTTTTCCCTGGCTCGCGGTCAATCTGGTCACGGCGATCCTGGCCAGCCTCGTGATCGCCCAGTTCGAGGATACGATCAGCCAATTTGTGGCCTTGGCCGTGCTGATGCCCATCGTCGCCTCGATGGGCGGCAACGCGGGCACCCAAAGCCTGACCGTGGCGGTGCGTTCGATCGCCACCAAAGATCTTACCGGGTCAAACGTGTGGCGAGTGATCCGGCGGGAAACGCTCGTCGGGCTGATCAACGGCCTGATCTTCGCCGTGGTGATGGGCGTTGTGGGAGTGATCTGGTTCGGCTCCCCCGTCCTGGGGCTGGTGATCGCGACGGCGATGGTCATCAACCTGGTGGTGGCGGGGCTGGCGGGGACGATCATCCCCGTGGCGCTTGACCGGATGAAGGTCGACCCGGCGCTGGCCTCGGGCGCTTTCGTGACCACGGTGACGGATGTCGTCGGCTTTCTGGCCTTCCTTGGCCTGGCGGCGCTGGTCCTGCTGTGAGCGGGCTTGAGGACCGCAAGGCCGCCGCGCGGCGGGCGGCGATGGAGCGTCGCAAGGTGGCGTTTTCCACCGGTGACCGGACGGCGGGTGCCGCGCGTCTGCTGGAGGTATTGGAGGCGCACCGTGGCAGGCCCGTCTCGGGCTACATGCCGATGCGCGGCGAGATTGACCCGTTGCCCGCTATGGCCGACCTGGCCGCAGACGGCATCATCGGCGTGCCGATCATTCCCGGCAAGGCGGTGCCGCTGGTGTTTCATCGCTGGGCACCCGATGCCGCGATGCGGCCGGGGCCGTTCGGCGCGCGGGTGCCCGTCGAAGCGGTCGAAATGGAACCGCATGTGCTGATCGTGCCGCTGCTGGCCTTCGACCGCCGTGGCGGGCGGCTTGGCTATGGCGGCGGCTATTACGACCGAACCCTGGAACGCCTGCGCGCGGCGCGGCCGACGATGGCCGTGGGCTTTGCCTGGGCGGCGCAGGAGACGGACGATCTGCCGTTGGAGGCGACCGACCAGCCGCTCGACCTGATCGTGACGGAAGCCGGGGTGATCCGGCCCGAAAGGGAATTGCCATGAAGGACGTCAAGATCATTGTGACCGGCGGCACCATCGACAAGGTGCACGATCCGCGGACCGAGGGTCTGGCCTTCGCGCCCGACGGTGCGACGCATATCCCCGAGATGCTGCGCATCGGGCGCTGCCATTTCCCGGCGGTCAAGCTGCTGATGCTCAAGGACAGCCTCTATTTCGACGATGCCGACCGCGAGGCCGTCGCATCGGCGGTGGAGCAGTCGGCGGAACCGGCGCTGGTCGTCACCCACGGCACCGGCACCATGGGCGATACCGCCCGCTACCTGGCGGGCCGGGTGCAGGACAAGACCGTGGTACTGACCGGCGCGATGCGGCCGTTTTCGCTGTCGTCGTCGGATGGCGAGTTCAACCTCGGCGGGGCGGTGGTCGCCTCGCAATTGCTGACGCCGGGCGTCTGGGGTGTGATGAATGGGCGGGTCTTTGCCGCCGATCGGCTGAAGAAGAACACCGAACAGGGGCGGTTCGACGCGTGACGGGCGGTTCGATGCGGGTTGTTGCCCGCGTCCGCGCGGTCTAGGGACGGGCCATGCGAATACTCTTTCTTGGCGATGTGGTGGGCCGGTCGGGTCGGGACGCAATCATCGCGCGGCTGAAACGGCTGCGCGAGGACTGGAAGCTCGATTTCGTGGTGGTGAACGCCGAGAACGCCACAAGCGGGGCAGGGCTGTCGCCCGCCCATGCCGAGGCGCTGCTCGAGGCCGGGGCCGATTGCCTGACGCTTGGCGATCACGCCTTCGACCAGCGCGAAATGCTGGGCTTCATCGACAGCGAGCCGCGCATCCTGCGGCCGCTGAACTTCGCCAAATCGGCACCGGGCCAGGGCGCCAGGCTGTTCGAGGCGACGCGGGGCCGCAAGGTCCTGGTGGCGCAGGTGCTGGGCCAGGTGTTCATGAAGCGACCCTTTGCCGATCCGTTCTCGGCCATCGAGCCAGTGCTGAAGAATCTCGGCGGCCAGGCCCAGGCCAGCCTTGTCGACATGCATTGCGAAGCGACCTCCGAGAAGATGGCCATGGGCCACTGGTGCGACGGCAAGGCCAGTATCGTGGTCGGCACTCACACCCATGTGCCGACGGCGGATGCGATGGTGCTGCCGGGTGGCACGGCCTACCAGACCGACGCCGGGATGTGCGGCGACTACGACAGCGTGATCGGCATGGACAAGGCCGAACCGCTGCGTCGCTTCATCACCGGCATGGGGGCGGGGCGATTTCAGCCGGCGGGCGGCGAGGCGACGCTGTCGGGGCTGTTCGTGGACACCGACGACCGCACTGGTAGGGCGGTTTCGGTGCGGATGATCCGGGATGGCGGCAGATTGCAGGGGTCGGCGCCTTGAGGCCGGTGTCGGATGCCTCCTTCGGGGATAGTTGAAAACCAAAGATGGAGACGCAGATGACAAAGATGCAGCGCATCGTGCTGGCAAGCCGCCCGCAAGGGCAGCCGGCGCCTGATAACTTCCGCCTGGAAACCGGCGATCTGCACAAGCCCGGACCGGGCGAGATGCTGGTGCGCACGATCTGGCTGTCGCTGGACCCCTACATGCGGGGCCGCATGGATGACGCGAAATCCTATGCCGAGCCGGTGCCGGTGGGCGGTACGATGGAGGCGGGCTGCGTGGCCGAGGTGATGGCGTCAAACACCGACCGGTTCGTCGTGGGCGACATCGTCGTGGGCCAGGTCGGCTGGACCAGCCATGCCGTCAGCGACGGCAAGGGCTATCGCAAGGTCGATCCGTCCATCGCGCCGCTTTCGACATTTCTTGGCGTGCTGGGGATGCCGGGCATGACGGCCTGGGTCGGGCTGGGCGATATCGCGCAGGCGCAGGCGGGCGAGACCGTCGTCGTTTCGGCGGCGACCGGGGCTGTCGGCGGGGTCGTCGGGCAACTGGCCAAGGCCAAGGGGTGCCGCGTGGTCGGCGTGGCCGGCGGGGCCGAGAAATGCACCTTCGCGGTCGAGGAACTGGGCTTTGACGCCTGTCTCGACCACCGCACAGGTGATGTGAAGGACCTGCGTGCCCGGATCGCCAAGGCCGCGCCGGACGGCATCGACGTCTATTACGAAAATGTCGGCGGCAAGACGCTCGAGGCGGTGCTGCCCTGCATGAACACTTTCGGGCGCATCCCACTTTGCGGCATGATCGCCTGGTACTCGGGCCAGGGGGCGGACGCGGCCATGCGCCTGCCAGCCGCCTGGCGGGCCATCCTGGTCAAGCGGCTGCGAGTTCAGGGTTTCATCATCTTCGATCACAACGACCGTGCCGGGGCGTTCCTGTCCGAAGTGGCACCGATGGTCGCCGACGGGCGGATCAAGTACCGCGAAAGCGTCACGCAGGGGCTGGAGTCTGCGCCGCAGGCGTTCCTCGACCTGCTGAAGGGCGGCAATTTCGGCAAGCAGCTGGTGCGGGTCGGCGACGATCCCTGAGATCGGTCCCTAGATATCGCCCCAGTGGCGCAGCGCGGCTTCGGCCACCGGCGCGCCCCATTCCTGCACGAAATGTCCGGCCACGGCGATCTCCATCGGTGGCTGGCAGCCCGTTATCCGCGCGTGCAGCGCCCGCATTACCGGCGGGCCCAATACCGGATCCTGCATCCCGATCGCCATGAAGCTGTCGCCGCGCCAGTCGTTCGTCCAGAAACCCACGGCGCGCTTCGAGATATCGACGCCTTCCATGCCCGGCTCGGTCATCACCATTTGCGGAAACCGCCGCACTCCGGCCTTGTGGCGCGCGTCCGGAAACGGGGCTTCGTAGGCGGCGGCCTCGGCTTTGCTGAGCACAGGCGTGGTCCGCGCCATGAGCCGAGCGCAATCCATGTCCGGATTGGCCGCCACGTAGGCGCGCCAGGCATCGAACCCCGGTCCGGCGGGTTTGCCCACCGCCAGCGCGGTGTTCATCACCAGAAGCCGCTCGAACCGGTCAGGCATGTCCATCGGCAGCGTCAAGCCCAGCAGCCCGCCCCAGTCCTGCACCACCAGCGTCACGCGCCGCAGATCCAGCCTCTCGATCAGCGCGATCATCATGTCGCGGTGGAAATTGAAGCCGTAGACGGCGTCTTCGACGGGCTTGTCCGAGCGCCCGAACCCCAGCCAGTCGGGGCAGATCACCCGCGCGCCCGAGGCCAGGAACACGGGCAGCATCTTGCGGTAGAGATAGGCCCAGGTCGGCTGGCCATGCAGGCAAAGGAAGGTGCGGCCCGCCGGCTGCCCCTCATCGACATAATGTACCCGAAGCCCCTCGTAGCCCGCCAGGTCGTCGATGTAGTTCGGCGCATGATCCCAACCCGGCAAAACCCGGAACCGCGCCTCCGGCGTTCGCAGCGCTTCGATGGTCATGGCGACCTCCCCTGGTTGCGCCCAGCTTCGACTGGGGCGCCAGACAGGTCAACCTGTCGCCAGTTCGCGCTTGAAACGCCTAAGGTCCCGGGGGAACATCGCGGCCATCAAGGGAGGTGAGCCCATGGACGGGATCATGATGCACCGTCCGCTGCGTATCGCGGATATTCTGAGCTATGCCGAGGACGTGCATGGCCGCGCCGAGGTCGTGTCGTCCACGGTCGAAGGCGGCCTGCACCGGCAAAGCTATCGCGAGATGGGTGTGCGCTGTCGCAGGCTCGCCCGCGCGCTTCAGGACATCGGCATCGACCCCGGCGACCGGATCGCCACGCTGGCCTGGAACGGATATCGCCACCTGGAGCTTTACTATGCCGTCACCGGCATCGGCGCTGTCTGCCATACGATCAACCCCCGGCTTTCCGCCGAACAGATGACCTATATCGTCAATCACGCCGGCGACCGGGTGATGTGTCTCGATCTGACGTTTCTGCCGCTGGTCGAAAAGCTCAGCCCGCAATTCCCGGATGCCATGGTCTACGTGATCCTGACCGGCGAAGATCACATGCCCGAAACCTCGCTGCAGAACGTGCTGTGCTACGAGACCCTGCTGGCGGCCCAGGACGATGCCTTCGACTGGCCGGAGTTCCCCGAGGAAACAGCGTCCTACCTGTGCTACACCTCCGGCACTACCGGCAATCCCAAGGGCGCGCTCTACAGCCACCGCGCCATCGTGCTGCATGCGCTGATGATCGGCATCGCGATGCCCGATTGCATGCGGGCGGGTCGCCGGGTGCTGCCCGTGGTGCCGCTGTTTCACGCCAATGCCTGGGGCACCGCCCATGCCGCCCCGCTGACCGGGGCCTCGCTGATCATGCCGGGGCCCAATCTCGACGGGGCCAGCGTCTTTGACCTGATGCAGGCAGAGCACGTCTATTCGGCCTGGGGCGTGCCGACCGTCTGGCTGGGGCTGGCGGCGGAGATCAAGGCGCGCGGGCGGCTGCCGGACGGCTTCAGCCAGGTCGTCGTCGGTGGCTCTGCGGCGCCCTCGCGGCTGATCCGCGAGTTCGAGGAAAGCGGCGTCGATGTCTGCCACGCCTGGGGCATGACCGAGATGTCGCCGGTGGGCACCATGGGTTTCCTGCCGCCCGACCGGCAGGGCCTGCCGATGGACGAGCGCGTGGCACTGAAGTCGAAACAGGGCCGCCGCACCTTCGGCGTTGATCTGAAGATCGTCGACGAGGATGGCGCTCCGCTGCCGCATGACGGCAAGACCACGGGCGAGCTTTTCGTGCGCGGCAACACGGTGGTCGCGGGCTACTACGAGAATCCGCAGGCCACCGAGGCGGCACTGGACGCCGATGGCTGGTTCGGGACCGGCGACGTCGCCAGCATCGACGCGGAGGGCTTTCTGAACATCACCGACCGGGCCAAGGACCTGATCAAGTCGGGCGGCGAGTGGATCAGTT
This sequence comes from uncultured Alphaproteobacteria bacterium, assembly GCA_963768205.1. Taxonomy (GTDB): domain Bacteria; phylum Pseudomonadota; class Alphaproteobacteria; order Rhodobacterales; family Rhodobacteraceae; genus JAHELH01. The sequence goes on along the minus strand of CAVYHB010000004.1, from coordinate 29,575 downwards.
CACTGGACGTGGAGAACATCGCCATGTCGCACCCCGGCATCGCCAATTGCGCGGTCATCGCGGTGCCGCATCCAAAATGGGATGAACGCCCGCTGCTGATCGCCGTGGCGACAGGCGAGTTGCCGGAAACCGCGGATGTGCTGGCGCATCTGGGCACGTCGCTGGCCAAGTGGCAACTGCCCGATGATGTGATCTGGGTCGATGACCTGCCGCTGACGGCCACGGGCAAGGTGTCAAAGCTGACACTGCGCGAAAGGTTCAAGGACCACCGGCTTCATGGCTAGACAGCCTTGCGGCAACGGCGGCGGCGCCGGACCGACGAGGTCTTGCACAGAATGTCATGGACTCCGCAGGCAAGAGATACGAAAACGTCCCCCGATTACGCAACGACGCATTGCGCCGCCTTTTAGAGGGACGATTCCATGAACAGCATTGCAACGCGCATCGCGCTCTTCTCGGCCCTTCAGATCGTCGTCGTCTGGCTGATCTGGTACATCTCGGTGCCGAATTTCGAATGGCACATCGTCCAGCAATTCATCGGCCACATAGGGCCCGCCGCCTTCCTGGTGGGTCTGGGCGTTGCCGCCTTTCTCTACCGCCACGCCCCGCGCAGGCTGATCGCCGCCGAGGCCTGGATCGCGATGATCGGCGGCGCGCTATATGTGCTGGTCGATACTTTCTACATGCATCCGCCCTTCGGCGTCTTCGACGGGGCGGGCCATGCCGAGCAGGAACATGTCGCGCTGATGGGCCTGTTCTTCGTGTTGGGGGCAAGTGTTCTGGTGGTGCTGCGCAAGATGCCGGCGCGGCTGCCGACCTCGGCCCATTTCGCCGTCGCCGCCGCCCTTGTCGCCATGGTCTTTCTGAACCATCACCAGCACACGGTGTCCGGCACGGTCGGCCACCAAGCGACCATCGTCCTGGTGGTCACGGGTGCGTTCTTCCGGATCCTCGACAAGATCGTCGAATATGCCTTTGTCGTCATCGTGGCGGGCTTTGTCTTCTTCTCGTCGCAGATGGGGTTGGCGATGTATGTGGACATGTCCGGCACCTCTGCCGGCGCCTGGGTCGCGCTTTGGTCGATGCTTGGTTTCGCCTCTGCCACGGGCTACCTGATGATGCTTCCAGCGGATCCGGTCGCGGCGGAATGATCGGGCGTGGCTGAATTGCAGGGCATGGGCCCTGCGCTTACACGCCTCAGGTCATCTCCAGGACGATCTTCCCGGTCGCCTCGCGCCGCTCGATCATCTTCAGGGCTCGCGCTGCGTCCTCCAGAGGAAACCGCGCGCTGACCCGCGGCTTGATCTTGCCGGCCTCGTAGAAGGCGAAAAGCTCCTTTACCTGTGACCGGAATCCTTGCGGATCGCGCTTGGTGAACGCCCCCCAGAACACGCCGATGATCTGGCAATTCTTCAGCAAGGGCAAGTTCAGCGGGATGCTGGGAATGCCCGCGGGGAACCCCACCACAAGGAAGCGGCCGTTCCAGGCGATCGACCGCAGCGCCGGTTCTGCGTAATCGCCGCCCACCGGATCATAGATCACGTCCACGCCGCCGGGGGCCGCCGCCTTGATCTCGGCGCCGAACGCCTTTTGCGCGACGCGGTCCATTGCGCGCGGATAGACGATCGCCGTCTCTGCCCCGATCCCGCGGCAGAACGCGGCTTTCTCTTTCGACGACACCGCCGCGATCACCCGCGCACCCATCGCCCGGCCCAGTTCCACCGCCGAGGCGCCGATGCCGCCCGCGGCCCCCAGAACCAGCAGCAACTCGCCGCGGGCCAGTGCCGCGCGATCTTTCAGCGCGAAATAGGAGGTGCCATAGGTGAAAAGGAAACACGCCGCCTCGTCGAACGGCATCGCATCGGGGATCCGCCAGACCACGTCCGCGTCGCAGACCAACTGCGTCGCGAAGCCGCCCGAGACCATCGGCAGTGCCAGCACGCGGTCGCCCACCGCCAGCCCCTCGACGTCCGTTGCCCACGGCCTCGATGACGCCGCCGACCTCGCCGCCCGGTGCGAAGGGGCGCGGCGGTTTGAACTGGTAAAGGTCGCGGATGATGATGGTGTCGGGAAAATTGACCCCGGCCGCCCTGACCGCGATCCGCACCTGTCGCGGCCCCGGTTCCGGGTCGGGCAAATCGACCAGTTCCAGTGTCTCTGGCCCGCCCGGGTTTCGGCTTTGCATCGCGCGCATCTCGGCCTCCCTTGTTCACTACCGCAGCAGAACCAGACCGCGCCCCGCATTGCAATCGCAAGCCCTTGTCATCGGCGCCGCCGCTTGCAATCCTCTGCACCGGACCGGAGGCCCCATGACCCAGCCACCCAGAATTGAACGGACGTTCACTTGAGGCGACAGATCGCCCTCGACGCGTTGCGTTCCGGGGTGGGCCAGCCCATCGGCACGTCGCGCTGGTTCCCCGTCACGCAGGACATGATCGACACCTACTCGGGCATCGTCGAGGACGACCAGTTCATCCATACCGATCCGGAACGCGCGGCCCAGACGCCTTTCGGCACGACCGTCGCGCACGGTTTTCTCACTCTTGGCATGCTCAGCGCCATGGCCTATGACGCGCAGCCGCAGATCGCGGGCGAGGCGATGAGCGTGAATTACGGCCTCAACCACCTACGGTTTCTCACGCCGGTCGCCTCGAACGCCCGTATCCGCGGGCATTTCAGCCTGGCTGCGCTGGATGAACGCAAGCCGGGCGAGATTACCACCACCTGGGACGTCTCGGTCGAAATCGACGGGCAGCCGAAACCGGCCCTGGTGGCCGAATGGATCAACCGGCATTACCTTGGCCCGAAAGACAGCACGAAAGGACCGACATGACCCGCGACGCCGTGATCGTCTCGACCGCCCGCACTCCGATTGGCCGCGCTTATCGCGGCGCCTTCAACGCCACCACACCGCAGGCCCTGGCGGCCCATGCGATTTCCCACGCGGTCAGCCGCGCCGGGCTGGACGGGTCCGAGGTCGAGGACGTGATCTTCGGCGCCGCCCTGCAACAGGGCCATACCGCCACCAACATCGCCCGTCAGGCCGCGATCCGGGCCGGTCTGCCGGTATCGGTCGCAGGCATGTCGGTCGACCGGCAATGCGCCAGCGGCATGATGGCAATCGGCGCGGCGGCGAAGCAGGTGATCCACGACGGATTGCAGATCGCTATCGGCGGCGGTGTCGAAAGCGTCAGCCTGGTGCAGACCCCCGACATGCGCGTCGCCGCCGACCCGTGGTTCGCCGAGCATCAGCCCGACATGTACATGTCCATGCTGGAAACCGCCGAAACGGTGGCCGACCGCTACGGCATCACCCGCGAGGAACAGGACGAATACGCCCTGAGCTCGCAAGAGCGCACTGCGGCGGCGCAGGAAGCGGGCCGGTTCGACGACGAGATCGTGCCGCTGTCGACGGTGATGAAGGTGCAGGACCGCGAGACCAAGGAAATCTCCGACCGCGAAGTGACCCTGGCCAAGGACGAGGGCAATCGCCCGGAAACCACGCTTGCCGGGTTGCAGGGCCTGCAACCGGTCTTTGCCGATGGCCTTCAGATCCAGAAGGGCCGCTATATCACCGCCGGGAACGCCAGCCAGCTTTCCGACGGCGCCAGCGCCGTTGTGGTAATGGAGGCAGGCGAGGCCGAAAAGCGCGGCCTGGCGCCGCTGGGTCGCTACATGGGCGTCGTCGCGGTCGGCTGCGCGCCGGACGAGATGGGCATCGGGCCGGTGTTCGCCGTTCCGAAATTGCTGGACATTCATGGGCTTGCGATGGACGACATCGGCCTGTGGGAGCTGAACGAGGCCTTCGCGGTACAAGTGCTTTACTGCCGCGACAACCTCGGCATTCCCGACGACTTGCTCAACGTCAACGGCGGTGCGATCTCCATCGGCCACCCCTACGGCATGTCCGGCGCGCGCATGGTCGGCCACGCGCTGATCGAGGGCAAGCGGCGCGGGGCGCGCCACGTCGTCTGCACGATGTGCGTCGGCGGCGGTATGGGGGCGGCGGGATTGTTCGAGGTTCTTTAGCGCCAATCCGACCCGGAACCTCACCGTTGGCAACCTGCCGACCACTCATCGCAAGGAGCATCCAATGGACCTAGGCATCACCGACCGTCTCCGCCCGCTGATCGACCAGGTCCGCGACATGGTGATGAACGAGATCGAGCCGCTCGACGCAGAATACCAGGCCGAGATCGGCAAGCATCCTTCCGGAGACCGCTTCCGGCACACCGACCGGCAGCTGGAAATCCTCGATACCCTGAAACGGAAGGCGCGCGACCGCGGATTGTGGAATTTCTGGCTGACCGGATCGGACAAGGGCTATGGGCTCAGCACCGTGGAGTACGCCTACCTGGCCGAGGAAATGGGCAAGGTCGGCATCGCGGCGGAGGTTTTCAACTGCAACGCGCCGGACACCGGCAACATGGAAGTGCTCGAACGCTACGGAAGCAAGACCCACAAGGACAGCTGGCTGACGCCGCTGCTAGAGGGTCAGATCCGGTCGGCCTACCTGATGACTGAGCCCGACGTCGCCTCTTCGGACGCCACGAACATCGCTCTGCGGGCCAGCCAGGACGGCGACGAGTGGATTCTGAACGGCGATAAATGGTGGGCCAGCGGGGCCGGCGACCCGCGCACCGCCGTCTACATCGTGATGACCCGCACCGACCCCGACGCCCACAAGCACAAGCAGCACACGATGTTTGTCGTCGCCGCGGACGCCCCCGGCATCGACGTGCTGCGCCCGATGCAGGTGTTCGGTAACGACGACGCGCCGCACGGCCACATGCACATCCGGTTCACCGATGTTCGCGTGCCCGCCGCCGACCTGATCCTGGGGCGGGGCCGGGGGTTCGAGGTTGCGCAGGGCCGCCTTGGTCCGGGCCGCATCCACCACTGCATGCGCGCCATCGGCCAGGCCGAGCGCGCGCTGGAACTGATGTGCCGGCGCAGCCTGGCGCGTGAAGCTTTCGGCAAGCCCATCGCCGAGCTTGGCGCCAATTACGACATCATCGCCAACGCCCGGATGGAGATCGAGCAGGCCCGGCTTCTTTGTCTGAAAGCGGCCTGGATGATGGACAGCGCGGGCGTGCGTGAGGCCCAGCCGTGGATCAGCCAGATCAAGGTCGTGGCCCCGCTGATGGCGCTGAAGGTGATCGACGAGGCGATGCAACTGCACGGGGCCGAGGGCATCAGCCAGGACCAGCCGCTGGCGCACATGTGGACCCACGTCCGCACCCTGCGTCTCGCCGACGGACCCGACGCGGTGCACCGCCGACAGGTCGCGCGGGCGGAACTGAGGCGCTACACGAACTCCGGGGGCTAAGGTTTCATGGGCGATGCGGGGCACTCCCTCGATCTGGACGCGGTCGACCGCTACCTGGCGGCGCATCTGCCGGGCTACGCCGGCCCGCTTTCGGCACGGAAATTCTCCGACGGCCAGTCGAATCCGACCTTCCTGCTGCAAACCCCGGACAGGTCCTACGTGCTGCGCCGCAAACCCCCGGGACAACTACTGAAATCCGCCCACGCGGTCGACCGCGAATACCGGGTGCAGAGGGCGTTGCAAGGCACCGACGTTCCTGTCGCGGCGATGCACCTGCTGTGCGCGGACGACGCCATCATTGGCTCGGCCTTCTACATCATGGATCACGTGCCGGGCCGAGTATTCTTCGACCCCCGGTTGCCGGAGGTAGTGAAGCCAGAAAGAGCGCTTGTTTTCAGTGACATGAACCGCGTTCTCGCGGCCCTGCACGACGTCAAAATCGACGCCGTCGGTCTGGCGGATTTCGGCCCGCCCGGCAACTATTTCGAACGCCAGACAACCCGTTGGGCCAAGCAGTACACAGCCACGGAAACCGGCCCGATCCCCGACATGGATCGCTTGATCGCGCGGCTTCAGGACCGGATGCCCGCGGACGACGGGCTGCGCTGCCTGGTGCATGGCGATTACCGCATCGACAACCTGATCTACGCACCGGACACGCCCCGGATCGCCGCGGTTCTGGACTGGGAGCTGTCGACCATCGGCCACCCCTTCGCCGACCTTGCCTCGGTCATCATGCAATGGCAGATGCCCACGGGTCCCGACGGGCGCGGGCTGGCCGGGGTCGACCGCGCGGACCTGGGGTTGCCAAGCGACGAGGCGTTTGTTGCAAGCTATTGCAAACGAAGGGAAATATCTGGCATCGACGATTTCGGATTCTGCCTCGCCTTCTCCTTCTTCCGCATGGCCGCGGTGTTGCAGGGAGTAAGGAGACGGGCGCTGGACGGCAATGCCTCGAACCCCGAACGCGGCTTGAAGTTGGGCGAATACGTCCCGGTCTTCGCCGCTCACGGCCTGCGGGCGCTAGATCGATGAGCGGCGGCCGGTTTTTTGGCAAGACCGTGATGATCACCGGTGCCGCAGGCGGTTTCGGGGCCGAGGCGGCGCGGCGGTTCGGGCAGGAAGGCGCGCAATTGGTTTTATCCGATTTGGACAAGTCCGGTTTGAAAAATCTCGAGCAGGAACTGCACGAATCAACCATCACAGTTGACGCTCAGTTAGTTGATTTAAATAACGAAAATGAAATTGAATCGCACATTCAGAACGCCGAGAAAAATTTTGCACCAATTGACGTGGCGATCAATAATGCAGGAATAGGTCAATCTATGCAGCCGCTGACCAAGGTGTCGGTGAAGGAATTCGACCGGGTCATGGCGGTCAATGCCCGTGGCGTCTTCCTGTGCATGAAGCACCAGTTGCCCGGAATGATCGCCCGCCGTGCCGGCGCGATCCTGAACATCTCGTCGGCAGCGGGGCTGATCGGGGCGGGCCAGTTGAGTGCCTACGCAGCTTCGAAGCATGCCGTTATCGGGCTGACCCGCTCTGCCGCCGACGAAGTCGCCAAATATGGCATTAGAGTCAATGCTTTGTGCCCCTCCTTCGCGCCAACGCCGCTGTTCAACGAGATGGCAGACGACGTCGGCGGACGCCATGGCATCGACCGTGACGAAGCCTATGCCCGAATCTCGGCCCGGATCCCGATGCGGCGGCTTGCGACGATCGACGAAGTGGTTCAGGCGATGCTCTGGGCCTGCGATCCGGCCAACAGTTTCATGACCGGGCAGGCCATTGCCATCGACGGCGGCCTCACGGCCATATAGAAATCAAGATGTTAGCAATAGATCGGCCAGACCGGTCATGCTGTCGGTCACCACAGCCCAATCCCCTTCCGGCGCCAGGTCGACGGTTTGCGCGGGTCCATATTCCGTCGGCCGCACAATAAAAGCGGTGGCAAAGCCCAGGGACTGCGCCGCGCGCAGATCCTCGTTATGTGCCGCCACCATCATGCACTCCGCCGGGCCAAGCCCCAACGCCGCCGACGCGCCGAGGTAGGTCTTCGGGTCAGGTTTGTAGGACCGGGTCACCTCCGCGCCCAGGATGGCATCCCAGGGTAATCCGCCGAATCGCGCCAGATTCACCATCAAGGCGATGTTTCCATTGGATAATGGCGCCAGGATGAATTCCCGCTTGAGCCGGATCAGCCCCGGCACGCAGTCCGGCCAGGGGGTCAGGCGGTGCCAGGCGTGGGTGAGGTGATCGACCTCCGCCACGCTTAGTCCCGCAAGGTCGTATTCCTTCAGCAATTCCAGCAGGTTCTCGCGGTGCAGCACGTCGAGGATCACGAAGTCCCGCGCCCCGCTGCGCACGGCTTTCATCGCCGGTTGATACTTCTCCCGCCAGTCGAGGATGAATTGCTCCCAATCCCTCTGCACCCCGCGCGGCACAAAGAAATCGCGCAACTGGCCAGCCACGGACGTGCGCCAGTCGACGACTGTTCCGAATACGTCAAAAAGCAATGCCTTTATTTTGGTCGGCATGACATCCGTCCGGGTTGTTTGGCGGTACAGTGGGCGGGTTCGGCCCTATGCGCAATCCGGTGCGTGATCTTGTGGGATAGTGGTGGTGGGCGCAGTCCTGAGCGAACCGGTCTCTGGTCGATTTCCCTGTTAACAGGGAATTTACAGGGAAAATCGGCAGTTTTGGCCTCTGAAACGTCTATTTTGGTAATTCTAGCCTTGATTCAGTGCAGGATAACAGGGGGTTAGGGGGCAATTCCCTGTTCTTTCAGGAACAGGGAATTTAGTGAGTAGGAACAGGGAACGCGCTTGTGCGAATAGGGAAGGTGGTCGCGCGAAACAGGGATTGCTCCAAAACTCTGTACTACTACGGTCATTTCCCTCACCGGAACCGCGGCACTCCAAGCTCCTTTATGCTGCCGCCCTCGTCCTCCTCTTCAGGAAGTTCGGCCCAGAGCAGCGTGACCGCATGCCCGTTGGTCGTGACCCGCGATTGCTCAAAAAGCTCGAGACCTGATCTACCAGTCCACGAATGCGCGTCCGCCTCGGCAAACTCCGTGCAACCGGGTTTCGCGTTGGCAATAGCGCGATGCGCGGTTGACGTTCGCGGGATCCTGTCGCCTTTAACGAGCGCGACAAATGGAAAGTCTGGACCCCTCGTGAAATAACGCACGTTGCCTTGATATGACCAGACGGCCGCCAGTGGTTCGTCTCGCCGCTCGACCATCCGGCGAACGCAGGCTTCGAGGCTCACATCGAGATGATCTCTAAGTTGCTGCGCATCCCGCAGATCTGGATCGTCTGAATACAGCGGACGCATCAGGTAATCTGGCGCCAATAGTTCGATTGCAAACTGATTGGCCTGGGTTTCCTGGCGCAAATGCTGTCGCCCCTCGCGTGTTTCTCGCATGTCTTGAGTTCGAGCAGGTGAAACCGACCGCGGCAGACAGCTGGTGCCGTTCCATTAGGAAATGTCCCAGTTCATGCGCGACCGTGAACCGCGCCCTCTGGCGGCCTTTTGATATGTTGGCCAGAATGCAGCCGCTGCTCCGCACAGTGTCCGTCAGCAGCATGCCCTCGAACCCGTCAAATCGGTCCAGCCGTACCTCTGCGACATCGAGGGCAATAGCAATGTCTTCGACGGCAATGGGGCCATCCCGCTCGCCCAACAGCTGGTGGATGGTCCGCGCAAGAGTGACGGGGCGGTGGACGTCGGCCAGATCGATGCGGTTCAAACGCACGAGGTCAGTCGCCGCCTGCCGACGATTGCTGCATGTTTTTGATCATCTGCTCGACAATTTGCCTGTCCCGGTCTGACAGGGCATCTAGCCCGCGGTGTATGCGTTCGATCTGCAGGTCACTTTTGTTGGGTTCCGCAGCGTGCCCTGTCAGCACATCGATGCTGACGCCGTAGTGGGCGGCCAACTTCCGGACCAACTCAAAGGATGGGTTCTTACTGCGCCCCTTTTCCAGCTCCCATACGTGCGCTTTGGAAACACCGACCTTGTCAGCGACCTGCTGCAAAGATTCCCCACTCTTCTGTCGCAGGCTGAACAGCTTCTCCCCGATATCCATGAAACCTACCGTCTGATTTGTCGAACAGCAGGATGCACCTGAAGTTGACGCATGTCAAATCGTAAGATACATCTTACTGTAAGGGCAGGTGAGGCGATTCTCCCTGCGGGCAGCAAGGAGCCAAAAGTGGCCAATACGAGCATTGAGCATATCGAGATCCGCGATCTCAAACCTTGGGCACGCAATGCGCGGACCCATTCGAAGAAGCAGCTGCGGCAGATCGCCGATAGCATTGAACAGTTCGGGTTTACCAACCCGGTGCTGATCGATGAGCGCGGCACGATCCTTGCCGGACACGGGCGCGTTGAGGCGGCGAAGTTGCTGGGTAAGACCGACGTGCCATGTTTGCGGCTGGACCATATGAATGCGGCGGAAAAGCGCGCCTATGTGCTTGCGGACAACAAGCTCGCCCTGAACGCAGGCTGGGACGACGACCTGCTGGTGGCGGAACTCGGGGCGCTGATGTCAGAAGACCTAGACTTTGAAATTGGACTAACTGGCTTCTCGATTCCTGAGATTGACAACCTTATGGAGGCTGTGGCGCCGGAGGAGGACGCCGATCCCGCCGATGAAGCAGCACCCGATGAAGCGCCCGCCCGTGTGCGCCCGGGCGACATCTGGCAACTCGGCCGGCACCGGTTGATCTGTGGTGACTCTTTAGTTGCTGACACCATCGCATCGCTGATGGATGGCGAGACCGCCACGATGGTCTTTACCGATCCGCCCTACAACGTGCCAATTGACGGTCATGTCGGGAACTCGGGCAAGGTGCAGCATCGCGAGTTTGCCATGGCGTCGGGCGAGATGAGCGCATCAGAGTTCACGAGCTTCCTGAAGCGCGCAGTTCGTAACCTTGCGGATCACAGCGTGGATGGATCGATCCACTTAATCTGCATGGACTGGCGCCATATGGGGGAACTGCTGGGGGCCGGGCAGGGGGTCTATGACGAACTCAAGAACCTGATCGTCTGGGTCAAGGACAATGGCGGCATGGGCACGTTTTATCGCTCACGGCATGAGTTGATCTTTGCCTTCAAAAAGGGGGACGCGCCGCATATCAACACATTCGAGCTGGGCCAGCACGGCCGCTACCGCACAAATGTTTGGGAATATAGAGGCGTCAACACCATGCGGGCGGGGCGGATGGAAGAGCTGGCTCTGCATCCGACGGTGAAACCGGTGCAGATGATCGCAGACGCAATCCGGGATGTCTCGGGTCGGGGCGATATTGTACTGGACGTCTTCGGCGGATCCGGCTCAACCTTGATCGCAGCGGAAAAGACCGGGCGTCGTGCCTGTCTCTGCGAGTATGATCCAATCTACTGTGATCGCATCATCGCCCGCTGGGAGGCTTACGCCAAAGATGAGGCCGAACAGGTTCTTTGTGGGTGGATGCCGCCTGCGGATGTGAAGCTATTGGCGGCCGCGGAATGAGCGGTGACAAGAACAAGCGCGCGCTCGTCACCAGCCCAGACTACGATGTAGGCTATGGCAAGCCACCGCCCGCCAGCCGATTCAAGCCGGGCCAGTCCGGCAATCCAAAGGGTCGCCCCAGGGGATCAAAGAACAGAAAACCAAATCTAAACGAAGAGCGTCTCAAAGACATTGTTCTTGAAGAGGCGTACCGGGAAATCTCGGTGCGCGACGGCCATCGCAATGTAACCCTGCCTATGGCCCAGGCGATCATACGCGCACTTTCGGTCAACGCAGCGAAGGGGGATCACAGGTCCCAACGTCTTTTTGCCGAGATGCTCGCAACGACCGAGCGTCAGAACAAAGCGCTGGCAGATGCCTGGCTGCAAACCGCCATCGAGTACAAGGTCGAATGGGACCGAGAGCTGGAACGGCGCAACGCCCTTGGGATAACCCATCTGCCCGACCCTGTTCCTCATCCCGACCACGTCAAAATCGACATGGACACTGGCCAGGCCAAAATCGTTGGACCGATGACGAAAGAGGAGAAGGCTGAACTGGATTGGCTTGTGGCGCGGCGCGACGAGTTCCGGGACGAGATTACTGATTTGCGGCAGGATCTTGAAACCGAAGAAGACGCGGGTATCCGCGAACTCATGCTGGAGGACATACGTCGCGACGAGGAGATCGTGGCAAAGCTCGATGTGGCGTTGAAGGTCGTCGGGCTCTAACGACATCCAAACCGGCATAATCAAGTCATCGCGCGCCGACATGGTGGCGCGTGTTGACCGGTATCGGGGCAAAAGCTGCCATACGTCAAAGTTTGGCTTATGACCGCTTCGAGCCCAACCCGGACTTATCACAAATTCGCAGCGAGCACTCGCAGAAATCGCCTTGTTGCGACGCCGGGAGTGCCGGCGCCGCTGCGCAGCGGCGTAAGCCGTCATTCGGGCAAGCCGCAGCGAGATTGTAACCGGCAACGACCGGGCCGCGGGGACGTTGCGCGCACTTCCTAGCTTAGAAACCAATTTGGCTAAAAGCCACGAATTGAATCATCTAATCAAGTCCGTGTTCGGACCGGAGGGTTTCGCATGATCGGCATCATAGCAGATTTACACTCGGCTGATAAAATGTGACGGTGCTCGCGGAAACGCTAGTGGAGGAAAAGATGAGAAAAATCCTAGGCATCATCGCTGGAGTTGCGCTGTCAGTTCCTGGCATTGCGAGTGCGCAGGGTGCAATGATCGGGGAACGCGAGTTCCAGAACAGTTGTTCGCAATGCCATGGGCCGAAAGGCAAGGGCGATGGGCACCTTGTAGAATATCTAATCGAGCTCGGGTCTTTGGATTTGACTGGTCTGCAAAAGGCGAATGGCGGCGTGTTTCCTGTATCGAGGGTCTACAACGTCATTGAAGGCACCTCCGCCAGCGTGCATGGCGGCGATATTATGCCGATTTGGGGCGAACGCTATCGCCAACGGAGCGCGGCCGACATGGCGGAGATGGATTCCACTATGACGCTTGATCAGGAGCGTGCGTTGGTACGCAACCGGATTCTTGCGCTGGTCGAGTACATTTCAACCATTCAAGAGGAATAACGAAAAAGGCGGGGCGCAGTGGCTTTGCGTCCCGTGCACGCGTCCGGCCGCTGCAAGCTGGTCTTTTCCTCGGCGATTGCACGCATGTGCATCTCCGTCTGGACTACCACCGCCAAGAGCAGGTCATTCGGGACGTTTGCAAACTGAAGTGCGGTCAGCCAGTTCGTCGTTCTCAACACATGGGATGCGACGGTAACCTGCACGGGCTCTTAGGTCTGTCTGCACTTGGGTCGTTCCGATACCGGGTTTCGCTGCGGGGCGCGTGGAGGGCCGCTTTTGGGCTGCACTGCAATTAGTTCAGTGTGGTGCGGTCGGTGATAAAGGTGCCGCACTTAGATCCTACAATGGAAGACGAAGGTCGGGTTTGTCCCGCAACTCCGTCATTGAGCCCATTCTGGCGAGGGTCTGCTTTTCCTCTTAAGCCGACCTTCGCGCTCGAACAGATAGGTCGACATTAGCCAATGGCTGATTCTTCCAGCAGCGGACGTTCGCAGAAATCAGGGGAATGACTGAGTTGCGGGACAAACCGGCCTGATGCGGTCGCAGCGAAATAAGCTCAGACGATCTCGGTGCAGATTTGCATCTGCGGCAATGGATCTGCTGCGACGCAGTGGTCATCCCGAAAACAGTCATTCGCGATAAACGATTCGGCTAGAATTCAAAGCCGACCCCAACGCTTAAAATTTCGCGATCAGGTTCACGAATATGCCTTCGTCGTCCAACGTCAAGTCGGTCAGGTCGTCGCTAAAGCGACCGAAATTGTAACCGATGCCGAGTTTCAGGTTGTTGCCTACGTGGCGGTAGGCAGCAGCGAGGACTCCAGCCTCTGAAAACCCGGCCTGCTGCGCATTCAGATACCGGGTCTCCAGCAACAGATCCCATTTGTGAGTCATGTGATAACGCGCATTCAAGACGCCAAGCCAGGCGTCATTTCGCTGGAGCGGGATCATGTCGTCGGGTGACGAGACAGAGAAACGCCCGCCAACTTTTGCTCCGAGCGTCCAGTTCCGGTTCAGGTCATAGACCATATCGACCGTAAACACGTGGCTTTCCTGGCGGGGACCGCGTGTGGCAGTACCGTCGATTTCCTGCCCGATCATGTCGTAGAGATAGCGGTACTTGAACAACAGGTTCAGCTTGTCGTTCAGCACCGGGCGATACGCATATCCGACGCTGGCATCGGCGTAGGTGCCGCTCAGGATCGAACTGTTGTCGGTCTCAGTGTCGGCATATTCCGCGCTGAAGAGAAGCCGCTGGCTATCGTCGATCTTATAGCGCGCTGCGGCGGCTAAGAAGATTGCCTGTTGGTCGCGGTTAGTACCGCCGATCGTGCCGGTGTCGAACCGGTATTCGAGTTTGGCAGTGGCCGTCAGTCTGTCGCCGTCACTGTAGCGGACACCCAGGGACAGTGCGTTTCGGTCGAAGTCGTGCATGCCATCATCGACCGTTCCAACTTCAAGGGCGCCGCTGAAGGTCAGCGCCTCGGTCGCCCGGTATTGCGCGCCGTAGGCGCTGGTCAGTGATTTGTGGCGGCCAAAGACGTCGTAGGTGTTTTCGGCGAAGTGATCGACGCTGTCACTGATCCGGCGCTGTCCGCCCGCTACCCAGGTGCCCTGATCGCGGCCCGTCAGCGACACACCAGTATACTCCCGGCCCGGCTCCAGCCGATAACCGACATAGGTCTTGTCATAGCCATCGGATTGATAGGTCAGCAGCGCCTCGCCGGCAGTTCCGGAACTGCCTTCGGAAATCTCGCCATCAAAAGCTCCAGTTCGGCGCAAAACGATAGTTCGAGCCCGGCGCCGACGCGGTCGTTGCGGGCCAGACCACCGGACCGCTCGATGGTGGTTTGCCCGAAAACATACCAGGTCAAATCATCGTTGGCCTCTCGGGTGTAGCGCAGGGCCACATCGGTGCGGCGCCCGGTTTCATCAGGTGCGCCACCGGGCATGACCTTGTCCAGATGCGCAACGCCGACTTCCCAGCTGCTACGGTCGTTGGGGCTGAATTTCAGTGACGCCTCGCCTTCGCGTACGGTCTTGCCCAGGGCATTGTTGTAATCGTCATAGCTGAACCGCAATGTCACGCGATCGGTCGCCTCATAAGCCAACGCAAGTCCCCAGAGGTCTTCGTCATCGGTGGTCTGGTAGTCGAGCGTCGAAAATCCTGCGGTGCGGTTTTCATAGTAAGCCAAGAAACTGCCTGGCCGCGCACTGCCGAGGTCCTGGAAATCCAGCTGAACCTCGGCGCTATAGGCGCGCCCTGTGCCGCTGGCCGAGCCAGCTGTGCCGGTCGAGGTGATGATCAGGCCGCCATCGGACGATGTCGAGGACCCGAAGCCCGGCCCTTCTGTCTGGGCAGAATTCGAGAGTGACATGGCTGTTGTCACCCAATTCATAGCGTAGATCGGCACCATAGGCCGTTTGATCGGCAATGCCCGTCTGTTCGACCATGCCGGTGGCACCGAAGCGCAGGTTGTTCGTGACCCAGGCTTCGGCACGGCCGCCATAGGCCAGCCCGTCGATATCGGTGGCCGCCGGGGTGAACTCGTACTGCGCGACGAGAAAGATGTCATAGTCGCCGCCAGGCTGCGTCACCACAGATCCAGAGCCGGTAAAGCCCGACAGAGGCTGAGCAAGTATGATGACACCCTGGATATAGTTGACGTCGTAATCGCGACCCTCTGTCAAGGTGCGTATCTCGATCACCCGGCCCGTATCCCTGTCGCGAATCTCGACGGTGATGGTTTCCGACCCGACAGAGATATCTTGCCGCTGCAGAAAATAGATCGACCCACCGGTGCCACGGAAAAGTTCACGCGCGGGAAGGCGGTCGGGACTAGCGGCATAGGCCTCGACCGAGACGCGAGGCTGGCCCCGGGTCGTCTGTTCGGCGCCGCGGTAAAGGCCGTGGAACCCATAGAGCGTGCGTTCGTTGCGCAGGTATTTCGAGCCCGCAACCGAGGCGGTGTAATTGCCCCACATCAAGTGGTTGCCGTCTTTTTCGGCCTTCAGATAGAACTTGCCCTCTGTTGGCGCGCCGTCCTCGATCGTGCTGTCGTCACCAAAGGTCGGATAGGCATTTTCCCGCGCGGCCCGCAGCATGACGTTATAAGGGTCTTTCTCGTCGAAATCACGGAACAGATCGTCAAGGTCGTTTTCACCCGTGTCGGCACTGGCCGTGATGGTCCAGCCGCTCGCTGGTGCGGCCCTTGGCATAACCGGCAAGACGGCCGAAGCTGTAGGTCCGATCAAGCGGAGTCGCCCGTTGCCGTCGTCGGGTTTCCGAAACGGATGCCATAGGTCAGATCAACGGTTGCGGTGTAAAACCAGTCGTTTCTTGGAATGGTGATAATGCGTTCAATGTAGGTTCCCGGACCTGCGCCCACCACTTGCACCGGAATCGCCTGATCCCCCGGCGGCAGGATGCGCTGCAGGACGAAGGACCCGGTCGGATCGGGCGTGATCACCTCGCCCAGTGTCTGCACTCGCGCACCGGAGGGGACATTGTCGCCGCTGACCGTGACCGCTCCACCAAAGATGGGGATTCGCTGACGGGCAAGGCTGCTTGTTCCTTCTTCCACCGCGAGGTCGCCGAAATCCTCGATCGCGACCGCATCCGGTCCGTTCTGCAGGGGGCGTGGCGCGGTCTCGTCATAGCGGCCGCGCGCGTCATAAACGCGATGTGTCATCGCCAGGTCAGCACCTTCGGGCACTGTGAATTGCACCGCGCCGTTGGGATCGACCGGCACCACCAGAACGGTCTTTGACCCGCCAGTCGCGCCTATATCGATGACCCTGACCTCGCCCCGTTCTACAAAGGCAGGGTAGTTCATCTGGCTCTGGACACGCATGTTCTGGCCTGGCCGCACCGGCGCATCTGACAGTACCAGCAAGTCCAGACGCCGCCGCACACCCAGCCCGTCGAAGGTCACGCGCAGGTCCGCCTCGGAGAGGGCGACATCGGCCTGTCGCGCGGTGTTGGCTGGGATTGCGTTCGCCGGTGTATTCTCCGGGGGGCCCGCCCCGTCGATGCTGATGACGAACCCGTCACCGCTGGCAACTGTGCCGCTTGGCGGTTCAGCATTGGCGCCGACGGGCTGGATTACCGTGTCTTGCGCCTGGGCGCCCTGCCACAGACCCAGACCCAACAGGATCGCGGGCGCAAAGGACAGGCGCAGAACGCTACGAATTTGCATTGAAGCGCCCATCATTTCACCACCCGCGTCACGGTACGCTCAATCATCAGCTTGTATTTGCCTTTGCCGCGCCATCTGGACTTCAGAAGATTTTCCAATGATTTCAGCCGTAGCCGGCCCGTTTGCGGCGACTCGAACGCAGCCAGCACATAGGTCAGGCGCACTACCGAAGGCGTCTTTGCGATGCGGTCCAGCAGCCCGTCGACAGCCGCGGTCAGCGCAGGACTGGGCACGGTGCCGCCCGTGGCGAAGGCCGAAGCGTCCAGGTCGATCCGCACCAACTGTGACAGAGCGGCGCCGAAGTTCATTTTTGCGATCTTACCGGCGGTCAACCGGATGTTGCGCGGATTCTCGGTTGTCACGCGGTAGCCCGAAGGCAAGGTGCGCGTATCGAGCTTCAGCTGGAAGTTCGAGCCGATCTTTTTCGGCAGCGCCGCGCAGGGCACGCTGAATCGTCCGAAGGCGTCCGTTGTGATCAGTAGGCCGTCCACCGTGACAAGCCGTACCCCGGCCAAGCCCGGCTCGGTCCGGTTCAACTCGTCGGGTTCAGGCAGAAGGTCAAATTTGCCGACGACGTAATCCTGATTGGTGATCTGGCGCGGCAGGCTGTCGGGGCCGTCCTGATAGCCGTTGCTGTTGCGATCATCAAAAACCTTACCGATGACATCGGAGCAATCGAACACATGCTCAGGATCAATCCGTACGTCGGCCCGGGCCACGTTCGACACGCGGGTGCCGCCGGCGTCCTGCAGCCAGGTCCAGTTCGTGCGCACGCCGAACTGGCCGGTATTCCGGACCCGGGCCGCGAAAGTTACTGTGATCGTCTGTGCCGGTGCGAGATTGACTGTCCAGATCAGCGACCCGCCGGAGATCGTAGGTTCCACTGCCGCGCCATCCACCCGCGCCGTGTTCGGCGTATAGACCAGCCCGGCGGGTAACCGGTCGATGATCTGCGCGCCGGTATAGGTGACAGCCCCATCGTTTCGGAAGGTCAGTGTGTAGTTGACCGTCTCGCCGAAGACGGCGCTATCGCGGTCGGCGGTTTTGGTGGCCAGCACCGCCGGTGCCCCGGCACACTGCATGACCGGGATGTTGTTGTTGATCAGGAAGGGGTCGCCAGCCTCGAACACGAAGGTCGTGTAGAACGGATTCGCGGCCGCCGACGCATCCGCGAGGACCCCGGTCGAACCGAATTCGCTGCTGCCCAGCGAGCCCGGATTCGCAGGCAGCAGCGTCGTGACGTCCAACGTACCCAGAGAAGTCCGGGCGGTCGATGGCGCGCCGATGGTGGGATAGGTCAGGCCAAGCGCATAGGTGCCGGGCGCGGTCACGAAGAACTGGAAGAATCCGCTGCTGCCATCCTGAACAATGCTGATCGGGCCCGAAATCCCCACTCCGGTTTGCGTGAACCCGCCGCCAGATACCGAAATCTGCCCGCCCGACAGTATCTGCCCGGTGTCCTCGCAATAAAAGTACCCGGTGGGGTCATAGTCCAGTTCATCAGGAATGCCGTCACCATCACGGTCGCCATCGTCCTCCTCAAGGAAGTCGGGTATGCCGTCGCCATCGGAATCCGGGACTTCAACGGTGGCTGTTCCGATCGCCGGAATGGGCAACTGGTCCGACGTCGCAGAACCGGTGTTGGGCGATCCGGGGGCGCCGGTTGCAGTAGAATAGGCCACCGTCACCTCGATTCGCCCGGTTTCATTCGGGGCAAGTGTCGGATTGCCAGACAACAACGCAGTGTCCGTTGACTCCGTCGAAACCCGCATTAGCAGCGCCATCGGTGAACCCGCTGGCTACGACCGTGGCTGGGAAAGCGTCAGAGACCAGCGTCGCCGGGGCAACAAAGGCTACCAGATCGTCGCGCACATCTATGCCGGTCTGGATGATGTTTCCGGTATTGGTGACCTCGATGGCAAATGTGACCTGCTCGATCGTCGGAAACAAAATCGCGATCTCTTCGACGGTCTTAACCACTTCCAGAGACGGCGACGGCAAGTTGATCACCGTCGGATCGTCACCTGTGCCGACGCTTGCCGGATTATCGATGGCAACGATTGTTCCGTCGTCATTTGCATCCGGCTCGGATCCGGTGTCGGACGTGTCATCCACAGTCAACGGCGTGCCATCGATCCCTACCAATGGTGTCGATGGATCTGGTTCGCCATCGGGACCGGTCGCCACCACAAGCCCGGAGGTCGTGGCAGAGTTTTCCACAAATCCCTCTGAGAATTGCTCGGTCGAGATAACAAGGGTTTGGTTCTCGAGCAGAGCCGACTGACCTGGTTGCAAAATGTTGGGAGTGACAAATACGTCGGCAATCCCAAGTAGGGGATCCGTGACCGTAACATTAGACAACGAGGTGTTGCCGGTGTTCGTGACCTCGAAACGATACAGGATTTGGTCCCCGATATCGCCTAGCGCCGTGTTGCCATTGGTATCTTCAAAAGCCGTAACAGCCTTGACCAGCGTGATCCCAGGAGCAGGCACCGGCAGGGTCAGCACCGTCGGATCGTCGGTCTCCGCGCCCGGGGTCTCGGCCGGAACCGGGTTGCCATCCGCATCCAGCTCGGGCTGCGTGTCGGTGCCGGAGATGTCCTCGACATCCGCCAAAGACGAGCCGTCAGGGTTCTCAAGCGGGGTGGTCACATCCGGCGTGCCATCCGCCGCCGTCGCAACTGGCGAACCCGTCGCCGTCGCGGTGTTCTCAACCGTGCCCGCCGCAACATCCGCAGGGGTGATCGTGTAGTTCTGGTCGGCCAGGACACCCACGGCCTCCGGCGCAAGGTCCGTCTCCACGACAGCCACATCCGTCAGCCCAAGCTTGGCATCGGTGAGCGTCACGCCAGCCAAAGAGGTGTTGCCGGTGTTGGTCACCGTCAGGTCGTAGACGATCGTGTCGCCGACATCGCCGAACAGACCGTTGCCGTTCACGTCGACCACATCGGTGATCGCCTTGACCAGCGTGATCCCAGGTGCCGGCACCGGCAGGGTCAGCACCGTCGGATCGTCGGTCTCCGCGCCCGGGGTCTCGGCCGGAACCGGGTTGCCATCCGCATCCAGCTCGGGCTGCGTGTCGGTGCCGGAGATGTCCTCGACATCCGCCAAAGACGAGCCGTCAGGGTTCTCAAGCGGGGTGGTCACATCCGGCGTGCCATCCGCCGCCGTCGCAACCGGCGAACCCGTCGCCGTCGCGGTGTTCTCAACCGTGCCCGCCGCAACATCCGCAGGGGTGATCGTGTAGTTCTGGTCGGCCAGGACACCCACGGCCTCCGGCGCAAGGTCCGTCTCCACGACAGCCACATCCGTCAGCCCAAGCTTGGCATCGGTGAGCGTCACGCCAGCCAAAGAAGTGTTGCCGGTGTTGGTCACCGTCAGGTCGTAGACGATCGTGTCGCCGACATCGCCGAACAGACCGTTGCCGTTCACGTCGACCACATCGGTGATCGCCTTGACCAGCGTGATCCCAGGTGCCGGCACCGGCAGGGTCAGCACCGTCGGATCGTCGGTCTCCGCGCCCGGGGTCTCGGCCGGAACCGGGTTGCCATCCGCATCCAGCTCGGGCTGCGTGTCGGTGCCGGAGATGTCCTCGACATCCGCCAAAGACGAGCCGTCAGGGTTCTCAAGCGGGGTGGTCACATCCGGCGTGCCATCCGCCGCCGTCGCAACTGGCGAACCCGTCGCCGTCGCGGTGTTCTCAACCGTGCCCGCCGCAACATCCGCAGGGGTGATCGTGTAGTTCTGGTCGGCCAGGACACCCACGGCCTCCGGCGCAAGGTCCGTCTCCACGACAGCCACATCCGTCAGCCCAAGCTTGGCATCGGTGAGCGTCACGCCAGCCAAAGAGGTGTTGCCGGTGTTGGTCACCGTCAGGTCGTAGACGATCGTGTCACCGACATCGCCGAACAGACCGTTGCCGTTCACGTCGACCACATCGGTGATCGCCTTCACCAGCGTGATCCCAGGAGCAGGCACCGGCAGGGTCAGCACCGTCGGATCGTCGGTCTCCGCGCCCGGGGTCTCGGCCGGAACCGGGTTGCCATCCGCATCCAGCTCGGGCTGCGTGTCGGTGCCGGAGATGTCCTCGACATCCGCCAAAGACGAGCCGTCAGGGTTCTCAAGCGGGGTGGTCACATCCGGCGTGCCATCCGCCGCCGTCGCAACTGGCGAACCCGTCGCCGTCGCGGTGTTCTCAACCGTGCCCGCCGCAACATCCGCAGGGGTGATCGTGTAGTTCTGGTCGGCCAGGACACCCACGGCCTCCGGCGCAAGGTCCGTCTCCACGACAGCCACATCCGTCAGCCCAAGCTTGGCATCGGTGAGCGTCACGCCAGCCAAAGAGGTGTTGCCGGTGTTGGTCACCGTCAGGTCGTAGACGATCGTGTCACCGACATCGCCGAACAGACCGTTGCCGTTCACGTCGACCACATCGGTGATCGCCTTGACCAGCGTGATCCCAGGAGCAGGCACCGGCAGGGTCAGCACCGTCGGATCGTCGGTCTCCGCGCCCGGGGTCTCGGCCGGAACCGGGTTGCCATCCGCATCCAGCTCGGGCTGCGTGTCGGTGCCGGAGATGTCCTCGACATCCGCCAAAGACGAGCCGTCAGGGTTCTCAAGCGGGGTGGTCACATCCGGCGTGCCATCCGCCGCCGTCGCAACTGGCGAACCCGTCGCCGTCGCGGTGTTCTCAACCGTGCCCGCCGCAACATCCGCAGGGGTGATCGTGTAGTTCTGGTCGGCCAAGACACCCACGGCCTCCGGCGCAAGGTCCGTCTCCACGACAGCCACATCCGTCAGCCCAAGCTTGGCATCGGTGAGCGTCACGCCAGCCAAAGAGGTGTTGCCGGTGTTGGTCACCGTCAGGTCGTAGACGATCGTGTCACCGACATCGCCGAACAGACCGTTGCCGTTCACGTCGACCACATCGGTGATCGCCTTGACCAGCGTGATCCCAGGAGCAGGCACCGGCAGGGTCAGCACCGTCGGATCGTCGGTCTCCGCGCCCGGGGTCTCGGCCGGAACCGGGTTGCCATCCGCATCCAGCTCGGGCTGCGTGTCGGTGCCGGAGATGTCCTCGACATCCGCCAAAGACGAGCCGTCAGGGTTCTCAAGCGGGGTGGTCACATCCGGCGTGCCATCCGCCGCCGTCGCAACTGGCGAACCCGTCGCCGTCGCGGTGTTCTCAACCGTGCCCGCCGCAACATCCGCAGGGGTGATCGTGTAGTTCTGGTCGGCCAAGACACCCACGGCCTCCGGCGCAAGGTCCGTCTCCACGACAGCCACATCCGTCAGCCCAAGCTTGGCATCGGTGAGCGTCACGCCAGCCAAAGAGGTGTTGCCGGTGTTGGTCACCGTCAGGTCGTAGACGATCGTGTCACCGACATCGCCGAACAGACCGTTGCCGTTCACGTCGACCACATCGGTGATCGCCTTGACCAGCGTGATCCCAGGAGCAGGCACCGGCAGGGTCAGCACCGTCGGATCGTCGGTCTCCGCGCCCGGGGTCTCGGCCGGAACCGGGTTGCCATCCGCATCCAGCTCGGGCTGCGTGTCGGTGCCGGAGATGTCCTCGACATCCGCCAAAGACGAGCCGTCAGGGTTCTCAAGCGGGGTGGTCACATCCGGCGTGCCATCCGCCGCCGTCGCAACTGGCGAACCCGTCGCCGTCGCGGTGTTCTCAACCGTGCCCGCCGCAACATCCGCAGGGGTGATCGTGTAGTTCTGGTCGGCCAAGACACCCACGGCCTCCGGCGCAAGGTCCGTCTCCACGACAGCCACATCCGTCAGCCCAAGCTTGGCATCGGTGAGCGTCACGCCAGCCAAAGAGGTGTTGCCGGTGTTGGTCACCGTCAGGTCGTAGACGATCGTGTCACCGACATCGCCGAACAGACCGTTGCCGTTCACGTCGACCACATCGGTGATCGCCTTGACCAGCGTGATCCCAGGAGCAGGCACCGGCAGGGTCAGCACCGTCGGATCGTCGGTCTCCGCGCCCGGGGTCTCGGCCGGAACCGGGTTGCCATCCGCATCCAGCTCGGGCTGCGTGTCGGTGCCGGAGATGTCCTCGACATCCGCCAAAGACGAGCCGTCAGGGTTCTCAAGCGGGGTGGTCACATCCGGCGTGCCATCCGCCGCCGTCGCAACTGGCGAACCCGTCGCCGTCGCGGTGTTCTCAACCGTGCCCGCCGCAACATCCGCAGGGGTGATCGTGTAGTTCTGGTCGGCCAAGACACCCACGGCCTCCGGCGCAAGGTCCGTCTCCACGACAGCCACATCCGTCAGCCCAAGCTTGGCATCGGTGAGCGTCACGCCAGCCAAAGAGGTGTTGCCGGTGTTGGTCACCGTCAGGTCGTAGACGATCGTGTCACCGACATCGCCGAACAGACCGTTGCCGTTCACGTCGACCACATCGGTGATCGCCTTGACCAGCGTCATCGCAGGCGCGGGCACCGGCAGGGTCAGCACCGTCGGATCGTCGGTCTCCGCGCCCGGGGTCTCGGCCGGAACCGGGTTGCCATCCGCATCCAGCTCGGGCTGCGTGTCGGTGCCGGAGATGTCCTCGACATCCGCCAAAGACGAGCCGTCAGGGTTCTCAAGCGGGGTGGTCACATCCGGCGTGCCATCCGCCGCCGTCGCAACTGGCGAACCCGTCGCCGTCGCGGTGTTCTCAACCGTGCCCGCCGCAACATCCGCAGGGGTGATCGTGTAGTTCTGGTCGGCCAAGACACCCACGGCCTCCGGCGCAAGGTCCGTCTCCACGACAGCCACATCCGTCAGCCCAAGCTTGGCATCGGTGAGCGTCACGCCAGCCAAAGAGGTGTTGCCGGTGTTGGTCACCGTCAGGTCGTAGACGATCGTGTCACCGACATCGCCGAACAGACCGTTGCCGTTCACGTCGACCACATCGGTGATCGCCTTGACCAGCGTGATCCCAGGAGCAGGCGAAATTCCGGTATTTGTCGATGAAGTGACAGTCTCGAGCGTCGTTCCTGACGGGGGTGTGCCTGTCGCATCCGCAATGTTGACGATCTGATCCGTGGGATCTGCAGCTGTCCGCAGGTTGGCCACGTCGGTTGCGGTCAGAACATAGGTCGCGGTAAATGTGGCGAATTCGGATGGCTCAAGGTCGGTGTCGTCGGTCGTGGCGAAGGAAAGCGCTGCACCGGTGGCGGCGTTGCCGTTGAATTCGGGACCAGGGTCCACAGGCGCCACAGCATCGATGTCAACGTTTCCGGTGTTGGTGACGACAAACTGGTAGTCGATGGTGTCGCTTGCCGCCAACGGCGTGGAAAAGCTCTGGGAGGCAATCGTCTTGTCGACGGTCAATTCGACGATGAGACGCCAGCGACACCACGGTGGGATCGTCGGGTTCGCCATCGCTTTCGGTATCCACATCGGTACTGACGTCGGGGTCATCCGATATGTCGGACAACGGATCACCATAGGCATCGGTCCCCGATGCGGTCGCCGTGTTTTGAACGAAACCCGCGACGATGTCGTCCTCGGTCAGTGCATATGTGGCGCTGTAGACAATCGTGCCGACCCCCGGTCCGAGGTCGGGCAAATCCGCCTGCCCGTCCAGATCCGCGCCGCCTGATGTGATCGTTGGGGTGGGAACCGGTGTGCCGGTTCCGGTAAAGCCCGCAGCCACATCTGTGACGGAGATGTCAAAAATGCTCGTCGTGCCGGTATTGCGCACGGTGTAGGTATAGGTGACCACTTCGCCCGCAAGCGGCGGATCGGAAAGCGCGCTCGTGTTGGCTTGCTTGGTCAGTTCCACGCTTGTCGTGAAGTCGATCGTGACCGGTGTCGGATCGTCTTCATTGGCATCATCGCCTGAGCCATCGTTGTTGGCAGTCCGGATTCGAGCCGTTGTCGGAAACGTCGCTGAGCAGCACGTTGCCAGCGCTGGTCTGCCCCGAGAAAGCCCCGGTGCCATCGGCAGTGGCGGTGTTTTCATATTGCTCGCCCGACGGCGCCGCTGTCGGGAGTGGGTCGCTCGGGTTGATCCGAAGCTGTGACCGTGACCTCACATGTGTCACCCGCGTCAATCGTCGCGCCGGACAGCAGTTCGAGAAACGCGCCATTTCCGGTGAACGCCGCGATTTGCTCCGCCACACGTACTGACGGGAGCTGTGATGATCGTATAGGAGCCACGCGGCATCCCGACAGCGCTCGCGACGTAGGTGCCAAAAAGCGGGGCGTTGCCCGCAAGAGTGTCTGTCAGGCTGACCGCGTTCAACGGCTCAAGGCTGAAGTTCTCAACGACAAATCCGAATGTGACGTCGAACGTACCGTCGTTGGCGTTCAGCGACGAGGCTGTCACAGCTTTGGCAAGCCCAATTCGGGCTTGCGGGACAATCGCAAAGAGGTAGCCGTCGAGTTCTTCGTTGTCGCCCAGATTGATGGTCGGGCTGGTCAAAGCAGTGTAAGTGGCTCCTCCGGTGCCCGCGGTATTCGTGCCGTCGGTCTGATAGGTCTCAGTGATCGCCGATCGTGTGACGGTGTAGGAGCCCTCAGGCAGCAGGTCGAACTCATAGGTGCCGTCGGCGAGAGTGGTTGTGAACCTGCTGATCGGCTCGTCATCGGTATCCGTGCCTGCCAGATCTATTCTTACGCCCCCGACGCCAGTATCTGCCCCCGCTGTTACCAATGCGTTGTCATTGAAGTCGCGGAACACCCGACCGGTTATCGAAGACGACCGCACTACCACGGATCCGGCGCTGCTATTGTTGGTCGACACCGTATCGCGCGACTCTGTTGTGATGCTGGCTGTGTTCTCGAACGTTTCGGGGTTCTCCGACACCGAGATGACACGCACTGGCACCAGAATAGTCGAAATCTGGCCGCTGAACATCGTGCCGAAATCACATTCGAAACTGGTGTTGTCGATGGCGGCGGTACAGGTTGCATCCGTAGATGTCGGCACAGCCGTCAGCACCATGTTCGACGGAAGACTGTCGGCAACCAGCACGCCATCAGCCTCGCCGAACAGCAATGAGATATCTGCGACATTCTCGACTTCGATCGTGAAGCTGAAATCATCATTCAGATTGACTGCGGCAAGCGACGGGACCTTTTCGTTTACGCGCACATCGGTGCGGGTCCGAACTGTTGTCTGAAGGGTGGCAGAGTCGTTTGACGTGTTGGTTTCGTACAAGTTCGAGCCGTCCGCCGACACTGAAGCTGCGTTGGTCGCGGTGCCTTTGGATTGCCCCCGCCCGGTGATCATCACTGTACGGCTTTCACCTTCCCCAAGGTAGGGAATGGTACAAGAGACCTCTACGCCGGTCGGGCCCACATCAGGGTTGATCGTCGGGGTGCCGCCGCTCGTCGTGCACGACACGTCGGCCGGCGATGACACCGATTGAAAGCCGAGGCGCGTCGGCGGCATATCATCCACCAAAACCACGTTCTCTGCGGCAGATGGACCAAGATTGGTGACCGTGACGCTGTAGATCACGTCATCGCCTACCGCGAGTGGATCAATATCACCGGTCTTGTTCACCAACAGGTCGAACGCCGGAGGATCGATTGGGGTGATCAAGGAATTGGTGTTGTTGCCGCTGTCCGTTTCAGGCGTATCGGTCGAAATGGCAACGTTGTTCGTAATGCTTCCCGCAGACAAGGTGTCGTTGTTGGGACGAACGACGATGGTCACTGTACGTTGCGCGTTGTTGGGCAAGTACCCCAATTGGCATCGAACAATATTGTTTGTTGCCGAAGTCGGCAAAGTAACGTCAGGCAACCTGCGAACATGTTACGCCGAGGGCCCGACGCCGAAACAAACGTCAGATCATCCGGCAAGGTGTCAACGATCTCTACGCCGGTTGCCGTGCTCAGAACCTGGCTGTTCGATGCGCCGTCTGTCGGTTTGTTCTCTGCGGTCACGACGTAAATCAGATCCTGACCCACGATTGCGGGGCTCGGAGTTGCCGATTTGGACACCGTGACATCGGTTTGCGCGGTCACTGTGTAGCTGACTTCGTCGGTGTTGTTGTTCTCGTTCGAATCCGCCGTGATCGTGGTCGACGACGGTCGCCTCGTTCGTCGCGAGAGCCGGCGTTTCCGCCGGGCCGCACCAACACGGTCACCACCGGGCAAGAGCCGGGGGAGCATTCGGGCAGGCTCGCGATCTCGCAGGTCAGAGTGCGGGCGCGGCCGCCGGCAGATTCCGTGTCGCAGTTCATGCCAACAGCAGTGCCTGCCGCGTTGATGGTGTGCGAAACATACCCACCATTCGGACCGACCACGTCGTTGATCAGCTCCCCCAGAGTGTCGGTCATGACCACTCCCTCGGCCGCCGTCGAGGGGGCTGCGGGAGAGATCGGGCCATTGTTGACGATCTCGATCGTGAACGTTTGGACCTCACCCGAGGCAAGGGTTGCAAGGCTTCTGGTCTTTATGATCGTGACGTCGGCCGAGCTGTCTCCACTGTTATCCGGTCGACGGAAAAAACGATCTGGTCATTGCCGGATTTAATGTCCTCGATATTTGCGTTTTCGGCGCTGACGGTCAGCGTGTTCGGGCAGCGCGCCTTCCTCGGTGACCAGCACCGTTGTCGTCACTACAGGCGAAGTCTGACCGGCCCCCAGCGGCATCGCTTCTGTATAGACCAATTCACAGTGAATGGTTGTCGGACCCACCACAACCGGGGCGGGCGTGCACGTCCACCCGTTCTCGTCGATGCTGTTGAGCGTCTGACCGAAGGGAATCACATCGTCCATGACCAGTGTGCCAAAGAACCCAGCATTTCCGATGTTCGTTGAACTGATCCTGTATTCATAAGCGCTGCCGACGGCGACAAGTTCGGTCGACGGGCCGGACTTGTTGGCGCGGTGATCGACGGTCGGATCTTGGATCACAACCCCACCGTCCCCGTCGACATTGTTGGTCGGATTCGGGTCCATTGGGCTCGTGGAAGTGATACTTGCCGTGTTTTGCACCGACCCGGAAGATACAACGACCTACATCAATCGTGATGTCACCCAAAGAAACGTCGGCGCCTGCCCCGAATCCCGACGCAAGAGTACACTCGACTGCATTTCCGACCGACGCAGAGCAATCCCAGCCGGTCGCGCCCGGGTCGACAGCAGTCACCAGATAGTTCGACGGCACGTTGTCGATAATCGTGAGGCCGGTTGGGTTGTCGCCGGTGTAGGATGGCGACAGCGTGAAGGTGGCGGTCTCGACTACCAACAGGTCATCATCCGAAACCGACTTCGAGATCCGAACATCGGACCCGTCCGTGACAATTGTGTCGATCGAAATGGTGTTGTTCGACGAAATGGGATCAGTTGGGCTTGCGCCACCAACCGACCCAGAAGGCGTGACATTCGACCCTGAGGCTACGGAAAGCTGACCTTGGAACGTGAAGTCGAGCAACTCGCCATCGTCAATTGGCCCGGCACCCGAACACACGTAGCTGTTTGCCGACAGGTTGCACCCCGCAGGGGCAACGATATTGGAAAGACCGTCGGGAACATTGAACGAGAAATCAAAGCTGTCACTGGAATTCGGTCCGTTGTTTGTTGCCGTGAACACATACGCCACGTTAGAGCCAGAAGCGGCGCTTGCTGGCCCGGCCACGGTCAGTTCGATATCTGCACCCTCGACGATTGTTGTATCTTGAGTCGCGCGCATTGTTCGCGCCATTTTCGTCGCCAGCACGTTGGAATGCTGCCCGAAAAACTAACCGTCGCTGTTGGGTCGGCGACGATATCTCTCGGCAACGATGTCAACCGTGAACGCCACTTGGCTGTCTTTTGGAATGGCGGGAATGGTCACAGGTGACCGTCCCGACAAAGCCTGCAATTCTCGGCGGCGTCGTTGCGGTGCCCGTACAATTGGCTCCGACAAGTGATGTCCCCGACAGGACCGTCCCAACGGGAACCACAAACGAGATCGTGCTCTCGTCCGCATCATCATCAAAGCTCTGGTTTGCGACCGTCACATTGTAAACAATCGTTCCACCGCCAGGCGTCGGATCGGACCCGGTATCGTTGATGGCCACAGACCAGTCGGGAAGTGCTGACACTGGCGACGCGGCCGCCGCGACTAGCGCTGCAAAGAGAAACACGTAGATCGTGGATAGCCTGGATACGCTGCGCAGCCGTATTAGAGACCGATAGGTGCTAAACAGATGAACCACCAGAAACTTCGTCTTGGTCTGCTCAGCCCGGCACAATGCTTGATCACAGATGCCCCTCGATAACCGCGAACGATTCGCTCGTCCTGTTCTTGACGATTGTCTAGCAGATCGCGTCGGATAACCGGGATGCCCTGCCGCGTCACGTGCGGCGTCATGACACCTTCCAATCCGTCCATGACCCAGTGCGCAACCATACCGGTCGACCCAGATCCTCGGCACATTGGATTAGCCGATATAGGTTCGGATGTCCGGCTCCTGTGCCCAAACGCTGCCCACCGTTGAAATGCAAATGGCCCCAATCCGCAAGCACGGTCATGCCGGCTCGTATCGCCCTGAAGAATTCCGAAATCACTGCTTTCATCCTCCGCAGAAGTGCCCGCGACTACCCTCGCGGCACACTCCATAGTCAAGCATGCCCGGACCCCCACTGTATCTTGCAAAGTCTAGCAAGACTGGTAGGACGCTTTAGAAGTGCCACAATTCTTAGCAATGCGCAATCGCACTCTAGGTGAGGTTTTTCCAGCTGCCCGGCACTAAGCGTTAGACTTTGCCTAGGATTTTTCGGTTATCCACAGAAGACTTGTGGAAAACAATGATGCAGCCTCGCCACAGTTAGAGTCCTGGCAGTGCGGCGACACGCATTAGTCCGCATCACAGTCATTGACATGATCGATTTCGCTGCGTTTCGCGTGAATGACAGCATTTTCTGCTGCGCTGCGGCGTGCCTCGTGAGGCGGCGCGACGTGAGAAATTCTGCGAGCGCTCGCAGCGAAATTTTGACTGTTCCGGGTTG